>JAVBON010000039.1:0-48366 GCA_031550525.1 Desulfovibrionaceae bacterium
GTACATGCGTACTGCTTGTTCCTTGAATTCAACAGAATAACTATTGTTTTTACGTCGGACCATGAAAAACCCCCATCAAGTTACAACATTCAGCTTAAACACGCTTTTTTATGTTGTCCACCTAATGGGGGTCATACCAGCAGCCCCCTCTCTTATATTGTGCGGCCACGCCGCTTCCATATTTTTAACTAACTATTACGTTTCTTACTGCTATGCCCGCCGCCAGGCAGGATCAGGTTAAGAATCACGCCGACTATGCCGGCGAGGCCGATGCCGGAGAGGGAGAACCCGGCGATGCTTATTTCCAGCCCGCCCAGGCCGCTTACCAGCACTACGGACATTATGACCATGTTGCGGGGTTCCAGCAGGTTTTCGTTGCTGCGGGCCATGCTGTTTATGCCTACAACGGCTATTGTGCCGAAGAGCAGCACCATGATGCCGCCCATAACGGGGCCGGGTATGGTCATAAGGGCCGCGCCCAGTTTGCCGATAAAGGCCAGGCCTATGGCGGTAATGGCGGCCCAGGTCATAACGGCGGGGTTAAAGGCGCGGGTAAGGGCCACGCCGCCGGTAACTTCGGAATAGGTGGTGTTGGGCGGGCCGCCAAGCAGCGAGGCGGCGCTGGTGGCCAGGCCATCGCCCAAGAGGGTGCGGTGCAGGCCGGGCTTGGCCAGATAATCGCGGCCTGTAACGGCTCCTATGGCTATTATGTTGCCCACATGCTCTATGGCTGGGGCAATGGCTATGGGCACTATGAAGATAATGGCGTCAAGGTTCCATACGGGCAGCACGAATTGAGGCATGGCAAACCAATCGGCATTGTATATGGGGGAGAGGTTTACGAGCTTGACGGAGTAATTGCCGAAAAGGTCGAAAAGGGCCGAGGCCGCGTAACCTGCCACAATGCCGCAGAGTATGGGAATAAGCCTGATGACCCCACGGCCCCAGACCGTGGCGATAACCGTTGCGGCCAGAGATATTCCGGCAACGGTAAGGGCGAGGTTGCGCGGCACGGCCTGCACGTCTCCGGCCATGCCCACGGCCATGTTAACGCCGACAGGGGCGAGGGAGAGGCCTATTACCATAATAACCGGCCCTGTGACCACGGCGGGCAGAAAACGCTGAATTATGCCGACGCCGCGCATTTTTACCAGCAGGCTCAAAAGCACGTATAGCAAACCTGCGGCCACCAGACCGCACATGGTGCCGGGCAGGCCCCATTTGGTTACCCCGTATGATATGGGCGCAATAAAAGCGAAGGAAGAAGCCAGAAATATAGGCACGCTCCCTTTGGTGACAACCTGAAAAATCAGGGTGCCCATACCTGCGGTAAACATGGCCACGCTTGGGTTAAGGCCGGTGAGCAGGGGCACCAGCACCAAAGCTCCGAAGGCCACAAAAAACATTTGCGAGCCCACCAGGGCCTGCCGGGGGCTGAAATGATAATCATGCGAAGATAATGACGCAGGGTTTTGCTCTGACACTGTGGCCTCCGGGCAGTGGGTTTATTTAACGCGCGCGGGGCGCGGGCGATTGCGGCGCATCCATAACCGGCCCGCCGTGGGCTATGTTGGCGCAACGGTCTTTTTACAGTTGGGTCAACACGGCCCGGCATGCAAGACACGGGCGGGCATCAGCCAGATGACGCCGGTTAAAATTTACCCCCGAAGCAACGGAGCTTCGGGGGCGATTCTGCTATTTTGTGCCGAAAATCTTGTCGCCCGCGTCACCAAGGCCGGGCAAAATATAGCCGTGCTCGTTAAGCTTCTGGTCAAGGGCGGCTGTGTACAGCTCCACATCCGGGTGGGCGTCCAGCACCTTTTTTACGCCTTCGGGAGCGGCAACCAGAAAGAGACCGCTTATGCTGGTGCATCCGGCCTTTTTGAGCAGGTTTATGGTCGCCAGAAGCGTGCCTCCGGTAGCCAGCATCGGGTCCAAAATCATAGCCTGGCGGTGCCTTATGTCTTTGGCGAGCTTTACGTAATACTGCTCCGGCTCCAGGGTGCTTTCGTTGCGGAACATGCCCACCACGCTTATTTTAGCGCCGGGTATCATGTCGGTAAAGCCGTCCAGCATGCCTATACCCGCGCGTAAAATGGGCACAGCGGTAATTTTTTTGCCTTTTATGCGCTCAACTTCCACTGGCCCGGCCCAGCCTTTTACTGTAATCTTTTCCGTTGCCAGCGTTTTTGTGGCTTCATAAACCAGCAGGCGGCAGATCTCGTTGGAGATGTCGCGAAATTCCTTAACCGGCACGTCGTGGCGGCGCAAAATCCCCAGCTTGTGTTTAACCAGAGGGTGATCAACTATATGCAGGGCCATAATTTACTCCTGAAAATATACTTGCTACAACATTAAGGCTTGATGGGAGCCGCCTTTTTGCGCCATCCCCAAAGTGATAACCGCTTTTTACCGCAAGTTCAATAATCAATTCATGATTTTAAAGCACATAGAAGTGGCATGATATGAATGAGTTACACTATGATTTCATTGTGGAGCAGGCAGAAGCCCTGCAACGGCTGGATGTTTTTTTAAGCCGTAAACTGGCTGGCAAAATATCACGCGAGAAAATAAAAAGAGCCATACTGACTGAGCGCGTGCAGGTGGCCGGGCAAGGTTGCGCCTCGCCCAAAAGGCAGCTTTTATGCGGCGAGCGGGTGCGGTTGGAGTTGGTGGATGAGCCAGCCGCTCTTGCGCCGGATTTTAGGGAACTGCGCATTTTGTACCAAGATGGCGACATTGCCGTGCTCAACAAGCCCGCAGGGCTTTCGGCCCACCCAAGCCCCGGCGAGCCTGAGGGCACTCTGGCTAATCGGTTGCTGGCGCATTTTCCGCAACTGGCGCAAATGGAGGGGGAGCGCCCCGGTATTGTGCACAGGCTGGATAAAGATACCACCGGTTTAATGGTTATAGCGCTTAACGAGCCCGCGCGGCTGAAGCTGGTGGAGGACTTTGCGGAGCGCAACCTGCATAAGGAATATCTGGCGCTGGTTTACGGTGTGCCGCGCCCGGCGGAAGGCAGCATAGAGTTGCCCATAGGCCGGCACCCCACCAACAAGGTTAAAATGGCCGTGCTGGCCAAAGGCGGGCGCGAGGCCAAATCGGACTACCGCACGCTGTACGCGGATGCTGCCGGGCGTTTTAGCCTGCTGGCCGTAACCATACATAGCGGGCGCACGCACCAGATTCGTGTGCATCTCACCCATTTGGGGCACCCTATTATAGGCGACGCCGTGTATACAGATGCGCGGGCCGTACGCAAGGCTTTTGGCGTAAAAGAATTAAGCGCGGGGCAAACGGAAATTTTGAGTAGTTTGCCCGCGCATCAGTTGCTGCACGCCTGGCGGCTGGAGTTGGAGCACCCCGCGCGACTAAACGGCCAGGCCGTCGAGGCATTGCAAAACGGGCAACCGCGCGCGCGCGTGGCATCCGCCCTCCTGCATGGGGGGCAACAGTCCGTTACTAGGCATGCGGCGCAAACATATGACGGACAATCAGCCCGTAACACGGCCGCTGACCCGCGCCTGCGCTTTTGCTGCGCGCCGCCGGAGGAGTTTTTCAGTGCCGCCAGGGCGCTATCGGCCAGCGTGCAACGGGTGGCGCTCACGGGCAACCCCGGCTGCGGCAAATCCAGCGTGTTGCGTTTGCTGGCGCGCGAAGGCGTGCCCACCTGGAGCGCCGATGAAGCCGTGGCGCGGCTATACCAGCCCGATGCCGACGGCTGGCGAATGCTCAAGGCCCGTTTCGGCAGCCGTTTTATTCCGGAATCCGGCAATGGGGCGGCGGTGGATAAAAAAGCGCTGTTTTCCGCCATGTATAACGACGACCAGTTGAGGCGGGAGGTGGAGGCCATAATCCACCCCATGGTTTATGCGGATATGGAGGGTTTTTTTGAGGCATTGGAGCGCGCTGCGCCCAATACGCCCCTGGCCGTGGCCGAGGTGCCTTTGTATTTTGAAGCATTAGCCGCCCGCAAACCTCAAAAAAACACGGGCAAAAATGCGGCCTTGCCCGCAGTTGCCCCGCTGGTGGCTGGCGTACACTGCCCCTTGGCCGAGAGAGGCGAGCGGCTTTGTAACATTCGTGGCTGGAGCCGCGATATGGTTGAGAAAATGGAAAGCTGGCAATGGCCTGAAGCTAAAAAAATGGCTGCCGCCGACTTTATAGTGGAAAATACTGGCGACATGGCGGCGCTAGAGCGCGAAACCCGCAAGTTGCTGGGGCAAATCTCGGCCTTGCGCCTGCAGCGGCTGGATGCGGTGGAAGAGACGCTGCGCCGCCTTGCGGCTTGCCCCGGCGAGCATGGGTAATGCCTGTCAAATATGGCGGAATGCCTATATTTACGTCTTTTGGGGTGATGCCGCTTAAGTCTGAACAGGTCATGAAGCGGCTTTTGCAAAGCTATAGCTTTTTGTTGTGCAAAGGCTGTAATTACAACTGGATATATATTAAACTTCCCGTTGCCGGGCGTCTGTTTTTGACGTAAATATGGCTGATTGCAAATTTTGGAGGCAACCATGCCGGAACTGCCGGAAGTAGAAACCATAAGCCGCACCCTTAACCCTCAGGTTCAAGGGCGTTATGTCAAAAATATTCACCTGCTCAGCGCCAAAACGCTGGAGACGGGGCGCGATCTGCTGCCCCTGCTGGAAGGCGCGCGCATAGAAAAATCCCGACGCCGCGCCAAGCTCCTTATGCTGGACGTACGTGACAACACCGGCCAGCCCCTTATCGCCGCTTTTCACCTTAAAATGACCGGACGGCTTTTTGTGCACCCGCTAGATGTGGAGCCGCACAAGCACACCAAAATAACTCTCGATCTTTACCCTTCGGCCTCCACGCCAGCGCCGGAGTCGCGTTTGTTTTTTGACGACGTGCGCACCTTTGGATACTGCCGCCTCATGCGGCCGGAACAACTGCCGGAGTGGCCCTTTTGGGCCAAGCTGGGTTTTGAGCCGCTTGAGCACACGCCGGAGGAACTGGCCGCCCGCCTTGCCGCCAAGAAAGGCCGGATTAAAAACGTGCTGCTGGACCAAACCGTAATTGCCGGAATAGGAAATATTTACGCCGACGAGTCCCTTTTTCGGGCTGGCCTGCGCCCGGATCGCAAGTCCGAGACCATTCCGGCCGAAAAACTCGTGTCGCTGGCCGGGCATATTCAGGAGATTTTGCAAGAGGCCATAGACGCCTGCGGCAGCTCCATAAGGGATTACCGCGACGCCGAAGGCAACGCCGGGGCTTTTCAGAACAAATTCAACGTTTACGGGCGCGGCGGCGAGGCCTGTAAAACCTGCGGCTCAACGCTTGCCAGCGCGCGCGTGGCCGGGCGCGGCACCGTGTATTGCGAGACGTGCCAGAAGTAGCGGCGTAGCCGCGTGAGGGTATGCCCATGCCCCTTTGGGGGCGGGATATAAGATGAATAACGTTGTTTCCTGCCACCTTTCGCACTAAAAAAGGAGATTTGCCATGGCCATTGAATATGCCGGTTTCAGCTATCCGGCGGAGCATAAGCATCAGGCGCTGGAACGCCAGACGGTTAAGGTTTGCGATAACGTGTATTCCTTTGTGGGGTACGGCACCTCTATTTTCAGCCTGGTTATTGGAAAAGACGGCTACAGCATGGTGGATGTGGGCGACAGCGTCGCCGCCGCCGAGGCCGTGCTGGAGCTTATTAAAGGCATTACCAGGCTGCCTTTGAAAAATATTTTCCTGACGCACAGCCACCCCGACCACAGGGGCGGGGGTGACGTTTTTCTGGCCGAAAACCCTGATGCGCCTGTATGGGCCAGGGAGAATTTCGGTTCGGAATCAGCCGGTTTCAAGGGCATTGAGAACATAACCCGCATACGCGGCGGCAGGCAGTTTGGGGCTATAATTCCGGCGGAAAAATATACGCCCAATACTGTTGTGCTTCAGGTAAAAGGCGGTAAACCCGGCAAACCGCTCATGCCCAACCGCAAGCTGGAAGGGCCGCTGCAAAAGGTTGATGCCTGCGGGGTGCAGGTGGAGCTGCACGCAATCGCCTCGGAAACCTCTGACCATATGCTGGTCTGGCTGCCAGAAACCAAGGTGTTGTTTTGCGGCGACACCATGTACCGCTCCTTCCCCAACCTCTACCCGGTACGCGGCTCCGCTTACCGCGACATAGCCGGTTGGGCCGCCGCCGTTAAAAAGCTGCTGCCTTTTAACGCCGCCGCGCTGGTTACCGGCCACCACACGCCCACCTTGGGCGCTGGCGAGGTAAAAAGTTACGTCACCAACTATGGCGACGCCCTGCAATATGTGTATGACGAAACCGTAAAAGGCATTGATGCCGGTAAAACGCCGGACGAACTCTCCACCGAGATACGCCTGCCGGACAACCTGCGTAAACTGCCCTACCTTGCCGAGTATTACGGGGCCATACCTTGGGCCGTGCGCTCCATTTTTTCCGGCCTGCTGGGCTGGTTTGACGGCAATGCCTCCAACCTGGTGCCCCTGGCGCCCAAGGAGGAAGCCGAGCACATGGCAAAATTGGCTGGCGGAGCGGACAAACTGTTGAAAAACGCACGGGAAGCCCTGCAGCAAAAAGACTGGCGCTGGGCCTGCCAACTGGCCGATTACCTGCTGCAACTGGGCGACGCACAGGAAGTAAAGGATATAAAAGCTGAGGCGCTGGAAGAAATAAGCAAAATAGTGCTGCCCATGAGCGGTAAGAACTACATACTTTCGTCCGCTTTGGAGCTTCACAAGAAATAGCGGGAATATAAAGGCATAGAGAATGAAGCCGGATCTGGCAAATCCGGCTTCATCCATTTTCAGGCTTTTTATTGCCTTGTGGCCTTAATGCCGGTAGATTGTAACAAGACGATTTACCAGAATAAAGCGAGGTTGCTATGCGATATATTATTTTTCAGGATTTCGGCGGCAAGAAAACGCCCATTATTTTTCCCGACCGTATAGAATTTATACATATGCGGGAGCAAATTCCTTATGCCACGGTGCTTTCCTGCGGCGACGTGTTTCTGGTTGACGGCAAGTTCGCCTGCAGCGGCGGCAATGCCGAGCTTGAGGCCGCTGCCGTGCCGGGCGATGCTGATATTATAGCCGCCACCTTTGCCAAGCCGGAGTAAAACAGCCGCGCCAGCAAGGTTTAAAAATTGTGCCTTGTTTTTAATATAGGGAGGGAGCTTGCGCTCCCTCCCTATATTACTTTACATAAAGCGGAATCATTCAATCTGGTTACGGCTTGCTCATCAATTCCCGCATTTTCACTTGCCCCGCTTTGTAACTCTTCAGCAAATCCTGTCGAGTTTTCTCCTCGCCAATGTCAGTCATGCAGAAAGATTCCAGCACCTCGACGGCTTCATTCAGCCAGGCGGCTATTTCTTTTGGGTCGCCTTCAATAAAGAATATGGGATCAATGGAGTACATAGGTTGCTCGGCAGCGTGAAACAGCTTAACTGCTGAAACGGGTTGAGATAGAAGCGCTTCGGCAATTGGCCCGCTCCAACCCATTGTGCAAGCGCCACCAGTCATTCCATGCAACTTAAGCAACAAACCCATGTTGGTATGCATGTCCTTGACGGCTTCTTCTATTTGCATTTCCACAGGGGTAATGGGTTTGCCGTATCTCTTGCTTCCCCACTCAACTTTATACCTGGGTATGCCGGATTCTGGCTTCCAGACGGTATCTGTTGCCGCAAGGCAGCAGGGCGCGCAAAGCGCGAACAAGGTCAAACAAGTAATGAGAATACGGCTTTTTTGCATTTACCACTCCGGTTCATCAACAACTATAAGCTCACCGCCAACAAAGCCGGTCATATCCCTTCGGATGGTTGGGTCGGCCACAACGCAGCCTTCTGAGGCAGAACCGGGGTTTCTTATACTATCTCCATGTACCCTGAAGTTAGTTCTACCGCGCGCGTTATGCCCCACAGGCTCAAGAACGATAGTATCAGCACCACGGCTGTTTGTTACTCCAACAATTCTATACCGCCCGCGCGGAATAGGTCCTCTGTTTCGCAAATGCTCGTCCGCAGGCACATTAACATGGCCTGGCGCGCCGCTGTAGCCGCGCTGCGTGTAAACCATGCCGATGGAATTCATCATTTGGCCGGTTCTTTGATTGTAATGCCAAGGTATAAGTATCCCCTTGTTTAAGGTTAAAAGCAATATTTAAAACTGCTCACATTCGGCGAAACTTGGCAGATGCGGTGTTATGAGGCACCTATGGGTAAAGTCGATTTTGGGGGCAGAAAATTATCTGGATGTAGGCAATTTTGCGGGAAAATAAATGAACTGTTGTGTAGGGGCAGACAAAGAAAGAATTGAGGTGTGTTTTCAGATGTATTTATTCATGTATTATAACACGGTTTTTTGCCGGAGCTGGCATTTTGAGGTGTGGTGAGGGGTAGTGATGATCACTGCGGTCGGGAGGAGCGGTTGTTTTATTGACAGATTTTTGTAAGCGATGAGTAGTAATAAGCAATCGGTAAACTTACCGTGACCTTACCGCATGATATGCCTCTATAAGCAAAACACCCCGCAACCAGGGCTGCGGGGTGTTTTGCTTAAAAGAAATATAGAGCTATTTTACAGCTTCTTTCAGCATTTTGCCGGGGGTGAACTTAACGGCTTTGCTGGCGGGAATGTTGATTTCGGTGCCGGTGCGGGGGTTGCGGCCTTTACGGGCGGCGCGGTTGGTCACTTTGAAGCTGCCGAAACCGGTAAAGGTCACGGATTCGCCGGATTTGAGGGCGTCGGTCAGAGCGGCAATGATGGCGTCGAGAGCTGTTTCAGTCTGCGCTTTGGTGGCCAGGCCGGCTTTAGCATGAATTTTCTGTACGAGTTCGGCTTTAGTCATTTTTTCTATCTCCATGACAAGGTTTTTTTATTTGCATAACATTGTATGCGTGGTTTAATCGCAGTGTCGAATGACAGCTTTTACAAAAGAGGCAGTTCTTGTCAATACATTTTGCCCTAAAAACGTCTAAATTCGGGCGATTCCAAGTCAAATACAATATATTCAAATAGTTAAATACATATAAACTGGTATGTCTTTGTTTTATTTAATCTAATCGTCAAAAAAAGGCAATAATACTTTCAGCGATTAGCTTTTTAAATGCAATAACACCCAAGGCAAGGCGCGGGCGGAAAAATACCGGCCAGCGGCATGGGCATATGCGGCCGACGCCTTGTGCTTCGCCGCATACTGCCTTATGCTTGCGCCAATTATGGCTCAATTATGCGTTTATATCAGAAGATAACGGCTGAACTTTATGCTTAAAACGGTACCTGTTAGAGTAGTTATGTTGGTTCTGGCGTATTGCTTGGGCATATCGCCATGCATGGCTGTTGGGGCCTCGCGTCTGCCTGATGCGCGCATGGAGCGCTCGCGGGAGTTTAAGGGGCCTGTAAGCAAAGGCATGGCGACAGAGGCCGCTCTTTCCGCCGCGCGGGTGGCCGGTATTGAAGCCGCTACCCGTAGTATGGCGCGGTTGGACGAACTGCGTCTGCTATTGGGCAGTGAGGTTATGGCCTCGCAGCCGCGCCCCGACCCGGCGGCCCTGGCCTTGGCCGTGCTGGACGAGACAGTGGAAAATATAAACGTGCGCGGCGTACCGCCCGATGTTCAGGTAGCGGTGACTGTAAGGCTAAGTTTGGGCGATACAGCGCGGGAAAGGCAAAAGCTGGCCGACTTGCTGGCGCGGCCGTTGTGGCTTGATTATTATGCCAGAGCGGCGGAATTGGAGCTTGCCTGTTTAAAGGAATATGACCTGGCTGCCGCGCCATTTTTAAAGCCCGGCGCAAGCTCCGCTCATTTGCAGGCTGGCAGGCCGCCTAAAGACGGCACGGGCTCTGAGGCAGCAGTATTGGCCGCCCGCCTTGAAACAGCGGCAGCCAAGCTTGCAGCCATGCGCAAGTATATAAAGCTGCTGCCCGAGCTGCGCGGCCTTGGCGCGCAGGCACAATCGGGCTATTTGGGCAACGCGGGCGGCATGGCCTTGTTGCAGGCGCTGGATAACAGCCTTGGTGAAATGCTGGCCGCATATCCGGACAATTACCTGTTACTTGCGGATTATGCCTTGGTGCGGCTTTTGCGTGGCGATGCGCTTGAGGCCAGACGGCGCTTGGGCGACGCGCTGGCCTTAAGGCCGGATTTTGCCCCGGCGCGCGATTTGCGCGGGGTTGCGCTGCTTTGGCTGGAATTACCCTCGCTGGCCTTGGATGATTTTAACCAGGCAGTGGCTTTGGAGCCATATCAGGCTGTTTTTTATGAAAATCGGGCTTTGGCTCTCAAGGTGCTGGAACAAACGGCGGCAATGTGCGCCGATTTGCGCCGGGCCTGCAATTTGGGCAGTTGCGGCGGGTTGGAGTGGGCCGACCGCGAAGGCCTTTGCCGATAAGCCAAGAGCATTTTGACTGTGAAAAAGTTGAAATGCCCTGGCGGCCCCGCAGAACACGCCGGCAAACGGGCGGCGCGTCGCGCCTTTTGCAAAGCCTCTTCGGCTTTGCAATACGATAAAAGAGCGCTTCAGTTTTTATGTATTTTGAGAGGGCTTGCTTTGATCTTTCAAAGCATACATGCAGCTTCTAAAGGTTAAAATGCTCTGGGTAGTGCCGCCATAAGGGCCTTTTTGCCCTTTGGCGCGAAGCTGGGGCAAAAAGGCCGTTGTAGCGCCGCCTCTTGGCGAATGGAGATAGTATGCGTCCGGTACTGGTGAAAGTATATGGCTTTTTACGGCCCGTAAGCCGCAATGAGCTGGCGGAGTTACGCGAAGCGCTGGCTCTGGTTGACGCCGAGGCTGGCGAAGTGCTTACTTTGAATGGCGAGCTGATGAATATAAGCTATGAAGGCACTTTTTTTCCGCTGGATGATTTTTTACTGGCTGCCGCGCCAATGGCGCAACGGGGATGCCACGGAAAGATTGACTATCTGGATCTGGAGGCATGGAAGTTGCGCCGCTATATTTGCGAAAACGGGTCGTTTCAAGGTAAAGAACGCGACTTGAACAGCGTAATGGAGTATTCCGGGCATTAACAGGGCCGCTCCCGGGGCCGGAGTGGCCCGCAGCGCAAGCCCTGCCGTTAAAACTGCTCTATTATATCCAAAAGCTCTTCTTCGCTGATGGAAAGTTTTTTTTCAAAATGCAAGCCGCAACGGCCGTCTCCCAACCATTTCACCTTGGCGCGCATGTTATTGAGCATGGCAAGCTCTTTTGGAAAACCGCTGATGGTAACCAGAGCTTTCGGCGCAAGCTGCCCGTTGCTCAACGCTGCCGGAAGATCTAACTGTATGCCTGAATAGCCTATGTTGCTGATCATGGCTTTAAAGCTGTCGCCAGAGGCAAGTTTTATCATGACGAAACAGGGAATATCCAACTGCACGCGCGTTGACTCGCGCCTTTCGTCATTACGGTCTTTTTCCATAAAAATACTTCCTTTAAGCATAATTAAATGAACGCGGGTTTATATTAAATATAATCGGGTGGTATGTAAACAGCTTCAAAGAAAAAAACGAGTAGTTATAGCCAGTTCGGCATAACAGCTAAGGCTTTGCAAGACAAATATTCTGAATTTATAGCTAGTTAAGATGTATGATGTATATGGGGCGCCTGCCGCTGTAGTACTATAGCACATGGAGCCGGCACAGCGCAAAATAAAATGATTTTGACCTGATAAAACAGCCCCCGGCATGTCGTTCAACCGGGGGCTGTTTTATCAGGCGTTAGTCAACCTTGTTTTCTATTCGTCTTCTTCTTCCTGCGGGCGCAGATGCTCCGGCACTATAGCCATTTTAATGATGAGCGGCTTCAGGAAGCTCCACTTGATGCCGATTTCGTATTCTTCTTCCAAGTCGCGGATGGCGTCCCAGCAGTTATGGCAGGGGGCTACAACAAACTTTGCGCCGGTGGCCAGAATCTGGTCACGCTTGGTTTTCAGGGCTTTGTTGCGCTCTTTGCGGTACTTGCCTATGCCGTTAAAGCCGCCGCCGCCGCCGCAACAGTAGTTATACTCGTGGTTGGGGGCCATTTCGCGGAAGTCTTCGGCAATGTAGGACATAATCTCGCGGGTATAACGCGAGAGTCCGTGGTTGCGCACGTAGTTGCAGGAATCTTGCAAGGTGCAGGGTTCCTTAATCTTCTTGGACGGATCCAGTTTTATCTTACCTTCACGCAGGGCTTCGGCCAGCCACTGCACGTAGTGAATGTATTCTCTGGGCGGCTTGCCGTCGGGGCGTCCGGCCCAGTAAGGGCCTTCTATAACCGTGGCGCGGTGGGCGTGCCCGCACTCCGTGCCTATAACGCGTTTGGGGTTAAGGCGCTCAATGGCTTCATACACGCTTTTAACCTGTATGGCGCAAGCTTCCCAGTCGCCAGCGAACATGGAGAGGGAGGTCTGCTCCCAGCCTTCGCTCGGCACTGTCCAGTTTTCACCGGCCAGATGGAACAGAATGGCGGCTTCGGCCACGTCTTCGGGGTAGTGCTTGGGCTCGCGGGCGTTCAGGGTGTACATTATGTCCGCGTTTTCTTTGTCTACCGGAATTTCAAGGCCGGGCCATTCTTCGCCGTTTTCTTCGGCCATCCATTCGCAGGTATCCACCCAGTCTTCAGTGGTAACGTCCATCTGGGCGTGGTACACGCGGTGCATGCCGGAGCCTATTTTCATTTCCCACGGCACAAAACCCTGCGAGAACAAAAGGCCGCGCAGGTAGCTCATCATGGCGCCCACGTCTATGCCGTAGGGGCAGAACTGCGCGCAACGGTTGCAGCAGGTGCATTTTGACCAGGCCACGTCCATGCAGTAACGCATAAACTCGTTGGTAACCTGGCCTTTGCGCTTTACTATCTCACCCAGCGTGGACTGGATTTTGTAAGCCGGAACCTGCTTGGGGTCCTGGTCGTTTACGCGGTAAATAAAGCAGCTTTCGGCGCACATGCCGCAGTGGGCGCATATTTCAAGCCATGTGCGGGTACGGGTTTTGCATGTTTTCTGAATGGAGGCCCACAGTTTTTCCGTGTCCACATCCAGCTCTGCCATTTCTTTATAGTATTGCGCGCCACCCTTGTCGCCGAGCAAGGCCTTGAGCTCTTCCTCGGTGGTAATGGGGCGCTTGTTGCAAAATTGTCCTTCAGGCATGGTAATCTCCTCTTGTCCTGACTTTGTGGCCTGCTACCAGGGGAAGAACGCGCCGCTCTTACGGCTGTGCCCACCGCGCTTGATGGCGAAATCCATGCCAATCTGTATGCGCGAGGCGAAAAAAAGCGCAACGTGCGCCATTTTGGTAAACGGGGCGGTAATAAGCAGCAGTTCAGCAGCGGCAATGTGAATAAGCATAGCCACTTTGGCGTCGCCCAATTCCATGCTGCTCATGAAGCCGCTTACGAAAATGACGAATACCATGGCCAGCAGCAGCCAATCTTGCGCATTGGTAAGAATGCGCACTTCGGGCAGCGATATGCGGCGCAGGGCAATCATCACTATGCCTATAATGGCCAGAACAGTTAAAAAGTCGGCCAGCCCCTGCGGCATGGAAATCAGGCTGAAACCGAAAGCTTCTTTAAGTATTACGTTGTGCCCAACCAGAAAGAGGGGCAGGAGCACAGCGCCTATGTGCAAAAACAAAAAGGCGGTGGCTACAAAGGGCTGGGCGCGCCAACCATAGGTGCCGAAAGGCAGCAGCCACTTGAGCACGGAGTAAAGGCCGCCCTTGAGGCCGTGAGCCATTTCGGGTTTATAGGCCACGCGCTCGAGCTTCCAGTCCAGCCCGAGAAAGTACAGCGCAAGCCGCACCGCAAGGCCGACGAAAAAGACAGCCAGCGAGACGATAAGCCCCGGACCTGTCAAAAAAGTAATGATGCTATCCATTTAAGCTCTCCTTGCTGGCCTAGAACTTTTTAATCTTTTCATCACGGCCGGTGATGAACAGGAAAAAGCCCCAAATAGCCAGTACGCTAAGGCCCATACAAATATAGGTCATAGTCTTTGTTGCAAGCATAAAGTCATGCAGACAGTAAAATACATGTTCCATTTCCATTCTCCTTTTCAGATTTCCGCCTAAGCGTTTTTCGCTCCGGCCCCGCCAGGGGGCCGGAGGGCGGAAATTAATGGTGAGCGTCCTTGTAGTCGGAGTGCTCGAACAGTACCGGCATAAAGGTGGCGAAAAAGCGGTATACGGTGATAATCATCGTAACCACAAAGGCAGAGAAGATAATTTCGGTAATGCTGGGGAAGTAACGCTCAGCACTGGGAAGCTGCCAGTTAAAGCCTATTATGCTTACGTTGAAGCGGTACATGATAATGCCTGCCACTGCAAAGACAGAGGCCAAACGGATAAGCGGAATTCTTTTTTCGCGCACGCCCAAGGCATACAAGAAGCAGGGCAGGGCTATGAAGCAAGTAAGCTCGAGCAGGAACCACAGGCCGTAGCCGGTAAACAGGTACTGCCAGTTGTTCTGCATGGCCACATCGGTGATGCGCAGGCAGAGGTAGCCGAACATGATGTACGAGGCGGCCTTGCCAAAACCCAACACCACGTCGTTGGCTTCCGCATGGTGGGTATGGTCCATTTTGCCCACCAGGCTCTTGCTGCGGTGTACGAGGCTCCCTTCAAATATAACCATGGAAAGGCCCGCGTACATGCTGGAGAAGAAAAAGAACACCGGAATGAAGCTGGAATACCACAGGGGGTGGAGCTTGCTGGGGGCTATAAGGTACAGCGCGCCCAACGAGGACTGATGCATGGTGGAAAGTATGACGCCCACCACGGTAAGCGGAATGGTAAGCCTGAGCACTATCTGGCGCAGCTTTTTGAGCATGGGCCAGTTGAGCCATTCCATCGCTATGGGCGACCACTCCACAAGCAGCACGGTCACGTAAATCATAACGCACAGGCCCACTTCAAACAGCACGGAGGTGGTGCCCTGCGAGAAGAACACGGGAGCGGGCAGGAACCAGGGGCGGCCCACGTCTACCAAGAGGGCGAACACCACGAAGGCGTAGCCCAAAAAGGCTGTGCTTATGGCGGGGCGCACGGCGGAGTGGTACTTTTTCATACCGAAGAGATACACGGCCGAGGAGCAGGTGTAGCCGCCAGCGGCCAAAGCCACGCCGCACAACAGGTCGAAGCCTATCCAGATGCCCCATGGGTTGTTGTTGTCAATGGCCGCGACGCCTTCCAGGCCCCAGACAAAGCGCATGATAAACACCACGCCGCCTGCGGCCAGAATGAGAGCGGAAATTATGTTGGCAGGGGAACGCAAGGCCGCGTTCCAGTCAATATCCAGTTTTGGCAAAGGCATGCTTTTGGGAAGAAGTGCCATTTATGCATCCCCCTCGGGCTTGTCAGCCCCGGTATCAGCTTCGGCGGGAGCATTTTTGGCTTCCAGAGCCGCCAGCTTGTCTTCAAGTTCTTTAATTTTTTTGGCTTCTTTGGCCACGGCCGCGTCTTTTTCCTTGGCGGCTTTCTGCAAGGCCGCGTTCAGCTTGTCGCCGGCTTCGGCTTCGGCCTGTTCAACCGCAGCATTAACAGCTTCCTTCTGCTCCTGCGCGGCCACTTTCTCTTTGCGTTTGGTAATGGCGTAAGCGCCGCCCAAAAGCACCGGCCACATGCCGGCCACCATGGCTACAGCGCCCAAAGCGCCGGAGGTAAGCTCGGGCGCGCTGGTGGCGCCAAGCTGGGGCATGCCCAAATCTTGCGCCGGAACGCCGGCAATATACAGCCAGTTGGTGCCGCCCATTTCTTTTTCGCCATATACATAGTCAACGTATTGGCCGGGCTTGCTGTTTATGCGCTCATGGGCCAGACGGACCAGATCCTTGCGTTTGCCGAACACCAGAGCGCCTTTGGGGCAGGCGTCGACACAGCCGGGTCTTTTGCCTTCCTGAATACGGGGGTGGCACATGGTGCATTTGTACACCAGCGGGTTCCACACGTTGCCGTAATCGTAGGTGGGCACATAAAAGGGGCAGGCTATCATACAGTAGCGGCAGCCCACGCACCAGCTTGGGCTGTAGGTAACGGACCCATCGCTGTTTTTTGTGAAGGCCTTTACAAAGCAGGCCGAGGCGCAGGCTGGTTCCTGGCAGTGGTTGCACTGCTGTTTGCGGAACACGTCTTTATCTTTGCCGTCGACATTTACTTTGTATTTGTTGACCACTGTAAAGGTTTTAAAATCGGTACGACGCTTTTGGTCAAGCACCGTGAGGTCATCAAACGGTTTTTCCGGCTTGGGCAAATTGTTTACTTCCGCGCAGCCAGCCTCGCATTTGCGGCAGCCGATGCAAAGGGTGGAGTCATGAAGAACCCCGTAAGCATCAGGATGACCGCTAAATGATTGAGTGCTGGCAGCTTGGCTTGCCATGGGGGCCGCGGCGGTGGCGACACCGGCAATACCCAGCATGCTTAAGAATTTTCTGCGATGCATGAACAACTCCTCAAATGGTTACCTTGTTGCGGTTACCTATTTTGCTAACTCGTGACAGCCTGCACAGTCAGTATTAACTGGTTTTTGCACTTTCATCAATGAGTGACACCCCATACACTGCGCGTGATACGCAACTTTCAGCGCGGGTCTTCCGGTCTGGCCCGGCATTTCGTTTACCGAGTGGCAGCTTGCGCACTTGGGCGGCGTAAGTGAGGCCGGGCTGTTATGGTGGCAGCCCTGACACATGGTGGTGATATTGATATGGAAAGACTGCGCCAGTTCACTGTCGGCCATGCCTTTTTCCAGCGCCAGCACTATTTTGCGGTGCGGCAGCACTGAAGGCTTGTACTCGTTGGCAAGCACGCCGATAGTCACTTTTTCAGGTATATCTTGGGTGTTTATGACAGCCCTGTTGGTCTTGCGCGCTGATACCGTGGAGGCGGCCATGCGCTCAAGCAGATCTTTGTTCATTTTAAGCAAAGAGCCGTCACGAGCCTGCACGTCGGTAAGGCCCACCGGGGTGGTATGGCAGGCGGCGCAGCTCTGCTGGCTTTTTACAACCGGCATTGAGGCATGGCACCCCGCGCATTTGTCGGACTGAGTGTAAGTGTTGTGGCAGCCTGCGCAGGAGCGGTTGGAGTCTACCTTATGCATGGCGCGCTCAAGGTTTACAAAGTTGCCTTCTTTGCTGCCCTCAAGGGTATGGCAGGAGGAGCAGGCGGCAATTTTGGCGTGGTGGCAGGTGCTGCAATTGTCAGTGGCCGCTTCGTGGCTCTTGTGGTTAAAGGCCACCGGGCTCATGGTGCCTGTCACTTCCTGCACTTTCATGGCAGAGCCTGGTTTGGCCAGCATCATCACGCTGTCCGGCTGGCCTCTGTCCAAACGGGGCACATCGGCTTTCTTTTTGGCGGCAAGGGCGGCCTGGGCTTCCTGACCATGACAGCCCGCGCAGTTATAAGGCCCGCTCTTGTCTTTGCCCGCTTTGGCGGCGGTGGTAAAGTGGCAGGTAATGCAGCTTTCGTGCGACACTGTTTCCAGCGCGGGCACCATGGCGTTGGGGTTATCCTGATTTTTTACCGGAGCGGCCATATGACAGGCGCTACAGGATTCTTCTTTTTTCTCGGCGCGTCTCAGCGGTTGCTTTTTGCCATCGTCGCTCAGCGAGTGGTGGCAGGCGGCGCAATTGTCTTTTTGACCCGCTACCGCGATGTTGGACGAGCTAATATGGGTGTAGTGCAGATATTTGTCCATATCCACATCCTGCCGGGCGGCAGTCTGAGACGGGGCGGACACGTGGCAGGAGCGGCACTCGGCGGCCTGCGGCCCGCTGGGGCGGCCCGCTTCGGCTTCGGCCTGGTGGCAGCTCAGGCAGCCGTTGTGGTAAATTTCTTTCACTTCGGCGTAAGTGGTGTCCGACTGACGTTTGAATTTGTAGGACCATTTGCCAACGGCGGGTCCTTCAAGCTCAAGGTGGCAGGCGGTGCAGTCTTTACCCTGCGCGAGCAGGGCTTCGGTATGCTGGTCGTGCTTGAAGGTGACGGAGGGCAGATCAAGCTTGCCGAGCGCGGCCATACTATCTATTACGATAATATCGGCACGCTGCTCGCCCAGTTGCTTTTTGGCCTGCGCGGCGCCTTCTGAACCCAGCCCGAAAGAAACAAAAGCCAGGGCAATACAGGCAAATAAAGCTGCCAATCCCAGTGGTTTTTTGTTTAACATGTGGCAGTCCTCGGATGGATTATGTGGATGTATAAAACATCTGTCTTACGCAACAACCCGGATACAACAAAACACCACCAGCATGCCCGCCTGGCGGGCATTTTGATTAGTTTGAGCGCCGGACTGGCCGGATTTTGCTACAGCTCAAGCGGTTGTATAAGCGCAGAATAAAATAATAACCGACATGAACTGCCTAGTCCCTAACGGGTTTTTGGTCAAGAAAAAAATATTAATTTCCGACAGGTTGTGATATGAAAATGAATTTCAATTGCAATTATTTTCGGGTTTGTTACGGCCCTTGATCTGTATGGCAAAAAGGCTTACTTCCCAACCATGCGCTATTATGTGAATTTGCCTTTGTCTTGGGCGCGGCAAGACAAGAAATGGCTTGAGCTTTTCGCGCGCGGAAGTATGCACCCGGAGCTGGGCTTTGATGAGGCAAGCCTGGCCGCGCCTTTGGCCTGGCACCGCGAAACAGCCTGTTTTCTTAAGGACAACGGGCTTTTTTGCGCCGCGCACCTGCCGTTTTTCGCGCCCGCCCCCGGCTCGCCCTCACCTGCCTTGCGGGCGGAAGCGGCGGCGGCGCTATGCAAGGCGGCGGAAATAGCGGCGATTTATGGCGCGGCGCATATGATAGGCCACCCGGCCTTTAACCCCGAGACCGACGCCTTGCCTGAGGGCATGTTTGCTAACCGCAGCCTGGATTTTTGCCCAGCCTGCCAGCCCGCCGCAGCCTTGCTGTCGCAAGATCCGCTGCCTTCTCCGCAATGGATTGCCTCTTCGCTGGAGACTTGGGGCAAGGTGCTGGCGGCGGGCGATACGCCCCTTTTTCTTGAAAATACTTACGATCTCAGCCCCGTTCCCGTTACAAGCCTGCTAACGGCGCTGCGCCGCCTGGCCAAAGATGAAGGACGCGCGGGCATGTGCTTTGACATAGGCCACTGGTTCAGCTTTGCCTCAGGTTGCAAACGGGAAAACCTGAGGCAGTGGCTGGAGGCAATAGCCCCGCATCTGCGGCATTTGCACCTGCACGACAACAACGGTTTGGCCGATCAGCACCTGGGGCTGGGCCGGGGCAAAATACCTCTGGCGAATTTTGCGGAAGCCTTGACAGCAATGCGGCTCAAGCCCGGTGTTACGCTTGAGCCGCACACTCTGGAGGATTTTGAGCACTCGTTGCGCTGGCTGGCGGAAAGTCCGGCGCATGCTGTCTTTTATGGCGGAGAGTGAAAAATTTGTTCGTGGCGGCATGCTGCAACCTGCCGTTAAAATAAAAAAACGCCTTGGCATGGCGCAATTCTTGTGCGAGTGTTCCGGACAAGTTTTTTGATTGTTGGCGGCGCCGGAATCTGACGCGTAACGCTCGTGTTTTTACGCGCAAGCGTGTGGTTATGCCGTTAAACCGGTAGATATATTAAGGATGTATTTATGAAAAAGATATTGAAGGGCGCGGCTGCTTTAATGCTGTTGGCGCTGGCCTTTGGCTGCGCTCAGGCGGAGCCGGAAAGCCCAGACGGCATCAAGCCGGTGAACCGGCTGGCGGACGAGTGCGTTAGCGGATTTAAAAGGGAATTTCCGGCCGGGGCCAGAAGCATGCCCAGCGGCGGCAAGGCCTACGGCATGCTTTACAGAGCCAACATATCCTACAACTACACCGTGCGGCGCAACCCCGTGCTCAATTTTATCATGGGGCCGGAAGTTACCGACGGGCAGCGCCTCTGTTACATTGCCGTGGACGTTAACGGAAAAAGCGCCATAGGTTTTCATGACGCGGAAGAAGCCTATTACTTTGAGACAGGCAACCTGGCCCAAAGCGTGCAGACATTTTTTGAGTCTTCTTTTAAAGGTTACAGCATGAACAAGCGTGAGCTGACCATTGAGTCGCATATGGTAAGCGCGCGTGAGTTTTTGGCGCGCCCGCTTGGCGCAACCAGCGGTTTCGGCCCCATAAACTGGCCTGCAATGGCTCTGGCCGGAGCCACTGTTGCCCCGGCTGTTCCCGTTGCAACTGCCCCGCCATCCGTCGCGCCTGCGCCTACCCCGGCTGTGGTTGCTCCGGCGGCAGCCGCCCCGGTGGTTGCGTCGCCCGCCGCCGCGTCGCTTTCAGCTTTGGCGATGCCTGGCGGGCATAGCGCCGCCGAGGTCACTCAGGCTTTTGTGAACAGGGGCATTGCGGGGTTCATAGTGCAAAATTCCTTTACCTACCCCAAGGCCCAGGCCCTGTTTATGGAATGGGCCGTGGCGTGTACCGATGGCGATACCGTTGCCCTTGAGGGCGTAAATGCAAAATTCGCCAGGCTTAATCAGAACGAGAAGGGTGAGTTTGAAGCCAACATCAGAAAGTTGATGCAAGAAAAATAGTTTATACTCGCCTTTGATAGACGTAAGGCCCGCCGCGTGCATTTTTTAAAAATACATGCGGCGGGCCTTACGTCTATTGTTGTTCGCGCGGGTGTGTAATTTTTACGCCTTAAACTTGATTTGCCCTTTGCCCAGCAGATCGTGCATATGGATTATGCCCAGGGGCAGGCCTTTTTCATCCAGCACCGGCATAACCATAATGGCGGCGCTTTCCATTATGTCCAGCACTTCGGCCACGGTCATGCTTTGCGTGGCGTGGCGGAATTTTTTGGTCATTATTCCCGTAACGGAGCCGGCTGGGGTGAAATTTTTATTCAGAATGGCCCGGCGCAAGTCGCCGTCCGTCAGTATGCCTTTGGCCGCTCCGTCATCGTCCAGCACCAGCACGGCGCCAAGGCCGCCAAGGTGCAGGGCGTCCACCGCCGCGCCCATGTTGGCGGAATCCGGCACTGCCGGCACTCTTTCCTGCATTATTTCAGATATGGCCTTGCCCAGCCGCTGGCCCAAGGCCCCGCCGGGGTGAAAGCGCCTGAAATCGTTTTCCGTAAAGGCCTTGGCCTCTATAAGGCACACGGCCAGCGCGTCGCCCATGGCCAGAACCGCCGTGGTGCTGCTGGTTGGGGCAAGGTTTAGCGGGCAGGCCTCGCGCGGCACGGCCGTGTTTATTACCACGTCGGACATTTGCGCCATGGGTGAATCCATGCCGCCCGTAAGGCTGATAATTTTTACTCCCAAGCTGCGCAGCACCGGAAAAATGGCTATAAGCTCATCGGTTTTGCCGGAGTTGGATATGGCGATAATCACGTCATCATCGCGCACTCCGCCCAAGTCGCCATGCTGCCCCTCCACCGGGTGCAGAAAAAAAGAGGGCGTGCCGGTGGATGAGAAGGTGGCCGCCAGCTTGCGCCCCACCAGGCCGGATTTACCCAAACCCGTTACCACCACCCGCCCCCTGCACGAGGCAAGAACAGACATGGCACGGTTGAAAGATGGGCCTATGTTCTCGCGCACGGCCTGCAAGCCTTCAATTTCAATGTCCAGCGTTTCACGCGCCAGCGAAATCCAGTCACGTTCGGTATCAGGGGTGTTGTTCATTTCAGATGCGGCTTATTTTTTGCAAACCACGACTTTGGCCGGGCGCAACAAACGGTCATGCAGCTTGTAGCCGCGGGTAAAAACAGTGCAAATGGCCCCATTGGGCAAATCAGGGTTTTCCATCATGCTCAGGGCCTCGTGCAGGGCCGGGTCAAATTCTTCGCCAACAGCTCCCACCGGCTCCAGACCATGTTTTTTCAAAGATTCCAACAAAAGTTTTTTGGTCATATCCACGCCCACGAAAAAATTTTTGCAGGCATCGTTATCCTTGGCGTGCTCCAAGGCCAAATCCAGATTATCCAGCGCCGGGAGTATGTCTGAAAGCACAGCGGAAGCGGAATAGCGTATGGCTTCATCCTTCTCGCGTTGCATGCGTTTGCGCAGGTTATCGGCCTCGGCCAGCGCGCGCAGGCGCAGGTCTTCGGCTTCAGCCATCATGCGTACGGCTGCTGTTTCCGTGCGCTCGCAACGCGGGCACATGGCCATGTCATCAATCTGAGCGTCTTCACCGCCCTCACTTTCCATTTCAGCCTCGCTGATGTTTTTGTCAGCCTGCTCAAAATTTTTGGAGGTATCTTCGTAAGGATTGTGTTTTTTCATAACAAGTTACCTTTGGCGTGTCGTTCGTTCCTCTATATAACAACTAATGAGGGAATGTTAAGTAGTATAAGACCGAAAAAAAAGTTGCGGGAAGAAAAGAAGGCGCCCGCGCCACGCCAGTAAAAGGGACAAGCAGCCCCCCGTACTGGCGCGGCGCGGGCGCCTCCAGATTTTTTAGTTATCTTTAACTCGCGCTATATCAGCCCCCACGGCGTTAAGCTTGTGCTCTATGTGCTCGTAACCGCGATCCAGGTGGTAGATGCGCTGCACATGGGTTTCGCCTTTTGCGGCCAGCCCCGCCAGCACCAGGGAGGCGCTGGCGCGCAGATCCGATGCCATAACGGGCGCGCCTATAAGCTGTTTTACGCCGCGCACCACGGCTTTGTGGCCGGAGAGCTGAATATCGGCGCCCATGCGGTTAAGCTCGGGCACGTGCATGAAGCGGTTTTCAAAAATAGTTTCTTCAACGGTGCTGGAGCCTTCAGCCAGAGCCATAAGGGCCATTATTTGAGCCTGCATGTCGGTGGGGAAGCCAGGGTAAGGTTTGGTTACGACATTTGCGCCTTTTATGGGGCCATTGCTGCCCACTTGCACGCCATTGGGGCGGCGTTCCAGCTTTACGCCCATGCTTTCCATTTTGGAGAGCACTGCGCTAAGGTCATCCGCCTGGCAGTTTTCAACAAACACTTCGCCATGCGTGATGGCGGCGGCCACCAGAAAGGTTCCGGCCTCTATACGGTCCGGCATGATGCTGTATTCGCAGCCGTGCAGGCTTGCCACTCCTTGTATGCGCAGGGTGTCGGTGCCAAGGCCTTCAATGCGCGCGCCGCAGGCTATAAGGAACTTGGCGAGGTCGGTTATCTCCGGCTCACGCGCCGCGTTGCGCAGTATGGTTTCGCCTTTGGCCAGGCTGGCGGCCATAAGTATATTTTCGGTACCGCCCACGGTGGGGAAGTCGAAGGTAATGTCAGCGCCGCGCAGGCCTTTGCATTCGCCCATAATGTAGCCGGAATCCAAATCAAAACGCGCGCCCATTTGTTCCAGCGCTTTAAGGTGCAGGTCTACCGGCCGCGCGCCTATGGCGCAGCCGCCGGGCAGGGCCACCTTGGCCTTGCCTAGGCGGGCCAGCAGGGGCCCAAGCACCAGCACTGAGGCGCGCATGGTTTTTACCAGGTCGTAGGGCGCCTCATAGCGCAAGTCGCATACTTCGGTGCGCACGTTGCTTGCGGCGTCATCCACAAAAAAGGCCGGACAGCCTAATACTTCCAGCAGCTTGTTGGTGGTAAAAATGTCGCGCAGCCGGGGCACGTTGCGGTAAAGCACCGGGCCATCCAGCAGAATGCTGGCCAGAAGTATGGGCAGAGCCGCGTTTTTGGAGCCGCTTACAGATATTTTTCCGTGCAGGGCTTTGCCGCCCTTGATGATTAATTTTTCCATGCAGTTTGTTTAAACAATTTCTAGATTTTTAGCCAGCGATATTTAAAAGGCACGGGTGTTTTCGCGCGCGGGCAAAACAGCAACGCCGGCAGCGGGAGCAGGCGGGCAATTTTATGTTGGGGGTGTGGTTATATGAATACCCGTCCGTTTTTAGCTTTAAGCCGGCACAGGGGCAGTTCCTTGTAGTACAGGCCCACTTCCGGGGCGGAAGCGGGCAGCCGCAGGCTTTGGCCGGAGAGCAGCGCCTGTATGGGCTGCAAGTCTTCAACCTGCAAAATGTCCGCGCCCATGGCCCTTGCTTTATCCGGATCCGGCATAAGGCCGCGCACGCCGGTATCAAGGCGCGGCGCGGCGGTGGCGGATGGCGCTTTGCCCAGGGGGAAGCCGCGCCAGGGAAAAGTTGCGGGCAGGGCCTGCAGGCCTGCGGCATGCATGAAACTGAGCTGCCCTTGGCGCAACAGAAGCGAGCCCGGCGGCAGCAGGGTTGGGTCCGCAAGAGGAGATTCCAACATGCGGTTTTGCAGGTATTGGGCGGCCAAGGCGGCTTCTGGCGCGGGGTGTTTGCCTTGTATGTTTTTGACCTGCCGGGCGGCTTTGCCGGTTTGGGCAAGGGGGCCGGCCCCGATGGATTTGCGCAGCAGGGCTATGTAAAAACCTTGCCCCAAGGCGGAATCGGCGGAGACGCGCAAGGTTCCGGCGCAGTCAAGCAACGGCTCGTCAAAAGTGAAACCGGGGAATGGCTCCAAAGGCACAAGCTCCAGAGCCCCACCGCCAAGCTCCGCATCCAGCTCTGTAAGAGCCCAGCGTATTTGTTCCTCATTTTCCTGCGGGTTCACGGTGCAGGTGGAATAGCTCAGGCACCCGCCCGGCTTGAGCAGCCTCGCGGCCTCGCGCAGCAGCAGGCGTTGCAGACCGATGAGGGGTTTGACTTTGTCGCCCTGCCAAAGGGTGAGCACCTGCGGGTGCTTTTCCGCCGTGCCCCAGCCGCTGCACGGGGGGTCCAGCAGGATATGGTCGAAGCCGCTGAAGAGCGCGTCGCCTGTGGCAAGCGGCGCAACCTCGGTGAGCGGGCCGCCGTGCGCGTATGGGGCGCTGGCATCCCGCGCCGGTAAAGGCTCTGCTTCTCGCCCCTGGTCTGCTTGCCTTGCGCAATTCGTGCCCAAAACGGGAGCCAGACCGGCCGAAGGCAGGGGCAGGGTCTCGCCGTTAAAAGAAATGGTAGCGGTGTTCAGCAGGTTCAGGCCTTCCAGATTGCGGCGCAGCGTGCCAAGGCGCTTTACCGAGGGCTCGTTGCCCAGCACCAGACTGCGCGGCCCAGCCAACTGGGCCAGCAGGCCGGTTTTGCCGCCGGGGCTGGCGCACATATCCAACATGCAGCGGAGTGGCGGCTCACCCTGCCCCGTAAAGCGGCCGATGCCCTGATGCAGGGCTAGGGAGGGCAGCATTGAGGAGGCGTCTTGTATGTATAAATAGCCGAAACGCGCGGCCAGGCTGGAGCCAAGGGGCAGGGGCTCGCTTGTTAGCAGCATGCCCTGGGCGTAAAAGGGCAAAGGCTCGAATACGAAGCCCTGCGCATGAAGCAGGGCCTCGACAAAAGGCAGTTGATGCGGTTGGCCCGCAAGACGGAAGGTACGTAAAGTTTTTTGCATTATATCGTTATATTATGATTTGCTTGAAAGATAAGTGAAAATTACCAGCAACTTTTACGCTTGAGAAGCGCCGCGAAGCAATAAAAATTTTTTTTGGTTAGGCTGAAACGGTAAAAAAAATTGTATTCACAATTATTGCGTTATAAAATTCACAAAATTTTAGATAAACAAAATAAATAGTTATGATAAAATAGTACAAAGTTAATCAGACTTGGCAAAAAAACCAAGAAAAAACAGGGCAAAAGCTTGAAAGCCGAGATTGCTTGTGCTATCACCAACTAAGGCAATGGTATAAAAATTTGAACCTTCATTATTAACCTTAACTTGCAGAGGAATGTCTATGAAACGCATTGCAACTGGCTTATTCGCCGTTGTGCTGACCGTAGCTATGGCCGTGCCCGCTTTCGCCGCCGAGCTTAACGTCACGGGCGCCTACAAAGTGGCCTTCGTGTACAGAGAAGGCTTCATGTTGGAGTCGCATGGTGGCTATGATCACTACTTCGTGCACCAAAACTCCAACGTTGCCTTCAACTTCAAGCTTGATGAAAACACCAAGGTTGTGTTTGACATAGGCACCCCCAACTCCCGTTGGGGCGCTGAGACCGGCCTGAAATGGGGCGGCGACGACAGCACCAACGACCGCAGACTGCGCCTGAACTACAGCTATGTTGACTGGAAGAGCCAGGATTGGGGCCTGAGCGCCCGCGTAGGCCTGCAGCAGTTCGCCACCCCCGGCTTCGCGCTGGGCCCGGTGCTGATGAACTGGAAAGTGCCTGCCGTTAACGTTACCAAAACCATTGGCGACGTGGCCGCTGTTAACCTGGCCTGGATTCGTTTCAACGATAACGCCGGTGTCAACGATAACGTTGCTGTTGACGACGAATTCGATATGCTCTACGTGGGCATCCCGATTCGTCTGGAAGGAATGACCTTCCTGCCTTGGGGCGAATATTCCATGATTGGCAAAGGTACTGAGAACGGCGTGTTCTATAGGCGCGCCGCCGGTGCTGTCCCTGCGTTATCGTATCTCTCTGACGATGCCACCATGTGGCATGTGGGCTTTACCGCCGACCTGAAATTCGGCGACGCTTTTGTGAAGTTTGACTCCATTTACGGCGCCACCAGCAGCGATTTGAACTTTGGCGGCAATGACGATGCTAACACCAAAGGTTACTACGCCGCCATCAAGGCCGGTATGAAGATGGACTTTGGTACCCCCACCGTGGCTCTGTGGTACTCTTCCGGTAACGACGAAGACGACGTGAAAGACGGCGATTACGGCCTGTTGCCCGTGTTGTTCAACGACGGCGACCCGGCCTTCTGGCCCACCTCCGCCGGCGCCCGCGCCCATGGTCCTATGACCACCGGCTTTTTGGTTACCAACACCGGCATAGGCACCACCGGTGTGGCCCTTGCCCTGGAAAACATGAGCTTTGTTGACAAACTGTTCCACACCCCGCGTGTGGCCTACTGGATGGGCACCAGCGACGAAGCTGTTGCTTTCAATAATAACCCGCTGGCCGGCAACATCGACAAGGGTTCTTTCTTCTCCAAGAAAGACCGCGCTTACGAAGTCAGCTTCGACAGCCGTTACGATTTCTCCAAGAACCTGAAAATCTATGTTGACCTTGGCCTTGTGTATGCCGACTGGAATGAAAAAGGTCCTAACGGCGAAAAGGACAGTGCAAAAGAGTGGGAAGACACCGCCTTCAGAGCTGCCACCGCCTTTGTTTGGCTGTTCTAGGTCTTAAACGGTTTAATCTGAGTTAGTTTAAAGGAGCCTCCGCAAGGAGGCTCCTTTTTTGTAACTTTAATACTTGGCGAATGGTCTTTTGCCACACGGCCGGTCTGGCGGGGAAAGATTATTCGCCGGGCGTATTTATTGAGCAACTTTTTGCTGAAATTATGTCAAAAATCGGTAAAGTAGCGTTCGGTATTGACGATAAGACATTTTACCTTCAAACTGCAAAAATTCGACTAAGTTAATATGTTTTACTTTGGCGTTTTGCGGAAGGCAGTGTGATTTTCGGCTGTGGGCTTAACCTGGTAGCGGATGAGGCTGTTAAAAGGACTCATACATGTTGTTACGCGTAATAAATTTGCTGCTCATAAGCACGGGCATGCTGATAATGGTGCTGGCCACCATACGTTACCATAAGCTGCTGCGCTACAACCGGCAGTCAATTTACGACGCGCATAAAAATGGCGACAGGTCGCATTGGCCCATTACCGCCCTGATGTACCTGTTTATTTTCGGGTTTGTGGTGGGCTTGGCTGATACGCTTTTAAGTACAGCGCTTGCGCCTATTTACACCTTTATAGCGGCTATTTTCTTTTTTGGCGCGGGGTTTATTTACGTCTCGGTTAACGCTCAGATTTCCATGAACCTGCTTTTACGCCAGAAGAATGTGGAAATTATGAAAACCTTCGTCAATGCCATTGATCTGAAAGATGCCTACACCAAAGGGCATTCGGAGCATGTCTACCACCTGGTGCAGCTTTTGTGCGAGCAGTTGCCGGATGATTTGCTGGCGGGCATAAATATGCCCAAGCTGCTTGATGCCGCAATGCTGCATGACTGCGGCAAAATAAGCATAAGCGATGATGTGCTTAACAAGCCCGAAAAGCTGAGCCCGCAAGATTGGGAAATTATCCGCACCCACCCGGTGCAGGGCAAAAAAATGCTGGACGATACCTGCTACCACGAAATAAGCGACTGGGTGCTGTACCACCACGAGCGCATTGACGGCAAAGGCTATTACCGCCTGCCCGGCGGCGACATACCCTTGGAATCGCGCATAATAGCCATTGCTGATACCTATTCGGCCTTGAGCACCGACAGGGTCTACAGGCAGCGTTTTGAGCATGCCAGGGCCATAGAAATAATGGTTATGGCCGCCGGTACCCAACTGGATAGCACCCTTATGGGCTGCTTTATGAAAATACCTCCAGAATCATTACGTAAGGTGCAGCCTAACGTAAAAGAGCCTTTGGCCGGAGCGCATACCGTACTGGTGGAGGGGCCGGGGACCGATTCAGTTGCTGCCGAGCGTGGCACTACGCGTTTTCAATAAGCCCTTCGGGCGCGTATGTATGAGAGAGGGGCCGCTTGGTATTACCCCCCATTAGGTGGGCAACATAAGAAAGCGTGTTTAAGCTGCATGTTGTAACCTGAAGGGGCATTTTGCTACATACCCAGATAAGCCTTTCGCACTTCGGCATTACTCAGCAAACTTTCACTGCTGCCCTCCAGCGTTATGCGGCCGGTTTCCATCACATAGCCCCTGTGGGCTACTTTCAGGGCCTGGTTAGCGTTTTGCTCCACCAGAAAAACAGTGGTGCCGGTACTGTTAACGGTTTGGATAATATCGAAAATCTGCCGGATTATGATTGGGGCCAATCCCAAAGACGGCTCGTCCAGCAGCAGGAGCTTGGGGCGGGCCATAAGCGCGCGGGAGATTGCCAGCATTTGCTGCTCGCCGCCCGAAAGGGTGCCGCCAAGCTGGCCGCGCCGGCTGCCCAATATGGGGAACAGGCTGAGCACGTAATCCAGATCTTTGCGTATTCCGTCTTTATCACGGCGCAGGTAGGCGCCAAGCTCGAGGTTTTCCATAACCGTCATATCGGGGAAGATGAGCCGCCCTTCCGGCGACTGGCTTATGCCAAGGCGCACTATGCGGTCCGGCGGCAGCTTGTGAATGGGCTGGCCCTTGAAGGTTATGGAACCGCCGCGTATGCGCGCGCCGCCGCTTATGGACATAAGCGTGGTGGATTTTCCGGCCCCGTTGGCCCCCACCAGCGTGACTATTTCGCCCTCGTCCACGCGTATGTTCACGTCCCACAGGGCCTGAATATTGCCGTAAAAAGTATTCACGCCGCGCAACTCAAGCATTGAACTCCTCCCCAAGGTAGGCCTTGATTACGCGCGGGTCGTGGCTTATCTGCTCCGGCGCGCCCTGTGCTATGAGGCAGCCGTATTCCATTACAAATATTTTGTCGGAAATGTTCATAACCATGTTCATGTCATGCTCTATAAGCAGCACGGAAAGTTTGAATTCGTCGCGTATTTTCAAAATAATGTCGCGCAGCTCAAGGGTCTCCTGCGGGTTCATGCCTGCGGCTGGCTCGTCCAGCAGCAGCAGGTAAGGGTCCGTTGCCAGGGCGCGGGCTATCTCCAGCCTGCGCTGCTGCCCGTAGGCCAGGTTGCGCGCTTCCTCGCGGTAATACTTGTGCAGGCCCATATACTTGAGTAACTGGTAGCTGCGCTCCACAATGGCTTCTTCTTCCCGCCGCACATAGCGGGGGCGGAAAAGCGCGCCCAAAATGCCCGCCTTGGTGCGGCAGTGCCGCCCCACCATGACGTTTTCCAGCACGGACATGGCCGGAAACAGGCGTATGTTTTGAAAAGTGCGGGCCATGCCAAGGGCCGTGGCCTCAAAGGGCTTTACCTTGCCAAGGCGGTGGCGGGTTACGTCGGTATCGCCGGGCCGCAGGGGGGCGTTAAGCACCACCTCGCCCGCCGTGGGCTTGTAAATGCAGGTTATGCAGTTAAACAGCGTGGTCTTGCCCGCTCCGTTGGGGCCTATTATAGCCGTAACCTCGCCCTGGGCGGCATGCATTTCCACCTCGGTAAGGGCCATAAGCCCGCCAAAGCGCATGCTTATGCGGTTAATCTCCAGCACCGGCGGTTTTACGCCACTGGCGGGCGTATCTTTCGCCTCGTCCTGGGCCGGAGCTTCCGGCGGCACGGGGCGGGCGGGCATTACCCGGCCGTTTTCGCATGGCGCGTCCGCTCCGTCATTGCACATGGCCGCCGCCTCGTTTTCGGACTTAGCGCTCGCTCCATTTTCTGGTACGACGTTAGCTCCGTTATATGACGGCACACTTACTCCATTCTCGGTCTGAGCGCTCATCGGGCGCGTATCTTGGGGCCGGCTCATCTCGCGCCTCCATCAACCTGCCCGTCTACCTCGTTTATGACCCATTCCTTGCGCTTTGGCGCAACCAGCCCTTGCGGGCGGAACACCATCATAAGCACCAGGCAGGCCCCGAAAAGCAGCATGCGGTATTCGGAAAAAGCGCGCAGGTATTCCGGCAGGGCCACTATGATTACAGCGCCCAAGGCCACGCCCCAAATGGAGCCTAGGCCGCCCAGCACCACCACGCACAGTATGGTTATGGATTCCATAAAGCCGAAGGCCACCGGCGTAACCAGCGACTCCTTGGCCGCGAAGAGCACCCCGCCCAGCCCGGCCCAGCAGGCCCCAAGGGCAAAGGCCGCCAGTTTGGCGCGGGTTTTGTCTATGCCCATCATCTCGCAGGCCACTTCGTCCTCGCGCATGGCCATCCATGAGCGGCCAAGGCGGGAGTCGCGCAGGCGGCTTACCGCTATAATGGTTACAACGGCCAGCAGCATGGCCAGATAATACACGTATACCGTGCCTTGCGCCGGGTTAAGGGAAATTCCGAAAAGCGAGGGCTTGGGCACACCGGCTATGCCGTTGGAACCGCCGGTCACGCCCACCATGTTCAAAAGCACCTGGTTGACTATTTCGCCAAAGCCCAAGGTGACTATAGCCAGATAGTCGCCGCGCAGCCTGAGCACGGGTATGCCTATAGCCAAACCGGCTATTATGGCGAACAGCCCGCCCAAGGGCAGCAAGGGCCAAAAACCCACCATGGGCAGGTTGTTGTTAACAATGCCGTAGGTGTAAGCGCCCACGGCGTAAAAAGCCATATAACCCAGCACCAGCAGGCCGGTTTGCCCCACAATTATGTTGAGCCCCAAGCCCAAAGCCACCCAGATAAGCGCCTGCGTAAGCACTTTTACCTGGTAGGAATCCACCCCTAAAGGCACCAGGGCGCACAAGGCAAGCGCCGCGAAAATCAAAGCGGTCTTGCCCCTTTTGCCGGAATTTATCTTGCCGCGCAACGCGCCAAGGGCCTTGCCGGCCACATCCCGCTTACCAGCAAAGGCAAGGGCCGCGTAAACCACGCCCACGCCAAGCACGGCCAGAGGCAGCGGACCAACGGCGGAGAAGCTCTTTTTCTCATACCAGGCCACGGCCAGCGGCACGGCGCACAGACCAAGATACAAAAGCCCCTGCGCCGCATTGCGCACCGAGCCGCGTTTAAGCAGGTCAAACAGCCAGACCAGCTCGGCCTCTTCCGGCGTCAAATCGCCCTTGCGCACCAGCATGCCGCGCCAGACGAAAGAAAGCAGAAATACCGCCGCCCCAAGGTACAGGGCGTTCATCAGCCGCCAGTGTACCGCCATGGGGTCTGAAACAGTGTCCACCCTTATGCAGATGAGGGGAAAAGTGAGCAGTATGAACCACAGGCTTACTTTCAGGGAACGGAATACGCCGCGCATTACACCTTCTCCGTTTTGGCCTTGCCCAGCAGTCCGGACGGCCTGAAAATAAGTATGAGAATTAGAATGCCGAAGGAGAATACGTTTTCATAATCCGAAGATATATAAACCGTGGCATAGCTCTCGCACAGGCCCAGCACTATGCCGCCAAGCATGGCGCCGGGTATGGAGCCTATGCCGCCAAGCACCGCCGCCGTAAAGGCCTTCATACCCGCCAGAAAGCCGATATTGAAGTCAAACTGCGGCGTGCGCGTTAAAATAAGCACCCCGCCTATGGCCGCCAGACCCGAACCAATAATGAAAGTGGCGGAAATGATTTTATCGGCGTCTATGCCAAGCAACATGGCCATTTTGCGGTTCTGGGCCGTGGCCCGCATGGCTTTGCCCAACCGCGTATATTTGATGAACAGCGTAAGAGTGGCCATAATCAGCGTGCTGGTAGCCAGCAACAGAAAACTGGCCGAATCGAAAATATGCGAGATCGGATCCAGAAACTCAAAATCCGGCACCTGAAAAGGAAAAATCACATACTGCGAGGTTTGGGCCAACTGCACGTAGTTGAGCAGAAAAATGGATACGCCTATGGCGCTGATTAAGGGCGAGAGCCTTTGCGCGCCGCGCAAGGGCTTGTAAGCCAGCTTTTCCATTGTAAAGCCGTAGGCCGCGCAGTACAGCACCGCCACCAGCACAGCAATAACCATAACGCCCAGCACCGGCAGCCCCAAAGCGCCCAACACGCCGGCTACTATAAGCGCCGTGAAAGCGCCTATCATGTAAATTTCGCCATGCGCGAAGTTGATAAGCTCGATAATACCGTACACCATGGTGTAGCCCAACGCTATAAGCGCGTAAATGCTGCCCCTGGTAAGGCCGTTGATGGTGCTTTCACCCAAAGTAAGCCAGTCGAATCCCACGTGGTATGCCTCCGGCGGCCGGGGGAGATGGCTTCGCCCTCTCCCCCGGACCCCCTCACCCACCAGGGGGTAGTGACCCCCTGGACCCGCAAAGGGGTTTGGTATTTGTTGCGCTGGCTTCTAGCCTATGCGCGTGTTTACGTTTTACAGCCGAGCATTGGCGGAACTTGCGGTACCGCCAATGCTCAGAGATATATTCAAGATAAATTTATTTTAGTGTTGCCAACACAAGCCGCTTTACCGCTGGAAGATTTACAAGACGCATTAGCTTGACCCGGTAACAGCTTTACAAAACACAGCTAATTTTTAACTCAGATTAACAACAACCATTTCTTTATAATAGTTGCTGGTCAAGGGGCTCACGCCCCTTGCGGGGTCCGGTGTGGCTCGTTTTGACAAAGCACAACAATTTAGCACCAATAAACATAAGGCAAGCGGTACTTGTTGGCTATGCTCTTTCGCGCCCCGGATTTCATAAATCTGTCTTAGCCCACTGTGCCTTTACTATTCCGTCACTTCCACAAACTTGCCGTTTACGACTTTGAAGAGCGCGAAGCCAACGCCTTCGGCGTCGCCTTTTTTGTCAAAGCGAATTTTGCCCAAGGGGGTATCCACGTAATCGTTGTGCAGCACGTCCAGCATTTTTTGCAGGTCGCGGTCTCCGCCTGCTTTATCCATGGCGTTAACGGCGGCTAAGGCGGCGGCGTAGCCCTGCATGTAAAACTGGGCTGGCGGCGGGGTGCCGAACATTTTTATATGGGCTTCGGTGGCTTCTTTAAACAGGGGGCTGTCGGAGAGATCGCGCGTGCCGGAGGCGTAGGTGCCTTCAGCGGCGTCGCCGGCGAGGCGGATGAAGCTTTCAACGCGAATGCCGTCCACCGATACCAGGGGTATGTTAAGTTTACGGCGCTTCATTTGCGAAACCAGCTTGGCGGCGTCAGGGTCATAGCCGCCGAACACCAGCGCTTCGGCCCCGCTGCTGCGCACCTTTTGGATGATGGGCGAAAAGTCGGCCGCGCCGCTGGTAATGCCTTCAAACAGCACTACTTCCACCTTTTTGTTCACAGCCAGAAATTCGCGCACAAAGTCGGCATAACCACGGCCATAGTCGCCTTTATCGTGCAGAATGGCAACTTTTTTAACTTTAAGGATATTTTCAAGGGCGTGCACGCCAATGCGGGCCTGATCATCGTCAGCCGCGATGGTACGGAAAAAATAGGGGTTCTCGCCAGAGGCGGTAAGGCTTGGCGCAGTGGCCGAGGGGGAGATGGAAATTACCTTGGCGTCGTTATACAGGGGCAGGGCCGCGCGGGTAGGGCCGGTGCAAATGTGCCCCACAACCATTTTAACGTCGTCGGCTATGAGCTTGGAGGCCACGATGGTGCCGAGCTCCGGCTTGCATTGGTCATCCTGCGCTACCAGCTCAATCATTCTTCCGCCGGCAATGCCGCCGGCGGCGTTGGCTTTTTCCACAACTATCTTGGCGGCGTTAAGGGTGCCCATGCCGTAACCGGCCAGGTTGCCGCTGTGCGCCCCGGCCACACCCAGCTTTATGGGTTTGCCCGCAGCCAGTGCCTGACCCGCGAGAGCCAGGGAGCAGACCAGCGTGAGGGCCAGAGTGAGTCGTTTTGAAGTAAACATACATTTCCTCCGCGAAAACTTGTTAAAAATCCTGTAAATATTGCTTTAACAGCATGCAACGTATTGTAACTTCACTGCCACGAAAAAGAAGAGGCTGTCAAATGCTAGTATGAAGTGCCTGCCGCTTTCATGTTCCCGCGCCTATGGGCTGTTTACACCAAAATTGCAGGGGCAAGATGGTTTTATGCCGCTTGAACGGTAATTTTAATGAAAACTGGTGGTGTTTTCAAACTTGTTTTGGCAATAGTTTGAATTTTGAAGCTGCCTTTTTTAAAAGACAACGGCACGGGAACATTGTAACAAAAGCCTGTGGGCAAAGTGCCGCCGCATGTAAAAACACGCGCCGCCTTAAAGCGCCCAAGCCAAGGAGCAGACAATGGGCACGGAAATAGAACGCAAGTTTTTGGTAAAAAACACAGATTTCAAAGAACTGGCCCAAGGCGAAATGTACCGCCAAGGCTACCTGAGCAGCGCCAAAGAATGCACCGTGCGGGTGCGCATTGCCGGTTCCGGGGCTTTTATTACCGTAAAAGGCCCCGCTATTGGCCTGACCCGCGCCGAATACGAATACGCAATCCCTCTTGCCGATGCCGAAGCCATGCTCGAGGCTTTGGCCGAAAAGCCCCTGATTGAAAAAAGGCGTTACAAAATCCCCCAAGGCGGCCGCGTTTGGGAAGTCGATGAGTTTTTGGGCGATAACCAAGGCCTGATTGTGGCGGAAATAGAGCTGCAAAGCGAAGACGAAAAATTCGGCAAACCCCACTGGATTGGCGAAGAAGTAAGCGGAGACCCGCGCTACCTGAACTCCAGCCTGGTGCAACATCCTTATAATAAATGGTAATAAAATATGTCTCCGATGACCAAAGGGGATGGTAACATAATATGCCTGCGGCGGCCAAAGAGCTATTGCCCTTTGAATACCCTTTAAAACGTCCTGCTTGCGGTTTTCTGGCCGCATATTCACCGTACAAGGCTTTCGCCCGTGAGACAAATCCATTCAATTTTTTGCAATTATCCCAAGGGTTATTCTGACCCAAAAAGATCGCTGGCAAAGTAACGCAAAAGCCGCCACGCCTCGCGCCGCTGCACCATAAAAAAATTTTATAAAAAGTTTTGAAGGATGGGGATAGGAGAGTTTGAGAGGAAAGGGGAAGGGAACTTTTTCAAAAGTTCCCTTCCCCTTTCCTCTCAATAAATTTTTACAACTCCCCCGCCTTTATCAGCGCTTCGCGGGCGTCGGCTTTTTTGCCGTTGGCTTCGAGGGCGCGGGCCAGCTCCAGCCAGGCCTGGCGCAGGTCGGGGCGCAGGGCCGCGCTCTGGCGGGCGAGGCTTTCGGCCACCACCGGGTCTTCTCCGGCATCAAGGTAAAGTCCGGCCAATAGGTGCAGGGCAATGGCGTCGTGCGGGTTAAGCAGCAGGGCCTCGTGCAGTTCTTCGCGGGCTTGGGAGAACTCGCCTTTTTTAATGGCAAGGCGGGCCAGGCTCCGCCGGGTAAGGGCGGCCCCGCCCGGCATATTCAAGGCCTGGCGGTAAAGGCGCTCGGCTTCGGCAATGTATCCCTCGCGCTCGGCTAACTGACCCAAGCGATAGAGCGTAAACACGTTTTCCGGCTCAAGCTCTTGGCAACGCCTGTAAAAACGGCGGGATTCGTCCAGATTGCCCAGGTGCTGATGCAGGTTGCCCAAGTTATATAGGGTGTTAAGGTCGTTGGGCGCGCGCTCCAAGGCTTCTTCCAGGCTCTGCCGGGCCTCCTGCTGCCGCCCCAGCCCGGCCAGCACCACACCCAGCGAGTTCCAGGCCAAAATGTTGCCGGGGTCGCACAAAAGGGCCTGACGGTATTCGGCAATGGCGCCAAGGCGGTCGCCAAGGCTGCACAGGCGGTCGGCGCTGATGTTCAGGGCCAGCGAGTCCAGCGCGCCAACATGCGGCGGCGGCAGCAATATGGCATAATCGAGGGCTTTTTTGGCGTTTTCAAGGCAATCGGCCTTGTTGAAATCAAGAAAAGGATGCGGCGCTATGCCAAAGGCCGCGCCTATGCCAAGCGCACCGCTCAAATCGGCGCTCAAACGCTCAAGCCTGGCGGAAAGCTGCGCAATATCTGGGTCAGGAACAAAGCAGATCAGGCTGTTTAAGGCATAACGGCCCAGAAGCAAATTTTTGCCAAAATACTCGCGGCATTTAGAGGCAATGGAGAGCATCAGGCTTTCCCACCTGCTGCCGGGGTCGGAATTTTTGCCGTTTTCGCACGGCCAAGCCTCGCCTTGAGGCAGCGCGGCATCATCATCAAGGAGGGATTGCTGGTTTGCATCCGGCTCGTTTTGGCTTGTACCGGATGGCGCATCTTTATCTTCCGCAAAGCGCAGGCCAAAGCGCCCCAGCACCAGGGCAAAACGCTCATGCCGCTCGCGCTCGCGGCTCCAGCGCGGCAGAAAATCGGCATAACCCTGAAAAATTGCGGCATCATCCGTGGAGTGCGCGGCGGCAGTGGCCGCGCCGATGTTTTCCGGCTCCGGTCGGGTTACATCTTGCGGCGCGTCGTCGGGGTAAAAGGCGGTTTTTGAGCCACGGTTCAGGCTGGATACGCCCAGGCGCAGGTAATCACCTGCTTCCGGCGGAAACTGGGTGTCGTCGGTATGCATAATTTCCGCCACCGCCTCGTTGGCTCCGACCTCCACCAGATAAATATCGGCCTTGTAGCGGCGGCTTATAACCGGAGGGGCGGAGCCTTCAATCGCCGCGGGCACGGCGTAGCCCCATACGGTAAAGCTTTGCCCCACTCTGGCTCCGGCAGAATAGCCAAGGCTGACCAGCAGGCGGGAAAGGGGGCGTTGCTCAAGCACCCGGCCGCCTTCACGCAAGATATCGGCATAAGCCATTACCGGCTGCGGTTCCGCCTCGCGGTTGTCAAACACCGCGCCAAGCTTGCCTGCCTGGCCGGAAAGCACAGGGGGCGTAAGGTTGGCGGCAGCCAAAGCGGCGGCCAGACGCGCCCGGCGCAGCAAATGGCGGGCCTGCTCGGCTGAGGAGCGGCGCTCAAGCCCCGCGAAATCTCTGGGGCAGTTGATGTAACCTATGGAAGGCGCGACGCGCAGCTTGCGGCCGGTAAGGCTGTTGCGCACAAAAACATCCAGCAGGGCCGCGCGCGCCTTAAGGCTGAATTCGCGGCAGGCTTGCAGGCTGAAGGAGGGTAACAGGACGGCCAGCTCATAATCGCCGCTGCGCGCCGCAAAGGCGTGGCGCGGCTGCTCGTCCGCAAGCTTTTGCCCCAACAGGGACAAAAGCGCATCGGCCTGCATATAGCCATAATCGCGCACAATAGCGGCAAGGCCGTTAAGGCGTATAAGCAGCAGGCTGAACTGCCCCCCGGCGGAAAAACGGCTGCCGTTTCCATCGTCAGCGGTTAGGGCTCTGTCCGGAGCCAACAGCGTTTGTAACTGATCAATGCCCCGCGCCATGGCTTCAAACATGGCCTCGCGGTTATGCAGCCCCGTCACGCGGTCCATTATGCTCTGGCGGCCCAAAGCCAGATTATCCAGGCAAAGCCCGGCCGCGCCCGGCAGCAAAGGCAACATGCCGGCCACCTGCGACGCCGGAACGCCCCTGGCCACGAAAAAGCCCAAAAATTCGCCGCCATCCTGCCGCAAAGGCAAAAGCAGCTTTTTTTCCTCTTCAATATACGAAGGTTCCGGCAGAGTAGACGTGTATAAATCCGGATGCGGAAAATAAAAACTGTGCGCCGAAAAAGTGAACAAACGGCGCAAATTCGCGCAGAGCGCAGCCTCCCGCGCCACCAGATCCACCCTGGATAAAAAGGGGGGGACAGGCGCGGCCGCGCCGAAAGAAGCCGCGTTGGCGGCGGGAATAACCCCCGGCGCATCAGTGGCGGAAAAAGGGGCCGAGGCGCGAGAACCGGCGGTATTGCCCCGGTCTGGGGCCGATTTTGTTTTCATGCCTGGCTTATATATGGTTATGGATTCTTTGGAAAGACCCTTTGGAACGCGGGTAAGACAGGAAGGAAGCAGACGCGCCGCGCCAATAAAAGAGGGCTGCTCACCTGCGTAAAGGCTGTTAACCCGCGCTGGCGCAACTTCTCCACAAGCAACACATGCATGCTCATGTTTTGCATTACCCCGCCGCTAAGCCCTACCTCCCGCGCGCCCGTGGCCCGGTTTGCGGCCAGGGCCAGTTCCGCCAGCCCCTTGGCCAGCGCGTAATGAAAGGCGCTGGCCAGCGCTGGCGTAACTTCTCCCTATTTTATTGGCGCTCCGAAGGGGACTTGTTTAGCAGTCATTTCATAAATGTCTTTTTGCCCCCTGTCTGCGTCAGGCTCCCCCTGTGCGAAGCTCATGTATGTCTTTATACACTTCGCTCCGCCCAGAGTTCGCCTTCCTTGACAGAGAACAAAAATCCTATTTATGAAATGACTTCTAGCCATCTAAAATCTCAACGTATGCCAAGCCACCTGCCCATAGGCTATGCAGCCGTCGCCGGGCGGCAAATGCCGGTGCGTAAGCACTGTTAAGCCGCGCTGGCGCAACTTTTCTGCAAGCAACACATGCATGCTTATGTTTTGCATTACCCCGCCGCTAAGCCCTACCTCCCGCGCGTCTGTAACCCGGCTTGCGGCCAGGGCCAGTTCCGCCAGACCTTCGGCCAGCGCGTAATGAAAGGCGCTGGCTAGCGCTGGCGTTGAAGCGCCTTGCAGCATTAAGGCAAACAAGGCCTCGAACAGGGTGTGGGTATTCAGCATAAAGCGCGGCGCGGTATTTTCGCCCTTATCAAGCACAGGGCAGGGCAAGGCGGCTTTTTTGCCCGTGCGCCAAGGGGCGTAAAGCGCGGCATAATCGCCAAGGGTTGCCTGGGTCTGGTGCTGGGCTTCTTCAAGGCGAATGGCGGCTTGCCCCTCGTAACTCGTGCGCTGGCAAACGCCCAGCAGGGCTGATACGGCGTCAAACAAGCGCCCGGCGCTGCTGGTGAAGGGCGTATTCAAACGGCGGGCCAGCATGGGCGCAATTAAAGCGGCGGCCTTTTCCTCTTCTGGCAGCCAAGGGGGCGTCCAGCCTTCTTTTGTACAATCAGGCGAATTGTGGGCGTGAAAGTTTTGGGCCGCCAAGCCGCCATTTTTCGTGCCGCCAGCTGAAGCGCCCATACGGGAATGTTGGGATGCCGCCAGGCCGTCCTCCGGCCAAAGGCCCAGTTGCAGAAGCAGCGCGTGGGCAATGCGCCAAGGGTTGCGTATGGCCGCCTCGCCGCCGGGCAGGGGAATTTGCGCGAGACTTCCCACACGCTCCATGCGCCCTGCCGCCGGATGCGCCAAAATAAGCTCGCCGCCCCATATGCCATGGTCGGGGTTGATGGCGGCCGGGGCAAAGCCTGTACCGTCAAGGGCCAGCACCAGGGCGGGGCCGCTATGCCCGTTTTCGGCCAGTACGGCGGCGGCATGGGCAAAATGGTGCTGCATAAGCTCATGCGGGGCGTCATAAGCGGCAGCCGCGCTGTGCGCGGCAAAATCCGGGTGGGCGTCGCACACCAGCAAATCCGGCTTTACCTGCAACACGCTGGCTAAATGCGCGGCAATCTCGCGCTGAAAAATATTGGTCTCCAGATTTTGCATATCGCCGATATGCTGGCTTACAAAGGCCTCGTTACCTCTGCTTATGCAAATGGTATTTTTTAGCTCCGCGCCCAGGCCCAGCACACAGTGGGGCGTTGCGCCATTGCCTGGCCGCTCATCCTGCTCCATATAACCCGCAGGGTCTGGCTGCCCCACTGGTTCCAACGGGGCAGCCGGGGCTGCAGCCTCCGCTGGCTGCACAAAGCCAGTTGGCTTTACCGCCTCCGCTGGTTCTGTCTGTTCCACTGCTTCCACATATCCTGCCGGAGCCACCGCCTCAGCCGGTTCTGCCGGATACAGAGGTTTTACAAAACCAGCCTGCCTTACCGGCAGCGCAATAGGCACGGGCACAAACCCTCTGGCCCGGCGCAAAAACATTGTTCGCGCCTCGTCTTCTTTGCCGTATGCGGCGGGAATAGGCCGCAGCACGGAATCGTCCGTGCGTATAAGTATGTCGCGGTTATGCAGCAAAAAGCAATCCGCCAGAGCGCGCAGGCGCGTTAAGGCCTCGCGGTTGCCCAAGGCTATGGGCTCGCCGCCCCTGTTGCCGGAGGTCATTACCAAAGCGGCCGCCTGCCTGCCTGCCTGCCTGGCCAGCGTATTGCAGTATTCCAGCAAAATATGGTGCAAGGGGGTGTAGGGCAGCATCGCGCCCACATAGCTTGTATCCGGCGAGAGCAGGCGGGAGAGCCCGCTAGGCTTTACGCTGTTGGATCCAGGCCCCGCATGGCTGCGCTCAGCCTCAGCGGGGTCAGCCTTGCCAGGCCCCACGCCGCCGGATTCAACCACAGCGGATTCCGCCATGCAAGGGCACAGCACTATGGGCCGCTCAACTGATTCCAGCAAGGCGCGTTCCGCCGGGCCAAGGCGCAAAAAGCGCCCGGCGCTCTCCATATCTTTAAGCATAATAGCCAGGGGCTTGTGCGGGCGCGATTTTGCGGCCCGCAGCCTTGCCACGGCCTCATCGCGCGCGGCGTCGCATACCAGATGAAACCCGCCCAAACCCTTGACGGCTGCAATTTGGCCGGACATTACCCTTCGCGCCAAATCGCGCATGGCTTCGTCGCCTCGCGGGCAGTTTTGGGGCAGGGTGGCCTGGTCTGGCGTATAATTGGCGGAGGCTGGCGGCAGCGTTTTGGCATCCACCAGCCATACTTGCGGCCCGCAAATCGGGCAGGCGTTGGGCTGGGCGTGGAAGCGGCGGTCCAGCGGGTTGCCGTACTCCAGTCCGCATTCAGGGCATAACGGAAAGCAGGCCATGGAGGTTTGCGCCCTGTCATAGGGCATGGCGGCGGTAATAGTGTAGCGCGGCCCGCAGTTGGTGCAGTTGGTAAAAGGGTATGAATGGCGGCGGTTCAGCGGGTCGCGCAGGTCGGCAAGGCAATCGGGGCAGGTAGCCACATCAGGGCTTATAAGCACGTCATGCGCCAGCCCGGCCTCACTTTGCAGTATATGGAAGCCCTTTTCGTCTTCCAGCGGCGGCAGGGGCTGTTCCACGCAAGCCGTCATGCGGGCCAGAGGGGGCAGATCATCACGCAGGGCGCGGGCAAAAGAATCCAGCGAGGCGGCGTTGCCCTGCGCCTCAAGCAGCACGCCCTCCGGCGCGTTGCGCACATGGCCGGAAAGCCCGAAACGCGCCGCCAGCCGGAACACAAAGGGTCGGAACCCGACGCCCTGCACCCGGCCGGATATGCTGAACAACTTGCGCTGCATAAAAATTGCCGTCTTATTTTTTACCGTTCGGGCCATTATTGCGCGACAGGCCAAATTACTTGCAGCGCAACGCCAAAGCGCAGCCTAGACAGTGTCGTCACGAGAATGGATTTTGTTCTCTGCCTAGGCGCAACAGGTTTGCCTGGAGGGAGTGTATATGGACATACATGACCTTCAGGCGGTTCTGGCGCAACGACGGCAGAGGGCAAAAGACATCTTGTGACGACACTGTCTAGGTGACTATCCGAAAAACATCCAAAGCCGTAGCCAGAATCATCAGGCCGATCAAAAACAGAAAACCGTAATAACTTACATTGGCCTGAATTTTTTCCGGCACAGGGCGGCGGAACACCAGCTCTATCAGGTTGAACATAACGTGCCCGCCATCCAGAGCCGGAATGGGCAGTAAATTCAGCAGGCCAAGGTTTACGCTCAAAAGAGCGGCCAGCTTGAGCACGCCGTCCAGCCCGGCGCTGGCGGCCTGGTTATGCACGGCCTGCGCCACCATTACCGGCCCGCCCACGTTGTCTTTAAAGGATATGCCGCCTGTAAACATTTTCCTGACCAGATCAGCCATCAGTACCGTTTTGCTCCAGGCGGCCTTAAAGCCCTCTACACCCGCCTCGAAAAAACCTCTTTGCATGTAATTGCCGCTGGCGACCACACCCATAAGGAAAACACTTTTTTCCACGCCCTTGTCGTCGGTGTATTTTGCGGCATCCGGCGTAAGGGAGAACACCAAACTCCGCCCCTGACGGTTTATTTGCACGTCAAGCGGGCCGCCCTCGCCGCTTTGCACATTAAAGAGCACGTCTTCCCAATAGGTTACGCCCGCGCCGTTTATAGATACAATGGTGTCGCCCGGCAATATTCCGGCCCTGGCGGCGGGGCTGTCCGGCATAACCTTGCCCACCTCGGGCAGCAGCAGTGAGCCGCCGCCCATCATAAGGCCCCAGTAGATAAACCAGGCCAGCACTATATTGAACAGCGGCCCTGCCACCACGGTAAACAGGCGCGCGGCCGGGCCGCGCGAGCTATAGGCGTCGTCTTTGGTAAAAGGAGCCGCTATTTCTTCGTCTTTGCGCATGCCCACCAAATCCACATAGCCGCCCAAAGGGATCATGCTGATCTGGTACCTGGTGCTCTTGCCCTGCCAGCTTACCAAGGCCTTGCCGAAGCCTATGGAAAAAGTGCGCACGCCTATGCCCATAAGACGGGCGGCCAAAAAATGCCCCAGCTCATGAAAAAATATCAACCCGGCCAAGACCAGAACAAAGGCCAATGCGCCTACAAACGAAAAGTCCATCTCGATAAAACTCCGTATAAAACACAGGACGCCGCAAAACAGCGGTTAAACAAGATCAAAGGATATATCCTGTAAAAGATAACGCATAAAATGCCGCAGTCCAGAAAAAATATTTTGGGTAAAGTACATCTGTGCTCTTCTCTTCTGCAACACACCAACAACTAAAACCGAACCGCAAAAGTATTTTTCTTTTTGTTTTTTTACACGTTAAAAAGGCGCGCCAGCTTCCCCGCGATCACATCCTTGTACTTCGCGCCGCGATACCTACAGAAAGGAAAACACGTAATTCATGCGCGAATTGGAGTCTTTGAGGCAGACTTGGTAAAAATAATAATTTTTTGATTTTCCGGGCAGATTTTCGTTTTTTTGCGGCTGAGTGTACTTCGGTACTCGATGACGCAAAAAAACGAAAATCTGCCCGGAAAACGAAAAAGGCTGTTTTTGCCGGGTATGCGGAAACAAATCTTCCGCCACAACCACCTAAATACAAAAAACTTACTGCCCCTCACCCGACGGCTCCAACGCCTCGGCTTCTTCTTCCAGCACCGAAGCCACTAACTTGGCAGATTCGGCGGCGGCGCGCAGGGCTGGCACAGCTTGCGGGCCGCGCCGGGCCGCCCAGGCGGCTGTGTATACCAGACTTTCGGTATCAAGCGTTTCGGCCTCGCCCTTGGATATTAGCGTGGCTATGGCTTCGCGGCTTTTCTGCAGGCCGATCATGGATTCGCGGTAGCCCTTTTCGCTTTTGGACAAAAGCGCCCTGGCCTCCTGCACTGCCGCGCGTTTGCCTTCTTCTTCCGCCAGTTCAAAGGCGTAACGGGCTTCATGCATGTTTACGGTGGCCTCATAATTGGCTTCTTCCGCCCTCTGCAAACCGGCTAGCAGGGCCGGAGCCTCGGGGCTGTCGGCATAAGCCAGCAGCGCCGCGCCCAAAGCGCGGCCGTAATGCGCGTAATAGCGCAGCATGCGGGCAACTTCGGCGTCATCCAGCCGCTCGCTCTTGCCGTTAATGGTACGAGTTTGCTGTTTGCCCATAAAGGCAAGCTGATCGGCAAACCTGTCGGCGTACAGGCGGGTCAGGGCGTTAATTTTTGAAGGCGTAAGCGCATAGCCCAACACCATGGCGCGCTCGCGGAAAAAATCGCGCTTGCCCCCGCGTGAGCGGGAGGCTGAAAAACCTGTAAGCTCTATGCCGTAACGCTGGTTTATGCCGCTTATGCCGGCCGTGCTTGTTGGGCCGCTTCCGGCTGCCACATGGCTGCCGCGCGGCCAGTAGTTATCGGCCAGATACATTGCGAGATCATTAACAAAACCTATGGTCACAACGGCGTCAGACCCTGTGTATATTTTTTGCCTGCTCTCAACGGAAGGGGCCGGAGGCGCGGCCACCACCAAAGCCTCAGCCGACTGCTCAGGGGCTGCGGCCAAGCCGCCGGCGCTGGGCCTGTTTTCATCTTCACGCACGGGCTGGCCCACCACGTTGGCGGGCCGGGGCTGGGCCTCGGGCGCGCGTTTGTTGCCGTCCACAATTTTTACGGGGCCGAGCTTACCTTCTTCCAGGCGCAGGTTTTCAGTAACAGCCTTGGCTACTTCAGGCGGCAGGGGCACCTCCACCTCGCCCTTTTCAAGAAACTGCAAACCGGCCCAGATGCCTCCGGCCAGCACAAGGCAGAGCAATGTAATAATTACCAGCCTAGCCAACGGGCTTTTCTTTTTCTTGCCCGAGCCGCCGCCGGAAGGTTCTTCATGCCCGCCGCCCAATATTTCACTCAAATCATCATGGTGTTCGCTCATGGCAATACCGCTTTCGTTTTTTGTATTTCACGCCAGCGCGGGCAAAAACCAAAAGGTCTCAGTACCGGCAAGCGCCCGCGCTTCTATTGACAAGTCATTGCCTGACACATACACCCTAGAAAACAATCAAGCAACGACTTTACAATGATTTACAGTTAAAGCGGCAGCCCGCGCAAAAGCCGCGCCAACAGGCAAACTTTATCCAAACGATAACGCGGCCGGTATTGCCTAAAATATGCTAAAAACTCCGCAACAAGCTTTTTCCGGCTATCTTTTCGCCATGCTGGCGGCATCCTGCTGGGCCGTGCTGGGGCCAGCGGCGCGCCTGCCCCTGAGCCACGGCATCAGCCCCATGGAGGTGGCCTTCTGGCGCGCCGCCTTCGGGGCCTGTTTTTTTATCGCGCACGGCCTTGCGCGCGGCTTGTACCGCATTAACGCAAAAGATGCGGCGGTTGTGGGCGGCTTCGGCATAGTTGGCATCGCCCTGTTTTTTTATGTATATCAGGTGGCTGTGCTGCACAGCGGCGCGGCCATGGCCGCCATATTGCTGTATACGGCCCCGCTATGGGTGGCTGTTTTTGCCCGACTGATTTTTAAGGAACTCCTTACACCACTTAAAATAGCCGCCATTATGGTGGCTTTGGCCGGGGTCAGCCTGGTGTGCCTTTCCGGCGGAGGCATGCCGGAAAAAGCCGACGTCATCGGCATTGTTTGCGGGCTGTTTTCCGGTTTCGCCTATTCCTTGCATTATGTCTTTGGCACGGCCTACCTTAAAAAATTTTCTTCCATTACTTTATATATGTACTGCCTGCCCGTAGGCGCTTTGGTCATGCTGCCCATGGTGCGCTTTGCGCACAAAACCGCATCGGACTGGCTCTGCCTGGCTGTTTTGGGTTTTGTTTCAACCTATGCGGCCTACTTTATTTACTGCGAGGCCCTTAAACGCTTGCAACCCACACGGGTGGCGGTGGTTTGCAACCTGGAGCCGCTCCTGGCGGCGCTACTTGGCCTTATTTTTTGGGGCGAGATGTTCCCGACCGTAGGCTGGGCGGGATCGGCGCTGGTTTTTCTGGCCGTATTCATGGTAATGGCCGATAAAAGGCAGGCGTAAGCAATGTCCACACTCTTCGACCGCACCATAGATATTTTAAAATACATCGCCGCGCAGGGCGGCCATGCCGGAGTTACCCAGCTCGCCAACGCGCTGGATATTCCCAAATCTTCCGTCTCGCGCATGCTCTCTATGCTGGCCGGGCACGACTATGTGCGCAAACGCAATGACGGGCGCTATATTATAGGCCCCGGCGCGTTGCTGCTTTATGCCGGTTTTCGCGCGCAAGACAGCCTGGTGAAAGCGAGCCGCTCCTATATAGAGAGCCTGGCTCAACTGGTGGACCAGAGCGTACTTGTGCTATCTTACACGGTTTCAGGCCGCCTGTACGTTGCGGATGAACTGCCCGTGCCGGGCTCCATCAAAACACCGGCGCTCCTGTTGGGGCAAATAGCCGATATGACCTGCACCGCGGCAGGCAAGGCCATACTCATGCACCTGCCGGAAAACGAGCTGGCCGCGTTTTTCAGCCAGGCCACATTTACCCGGCGCACGCAGGCCAGCGTGCGTGATGAGCAGGAGTTGCGCAACCAGTTGATCTTTTTTCACAAGCGCGGCTTTGCTGAAGATACTGGAGAGAACAGCCCCGACGCCAGCGCCGTGGCCGCCGCCGTATTGGACGCCGCTGGCTCGCCCGTGGGCTGCATATGCGTGCTTTCGTCATCCTACCTCAAAAACCGTACGGCCATGATGCGCGCCGGGCGGCTGGTAGTTGAAACCGCCCGGCAGGTGAGCGGCAAAATGCAGGAGACCCGCCCCAAGGCGCGGCTCTAAGCCCGAAAGCAGGGCTTCTTGCCGCATTTTCTTGACGCAGGGCGCTATTTGGCATAACCGTATTTTTTTACTTGCCTTAATGGCAAAGTTGTACTGTACAAGCGCTGCCTGGAGTATAAAGTGGAAGACAAAGCAAAAAGGCCGGAAGAAACGCCCGCGCGTAAGAACAAAATCAAACTTGGCACCAAGTCGGCCCATGCCGACTACTTTCAGCCCATGCTGCAAGGGCTGGAGGCGCAAAACGAGCTGAACGAGGTAATAAAAAACCGCGTGGTCAAAGGCTGCGAGCTTATGGACCAAGGCATCAACCCTTGGGCCAACGGTTTTGTAAAAAGCTCCGACAGCCTGGCCATAGAAAGCAAATACGGCTATACCGACGCCGAAACGCTGGAACGTCTTGCCGCCGATGGCCTCAGCCTCTCTCTGGCCGGTCGCGTGCTTACCCTGCGCTCTTTCGGCAAGGCCGCTTTTTTTGATTTGCACGACGCCACCGGCCGCATACAATGCTATCTGGCCAAAGAAGATGTTGATGAAGCCACCCACGCTATCTTTAAAAAGCTTGATGTGGGCGATATTGTCGGCGTAACCGGCTCGCTCTTCCGTACCAAAACCGGCGAGCTTACCCTCAAGTGCTGCGGGCTTTCCTTACTTACAAAATCCATCAGGCCCCTGCCGGAAAAATACCACGGCCTCAAAGACTTTGAGCAGCGCTACCGCCGCCGTTACGTCGACCTGATTGTAAACCCTGATAAAAAAGCCATTTTTGAAAAACGCATCCAGATTATTCGCGAGTTCCGCAGTTTTATGGAGCAGGCCGGTTTTCTGGAAGTGGAAACCCCCATTTTACAGCCCATTCCCGGCGGGGCCACGGCCAAGCCCTTTGAGACGCACCATAACGCGCTGGATATGAAGCTGTATATGCGCATAGCGCCGGAGCTGTACTTGAAGCGCCTCTTGGTAGGCGGCTTTGAAAAGGTATTTGAAATAAACCGCAGCTTCCGCAACGAGGGCATATCCACCCGGCACAACCCCGAATTCACCATGTGCGAGTTCTACTGGGCCTATGCCACCGTTGACGACCTTATGGATTTTACGGAAAAGCTCTTTGCGGCAGTAGCCGAAAAAGTATGCGGCAGCGCCCAAATTACCTACAACGGCCAGCCCATCGATCTCACCCCCGGCACATGGAAGCGCGTGACCTTTTTTGACGCCATCCGCGACATAGGCGGCCACGGGCCGGAAATGTACAACAACCGCGAGGCCATGATCAAATACGTGCGCTCCAAAGGCGAAAAAGTCATTGATAACGAGAAAATGGGCAAGCTTCAGGCCGCACTCTTCGATATAGACGTGGAGCCAAAGCTCATGCAGCCGCACTTCATTTATCAGTACCCCACCGAGATTTCGCCCCTCTCGCGCCGTAACGAGCAGAACCCCAACGTTACCGACCGCTTCGAGCTGTTCATTTACGGGCGCGAAATGGCTAACGCCTTTTCCGAGCTCAACGACCCCGCCGACCAGCGGGCCCGCTTTGAAGAACAGGTGGCCGAAAAAGAAGCCGGAGACGAAGAAGCGCACTTCATGGACGAAGACTACCTGCGCGCGCTGGAATACGGCATGCCGCCGGCAGCGGGCGAAGGCGTGGGCATAGACCGGCTGGTAATGCTCCTTACCGATTCGCCCTCCATACGCGAAGTAATACTCTTTCCGACCCTCAAGCCGGAAAGCTAGAAGAGATTTGGATGATGCGGCTTCGCCGCGATTATGAGATGCCTCCGGCGGGGGGGGGGGGGGGGGGGGGGGGGGGGGGGGGGGGGGGGGGGGGGGGGGGGGGGGGGGGGGGGGGGGGGGGGGGG
>JAVBON010000023.1:0-94849 GCA_031550525.1 Desulfovibrionaceae bacterium
CCCGGTGGGGCCCCCCCCCCCCCCCCTCCCCCGGCCCCCCCCCCACTGCGGGGGGTATTTATTTCAACGCGTATGCAATTCTATTTTTGCTGCTGGTCGCTCATAGGCAGTATGCAAAGCACGCCCGCAAGCGCGGCGGCCGGCAGTATAATCCAGGCCACCCCGAAACTGCCGGTAATATCCACGCTCATGCCCACCAGCCATGGCCCTATGATGGCCCCGGCCTGAAAAATACAACCGGTCACCCCGCTGGCCGTGCCCATTAGCTCTTTACCGGCAAAACGTGAGGTAAGAAGCGGCATAATAGGGTTAAGCAAACCCAAAAGCAGCCCTACAGTGCCGGCCATAACGCAAAGCAAAGGCACGGATTGCACTTGCCCGAACAGCCAAAGAATTGGCGTAAGAACAAGCAATATAAGAATAAAACACTTTTTAGGCGACGGCACTTTTTGCAAAATGGCCCCGCCTATGGGCGATATGGCTACCCCCGCCAGCCCGTAAACAATCATAACCATTCCGGCTATTTCCATGGAGTGGCCAAGGCTTTTGATATAGGTGTTGCTCCAACTGACAAAGCAAACCATAACCCACATTACCCAAAAACCGGCAAGGGCCATAAATACCAAATTGCGGTTGCGCAATACCAGCGCGATGCCGCTAACAAAGCTTTGCTTCTGCCTGGTTTCTTCCACAGTGTCGCGCACAAGCAAAAAAGCCAACCCGGCTGCCAAAAAAACAACAACGCCCATAACCTGAAAAGCCTCGCGCCAGGTAAGCATGGCGCTAAGCCAAGGCATAAGCACGTTGGGCAGAATAACGCCCACCCCGGCCGGGGCCATCATCATAAGCCCAAAGGCCAGCCCGCGCTCTTTTGGCGGGAACAGCACGGTAATGTAACGCACGCAAGAGCCGTAAACCGCTCCGGCCCCAAGGCCAGTGAGCACGCGGCAGGCAAAACCCACCCAAAAATCCGGCGACAGCCCCACCCCAAAGGTGCCTGCCGCCTCAAGCAGCAGCGCCGCACCTATAACCACGCGCGCGCCAAAGCGGTCGCCCAGCATGCCGCCGGGAATTTGCGAAATGACGTAGCCGATGTAAAACGCGCTCATGTACAGCCCGGCGCTGGACATGCCTATACCCAAATCGGCCGAGGCCACCGGAATAAGCGGCGGCCAGGCGAAGCGCACCATAAAGCCCATGGTGTAGTAAAGCACGGCTCCAATATGGAGCCACCAGCGTAACGGATGAGGTTTTGCGAAAAGGTCTTGTTCCATGCGGGGTCTTCTTATTATGATGTTATTTTCAGATATTACAACATGGGGCGGCGGTTTTTGCAACCCGCCGCCCCATGCCCCATTTGCGGGCTACTTCTCGTCAACCCCAATTACCGCGTCCAGGGCCTCTACCTGCCCCCCAAAACACAGCACCGGGTTGAGATCTATTTCTTTAACCTCATCATGCTCCGCTATAAACTGCCCCGTTTTGACCAGCAGGTCGGCCAAGGCTTCAAGGTTAACCGGCTCCTGGCCGCGCGCGCCCTCAAGCATTGGCAGGGCCTGGATGGAACGGATCAACTCCATGGCATCTTTACGGCTTAACGGAGCCATGCGGAACTGCACGTCCTTGAAGATTTCCACAAAAATGCCGCCCAGACCGAACATTATTACCGGCCCGAACTGCACGTCGCGCAGCGCCCCTACAATAACCTCAACCCCCTTGGGGGCCATGGGGCAAACCAGCACGCCCTCAAGCACGGCTTTGGGGTCGTACTTCTTGGCGTTTGCCATTATCGCGTCATAGGCCGCGCCAGCCTCGGCGGTATTTTGAATGTTCAGCCTGATGCCGCCTGCCTCGGTTTTGTGGATGATTTGGTCGGATACTATTTTCATCACCACGGGAAAACCAAACTTGGCGGCGGCTTTTTCAGCATCGGCGCGGGTAGCGGCCAGCACAAAGCGGCCGCAGGGCAGCCCGGCCTTGGCAAGCATGCTTTTGGATTTATACTCGTTATAAAAAGCGCTCATTTTCCGTTACCTCCCTATTCGCTTTTAAGGCCACGCAGGTACTGGCTGTACTTGACCACATTGGCCAGGGCCTTGGCCGCGCGGTGAGGCATTTCAAAGGTTGGCAATCCTGCTTCTTCCAGCATCTTATGGGCGTCGCGCACCCAGTTGCCTGCCAGAAAGCAGTTGAACACGGGCTTGCCCAATTCTTTGGCCAAAGCGGCTTTGGATTTGATGGCGGCCGCCACTTCTTCGGGCACCAAAAACGTCGGGGGCACGCTCAGCATAAGCACCGCATCCACCCCGTCGTCTCTGAGGGCCGCTTCCAGCGTTTCGGCATGCTGGGGGCCGTCGGCAGCGGCAGTCATATCCACATAGCCGTCCGGGTGCGAGATTAAAGCCATGGGCGGCAGCACTTCGCGCATGCGGGCCTCGGTGGCCGCTGAAAACTTGGCCATCTGCATCCATTTACAAGCGCCTATAACGTCCATGGATATAACCCCGGAGCCGCCAGCTTCGGTAAGAATAGCCACGCGGTTGCCTTTGGGCAGTTTATCCACAAACGAAAAGGCCTTGGCCGTATCCATAAACTCTTCGGCCGTTTCCACACGGACGCAGCCGGTTTGGGCAAACGCGCCGTCAAAGATCTTGTCCGACCCGGCCAAACTGCCGGTGTGGGAAGAAGCGGCCACGGCCCCTATTTCACTGCGCCCAACTTTAAGGACGATAAGCGGTTTTTTGGGCGTAACCTCTTTAGCGGTTTCAAAAAACTTGCGCGCGTCAGTCATGCCCTCCATGTACATGGATACGACCTTGGTTTTTGGGTCGTCGCGGTAATACTTGAGCAGTTCTTCCGTGGTTACGTCGCTCATGTTACCCACATGTCCCCACTTGTTAAAACCCGTGGGCACCGGCGCGTCGCACATAAGCATAAGCATTGAGGAGCCGAATGAGCCGCTTTGGGTTATAAAGCTCATGCCGCCGGGCCGCTGGGTAATGCTGGCCGCAAAAGTGGTATCCAGGCTGTTCTCCGTGTTCATCACACCCACGCAGTTGGGGCCGAATACCCTAATGCCGGCGCGGCGCGCAATGGCGAGCATTTCCTTTTCCATGGCGATGTTTTCAGGAATGCCGGTTTCGCTGAAGCCGGAGGCCATAATGATAATGGCCTTTACATCTCCGCGCTGCTCGGCCTGGCGAAAAACCTCCACCACTCCCTTTGCCGGAATTATTATTTCAACCAGCTCCACCGGCTCTTTTATTTCCAAAAGCGATTTATAGGCCTTGTGCCCAAGAATCGTGTCTTCTTTGGGGTTTACGAAGTAAACAGGGTTCTTGAAGCCCAAGCGCAGCATATTGTTGGCAATCTGGTTGCCTGCCTTGCCGGGGTTATTGGAAGCGCCTATTATCGCAATGCTCTTGGGGTAGTAAAAACTGTCTAGAGACATTCCACTTCCTCCAGCTTGAGCAGCGTTTGATAGCGGCATTTGGCCTCGGCGATAATCTCGTTTATGACTTCATCGCTTATTTTGGCAAAGCGGCCTTGCAGCTTGAAGTATTCCGCGGCCGCCTCCCAATCGTTGGGGCGCTTGTTAATTTTAATTTTGCCGTTTTCCTTTTCCCATTGCAGCCACAGGCCGCTTTTAACCGCCAGTTTGGCCACGGTAATGGTTTTGCGGGCGGGGAACTTCCAGCCGGAGCCGCAAGGCGCGTGCACGTGCAAAAAGCTTGGCCCTTCTTGCTGCGCGGCTTTCAGCACCTTGCGCTTCAGGTCCTTTATATCGGCTATGGAAGCGGTGGCCTGGTAGGCCAAAGGCTGGTGCAGCAACATGAAGTCAATGTTCTTGCTGGCTTCCTTTTTGCCCGTGGGCGTGGTTTTGGTCCAGGCGCCCAGCATGGTGGCGCTGGAGCGCTGGTTGCCGGTATTCATATAGGCTTCGTTGTCGTAGCAGATAAAAATAGCCTTGTGCCCGCGCTCTATGGCGCCAGAAAGGGACTGAAGGCCAATGTCGAAAGTGCCGCCGTCACCGGCCAGACCCATTACATGCACGTGGCTTTTGCCCTGTATTTTCAGAGCTTCAGCCACGCCTGAGGCATAAGCCGGCAAGGCCATAAGCACGGTTTGCACCGAGGGTATGCCCCAGCCGGTTTCGTCGCCGTTGCCGGTGAGAATTGCCGAGCAACTGGGGGGTGTCATAGTTACGGTCTGCGGCCCGAGGGCGTTTACCACCGTTCTGCCTATCAGCTCCATGGGGCAGCCTTCGCAGGTAGTTGTGCCTTTAGTTACAAGATCCATGCTCACGGCTATTCCTCCTTGAGATCTATCCAGATGGGGTCATCGCAGGGAATATTCCCTGCCGTACGCTCACCGGCGCTTTTAAAAACGTTTTCAATGGTTTCTTCCCAAATGTCCCGCCCGCCAAGTCCGGCCACATAGTTGTAGGTGGCGGCATTGTTGTTTCCGGCCAATTTCAGGCTGGCCAGCACTTCGCCGTAAAGAGGGCCAAAAGAGCCCATGGCGGAAACGCGGTCTATTACAGCCACGGTTTTGGCGTTTTTAAGGGCTGCGCCCACTTCTTTTTTCGGGAACGGGCGGAAGCTTACCACGCGCAGCAAACCGACCTTTTGACCGGCTTTTCTGAGCTGGCGCACCACATGCCTTGCCGTGCCCGCCATAGAGCCCATGCAGACCAGCACTATGTCCGCGTCTTCGGTCATGTAGCCGTCAATGCGGCCGTATTTGCGCCCGAATATCTCGGCGAATTCGGCGAAGTTTTTGTCCATTACCGGCGCGGCGTTATCCATGCCTACCTTTTGCGCGTGCTTTATTTCGGTATAAATGCCGGGCGAGGTCAGGTTGTTAATGGCATAGGGGTTATCGGGGTCCAAGGTCAGGTTGTTGGGCACAAAGGGCTTGATGAAGCGGGCGGCTTCTTCCGGGTCCGGCACGTTCACGGCTTCGGTAAGGTGCGAGACGAAAAAGCCGTCTATATCCACCATGGTGGGGGTAAGCACGTCGGGGTGCTCGCTGGTTTTATAGGCGAGCATGATAAAATCCAGCGCTTCCTGCGGGTTTTCCGCAAAAAGCTGAATCCAGCCCTGATCGCGCTGGGTCATTATGTCGGAATGGTCGCACCACAGGCTCATGGGCGAGGGCATGGCGCGGCTTACCACGGTCATAACCACTGGCAGGCGCGAGCCGGAGGCAACGCCCGTCATTTCGTGCATCAGGCCTATGCCGTGCGAGGCGCTGGCCGTAAAGGCGCGCACGCCGGTTGAGGCCGCGCCAACCACAGCGGCCAGGGCCGAGTGCTCCGACTCCACGTTAATATAGGTGGCGTCGTACTGGCCGCGGTCAATAAGCGACGAAATGGTTTCCACAATAGGAGTTTGGGGGGTAATAGGATAGGCGGCCACCAATTGCACCTGCGAGAGCATAACCCCATAGGCTACGGCGGCGTTTCCTTCCATTGATTTAATCTTTCCCATTACTTTCCCTCCTCAAGCCCGCACAAGGCCTCTGGCACAAAATCTATGGCCTGCTTGGGGCATTCCTCAACGCAAATGCCGCAGCCTTTGCAGTAGTCATAATCTATTGCCACAACAGCCTTGGGCGCGGCCTGGCTGATTACCCCGCAGGGGCAATATTCCACACAAATACCGCAACCTATGCATTTGGCGGCATCAGGCACAGGCCTTTCCTGACGCCAGGTTCCGGTTGGCACATCGGCTATTTTTACCGAATACGGCCCTTTAAGCTTTGGCATGGACGCGAGTTTCTTCAAACGCTCTTCTACAAGCTTTTGCATTGAGTTCTCCTCCTTTTCCGGAAATTTTGTGCTTGATGGCAGTTTCAAGAGCTTCAAGGCTGACGGCGCCGGTAGCCTTGGCAAAGGCCCCCAGCATGGCCACGTTGGCTGGCACGTTTCCCAGAATCTCTTTGGTTATGTCGTTGGCGGGCACGGTGGCTACCTGAGCTATGCTCAGGTGCGGCGCCAGGCAATCGGGGCTGAGCGAATTGGCGATCATTATTGTGCCGGGCACAATGCCCTCGTAAAGGTCTATGCCTATGTCAGGCAGCCCCAAATCAAACACCAGCACGCAATTGGGGCGGTACACATAGCATTTTACCTCAATAGGCTCGTCGCCTATGCGCGCGTAGGTATAAACCGGAGCGCCCTTGCGCTCTTGCCCGTACGCCGGAATGGCCTGGGCGTATTTGCCGTCAATAAGCGCCGCGTCCACAAGTATCTTGGCGGCGGTTACGGCGCCTTGGCCTCCGCGAGAGTAGAATTTAATATCCCACATGGTTTTCTCCTTCAAACCGCGAGGGTCGGCCACATTGGCTCCCTCATCATTAACTTTTAGTTACTCTTCAAATGGTTATGCCTATACAAACCCCAACTTTATGCCCAGCATCATCAGGCCTATGAGCAGGGGTATCCAGACAAGCGCCACAATAAAGCCCGGCAGCGACATATCCTTCATCTTCCAGTAGCCGTATCCGTAAGTGGTGAGGCAGGTGGGATCCAGCGGAATAAGGAACACGCACGAAGCGGTGTAGGCAAGGGGCAGCACCAGATAAATGGCGTTTACGTTGGCGGTTTGGGACAAGGCGAAAATAATGGGAATACACATGGCCATAACCGCGCCGCTGATAGGCACCAAAAGGTGGATAAACACGCCGAATATGGTTACCACGCTTACCAGTATGAACAATTCGGAGTTGGCGAACCCGCCAAGGAAGGTGTCGCTCAGCCACTTGGCGCTGCCTTTGCTGGCCAAAAGCATGGCCAGGGCGTTGCAAGAGCCTACCAGCATCAACGTGTCCCAAGCGATGGCCTGGTTGGCCCGCTTCCAGTCCATAAGCTTGATGCCCGGCATAAAGAACAGCACGCAGGCGGCCATGGAGGTGAATGGAAGCTCAATGCCCGTTTTGGACTGAGTAAACCAAAGCGCCAGCACACCGGCAAAAATAACCGCGAACTTTTTCTCGCTCGCGCTCAGAGGCCCAAGTTCCTTTTTTTGCTGCTCAATATTGTCCATGCCCTTAACGATGTCTATTTCAGGCTTGTATACCAGCGACACAATTACCCAAGAGACAAAGATCAGCACTATAGCCATGGGCATGCCTATGATTGTCCATTCAAAAAACGATATTTCAATACCAGCCACGCTTTTAAGCAGGTTGATGGAAAGAATGTTAACGCCGCTGCCCGCAGGGGTGGCAATGCCGCCCACAGCCGCCGCGATGGGTATGCCCACCATGACGCTGCGCCCGAAATTGGAGCCGGGCTTGAGATCGTTTTTTTGCAGAATGGTCAGGGCGATGCCGCCTATAATGATGGCGCTGTGAATATCGGCCAAAACCATGGAAATAAAGCCGCAGCAGGTCATCAGGCCCAACAGCACCATGCGGCTCCTGTTGCCGAAAACGCTGGTCATATACAAGGCCACCCTGTTGCCGAAGCCCGTGTCAACAAACACTCTGGCAATAACCAGGGCGGACATTATAAAGAATACCGTGGGGGTGGCAAAGTTTGTCATTACCGCGCCGGTTTTTTCCAACCCCAGAATATTTGGCAGAAACAAGAGAAAGCAGGAAGAAATGCCGATGGGCACAAACTCCGAAACCCAGGCCATAGTGGCGCAAACAATAAGTATAATTGCTTGCCAGCCGAATACGCTCAGGCCTTTGGGCGGCTCAAAACCCATGCCCACAATATAAACCACCACAATGGCTATGCACCAAGCCAACTTTCCTTTGCCTTCAAAAGATTTTACACTGCTAGTCATCTCAAAGAGCTCCTTCGCCGTGGTCAGGCAGACGCCCTTGCGGCTCAATTGCGAGGGCGAGGCTACAGAAAATTCCACAGGGCCGCAGGCTTGGTTGCCCAAGCCAAAGGCAAGACTCCACCGTTACCTGTAAAAAAAGTTTTACAAGTTATTTTTGCTAAGAGTTACAGTCTGTTAAAGGTAAAACGTTCCCTGGCCAGGATGCCACAACACTCACCCGGAAAGAAAATTTTCCTGTTCCGGGCGCCGGAAATACGCGTGCGCGATTTTTAATTCCGGGCTATCTACGTTCTTGGCGTGCCCTGGCCATACGAAGCCGGGGCGCTTTTAATGCAAGAAAACATTAATTTTGTAGTTCTTGATCAATATATGTGAACGCACGTTGCGTATTCCGTTTATGGAGAAAAAATTCTGCTCAAGAAAGTCGGCCAGCGAATCGAGAGTTTCAATGTATGCGTGCACATGCAGCCCGGATATGCCGGAATGCTGCGACACCACGGCAATATCGCCGTTTTCGGCCAATTTTTTGGCAATACTGTCAATCTTGCCCGGCTCAACTTCAACATCAAAAAAAACCGAGACTCTTTTGCGGTAGGCCTTGCTGTCAATTTGCACGGCAAACCCGCGAATCACGCCGCTTTCCTGCATGGATAAAATGCGCTCGCGCACCGCCACCCTTGAAAGATGAATATCGGCGGCAATGTCGGAATAAGTGCGCCGTCCGTCCACCTTCAGGATTTCCAAAATACGAAAGTCGGTCTCGTCTAATTTGTACATACTATTATCTACCATTCCTGTTGTTAATTTGTGGAAGAGTTTAATAAAGTTTATAGCCAAAAAAACTTTTATTTTGCAATTCAATTAATAATGTTAAGGCAATATCACGAAATGGCGTCATTACTAAATTACGGGACAGGGGAGGCGCAAATGTCCACATTTGCATGAGAAAAATATCACATACGCCAACATAAGCAAAAAAATAATCTCTCCCAACGATTATACGCTTGCGCCCGTTGGGAGAATATTTACGCAGTGGAGCAAACGGCCTATAACCGTTTTTTAAATAAAACGTCCGGCAAGCGTGCTCGCATAGCTTTAAAAGCCTATCGCAAGGTCTCTGAAATACGCATTTTTTTTGCGCAATAATAAACTTGCGGCGTATATGCAAAAACGGTATGCACGGCGGTAAGTGTTCAAGCGCCCCACGCCGCCTGTAAAGCGGCCCCGTGCGTTTTTTTCCCAACCAAAGGATTTTCGCGTGCAATTTTTTGAGCAGATCGCAAAAGAACTGGGTATAGCTCCAGGCCAGGCCAAAGCCGTGGCGGCTCTTTTAGACGAGGGCGCCACCATTCCTTTTATAGCCCGTTACCGTAAAGAGGCGCACGGCTCTTTGGATGAGGTGGCCGTAACCGCCGTGCGAGACAGGCTAACGCAACTGCGCGAGCTGGAAGCAAGGCGTCAGGCTATTCTTGCCTCGCTGGCCGAGCGGGAACTGCTTGGCGATGAATTGCGCGGCAGCGTTATGGCCGCAAGCACCATGGCCGCGCTGGAAGACGTGTACCTGCCCTACCGCCCCAAGCGGCGCACCCGCGCGACCATGGCCCGCGAAAAAGGCCTTGAGCCTCTGGCTTTGACACTGCTGGCGCAAAGCGCGTCGCTTGTGCCGGAAAAAGCGGCGGAACCCTTTGTGGATGCGGAAAAAGACGTGGATTCCGCCGCCGCTGCCCTAGCCGGAGCCCGCGATATTATTGCGGAAATGGCAAGCGAAAACGGCCCGGCCCGCGCCGCCATGCGCGATTTTTTCGCCCGCAAGGCAACCGCCGCATCCAGCGTGGCCAAGGGCAAGGAGGAGGAAGGCGCGAAATTTCGCGACTATTTCGACTGGCAGGAGAATGCCGCCAAGGCTGCGGGGCATCGCCTGCTCGCCATGTTGCGCGGCGAGGCCGAGGGCTTTTTGACCCTGCGCTTCCTGCCCGAAGCTGAAGCGGCCCTCGCTATTTTTCGCGGCATGTTCGTAAAAAATTCTTCTCCAGCAGGCGAGCAGGTTCGCGAGGCCGTGGACGACGGCTATAAACGCCTGCTGGCCCCTGCTCTGGAAACGGAACTGCGCGGGTTTTTGCGCGGCAAAGCCGAAAGCGAGGCCATTGGCGTATTCGCCAAAAACCTGCGCCAGCTTCTGCTGGCCTCGCCTCTGGGGCAAAAACGGGTGCTGGCCATAGACCCCGGCTTCCGCACCGGCTGCAAGGTTGTGTGCCTGGATGCGCAGGGCTCGCTTTTGCACCACGACCTCATCTATATTATGAGCGAGGAGCAACAAAAAAATGCCGGGGAAAAAATCCGCAAGCTCGCCGCCGCCCACAAGGCCGAGGCTATCGCCATTGGCAACGGCACGGCGGGGCGCGAGACGGAAACCCTTGTACGCTCGCTGCGTCTTTCCCTTCCTGTGCTTGTGGTAAGCGAAAGCGGGGCCAGCGTGTATTCCGCCTCGGAAACAGCGCGGCGCGAGTTCCCCGACCTCGACCTGACGGTGCGCGGGGCCGTTTCCATAGGCCGCAGGCTTATGGACCCATTGGCGGAACTGGTAAAAATAGACCCCAAAGCCATTGGCGTGGGCCAGTACCAACATGATGTGGACCAGACCGCCCTTAAAAAGAGCCTGGACGATGTGGTGGAAAGCTGCGTGAACGCGGTGGGGGTGGAAGTAAACACGGCCAGCGTGGAGCTTTTGACGCATGTTTCCGGCCTGGGCCCGGCCCTTGCCAAGGCTGTTGTGGCCTGGCGCGAGGCCAACGGCCCCTTTGCCCGGCGTAAAGATTTGCAAAAAGTGCCGCGTTTGGGGCCAAAAGCTTTTGAGCAGGCCGCCGGTTTTTTACGCATTCGCAGCGGGGACAACCCGCTGGATGCCTCGGCCGTGCACCCAGAATCGTACGGTATTGTGGAGGCAATGGCTAAAAATATCGGATGCGCCGTGCCGGATCTTTTGTCCAATCCGCAAATGCGGCGAAAAATAAGAGTGGAAGATTATGTGACGGAAAACGTCGGCCTGCCCACACTCCGCGACATTATGGCCGAATTGGAAAAGCCCGGCCGCGACCCGCGCGAGGCCGTTGAGGCCTTCGCCTTTGCCGAGGGCGTCACCAGCCTTGAAGACCTTGAGCCCGGCATGCGCCTGCCGGGCATTATCACCAACGTAACCAATTTCGGAGCTTTTGTGGACATAGGCGTGCATCAGGACGGGCTGGTGCATATAAGCCAACTGGCCGACACCTTTGTAAGCGACCCGCACACAGTGGCGACCGTGCAGCAACAGGTAAGCGTAACCGTGCTGGAGGTGGATTCGGCCCGCAAGCGCATCTCCCTATCCATGCGCAAGAACCCGCAAGCGCCCGCAACAGGCGGACAGACGCAAGGGCAAAGCCCCAGGCAGGAAAAAAAGCCGGAAACCGGCGGAGGCAAACCCCAACGCGGAGAAAAAGCGCCACCCGAAAGCCAGATGCGAAATAAAGGCCCGCAAGAACGACCGGAACGTGAAGCCGGACACAGACCGTTTCAAGACATGCTCGCCAAGCTGGGCAAGGGTTAAAGGCCGGAGCAGGTAAGCAATGAAAAGTCCCTTAAACAATTACCCAATCACGGCACTAATCTGCTTATCAACCGTTCTGCCTTTTTCGTCTTCTTTAACCGCCATAAGGAACAGGCACCGGCCATCACTTGTCTCTGCCCAAAGCTCGCCGATGTTCTGTTTTTCTTCGGTATCAGGCGAGCCTACCAAGTGAGCGCCTTTGTATTCAATAACAAGAATGCGCCCGTCTTCGAGCTGAGCCACGAAGTCAGGATAAAATTTCCCGTCGTGCAGTGGTAGCCAGAACGAGCCGTCTTGCCTGTCCACGTTGCGTATCCACCATTTTACTTTGGGGTGCATATCCAAAGCGCGGGCACAGTCGTATTCTTCGCCGGATGATTTCAAGTCACGGATGACCGTATGGTAATGCTTTTTGAATGAGTAGCCCCGCTCAATATGCGGCTGGATATTTTCCGCATAACCATCGGTCGGGAACCTGTGCGGGTCATTGAAACTGATGCTGGCTTTCCTGTCCTGGCTGAAAAGAAGCTGCTGGTAGCCTTCCGCCAAGGCTTTTTGGCGCAAACGCGCGATTTTGGTTTTAAGAGTGGCGGCAAGCGCGTATTTTGCGCGGCAAAGCGTTTCAATATCAAATTTGCCGCGTTGCAGCAGAGAGTGAATGGAACGCCTGCAAAATTCCAATAATTCTTCCTGGCGCAGGTCATTCTGCCTGCACTGCCTGTCCAGCCAGCGCGACAGGCCGCGCTCGTCCCAGGTGTTGGATGACGCCAGCAAAGAAAATTGCACCTGCTCATCAACCTGAGAGTAGCGCATCTTCTCGCCTTCAAGGTCAAAAATGAATGTTTTCGCGCTCTCGGCATAGTCAAATTCGTCTTCTGTCAAGCCATCGCCATATTTGAGCGGCGACCAATCCGTTGCCATGAGGATGGTTTCGGCCTCCGGCAGCTCCAAAGAGCCCAATATTTCAATTTTGAGCTGGCCTACAGTAAAAGCCTGCCCCTTTTGGGCGGGAGATGACGCGCGGCTGTGCCATTCCTGCACGCGGTGAATGGCCACCTTGCGGCGAATGCTTGCTTCTTCTTTGGGGGCAGCCGCAATCAGAATATTTTCCGCTGCCTCTGAAATGCCGCCAGTAAGCTTTACCGTAACACCGCCGGAAACGTTGCTCGTAATGGTTACCTGCTTGCGCTCTTCTTCGGTAAGCTCATCAAGCTTGGGGGCGGCTGGAAGATCCAGCTCAAGCGTCGGGGCGGCAGCCCTTGGCACTTCACGAAAGAGAGGCAAGGAGCCGGGGTCAAAACCGGGCAGCGTTAACTGCGGGTTTCGCAACAGGCTTTCAGCGGCTTCTTCCTCATTAAAGCCCATATTGATAAGCCGGTCGTACATGCTATCGGCCGCCGCCGCAAACGAATGAGAAATAACGTGGGCATAGGCGTTGTTCAGTTCCGGCACAGGGCGCTTTTTGGCATAGGGCATACGCATAACGCGTCCCAAAAGCTGCTCTACATCCACTGCCGACTGAATGTTGGCAACGGAGCAGAACACATAGGCGAAAGAGCAGTCCCAGCCTTCTTTCAACGCCTCAATGGTGATTACATAGTTGATAGGGCAGGTTTTGTCGAAAAGGTTTATGTCGTCCAGTTCCCGCTGCTCGCCCGTGGCAACGGCGATTTCAGATTCCGCCACGCCTTCGTTTTCCAGCAAGTGGCGTTTCACAGCGTCCACGGTGTGCTGGCGGTCTTTCTTTTCCGCTTGTATAAGCACAATGGGGCGGATGTAGCCTAAAGTATCCTTGGCGGCCGAAGCTACAAGCGCCTTTCTGGTTTGCACGGCTCCGTTAATGGCCTGTTCCCAGTTTGTGTGCTCGGTTAGCATGAAGGGGAGCTTGACCATCTCCTCTTCTTTAAGCGACGAGGCATACACGCGATACAGCACGTTGCTGTCTACCGGCGTTGCCGTCATCTCAATCACGCACGATGGATTAATGCGCCGCATCATCTCGCCGCTCAAGCTGGAAATAGCCTTGTGGGCTTCATCCACAATAACCAGCGGGCGCAGTTGGTGCAGAATATTAACGAATGAATAAACAACCTCTCCGTCCGGCGTTCTGTCCAGCCCCGGCGTGTTGTTGGGCAGCGCCTTGAAGTGCGGTTCAAAATTTTCGTTGTGGCCGTACACTTTTCTGGCTTCCTTGTTGGAGTCGGAAACGCGCAGGGCCTGCATGGTGGCTACAATTATACAAGCTTTGCCTGACAAATCTTTGGGCCGGATGTTGTTGATGTCTTCAATGTCAAAAACGGCGACGCTGTCTTGCCCAAAAGCATCGTTTAGGGCTTCGCGGTAGGGGTGCGAAGGATTTTTCAGGGCTTCCGCAGTTTGCGCGCGAATCATGCTTGTAGGAACAAGCCAGAGAACAAGCGGAAAATCCCTATCCATAAAATTACCGGCGGAAATCTGCACGGCATGTGAGGCCAGCAATGTTTTGCCGCCGCCCGTGGGGAGGCGCAAGCAAATGTAGGGAACATCATCAAGTTCCCAACGGTGTTTATAGAGTTGGGGTAATTTGTCCGTGGGGTTTTCCGCCACATACCTTTCAAACGCGTCTTTGGGGCCGATAACACGCGCGAGTTTCAAATAATCTTCTAGGGCGGCAAGGGTGCGTTGCTGATAATTTTTGAGCGTAACCATAACCTAGCGTCCTTTAATATCGTAAGGCGTGTGTTTGAAGGTTATATCAAGCTGTTTAAGCCTGGTGGGGCTGAACAGACAGCGTTCGCCGTAAATGACTTTCGGCCCGGCATGCTCCGGCAATACGTCTAAAATTTTGCTGGTTAAAACGTTGCCGCCCTGAACGCTTTTATCTTTGAGAATACCGTTAAAAAGCAGGTAGTACGCGGTATTGTCATGGACGCCAAGCAATGGATTTTGCTCACCCGCCTCCTGCCCGCGCCAAGGCGTTCTGGTTTCAGAAAACCACACATGCGCGGCAAGCTGGGGAAAGCGAATGCCTTTGCTGATTTGCCCGTTGTCGTCAAAAATGGCTTCGCCCAGACGATAGAAGCGGAAACCGCCCCCGCCTTGCCATTCAACGGCCTTGGATATGCCGCCCTGTTCGCCTTCAACAACTTTTTGTAAACGCGGAATGCAGTGCGTGACCGCATGCTCGCCTATTTCAATGCCTATATAGCGGCGCCCCATTTTATGGGCCACGGAGGCCGTGGTGCCAGAGCCAAGGAAGGAGTCGAGGATAAGGTCGCCGGGGTTGGTGGCTATGTGCAGTACGCGCTGGATAAGGCGTTCTGGTTTGGGGGTGCCGAAGACATCATGCCCGAAAAGAGCCACAATTTCTTTTTTGGCATCTTGGGTGTGCCCAACTTCTTCATGTAACCAGAGCGTTTGAGGGACGATTCCTTCTTTTACATCCGTTAAAAAACGCTTTAGCCTAGGAACGCCATTTCCATCTTTTCCCCACCATATACGGTTATTTTTTTGTAAAGAATCAAAGCTTTCTTGGGAAAAACGCCAGAATGTTCCGGGGGGAGGTCCTTCAATTACCCTACCACTAGGGCAAGTAATTGGGTATTTGCCTAGACCATAATAATTGCGTGCACTTAAATCTCCAGAGGTCCAAGGCCCTCGTGGATCATTGTCTGGATTTTTATAGGCCCTATTTTGCTTTTCCGTTCTTGGCATTTGGTTTGGTACAAAATATTCCACATTCTTCGCATAGATAACTATGTAATCATGATCTTCGGAAAAAAATTTTGCAGAATTTTTGGGAGAGAAATTTTTTTGCCAAATAGCTTTAGTAATAAAATTTTTTCTTCCAAAAATTTCATCCATTACAACCTTAAGATAATGTCCTTCATTGTCATCGCAACTCACCCAAATACTCCCATCCTCACTCAACAACTCCCGCAATATTTCCAAGCGTGGATACATCATGGACAACCACACTGTATGCTCAAGGTTGTCGTCGTAATGCTCAAACGCGCTACGGGTATTGTACGGAGGATCAATATAGATGCATTTAACCTTGCCGGCATAATAGGGCAGCAGGGCTTTCAAGCCGTCAAGGTTGTCGCCTTGAATGAGCATGTTTTCCGTATTGGCATCGCCGTATGTCTCAACATGGTCGAGCAGGCGATACGGGGCAAGGCCGGAGGTTTTAAGGTCGTTTTCGCGTGTAAGCCAGTGGAGTATGGGCATGGGGGCTATATTCCTTCAAACCATTTGGTATCAATTTCAACCTGCTCAACCATTTCAATTTTTACGCCCAGCCTGTGGCTTTTGAGCATTTCCGCCAACATTTCCCCGTCAATTAGATCTATGGCGGGCGCGCCGTCACGGGTGGCCTCATTTATGGCGTCACGTGTGAATGTGCCGGTGGTAACAAAAACGCCTTTATCGGCCCTACCAACCATCGCGCCGCGAAAGTCACGAATATCGCCGGGGCCGACACTGCCCTGGTAGCGTTTGCACTGAAAAACAACGTGATAACTCAAAATGCCTTGCAAACGCAGTATCCCTTTGCCGTCAATGCCGCCGTCACCGGAGCGCCCCGTTACTTCCACCTGAACAAAGCCGTTTTCGCGCAGCAAGCGCTTAGTAAGGCGCTCAAAGGCATCGGGCTTCATCGACAAAAGCGTCTGGTGCAGCGTATCCTTCCATGCGGTTTCAAAGGCGGCTTCCAGTTCCACCGGGCTCAAGTTTTCTTGGGGAGCGCAGTTGCCTTTAGATTTTTTGGCTTTTCTTTCTTGCGCGGCAGCTTGCACAATTTGGGCGGGGACTATTTTTTGCCCCGGCTGGTAATTGCTTGTGAAAGCCCAAACGCCACGTGCCGAATTTGTAAGAAGGCCATACTTTTTCAAGTAGGTGCGCGACCATGCAAGGCGGTACTCAAGCTCTGTCTGGCTGGATTTTGCAGGGTCGTGCATTTTGGAAGTGACGCTCTCCGGCAATTTGAGCTGTTTTATTACCTCGGCCGCAATCTCTTCAATGCCGCCGGAACCGCCAAGCGCTTCCAAGGCTTTCATGGTCGGTTCCATCAACTGGTCGAATGTTGGCATCTGCATGGTAAGGCATCCCTTATTCTGTCGCCGTAAGTTCGCTTTTAAAAATATTGCGCCCGCCCCGCCTTGCCGGGATGATCCGCATCAAAACAAAAATTGTAAAACTAATATGCCATAGTGTAGCGTAATAACTTGTGTAACACAATTTATCATGGTTTGTCCTCTTGGTAACTGAGCAAACAAAAGGGCTTATGTGTAAACTATTACCTCTTAAACAGCGCAATAACAGGCATAAGAGATTGGGCGAAGCCACACTGCGCCCAACCATGGGCTCTACTTTGAAGAACTACTAAAAGTGGGATGACTATCGAAGTAGCTGTTAAAAAGATTGCCTCATAGCAAAGGCCTTTTCGCCCTCTACCCGCGTCAGAATGAATAAAAATCAGGGTTATCAAGGCTTTTGAAACCTTGATAACCCTGATGATTCTTGCTTGATGGCGGAGAGGGTGGGATTCGAACCCACGTACCGGGATTAACCGATAACTCGATTTCGAGTCGAGCGCGTTACGGCCAGCTTCGCTACCTCTCCGTTATGGCGCTCCGCTGTGCGCGGTTGCGGCATGGAGCGCTCTTATAGGATATTTTGCCGCGCTTGGCAACAATCAGCTTTCGGTTCCGCCGTATCGGCGCGGGGCTGGTTTTATTTTGTTTCCGCTTTTGCCGTCTTTATGCAAGGCAGGCCTTGGCATAAGGTCTGCATGGCTTTATGCCAAGATTACGCGCTTTGCGTAACGTCTTACCCGCTCCAAATCGGACCTGCCAAGCCTCATTTGGGGCATGCCATTACTCGTGCCAGCCCGGTTTCTCTTTGTCGCAGGCTCGCCCGTCTTTATCACAATCTTGCCCATCTTTACCACAGGCTTGATCATCTTTATCGCGGACTTGGTCATCTTTATTACAATCTTGCTCATCTTTATTACAGGCTTACCCGTCTTTATTACAATCTTGCTCACCTTTAGCACAGGTTTGACCATCTTTGCGGCAGTACTGCCCACCTTCGCGCCAGGCCCGCACCTCTTTGGAATGGGCGGCGTAGAATATAAGCAGCACCAGAGAGGTACAGGCTATCTGCGTTTCTGGGCCAAGCAGCATGTTGCTGATGTAGTATTGCGACGAATAGTAACTGCCATGCGCCAGCATGCCGATTATGCTGTTGGACAGGCTGGAGATTATACAGGCAATCAGCAGCACACACAGCGCGCGCAACCTGTTGATGTCCGGCAGGCGGTTTTTCAGATTCATGTAAAGCAGCGCCAGGCACACGCAGCCCAGCCAGAAATCAATGGATAAAAACAACTCCGCGCCTAAGTCGCTGCCCACCCCTAAAGTATAGTCGTCCATATCCCTTGTCAGGGTCAACACAAACTGGATTAAACGCACCACCACCGCCGAGGCCAGGTAGGAAAAACCCAAGGCCGCAAAAAAAGCCAGCAGGGGCGGCATATTCGCCAAACGGCTGCGGCCAGCGCCCGCCGGCGCGCCATCAGTTCCCGCGCTCACCGCTGGCAGGCCCGCAAATGCGAAATAGAGCCCGAATACCGCCACGCAAATGGGGGCAATATAATACAAGCTTGAATGCGCTATAAAGCCAAAAAGATGTGTTTTCTCTTTCATACCGGCCAGTACCGCCGCAAAAACGGCTACAAAGCAGAGCGCGGCAAGCCCGAAAAACACCGGCGTGATTTTGCCCGCCGTCCCCTTGCCCGCCAGCCGCGCGCGCAGGCATATTATGCCCAGCACGCTCAGCACGGCGCACAATACAACAACCAGCGCAAATTTGGCTATATCTCCCGCGTTTGCAAAGCTGCTGCCGTTAATCAGAACAGAGCCGGATATGCCCCATATAAAATACAGCAGGCTGGCCGCGCACAGGCTGGCCGCATCCGCCCCGCTTCGCACGCTTGCGTTAAACCAGGCGGCTTCCTCCTTTACCGTGAAGAAGCGCCAGAGCAGCAAGCCGCTGGCGAATATGCACAGCATCGGCCCAATGGGCAGGCTGCGCAGCGTATATATAAAACTGTAGGCCGCGCTTGCTTGCATACCCAGCGCACCCAGGAGACGGAAACCGAACACATGGCTCCACACCAACTGCGTGATCAGCCAGGCAAGCAAAACAACAGCCGCCGTCTTGCGCCCGCTCCCGCGCCGGCTCACAAGCGCCAGCAAGATTAGCGGGAACACAATGGAGGGCGCGCTCATGCCCGCCATAAACAGCTTGAATCCCCAAGCCTCATCCACGGATACGCACATGGACAGCAGAAAAAACAGGTAAAAAACCGCGAACAGGCCGCACATTACCTGCAACAGCCCTACGCCCAAAGGCGGCAGATTGCCGTTGCCCAGGCCGGAGCCGAAAATGCGCCCTATGCGCTCCGAGCCTGTAAAGTAGCGCCACCAGGCATAAAGCATGGGCAGGTTTATGGCGCAGCACGGCAGCAAAAGCAGTGAGTAAAGCTCAAAATCGTTATAGTAACTGCCGCCGATGCTTACATTCATATCCAGCAGAACAGGCATGAAACGCGCCATAACCAGTACCGTAAAAGCAGTGGCCGCAATGCAAAACTGCCCCGCGCGCGCAGGGGCCCAGCTTGCCCGCGTGTGCAGGCCAACAATAAGCGCTATGCCAAATACCCATAAAACCAGCATGGCTATGGACCAGAAAAGGCCTTCCGGCCCTGTTTCCCTCAACAGGGCGTTCAAAAACAGGTGCGCGCAAAAAGCGCCGCACACCCATATATAGAGCTGCACCAGAAAGAGCCGCGCCAAACCTGTAAGGGGAAGGGCCGAAGATGCTGGCGAATCCGCGTGAATATCCATAAAAAGTTGGCTCCGTATTAAAGTATGAAAAACAATGCCCGCAAACTACACATATTCCGCCCATCGCGCAAGCCGCGCGTGGCGGAACGCGCAAGGGCCAAATCAGGCGTTTGGGAATCACTCTTTATCAATATTGTCTTCCATCTCTTTTGCCGCCGCGCCCTAAAATACTATAAATATCCCCCGCTGTTGGTCTGCCCCCTGTCTGCCTGGCAGGTGGCAGACCAACAGCGGGGGATATTCAATTTACAAAAAGGCCCGGCGCAAAGCGCCGGGCCTTTGAAGCTGTTATAGGTTCCCGTCTAGATGAAGAACAGGAATGTAAGCACCACAAACAGAGGCACCAGTATACCGAAGGACCAGGCCATGTAGCCGAAGAAGCTGGGCATCTTCACGCCTTGGTTTTCGGCAATGGAGCGTACCATAAAGTTGGGCGCGTTGCCTATGTAAGTGTTTGCGCCCATAAACACCGCACCGGCCGAAATGGCGGTGAGGGTAGCGGCAAAGGTGGTGGTAAGGCTGGCGGCGTCGCCACCGGCGGTGTTAAAGAACACCAGGTAGGTGGGCGCGTTGTCCAAGAAGCTGGAAAGCATGCCGGTAAGCCAGAAGAACATGTAGTTGATCGGCTGACCGCTGGAATCGGTAACCATGTTGATAAGGCCGGCCAAAGCGCCGTTGGTGCCGGCGCGCAGAATTACTATGGCCGGAATCATGCTCAGGAATATGCCCAAGAACAGCTTGGCCACTTCGGCAATGGGGTCCCAGTTAAAGCCGTTGAGCTTGCGGCTTTCTTTGGAGGTAAGCACCCACGAGGCAGCGGCTATGCCAAGCAGCAGCACGTCCTTAAGGGAGTTCTGCAGGGCTATTTCCACATGGTAAACGGTAACACTGCCAAGGTTAACCGAGCCGCTCATGAGCACGGAGCCTACAATGCCGGCCAGCAGCAGCAGGTTAATCTTGCCTTCAAGGCCGAGCTTTTCACCGTTGCCGGCGTTAGCGCCCTGCGGAACGGGGCGGCCTTCTTTATTAAAGAGTATGGTATCAACCACAAAGAATATTACCAGCAGGCAGGTTGCCATAAAAATCATTTCAGGCAGCATATGCACGGTGGTCCAGAAGAAGGGCACGCCTTTGAGGAAACCGAGGAAGAGTGGCGGATCGCCCAGCGGGGTAAGAGAACCGCCGATGTTGGCCACCAAAAAGATAAAGAACACTACGGTATGCACCTGGTATTTTCTATGGGCGTTGGCTTTGAGCATGGGGCGTATAAGCAGCATGGCCGCGCCGGTGGTTCCCATCCAGCTTGCCAATAAGGTGCCTACCAGCAAAATGCCGGTATTCACCACCGGCTTGCCCACAAGGCTGCCGGTAAGGCGCACGCCGCCAGCCACAGTAAACAGGGCGAACAGCAGAATGATGAAGGGCACATAGTCTAAAATCATGGCGTGCCAAGCTTCAAAAATGGCAACTGAGGGGCCGTATACTATGGCGCAGGGCACAAGAAAGGCAAGGCCCCAAAACAGCGCAATTTTGCCGAAATGGTGGTGCCAAATATGCGGCACGGCCAGTGGCCCTATTGCTATGCTCAGCAGCATGCACGCAAAGGGAATGACCCAAAGGGCGGATATGTTGCCGGGCAGGTGCGGGGCGTCTCCGCCAGCGCAAAGCGCAAGCGCCGGAAATGCCAGCAGTAAAAAGAGGGTGCCCAATACACCCGCAAGCAAAATGTTCTTTCCGTTTTTCACATCTTCCTCCAGCATTTTTAGGATGCAAGAAACACCAGTTTTCAATGGCAGGCGAGCGCGCTGCACCACGGCCGCTCCGCCACACGGCGCCGGACGCAGGCTATAAACGTCCGGCAGGCCCTGTCGTAAACGGGGCCGCATTATTTGCAATGTGAGTAACATATCCATAAGCAAACAAAATCGCAAGAAAAATAGGCGCAACAGCTTAGAAGTTATCCCATAATAAGGACTTTTTTATTTTACAAGAGCGATGTCCGATCACAATACCGCCAAAAGCCCCTTTACTTTTTGCACAGGCCGCGCTTAATTTACCCCTGCTTCCACCAAAACAGGCACGGGAATAAACAGGAATACTCTGATGAAATATAGTCATGTACTTTTTGATCTGGACGGCACTATTGTTGAATCCGGCCCAGGCATTATCGCCTCGGCCAGGCACGCCCTGCAAAGCATGGGGCGCGACCCGAACGCCTTTGACTACTCCGGCATCATCGGCCCGCCGCTCATGTATTCCTTTCAACATAAATTCGGCTTCAACCGCGACGATGCCGTAAAAGCCGTAAAAAGCTATCGCGAATATTACATCGAAACCGGCATGTACCAATCGCGCCTGTACGACGGCATAGCCAACGCAATCCGCGCGCTGTGCCAAAACGGCCAGGTGCTGTTGCTGGCTACATCAAAGGTGGAAAATCAGGCAGTAAAGGTGCTTAGCCATTTCGGGCTGGCCGGTTGCTTCGCCTTTATAGGCGGGGCCGCATCTGACGATAGCCGCAATACAAAAACCGCCGTGTTGCGCCATGTGCTGGCCAACCACCCCCTGCCCGACCCCAAAGCCGCCATTATGGTGGGCGACCGCGAGCACGATATCGAAGGCGCGCACGAAGTAGGCCTGCCCTGCGCCGCAGTGCTTTACGGCTACGGCAGCCGGGCCGAATTTGAGGCATACGGGGCGGAGTTCATAGTGCAAGACGTGGCCGGGCTGCAACGCCTGCTCATGCAGTAACGCGGCGGAGCCACCCATGCGCTACAGCCACATTTTTTTCGATATGGACGGCACCCTGCTGGATTCCGACCAAGGCACCGTAAACTCCGTAAAATACGCGCTGGCCGCCATGGGCTTCGATTTGGCCCTGCCGCCCTTTAACGGCGTGCTGCCCACGCTTACCGGCCCCTTGCACGAAACCTACAAGCAACTCTGCGGGCTGGATGACGCCGGGGCCGCGGCAGCAGTGCAAAAGCACCGCGAATACTTTGCAACAACGGGGCTTTACGAGGCCGCGCCCTACCCCGGCGTGCCGGAAATGCTGATGGATCTGCACCGGCGCGGCCATACCCTTTTCATAGCCACCTCCAAGGCGCAGATTTTTGCGGAGCGTATTTTGCGGCATCTGGGTCTGGCGCATTACTTCACCTATATAAGCGGGGCCGAGCTTTCCGGCGAGCGCCGCCACAAGAGCGAAAGCATACTGCACATACTGCAAAACAGCCCTGTTCCGGAGCCATCCAAGGCCATTATGGCAGGCGACACCGCCTTTGACGTGCAGGGCGCGCACCAGACGGGTCTCCCCTGCGCCGCCGTGCTTTACGGCTACGGCACACGCGCCGAGCTGGAAGCAGCCAAAGCGGATTTTATTGTAGAAACCGTCGGTGAGCTGCACGCCCTGCTACGCGGCTGATAGAAGCCGGGGAACAAGACCAGGCGGGCAGCACGGCGTGACTTTGGCAAAGCCGCTTAGGCTTTGCGTGTGCGATGGAAGAGCACTCCAATTTTATGTCTTTTGTGGATAAACTATTTAATATTTCAAAGCATGCATGCAACTTTTCAAAGTTAAAATGATATCGACATTTAACTTTTGAAATATTTATACAAAATATTTTTCAGACATTTTATACCAGCAGTAACACCAACGATTTTTGTGGATGGAGTCGGATTTTTTGAGACAGCGTTGCTCAACCTTTCCACCTTACACCGGAAAAGAGGCAGAGTAAGGTTCTTCGGTTCTGAGTTAAACGCTAATCAATGCATAGTAAAATGAGCGATTCTTGGCTTGCCCGACACAGTCTTGCGTTTTAATTTCGCTGTATTTTCTCCAGCTAATTGTATGTTCATTATCAAATTCCACAGGGCCTCGTGTTCTGATATGCTTAGCACTCTCGGGCCATTCATTAACTCCAGCTAATTTTGCGCCTTCATGCATACTGAAGCAATCAAGTTTGTAATTCCGATAATATGACAAATTTGTCAGAAATATTGCATAGCCTTCTTTAAAGTTACCATGTTTAGCAGCTTTTTCTAAACGCGAAACATCACGATAGAAAGAATCCCTTCCATTTTTATTTTCTGTTTCTCCCTTAAGATAGAATTGCTCATCTTCAACAGTAGCGCTAAATTCATCTGTTTTATACTTTAATTCAATTGGATAGCTGTTATGGCTGTCAAACTGGACAAAAATATCAACTGACCCTTTAGCAGTAGGAGATGGGTCCAAAGATTTGAGTGGATATTCAAGTATAATTTTATATGGCTTGTATAATGATTGTATTTCGCGGAAAAGTGCAAGCTGAAAGTCAGTTTCGAAATGGAATATTGTACGCTTTTCACTCAACTTTTGCATAACGGCGTGCATGTCCATTTTTTTTATTGTTGCTTGTGTTCCCATGTGGTGAATTTATCCTATTCTATGCATAATTTTTATTGGTGCGGACCACGATTTTTATACAGCGGCAAGGACGGCTCTCGTTCCATTTTGCTGGCGCGGGGCTGTGTCTATTTTTCGTCTTGCCGCCGTCTGAATCTGTTCCGGCACTCGCCAGAATTCCAGGACGGCTCTAATCAGCATTTTTCTTCTTTGACTTTGACGGTCGAGCAACACAGCCGCACAGTCTTCACGAAGTTAAGTATACTGTGCTATATCTTTGCCTTTCGCAAAGACCAGAGACAGACATGCCCGCCATTTTCCCATGCCGCCCGCAGCCGATTTTTTCGCGCTCAATGCCCCGCAGGGCGCATAGGTTTCTTTAGCAACCAGTAAGTGCGCCCTCATCGAAATGAGGGGTTGGGGTTATTTGCCTTTCTCCAGCTTCTTGATGCGTGCATCTTCCGTAAGCAGCTTCATTTGCTGGATGGCCGCTCTGTTAAGCCTTTGCAGCCGTTCCGGCTGCGTTAGTCCTTCATGAATGAGCAACGCATTCATGCTTTCCAGGTTGGAAAGGCACACCAGTTGCGCGACATTGGCATAGTCGCGCATGTTCCCTTTTTTATCATGGTTGGCGAGCCGCCACTCCTGGGCTGTCAGGCCGAACAGCGCCATGTTGAGCATATCCGCTTCCGAGGCGTAGACGACATTGATCTGTTGCCGGGTCAGTTCTTGCGGTACAAGGCGTTCTTTGATGGCGTCCGTGTGGATACGGTAGTTGATCTTCGCCAGATCGCGCCGTAAATCCCACCCAAGCCGCTTTGTCTCTTCGTCTTTGAGCCGCTGGAATTCCCTGACAAGGTAGAGCTTGAATTCCGGCGAAATCCACGAGGCGAACTCGAAGGCAATGTCACGGTGCGCGAAAGTGCCGCCATACCGGCCTGATTTGGCGATAATGCCGACAGCGCTTGTGGCCTCAATCCAACGCTGTGGAGAAAGGACGAAATAGTTGCTGCCCGCTTCCGCTCTAAACCTCTCGAATTCGAGAGGTTTAAAATCCGGGTTGCTCAGGCGTTCCCACAAACCGAGAAATTCAATGGTGCTGCGGCTGCGCATCCAGTTGTTGATAACGGCGAAAGGCTCCGCTGCATTGCGGTATTTGGCAATGCCGGTCAGCGATATATAGTCTTCGCGCTCCCGCACCATCATAGAGATTTCCGTACCCTGCACATCCATTTTTTGCCGCGCCATTGCAACCCCATACGTGTAGATAAATTTTATACAAGTATGCCGGAAGTCTCCCGCAAAAGCAAAATATGTTGGATGAGGCCGATACTTTCCCAGGCCTCATCCAATGTCAGGGTGTTAGAAGCCAACGCGCCCGCTTTATCCTTTTCCCTTCGCCTGTTCCCGTAACCCATAGAGGTAGTTGCTCCACTCCTGCATAATCTTGCAACGTTCCGGCAAATACTCCGCGTAGTTGTATGCCGCCCGGACGCTGTTGCTCTCCGAGTGGGCAAGCTGGCGTTCTATCCAGTCCCGGTTATCCACCAACTCGTTAAGTAGGGTCGAAGCCATCGAACGGAAGCCGTGAAAGGTAAGCTCACCTTTGCCGTAGCCGAGTCGCCGCAAAGCCCGCAGAGGCGTGGTAGTTTGCAGGTGAGGTGCGCCCGCGTTCCCTCGCGCGGCGGGGAAGACGTAGTGCTCAGTGCCGGATACCGCTCTCAGTTCCTCTAAAATCGCCAGAGATTGACGATAAAGCGGAACGATGTGATCTGCTTCATTTTCATCTTTAAGGCCGGTATGCGCCATTCAGCGGCCTTGAAATCAAACTCTTCCCGTTCGGCCTTGACCAGTTCCCCGGCCCGGACGAAAACTAGAGGCGCGATACGCAAGGCGCGGGATAAGAAAAAGTTACCCCTATAGGCGTCTATCTTGCGGAGCAGCTAGCTTACGGCAGCGGGGTCGGTGATGGCCGCGCAGTGACCTCTGGGAGCCGGGGTGAACGCGCCGCGCAAGTCGGCGGCAACGTCACGCTCGGCCCTGCCGGTGATGATGGCGTAGCGGAATATCCGCCCGCACTCGCGCAAGGCCAGATGGACTACCGAAAGGGCGTCCCGTTACTCGGCGCGGCGCAACACTCCCAAAAGTTCCCTGGCGGTGATGCTACCTATGGGGCGCTTGCCCATGTACGGGAAAATGTTTTTTTCAAGGCGTTGCATCATGTATCGCCTGTATGCCGGTGTCCATGAGGCCGAATATCTGCCGAACCATTCACGCGCGACCACTTCAAAGGAGTTGAGGGCCGCTTCCGCCGCTGAGGCTTTGGCCCCGCGCTTTGCGCCGCTGGGGTCGATGTTGGCGAAAAGTTATTTTTTAGCCTCTTCCCGTTTGTCCCTCGCCTCTCGCAACCCGGCAGTCGGATACAGACCGATGGATAGGAGTTTCTGCTTCCCGGCGAAACGGTAGGCCATGCGCCATGACTTCTTGCCGGTGGGCGTGACGTACAGGAACAGCCCGCCGCCGTCCGAGTGTTTTTGCACCTTGCAGTTGCCATTCACCCGCCGTATAAAGGTGTCCGTCAGTTTCATCCGGCTTGCTCCCTGTTGGTACGGTTTGGTACGTCAGACCGGAGCACTACCAACAATCTACGCATTTTCCTTGTGATTCAAATGAATTGCGTAAAAAAGCATTCCCGTTCCGGTGTATTCTTCCTTATCTTTCCAGGGTGGGTTACAACTCGCCATGCTTGGAAAAACAAGACAATCACCAGAACGGGAATACCAAAAACCTACCAACAGACTTTGCGGATTTTAAGGCTTTTTACTGAACTCAAAACGGAAATAATTTCCGGTTAATTTATTGAAATTACATGTAAACTAGACAGCACGACGCGAAACAGGCAAAAACCATGCAACGCATAAAACTGACCTTGGCCTATGTAGGCACGCATTTTTCCGGCTGGCAGGCGCAAGAGCACACGCATATGCCCCAGCCGCGCACAGTGCAGGCCGAGCTGGAAAAAGCCCTGCAAGCCGTTATAGGCCAGCCGGCCCGCCTGCACGGCTCCGGACGCACCGATGCCGGTGTACACGCCGATATGCAGGTAGCCCACTTTGACGCGCCCGATAATCTGGCCCGCGTAAACTGGCCCGCCGCCCTGCAGCGAAAACTGCCCGGCGATATCGTTATTCTGGCCGCCGAGCCGGTACCGCAAAACTTTCACGCCCGCTTCAACGCCACGGGCAAAATTTACGTTTATTCCCTCTGGCTCAGCCACGCGCCCCTGCCGCCGCGCCTCGCCCCCTTTGCCTGGGCCTGCGGCACGCTGGATATATCTCTTATGGAACAGGCCGCCGCGCTGCTTACAGGCACGCATGATTTCGCCGCCTTTCAAAACACCGGCGCCGAAATAAAAGAGACCACCCGCACCCTGCGCCATATACGGCACTATGCGCTCGCCTTGCCGCTGCAAGAAGCCTCCACCCTGCTGCAAACGGCTGGAATAACCATGCGCCCGCAAGCTGCGGAAATGGCATGGCCAATGCAAACGCCAGGCAGCGTCCTGCCCGCCGATTCGCCGCTACAGGCCTGGGAATTTTACGGAGACGGCTTTCTCAAGCAAATGGTACGCAACCTTATAGGGTTTCTTGTGGCCGTGGGGCAAGGCAAATTGCAGCCGCAAGATGTTTTGGCGCTGCTGAAAGACAAAAACCGCGCCGCCCTGCCCTTCGCCACCGCTCCAGCCTGCGGCCTGACCTTGAAAAACGTGTTGTACTAGGCAGTGCCGTCACGAGGCATTGCAATAAAACCCGGCGCAGTATGGAAAGCTTTAACAACATTGCGGCGGCATCTGTAGGGTGCCGCCGCAATGTTGTTTGTGCCCGCCGCCCGGAAAAATCCGCCGGAACGATTTGCATTTTGCAAGGCTACGCGCATAAAACGATATTGAAAATTATTTTCATTTATAATATTAAAGTATCCTTACAAGGCCTGCTTAACCTGCCAACAACTAGGCCAGACATCCGGCTGTAGCCATAAACCGGCCTAAAGACGCCAACCGCCAGGAAAACCTATGAACACTGCCAGCACGCCAAGAATGTCCAATACGCTTAACAAATCCTGCGCCTTATGCGCCGATCTCAACCGCGTTTATCACTCCGCCAGCAACTACTCCGAAGCGCGCGTGGCAATGCCCATGGCACAGGGGGTATACAGCAAGTCTTTCATAGGCCCGGATTTGTCCCTTTCCTATGTCGATATAAAATTCAGCCAGGCCATGCATATTGACGGAATAAAAAAAACGCCGGGCGACAAATGCGGCCTTATGTTCTGCCTGCACGGCGGGATGCACTGGGAAACATGGGAGGAAAAACGCGAGCACCATGTCGTCTCGGGCGGCAACTGCCTGCTCACGCCTGCCAGTTCCACCGGGCGGAGCTTTTTTGACGAAGGCTCGCAAATTACCAGCCTGGGAGTGAGCTTTAATAAAAATTATCTGGCCGCCCTTTTGCGGCGGGCAGGTGTGGTCGGCCCGGAAAAAGCCCTGCAGCAAGACAAAAACGGCCTACATGCCGGTTTGAACAGCCCCGGTATAAGGAGCGTTTTGTCGGATATAGTGGGCTGCCGCTTTTCCGGATGCCTGCGCGGAATGTATCTGGAATCGAAAATAATGGAACTTTTTACCGTATATTTTGCCGAAGTGCTGCTTGAGAACGGCCGGAGCGAGCCTAAAACCGGCTTGAGCAAAGAACATGTGGAGCGCTTGCATAAAGCCAGGCTTATTCTGGATGCCGATGTGGCTAACGCCCCCACGTTATCCGCCCTCGCGCGCATGTCCGGCCTTAACGAATACCGCCTTAAAACTGGCTTCAAAGAGCTGTTCGGCCTGCCCGTGCACGCCTATGTTATCGATAAACGTCTGGAAACCGCGCGCCGCCTGCTGGAACAGGAAAAACTGCGCGTAACCGAAGCCGCCCAAATGGTGGGCTACAGCGAACTGGGGCAGTTTGCCGGAAAATTCAAACGCAAATTCGGCATGACCCCCTCGGAATTTGCCAAAAATAGCTGATTATTCAGCAAATACCCGTGGGTTAAACAGCGGACGGAGCCTGTAACCCTCCCGCTTTTGCATGAAATAAATACCGTTTTGCATAGCGCCAGGCACGGCCGGGCATTTATACCTGCGTGAAACAACAGAGGTATTTATGCCCACCACAAAAGAAAAGAAAAAGAAAGCCGGAGTGCCCAGACTGCTGGAAATATCCGGCGAAAAGCGCTCGCTCCTAATACTTTCCTGCGCGCTTTCCATCGCAAGCACGCTGTTGCACTTTATCCCGTTCGTGGCCGTATACTTTATAGTGCAAGAACTGCTGAGCAACGCGGCCGCCCCAGCCGGAGCCGATACGGCTATTATAGCGCACTGGGGCGTGTTGGCCTTGGCCGCCCTTGTTCTTGCCTTGCTCACCCAGTATGCTGCAACCATGGCCTCGCATACAGCCGCCTTCCGCATACTGTACAACCTGCGCCTGCGCCTGGCCGCCCACCTGGCCAAACTCCCCATGGGCTACCATACGGCCAATTCTTCCGGGGCCATAAAAAAAGTGCTGGAATTCAGCGTGGAGCGCATTGAAAAATTCATAGCGCACCAGATTTCGGATTTCGTATCCGCCCTGGCCCTGCCCGTAATAATGCTGGGCGCCATGTTCGCGCTGGACTGGCGTCTGGCCCTGGCCTGCTCGGCGCCCATTGTGGCCGCCTTTATGATGCAGAGCCTGGTTTTTTATACAGATAAAAGCAAGGCCGAGTTGCAGGAATACCAGGCCTCGCTGGAAGAGATGAATGCCACAGGCGTTGAATACGTGCGCGGCATGCCCGCCGTAAAGGTATTCGGGCTGACCGTAAGCTCGTTTCTGCGCTTTCACGATTCCATAAAACGGCTGCACAAATGCACTACCGGCATGGCTAAAACCTACCGCAGGCCCATGTCTCTGTTTGTGGTAATTCTGGCTTCGCTACTCAACTTCATTCTGCCGGTGGGCATATTCATACTTAGCGGCGACCCGGCTAATCAGGCCTTCGCCCTTACCCTGCTTTTGTTTCTCACCCTCGCGCCGGGCCTCTCCGTTCCGGTGCTGCGGCTCTTGTACCTTGGCTCGGATTTGCGGCAGGTAGCGGCCGGGGTGGAGCGCGTGGACGAAATACTGGGCCAGCCGCCCATGGCCGAGCCCGCGATTGCCGCAACGCCGCAAGGCTATGGCATTGAGTTTGACAACGTAAGCTTTTCTTACGCCCGGCCGGATGACGCCAATGCCGTAAACGCGCTGGAAGGCGTCTCGTTTACGGCTAACGAGAAAGAAATGACCGCCGTGGTAGGCCCTTCCGGCAGCGGAAAATCCACCATCGCCAGCCTGATCAGCCGGTTTTGGGACGTTTCCTCCGGCAGCATCCGCATAGGCGGCCGCGATATACGCGAGCTGGGCACCGAGGCGCTCATGCAGTCCGTATCCTTTGTATTTCAAGACGTGCGCCTGTTCTACGACACGATTGAGGAGAACATCCGCATGGGCAACAACAGCGCCGCTATGGACGATGTTGTGGAGGCAGCCAAACTTGCCCGCTGCCACGAGTTTATCGAACACCTGCCCCAAGGCTACAAAACGCGCATAGGCGAGGGCGGCACGCACCTTTCCGGCGGCGAGGCGCAGCGCGTGGCCATTGCCAGAGCCATACTGAAGAACTCGCCCGTGCTGGTGCTGGACGAAGCCACGGCCTTTGCCGACCCGGAAAACGAGGTCAAAATCCAGCAAGGTTTAGGCGCTCTTATAAAGGACAAAACCGTAATCATCATCGCGCACCGTTTATCCAGCATAGTCAAGGCCGATAAAATCATAGTCGTCAACGCGGGCCGGGTTGCGGAACAGGGCAGGCACGGCGAGCTGCTGGCCCAGGGCGGTTTGTACCGGCAAATGTGGGAAGCGCACATAGACGCGGGCGCGTGGGCGCTGGAAGGGGCTGAAAATGCAGGTTGCGGGCCTGAGGCGCGCATAAAAAAGGCGGATAAAAAATGAGCAACTTCATATACAACATCACCGGCGGAAAGCCGCGTATCGTAATAAAACCTTGTACCTCCGCCATTATCGAGGGCATCTGCCGCATGGTTCCGGCGGCCATGATTTTCGGGGTTTTCAACGTCATATACCAAAGCTTCGCGGTACCCGGCCAGGCGCTTGATACCGCCCGGCTCTGGCTTATATGCGGCTTTTTGGCGGGCTGGATGCTGGTGCACTATTTCGCCTATGCTTTCATGTACAAAAACACCATAAACACCGCCTACGACGCCTCGGCCGATGGGCGCATAGCCTTGGCCGAGCATATGCGCAAATTGCCGCTGGGCTTAATTTTAAGCCGCGATCCGGGCGATCTTGCCACCATGCTCATAAGCGACTATGCGGAGGTGGAAAACCTGCTGGCGCATACTCTGGCCCAACTGGTCAGCGCCTTCATTTTTCCGGCGGCGGCCTTCGCGGCCCTGCTGTTCGTCAACTGGCAGCTCGCCGTGGCGATGTTCGCCCCGCTCCCCCTGGCTGTGTTGCTGATTCTACTGTCCGCCGGTCTGCAAGATAAACTGGGCAAAGCCCATATTCAGGCCAAAGTCGATAGCGCCGGACGCTTGCAAGAATACCTTTACGGCATGCGCGAAATAAAATCGCACAATCTCAGCGGCAGCCGCTTCGTGCGGCTGGACGAGGCCTTTGCCCGCCTGCGCCGCGAATCTTTAAGAATAGAAGGCGTAATAGGCTCTCTGGTAATGCCCTCCATTCTGCTCATACGCTCGGGGCTAAGCATCATGCTGTTCGCGGCGGCCTGGCTGCTTACGGCCCAGACCCTGCCCCTGCCCGTGCTGCTGCTTTTTCTGCTTTTGGGCACAAGGGTTTACGACCCGCTTACCGTTGCGCTTACCAGCTATGCTTCCATTCGCTATTCCTCAATCTGCGCGGAACGCATCATGCAGTTGCGGCAGATGCGGGAGCAAACCGGCGGGCGGGCCGGGTTCGACCCCGCCGGGGGCATCAGCTTCGAACATGTAAGCTTCGCCTATGACCAGCAAAAGGTGCTGGACGATGTATCCTTCAATATTCCGGCGGGTGGCGTTACCGCGCTGGTGGGTCCTTCCGGCAGTGGCAAAAGCACGGTGACAAAGCTGCTGGCCAGGTTTTGGGATGTGGCGGAAGGCCGTGTGCTTATTGGAGGGACAGATGTGCGCGAACTTGCCCCGGAAAAGCTGCTGGAGCATGTATCCATGGTGTTTCAGGACGTGTATCTGTTCAAAAATACCATCGGCAACAACATAAAGGTGGGCAAAATGTCCGCCACCCAGGCGGAAATTGAAGAAGCGGCGCGCAAGGCCTGCTGTCACGATTTCATCATGCGTCTGCCCCTGGGTTACGACACCCCGGTGGGCGAAGGCGGGTGCACGCTCTCCGGCGGCGAAAAACAGCGCGTCTCCATTGCGCGGGCCTTGCTGAAAGATGCGCCCATTGTGCTGCTGGATGAAGCCACCGCATCTCTCGACCCGGAAAACGAGTTGCTGGTGCAAAGCGCCATAAACGCCCTTGTAAGCGGCAGCAAAGCCAAAACCGTTGTTATTATCGCCCACCGCCTTAAAACAGTGCGCAAGGCCGACCATATAGTAGTGCTGGAAAACGGCCGCGTGGCCCAACAAGGCACGCACGGCAGCCTGCTGGAAAGCAAAGGACTTTACCACCGTTTGTGGAGCCTGCAACAGCAGGCCGCTGGCTGGGATATGCGCGGTAACTAGACAGTGTCGTCACGAGAATGGATTTTGTTCTCTGCCTAGGGGCTGTCTCCAAAAAGATGGATTTTGTTCCCTGGCAAGGAAAACGCCGATTTTTGGCTAGGGATAGTACTCTGATGGTACAGCCCTGGACAAAAATCGGCGTTTGACACAGTCCAGGGGGCAAAAGACGCTTTTTGGATACAGCCCTTAGGCGCAACAGGTTCGCCTGGAGGGAGCGTATATGGACATACATGACCTTCAGGCGGTTCTGGCGCAACGACAGCAGAGGGCAAAAGACATCTTGTGGCGACACTGTCTAAGCCGCTACCTTTTTGCACAGGCAAACTACCGTTTTGCATAGCCGCGCCCCGCGCGGCGGTGTATCCACAAATTGATAATGAATGTAGCTATCATATTTTAAAAACTTAACAGCACAGGAAGGATCAATGAAAAAAGCTTGCCGGAAAAAAACCGCCGCCATGCTCTGCGCGGCGTCTCTGCTTGGCTTTGCAGGCGTTGCGCATGCGGAGGAAACAAAAAGATACGAGCTTGAGCCCATAAAAGTAACCGCCCAAAAGCGCGAGGAAAGCCTGCGCGAAGTACCCGCCGCCATCTCGGTGTTTACGGAAGAAAATATAGAGGAGGCAGGTCTGGAAAATACGCTGGAGCTTAGCCGTTACGCGCCCAACGTGTATGTGAAAGACTCCGGCTCATATTACCAAACCACCATACGCGGCATCTCCGGCTTTATTCTCTCCACCCACTCGGCTACCAGCTACTATGTGGATGATATAAACCTGCCCGCCGTTTTCATGCAAAACGCCGAATTGCTGGATATAGAGCGGGTGGAAATTCTTAAAGGACCCCAGGGCACGCTTTACGGCCGCAACAGCGAGGCAGGCGTTATCAACATTATCACCAACAAGCCCGGCAATACCTTTAAGGGGCGCTTTTTCGACGAGCTCAGCTTTTACGACACCAACCACGGTTACGAGTACGGTAACCTGGCGGGCGGCAACATAAGCGGGCCAATTATAAAAGACAGACTTTACCTGGGTTTTGCCGGCGCGTGGGATTACAACAAGGGCTATGTGGAAAACACCTATAATGACGACGACAAGGCCAGAAGAAAAAACCAGCTCAACGGGCGCGGCACGGTGCGCTGGACCCCTGACGACGCCTGGGATGTGACCTTTACGGCCGAGGTAATGAACAGCAACAACAAATTCGCCATGGGCCGCTTTGTGGATGGTCCTATGCAAAGTGACCTGCACACTGTTAATATGGATGGCGACTATTACCGCGACTTCGACAGTAACGGGCAGGCCTTGCGCATCAGCCGGGCCGGAAGCCATGTAGATTTTACCTCCATAACCGGACGCCGCTACTACAACGAAGACATGGCCAACGATATGGACATGACCCCCATGCCCATGATTCAGGGCAATATGGAAGAAACGGTAGACTTCTGGAGTCAGGAATTCCGCTTTTCTTCCGCCGCCTCGCGACAAAGCCCCCTCACCTGGCTCACCGGCGCATACTTTTTTAAAGACAGCATCGATGTTTGGTCCGGCCCCGGCGGCATGATGCCCCTGGCCGCGCGCGATACCGACATAGACATTACCGGCGCCGCCGTTTTCGCCCAGGCCACCTACACGCTTATGGACAGGCTTCATCTTACCGGCGGAGCGCGCTACGACTACAGCTACCTCAAAGGCAAACAAGACTACTCCATAAGCTCCATGGGCATTTACGACAGCTACGATGATTCCGACCACAATGGCGAATTTCTGCCCAAAGTATCCATAGCCTACGATGTGACCGGCGGCGTTATGGCCTACGCCACTGTAGCCAAAGGCTACCTTAACGGCGGCTACGACTACACCAGCGCCACATCCGAGCGCAATTTGTACTACAAGCCGGAATATTCGTGGAGCTACGAAATAGGAGTGAAAAGCTCCTGGCTGGACAACAGGCTTAACGCCAACATCTCCGCGTTTTATGTGGATATGAAAGACAAACAGGTATCGGAAGTGGACCCAGTCAATACCCTTGGCATAATTATGTCCAACGCCGCCGAAGCCCATTCCCTGGGGGCTGAGGTGGAGCTTTCGGCCATGCTGGCGCAAGGGCTGGAGCTGTTCGCAAACTTCGGTTACACCAGCGCCAAAATTGACGACTGGTACGACGAAGCTGCCGGATACGATTACGATGGAAAATACCTGCCCAACGTGCCCAAGTTCAATTACGTGATAGGCACGCAGTATCATCACGCCAGTGGGCTGTGGGGCCGGGCCGAAGTTGTGGGCATAGGCAGGTTTTACCACGACGCCCAAAACGAACTGCCGGAAGGCTCGTATAACCTCGTAAACCTGCGCCTGGGCTATGCATGGAATAACTTCGACATCACTTTGTGGTGCAAAAACCTGCTCGACAAACACTATAACAACGTGCGGTTCAGCATGACGGGCATGGGGGAAGCGGCTTTTGAGGGCGCTCCACGTCAGGTTGGGGCTACAGCGGCGTATAGATTTTAAGTGTTCTGGGGGATGCCCCTGCCAGGGGTGAATATAAGAAAATATGGATGCGGCGGGGCCGCGACAATATAAGAGAGGGGCGCTTGCCCCTCTTTTTTTGCGCCGCTTCGCTTTGCAAAAAAATTCACCCCGCCAAAGGGGCGGGTACGCGCCCGCCCCTTTGGAATCCCCGCGCGCCGTGTGGCTCGTTTTGACAAATGGTGACTATTTAACACCAAAAAGCGAAAGCCAGGCACAACTAGTGGCGATGCTCTTTACCGCCCTGGACCCGGATTTCGTCGCGGTGTGGGCGGGGCCTTGTCGCCCACCGATGTTCATATCGCGAGTTGTTTTTTGTTTTACCAGCGGAGCATACAAGGCCCCGCCCAATGTACCATTGGCGCTCTCGTTGTTATGGCGCAGGAACTTCGATTCGCTTGCTCCCACGGGGATGGCGGAGGGCTTTGGTTTGCCGCTCCCGTGGGGGTGGCGGAGGAACTTTGATTTGGATGCTTTCGATAATATCTGCGGGCCGGGCCGCCGTTGTAAAATGGACCCTCGTGCCTGTTTGACGATCACAAAGGGTCTCCCGTACTCTGATGGTTCTTCGGCGGGCGATGCTGTAGAGCGTTATTGAAGCCTTTCCCTGTAGTGCGGTTGCTTTGTTGCCGCAGGCAAGGGGCGGGTTACGGCATATGCTCCATTGGCGCTCTCGGTGGTGGAAACACTTTGATTTAACTGCTTCCGCTGGGCAGGTCAGACACATCGCGAAACAACTTTCGTTTGGGTTAAGGTAGGCCGCAGTATGGGTCAAAGGTCCGTTTTGTGGTTTGGTGTTATGACTTTGGCTGCTTCCACCAGGCGGGTGTGCCACATTGCCAAGCAACTTGCGGTGGGACTAAGTTGGGCACAGTGCGGGTGTAGGCACTATTTTATGATTTGTCGGCAGGGGCTGCTGGGGCAGGTAATACAACACGCGCTCCGGGGTGCTGCCCCGGAGCGCGCTAGTTTGAATTAATGCTTTATGCCCTTCCCATGTTGTAGGCGGTAGCTGGTTTCGGTCATGCCCGATGGCAAGGGCGGCATGCGCGTGGCATGTTCAGGGAGTTCGCGTGGTTCGGCCTAAATACCGGCATAGTGATTCTGTGTTGCGTCCTGCCCGCGCCGGCTCACTGGCGTGCCTTCGGCGTGGGAGGCCAGTTTTTTGTCCATTTCGGCTATTTCGGCCTCAACTTCCTCCATGGCTTCTATGGCGCTTATGGCTTGGGCGGCCTGATGTTTGAAGCCGCTTTTATCGTTGGTAAGCTGGCTGAAGGAGTTTTTGGCCGCCTGCCAGTCGCGGTTTTCCCAAGCAACCATGCCGGCCAGCAAATTGCAGCGGTCGGTCTCTTTGCCTTTAATTAGGGCCCCGGCGCTGAAGGCGCGCTGGGCGCTTTTAAGCTCGCCCAGCCGGTAATGGGCCATGCCTTTTATGAGATAAAGCTCGGGCTGCGGTTTTTTGGCGATGAGCCCGTCAATGTAGTCAATGAGCTGTGCCTGACGATTGGCGCGCAGCAAGGAGCTGATATACACCTTTTCCTGCTCCTGACTGGGCGGAAGGAGTTTTTCCACCTCCAACCCGAGTATGGGGGCCTGGGCGTAGCGGTACATGCCGGAAAGCTCCCTGCGGTCGCGCTCCGAGGCTTCAGGCAGGCGGGCCGCTATATCAAGGGCGGCGGCCGCCATATTATGCCTGTTCAAACGCAGGCGGGCGTAAGCCAGACTTTTCCAGTTCCGGCGTTTTTCCGGCTCCATTTCCACCAGAGTGAGCAAATACCCTTCGGCGTCGCTCCATTTGCCCAATTGCATGCAGTTAACGGCGGCCAGGTTAACCCAATCTGGCTTTACAGCGGGTTGGGCCAGCACTTTTTTTACCGTTTCAAGGCTGCGGGAGTATTGTTTGGCAAAATAAAAGCATTGGGCGGCGGAATAGGCGTAAGTGGGCGCGGCGGAGGCCTGCGGCTCCAGCGCGTGGGCCTTTAAAAAGCAATCTCCGGCCTGCTCGAAGCGCTCTTCCTGCAGCAGGGCCACACCCAGGTTAAGATGCAAGGCCACGTACTCCGGCGAAACGGCAAGGCCTTTGCGAAAAACGGATATGGCCTTTTTGTTGTCGTCCATGCGCATATGCGCCACCCCATAGAGAATGCAGCCATACGGGTGAGGGTTATCCCGCTCTTCAACCTCGGCCTGCAAAAGCGCGGCAATTCCTTTATAATCGGACTGCTCAAAAAACTCGTTGGCCTTGTTAAAAAGAGTAAACTGCGCCGGACTAAGCGCATCAGCGCCGGAGGCCGCAAAAACGCCGGGCGCGCAGATGAGCGCGAACAACAAAAATAACGGCGGGAGTTTATAAAAAATACGTGCCATGATTATATCCTCCAATTACTAAACCCAAGTAAAAACCTAAACCTATCGAACCGCGCTGGCTCGCCACGTCCTGTGGCTCGCCCCCTGCGGGTCGTCGCCGCTCCGCTCCGGCATCCAAATTTGCCCTCCTGCGGATTTGTCGCTACGCCGGGAGTAAATACCGGCTTGCTCCGCTTCGCGGCTAAAACTTATAATTTTCTACTTGTCCAAGTTATACTCAACTGGAATTTCCACCTCGCACATTACGGCGCGGTTGCCGATTTTGCCTGGGGTGAAGCGCCAGCGTTGCACAGCTTCCAGGGTAGCCGCGCCGAAAATTTCCGTGTCTTCCCCCGGCAGCAGGCGCGTGCTTAGTATTTTTCCTTCTTTATCCAGCACCACGCGCACGCGCACCACGCCTTCGCGCCGCATGTTGCGGGCGCGGCGCGGGTACTGCGGCGGCGGCGCATGTACTATGCGCGGCTGCGTTTCAAGCTGGTGTACGCCAAACACGGTGTTGCCGCTCATGGCGGGCGGCGCGGGCACGGCAATGCCCACGTCAAGATTGGCGTTTATGGTGTATTGAATATTCAGGGGCGGGGTTTCCACCTCCATGGGGTTATCCATCTTCACGTCCAGGCGCGGAATTTCCGTATCCAGCTCCAGCTCTATAATTTTCTTTTCCGGCTCTATGGGAATGGTATCGGCTATGAGCACGCGGTTTTTCTCGCCGGGCAGGGGCGGGTCCAGCAAGGCGCCGCCCAAAAACAGGCCGATGACGCAAAGAGCGAAGGTAGCCAGCACTCCGGCCAGTAGGCACAGCCCCCAGCGCGAGCAAAGGGCCGCGAGCTTTTCCCTGCCAAAATCCGGCAAGTTGAACATCTGGGCTGATGCGGGCATAAAAATCACCTATTCCTTGCTGGTGGCGACGCTTACGTTTTTAACACCGGCCTCGCGGCAGCCGTCCAGCACCTGAATCATCACGCCGGTGTTGGATTTATTGTCCGCCGCTATAATAACCGCCCCTTCCGGCGCTTCAGAAAGAAAGTGCGACATCCATGAGCGCACGGCGCGCACGTCCAGCGTTTTGTTGTCTACCCACACAATGTTGTTGTGGTCTATGCTCACCACGACGGAAGGATTTTTGGATTCCGCCGTCTGCGCCACAGGGCGCTCCACATCCACACCGGATTCGCGCACGAAGCTGGCTGTAACCATAAAAAAGATCAGCAGAATAAAAACCATATCGATAAGCGGCGTTAAATTAAGCTCAACGGCTTCATCCCGCCGGTTTCTACGCGACATAACAGACCCCGCATTGTACATCCGATTTCTTTTCAATCCGCTCAATGTAGCGGAACACCCTCATTTGCAGCTTTTTGTGCAGGCGCTTAACGCCCTGCCCGGCCACCACGCCGATAACGCCCACCAGCAGGCCGCTTTGGGTGGTAAGCAATGCCTCTGAAATGCCAGAGGCAAAAGACTTGGTGTTGCCCACCCCGAAAAGCTGGATGGCCTCAAAGGAGTTGATCATGCCGGAAACCGTGCCCAAAAGCCCCAAGAGCATGGCAATGGAGCCGCAAAGCATTATGGATTTGCCTTCAACGCCCAAGCGGGCCAGAAAGTTTTTTCCCAGTTCCTCGCCAAGGCGCAGGTTCAGCTCCGGCACGGTGCAGCGCGAGGCGCAGTATTGGGCCAGAAGCGCGTTAAGCCCGCTATCTGGCGCGCCCCCTCCGCCCTTGCGGCCACGGCTGAAAGACTGGTTGAGCGACCAGTACACGCAAAGGGAATGCGCGAGCAGGGCGAACATTACTATGCTGACCGTAAAGATGGGGTACATGTATAACCCGCCGTTTCGCAGCATCTCAAAGACTTTATCGAGTATCCACATATCGGGCGCGCCTTACCGCCGCTCGTCCCGCCCGGCGCTGGCGCGGGCTATAAGCACGGCTCCTTTTTCTTCCATGTCATCCGCAAGGGAAGAAACGCGGCGGGAAAGGGCGAAGTGCAGAAACATAAGCGGAATGGCAACGCACAGGCCCAGCTCCGTGGTTACAAGGGCCACGGAAATGCCGCCGGAAAGCAGCTTGGGGTCGCTGTTGCCAAAAATGGTTATTATGTCAAAGGTCGAGATCATACCGGTAACCGTGCCCAAAAGCCCCAGCAGCGGGGCCACGGCGGCGGCCACGGCAATAAAGGCCACGCCTTTTTCCAACGGGGTAAGCTCGCGCATAATGGCCTCGTCGCGGCATTTTTCCATGCTGGCTATGCTTTCGTTGCCCCATTCGGCCAGCATATGCGATAGCACGGAATATACAGGCACGCCCGGCTGTTTGCTTTTTTCAAGCAAAGCCTTGGCGTTTTCCAGCCGGTTGCCGCGCACCAGGTGAAAAAACTCGCCCAGCACATCCTGGTTGCCGAAGCGCACGCGCAACAGCCGCAAGTATCTGCACAGGCCGAAAATAAAGGCCACCGCGCCCAGGCCGAGAATGGGCCATATAAGCAGACCGCCCGCCAGAATATGCTCCAAAAAGCCTTTCTGGCCGGTAAAACGCCGGAATACCGAGCCTTCGGAAAAATCCGCAGGAAAAGCCGTGGCTCCGGGCTCAAAAGAGGCCGACACAAGTTTAAGATAATTTGATGGAATCTCGGCCTGCACCTGCAAAAGCCGTCTGCCGCCGTCAACCGCCTGCAAATACATGCTTTGACCATCAGCAGCGCGCGCGGCGGAGAGAAGGCTCCCTACCCGCAAAATTTCCGCGTCTTTATGGGTGCCGTCGGGTAAAGTCACCTGCCCCGGCTTTATGCTTACGGTACTTACATGTGTAAGCTCGCTAAAAAGAATGCCGGTAACGGACTTGATGTCGTCATAAGAAGGAAAGCTGTTTGAGCCCAAAATGCGCGTCACGGTATCGCTCATGCCGGGGTCAAGCGAGGCGTATGGCGCATAGGCCAGACGCTCGCGTATAGCGCCGGAGCTAAGGCGCACCGCCCCTTCCAGCGCCTTGCGGCTGGACATGTCTTCTTTCTCTATGGCCTCAAGCGCGGCCAGCCTGGCCATTTGCGCGGCGTATTCGGCCTGCATGGCCACAACTTCTTTTTCAATGAGCGCTTTTTCAGATTTAAGAGATTTCACGCCCGCCGTAAGGGTCTGCCTGTCTTTGGCCATCTCCTGCAAGGCGGCTTCAGCCTCGGCATTGGAAAAACGGCGCAGGGCCTCAACTTCGCGCATCATGCGGTTAAAATCTATGGCGGGTTTGGCTTCTTCCGGCCTGTTGGTGGCGGAACCACCCCCGCGTTGCGCCTGTTCCTGCCCACGCCCGCCCGGCCCGCGCTCGGCGGACTGAGCCTGCCCGCAAAAAAGCGTAAGTAAAAACAGCAAAGTAAAAAAAACGGAAATATTTCTACAGGCGGCGTTCATTAGCGTACCCCCTGCACGGCCGGAATAACGGCAAAGTCGTAAAACTGCTTGGTTTGCGCCATCATTTCAATTTTCTGCACGGCCTTAAGGGCGTCGCCACCAATGGAGACAAAACCGCCCCGCGCTGCATCCCACACGCCGCCCCGCGCTCTATCCATGCTAAGGCAGTAGTAGGCTACCCGCCCCGCGCATATAAAAATCAAATCTATTTCCTCTCCATCCAGCTTGCCCGTGCCTGTGGTTACAAGCAGTTTTTTGCCGTATTCCACCTCGGCGTTCAGCCCTTCGGCAAAACGGCGGTATTTCTCGCCGATATTTAGTTCTGGGTCATCAAGGCTCTGGCGTAAAAATTTTATGCGGTTATGCCGCTCTTCAGGCAGAAAAGGCAGACTGCCGCGCACGCTTTCGTCCAGCCGGTTCAAATCGGCCAGCAGGCTGTTTTCCAGTTCCAACGCGACCACGGCGTAATTGCCCTGATCCTGCTCCATTTTGGCTATCTTGGCGTTATTGGCCGCAATGTACCTCGCTAGCTTGCCTTTTTGCAGCTCAAGCCATTGCAACTCGTACTTGAGAGCGCGGGCGTCCTCCAAAAGCGTGTCCCGCTCGGCATTCCAAGCCTCCAGCCTGCGCTGGGCCGAGGCCTCGGCATTAACGGCTTCGGTCACGTTACGCTCAAGGGCGCGGCCAGACACGGGGGCCGAGGCGGCCGCCCGCGCAGGCGCGGGCTGCCCGCAAAGCAGCGCAAGGCAAACCACAGTAAACAGCGTGGCGGCAAATAGCTTTCGCCCGCTTTCAGCAATAGCTTCCGGCATGTTTGAACCAACCTTTAAAATAGCTTGAAATTTATAGATTTTGATTGTGATTATCATTTTAAAAAGGATTATATCCGACACGAAATTATGTCAACAAGCAAAAAGACATTATTGTCACCGTACAGGCAGGCAGCTAAAAAGAAAGCCAGACAAAAATTAAAACCTGAAAAGTCTTTTAAAGTGAGGCTTTTCAGGTTTTAAAATCTGTATGCGGTTTTGCGGGCTTCTCCACACTCACCGCAAGAGGCCATGCCCACTGCCGCGAGTGTAAAGGAGAGCGTATTGAATGCTTCTTACTCCAAAGGCATCTGCATTCTCGCCAAGGCCTCGGTAAGACGGGCGGCTTTTTGCGGGCTGGCGTAGGTGAGTATTTCCCCCGCCTGTCTGCCGCGCATGCCCGCCAAAACTCTGACGGCTATCTTCTCGTCAAGGGTTTCCAGCACTTCGGCGGCCTGGCGCGATTTCATGTTGGAGAGCACGTCCACCAAATGTTTGTATTTTTCGCCTTTGGTTTCTTCGGCGTCTTTAAGCATGGTTTGCAGGCGTATCTCCAGCCCCTGCAACTGCACAAGGCGGGCGTCCAGCTCTTTTTCAAGCGCGCGCAGGTCTTGCTCGCGGCGGGCCAACTCCTCTTGCTTGCGGTTAAGGGCCTCTAGGGTAAGGCTGTTGGGAGCCGCCGGAGCCTGCTGCGCGGCCGGGGCGGCGGTAGTGGCGGCAAAGGCCATGCCGGAGGCGGCGCGGGGCTGAGCCTGCGCTGGCGCGACAGCCGTGGACGGAGCGGAAGCGACAGCAGGAGCAACAACGCCGCCGGCAACGGGCCGAGCTTGCGTGGTATTGGCCGCCTCTGTGGAGGCGGCGGCAACAGCAGCGGGCTGGGTCTTTTTGGCGCTCACACCGTGCAGACCTTGCGCCGAAGGCAGAAAGGAAGGTATGGAAACAAACGGCTCCACCAGCACCACGGCCAGCAGACAAATTTTGAAACCCACCAGCAGCAGCAGGAACTTGCAGAACTTAGACGGCTTTTTTCTTGTATCTGAGGGTTGCTGTCTCATCATTTTCCCGCTGTTCTCTGAGTTTTTCTTCTTCAACATAACGCTCCGCCTGTTTATCCTTAAGCTTGTCCAGCAGTTTACGTTCCTGCGCCTTTATTACCAGGTCGGCCTGGCAACGGCTGACTTCTTCTTTCAACATAACCAAACGGGCATGGGATTGCTTGATATCTTCTTGAAGCGCCTGTATAAAACTTGCGGTAAGCCAGCGTTTGTTAGCGTCGCTGATATTTTGATACAACGCGTCTTGCTGCCTAACAAGCTCATCTTGCAGGTTACGGAGGCGAATTTCCTCATTTTCCTGCGCCTGTCTGGCCCCTGCCAGGGCCTGCATGGCTTGCTCTTCAAGCTGCTTGCGGTAATCGAGCACCTTTTCAAGCTTAAAATTGAATGCCATTTCCCGTCCCCAAATTACATCATAACTACCCGGCGGCGACATTTTTTTTGACGTCCGGCCGGAATCACCTGACTATATGCAAAAAGAATGCCTAGTGTATTTATAGAATAATTTAAGCATGTTATATACACAGACAATACATTAGGCCTTTTGAGTGTTGGAAGATTGGCGCGGAATAAATTGCACCGTCCCCAGGCCATATTTCATGCGGCTTGCCTTGCTTATTAACCCGCTTTGCCCACATGCCCCCCATTGTTGACACGCTTTACCCGTTATGCCAGCATACCCTTAATATTTTGCATTAAAAAACCGTATTATAACTATTATTCAGGGAGATGGCGTGATCAAATTGAAAAAAACAGGCATGCGCTGCCTTAAAATAGCCCATCTGCTCACTTTTTGCTGCTGGCTGGGCGGGGCCATGGCCATGGTTATGCTTAACCTTTACAACCACGCGGCAATAAAAGAAGGCATGCTTTACGGTATGAACATGTCCAGCCATCTCATAGACATATGGATTGTAGTGGCCTTTGGGGCCATGGGCTGCCTTTTTACCGGCCTTGTATTCGGGCTGTTTACGGTGTGGGGCTTTTTCAAGCACAAGTGGATAATAGTAAAATGGGCGCTCACAATACTGTGCATCCTCTCCGGCACCTTTTTTCTTGGCGAATACGAAGAAACAATGCTGGACCTGAGCGGCAGGCTGGGCAACGCAGCCCTTGACGACCCTGCTTACCTGACCACAAAAGCCAAACACCTCTACATGTCGCTGGCGCAAATATGCGCCCTATTCTTTATGCTCTGCGTATCCGTATTCAAACCCTGGGGCGGTAAAAAGCGCTGATTAAGCGCCACAGCCATGATCAGCCCAGCGCCAACCCGCGCAAACGACCTAACATTGCAGCCCACGCCTGCAAAACACAAAAACGAACCTTGCAGCCTCCACAGCCCAAACACGAAAAGGTCCTTGCAGTCTCCACCGTCAAAACAAAAAACTGACCTTGCAGCCTCCACCGGCAAAACGCAAAAAGGCCCTCGCGCCGAGCTGGCGCGGATTACCTGACCCCGCAGCCCAGCCACCAAAAAACAAAACGGGCCTTGTAGCAGCACTGGCCTTACTTTAATTCCACCGGAAGTTGTTTCGCGATAAGCTTAACACAAACGGCGAGAGCGCCAATGGCGATCGGATGCAAGGGCCTATGCGGCTTAACCAAAGCGAGACTTTATAGCGCCACCAGGCGCCGCTACGCGGGATTCAATCGCGAATCCGCCGCCAGGCCATTGAATCCGCGCCAGGAGCGGCTCCCGGTCCGCGAACCGGGCGCGCGGGGAGTCCAGAGGGGTGGGCGCGAACCCACCCCTCTGGCGGGGTGAATTTTTGTGCAGAGCGAAGCGCCGCACAAAAAGAGGGGCAAGCGCCCCTCTTTTACCTGCGCGGCTGCGCCGCATCCATATTTATCTTATATCCGCCCCAAAGGGCTTGCTACTAAGCCCACGGCAGCAACGGCTTGAGCCGCTGCACCAAATCGTACCGCAGGTCTTCGTCTTGCAGGGCGAAGTAGATGTTGGCGGTGAGGTATTCGGCCCAGTTACCGGCGTCAAAGCGCATACCGCGCAATTTGACGGCCAGCATGCCGCGTTTTTCGGCCAGAAGCTGCAGGCCGTCGGTAAGCTGAATTTCGCCGCCGTGACCTGGTTTTACCTTATCAATACAGTCGAAGATATCTGGGGTAAGCACGTAGCGGCCCACTATGGCGAGACGCGAGGGAGCCTCGTTAACCTTGGGTTTTTCCACCAGACTATCCACTTTGAAAATGCCGGGGGAGGTTTCCGTTCCGGCTATAATGCCGTAGCGGCTAACTTCTTCTTGCGGCACTTCCATAACGCCTATTACGGGCTTGTTTTCACTGCGCGCCACTTCAATAAGCTGGTTTATGCCGGGGTTCATGCCAAACATAAGGTCGTCGCCCACCATAACGGCAAAGGCGTCGTCATTTTTGCACACGTCGCGGGCGCAGGCCACGGCGTGGCCAAGGCCCAGGGCGCGTTTTTGGCGAATGGATACTATATTGGCCATTTCGGCCACTTGGCGCACTATGGCGAGCATTTCCAGCTTTCCAGCCCGCTCAAGCGTGGCTTCCAACTGGAGGTTGTAGTCAAAGTGGTCTTCAATAACGTTTTTATCGCGGTTGGTAATAAAAACCACGTCTTTTATGCCGGATCGTATGGCTTCTTCCACCACATACTGCACCGCCGGTTTATTATAAACCGGGAGCATTTCTTTGGGTATATTCTTGGTGGCAGGTAACGAACGCGTACCCCAACCCGCAACTGGAATAACAACTTTGCTTATCTCCACAACGCCTCCTTTGCCGGCAATATTTGCGTTGCCGTTGTATTTTAACCTTCTTAAGGATTTTAAGCCAAATCAGCCTGGGCCGCTTCCACCACAGTTTCGGCAAGGGCCCGAACCTTGTCTTCGTTTTCGCCTTCCACCATCACCCGCAGCAGGTTTTCGGTGCCGGAATAGCGCAGCAGCACACGCCCGCGCCCTTTAAGGTCTTTTTCCGCCTCCTGCGAGGCCTTTTTTATGGACGGACATTCGTCCAAATTTTTCTTCTCCTTAACCGGCACATTTATAAGCACCTGCGGGAATAGATCCAGAAGACCGGCCAGTTGGGAGAGCGTCCTGCCGCTCTCGCGCATTATGCGCAGCACTTGCAGGCTGGCCAGAAGCCCGTCGCCGGTGGTGCCGTAATTCATAAATATCAGGTGGCCAGATTGCTCGCCGCCCAGGGCCAGCCCCTGGCTGCGCATGGCCTCGGCCACATAGCGGTCGCCAACGGGCGTGCGCACCAGCTCGCCCCCTATGTCGCGCATGAACACTTCAAGGGCCATGTTGCTCATAACCGTTGCTACCAGTTTGTTGCCTGGGAGCTTGCCTTTAAGCAGCAAATCTTGCGCGCAAATGGCCATTATCTGGTCGCCATCCAGAATAACGCCATTTTCGTCCACCAGTATTACGCGGTCAGCGTCACCATCCAGCGCTATGCCAACATCGGCCCGGCTGGATTTAAGCTGCTCCGCCGTCACTTCGGGGTGGAGCGAGCCGCACAGGTGGTTTATATTTTTGCCGTCAGGGCTTACGCCTATGCTCACCACATCGGCTCCAAGCTCTTCCAGGGCCATGGGCGCCACCTTGTAGCCGGCCCCGTTGGCGCAGTCTATTACCACGCGCATGCCGTCCAGCGACAAATGCTCCGGAAAGCTGTTCTTTATAGCCACTATATAGCGGCCAAGAGCGTCGGTTATTCTTCTGGCCTTGCCCACTTCGTTGGATGGCGGAAATTCCCACTTCCAGCGCGGGTCAAGCACCATATCGGTCATTTTGTCTTCAACGCTGTCCGCCAGCTTGTAGCCGTTGCAATCGAAAAATTTTATGCCGTTATCCTGATACGGGTTGTGCGAGGCGGAAATAACCACGCCGAAATCGGCCTGCATGTTGCGCGTAATAAAGGCTATGGCCGGTGTGGGCAAAGGCCCTACCTGATAAACATCCAGCCCCGAGGCGCAAAAGCCGGAGGTAAGCGCGCTTTCAAAAATATAGCCGGACAAACGCGTATCTTTGCCTATAACAACCTTATGGCGTTTTTTGTCTTTTTTCTGAAAATACATTCCTGCCGCAAGGCCCAAGCGCAAGGCCAGCCCCGGCAGCATCGGGTACTCGTTAACCTGACCGCGCATTCCATCCGTGCCGAAAAGTCTTCCCATTATATATAAGCCTTTACAATTATTAAGATGTAATTTTTCACAATTAAGATATCCGTTACTTATACATTACGCGAATAACATGTGATAATTCAAGTAAAACAAACACAAAAGCGTAAAAAAAGCCGGATATGCCATAACAATACTTTTTAATTGATAAAAAGGGAACGCCTTATAAATAGCGTTCCCTTTGATTAAAGGCAAAAACACATCAGATGCTCATGCGCGCCGGGTGGGTAAAGTGCCTGCTCCCGCCCCGCCGTGGCGGGAAACGTAAAAAAGCCCCAACCAGGCCGCGCGTTGACGCCCTGACGGAGGCATATCAGTAGGCAAGTCTCCGTTTTACCCTATCGCGCCATATCTTCCTGCAAGGCAAGGCGCAGGCCGCCGGGCAACTGGGCCAGCAGCTCGCTTATTTGAGTGGCGGGCGTGGGCTGGGCAAGTTGGCCCATAAAACGGTTAGCCATGGCGGCCAGCGTGCAGGCCTCAAGCATTGGGTAGCCGGCGCTCAAAAGGGCGCTGGCGGCTCCGGCCACGGTATCTCCGGTGCCGCCTATGGGCTCGAGGTGCGGCACCATGGGGTAGGATACGTCGCGCAGTATGCGGCCGTTTTGCGCCAGCAGATCGCGGCTGCCTTTTACCAGCATAAAACGGGCGGCGTTGCCGTGCTCGTGGGCGCGGGCTACAAGGGCAGGGGCGTCTGCCTCTTCGGCCAGCAGAAAGCCGCGGGTATAAAAGGGGTGCGGGGCGTTTTCATCGGCCAGAAAGGCCAACTCGCCCAGATCCGGCGTGAAGAGATCGTAAGAGGCGGCATAGCCGCTCATTTTTGCGGCATACATGTACCCGGCGTCGGCGCAGAGTATGGGCTTTTGCGGCAAGGCCTCCAGGGCCATGAGCACACGGTTGTGCCAATCCACATCCGGCAGCAGGTAATGAAAGGTGATGCCCCAGCCGGAATACCTGGCGGCGTTGTCGCACAGGTGCCTGTACACCAGCCTGCTGCCCTCGCCCTTGCCGTTGTCTCCGGCAATAAGCACGTGGGGGCAATCTATATCCATCTCGTTGCAAAGCAAACCGGCAGAGGCAGCCAAAGCCGGAGTGCCGCGCCCCAAGGGCAGATAATGCGGCGCGGCGTGCTGGTCGAAGTTATGTATAACCAGTGAATCAGGCGGAATATCCGGCCAAGGGTCCCTATTGTCCAAATCGGAACGAAGGGCCTTGGCCGAGGCCAGCTTTACGCTTACGCGCCCCTGCAACAGAGTGGGGTTCTCCGAGGGGTAGGTGCCGCAAATCAGCCAAGGCATCGCTTGGCCTCGTCAAAAGCAAGCTGCAATGCATAGCCGCACAGGGTGCGCCCATGCTCCAATGGGGGGGCGGCCTCATACAGCCCTTTGCCCACAAGAAGCGAGGCCAGATAAGGCACGTCGGGGCAACCGCCGCCGGAAACGTTGACGATAAGCCTGTTTTGTTTTTCCACTGTAATTTTCATGTTTGCCGCCCTCACCATAAGATATTGCCCGTAGTCCGTGTGCTGATAAACGGATACCGGTTCCAGCAGTTCATCAGAAACGGGCAACATTTGCAAGGGCGTTATACGCGCGGCCGATAAAACGGCCATGGCCGCCGGGCCGGACACCAGCGGAAACTCTATTACCAAGTCGCACCCGGTGCGCAAATGCGTGGGCGGCGCCTTTACAGTTACCGCAAGACCAGCCTTTTTAAGGGCTTCTTCCGCCTTTATTACGTCACCGGTGTGCTCAAACAGCAAAATGCCACGCCCTTGCGGGGCCGCCTGTTTTTTGGCGGCCCCACCAGAACGGGGTATTTTTGCCAATGCGCTAAAAACGGCTTTCAAGCTCATTTTTTGCTCAGCTCAATTTTGGTCTCATCGCCAGCGGTAACGCTCACTTCCCATTTAAGCTGTTTGGCGGCGCGGCTGATGTTCTCAACGCTGGCCCCGCAGTCCGTCAGCACTACAATTCTGTCATCGGTTCCGGCCTCCATGGCCTTTTTAGCCATGAGCATGGGTTGGGGGCAGGAAAGCCCGCGTGTATCTATATTTTTCATATTGCGCTCCTGATCTTCGTGTGTATTGCAAGGCGTAACGCCATCAACCAGCCAGGCCCTAAGCCTTGTTCCGGTTAAGGAAGCCTATGGCCAGCAAAACCGCCATACCTATAATCACCGCCACGGGGCCGTTGGCGCTGGGCCCGGCGGCGGAGCTGGCCAGGCCGAAGTTATGGGCGCAGGCGGCGCCGGCCACCATGCCCAGCACAAAAACGGCGGCGTCGGAATCGCCTTCTCCACTCAGGAAAAGCTGACGTCCGGGGCAGCCGCCGGCCAGAGCGAAAGCCAGGCCGGCCATGGCCATGCCGCCGAAGTTCCAAAGCCAGTCGTTATGCGCAACCGGCTGCCCGCTAAAACCGGGGTTGAACTGCCCGAAAACAAGGTTGGCGGCAAAAGCGGCCAGCACCAGCGCGGCCACCCCGGCGAACAGATGCAACTGCCGGAACAGAAAAAGGTCACGCAGGGCGCCCATGGTGCAAAAGCGGCTGCGCTGGGCCAAAAAGCCTATAACCAGGCTGAAGCCCAGGGATATATACAAGGGCGCATGCGAAGCGCCGGGGCCGCTGGCGGAATAAAAAAGTATGCCGCTCGCCGGGCTGCCTTGCACCGGCGGAAAAATAAGGCGCAGAGCCAGCAAACCCAAAATGATGAGGGGGAATACGAAACCGGTGAAGCGCGTCTGCCTGGTGCTGGCCCCCAGGCTGTACCCGGCGCGCAGAAACAATGTGCCGACAAACACGCCAGCGCCAAGACCTGCCAGCCCTATAACGGCGTTCCAGTCGCCACCGGCCAGGCGCAGCAAGGCGCGCCAGGGGCAGCCTAAAAATACCAACGCGCCAATCATGGCCAGCATGCCCAGCACAAATCGCTGCACAGGGGCGGAGCCGCCGCGCGACCTGAAATCGCCAAAAAGCAGGGAGGCGGCAAAGGCCCCAAGGCACAGCCCCAGAATTTCCGGCCGCAGGTATTGCACTATGGCCGCGCGGTGCAACCCCAGCGAGCCGGCGATATCGCGCTCAAAGCAGGCCACGCAGATGCCCATATTGCCTGGGTTGCCAAAATGCTGCAAAGCGGAAGCCATAAGTCCTATAACCAAACCCACCCCAATAACGCCTGGAGTAGCCGCAAACAAGTTTTTCGATTTCAGCACGATTTTTCTCCGTTTATCATCGGCACACCCGCCCGCAACAACGCGGGCAGCCATATTTCCGCATCATTACCGTAAGGGCGTGATAATGTTAAATTCATTTTTAAGCTTGCGGAGTACGTTTGTAATAGGTTTTCTCTATACCAAGCATCGTCAGACTAAAAATAATCTGAAAATTCAACCTGAGCCCACCCTTGCGCATTGGCTCCCTTGGGTATAAAAAATGCGCAATCAAAAGCGTAAGGAGCCGCCATGCCCGTGGAAGACGTGAAAAACTATCTGGAACAATGGAACAAAGGCAAAGACGTGCGGGAGTTTGAAGTTTCCAGCGCTACCGTTGAGCTGGCGGCTCTGGCGCTGGGGGTGGATGGCGCGCGCATAGCCAAAACCCTTGCCTTCAGGGCCCCGCAGGAAACCACGCCCGGCGGCCTGCCCGCGCTGCTGGTAGTATGCGCGGGCGACGCCAAGGTTGATAACGCCAAGTTCAAAAACCGCTTCGGCCTAAAGGCCAAAATGTTGGGGCCAGACGAGGTAAAAGCCGCCACCGGCCACGCCGTGGGCGGGGTCTGCCCCTTTGCCGTAAACAATGCTCTGGCCGAAATTTATCTGGACGAATCCCTAAAGCGCTTCACAACAGTGTTCCCTGCTTGCGGCAGCTCCAACTCGGCCATAGAAATGACCTGCGGTGAGCTTGAGGAGTGCTCGCGGGCATTGGGGTGGGTTGACATATGCAGGTTGGGGCAGTAGCGGGCAGTATTGCATTATAATGTCCCAGAAGTGCCCTTCTGTTTTATTATCCCGCCCCGGAGGGCACTCCCGGCACACTATTACATTAAAAAACTTTTCCACGCTTGCAAAGCGCCTTCCACCCGCGTATATTTCCTTATCAATTTTTTAGGGGAGGGCCAGCCCTCCCCCTTCTGGCGTTTACGAGGTGAACATGAAGCTATATTCTTGGAACGTAAACGGTTTCCGCGCCATTAGCGCAAAGCCGGACTGGCAATGGTTTCCGGCCTGCGGCGCGGATATTGTCGGCCTGCAAGAGACCAAGACCGAAAAACACCAGGTGGCGGAAGAGCACCAAACTCCGGCGGGTTATACCTCTTATTGGCTCTCGGCCCAGCGCAAGGGCTATTCCGGCGTGGCTGTTTTTTCCAAAGCCAGGCCGCTGGCCGAGCGTTACGAATTGCCAGACCCCGCCTGGCAAGGCGAGGGCCGTCTTATTCACTTGGAATATCCGGCTTTTCATTACATGAACGTATACTTCCCCAACGGGCAAAACGGCGACGAGCGCCTTGTCTACAAAATGGGTTATTACGACGCATGGCTCGCCTACGCGCAAGAACTGCGCAAAAGCAAACCAATAGTGGTGTGCGGCGACTTTAACACCGCCCACACGCCCATGGATATAGCCCGCCCCAAAGAAAACGAAAAAACCTCCGGCTTTTTGCCCATGGAGCGGGCCTGGCTGGATAAACTGGTGGCCGCTGGCTATACCGACACCTTTCGCCACTGCAACCCCGATATGAAAGAGGCTTACTCCTGGTGGTCCTTCCGCATGAAAGCGCGAGAGCGCAATGTTGGCTGGAGAATAGACTACTTTTTCGTATCAGACGAACTGAAAGACAAAATTAAAAACGCCTGGATCGAACCAGCCGTTACCGGTTCCGACCATTGCCCCATCGGACTTGAACTGGATGTTTAGCCTTTTACCGGCGCCGGAACAATATGCAGATAATGAACCAGCTTTTTGACGAATTGTCGGCTCTATACTCAGGCCTTTCCAAAATAGCGCCCGACGCCCAGGCTCCGGTAAGGCATGTAAGCAGGTCCGGCCCCGGCACCAAGGCTTTGCTGGCACTGGAACTGATGCGCCGGGGCGTGCATGTGGCCATGCTTATGCGCAATGCCGACGAACTGGCCGAAATGCGCGGTCTGCTTACCCTGCTTGATCCGGATTCCAGCAAGGTAGCGCCGGAAGGCGTGCCGGTATGGGAACGCAAGGTAGCTCACTTTGCGCCGCACCCCCAGCGCGGCAAAGGCAAGAGCGGCTGGGCGGACAGAATATCCGCCATTTACGCCTTGCAAAACCACTCCGCCAAATGCTCGCTTATTGTGCCGGATGCGCTGCTCTTGCTCACCCCGCCTGTGGATTTGTTCCAAAAACACACCCTGCGTCTGTACAAGGGCATGGAAATGCCCATGGAACTGCTGTTGGATCAACTGGTGGAGTGGGGCTACAAGCGTACGCACATGGTGGGCGAGCACGGCGAATTTGCCGGGCGCGGCGATATTCTGGATCTGTACTGCTCCGGCTACCAGCGCCCGGTGCGCCTTGAGTTTTTTGGCGATACGCTGGATGACCTGCGTTCCTTTGACCCTTCAACCCAGCGCTCCGTCTCGGACTTGCAGGAGATAACAATAATTCCGGCCTACAGCGTGCTGCTTACGCCGGAATACCGCAATGCAGCCGAAAAACGCTGGCAAGATATGGCGGCCCAGGGCCGCCTGGATGAGAACGACCTCTATACCCTGCGCAAAAACCTTGAGTCCGGCGGGCAATCAATACTGCCCGGCATGTATTACGAGCATGCGGCCCGCCTTGAAGACTGGCTGCCCAAAAACTCCGTATTCATCCTGCCCGGCGAGGCGGATATTGAAGAAACCATGCTGGCGGCGCTTGAATCATGGTCCTCCTTTTTGCAAGCCCGGCGCGACGAAGGCCTGCACCTGCCGCGCGGCGCGGTATTGCGGCCGGAAGGCGAGGCCCGCGCATGGCTTGCGCGCCAGCCGCGCATTTACTTTGAAGAACTGCGCGTGGGCATTGAGGCCAAAGGCGAGAGCCTGCAAGAGCGCGCCATAAACGCGTTTCAGGATCTTTTCCCCAGCCCGGCGGCGCTTGAGCGCCCCTGGCACACGCTTGTGGAATCCATGCAGGAGTGGAGCAAGGGCAAAAACGGCTCAGTGCTGCTCAGCTTTACAGGCGAGCGCAGCCGGGCGAAGTTTCTGGATCTGGCGGGCCAAGAGGGCATCCACCCCCAGCAGCGCCTAGTACCGGGGCAAGATGGCCTTTACGCGCTGGTCTCGCCCTTCCGGCGCGGCCTTACCCTTGGCTGGCAGAATTTTCTGGTGCTGGGCGAGGATGTTTTGCAGCCACGCGCCAGCCGCGCCCAGCGCCCGGCGCTGGAATCCTTTAAAGGTCTGGACCGCTACGACGAATTGCGGGAAGGCGATTTTCTGGTGCATCGCGATTACGGCGTATGCGCTTTTGGCGGCCTCAAACGCCTGCAACTGAATGACGTTTCCAACGACTTCCTGCTGCTGCGCTACTCCGGAGACGACAAACTCTACCTGCCGGTGGATCGCCTGGGCCTTATCCAGCTATTCAAGGCTCCGGACGGCATTGAGCCCGCGCTTGACAAGCTTGGCGGCAGCCTGTGGGCCACCAGCAAGGATAAAGCCCGCAAGGCCATAGAAAAAATTGCCGAAGATCTGGTGGAAATGTACGCCTACCGCAAGGTGGCCAAAGGCTACGGCTACGGCCCGGTGGGTGAAATGTACCGCGAGTTTGAAGCCACCTTCGGCTTTGAGGAAACCCCCGACCAGGCCAGAGCCATTGAAGACGTGCTTGGCGACATGTCCAAACCCGAGCCCATGGACAGGCTGGTTTGCGGCGACGTGGGCTTTGGCAAAACTGAAGTAGCCCTGCGCGCGGCCTTTCGCGCCGCCGCCGAGGGCAGGCAGGTGGCCCTGCTCTGCCCCACCACCGTGCTGGCCGAGCAGCATTACCAAACCTTCCGCTCCCGCCTTTCGGGCTTTCCCGTCAACGTTGGCCTGCTCTCGCGCTTTGTAAGCAAGCAGAAGCAGAAAGAAACCATAGACGCGGCGGCGCGCGGGCAAATAGACGTGCTCATAGGCACGCACCGCCTGCTCTCCAAAGATGTTGCCCTGCCCAACCTCGGCCTCATAGTGCTGGATGAGGAGCAGCGCTTTGGCGTGCGCCACAAAGAGCTGCTCAAGCAGATGAAAAAGAATGTTGACGTGCTCACCCTTACGGCCACGCCCATTCCGCGCACGCTGCAACTCTCCCTTTCCGGCATACGCGAGCTTTCGGTAATAGAAACCCCGCCGCCGGAGCGCAAACCCGTGGCAACCGCCCTTATAAACCGCGATGAAGCGGCCTTGCGTACCATTTTACAGCGCGAGCTGGCCCGGCAGGGTCAGGTTTTCTGGGTTTACAACCGGGTGCAGGGGCTGGAACGCGCCGCCGAATATGTTAAAAAGCTGGTGCCAGAGGCCCGCGTGGGCATGGCCCACGGCCAGATGGGCGAAAAGGCGCTGGAAGAAAACATGCGTAAATTCTGGCATGGAGAAATGGATGTGCTGGTGTGCACGGCCATTGTGGAATCCGGTCTGGATTTCCCCCGCGCCAACACTTTGGTGGTGGATCAGGCCCAAATGTTCGGCTTGGGGCAGCTTTACCAGTTACGCGGCCGCGTGGGCCGCTCCGACCGCCAGGCCTTTGCCGTGTTCGTCTGCAACGATGTGGACCGCATGCCCGAAGTGGCCCGCAAGCGCCTGCGCGTTATTCTGGATATGGATTACCTTGGCGCCGGCGTGCAGGTGGCAATGGAAGATTTGCGTCTGCGCGGCGCGGGCAATATTTTGGGCGAATCTCAAAGCGGCCATATGCACCGCGTGGGGCTGGATCTGTTTTTGGAAATGCTTGAGGAGGCCGTGGCCAAAATGCGCGGCCAGCCCCTGCGCGAAACTATTGAAACGGAAATAAACCTGGGCCTCAACGCCCATATACCTGAAAGCTACATCGGCGACAGCCGCGAGCGCCTGCGCTACTACAAGGCCCTCTCTTCAGCGCCGGACGCTTCAACCCAGCGCGATGTGGAGTTTGAGCTGCGCGACCGTTTTGGTATTGTCCCGCCGGAGCTGGAAAACTTTTTCAGCGTGCTTAACTTCAAGCGCCACCTGGCCGCATGGGGCGTAAGCAAGGCCGACCTGCGCGAGGACAAAGTCCGCCTCACCTTCGACCAACGCTACGCCAAACTGGACCCCACCCAAATAGTAAGCTGGATTCAACGCGCCCAGGGCCGCGCCAAACTCCTGCCCCCCGGAGGCATAGAACTTAAACTGCAAGGCGCGGACGTGCCCGCCAAACTTGCCGCCGCCTACCAGGAACTATTGCCTATAATGGGCATGGCCAGCCAATAACGCCAAGATACCCGTAAAGGCACACCCAATGCGCTTAGCGCATCCATAAAAACCCCTTGCATTGGCCGCCAATGCAAGGCATAACGCCTCTATTCAAACCGCAAGAAAGATTTTTTTACCATGCCTCATACCAATGCCTACAAAATAGCCATCATCGGCGCCGGTCTGGCCGGTTGCGAATGCGCGGCCAAACTCAGCGAGCAGGGCATACCAAGCACCCTGTTTGAAATGAAGCCGCACGCCTTCTCCCCCGCCCACGAAAACCCCGATCTGGCCGAACTGGTCTGCTCCAACTCCCTGCGCTCCAACGATACGCAAAACGCCGTTGGCGTGCTTAAAGAGGAAATGCGCATGCTGGGCAGCCTTACCATGCGCATGGCGGAACAAACCAAAGTTCCGGCCGGCAAGGCTCTGGCTGTGGATAGAGGCGCCTTCAGCCGCGCCGTAACCTCCGCCATGGAGTCCGACCCCAACATAACCGTGCAACGCCGCGAAATCCGCGCCCTAAACGCGCAAGACGAGCCTGCCCTTTCCGGCTTCACCCACATAGTGCTGGCAGCCGGTCCCATGGCCTCGGATTCCATAAGCGCGGCCCTTGCCGCCATTACTGGCGAAAAGCATCTGTATTTTTATGACGCCATAGCTCCCATTGTCTCCGGTGATTCTCTGGATATGAGCATAGTCTTTCGCGGCTCGCGCTATGACAACGAAAAAAAACCGGCAGGGCAAACCGAAAACGCCGAACAAGACGAAAAAGACGAGGGCGATTACCTGAATTGCCCGATGAATAAAGAAGAGTATCTGGCTTTTTACCACGCCCTCTTGGAGGCTCAAAAAGCCCCAACCCGCGACTTTGAAAAAGAAAGCCACTTTGAAGGCTGCATGCCCATAGAGGCGCTGGCCGAGCGCGGCGAAAAAACACTGGTGTTCGGCCCTCTCAAGCCCGTAGGCTTTGACGACCCGCGCACGGGCCGCCGCCCTTTCGCCCTGGTGCAACTGCGGGCGGAAAATCTCAACCGCAGCATGTTCAACCTGGTGGGCTGCCAGACCAAGCTCATTTATAGCGAGCAAGACAGAATATTCCGCATGATCCCAGGCCTGCAAAACGCCGAATTCGCGCGGCACGGCAGTATGCACCGCAATACCTATGTAAACGCCCCCACGGTGCTGGGCGCGGATTTGTCTTTGCTGGCCCGGCCGCATATTTATCTGGCCGGACAGATTACCGGCGTGGAAGGATATGTGGAGTCCGCCGCCTGCGGCCTCTGGCTGGGTTTAAGCCTGGGCGCGCGCCTGCGCGGGCGCGAGCTGCCCGCGCCGCCGCCGCAAAGTGCCCTGGGCGCGCTTATGGCCCACCTGCGCACCCCTGCAAAAAAATTTCAGCCCAGCAACGTACAATACGGGCTTATGCCTGAGCTTGGCGAAAAAGCCAAAAAGGCCAACCGCAAGCTGCTTTACGCGCAAAGGGCCTTTGCGGCTTTTACCGCCTGGCGCGAGGAGGCGGGCTTATGAGCAACGCTCCGCAACTTTCCGTAATCATCCCTGTGCTCAACAAATGGGAGCTTACCCGCAACTGCCTGCAAAGTCTGGCCCAGCATACCTCCGGCCACGATATGGAGGTAATTGTGGTGGATAACGCCTCCACCGACGCCACCCCGGCGGAGCTTACCGCGCTTGGCTCGTCCCTGTTCGGACCGCGCTTTACCGCCATACGCAACAACGAGAATATAAATTTCGGCCCCGCCAGCAACCTGGGCGCAAAAGCAGCCGCAAGCGGCCTGCTGTTTTTTTTGAACAACGACACCTTGGCCACCCCCAACTGGCTCCCTCCCCTGCTTGCCGCGCTGGATGAAGAGCCCAAACCGGCAGCGGTCGGCCCCCTGCTGCTGTATATGGACGATACGGTGCAGCACCTTGGCATGGGCTTCTCCCTGGCCGGGCTGGGGCACTTGTACCAATGCTACCCGGCCGCGCACCCCGTGGTGAAAAACCCAAGGCGCGTGCAGGGCCTTACCGCCGCCGCCCTGTTGCTGCCCAAAGCGCTGTTTTTTGATTTCGGCGGCTTTTACGAAGAATACAAGAACGGCTTTGAAGACGTGGATCTGTGCCTGCATCTGTCTCACGCGGGTCATGCCATGCGTTGCGTAAGCAATTCCGTAATCTACCATCTGGAAAGCCAAACTCCGGGGCGCAAAGGCAGCGAGGAGCACAATTCCAGAATTCTTGGCGCGCGTTGCGGGCATCTGGTAAAACCCGACACTCACCTGCACGCCGTTAACGACGGCCTAAAGCCGGTGCTTAACGACACGCTTGCCGTGGATATTCACATGGGCGACCGCGACTCGCTTCTGCTTATAAAAGAGGCGAAAACGCGCGATCTGCTCTGGGTGTACCAGCAAATGGAGCTTAACCCCGGCTGGGCGCACGGCGCGGCCTTGCTGCGCGATAAAGGCGAGGCCGCCGGGCACGCCGACATAGCTCTGTACGCCGCGCAAACCATGCTGGGCCAGTATTATACCTTTGAAACCTGCGAGGCCCTGCTGCGCACGGCAGTAAACCTGCGCAACGAGGCCTCCATAGAACTGGCCCAGCAAAAAACCGAATATCTCAAGCGCTTGTATAGCGGCGAGCACCCGCCAATTCTGGATATATTCCGCCAGCAAACGGCCACGGCGCGCAGCTTGGGCGACAAAGACCTGCTGGCGCTCTTGGACGCAAAAAAAGACGATATAAACAACAAAATTTTACGCCTGCGCAAGGCTTAACCTTTTAACATACCGACTTGTTTAATGAAAAAAACCAACCAAAACATCCGTAACATCGCCATCATAGCCCACGTAGACCACGGCAAAACCACCATGGTTGACGCCATGTTCAAGCAAAGCGGCATTTTTCGCGAAGGCCAGCAGGTTGACGACCGCATCATGGACAGCATGGATCTGGAGCGTGAGCGCGGCATTACCATTTCCGCCAAAAACTGCGCCGTGCGCTGGAAAGACGTAAAAATAAACATACTGGACACCCCCGGCCACTCCGACTTTGGCGGCGAGGTGGAAAGAGCCCTTTCAATGACCACCGGCTGCGTGCTGCTGGTGGATTCTTCCGAAGGGCCGCTCCCCCAAACCCGCTTTGTGCTTAAAAAGGCCTTGGATTCCGGGCTGGATATTGTGGTGGTGATAAACAAAATAGACCGTAAAGACGCCCGCCCCGCCGAAGTGCTGGACGAAGTGTACGACCTGTTTATAGATCTTGGCGCGAGCGAAGAACAGCTCGAGTTCCCCGTGCTTTACGCCATAGGGCGCGAGGGCGTGGTAATGAACGCGCTGGAAGACGAGCGCAAAGACCTCACCCCTCTGTTCGAGGCCATTCTGGCCCTGCCCGGCCCGGCTTATGATACGGACGAGCCTTTTCAAATGCAGGTGGCGGATCTGGATTACTCCGAATACCTGGGCCGCATGGCCGTTGGCCGCATAGCCCACGGCACCCTTAATGCCGGAGACGCCCTTATACGCATCGACGAAGCCGGGCGTGAAATACCTATAAAAATCACCAAATTGCAGGTATATGAAGGCCTCAAGCTGCAAGAAGTGGGCATGGCTGAGCCAGGCGACATAGTAGTGCTGGCCGGGCCGGAGGCCAGCATAGGCGACACCGTATGCACCAAGGCCGCGCCGCGCCGCCTGCCGCGCATTATTGTGGACGAGCCAACCGTTTCCATGCGCTTTGGCATAAACAGCTCGCCTCTGGCCGGTCAGGAAGGAAAAATTGTGCAGTCGCGCCAGATTTTGGAGCGCCTGAAGCTCGAAACCATGCGCAACGTGGCCATAAGCCTTGAAGAAACCGCGGACAAAGACAGCTTCATCGTAAAAGGCCGGGGCGAATTTCAAATGGCCATACTTGTGGAGCAGATGCGCCGCGAAGGCTTTGAGCTTTCGGTAGGCCGCCCCGAAGTAATCATGAAAAAGGAAGACGGCAAAACCCTTGAGCCCATAGAGCACATGCTGGTGGACTGCGATGAAACCTTTATGGGCATTGTTACTGAAAAGCTTGCCATACGCAAAGGCCGCATGACCAGCCTGGTAAACAACGGCTCAGGGCGCATCCGCATGGAGTTTTCCGTGCCCTCAAGGGGGCTTATCGGCTTCCGCGACGAGTTTCTGACCGATACCAAAGGCACCGGTATAATGAACTCATATCTGGAAGGGTATGAAGAGCACCGGGGCGACTTCCCCAGCCGCTTCACAGGGTCGCTGGTGGCGGATAGGGCCGGAAAAGGCGTGGCCTACGCCCTGTATAACCTTGAGCCGCGCGGAACGCTGTTCATTACGCCCAACGATCCGGTTTACGAAGGCATGATTGTGGGCGAGCATAACCGCGATAACGACATAGACGTAAACCCCTGCAAAGAGAAAAAACTTACCAACCTGCGCGCCTCCGGCAAGGACGAAAACATAATACTCACGCCAGTGCGCCCCATGACGCTGGAAAAGGCCATACACTTTGTGCGCGACGACGAAACAGTGGAAGTAACCCCCCTTTCCATCCGCCTGCGCAAAAGCGTGCTAAGCGCTCAAGATCGCCATCATATTGAAGGTAAAAAGAAAAAATCCGATAAATAGCCGCAACTGGCCACGCGACTAACTTGCAACAAAACAGCGCCCTCAGGCCTTTTAAGCTTGAGGGCGCTGTTTTGTTGCAAGTTAGTCGGCATGACCGTGCAGATAGAGCAAAACGTATGGGCAATAAAGGATTTACGCCTGCCAATACATGACTGCGGCAAGCTTTTATGCATAGCACAACATCAATGTACATAATTATTTCATAGTTTGCATTGCAATATATTTATTATCAGACTATTATAAAAGCGTCTGACAAGTCAGCGTTGCATAAGTTACGTTTTTATGTCTTATTCACTGTTTATCAGTAATGCCAATTTTGAGATTAATTTGCATGCGCACGCTATTATATTACTGCTTACTCAGGCAACATTGCTTTAATGCAAGCAGATCTGGCAAATCAGATTATTTTCAGGCATACTTGAACATGCAATGTACTGTATGCGATTAAAGTTGTATTGTGGTATGATAAAATAATACGTTATGGAGGTGATTATGGATGAACATATCCGCCAGGCTTTGGAGATTGTAAAGGCACAGGCCGCTTTCAGAAGCATGTCTGAAGACGAGCTGGCCTCAATGATCCGCAGTCTTTCGGCGGCCATACAGCAGCTTGCGCCAGAGGCCCAACCGGACAAAGAAGCTGCCCCGGCAATTGAAAAAGCGTTGGGCGACAAGGCCATTACTTGCATGGAATGCGGCAAGAACTTCAAGATCATTACTAAAAAGCATCTTGCCTTGCACGGTATGACGGCTGAAGAGTACAAAGAAAAATGGGGCTACCAGCGCAGCATGCCGCTTATTTGTAAAAGCTTGCAAAAAGAGCGCCGTAAAAAAATGCGCAGTATGAAATTGTGGGAAAAACGGCGGAAGCCTGTGTAAACTATGGTGGTTTAATTTTTTCCCCCCGAAAGGTCCTCTTCGGGGGGTTTTTTATTGCCGTCCGGCAAATGCGGTGGTTCGAGCAATGCGCAACCGCCCTGCTCAGAGCGTTTCAACTTCCTCAAAGTTAAAATGCTCTGGCGCGGGGCGGTTGAAAAAAACTATTGTTTAGGGGCTGTTTCTAAAAAGATGTATTTTGTTCACTGGCAAGGAAAGCGCCGATTTTTGTCCAGGGATAGTACTCTGAGGGTACAGCCCTGGACAAAAATCGGCGCTTGACGCAGTCCAGGGGGCAAAAGACACTTTTTAGAAACAGCCCCTAAGGCTTACTTGAAAAACTTGTCCAGGTAGCCCTGCACAAATACCACAACCATTAACACAGGTACTACATAGGTAAAGAAGGGACGCAACATTTTTGGGAATTTAAGCCCCTTGCCCGCATCCGCCTCGGCTATGAAGTTATCCCAGCCCCAGCCGTAGCGGGTGCAGCAGAATAACAGGAAGGTAAGCGCGCCCAGCGGCAGCAGGTTGTTGCTTACTATAAAATCCAGCAGGTCCAGCACGTTGGTGCCCTTGCCCAGCGGCTCAAAACCGGCCAGCAGGTTAAAGCCAAGCGCGCAGGGCAAAGAGCCCACAAGCACCACCGCAAAGTTAACCATGGCGGATTTTTTGCGGCTGTAGCCACGTACGTCTATGCCATAAGCCACTAGGTTTTCAAACACGGCTATAACCGTTGAAAGAGCGGCAAAGCTCATGAACAAAAAGAACAGAACGGCCCAAACGTGCCCGCCCGGCATATAGTTGAATACGTTGGGCAATGTTACCAGCACCAGCCCCGGCCCCGCGCTTACGTCAACACCAAAGGCAAAGCAGGCCGGAAATATAATCAGGCCGGAAAGCAGGGCCACCGAGGTATCCAGCACAAGAATATTGGCCGATTCACCCGTAAGACTGCGCTCGCGGCTTATGTAGCTGCCAAAAATAGCCATGCTGCCCACGCCTATGCTCAAGGTAAAAAAGGCCTGGCCCATGGCCGCGTAAACCACGGTCCAAAGGCCCTGGTCAATCATGCGCCCGAAATCGGGCTTGAGATAAAAAGCCAGACCGGCGGAAGCCCCCGGCAAGGTAACCGCGCGCACCACCAGTATGATGAGTATGGCGAAAAGGCCGCCCATCATTACCTTGGTAACGCGCTCCACCCCCCTCTGCAGCCCTATGCCGCATACCGTAAAGCCTATTGTCACGGTAAGGGCCATCCAGAACACCAGCGAACCGGGGCTTTTCAAAAAATTGCCGAAAAACGCCCCCACCTGATCCGGGTTAAGCCCTACAATGTCGCCTTTAACGGCAAACCAGCAGTAAGCCAGCATCCACCCGGCCACAGTGGTGTAAAACATCATAAGCAGGTAGTTTCCGGCCAGGCCTATAAAACCGAAATAGTGCCACTTGCTGCCCGCTGGCTCCAGCTTGCTGAAAGAACCGGCAATATTCATGCGCGAGGCGCGGCCGACGGAAAACTCCATAACCATTATGGGCGCGGCAAAAAGAAACAGAAAGAGCAAATATAGCAAAACGAAGGCCCCGCCCCCGTACTGACCGGCTATAAAAGGAAAACGCCAAACATTGCCCAGCCCTATGGCGCACCCGGCTGAAATAAGCAAAAAGCCTATGCGGCTGCCCAACAACTCACGCTTCTGTTCCTTCATCTTCAAGCTCCCGTAAAATATGCTTATAAGCCATACCAAACACATAATTTTGATATACAATCGCAGCCGCCTTGGCAAGGTGGACCGCCGCAAATTCTTTTATGCCCTATTGCAGGCAGCCCCGTAACCACCGTTCGCGCCGGCCTGCCGCGTTAGAGCAAAGCCTGCGCTCGCCGGGCGCTGAACTTAATCATTCAAAAAACAGCCGGGGCCTATTAATAAAAAATTATAGCCCTCCACGCAGCCGCCATTTGGCCTGCCAAAGGTTTTTTATGCATGAATACGATCTGTTAAAAATACTGGCCATAGGCTTTACCCTGGCCTGCATATTCGGGTATTTCGCCCATCGTCTGGGTTTTTCTCCAATTGTGGGGTATCTGCTGGCCGGTTTTATGGTGGGGCCGCACACACCAGGCTTTGCGGCGGATGCGGCGCTGGCCCATCAACTGGCGGAGGCCGGAGTTATTCTGCTAATGTTCGGGGTGGGCCTGCATTTTGATACAAAAGACCTGCTGGCCGTAAAAGGCGTGGCCCTGCCGGGGGCCGTGGCCCAAAGCGCCATTGCCACGGCCTTGGGCACGGTTACCGCCTGGCTGATGGGCTTTCCCGCGCACCAAGGCATCATGCTGGGTCTGGGGCTTTCGGTGGCAAGCACGGTAGTGCTGCTGCGCGTGCTTACCGATAACGGCGTGCTCGATACCATTCACGGGCACGTTGCCGTCGGCTGGCTGGTGGTGGAAGATTTGTTCACGGTTTTCATACTGGTGCTGCTGCCCAGCCTGGCCTCGGTAATGGGCGGGCAAGGCACGGGGGCTTCGGCCATTGCGCGGGCGGCCGGGCTGGCCCTGCTGCGCCTGTCGCTGTTATGGATTATCGTAATGGTGGTTGGCGGCAAGCTGGTGCCTTGGGTGCTTACAAAGGTGGTGCGCAGCAGATCTGAAGAACTTTTTACCTTGTCCGTGCTGGTTTCCGCCTTTGCCACGGCGGTGGCGGCAGCGGTGTTTTTTCAGGCTTCCATGGCGCTGGGCGCTTTTTTGGGCGGCATGGTGGTGGGACGCACCAGAGTAAGCCACCAGGCCGCTGCGGATTTGCTGCCCCTGCGCGATGCGTTTGCCGTGCTCTTTTTCATTTCCGTGGGCATGCTCTTCAGGCCGGCCTTTCTGCTGGAGCACCCCCTGCTTATTCTGGCCTGCCTTGGCATAGTGCTGCTGGCCAAGCCCGTTACAGCCCTGGTGGTGGTATCGGCGCTGGGCTACTCCGCCAGCACCGGACTTATCGTGGCTGTAAGCCTGGCCCAGATAGGTGAATTTTCTTTCATTCTGGCCCAGCAGGCCATGTCGCTCAACCTCATTAGCGCGGATCTTTACAACGTGCTGGTGGTCTGCTCCATAATATCCATAGCCCTCAACCCCAGCCTGTTCCGCCGCATTCCGGCGCTAGAGCGCTGGATGAGCGCCCACCGCGCCTTGCGCCGCCTGCTTGACGCCAGAGCCGAGCACAAGGCCGCCAGACGGCAGACATTCTTGAACACGCCCCATGTGCCTGACGCCGATTCCGGCGTAACCACGGCCATAGTGGTGGGTTACGGCCCCACCGGCAAAAGCGTGGTGGAGGCGCTGCTGGCCCGCAACATTGTGCCCGTTGTGATAGATTTGAATGTGGATACCGTAAACGGCCTGAACGAAGAGCAAAAATCCCCGGCCATTTTCGGTAATTCGGTAAAAAAAGAAGTATTGCTGGCCGCCGGGGTAAAAAACGCCAGCTACATGGTAATAACCCTGCCGTCCGCAGAAATGGCCGCCGCAACCGCCACCGTGGCAAGCGGGCTTAACCCCGCCCTGCGCGTGCTGGCGCGGGCGCGCTTTGTAAACGACCAGCGCCTGTTCGAGCAAGCCGGAGTGGCAGCAGTGGCCTACGAGGAACGGGAAGTAGCCAGAGCCCTGGCCGGCCTATTGGAACAGGACCTTGAAAACTGCAAAAATGACCGGCAAATATGCAATATAGACTTCGACAGACTAGGCGCGCTGGACTTCAACGAAGCCCGCACCAAAGGTTTTTCGCTGTATAAATAGGGGTCGTAAGAAAGAGCCTTTTTACAACGAATATTCCCCAACCACCTGATTGCGGCCGCTGTGCTTGGCCACATAAAGGTGTCTGTCGGCCTCGGCCAGGGCCTCGTTAATATCCGGGGTGGAGTGGCTGCAGTAAAGGCCTATGCTCACACTGTAATAAATGGGCCTGCCCTCGTGCATGTACGGGGTATCGGCCACAAACTGGCGTATGCGCTCAGCCGCGTGTCTGGCGTCTTCCGGCCAGGTGTCCATCATCATTATGATAAACTCCTCGCCGCCCCAGCGAAAAAGCTTATCCGTGGCGCGCATGCGCTCGGTAATAACAGTGGTAATGTGCACCAGCACCCTGTCGCCGACCTCATGACCATAGGTGTCGTTCACATTTTTAAAATGGTCTATATCCAGCATCGCCAGGGCAAAAGGCGTTTGCACGCGGTGGCTTTTGGCCTTTACCCAGGCAAAATGGTTTTGAAAATCGCGCCGGTTGCCCAGGCCGGTAAGCTGGTCCGTAAGAGCTTCCTGCTCCAGGCGTGTTACTGTAAGGGCCAGGTTGCTGTTTGTTTTTTGCCGCACCAGCTCCGAAAAACCGGAGAAAGCAAAGCTGCCAAGCATGGCCAGCAAAAAACGCAAGCGGGTGGCAAGACTCAAAGGCTCGGCCAGCATTGATTGCAGAGGCCCAACCATGGATAACACCAAAAACGCGTAAAAACAGGCAAAAAGCATGGTACCATGGCGCACGCCCATGCTGTACATCAACATGGGCGGGAAAAGGATAAACCATACAAAACTTGCCCCGCCGCAGACGCCGGTACCGAAAAGCAGCACTGCCCCAAGCGCCATTAACATGAACAACAAAAGCAACATAGGGCCGTAAACTGTTTTTTTGTCGCAAATCAGCCAGGTTATGGAAACAACCGGCACAACGGACACAACAAACAGTAAAATAGCCAAATTACCGCTTTGCAGCAAAATGTTAAGTATGCCGGAGGTAAACAGCAAAGCCTGCGTAACCAGCCCCAACACCAATGCGCTGGTGCGCCTGTAAGACTTCTCATCGGTAAAATCAGGAGAAGTCGGGGAATCAACCCTTATATGGTCATACCAAAAACTGTACAACTGCCCCATCAGGCGTTTAAAAAGCCCCGAGGGTTTATTGCTCAAATTGTTTACCATAAGTGCGGGCATCCGTTTCTTGAAAAAATCTTGAAAGTACTTTCAAAATATAAAATTATTACACATTTAGCAAGAATATTCATCTGTTACATTATGACAAAGCCAATAACATAGTCATTTAACTCAAATAATATACCACTATACATGCCAATATAACAGCCTGCCCTCTGATAATAACAAGCACTTTAAAAAAAATTATGCCATTATAAAATACAGGTTTGTTAAAAAGCTTGAAACGCCATAACGTTTCAAGCTTTCGTAAAACTTATGCCAACCGCCTGACTGCTGTTGCGGGCAGGCATAAAAAGGCCTTAAAGCTCGCACTCCACCTCTTCGCCCAACTCGGTAAAAATATCCTGAATCATAATCACGCCAAGGGTACGGTTGCCTTCGCGCACGACAGCGTAACTGCGCCCCTTTTTCACAAAATGCGATATTATTGCGGGCATGGGCATATCAGGGGCCAGCACGGTATATTCCTTATCCATTATATCCGTCACGCGGGTGGCCGCGCCCAGCTTGCAGGCTATGGCGAACATCTCTTCAAAATCGCGCTCGGCCGATTCCTTGTTCAGGCCAGCCTGCTTGAGGCAGTTGTTCATAAAGCGCACCGTATCCCAAATGGACACGGCCCCCAGCATGGCTGAGCCCTCAAACACCAACGCGCACAAGCAGCCGTTGCCGCTCTTAACGCATTGCAAGAGCTTGCGCATAACATCCACCAAAGAATCGTCGCGCTCCACCCGCACATAATCCTCACGCACAATGTCCCAAGCTCTTTTGCGCATCAACATGAAAGCACCTTCTTTTTTTACTTGTACCGGCAATGTACAAAAAGCCCGGCTTTGTGTCGAGTATAAGAGATAGAGGATGAAGCCATATTTATGAGATCTGGGCTCCGCCCCAGACCCCGCAAGGGTGTAGCTCGTATTACGAAAGCACGGCAGTTTTTGGCTGGGGAGCTATACAGCGGGCACAACTTTTGGGGTGCTAATTTCGAACCCCCTTGACCCGCGAGGGTGTTAATTTGGCTTGGTGGTTGATTGCAGGTACTACTGGTAACAACCAGGATGCCTATTTATTCAAAATATTGCGGGTCAAGGGGCTCACGCCCCTTGCGGGGTCTGGAGCGGAGCCCAGATCTCATAAAGCTGGCTTCGTCAGTCATGTCTTTTCTAGTTAAAGTCCGCCAGCAGCGCCCCCACATGCACCGGGCCTATGCTGGCGCGGGCGAGGTCGTTGCGGGTGCGCCAGATGGCCTGCAAAAGCTCGTCGGCGCTTATGCCATTGCGCGTGGCGGTGTAGGCCTCGACAAAGGCGGCTATGTTGTCGCATATTTTAAGCAGCTTGCCGTCTTTGGGGTCGTACTCGTCGGCGTTGTATTTGGTTTGCAGGTCTTCAAACTCCACCCGCGTAACCTTGCCGTCCAGCATGACGCTCTCGTAAAATTCCGATCCGGTCTCAATGCCGAGGTAATAGCCCAGCCGCTCCACAAGGTTCTCGTGGCCTTCGGCCCACAAGGGCACGAATACGCGGCGCTTGAGCTCCTCTTCCTCATAATCGCGTATGAGCGCATCAAGGTTATCCACCGATTTCTTCACAGGCGAAATAATGTCGCGCGTGAGAAGCTCCGGCAAATCGTGAAAGAGGGCGCAGAAAAAATTGTTCACGCGGCGGGCCTGCCCCGCCTCCACGGCCAGGCTAAAAAAATAGGCGTAACAGGCCACAAAGAACATATGGCCCATAACGGATGTTTCCGGTATGCGCGGGGTTTGCGACCAGCGCTTCTGAAAACGCAGTTGCCCGCACAGCTTGGCAAAGCCGCCCAGGGCGTTTCTATCCGGCAGGGCATCGGTTTTAAGGCCTATAAAGTCCGGCCCGGTAATGGCCTTGAAGCCGTTAAGGGCCTGGTGGCGCTCCAGCTTGGCTATAAAGTCGGCTATAATATCCGGCATTTCGGGGTCAAAGCCGTTCATGCCTTTTAGTATGCTAAGTTCCCAGCCGCTGGCGTAATGGTGCGCCGCTTCAAGAACACGCGCGGCCAAATCGTCTTTTTCCGGGGCCAGCAGGTAGTTTTGCAGCCTGTGCCAAAAGGCGTCGTCCAGGGTGCTGAGGTTTGGCTCCAGCTCGCTCAGCACCCATTGGGCCAGCTTGCGGTAATCATCGGGGTTTTTCTTGATGCGGTAAAACACCGGAGGCTTTATGTCGGTAATTACCAGACGCAAAAAGTAATCAAACATCGCCCGCTCAATCACCTCCTGTTCCAGGTCCAGCTTGGCGCGCACGCTCAGGCCGCCGCTGTTCATCTGGCATAAAATCCAGGCAATGATCATCTTGTGGGCCTGCTTGTCGGCCTCTATAAATTCCATGGGGCGCAGCTTGTCATTCCAGCGTTTCATGTAGGCGCCGTTAAACACAAACTGGATAAGGCTTTTGCGGATATTCGCCATTTTCTTGCTCAAAAAAGTTGAAGTATAAAAAAATTTAGTATAATGGTGAGGGCCCGTGGTAAAGGGAGATGCGCCCCGAAGCCACACTCGTTACACCATATAATAGTTTGGCTTGGCAATAAATTCTTGCAAACTTCGCTGCAATAGTTGTTGACAAGCCGGGGATAAACTTTTAGGTAAGTCCTCTTCAAAGTCGATTTGAGCGGCCCTTTTGGGTTGCGCTTTGGCCTGCACGGCCACATATTTAAGGAGTGCTTTGCATGAAAACATTCAGCCCCACCCCCGCAGACATAAAGCGCGAATGGTTTGTGGTGGACGCCGAAAATCAGATTTTGGGCCGCCTCGCCGCCCAGCTTGCCCACCGCCTGAGAGGCAAGCACAAGCCTGAATTCGCTCCGCATATGGATAACGGTGATTTCATTGTTGTCGTCAACTGCGAAAAAATTGCCGTTACCGGCAAAAAAATGACTGATAAAAAGTACTACAGCCACTCCGGTTATCCGGGCGGCCTCAAGGAAATAACCCTTGAAAAGCAGCTCGCCAAAAAGCCGGAAGATGTGCTTATTACCGCCGTACGCGGCATGTTGCCCAAAAACAGCTTGGGCCGCGCTATGCTGAAAAAGCTTAAAGTATACCACGGCACCGAGCACCCGCATGCTGCCCAGCAGCCCAAAACCTTGGTACTGCCCTACTAAGAGGCTGGAGAAAATTTATGTCTACAGAATTCAACTATGGCACTGGTCGCCGCAAAAACGCCACGGCGCGCACCCGCCTTTACAGCGGCAGCGGCAGCATTGAAATTAACGGCCGCTCCATCGAAAACTATTTTCCGCGTAAAACCCTGCAGATGATTGTGCGCCAGCCCCTGGTGCTCACCAGACTGGTCGAGAAATACGACATTAAAGTCAACGTGCAGGGCGGCGGCGTAACGGGCCAGGCCGAAGCCGTGCGCCACGGCATTGCCCGCGCCCTTCTTACCATAGACGGCAACCTGCGCGGCCAGCTTAAAAAAGCCGGCTTCCTTACCCGCGATGCCCGTAAGAAAGAACGTAAAAAATACGGTCAGCGCGCCGCAAGAGCACGTTACCAGTACTCGAAGCGTTAATTCAGGTTTATTCCGAATACAAAAAAAACCGCCTTTTGGGCGGTTTTTTTTGTATCTACTGAATTGTAGTTATATAATGCGGGGCTGAGCCTTGGCCATATAAATCTGGCCTGGATAGTGTAGTCACGAGAAGGATTTTTGACCTCTGCCAAGGAAAAAGGGCTTTTTATTGAGGGAATGTACCTTTACGGCACTCGACCGGCAATTATGCAGGAATGCGTAATTGGACGCGAGCAACGCGAGAGCTCCGCTGGGGTTAGGCACATAATGTGCCGAATCAAATGAAAAGACTTTTTGACGCAGGCAGAGCAGGCGCGGCCTGTGCGAGGCAAAAAGACGCTTTTTAGAGACAGCGCCTAATCCGCCGCGCATTTTATCTGTCTTGGTCTTCTCCACCTTCATGAGCCGCACCTTTCCCGAGCGCCTGCCGCCGCATTTTCTCTGGGTCGGGGATAAACTGGGCCAGGCACATGGTCAGCACCGCAAAACCGGCTATTAAGTACATCGCCGCAGTCAGGCCGTAATGGTCGCCCACCCAGCCTATGCCGGGGGCCACCACCCCGCCTATGCTCACGGCCAAGCCAAGCATAATGCCCGATGAAGTGCCTATATGGTTGGGCAAAAACTTCTGCCCAAGGGCAATGGATGCCCCATGCGGCGAGTTTATGGCCAACGCTATGGGTATTAAAAACAGTACGGCCAAATAAGCGTTGTGAACCAGCGGAAAAATTAGCAGGAGAGGCGCCAGGCACAAAAAGCCCGTTTTTATGATGCGACTGAAGCCGATGCTGTCCGCCATGCGCCCGCCAAACAGCGTGGCGGTGGCCGCCACTACCGAATACAAGGCCAGAGTTGCGCTGGCGGAGGCTTCTGAAAACATCAGCACGGCGGCAAAATAAAGCGGTATGAAGGTGCTCATGCCGTAGGCCACTATCGAGCGCCCGGTAACACATGACGCAACTTTGAAAAACGATTTCCAATCGTCTTCTCCTTCGGTACGCGCCCCAAATTTCTTTTTGTGCTGCGATTCGTTGGAAAGACGTTTCAAGTTTTTAAGCGAGACCAATACAGTCGCCAACATGGCGAAAGCGGGCAGCAAAAATACGACGGTTCCTTTAAGACCCATGGTAGCCAAAGCAACCGAGGCTATTACCGGGCCCAGCGCGAACCCTATGTTGCCGCCAACGGCAAAAAGAGCTATGCCGGCGCCCTTGTTTTCTCCGGCGGCAATGTTGGCCATTCTGCCGCCTTCGGGGTGAAAAAGGGCAACGCCGATGCCGGAAACGGCCACGGCGGCAAAAATGCCCCAATAGCTGTCAAAAAAGCCCACCATGGCAATGCCGCCGCCAGCCAGCAAAGCGCCAAGGCCCATCAGCCATGGCCATGATACCTTGTCGCCCAGATACCCGAAAAAGGGCTGAATAACCGAGGACATGGAGTTGGATGCAAAAATAAGCCCGGCAGCCGAGGTATAGCTTATATCTTTATAAAGCACCAAAAAAGGAAGAATCGCGGGCAAAGCGCCCTGGTTTATGTCCGTGCAAATGTGGCCGAGCATGGTCAGCACGCTGTATCTGTTGTATTTCATGTTATTTTTCTGGTTATTTCCGCCGGGAGCGGCCATGGCTATACTTGTTTAACATCAGCCGCTTTCAAACAGCGCGGCCGCGAGGCGCTTTATACGCTCGCGGCAATTCTGCCCAGAAGCTGTGGCGTGGAAAAACAGTTGTCTTACAACTGCGTTAAAGTCCAGCTTTACGCCCCGGCTCGCGCCACTGTCAAGCTGGCACAGGTGGTATGTTCCGGCTGTATTTCCAGGCGGGCAACGCGCACCTGACGCGCCTCCGGGCGATGGCAGGGGCCTACGCGCTATTCAGCCCGGCGGGCAATGCGGCTGGCCTGAGGCAAACCATGCGCTTGCCCATAAAAAAAGCCGCCCGTAAAACACGAGCGGCTTGCGGCACAGCGCCCAAGGCGAATTTAAAATGACGGCGGGGCTATTTTTCTGCGGTAAAAAAATAAATAGACCAACACTACGGTCATTTCCAAAGCCGCAGTCATGGCCAGGGCCGTACTTACCCGCAAGGGGTGTATTATTCCAAGGCGGTTGAAAAGCCCTATGCCCAATCCGCCGGAAACCACAAAGGCCCCGAAATCAAACAAACACTTTAGCAATAACAGCCTTACCACATTTCCTATATGCATATTTCTGTAAAAGTACGAAAATAAAACGCCCATAATCAGCACAAAAAAGGCCAGGTTAACGCCCATGTAGGTATAGGACGAAACTGAGTCGTAAGTGCCGCCGAACACCCAGAGCCAATAATCAATCATTACGGCCATTATAACCATGGCGGCCGTGCGGTTTGCGTACCAGGCCCCGTATTTCGGGTGTGCCTGAAACAGGGTAAAGGCAACTGTAAGGCCCCATATTGAAGCGACAAAGGCTATGCAGATAAGAAAAATTTCCACCGGCGGCCAGATGTGCAAGGTCAGCAGTAAAAATGAAATTGCCAATACGATGGTGGCCACGGGCATATAATGCCGCAAAAACATGCTGCTTTTCTGAACGGGCGGCACGGACCTGAACCCCGCATGAAGGTTGGGCGGGGTTTGCGCCTGCCGCGCAAGGCAGACTGATGACGCGGACCGCGCGCTGCTGTTATTGGATTTTTCCAGTTTGCCCGAATCAGATTTGTCCATAAAAACTCCTTCCCTTACATTTTCAATAGCAAGCCAAAGCTTAAATTTCAATGCAACGGGCATGCAAAAAGTAACCTCACCGCATAACCCATGCTAATATATCTGTTTTTTGTTGCGCAAATCAGACAATTTCATTTACTTTGCGAAACATTTTTAATGTATTATTATATGCTGATTTAACTATATAAATTATTATATCCGCAATACTTTGTTTACACATTTATCAAAATTGTATTTGACTGGAATCTTTCAGCGTGTTATGATTCGTTAAAGAATCAAAAAGACAGAAATTTATGGACAGCATCCAAGAAAAAGCTTGGCAGGCCGTGCTTGAGGCCTTGTCACGGCGCATAGCCAACAACCCCAGAGGCGAGCTTACAGCTATAGCCAACGAAATAGGGGCTACCCGCGGCACCGTGTCGCGTTGGCTTTCCGGCGGGCTTAAAGGCCGCCGCATTCCATATGATAAAATGCTCCGCATCATGCGCGCGCTTGATATCGACCCCGCCCTTTACTATGGCAAGCCCGATAACTTGGCCACGCACACCTACCCGGACGCCTCCGCCTACCTGCCCACACGCCCGCACATGCTGCGCGAGCCAATGGCGGATGCGGCCCACCTGCTGCGCACCCAGCCTGAGGCTCCAGCCGCCTTGCCGCCAACGCTACCAGCCAACCAGCCGGATGAAAGCGCCTATTACCAGGTGCCGTGGCTTGAGGCAAAAGCCTCCATGGGCGGAGGCTCCTTTGAAGCCAGCAAGAAAGTAAAATCCTACCTCAGTTTCAGGCGCGACTGGCTGCTCTCCAAGGGCGCAACCAGCAATATGGTGGTAATAAGCGTTGAAGGCGACAGCATGTCACCCACCATACCAGACGGCAGCGTGGTGCTGATAAACGAGGCCAGCACCTTCCCGCCCGTTAACAACCGTATATATTTCGTATGTTACAAAGACGAGCTTTTTCTCAAGCGTGTGCGCGTAAAAGACAGCAGGGTAATCGCGCTTATATCCGACCAGGACAACTCTGAAATAACCATCCAACCTGGCGAATATTTTAACATCTTGGGCCGCGCCATCTGGTACGGCAAAGATTTGTAGCCGCCTGCCGTTTATCTCCGGCTTTTCCCCCCCAACTTCAGTTTGCGCTTTATAGCTTGGCCTTGCGTGGTTTAATCCGCCAATGCCACTGCCTCACTTTCAGAAAATATGTAAATATGCATTTTTCTCTTTTCGGCCTGTCAGCCAGGTGCCGCATTTATTTTTTTATTTGATTCAACCATATAATTTTACAATAAATATTTTTTGAACCCTGATCATATTGGTATATAAAGGCGCTTTTTCTATGTATTTGATTCTATACAGAATCATTCTTCTTGCCAAAAACGATTCTATATGGAATCGTAAAAAATAATAAAAGCCACCGCACAAAGCTTGGTTTGTCAAATTTTTACATAACCTAGAACGTTTTCTAATTTTTTTGAAAAACACAACAAAGGAGTTTATGATGCGTGAATTGTCCGATTTACATTCGTGTGCCACCTGTATGCACAGCACCGCCATGGATTTGAATTCCAACGACGGAAGCGAGGCGCAGGTGGAGTTTTCCCTCATGGACGTTACCTCATTGGCCGACTTTATCAGTGCCCAGGCTGGGCGTTTGCGTGCCGCGTCTCTGCTGGAGTGCGAATACCAGCGCGAAACCCTTGGCGAAGATTGCGTTGCGGCGGTGAAGGTGCATTACGATGGGCGTTGCGCTTCTTACGCCTGCCGCCGCGATCTGTTCAAAAGGGCATACGGCTTTAATCCGGAAATCGAAGATGAAGAAGAGCATGAATACGCTTCATCCGTAGGCTTGCGCCTTAGCAACGACTTTAACGCGCTCTCTTGATGCAGGTGATACGATGCAGATACGTGAAATCAATAATACCGCGCATGCCGACAAACTTGCCCATGGCTTGCAACAAAACCGCGCGCCAGAGCCGCTCCTTTCGGTGGAGCAAGTCTTGGAAACATTGGAAAATATGAACGTCAGACTTGAAACCTACAATGAGCAGGCAATGCAAAATCCTGCAAATGAAGCCCTGCAAGCATGTTTGCCGTATTTGCCCGATATGCCCCATATGCCGGATGCGGAAAATACGCGGTTCAAGACAAGCCAGCCTGTGCCGGAGGGCTATAGCGGAGCGCTGCTGGCCGAACTGGCGGAAATTGAGCGCCAGGAAAAAGCCCAGTGTGATTTTATACTGGAGCGTGCCCGCTGTCTGGCTTGGCAGGCTGTACGCAACACCCCCGCCGACCTCGGCTGCGCCGCCATATGCCTTAACTGGATAAAGCAGGCCCGTGCCTGGGCCCAGCGCCGCCAGCATGACGCCCTGGCCGATACTTTAGATGAGCTGCAAACCTGCCTGCAAGAAGGCCTGCCGCAGCTTTTGGCATAAACCTTATGTTAATATTTAACAACAAAGGATAAAATTTATGTGGGCTTTTGTAGCGAAGATACTGACGTCGTTTTTCGGTTCCGGCGAGGCTTCGGCCCGTTTGCCGGCCCTTATCGGGCTGGCGGCGGGCCTGCTGGCCTTGCTGCTTTTGGGCGGCTACTCGTTGTACGGCCACGCGCGCATGCAAAGGCTGGAAGAACACGGGCAAAGCCTGGCACGAGAAAATGCCCTGCTGCGCGAAGCGCGAGACAACGCAACCACCGCCTTGGGCCTGTGCCGAAAGCAGGCGGAACTGGAGGCGGGCCTGCTAAGTAAAAACCGGCAAGAAAAAGATGCCTTGCAAAGCAAATATAACGAAATGCGCCTTAGCCTCGCCACCGGCCTTTTGCCGCAATCAACACGCCCATCCGCGCCCGGCCATAGCTCAGCCCGGCCGTCTGGGCAAGCTGCGTCACGGCCCGAAAACGTGGGCGGAACCATCCAACCCTTTACCGTCCCAGACAAGGAGTTCAAGCATGAAACCTCTTTTCAGGAGTGGTGCGCTCAGCCTGTGCCTGATTTTATCAACGGCCTGCTCACAGGCGCAGCCCCTGCCGCCCTACCTGGCCCTGCCCCCGCTGACCTTGCTGCAAGAAACCCCGCCGCCCCAAAATAGCCAAGGGTTCCACAGCAATCTGGACCTGCTGCTTTATCTGATGGATATTCAGCAGGGCCTCGAAAGCTGCAATGCCGACAAACGCGCCCTGCTCCGCTGGAGCGAAGAAACAAGCGCCACCTATAAATAACCATCATAAAACCAAACCTGATCCACATTATAAACACCCCATAAGCGCCTTTTTGTTCCCGCCGGCATCAGGCCTCCAGGCCCGGAACTTTTACAGGCCACCGCCTATAGTCGCACAACCCGCGCCATTTATACGCAGCCAAGCGCGAAAAGCAAAATAAAGCGCAAAACCCTGCGCATATGCCGCGCCATAAACTCCACCGCATGAAAAACGGCGGGGCAAACTCAAACTGGCGCAAGCTGGCGCGCACTGGAGTGAGCATGAATCAGACGATGTAAAAAGAACAGCGTAAAGCGCAAACAACCGCGCATGGGCGCAAACAGCCACAGCGCAAACAAAATGACAACCCTTAAATGATAAAAGGAGAATAACAATGGATATGCTCAAACAAATAGAAGAAAAACAGTTGAATGACGAAGTATGCGCCATGGCCCGCGCCGGCGCCAAGCTGGCCATGCAGGCCCTGCTGGACGAACTGCGCGATGGCACGGGCATTGGCCGCGTGCGCGCGGCCGCGCTTGTGCTGGAGCGCGGACTGGGCAAAACAACGCAGGCCCTGGCCATGGAAGGACAGTTGGATGTGGAGCCGGTGCTGCCCGAAGAAGCCCTTAACGTGCTGGACGGCCTGTACCTCTCCCTGATGCGTTAAGGGCCTGGCTGAAACAACAAATAAAAAACCGGAGATTATCCGGTTTTTTATTTGCCCATGCTAGATAGTGCAGTCATTTAAAAGTAATGCAAACGTGATTTCCATATGCTTTGGGCACTGTGCCTTTGCATCAGCCAGACTGCCGCCGTTTACTGCGCTTTTTTTATGGAATCCAGCACCTGCACGGCAGTGTTGGTAACCTGCGACTTATATTCCTCCACATCAAAGAAACCATCTATTTTTCTGAAGTCGCATACAAACAGCATGGTGTGGTAGTCGTCGCTGGCCGCGCCCATTTCTATGGCCACCACAAAACGCTCGCGGTCTTTTATCTCACGGCTGTTGGAGCTTTTTTCCTCCAGCAGGCTGAATTTGAACCACATCTCCTCGTGCCGCACATCCTCGGTGGCGCTTATAAACATTTGCAAGTAGCGGCGCGGCGCGGTTTGCAGGCTGATGCGCTCTTTGGCGGGCAGGGCGAAGCTGCGGTATTCAGTTTTTTTCTCGCGCAGGCAATATACTATGGCCGCGCCGGAGTCTTTTTGCTCAAAAACCTCATTTATAACCAGGTTTTTGTTAAACTTGGCCTCGTTGCTTTCAAACCGGCGCAAAGCATAGCCCTCGGGCAGATCAAAGCTGTAATTGCCTGCGGTTTCCCTCTCCTGCGCCAAAGCGTCGCAGGGCAAAGCGCAAAACAACAGCAAAAAAAGGGCAAGACAAAAACGCATTATTACTGTCCTGAAAAATTTAGATTCAAATTCGCGTGGGTGGGCTTAAACCACAACTGGCGCTGTATTTCCTAATATTATCCGAAACTTCCGGCAAGCTCAACGCTAAAAGTGCGGCAGGCAAAAAACATCTCGGCAAACTACCGGCAACCCTTGTTTTTGCAAAAGTTACCTGGACAAGTATGCCTAGCCTCGCTAAAACCAAATAATTCCGAAAGGCTTTGGCTTACACCAAGTTATATCGACGCCGCTTGGTCAAGGGAGTTTACACCTCGCTGGGCCGCACCCTCTCTTGCCGATCAGGACAGCGCCCAACGCTCGTGAATATGACTTCGTCCTTTATGCCCTTACCGGTATTTGCCGCTTTACGGCTTCTAAACTTTTGACTTGCGCCGGCGCATGCTGTAAAGGCCATGCATGCTTACATTTACAATAAAATATATGGGTGCCGCATGTTTATAGAGTTGGGGTGCCTGGCGGCGGGCATAGCGCCGGGAAGGGCATTGCGCCGCAACGAAAAAGCCCGCAAAGTTACCGGCAAGCTTACCATGCTTGCCATATATGCCCTGCTGTTCGTAATGGGCGCGAAGCTGGGCGCGGATGACAGCCTGTTTGCCGCATTGAGCACTCTGGGTTTTCAGGCCATTGTCATTGGCCTGTGCTGCACCATGGGGAGCGTGCTGTGCGTGCTGCCCGCCCAGCGCCTTTTCCGCGGCGAAGCGGGCGTTAACGTAAAGCCCCAAGGGGGGCTGATGCGCGGCATGCTGGGCTCCCTTTACATTTTAAGCGTATTCTGTCTGGGTGTGGCGCTGGCCCGGCTGGGCGCGCTGCCGGATTTTTTGTATTCCGGCCCGGCTTCGTCTTGGGCGCTCTGGATTATGCTGGTCTGCGTGGGTATGGGCATAGGGTTTGATCTGGGCGCGCTGCTTATTGTGCGCGACATGGGCCTGCGTGTGGCGCTGGTGCCGCTGCTGGCCATGGGCGGAACGGCCCTTGGCGCGGTGGCCGCATTTTTGCTGCTGCCCATGGAACTGCGCGAGACTCTGGCCGTGGGCGCTGGCTTTGGCTATTACAGCCTGGCCAGCGTGGTAATAAGCAATCAGGGTTATGTCGCCCTTGGCTCCATCGCCCTTTTGGCAAATATAACCCGCGAGCTGTTTACCCTGCTGAGCACCCCGCTGCTGGCGCGTCTGCTAGGGCCGTTGGCCCCGGTTGCCGCCGCCGGAGCTCCGGGCATGGATACCTGCCTGCCGGTAATAGCGCGCTTTACCGGCGAAAAATACGGCATAATATCCATATTTAACGGGCTGGCCATGACCATACTGGTGCCGTTTTTGGTGCCGCTGGCAATGCTGCTTTTTGATTAGACAGACTAGTCACGAGGGTCTTTTTGCCTCACACAGGCCGCGCCTGCTCTGCCAGCGTCAAAAAGTCTTTTCATTTGATTCGGCACGTCCTGTGCATCACCCCCTGCGAGGCGCTCGCGTTGCTCGCGTGCAACCATGCATTCCGGCATAATTGTTGGTCGAGTGCCGTAAGAGTACGCCCCCTCAATAAAAAGATCTTTTTCCTTGGCAGATAACAAAAATCCTCCTCGTGACTACTCTATCCAGGGCGCGCGCACGCCATGGGGCTTTTCCTATAATAAGTTGACAAAACAACGCGCCTGCACATAAATATTATCACCGCCACGCGAATTTGCCGTGCAAATGCGTTTGCACGCCTGGGGCGCTCTCCCATGCAATACCCGTCACACTAATGTTTAACAATATATTCAGGAGCTTTCAGCATGTTCAAAAAGGTTCTGCTTGTATCGCTGATGCTGCTTTTAAGCAGCGGAGCCGCCTTTGCCGCCTCCAAAAAACTTGTAGCGGCCCACGATTGCACATGGCCGCCCATGGAATTTATTGATTCCAACAAAAAACTGGCCGGTTACTCCGTGGATTACGTGGCCGCCATTGCCAAAGAGCTGGGCATGGAGATTGAAAGCCGCAACGTGGCCTGGGACGGCATTTTCGCCGGCCTTCTGGCCGACCGCTACGACTTTGTGGCATCTTCCGTAACCATTACGGACGAACGCAAAAAAACCATGGACTTCACAACTCCATATTATGAAGTGCGCCAGGCCGTGGTTGTTGCCAAAAACGCCAAAATAAACAGCGTGGCCGACATGAACGGCAAAACCTTTGGCGCGCAACTTGGCACCACCGGATTTTTTGCCATTGAAAAGGTAAAGGGGGCCAAAGGCCGCTCTTACGACGAAATAAGCCAGGCCATGGAAGCTTTGTACAGCGGCCGCATTGACGGCGTGGTGTGCGACGACCCCATTGCCGCCGACTTTGCCCTGCAAAACAAAACTTACGCCGCCAAGCTTAAAATATCCTTCATCATTCCCACAAATGAAGACGAATACTACGGCTTTGCCGTTAAAAAAGGCAACAAGGCCGTGCTGGACATGCTCAACGCCGGCATAGCCAAAGTAAAAGCCAACGGCACTGAAGAAGCCCTCCGCAAAAAGTGGATAGGCAAATAAGCGGCTGGCAACAAAAGTCATCTCATAATTTAAGGTTTCAGACCGGGCGCGGCCCGGTCTGAAACCCAAAAAGGTATCAGCATGGTTGAAAACGACCAACAGCCGCCGCTTATACAAATAGGCGACGGAGCCTCCATACCCGACCCCAAAGATAAGCGGCTGATAACTGCCTGGTCCATATCCTTTGTGGGCGCAATACTGGCCGTTACCTGCCTTTGCGCGTTCAAACCCGACCCCTACCTCGAAATACTTAAATTTCTGCCGGACGGCGTTATCGTCACCTTTCAAATAACCGTACTGGGCATAAGCTTTGCCATACCAATAGGCTTTATAACCGGCCTGGGCAGGCTCGCCCGCAACCGCATAATCAACCTCATAGCTTCAACCTATGTGGAGGTTATACGCGGCATACCGCTTTTAGTGCAGCTATGCTTCATCTATTACGGTCTGGGCCGCTTTGTGCAAATGCCGGATATTCTGGCCGCCACCGTGGCCATGGGCATATGCTACGGCGCGTATATGGGCGAGGTTTTCCGCGCCGGCATAAGCGCCATAGACAAAGGCCAGACCGAGGCTGCGCGCTCCCTTGGCCTCAACCGCGTGCAAACCATGCTGCTGGTTGTGCTGCCGCAGGCCTGGCGCACCATTCTGCCGCCCGTGGGCAACGAATTTATCGCGCTGTTAAAAGACACCTCGCTGGTCTCCATAATGGCCATGACCAATATTCTGCAGCGCGGCCGCGAGTATAACGCCCGCAGCTTTAACGTGTTTGAAACCTACCTTATGGTAGCCTTAATATATCTGTTCATTACGCTCATCCTGTCCAAGGGCGTGAGCCTGATGGAAGCGAGGCTGAACTATTATGACCGAAAATAATCCCATCATCAGCATTCGCAACGTCTACAAGTTTTTCGGGCAGCTTACCGCCCTTAACGATGTCTCGCTGGACGTAAACACCGGCGAAAAAGTCGTCATAATAGGCCCTTCCGGCTCTGGCAAATCTACCCTGCTGCGCTCCATAAACCGGCTGGAAACAATCGATCAGGGCCTGATTATAGTAGACGGGCAAGACGTAAACGACCCGCAAAACAACATAAACATGATCCGCCAAGAGCTTGGCATGGTTTTTCAAAGCTTCAACCTTTTCCCGCATAAGACCGTGCTGGATAACCTTACCCTTGCCCCCATGAAGCTGCGCGGTATGAGCAGGTCTGAGGCCGAGGCCAAAGGCCTTGAGCTGCTGAAAAAGGTTGATATAAGCGACAAGGCTCACGTTTACCCCGCCACCCTGTCCGGCGGGCAGCAGCAGCGCGTGGCTATTGCCCGTGCCCTGGCCATGACCCCCAAAATAATGCTGTTTGACGAGCCCACCTCCGCCCTTGACCCGGAAATGATCGGCGAAGTGCTGGAGGTTATGGTAAACTTGGCCCGCGAAGGCATGACCATGGTGTGCGTAACGCACGAAATGGGCTTTGCCCGCGAGGTGGCGGATCGCATTATCTTTATGGATAAAGGCGAAATACTTGAGCAGGCCGGTACCGACACCTTTTTCTCCTCGCCGCACCACCCAAGGCTGCAAAAGTTTTTGAATCAAATATTGTAATAAAAGAATGGCCCCTAAGTGGGCGCATATAATATAAATGGAAGCGGCTGCGCCGCTTCCATTTATATTATATGCGCTGTTGCTCCGCTTCAATCAATCCGGCACGGCCGGGTTGAAATAACCCAGTTTCAGCCAGGGGCAGGCGCGGGTAAGACGTTTTTTGAAGTTCATGAAGCCAAGGCCGGGGCCGGTTTCAATATCTTTGGTCAGTTCCAGGTAGTATTCCGGATCTATGTTCAGGTTGCGCAGTTGTATGAAATCCAGTTTGGTTTCCTGCGCAAGCTCAACCAGGGCTTGGGTTTCCAGCTCCGTGTCAGTAAAGCCGGGGAAGAAAAGCAGGTTAAGCGATACAAATACGCCAGCGGCCTTGGCCACTGTTATGCTTTGGCGCACGTCAGCGAAAGTGTAGTTAACCGGGCGGTAATAGAGGTTGTAGGTATCTGGCCTTGCGCTGTTAAGGCTTACCCGCATGGAAGAAAGCCCGGCCCTGGCTATTTCGGCCACCTTGTCGGGCATGGAGGCGTTGGAGTTGAGGTTGATGGTGCCCTTGCCGCCTTGCGCGCGAAAACGCGATACGCTTTCAACAATAAGGGCGGCTTCTGTAAGCGGCTCGCCCTCGCAGCCTTGCCCGAAAGAGTAAATGGGGTCTTGGGCGCGGCTTTGGTGCACGCTCATTACCTCCACCAGTTCCTGCGCGGTGGGGGTAAAATCCATGCGGTTTTGCGGAGTGGCGCAAATTTTGGAACCTTTTTCCTGATGCGAAATGCAGCCTATGCAGCGGGCGTTGCAGGCGCGGGATGTAGGCAGCGGCGCCTCGTAACGCCCAAGGCAGAGGTTGCGGGCGGCCGGGCAGGAATAAGTTAGGGCGCACTTGTGCGTAAGGTGCTGTATCAGCCTGTTGTCGGGGTAGGCTCCGGCAAGCTCCATGGCGCTTTTACGCAGTTTTTTAGTGGAAATGGACGTAAAAATCTGCCTCGGGTCATCGTCTACCTTTTTGGCGCATATGTACATGCGCCCGTTAGCGTAACCCACCGCGCCGTAAGCAAAAAGCGGCAGCATGGGCGCATCTGGCCCGCTAAGGTAAGCGGGGTGCGCTGTAAGGGTATGCGCAGGGGCCGCGAAAGCGGCCACAGCTAAATCTTCCTGCTCTTCCACCAGCCCCGTTTCCTCGTTAAAGCCTAAAGCGCGGCGGCCGGGCAGCAAAAAAATCTCGCTTTCCGGCGGCAAGGGCATAAGCTCGTCAGGCCGGGGCAGGGCCAGGTCGCGGCCCCTACGGCACAGCATCAGCAAATCTGGATCTTCGTAAATATTGCCTTGGGCGTCGGCCACCAAAAGGGTAGGCTGTATGGAAGATGAGGCCATGGTTTTTCCCGCGCGCAAGTTGTAAAAATAAGCTTTTTACAAACATCCCGCATTGTTTAGTGGTTTCTTTTATGCTAGACAGTGTCGGCAAGCGGAGCATTTTTATTCTCCGCCAAGCAAAAAATTTTAAAGATTATCCTGACGTCACTGTTTAACTGTTTTGGGGCCTGAGCGCAAACCGGCCGCGCCTGTTTTTTAGCGCCTTGAAAACGTGGAGTAAATATGTTTGCCGACCCTCTGTCAAATTTAATGCTGGTCATGCTTATGTTTTTTGCCGGGCTGGTTGTCATGTTCGTTTTTATTATGCGCCACCTGGATCTGGTAGAGCAAAACACCGAAGAAATACGCAGGCAGCTTACAGTGAGCATGATGGATATGGAACGTGGAATAAGCCGGATTCAAGCCGCCACGCAAAACGGGGAAACGTCTTCATGCGATATGACACAGGTTCCGCTGCCCTCCCCCTTGCCGCCGGAACCGGCCAAGGCAGGCGGCGCTCTGGCTCAAATGGAAGATTTGGTGGACCTTTTCGACCCGGCGGACCCCAAAGACGGCCGGGCCTGATTCTGTAAGTACGTTCGTTTTTCTTGCGAGAACAAGCATGCAACGCATACAGTCGGTAGGTATTGTAGTTAAACGCAACGATCCGGTTTCATTGGAGCTTTCCCAGGCCATTGAAGCCTGGCTGGCACAACGCGGCATAAAAATTTTACGGCAAAATTCCGACCATAACTTCGCCTTGTTTGCCGCCGCCGATCTGGTGCTAAGCATTGGCGGCGACGGCTCCATGGTGCGTACCGCCAGAAGGCTGGTGGGCGAAGATATCCCCCTGGCCGGGGTAAACACCGGCAGGGTGGGTTTTTTGCCGGAGCTTACGCCGGAAAACTGGCAAAGCTGCCTCGAAGCGGCCATAACCAAAGGCCTTGCGTTGGAAAAACGCATGGCGCTGGAAATGGTGGTGACGCGTGGAGATGCCGAGGTGTTCAGCAGTGTGGCTGTTAACGATGTGGTAATTTCGCGCGGCGGCATAGCCAGGCTGCTGGCCTTTGATTTGCAGGCAGGCGCATCCAAGCTTTTATACCTGCGCGCCGACGGCCTCATTATATCCTCGCCCACCGGAGCCACGGCCTACTCCAGTTCCGCCGGCGGTCCCCTGCTCTACCCCACAATGAACGCCTATACCGTAACCGCCATATGCCCGTTCATGTCCAACATGGCCCCTCTGGTGCTTGGTCAGGAAATGGTGCTGAGTGTGACCATATGCGAGGCTGGCAGCAAAACTTACGCCACAATTGACGGGCAGGAGGTTTTCCGCCTGCAGGCCGGAGATGCCATGCGGGTTTACGGCCTGCCAGGCGGCATTACCTTTGCAAGTTTCGGGGTGAGCGATTATTTCAGCAAGCTGCGCTCATCAGGTCTGGTGGCGGATTCGCCCGGCTCACGCCGGGGTTGAGGCCAGACGCCAGCCAGCATAACGCAAACGCGGCCCCCGCGTTTGCCCAGCGCCATGCGGCCATGCCGCCAGATACGGCACAATGCGCCAGTGCGCTTATTGCCCGCCATGTGCATGCGCCAGCGCGCCTATTACAGCCATATGCATGCGCCAGCGCGCGTATTACGCTTATTTTCACGCGCCATGCATGCGCTATACGGCAGCGCAAGCGCACCACACTCCAATAAAAAAACAGTTACTTTCCTTCCTGCGCTATCAGCCTGGAGGCGGCGGCCTCGACATCGTCAAAATCCACCTGGTTGGTTATTTCCCGCACCATTTGAATATATGTTATGGAGCGGTCTTTGCTGATAATGAAGACGGAACGGGACAGCAGGCGCATTTCTTTTATGGCTACGCCGTAAGCCAGACCGAAATTGAGGTTGAGGTGGTCTGAAAGCGTTGTCACGCCCGAAGCCTTTTTTTCCAGCACCCAGCGGGACTGCGCAAAGGGCAGATCGCACGATACCACCAGTACGGCCGTATCCGGCCCCAGCGATTCGCTCATGGCCACAAAGCGCCTGGCCTGCTCATCGCATACCGAGGTGTCCAGCGAAGGCAGCACCGAAAGCACCAGCCGTTTGCCCTTATAGTCGCCAAGCGTTTTTATGCTTAAATCATTGGCCTGTAGTTTAAAATCCGGGGCTTGAGCTCCAACTGTCAGTTCCTGCCCCAAAAGTGTGATCGGATTGCCGGAAAAAGTCACTATACCCTTGCGTTCTACCATTGTACGCTCCTTGCGCGTTAACGTTTTTTACAGTTCATGGCAAAGTATATCCGGTTGGTTTATTTTGTAAATTATTCTCTTGCCGTTATTTGCCTACAAAGTTATACACGCTATTATAAAAAATAATGTATCCGGCGAAAAATGGCTGACAAATTTTGTAACCCCCGCTGCGAAAACGCAAGCATGCGATAATGAATATTATAATCCTTACATCGGCCGGCATGGCCACCGGCGGAGTGCGTCAATCCTTGTACCTCGCGGCCGGCCTGCGCGATATGGGGCATTCGGTGGATTTTATCTGCCGTCCCGATAGCGAGACAAAAAAGCTGGCCCTTGGCATGGGTATGCGCTGCACCGACTTGCCCAAAAAAATCCGCGATGTTAACCGCACCCTGCGCGGCCTTATGCCCAAAGGCGAGCCGGTAGTGGTGCATGCCTTTCACAACCGTGGCGTGAAACTGGCGGCTTATCTCGGCACACTATGGCGTTTTCAAGGGTTGCCGGTAGTGTGCGTGGCGCACAGGGGCGTTACCTCGCGGCCCGGCAACCCGCTTCCTTACCTGCTGCCGGGCATACGCTCATACATGGTCAATTCCAAAATATGCGCCTCCCTCATGCCTTTGCTTTGGCGTCGCAAGCGTTGCCACCTGGTCAGCAACTCGGTGCCGGAAGAACGCCTCGTGCCGGTTAATACGGTACAGGAGATAAGGCAGGAGCTGGAAATTCCCGAAGACCATCTTGTTGTGGGCAACGTGGCCTATAACAAACCGGAAAAAGGCGTTGCCGAGCTTATAAAAGCCTTTGCGGCGTCCCGCGCGCACATTCCGCCGTCCACCCTGGTGGTGGTTGGCGTTACGCCTGAGCTTTTTATGCCCTTGTGCAATGAGCTTGGCGTTACGGAATATGTCAGGTTGGTGAAAAGAACGGAACATGTGGCCAATTACGTGCAGATAATGGCACTTATGAGCTTTACCTCGCGTTTTATAGAATCACAGCCCAATGTGATTATGGAGGCCATGTCGATGGGTATTCCGGTGATTGGCGGCAATATAGGCGGCATACCGGACATGCTGCCGCCGGATTGTCTGTTTGACCCCAAAGACGTTAGTTCCATTAGTGCAAAGATAATTGAAAAAATGAACAATCCCGAACGCCTAAGGGAAATGGCTCAAGAAAATCTGCAAAAGAAATATCTGTTTTCAATGGATCACAGGCTGAAAATAGTGCTGGAACAGTACGCCGCAGTGCTGAAGGAAAGGCATCTGGACGTTACACCGCCAACAGCCCGTGGCGCTGGCGCCAAACCGCGGCAATAGCCGCGGGCTTGTATGTTCTCGGTTTTTATCCGCCGGGGCGCAATAATTAACTAATGCTCCCTGCCTATTTAAATTTGAAGGTGCATAGGCATGCTGGCCAGTATTCTAATAATTGATGACGATGAAGAGCTTTTCGCACTGCTGCGAAACTATCTTGAAGTAGAAAACTTTCGTTGCTCCAGCGCGCTTGACGCGGAAACCGCGTTGAAAATGCTTGAGCAGACGCATTTTGACATAGTCATTCTTGATGTGATGCTGCCCGGCATGAACGGCTTTGACGTATTGCGCCACATACGCTCACAAAACAACACGCGCCTTTTGCCAGTGCTTATGCTTACCGCCAAAGGCGACGAAGTGGACCGTATAGTGGGCCTTGAAATGGGGGCGGACGATTATCTGGGCAAGCCTTTCAACCCGCGGGAGCTTGTTGCCAGACTGCGCGCCTTGTTAAGGCGCATTCAAAAGCCTGCCGATACGCGGCCGGAAACTACCCGACAAATAGGCTCCATAACAATAAACAAAAATGCCTTGTGCATAACGTGCGGTGCGGTAAAGCAAGATCTTTCGTCTTCTGAAATGCGCCTTTTGGAATATCTCACGGAAAATATCGGGCAAGTTGTAACACGCGACTTTTTATATAAAAAACTCTTTGGGCACCTGCCCCACCCCAGCGACCGCAGCCTGGATATGCTGGTAAGCCGCTTGCGCCGCAAATTGGGGCCAAGGCCGGACGGCAGCGAGCGCATCCGTTCCGTGCGCAGCGAGGGCTACATATATCTTTGCGAGGAATAACAAAAAAACCGCGCGGGTATGTGGTGTGGCCATCCACTTACGCTGCTGGCGATAAAAAAAGCCCCCGGTCTGTCCGGGGGCCGTTTCCCGCAGTCCTTTATGTTTTTGCTTGCGGGAGTACAACTTGACGTTGCGATGTTTTTTGGCCGGCGGCGCGTGCTTTTTGCGCTGTTTCGGCTCTTCCAGCTCAATTACAAACAATGTTTTACCCATTTCTTGCTCCTTTTCGCCATTGGCGCAAAGCAGTATACGCCTTGCCGCCAAACTTGCCAATACCTTTGCCGCGCTAACGTACCATAGAGCCCTATGCCATGCGCATGCCGGTTTTCAAGGCGCGGCAAAGCCTTTCGCAAGCGCCGCGTATCAGATCCGGCCCTTCATCCATGCATTCGCGCAGGCTCATTGGCTTATAAGGGCAACCCATTACCACATCCATGCCTACGCCATACAAATCGGCATACCCCTGCCCCAGCCCGCCGGAAAGACAAACTGCCGGAACTCCGGCGGCAGCGGCCAAACGCGCAACACCGGCCGGGGCCTTGCCAAAGGCCGTTTGAAAATCGGTGTTGCCTTCGCCAGTTATAAGGAGCGACGCACCCTGCAATTGCCCGGCAAAGCCTGTGGCTTCAATAATAATATCAATGCCGGCACATATTCTGGCCTTGGTGAACCAAAGCAAACCGGCCCCCAGCCCTCCGGCGGCACCAGCTCCTGGCGTGTCCGCCACTGCCCTGCCTATAGCCTCGCTTACAACCGCCGCGTAAGAGGCCATGGCCTGGTCCAGCTTGAGCGCAAGTTCCGCGCCCACGCCTTTTTGCGGTCCGAATACCGCCGTGGCCCCACGCGGGCCGCATAAGGGGTTATCAACGTCTGAAGCCGCTGTAACTTCGGCTTCGCGCAGCCGTGGGTCCAAATTTGACAAATCCACCGTCCGTACCAGAGCCAACGAGGCGGCGCAGGCAGGCAGCTCCTGCCCGGCAGCGTCAAGAAAACGCGCGCCCAAAGCCACGGCCAAGCCCAAGCCGCCATCATTGGTGGCGCTGCCGCCAAGACCTATTATAATTTTGCGAAAACCAGCGTCCAGAGCCGCCTTTAGCAGTTCTCCGGTGCCATATGTGCCGGAACGCAACGGGTCCGCCCCTATCTCCCGCACCAGAGGCAGGCCAGAGGCCGCCGCCATTTCTATTACGGCCGTAACGCCATCGCCCAGCACGCCCCAGACGGCAGTCACAGTCTGGCCGGGCAGCGGCCCGGCCACCGCGCTCTGGCGCAGCGAGCCGCCGGTAGCGGAAACAAGGGCCTCAACCGTGCCTTCGCCGCCATCGGCCAAAGGTATTTTTACCACTTGGGCATCGGGGAAAACGGCTTTTACGCCGCTTTCCATAGCCGTGGCCGCATCCGTGGCGCTTACGCTGCCTTTATAAGAGTCCGGCGCAACAATTACACGCATGGTTTTACCCCTCTTAAAGCGTGACGCATGGCTTTATGTTGAAAATACGCAAGGTACGCGCCTTGCTAACCGGCACGGGCAATTGCAAATCGCAATCAGGTAACGCCAATGCGCAAAGGCGGGCATACCCTTGCCAGAAACAAGGCCGTACGGAGCTTTTATAACACCCGTACCAGCCTGGCTGCGGCCTGTAAAACATTTTTTGAACCGCATGCAAAAAAATGCGCGCGGGATATTGCGAAACCAAAGCGCATGCTGTAATCAAAGCAAGCATATTTTTTTATAATTATACAATTAGTTATATTTATAAAAATTGTCATATATAACACTTTGATAATTTTGATAAATTATCAAATATCCACGCTTTACTCATACCTGGCCGCATGCAGCGGGCCTGCCCAAAATACCGGAGGATATATGTCTTACACCCAGCAAATTCTTGAGGGCCTTAAAAAGAACTGCCCAGGCCAACCGGAATTTTACCAGGCCGTCACCGAAGTTCTCGCATCCATATCCCCCCTGCTTGAGAAAGATCCCAAATACACCAAGCATAGAATAATCGAAAGGCTGATAGAGCCGGATCGCCTGGTTGCCTTCCGCGTTGTGTGGCATGACGACAAGGGCGACGTGCAGGTAAACAAGGCCTTTCGCATACAGTTCAATAACGCCGTCGGCCCTTACAAGGGCGGTTTGCGCTTTCACCCCAGCGTTAACGCCAGCATCATAAAATTTCTCGGCTTTGAGCAGATTTTCAAAAACGCCCTCACCGGTCTGGCTATTGGCGGGGCCAAAGGCGGTTCCAACTTCGACCCCAAAGGCAAGTCCGATAACGAAATCATGCGCTTCTGCCAGTCTTTCATGACTGAAATGTTCAACTATGTCGGGCCCACCATTGACGTGCCCGCTGGCGACATAGGCGTTGGCGCGCGCGAAATAGGCTATCTTATGGGGCAATACAAGCGCCTTACCCACCGCCACGAAGGCGTGCTTACCGGCAAAGGCATACACTACGGCGGCTCGCTGGCCCGCACCGAAGCCACCGGCTACGGCGCGGTGTACTTTGCCCAAAACATGCTGGAAGCGCGTGGCGACTCGCTCCAAGGCGCGACCTGCGTGGTCTCCGGTTCCGGCAACGTGGCAGTTTACACCATCGAAAAACTCTACCAAATTGGCGCCAAGCCGGTTACGGTATCCGATTCCAACGGCATGATCCATCACCCATCCGGCATAAACCTGCAAGTGCTGAAGCAGGTTAAAGAAGTAGAGCGCGCCCGCCTTACCCGCTACAAAGAGCTTTGCCCCGACGCCACCTATACGCCTGTGGAAAGCTACCCGCAGGGCCGTAACCTGGTTTACTCCATACCCTGCAAGGCCGCTTTCCCCAGCGCCACCCAAAACGAAGTAAGCGCCGAAGACGCTAAAGAACTGCTTAAAAACGGCTGCATCTGCGTGACCGAAGGCTCCAACATGCCCTCCACCCAAGCCGCCGCCGATATATTTGTGGATTCCAAAATCTGCTACGCCCCCAGCAAGGCCTCAAATGCGGGCGGCGTTTCCGTAAGCCAGCTTGAAATGGCCCAAAACTCCTCCATGCGCCCCTGGACCTTTGAAACAGTGGATAACGCCCTGCGCGACATCATGAAAGGCATATTCACCAGCGCATCCGAAACCGCCAAAGAGTTCGGGCAGCCCACCAACCTCGTGCTCGGCTCCAACATCGCCGGGTTCCGCAAAGTGGCCCAGTGCATGATATCTTTGGGTGATTATTAAGATTAATATAATTGAGCTAAAAACAGAGGGGGCCGCGAGGCCCCCTCTGTTTTTAGCTTTCGGCATAAGAATTGCAACCTTGTGTGAACTAAGTTAAGCTTTGGCAGGCAAGCCAGAGAGCCTGCCGTAAAATCTTTTATGTTTGTGGGGTAAGCCGTGCCTGTAATGCCTGATAGCGCTGAACAATTGAGCGGTCCGCAAAAAACGGCGGTACTGCTTTTGGCCATGGGCGAGAAATTCGCGTCTGAAGTTTTCAAGCGCATGGAACGTCAAGAAATTGTCGCCATCTCCAAAGCCATGGTGGATCTTGATGCCATACCCAAAGAAGTGGTGGAGGGCGTGCTGCGCGAATACCACCACGCCCTTGTTACGGGCCAGCAGATGGTGCGCGGCGGGCAAGACGCCGTGCGCAAGCTTATGCTCACCAACGTTGACGAAGATACCGCCAAATATATTACAGACCTGCTCAATCTGGATGCGGCGGCCGCGCCCTTCCGCGAGCTGGGCAACATCTCGCCCAAGCTTATGGCCCAGATTTTACGCAACGAGCACCCGCAAACCCTCTCGCTCATATTGGGGCACCTTGTGCCCGATCAGGCGGCGGAACTGCTTACCAACCTGCCCGCCGGCGTGCGTACCGAAATTCTCATGCGTCTGGCAAGGCTTGAGGCAGTGCCGGAAGATATGCTCCAGGCCGTGGATAAAGTGCTGCAAAGCCAGATTATCGCCATGGGCGGCAAAGAGGGCCGCAAGGTTGGCGGCGTGCAGTCCGTGGCGGAAATACTCAACGCCGTGGACCGCGCGACGGAAGAAGAAGTGCTGGCCGAAATCGAAGGCGAATCCGCCCAGATGGCCGAAGACATCCGCGCCCTCATGTTCGTGTTTGACGACGTCAAAAACCTTGACGACAAGGCCATACGCGAAATACTCAAGGAAATCAGCAATGAAGACCTTACCATGTCTTTACGCGGCTCCAACGACGAAATGCGCGAAGTATTCTTCCGCAACATGTCAGAGCGCGCTTCCAGCATGATTAGGGAAGACCTGGAGATTATGGGGCCGGTGCGTCTGGCCGACGTGGAAGGCGCGCAGATGAACGTAATAAAAGCCGTGCGCAAGCTGGAGGCCGAGGGCCGCATCATAGTAAGCCGCGGCAGCAGCGATGTGTTTATTTAAAGGCTCACTTTAAGGATTGCGCATGGCAGACGAGCATACACCGGAATCAGGCAAGGCCTGGGGCCGCATCTATATGGGCGATCGCGTCGCGGAGCTAAGCGATGTGGAGCGCAGGCGCTCCAACGCCTGGACCGAGCAGGACGAGGCCGATTATCTGGCCAAAGTGCGCCAGAAAGCGCAAGACATGGCAAAAGAGATTCTCGCCAAAGCCGAGCGCGATGCTGCGGCCCTGCGCGAGCAGGCCGCGCAGGAAGGCTATGCCGAAGGCATAAAACAGGCTGAAGCCGAGTTGGCCGAGTTGCGCGGCTCCATGGGCGATACGGTGCAAGCTGTGCTTGGAGCCATTCAGGACCAAAGCGGCGAGTTGATAAAACATTGGAAGGACGATTTGGCCGCCTTGGTGCGCCTTGCGGTGGAAAAAGCCCTTGCCGTAACCTTGGACCAAGACAGGGCCAAAGTGCTGGAAGGCCTGTTCACCCAAGCTGTGCAGGCCTTGGAAAACAGCCGGAGCATTGTTGTCAGATGCAACCCCGAAGATGCGGCGGCTGTTGAGGATATTATCAATTTGGGCAGCGAAAAATACCCTGAGCTGGCAAAATGGAAGGTCATAGGCGATGCCTCGGTAACCCCCGGCGGCATTCTGGTGGAGAGCGAATCTTCCCTTGCCGACAACAGCATAGAAAGCCGCCAGGCCGCCGTAATGAAGGCGCTGGAAACCATTACCCTGCCAAAAAACTAGATCTTACCCCGAACCTGAGCTCCACCCCGCAAGCAGGTTAAGTTACGGCACGCCGATGGTGTAAAAACATCCATTGGCCTCGCGCGGAACCGGCCTGCTGTCGCCTTTTGCAATGCTCGCCTTGATTTAACTGCAAAAGCGCATTATATTGCCTTGTAAAATACTTTGGTAAAATGGCGTTTTTTGGAGCAGTGCCATGTTTTTTGCCATTTTCGGCCTCAGCCCGGCCCTATTGGCCATACTTGCGGCAGTATGCAGCATACGCCTTGGCCTTTGCGCCCTGCACGGCCAACTGCTCTATTTTATTACCCTGACGCTTTTCTCGTTCTATCCGCTAGGGCCTAACAGCCTTTGGGTTATACCTGCCATTGCCTGCCTTATGTTCGGCTTTGGCACCATTGCCGCTTTTTTCATGGTGCGCAAGGACTTGCACATTGAAGAAGGCAGACCGCGCATAACGGCCACAGCGCTGCTTGTTTTGCTTAATCTGGCGTTTGTGCTTATGCTTATGCACAATATTTTCAACATAATGTGCCTGCGCCTTGATGGAAACTCCGGCCCGGAATGGGCCGCCGAGCTTGTCTTTATGGCAAAGGTGGGTAGCGCCGGGCTATTGGCCTGGATGCTGGTTTTGAGCCTACTCGGCTTCAGGCGCTTGGGGCAATGCGCCTTTTACGCCATATGCGGTCTGCTTCTCGGCGCTTACCTGGTTATGGGCGCATACGCCCAGCCCGACGGCGCCTTCATGCCGCAATCCCTTAGCGGCCTTATAGCCAAAAAACTCACTCTGGCCTATAGCAGCCTGCCGCCAGACAGCGTCTTCAACCCTGCCTTGTACGCCATCGCGCCTTTGGCAGCCCTGCTCTGCGCGGCCTTGGGCTTTAATCTGCTGAAAAAAGGACGCGAGCGCAAACGCGCCCCCAAACCGGCCAAAACTGAAAACCCCGCCCGCAAAAATGCGCCGCAAACAGTTGCCACAGCCAAAAACAGACAACCGGCGCGCCCGCGCAAGCCCCAGCCCCCGCAAGGCAAAAGAACCGCCGGAGCCACGGGCTCTTATCGCCGCCATAGCTTGTAACACCACATGGAGTTTGCCTGCGGCAGGCATACGCTATTTATAAATTACAGCCTCAAACCAGTACAACTCGGTATCGGAACCCGGCTTCCAAGCTTCCCTCCACTGTTCCGGAGGCAAACCAGCCTTGTTGCAGGTCTGGCGTAAAAACTCCTCGCGCTTCCAGCCCCACTCCAGCGGCACCTGCGGCAGTAACAGACCCTGCCTGCGCCCTTGCTTCATAATCAGGCCATGCCTGCCTGTAATGATTTTTTCCGGCTCGCGGCAGGGCAGTATGGGGCCCAGCACCGAGACCTCGTACTCCAGCTCTTCAAATTCTTCCGGCCTTAGCCGTGGGAAGCGCGGGTCGTTAAAAGCTGCGGCCACGGCCATGCGCGCCACGGTAAGATACAAAGGCCCCTCGCCAGCTATACGCCCTATGCAGCCGCGCAGTCTGCCGTTTTTATTGAGGGTTACAAAAGCTCCCAGTTCTTTTTCAAGCAGCTCGCCCGGCGGTTGCGGAATCCAGTCTTCATCCAGTTTGCCGTTTAAAGCGCGCGCAATGGCCAGGCCGACCAGCCGCAGCAGGTAGGCCTGCTCTTCCGCATTCAATTCCAGTTTGAAATCCTGTTCCATATACCTCACCGCCCGGCTGAAATTTGGTTTAATATTCGCAGTATACGTAGCGGCACGGCAATAGGCAACCATGGGCCCTTGTGCTTTGCCGCGCATTATTGTACGCAATAAAAATTCGTACGTATTATAAAAGGGCCGTTTAAAGGCTTAACCACTTAGGCGGGCCGGGCAACACCGGAGCCACCCGCTTAAAACAGGCGCGTTGCCGCCGGGTGATTGTTATGGAATTTTTCGATATTGCCGAGACTTGGAGCAGGAAGGAAATTGAAGAGGCACAGCTTGCGCGCCTGCGTATTACCGTGGAGCGCTGCATGCGCTCGCCGTTTTACGCCGAGCGCCTCGCCAAGGCCAAAGTTACGCCGGACAGCATCAAAAGCCTTGATGATCTTAAACGCATACCGCTTACCACCAAACAGGATTTACGCGACCAGTACCCCTTTGGCCTTGTAACCGTGCCGCCTAAAGACCTGGTGCGCCTGCACGCCTCCAGCGGCACCACCGGCAGCCCCGTGGCCGTGGTGCATACCCAAAACGACCTTAACGCATGGGCCGATCTCATGGCCCGCAGCCTTCACTGCGCCGGAGTGCGCAACACCGACGTATTCCAAAACATAGCTGGCTATGGCCTCTTTACCGGCGGCCTCGGCATACACGCCGGGGCCGAGCGGCTGGGCTGCCTTACCATACCCTCCGGCACCGGCAACACAGCCAGGCAAATAAAATTTTTGCAAGATTTCAACGTTACCGCCATTCATATCATACCCTCCTACGCCCTCTACCTTGCCGGAAAAATAGAAGAAGCCGGCCTTGACCCGCGCAGGTTGCCCATACGCAAAGCCATAATAGGCGCGGAACCGCACAGCGAGGAGATACGCAAAAAAATAGAAGCCGTACTCGACATTGACGCCTACAACTCCTACGGCCTCTCAGAAATGAACGGACCCGGCGTGGCCTTTGAATGCACCTGCAAAAACGGCATGCACCTTTGGGAAGACGCCTATATACTCGAAATACTCAACCCAGATACCCTTGAGCCGGTAAAAGAAGGCGAAGTGGGCGAAATGGTCATGACCACCCTCACCCGCGTGGGCATGCCCATTTTGCGCTACCGCGTGCGCGACCTTACCAGCGTGTTTACCGACCCCTGCCCCTGCGGCCGCGCGCACAAACGCATAGACCGCATTCAGGGCCGCTCCGACGACATGTTCATAGTCAAGGGCTGCAACATATACCCAATGCAGATTGAAAGCGTGCTCATGTCTTACCCCGAAGTGGAAAAGAACTACCTGATCACCCTAGAAACAGCGGCGGATAACGATGTTATACGCGTGCAGGTTGAAATTAACGACCAGATGTTCGTTGAAGATATGCGCGCCCTCACCACCCTGCAAAAAACCATGGCCCGCAAAATGGCCGATGAAATTCTCGTCACGCCCAAAATCGAATTCGTACAGCGTAACACCCTGCCCACCAGCGACGGCAAAGCCGTGCGCGTTGTGGACAAGAGAAATAAAGTCTAAGAATATAAGAACAGATGATGCGGCTTGCGCTGCGTCTGGTAATGCCTCCGGCGGGGGGGGGGGGGGGGGGGGGGGGGGGGGGGGGGGGGGGGGGGGGGGGGGGGGGGGGGGGGGGGGGGGGGGGGGGGGG
>JAVBON010000045.1:0-18763 GCA_031550525.1 Desulfovibrionaceae bacterium
TAGCGGCTTGGACAAATAAAGTCCTGCCTGGCACGGCCTCAAGCAAGCTGCATTAGAGCATTTTAACTTTTTCAAAATTGAAATGCCTCAGGTTGTGTCGACATTCAGGCGCTTTTGCCTTCTGTCTGCGTCAGTAAGGCTTTGCCCCTCAGTCGAATACCGTAAGAGTATACTCTTTCGGTTCAAAGCCTTGCTTCCTTGCCAGAGGGCAAAAGCGCCTGAATGTCGACACAACCTGAGGCATTTCAATTTTGAAAAAGTTAAAATGCTCTAATGCAGCTTGCTTGAGGCCGTGCCAGGCAGGACTTTATTTGTCCAAGCCGCTATATTGGGATGTTCGGCGCTATTTAACCCGGTTGGCGTTGCTATTGCTCATATTTTTCTTGCAAGATAGGCCAAAGTGCCCCAGAATATGCTAAACGGATAAGGGCCGTTTCTAAAAAGCGTCTTTTGCCCCCTGGATTGCGTCAAGCGCCGTTTTTTGTCCAGGGCTGTACATTAAGGTACTATCCCTGGATAAAATCGGCGCTTTCCTTGCAGGGGAACAAAATCCGTCTTTTTAGAAACAGCCCTAGAAATTAATCATAATCAGGCTTAATCAGTTTTTACATTTATCTGGCGGGTTTGTTCCGGCCGAAACTAGCGCGCCTGAATAGGCATGTGTTTTTGGGTATGTTCAGCCCGGCGCGGGTAGTGGCAAAATGCAATTGTGAGACGGCTTTTTACATCTGGTATTCAAGATAACGCGGGAGCAACCGTAACATGGTGGAGAACAAGCCTTTTCAGGTTATTAATGGCGTAAGCGACGATTGCCAGACCATACTTGATGCGCAACAGATATCTGCCTGCCTTGAAAACCTGGCGGATTCCATTTTAAAAAAGCATACTGATACCAACAAGTTGGCTCTTATAGGCATACAGCGGCGCGGGGTGTACCTGGCTTACCGTCTGAATGTAATTTTGCAGCAGCGCCTGGGGCGGCACGTGCCGGACGGTATTCTGGACATAAACCTGTACCGCGACGACTGGACAACCCTTGGGGCCAGCGCCGTGGTAGGCCGCACCGCGCTGGATTTTGACGTTAACGGCATGGATATAGTGCTGGTGGATGACGTGCTTTACACCGGCCGCACCATACGCTCGGCCATGGAGGCCCTGGTGGATTTCGGCCGCCCGCGCAAGGTGGAACTGCTGGTGCTGGTAGATAGAGGACACCGCGAGCTGCCCATACACGCCGACTATGTGGGGTTTACCGTAAACACGGCCTCCAATGAGAGGGTGGATGTGCTTTTAAGCGAGCTGGACGGCGAAGACAAGGCGGTTTTACGTAAAAGACAATTTTGATGCCGCAGTGCTATATATGGATTTGAACTATGCCGGGCCTCGCCCGGCTTTTACATGCGCGGCTTGTTGAGTGGGCAAACTTAACGGATATTTTGCCGGCGTTGTTCTTGCATATCCAGCCTGGGCAGCTATTAAGGCCTGGCATTAGGGGCCTGGTTGCTTAAGACCTGCCTGCGTAGAGTAGACCTGTAAATAAAAAAGCCGGGCAAGGCCCGGCTTTTTTATTTACTACTTAGGCTACTAGAAGTTGTACAGGAAGTACATCTGGCCGATGTAGGCGTTGTCGTCCGGGGTTACCCTTGCGCCGCCGGCTTTCTGGTCGAAGCTGGGCATAATGTAAGCGAGTTCAAGCACGGCCACCCAGTTTTCCATAATGTCATACTGGCTGTTGAAATCGATTTCAAAGAAGGAATCTTTTTCATTGAGGCCGGTGTTCATGTTGCCAATGGGGCTGGTGATATAATCTTTGTCGTTGGTGCCGCATACATAGGCCACGCGGAATTCGTGGGTGAGCTTTTCAAGGAAGCTCAGGTCGGCCAGGGCAAGGCCTACGCCCCAGGTGCCCACGCCGGTGCCGCTTATAGCGGTATCAAAGCCGAGGGAGGTGGTGCCCATAAAGCCAATGGTGGTGGGGGCAAAGCCGCCGTCAGTACCAAGCACGGGCATAACGCCTTCGCCGTGTTTATCCGCGCCGGAGCTGTACCAGCCGAACACGCCGGGGGTACCGAAGGGCAGGGAGTAGTCAAGGGCGCCGGCAAACAGGTAGCCGTTGGTTTCGTAAGCGCCATCGGTGTCGTTTTTAGCATCGGCATACATGCCGTCAAACTTGATGGAAAGGGCTTCCATAAGGTTCAGTTCAATGGCGGCGCCGCCGATGTAAAGGTTGGTGTCTTCGTCAGTATTGCCAGAGGCCCAAGCAGGGCCGCCAGCGGGCAGCGTATCATGGCCTACTTTTACATAAGCAAGGTAGGGGCTGATTTTGGCGGAGCCAAGGTCCAGATCGGCAATTGCGCCGAACATGTCAATGGAGTTGTGGTTTACATTGGAAGCGCCGTTGTCGTTATCGTACGGGCGGGCCCAGAAGCCGGTAAGGGCTATGCCGTCGGCAATGGCGCCGCCAGCGGTTACGCCAGCCACGCGGGCGTCAAATATGGGGTTGCCGAAAGCGGCGGAAGGCAGGCTGAGCTGCTGAATACCCATGTTAACGGTAGCGGTGGTTTTGGGGATGCTCCAGCTTACATAAGCAAGACGGGTTTTGAAATCCTGCATGTTGGAGTCAAGGCGCGCGCCGTTGGGGTTGTCCAAGCTGCCCCAATCCCAGTTACCAACCTGAACTTCCCACACGCCTTTGATGTTTTCGCTGGCTTTTACCTGCAATTTAGCACGGATACGGCTGCCGGCAAAGAAGGTGTCTTCGCTGGTATCGTCGTCAAAGTCGGTGAGGTCTTTTTGAGCGCCGAACACGGTATGGAAGTGGCCGGAAGCGCTGAATTCTACCGCGCTGGCCTGTGCCGCGGCGCCGAGCACCATGGACATGGCCACGAGGAGAGTAAGAATACGTTTCATTTTCTACCTTCCTAAAAAGTTTTTTGTTATGCAACACCTTATGTATTCGTCTACATATAGTGTTACCGGTACTAGCTAGGCATAATAAAAAAGCAAGTGCATTGCAAGGCTTAATGTACAATTTTTTTAACTGAAACATGGGGTTAAGAATGAATAAATAGGACGACTAATATATTATTCGTTGATTTTACTGGCTTTTTTCTAGACTTAAATCGTTAGTGATTGTTGTTATTTATTTAAAAATATTTATACCGTCATATAAAATACACACTTGGGGCCCCTTAGGTTGTGCCGACATTCAGGCGCTTTTTAGGCGGTTAAGAAAATATCACTGTGGGGCAGGCCAGAGAGAGCCACCTTTGGGGCGAATGTGTAAGATAAATAATTAAAGCTGCCGCACATGCAAGAAAGGGGCAGACCAAGCAGCCCCTTTCTTGCATGTGCGGCAGCGCCGCATCCATATTTATCTTATATTCGCCCCAAAGGGGCATCATACTTATTCTATTAAACCAGTCCGGATGAGATGATTGGCGGTCCGGCCGTTTCCACAGCCTTATCCATTTCAGCCAGGGTAGCGTGCTTTTTATCCTTCTGGATAATAGCTATGCCGGGGCCGTTACCGGTGGAGGACAAAATGGGCGTTGCTTCCTTCCACAGTTTACTTACGGTGGAGGACGGGTCGTCCAGATCGCCAAAGAAAAGGGCGTTGGAGATGCAAGAGGCCACACACTTGGGCTGTTTGCCCTGTTCCAGCAGGTGCGAGCAGAAGGTGCATTTGTCGGCCTTGAACTTGGGGTGCATCTGGTGGGGGGCCGCCAATTCTTCGTAAGCCGCGGGCACATCGAAATAACGCTTGCCGCTGCTTCGTATTACCGAGTGGTAGGGGCATGCCTCCACGCATTTGCCGCAGCCGTAACAGGCGTCGGTATCTATAACCACCAGACCGTTTCTTTGTTTGGATATGGCGCCCGCGGGGCACACGGGCAGGCAGCTTGGTTTGTCGCAATGCGTGCAAGAAAGCCTAAGCCATGTTTCATAAGGGGTTCTGGATTGCTCTACTTTTACAAGACGGCAACGGAAGTCGCCTTTAGGAGTAAGGTTTTCCGACTTACAGGCTATTTCGCAGGTGTGGCAGCCCACGCATTTGTCCAAATCTATAACCATTGCATAACGCATATGTCTTACCTCTCTTCTGTGCGCCAGATATTTTTCCGGCGGTGATTAACACGCCGCCTAGGCCTGCTTGCGGCTTACCTGTACCGCTATTTCCTTGAGGCTGGGGTAGCCGGAAACAGGGTCGTAAGCGCGCGGCATAAGCAGGTTTACGTTGGCATTCACCCAACCGTGCATCATGCCCACAATGCCCTTGGGCAGTATGTTGGTCAGGTTGGCGTAGCAATCTATCTTGCCCCATTGTGAAGACAAAACTATGGGGTCGCCTTGTTTCAGGCCCCTGTCCGCCGCATCCGCCGGGTTTATGTCGCAATATGGGAGAGACTCCAGCTCAAGCAGCCATGGGGTTTGCTCGCGGGTTTTGCTGTGCGTTATATGCGGACGCCTGGTGCCGCTTATGATGAGCAAGGGGTATTCCTTACTGGGTTGGTACGGCTCTTTGTACTCAGGCAGGCCCGGGTAATTGTACTTGGTCAGCCTGGTGGATATAGCCTCGATTTTGCCGGTGGGCGTGGGGAAGCCAAGTTCTTTGCTCGGGTTGGGCGGGTAAGGAGTTTCGGCCATAACGCCCTTGGCGATGTTGTCTTGCAGCTGCTTGTAAGAGAGGCCCCACCAGCCCAGTATCTCGTCGCAGGCCTTTACGGGGTCGCCGTTAAAGCATTCTTGCCCTTCGCCCAGAGCCGTGCCTATCTCCATGGCTATCTGCCAGTCTTCACGGGCCTGGCCCAGCGGGGTGATGGGGGTGCGCCCGTAAACCTTGCGGCCGAACACCATAAAGGGCGCATAGCGCTCAAAGTTGGTGGCGGCGGGCAGAACCATATCTAAAAAGTCATGGGTGTGCGGACGGTAAAAATAGTCCGTTGCCATGGTAAAATCCATTTTGGCCAAGGCGGCCTCAAATTCCTGCGTCTGCGACCAGATCATCACGTTAAAGCCCCAGCCGAGAAAGGCGCGGCAGTTGTGTTTATCCACATACTCCGGCAGCTTGTTCAGCATAATGTGCGTGGTGTATTCGGCCCAGGCTGGGAAGTAAGGCACGTCAAAACGCTGAGTGCCGTACTTGTCTTTTACCAGGTCATAGCGGGTAAATTTGTCGTCGGTAAAGGGCCAGAACACATAGCCGGGAGGGGTGGGCAAGCCGGGGCGCTTGCCTTCAAAGGGCGGGCGCTGGCCGGTAATGGCGTACAGCATTACGATGCCGCGATGGTTGTTAACAGCGTTGCGGTCGTGAATGGTGCTCTGGGTGGAGTTGAGTATTTGCGAGGGCTTGTTGGTGGCGAACATGCGCGCCGCCTCAACAATTTTATCAGCCGGAACCCAAGTGATTTCAGCGGTTTTTTCCGGTGTGAACTGGCTTACATAGCTGCGGTATTCATCCCAGCCATGAATCCACTTCTCGCAGAATTCCTTGTCATGCAGGCCTTCTTTAATAATAACATGAGCCAAGCCCGCCGCCAGCGCGGCAGTAACGCCCGTGCGCGGCTGCAAGTGCAGGTCGGCCAGCGCCCCGGCGGTGGCGGTGGCGCGGGGGTCCACCACAATAAATTTGCAGCCGGATTCTTTTACGGCCAGCGCTTTTTTTAGCGTGGGCGCGTTGGAATAGGAAAAGTTGGTGCCCCAAATAAGGCAACACTTGGTGCCGGGAGCGGGAGCGCCGGTGTTAAGTATGAAGGTGCCGGCAGTTACTATGTTTGCCATCATCTGCGCTGAGGAGCAGTTTATGGAAGACTCCGTGCCGAAGTTTATGGAGCCGTAAACGCTGGCCAGGCGGCGTGTGCCGGCGCGTGGCTCTTTGGGGTCGCCGCAGTAAAAAATTACCTTGTCCGGGCCGTGTTTTCTTTTAATTTCGGTCAGGGCCTTGGCAATGCGCTTGTAGGCTTCGTCCCAGGTGATGCGCACAAACTTGGGATCTTTCGCGCCCTTGGGCGCGGTGCGCACCATGGGGTATAAAAGGCGGTTGGGGTTGTGCTGGCGCTGCATGGTGGCGTAGCCTTTGGAACAAATGGGACCGGCCGGATAGCCGTCGCCCCAGTTTTCCACATTGGTTACAACGCCGTCGGTGGTTTCAAACTTAATGCCGCAAAAGGGCACACCATTGCAGTTGTCGCAATAGGTGTAGCGAATTTCCTTTTTGCCGCCCGCTTCGGCCGCTTGCGCGACGCGGAACAAGGGCGCGGGAGACACGGCCAGGGCTGTGGCTGCCAGGCCGGCGCTCTGCAAAAAGCTGCGGCGCGACATTGCAAATTTTTTCATGTTCTCCTCCATTTCCGGCGTTGCCGGAAAGCTTATGCGCATGTGGTCAAATTTTTGATGGCATACAAAAAATACTAAACCATAAACAGGTTTGGAACAAACAGATTGTGGCTTTTTACTATATGTTAAAATAAACACATTGGTGAAATTTTTCACAAGCCCTAACGTTATTTTACGGCCATTGCGCAAAAAACGGTACGGCCTATTATTCTTTTAGCTCGGAAAGTATATTCAGGCTTTCTTCCGCATCGTACCGCACAAACTCGTTAAGGTACTCCAGCAGAATAGTGTAGAGGCTGTCTTGGGAAAAACCACGCGCTCTTTGCACCAGCGCATCCAACCAGTTGGAGAGCAGCAGGGCGCGGTATTCGTTCTGGCGGCCAATGGCTGCCGCAATGTCGGATTTTGGCGGCATACCGGCAATAATACCAGCGTGGTACGCCATAAAACTTAATATTACAGCCAGGTTATCGTCTGTAAGGTCAACATTGCTCTCAAGCTCCACCCCTTGCGCATGGTAAGCGGCACGGGCGGAGAAAAATGAATTCTGGCAGAGCATCTGCTTGGGGCTGGTGTATACGGATTGGGCCAGCGAGACGGAGCCTTTGCCGCCCATGGTCAGAAACTCGCGGGCAAACAGGTTGGCAAGCTCCACCAATTGTTGCTCCTCGCCAAATTGGTCATACGCCTTTACGGCCTCGGCCAATCTGGGCACAGAGCTTTGCTCCGTCGCAAAGGCAGGGAGAGTGGCGGCGTTTTGCCTGAAAGATCTCCAAAATTCCGCCGTAAACTCCTGACGGAAGAGCAGAGAGAAAATGTCATAATAAGTTGCGGCAAGCTTGTGGTACTCCACCAGCTCCGCATGCATTGCGACTTTTACCATAAAAAAATTCCAGGGCGGCGCCGCTGTGCGCGGCGCCGCCTGTAGTTTGCTATTTATTTTTTGGGAGGTGGCAGCTTTTGCAGTCCGTATCTTTTGGCGCAGCCAGGTTCATGGCGTTGTGGCAAGACATGCACTGCTGGTGGTAAGCCGCTTTAAGGGGAATTACTTCCACCTTGCCGTTAATGGCGTCTCTGGGGTGGCAGCTTGCGCAGGCCGGCGGGTTAAGGCTGGCCGGGCTGTTATGGTGGCAACCGGCGCAGGCGCGCAAATCGCCCATATGGAAGGCCGTAGCCAGCTTGTCGGCCCTGGCTGGCTCAAGCAGCGCTTTAACTATTTTGCGGTGTTCCAGCTTGACCGGCTCGTATTCCTTGGCCATTACGCCTATGCTTACAAATTCCGGAATATCGTCAAGGTTTACCTTAACCTGGGCGATTTCGCGCAGGCTCACGGCCTGCTGCGCCATTTGGGCTTTACCAGCGTCAGACAGGGCGGCTATGGCCTTGGCTGCTTCCAGTTTACCCGCATTGCCGCCCATGGGTATGTGGCAGACATTGCAACTATCGGTGGAGACCTTAAGGCTGGGGTTGGCGTGGCAGCCGGCGCACTGGGCGTTGGCTCTGGCCGTTTGCTGGTGGCAGCCGGTACAGGTCTCGCCGGGGCCCCAAATGGGCTTGTCGCCATACTTTACCAACTTGGACACGGACATGTTGCCCTGTGTATGGTTGGCCTGATAGGCGCTGATATTTTTAGCGCGCTCGTTGCCGGAAATGGTATGGCAATTGCCGCAACTTTCAATGCGTTTGTGGTGGCAGGTGGAGCATTGGTCTGCCTTAAGCTCGTGGGTTGTATGGTTGAATACGGCCGGAGACATGACCATGGAAGGCAATTGCTCGCCAGCCAGAGGCTTGGGCATTATAAAGGTCAGGGCTGGCTGCCCGCGTTCAAGGCGCGGTCCGTCGGCGTATTTTCTTTCAAGGCTCAGCGGCACGGCATGGCAGGTGGAACAGTTGGTTGGGCCGCTTTCTTTATTCTCAAGGGCCAGTTTGGCATGGCAGCTCAGGCAGGCCTGGTGCGATACGGAATCGAGCCTGTGCACGCCTTTGGTTTCCACCGCAAAGTGGCAGGTAAAGCAGGCTTGCTCTTCACCCCTTACCAGCACCAAATCCTTGGGGGCGCCGGGGGCGGAGAGCTCGTCCGGCACAACGCTGTGGTGACAGACCGAGCAGTTGTCTTTCTCACCCTTTTTGGGGGCTATTACTTTAGCGTCGGAATGCACGGCGTGCAACGCCAGCGGCATGCGCACCTGCTTGAGCGTGGTGGCATACGGGCGTTTTTCCATATGGCAGGATGAGCATTCGCTTACGTTTTGCGGGCCTGTGCTCGCTCCGGCGGCGGAACGCTCCTGATGGCAGGAGACGCAGGCGTTATGGAAAAAGTCTTTGCGCTCGGAACCGGTTTTGCCTTTTGAATCTTTGTATACAAAGTCGTAGTAGCCGCGATCCGTCACACCGTGGCAGGTGGAGCAGTCTTTGCCCTTTTCGCCCAGGGCGGTAATGTGCTGGTCATGCAAAAAGGTGACTTGCGGTTTTTCTCTTTTGTCAAAACCGGCATCAAGCCTGTCCACAGTTACAATATCGGCCCTGGCGGCGTTGCTTATGCTCTTGCCGGGCTTGGCTTCCTGATTGGTCGCGGCGCTTAGGGCGCCACCCAACAGAACCACCAGCATAAAAATGCCAAGGGCTGCAAATGTGGTCTTGTACGTGCTAGTCCGTTTTTTCATGGCCCATCCTTTCAAAGTGCGGCTAACGTATAGCCGGCATGAAAAAATACCAGGCGCAAAAAAACTTGCGTTGCGCGGAAAGTATCGGGTTCAGGCCCATGTGAGTTCTTTATGGGCGGCATAAAACCGGCATCCGTGCAATATGGCCCGTTGGCGCCTGGAAAACTTGAAAGACTGCCTTGCTGGGCAAAAAACCTTTGGTGGCAGCGGTTTTTTGCGAGGCTGTCTCCCTCCTGCTTCAAGTTCGGCATGAAGCATAATAAGCCTATTAATAGCCGTATTATAGCCCAATAGTCAATCAAATGCGGGCAAAAACACCACCCTTGACTGGAAATGCGCTTGCCCCCTTGGTAAAGGGCGGCAAGCGGGCGCGTATTTGCCATAACCGGTTCCGCCCCATACCTGGCCAGGCTGAGCTTGCCGGGCAACAGGCAATTTTAACGGGCGCAAGGCCGCTGGCAATACGCGCTTTTGAGCAGGGCAGGGTGTATTCGGTTTGCGTCTGCCTGCCTACAACGTATTTCTTTTTTTACTGAGCAGCAGAATATGCTTTTTTTCTTCATCTATGCAGTCTTTTACATATTTTTTTTCACTTTCCGGCACCAAACTCAGCATAGCCATGAAGTAAAAAATTGTGTCTTTTTCAAATTGTATGGCAAGGCCGTAAGGCTCGGATAAATCTGGGTTTTCTTGCACAAAGAGCAAGTGGGTATCTAAAGAGGCTTTTACATACTCCAGATATTCGGCATCGTCGGCATCCGCCGGCAAATCAACCCCGCCTATGCGCCCGAGCATAAGAGAAAATATTTTCTCATGCTTAAGCTCTTCTCCCGCCATATACTCAAAAAATTCTTTTGCTTGCGCGCCGGTGCTTTTGGCGGCCACGTTTTTGTAAAATTTGTGGCCCCGGCGCTCTATTTCCACCGCAGCGGCTATTACGTCGTTAGCATTTACAAAGCTTGCCATATGGTGCTCCTTTTTTGTCTTGCCTATTCATCTTAAAAATAACTGATTATTGTCTTTTTGCCGCGCGCAAACCGCGCCTGCTCAGGCAGGGCGGGCGCGGCGCGCTGAAGCCCGTGTATGTTTGGCGCGTGATTAAGCTTGCGCATGTCTGCCCGCAAGGCGCTTTGGGCTTACCAATCTTTTTTTGCCATAGAACAAAAATGATAATTATGAAATGAATTTTAGCCCGAAAAGGTGTAACCTGAACAGATAATTATTAAATAAAATGCGGATTGTTTTTTACCCCGGCCGCGTTAAACTTGGCGGGCAGGCAAAATAGAAGAGCCGCGCTGTGCACGGGGGACGCCCCGGCAAAGCACGACTCTTCTGGAAGTCATTTCATATTTGATTTAAATTTAAATATTACGCAGGGCGCGCGTGGCCTCGCCCAACTGATGCATGACCTTGCCCATTTCTTCAATGGCTCTGGCCGCAGCCTGCATTTCGTCGGTAGTGGTAACGGCTATGGCCTCCACCGAGCCGGTGGCCTCCGCAATGGCGTTATTGGCCTCTACCTGCTGGTCGCCGACCTGGCTTATTTTTTTAACTTCAGCCGCGCTTTGCTCCACAAGCTCCACAATTTTGTTCAGCGCTTCTTTGGATTCCACCGATTTTTTCGCGCTTTCATCCACTTCGCGCATGGATGTTTCCATGGCCGCAATGGATTCGTTGGTGGCCTGCTGAATGGCACCCGTTACCTGCTCCACCTGCTGTATTGACTGCATGGTTTTTTCGGCAAGTTTGCGCACCTCGTCGGCCACAACGGCAAAGCCGCGTCCGGCGTCTCCGGCTCTGGCCGCCTCAATGGCCGCGTTAAGGGCCAGCAGGTTGGTTTGGTCCGCCACTTCAAGAATAACAGTCATTATGTTTCTGATGCCATCGGATTTAGCGCTCAGTTCCTGCAGTGTGCCTTTAAGGGTTTGGCTGCTGTCGGCGACTTTTTGGATGGAGGAGTTGACGGAATCAAGCACTTTTCTGCTTTGCGCGGCCTGTATTTTGGCGGCATCGGTACGGGCTACGGCCTCGTTTACCTGGTGGTGCATATGGCTGGTGGCGTCTTCCAATATGCCCACGGCTTCTTTATTTTTTAAAGACTGGCTCATGGTGCTTGAGGCGCCGCTTTCGGCCTTTTCAATTTGGCGGGCCAAGTTGGCGGTTTCTTTGGCCAATTCTTGGGCAATGGCGTCTATTTGCCCTGCCAGCGAGTTCATTGTCGTATTTTTGGCCTCATCTTCCTTGGCCTTTTCTTCTATAACGGCAAGGGCGGATTCAGTTTTTTGACGGGCCTGAGCGCTTTCTTCAGCCAACTGGTTTGATTCGGCGAGGGTTTTACGCATCCAGGCGGTCATTTTGCGCAAAGCTTCAGCCAACTGGCCTATTTCATCTTTACGGTTAAGTGTGTACTCGCTATCCAGCTTACCGGCGGCGATGTTTTCGGCAAATGATACTCCGGAACGTATATCTTTGCTCAAACGGCTGATAAGCACGACAATAAGCGCCAAGACTATGGCTATGCCAAGCAGGGCTATGCCCAACTGCTTTATGGTGTCCATATTGGCGTCATGCATTACTTTGGCGTAAGGCAGGCTTATTATAAAGCTCCAGGCCACACTGCCGTCGCCATATGCAAGAGGGAGCGAAAGGTGCACGAATTCTTCTTTGCTGCTTTTTACCGGAGCGATATAATCATATTTCTTTTTTTCAATAACAGCTTGCTTTACAGCCTTTGGAAACAAATTTGAAATATCTTCGCCCACCAGAGTGGGATCATAAGACGCAAGAATAAGCCCTTCTTGCGAAACAACGGTAATAAACCCATCGCCCATTGGCCGTATTTTGCTTACTCTCTCCTGCAGCGAGACCAGACTCATATCGACACCGGCAACGCCCAGCACTTTTCCATTTACAAGAACAGGCGCTGAGATGGTGCTGACCAGCACATGCTCGTCTTTCTCCATGTATATTTCTGGGAAGGCGACCTTACGCGTCTGTTTGGGCAGAGCATAATAAGCGTCGGTATATTCCGAAGTGCCGGACGGGCTGGCTTCAATTTCGCCATTTTCGCCGGTTACCCAGTAGCTGCTGAAATCGCCGCCGCTAGAGGCTACCTCGCCGGGCGCATAGTCAGCATGCGGGCCGTACAGTTCAAGCATTTTTTCTTGCAGGGCGTCTTTGCTGTCGGCTGCGGCCTCAATTTTTTCCGGCACGAACATTTCATCAAGGCCGTCCAGGTTATTGGGCTCAAACATGAGCCATGTGCCCAAAAAATCAGAATTTTGTTTTTGTATGCCCCTTACCATTTCTACCAGCAGGCCTCGGGCCGGTATGCCCTGCTGCTGTACACTGGCGGAGGTTTCGGCCAGCAGCGTGCTAATGTTGTAGCCGCGGTTGAGCATGGTTAAAAAGGGCAGGGCCTCCTGCCGCAAGGTATTCTCCGCGTTGGACATCGCGCTGTGCATGGCGGCGGAACGCTGGCTGGTCTGACTGATGAGCAAAAGCGCAACAAGCAGCACGATCATTGGCAATATGGTTATGCACAGCAGTTTGGTTTGCAGTTTCATGTTTGCTCCAGAGAAGGCATTTGAGATAGGCTTAATAAAATATTCGTATATCTTACGGAAATTTAATACGAAATTGTCATGCTGGCCCATTTTTTCCCGCATGACAAATTGGTTTGCCTCTATTATCGGGTTTATGTGATGAAAACAATAGTCGTTTTTTCAAGACTATAATATTATAATCTGTAACATGCTATTTTAATTATATTAAAGTTTATTGCACGGTATGCGTAGCAAGCATCATTTGCGCCGCACGAGCAATACGCTGGTTTGGTAAACGACGGGTTAAGTTTGACCAGCGGCGCGATGGGGATCTGGCGCTTGCCGTTTTTTGGGCGGCACTGGAGCCATGGCCGGAGTATGGAGCAGGTAAAGCAAAAGGCCCTGGACGAACAGGGCCTTAAGTATGGCGGCAACAGCGCCAAAGGTAAGGTAGAACAAGCAATATATACTGGCCGTCTAACGGTAATAAGCTTGAAAAATGTAAATTTGTTGTAACGAAATAAATACAATGTCATTGTATAATGTGAAATTTATCACAGCAAAATTTAACTGGCAACAACAATTTACCATAAAGTGTAAACTTAATTTTACGCATAAAAATATTTTTTATTTTCAACATATTATATATAAATGCTGAGGCTATGCCACAAGCCGCCGCATGGTTATGAAATAGCTTCCAAAGTTCGCTTGCGCGGTGTGGGTAGTGTAATTATAGTCACTGCGCCCGTACCGTTGGGCAAACACTTTTTCCGTTATCAGGGCCAGTATGCCGCGCAAACTTTTCCAATATTTTTTTACGATTTTTCTGCTGTTGCTTTTTTCCTCAATGGCTGTGGCGGAAGAAAAAATATCGCGTTTTGACGTTACCGCCACTTTTGAGGCAGACGGCTCCATGCTGGTAAGCGAAGCCATTACAGTGCAAGCCGGGGGCGAATCCATAAAGCGCGGCATTATACGCTACTTGCCGTTGGCTTGGAGCCGGCCGGACGCCCGCAACTACCGGCTGCATTATACCGTGCGCGGCGTGCTGCGCGACGGGCAGCCGGAACCATACAGCCTGAGCAATAATGGCGATATGCTTTCAATACGCATAGGCAGTTCTGATTACATGCTGCCTCCAGGTTGTTATACCTACACGATCATATATGAAATCCGCAACCATTTCAGCCGCTTTGATGGTTGGGACGAGCTTTATTGGAATGTAACCGGCAATGGATGGGATTTTCCCATGGATTCAGCCTCGTTCCGCCTATTTTTGCCGGGCGCGGAAGGCAAACCCGCTGACGGGCCTTTCAGGAGCGTTGAGTTTTACACGGGTTATGCGGGCGAGCTGGCGCAAAATGCCGAGTCCAGCGGCAATTCCGTATACACCACCTCCCCGCTGCGCAGGCATCAAGGCCTTACCGTGGTGTATACCTGGGATAGAAGCATATTGGCCTTGGCCCCGGAGCCTGAGGAATACCGCAAGCTTTACCGCGCGGTTGTGCCTTCCGCCTCCACCTTGCCGCTTTTCGCGGGCCCCTTCTGCATGCTGTTGTTCTTTGCTTGGCAATGGCGCAGACTGCGGCCGGAAGGGAAAATGCCCGTGGTTGTGCCTTTATTCGAGCCTCCTGCCGGGCTAATGCCTGGCGAGTTGCGTTATGTGCTGAAAAAATATTATGATTCCGACGCTTTTGCGGCGGATTTGCTGAATATGGTCAGCCGGGGCAAGCTCTTGCTGGGCAAGGCCAAAGGCCGCCAAGCCGTATTGATGCGGCCTGGCGAAGGCCGTTGGCCGGAGTATCTGGATACGCGGGAAAAAGACGGCAATTTTTTACTGGTGGAGCGTCATACTATAAAGCTGCTGTTCGCCAGCGGCTCCGCCGCTCTCACCCTTGGCAGGTCACGGCAAGAGGACGTGCGCAAGGCGCGGGAGTACCTTGAGGCCCGGGCGGTAAAACAACGCCAGGCCCTGTTTACATCCTGCGCCTCAGCCACGGTAAAAGGCAGCCTTTTTTTGCTGCTCACGCCTTTTATCGGGGCCATGCTTTTTCCGGCCATGGAAATAATTGGCGCGACTTTCGGCATACTTTTCTTTGTGCCTTTTATTGGTTTTTTAGTTTTTTTCACCAGAAGGCTGCTTGTGGGCATGTCAGGCTTTGCCGGTTTGCTTGCGCGCCTCCCCCTGCTGATTTTTACCGTGCCGTTTTGGTATGCCGTGGGCATATTGCTGGTGTTCATGCTGCCCGAGCTTTTACTTCAGCCGGATTTGCCCGAAGGCTTCACCAGCGCGCTTGGTTTATGCGCGGTTATGCCCTTTGGTTTTTACCTGCTCGCGCCCAGGCGCACGGCGTTGGGCCTGCAACGGCTGGCCATGGCCAAAGGGCTTATCCTCTATATGGCCACGGCGGAAGAAAAGCGTTACGAGGCCCTTTACCCGCCTTTGGATAACGTGGAGCGTTTTGAGCGCCTGCTGCCCTTTGCTCTGGCCCTTGGAATAGGCAAAACTTGGGCTGGCGCTTTCTCGCGCTATCTGGATAAAACAGGCGCGGAGCCGCAGAACTTTAAGGATTTCTCCTGGAGCGGGGTCTCAAGCTTTCGCGGCCATGCCTCCTCTTCCTCAGCCTCCAGGTCCGCCTCCAGCGGCGGCAGCGGTTCCGGCTCGTCCGGCTCACGCGGCTCAGGCTCCGGCGGCGGGGGCTCATCCGGCGGCGGCTCCGGCGGTGGCGGCGGCAGCGGGTGGTAAGGCGAGAAAGGCATAGAGGTCCGCGCGGCAGCGAGGCCGAACTAATAGTTTAAAGCCTATAGGATTAAATATGGCAAGTTTTACAGGTAAATACACAGGAAATATGCATGTGGAAGGCTTTATGCCTGATGGCTCGCCGGCCTTTCACACCGGCGTGCCGGTTGGCGAAGCGGCCAAAAGCGAGATTTCGCCCACGGATTTTGTGGCCGCTGGTCTCGCCGCGTGCTCGCTGCTGGTAATGTGCCAGTACGCCCAGGCTCACGGGCTGGACATATCGGGCGCGCACTTTGAGGCCACCAAGCAAATGCACAATGGCAGGCCCTCGCGCATAGGGCGCATACATATTGTTATGCGCATTCCCGACCGCGGCCTTACGGAAAAAGACAAAATATCCTTGCAACGCGCCGCCGCAAGCTGCCCCGTTAAAGGCTCCTTGCACCCGGATGTGGTTAAGGATATGGAGTTTGACTGGTTTGAGCCGGAAGATGATTAGAGCAGGTATTTTTCGTTAAAATTTTTTATTGGTTATGCCTCTGCTACAGGGAGTAGCAGGCATGCCATGCACAACTAAAGATAAAGGATTTTTTTATGAAGTGGAGCGAAAGCGCCTGGGTGGCCGCCACCCCCATATACAACAAGATTTTGGAACATCCCTTTTTAACAAGCCTTATGGACGGCACTCTGGCCCGCGACAAGTTTATTTTTTACATACAGCAAGATGCTTTGTATCTGGCCGAGTTTGGCCGGGCGCTGGCCGGTATAGCCGCGAAACTGGACAGTCTTGACGAATCCGAGGCCTTTTTGGGGTTTGCCAAAGATACCATGGAGGTTGAGCGGGTTTTGCACCAAAGCTTTTTTGGCCCTGCAAAGCAACTTGAACATCTTGAACCAGCGCCAGGCTGCCTTTTGTATACCGCTTACGTAAACCGGCAGTTGGCCGGCCCCAGCCTGGAAGACGCCATGGCAGGGATTTTGCCCTGCTTTTGGGTGTACAAGGAGGTTGGGGACTATATTTTGGCCCACCAAGACAAAAGTATAAACAACCAGTATCAAGACTGGATTGATACCTACGGCGGCGAGGCCTATTCCGCAGCCGTAATGAAGTGCATAGATATTTGCGATGCACACGCCGCGCTTGTGGGAGCGGCTCAACGCGAAAATATGACTAAAATTTTCGTTAATTGCACGCGTATGGAATGGATGTTCTGGGATAGCGCCTGGCGGCTGGAAAGCTGGCCGGTGTAGTGGTGGTTCAGACCATTCAAAAACATAAAGGATGAAGCCGGATTTATCAGACCTGGGGCGCGAAAGAGCATCGCCAACAGGTATTGCTTGCCTTATGCTTATCGGTGCTAAATTGTTGTGCTTTGTCAAAACGAGCCACACCAGACCCCGCCAGGGGGTTGAACCCCCTGGACCCCGCAAGGGTGCGCAAAGTAGGGGTGAGAGATGAATTAAGGTGGAAACTTTTACGGAAGTTTCCACCTCTTTTATTATTTGTTCAACTATGCCTTTTTACCCTTTCCCCATAGACTCAAATTTTCTGAAAGACCTGTAGTCAAGGCCGTATTTTTTCATGCGCAGGCCCATAATGCGCTCGGTTATGCCCAATTGCTCGGCTGCCTTACACATGTTGCCGCCCGTGCCCTCCAGCGTGTCGCTTAGCAGGCGTTTTTCCAACGCGGCCACGGCGTCTTCCAACTTACCGCCGGATGGTATGAAAGCGCTTTGCCGCTCTTGGTTTTGCATCCAGGCGGGCAGGTGGTGCGCGTCTATTATGCCCTCCACCCCGCTTAAAATAACCGCGCGCTCTATGACGTTTTCCAACTCGCGTATATTGCCCGGCCACGAGTGGCGCGTGAGCATGTTTACGGCCGGAGTGGTTATGCGCAATATCTTGCGGTTGTTGGCCGCGCCGGTTTTTTCCACAAAGTGTGTCACCAGCGACATAATATCTTCACGCCGCTCGCGTAGAGGCGGCAAAATTACCGGAAAAACCGAAAGTCTGTAATATAGATCCTGCCTGAAGCTTCCGGCGTTTACCATCGCTTCAAGATCACGGTTGGTGGCGGCTATGAGGCGTACGTCCACCCGTATGCTTTCGCTGCCGCCCACACGTTCGAACTCCCTCTCCTGAATGGCCCGCAGCAGTTTGGCCTGCGTCAGGGGGGTCATGTCGCCCACTTCGTCCAAAAACAGCGTGCCGCCGTGGGCCATTTCAAAGCGGCCCTTGCGGCTGCCCACTGCGCCGGTAAAAGCCCCGCGCTCGTAGCCGAACAGCTCGCTTTCCACCAGACTTTCCGGCAGGGCCGCGCAGTTTACCTTTATAAAAGGGCGCCCGGCCCTCGGGCTATTTGCATGTATTATGCTGGCCGCCAGCTCCTTGCCCGTGCCGCTCTCGCCGCGCAAGAGCACCGTGGCGTTTGAGCCGGATACATGCGCCAACTCTTCCAACACCGAGCGCATGGCCGCAGAGACCGTTACAATATTTTCCGCATTGAATTTGCCGCGCACTATTTGCTGCAACCTGCGGTTTTCTTCCACCACTGCCGAATGCATGGTGTTAAACTCCAGCCGCACCTGCACCGCCCGTGCTATGAGCGAGGCCAGCACCTGCAACAGCCGCGTATCTTCCTCAAAACGCACAGAATCGGCAAACAGTCTGTCTGCCGAAAGCGCGCCCACCACCTTGTTGCCCACCATAATAGGCACGCAGATAAAAGAAATCTCTTCCTTGCTCAAATCCCTCACGCCAGTGCGGTTCAGAAACAGCGGCTCTTCAGATACCTTGGGCACCACCATGGGCTTGCCCGTCTCTATTACCTTGCCCGTCACGCCCTCGCCCAGCTTGTACTTGCCCCGCTGCTGCTCCGACTTTTTCAGCCCGTACGCCGCCTCCACCACAATATCAGTGCCGTTTGGCTCCAGCAGCGTTACCGTGCCGTGCATCATGCCCGTGTAACGCGCCATTAGCTCCAAGGCCGTGTCCAAGTGGTCCGAAATGTCCGTGGCGCCCTCCAGCGCCTGCGTCACCTCGAACAACAGCCTCAACTCGTTAGTTTCATACCGTATTTGCTCTGACATAGTTTATGGATGCGCCTGCGGCGCGCTGTAAGAAATCGAGAGGGAAGGGGAAGGAACCCTTTGGAAAGGGCTTCCTTCCCCTTCCCTCTCGAGCTCTCCCATCCCCATCCTCCTAACCTTTTTAATTAGTTATTATAGGAGTTAAGGGTAAGTTACCTTGTGCTGCTATTTTAGCTCTACAAACAATTTACCATATGCGCCATAAAAAATACATTTTTGTAAAAGACTGTACCACAATAGGTTGCAGCACAGTCATTTCAAGTATCTTCAGCATACTAAATTTACAGGCACAACCTCCGCCCCCGCACAACCTAGCAATATGAACCCTTCGCGGGTCCAGGGGCCCGCTGGCCCCTGGTGGGAGAGGGGGTCCGGGGGAGAGGGCAAAG
>JAVBON010000014.1:0-191286 GCA_031550525.1 Desulfovibrionaceae bacterium
CATGGGCTGCACGCCGATGTTGCGGAAGGCCGAACCGCACAGAACCGGGGTTACGTTGCGGGCCAAGGTGGCCTTGCGCACGCAGGTGCGGATTTCATCAGTGGTGAGCTCTTCGCCACCGAGGTACTTTTCCAGAAGGACTTCGTCTTCCTCAGCCACGGCGTCAAGCATGGCGGCGCGCATTTCGTCGAACTGTTTTTGCAGTGCGGCCGGCACTTCACCGTACACGGGTTCGGCGCCCTTGTTCTGCTTGTCAAAGGTAATGGCTTTGCCTTCAATAAGGTCTACCACGCCTTCGAACAGGTCTTCATTGCCGATGGGAATCTGCAGAATCACGGGCTTGGCCTTCAGTCGGTCGCGGATCATGTCCACGCAGCGGAAGAAGTTGGCGCCGATGCGGTCCATCTTGTTCACGAAACAAACGCGGGGCACGCCGTAGCGGTCGGCCTGGCGCCACACGGTTTCAGACTGGGGCTCAACCCCGGCCACGGCGTCAAACACGGCCACGGCGCCGTCAAGCACGCGCAGGGAGCGTTCCACTTCCATGGTGAAGTCCACGTGGCCCGGCGTGTCGATGATGTTCAGTTGGTGGTCGCGCCAGTAGCAGGTGGTGGCGGCGGAGGTGATGGTGATGCCGCGCTCTTGCTCTTGCTCCATCCAGTCCATGGTGGCCTGGCCGTCGTGGGTTTCGCCCAGTTTATGGGAAACGCCGGTGTAATAAAGTATACGCTCGGTGGTGGTAGTCTTGCCGGCGTCAATATGCGCCATAATGCCAAAGTTACGCTGGTCTTTGAGAGGTGTTGTTCTGGACACTATAAACTCCTGAACTACCAGCGGTAATGGGCGAACGCCTTGTTGGCGTCGGCCATGCGGTGGGTATCTTCACGCTTTTTCACAGCGCCACCGCGGTTGTTATAAGCATCCACCAGTTCGGCGGACAGTTTGTTTACCATGCCTTTTTCACCGCGGGCACGGGCATAGTTGATCAGCCAGCGCAAAGCCAGCGACACTTGCCTGTCTGGGCGAACATCCATGGGCACCTGGTAAGTGGCGCCGCCAACACGGCGGGATTTTACTTCCATAAAAGGCTTGACGTTATCAATGGCCTTTTCAAAAGCCTTGATAGGCTCTTCGCTGGTTTTTTCAGCAAGCTGCTGAACGGCGGAATAGAAAATTTTCTCGGCAATGCCTTTCTTACCATCGTACATAAGACGGTTGATAAAACGGGCAGCCAAACGACTGTTAAACACCGGATCCGGGAGAACTTCCCTCTTCGGTATTGGACCTTTGCGGGGCATTGGACACTCCTGCTTTATTAATAATTAAGACGCCGCTCCGGCTGCGCCGGTGACAGGCACCGGCAAAAAGCGGCGTCAGAACAGCCTTGGGCGCGCGGCAATACCGCGCGCCCGGCAAAATTTTACAATAATATGCCTATTTGGGGCGCTTGGCGCCGTACTTGGAGCGGCTCTTGCGGCGATCGGCAACGCCGGAGGTATCCAAGGTACCACGCACTATGTGGTAGCGCACGCCGGGAAGGTCTTTTACGCGGCCGCCGCGGATCATTACCACGGAGTGTTCCTGCAGGTTATGGCCTTCGCCCGGAATATAGGCGCTTACTTCCATACCGTTGCTAAGGCGCACGCGGGCCACTTTACGCAAAGCCGAGTTAGGCTTTTTGGGGGAGGTGGTGTACACGCGGGTGCACACGCCGCGGCGCTGGGGGCAGGCTTGGAGAGCCGGGGTTTTTTTGCGTTTTTCCAACGCTTTACGCTCATGGCGAATCAACTGGTTGATGGTGGGCATTCAAGCTCCTCCGCTATAATTTTTAAGGCTTTTAAAAACGGAATAAAAACCGCTACTCGCCTGTATTATTCAGGCGGGCTGCGACAAAGGCGACATGCAACAGGGTGTTGGCAACTCAAAAACCCTTTATTGCCGCTAAAATCAACAAAGCAGTGTTACTTAATCCAGTGCCGCGAGTATGTCAAGCGTGGTAAAAAGAAATATGAGTTTTATTCCGGCATTTTTATAAGTGTAGCTTTTTATCAATATAATTATAGTACTGCAAGCCCTGTTTACGGCAATGCCAAAATTGCGTAAAACCCTCAACCTGGCGCTGGCTTTGACTTTGACTGTAAGTTGCCCCAAAAGGTAGTACTTGGGGCCAAGGTTGACCGGCCAAACGCCTGCTGATAGATTGCGATTTATTTTATCAGTTACCTGCCCTTATATCAAAAACTATGCGGGAGTCCTCAATGAGCGACCAAAATAACAATTCGCAACCCACTACCGAAAAGCCCACCAAGCCCGCCCTGCTCGCCAGGCTGAAAAGCTTGATGAATAAACCCTTCGCCGCGCCTGCCCTTGGCCTTATCTTAATAGCAGGTCTTGTAATCGGCTGGCGCGTGCAGGTTTACCTTGAGGAGCAGCGTGTTATAAAGACGGATAGCGAGCCGGCCGCGCAGCTTTTGCGCGATGATGCGGCAAAACCCAAAGACCCGCGCCTTTTCGCCAAGGTTGAATACAACCTGCGCAGTTACACCAAAGACGATACCACGCGGGCGGCCGCCAAAATAACCCTGCGCGTGGACGATAACGCCTGCCGCGAATATTACGGCAAAGACGGCATCACGCAGTGCAAAAACAACTGGGATTTTCTGGATCCGGACAAATCCGGCTGGTCCTCAAGCCCCTCCCTTGAAGGCGAGTGGAGCTTTAAGGAAGAAGACGCCCGCTACACCGCAACCTTTGATTTTAACCAGGATCAGCTCAAACCCGGCCAGAAGTACGCTTTTTCCGTGCCAGGCAAGCTTGGCGACAAGGTGACCCTGTCCAAGTATGATGCGGTCTTCAGCACTGCCCCCTTTGAGCTTTCGATAAATTCCTGGACTTTTAACGTGGACCCGCAAGACCCGCGTAAATGCATAATAAGCGGGCAGGTGAAATCGCCTTACGCCTTTGACAAGGAAAGTTTTACCCAAAACATGCGTACCGAGGCGCTGGGCAACATGCAGTTGGGCAGCCCCGAGCTTATTTTCGCCCAAGACGGGCGCAGCGTTGTCATCAATATTAATGTTACTAAATTGCCAGACACCACCTCGCCTGTGCGCCTGCATCTGCAAAGCGGCATCAAACGCACGGGGGCCAGCGACATGACAAGCAAAGTTACCAGTTCCGGCGTAAATGTGCCGGGGGTGGACGTATTTGTCAGCCTCTCCGGCGTGCAGAACTTTGTAAGCACCGACGACGACCTGATCAGCCGCCAGGTGCTGGCGCTGGAGTTCACTCGCCCCGTAAAAGTGCAGGATGTTTATAAAAGCACCAAAGCCGTTGTGTTGCCCACTTATGCCAACAATGACGACCAAAAGAACAAACGTGCCAGCACCTGGACCAACTACACCCCGTCTTCCAAGGTAGTGCGTGACGCCTTGGCCGGGCGCGGGCTCAATGGCCTTGAGCTTACGCCCATATATACGCCGGATGAGTACAGCACCGTGGTTTCTTTTACCTATTCGGCGGCTCCAGGCTATTTTTATCTGCAAAACCCCGGCGGTTCGGCCAGCGTAACCCCTTACAGCCTCTCCGGCTTTGACCGCATACTCTCAGTGCCCCGCATGGAGCCGGAACTGCGCATTATGCAGCAGGGCAACATACTCAGCCTTAACGGCTCCAAAAAACTGGCGCTATTCTCCCGCGCGCTGGATAAGGTTAACGTAAACGTATCTCGCGTGCGCCCTGAGTATGTGAGCCTGCTTATCACCCAAACCGACGGCGTGCTCGCCAACCCCGAGTTTAACTGGGAAAGCCGTGTGGAAATGCTGGATCTTAGCGAGCAGCTTGCACTCTCGTACAAACCTGCGCATACAGCCGGTAACGAGCCGGACTACCACGCCCTTGATCTGACGCCCCTGCTCAGAAACAACGGCAAAGGCATTTTCCTGATCAACCTTGAAGGGTACATGGGCAAATCGCATAAAAACAGCGATACCCGCTTCCTTCTGCTCACCGATCTGGGCCTGAACATAAAACAGGCCTCCACTGGCGAGCGCACTGTTTTTGTAAGCTCCTTTGCGGGCGGCGGCCCCATTGCCGATGTTATGGTTGAAGTCATGGGGCGTAACGGTCTGCCCGTATTCTCAGGCAGAACCAATGCCGAAGGGGCGGTCAAAATACCCTCCCTTTCAGGCTTTGGCCGTGAAAAACGCCCGGTCGCCATTGTTGCCAGAAAAGGCAGCGACTTTACCTATATGCCCATTGACGACCATACCCGCATGGTCTCCACCTCGCAGTTCCCAGAAACTCAGGGGCGCATGGTTGAGGCGGGCGGCATAAGCGCCTTTGTATTTAGCGAGCGCGGCATTTTCAAGCCAGGTGAGGAATTGCGCTTTGGCGCACTGCTTAAATCCACAAGTTGGGATTCCGCCAAGCTCAAGGGCCTGCCGGTAAACGCCGTACTCACCAACCCGCGCGGCACAAAGGTTTACGAAAAAAAACATACGCAAGATGAAACCGGCCTGCTTGCCATAACCATACCCACGCAGGAGACCGACCCCACCGGGCGCTATAACCTGGACATTTACCTGGATAAACGCCACTTGGGCTCAGCCCAGGTGCAACTGGAAGAATTCCAGCCGGACAACCTTAAAGTAATAACCAGTTTTAAAAACGTAACAGCGGCGCAAATGCGCAAGGGCTGGGTGCTGCCGCAAGATCTGCGCGGCCTGGTGCAGGTGGAAAACCTGTACGGTACTGCAGCGGTGGATAACCGGGTGGAGGCCTCCGTCACCCTCAACCCCACGCGCATGTCCTTCAGTCAGTACAGCGACTATCGCTTCTTCGACCCCGGCAACAACGCTCAGTATTATGAAAACCAACTCGGCACCGCCACTACCGACGAAAAAGGCGAGGCCGAATTCCCCTTGGGCATGGAGCGTTACAACAGCGGCACCTACCGCCTTACCTTGCAGGCGCAGGCCTTTGAAACCGGAGGCGGGCGCGGGGTTACATCCTCCTCTTCCGTGCTGGTTTCTCCGCACAAAACAATCGTGGGCTGGAAGAGCAGCGCGAAATTGAACTTTGTTGCTGTTAACTCCAGAGCCGACGTATCCTTTATAGCCATAGACAACACTCTGGCCCAAACCGAGCTTAACGGGCTGGAACTGGTTATTGACGAAGTTGAGTACGTGGCCTCACTGGTGCGCGACAACTCCGGCCGCTACCGTTACGACAAGGTGCGCAAGCTCAAGCCCGTAATGAAGCGCAGTGTAAGCGTGGGCAAAAGCGGCCTGCACATCCCCCTGCCCACCGGCACTACCGGCGAATTTGAAGTAAGCCTGCTGGATGGCGGCGGCCTTACCCGCTGCAACCTTGGCTATGTAGTGGCAGGCGGCAGCCAGCGCCGCTTCGGCCTGGAGCGTGACGCCACCTTGCGTGTGCATCTGGACAAAACCGAGTACAACGGCGGGGAGAATATGCAAGTATTCATCAGCGCGCCTTATGCCGGTTCTGGCCTCATCACTCTTGAAAGCGACAAGGTTCTCAGCCACCATTGGTTTACGGCAACCACCAGCGACTCAGTGCAAAACCTGCCGGTTCCGGCCGGGTTTGAAGGGCGCGGCTTTGTCAGTGTATCCATGGTGCGCGATATTCATTCCGACGCCGTGCACAGCACGCCTTACACCTATGCCATTGCGCCTTTCATAGCCAATATAGAAAAGCGCGATCTTAAAGTAACACTTGATGCCCCGGCGCTGGTGCGCCCCGGCGATACTCTTAACATGCGCGTTACGGCCGAAAAACCAGGCAAAGCCATAGTATACGCCGTAAGCGAAGGCATTTTACAGCTTACGAGCTACAAAACCCCGTCGCCTCTTACCTACTTTCTGAAGCAAAACCCGCTCAGCGTTTCCACCATGCAAAACTGGGATCTGCTGATGCCGGAATTCTATCTTATGAATCCATCCGCCTTTGGCGGCGACTATGAAATGGCCGCCTCCATGGCCTCGCGCCTTAACCCCTTCCGCCGTAAATCAGAGCCATCGGTAGTTTACTGGTCCGGCCTGGTGGACGTTGGCCCAAGCGGCGCCACGCTGGAATGGGAGGTGCCCGCCTACTTTAACGGCGCTTTGCGCATAATGGCCGTTGCCGCCGGAGCCTCCGGCGTTGGCGAAAGCTCTCGCAGCGTAACTGTGCGCGGCCCGCTTGTAATCACGCCCGATCTGCCGGTGGCGGTTGCCCCCGGAGACGAGTTTGAAGTAACCGCCGCCATTGCCAACAACGTCGATGATAGCGGAAATGACTTGAAAATAGATGTAAAGGTCGAATTGGACGAAGGCCTGGAGTTTGTGCGTAAGCCCTTGGACAGCATAAATGTGGATGAAGGGCGCGAGGGCAAGGCGGTTTTCCGCCTTAAAGCCACCCAGCGCCTTGGCGAATCCATAGTAAAAGTAACCGCTACAACCGCTTTTGGCGGGCAGGAAATTGTGGTTAAACGCCCTGTTTCCCTTTCAGTCCGCCCTGCCTCGCCACGCATGAGCAGCTTTAAGGCCGGTTTTGTGAAAGGCAAGGATCAGGTTGTGCCTGTTGGCCGCAGCCTCTACCCGCAGTACGCGCAAACCGAGGCCAGCCTCTCCGGCTTGCCCCTGCCCATGCTGGACGGGCTTTCCGGCTTCCTCACACGTTTCCCGCACGGTTGTACCGAGCAAATTCTCAGCGCGGCCTTCCCTTACGCCCTGCTGAACAAATCGCCGGAACTCCTGCCCGTGCCGCGCGGCCTTACCCCTGCTCAATTACGCGCGCGCTCGGAACAAGCCATAGAAAAAGGCATGGTCACTCTGCTTGAGCGCCAGGTAGTGCCGGGCCGCTTCTCACTCTGGCCCTATGAGCGCGGCGGCTATTCCTTCCTCACTCCATACGCGCTTGATTACCTCTTGAGCGCCAAAGAGGCCGGGTACAAAGTGCCGGATGATCTCTTCAGGTCAGCCCAGCAAGAGACTCTCTCGCTTCTGCAAAGCACCCCGCGCAGCTATGATGCCTTGAGCACCGTAAGCTACGCGGCCTGGGTTTACACCCGTTCAGGCCAAACCTTCACCGGGCTGCCGCAACTGGTTAAAAACCTTGATACCAACCTTAAAAATTGGCGGCAGGAACCGGCAGCCGCCCTGCTTGCCGCCTGCTATCAAATGATGCAGCAAAGCAAAGAAGCCGCCGACATACTCAAAGACGTGAAAGCTATAGACCCGACGGGCAAGAGCCACCCCTACAGCGGCTGGTTTTTCTGCCGCCTGTGGGACAACAGCCTCATGCTCAGCGTTATAGCCCGCCATTTCCCAGAGCGCCTTAACGATCTGGAAAGTAAAAAGGCTCTGGTATATGTAATAAACGACATTGCGGCCAACGCCTATACAACCCCCAGCGCGGTACAGGCAGTGCGCGGCATTGCCGATTACGCCGCCTCCAATATGGAAAACAAGGCCGCCCTTGAGCTTACCGCCCTTGACGCCAATCAGAAGGCCCTGCAAGAGCAGGCCGTGGGCGAGCTGGTAAAACGCCTTACCCTGGGCAACGAAGCCTCCAGCTTCCGCTTTGCCGGAGCCGAAGGCCTGTACTGGCAGATCAGCACCGATGGCTTTGATCTCAAGCCGCAACCCGCGCAAGCCAAAAAGCTGGTGGTAAAAACGCGCTACATCCCAGCCAAAGGGCAGGCTCTGGAAGATTTGGCCCAAGGCGATGAAGTATACGTGCTGCTTACGGCCAGCAGCACTGAGGCGCTGGATAACGTTGCCATAACCTCCCTCATACCCGGCGGGTTTGAAATGGTTATAAGCAAGGGCGGCCAGATTGTGGGCGGCGGAGCCTCGGGCAGCGGCCACGCCGAATATGACGAAGAAGACGGTGGAGAGTACGACGAAGAGTATGAAGAAGGCGAAGAATCCGAAGAAGATGAATACGAGGGCGAAGTGGCCTGGAGCATAGACAGCCCCGCAGCCTACCCCAACGCCGCGCATATGCGCGACGTGCAGCAGATGCTCTCTGAAGCCGGCCTTAACGGCACACCCATGGAACTGGTGCACGTCGAGCGCCGCGAAGACCGCATGGTTGCTTACACCTCCCTGGGCACGCAAGACCGTGTGTTCATCTACCGCATCAAGGCCATAAACAAGGGCAAGTTTACCCTGCCCAGCGTTTTCGCCGAGGCCCTCTACGACCCAGACGCCCGCGCCAACACCACGGCCGACGTTATTGAAGTAAAGTAAGTAATAACAAATTAAGTTGTTAGGAGCATGCCTTGAATATAGTAACCCGTTTTGCACCAAGTCCAACAGGCCATTTGCACATAGGCGGAGCCCGCACGGCTATTTTCTGCTGGCTGCTGGCCCGCCACTTCGGCGGTAAATTCCTGTTGCGCATAGAAGATACCGATGTGGAGCGCTCCAAGCAGGAATATACCGATTCCATACTGGCCTCCATGAAGTGGCTTGGGCTGGATTGGGACGGCGAGCCCATCTATCAGACGCAAAGGCTGGATATATACAACCAGTATGTGGATAAACTGCTGGAAAGCGGCCACGCTTACTGGTGCGAATGCTCGGCGGAAGAAGTTGAAGCCATGCGCGAAGAGGCGCGAGCGCAGGGCGGCAAGCCGCGTTACAACGGGCGCTGCCGCGAAAAAAATCTGGGGCCCGGCCCCGGCAGGGCGGTGCGCCTTAAAGCGCCGCTGGAAGGCCGCATTGCCTTTGAAGACATGGTAAAAGGCCACATAGCCTTTGACGCGCAAGAGCTTGACGATATGGTGCTGCGCCGCTCCGACGGCACGCCTACCTACAACATGGCCGTGGTGGTGGATGACGCCGTCATGAACATAACCCACGTTCTGCGCGGCGACGACCATGTAAACAACACCCCCAAACAGATTCTCATTTATCAGGCCCTTGGGCTGAGCACGCCTATTTTCGGGCATGTGCCGATGATTCTGGGGCCGGACAGGCAGAAACTGTCAAAGCGCCATGGCGCTAAAGCCGTTATCGAATATGAAAAAGACGGTTTGCTGCCTGAAGCTCTGGTAAACTATCTGGCCCGTTTAAGCTGGTCGCATGGCGATCAGGAAATATTCAGCATTGAAGAACTGGCGCAGGCCTTTGACGGAACCAGCTTCAGCAGCTCGGCCGCCGGTTTTGACCCGGAAAAACTACAATGGGTAAACGCGCAGCACCTGCATAAAATAACTCCTGCCAGGCTGGCAGCGCTGCTGCTGCCCTTTGTGCGCGAGCAAGGCATGCAGGCCGATGCCGATGCCCTTGAAAAATTCGCCCCGCTCTTTCAAAGCCGGGCCGCCAACCTGGTAGATATGGCCACACAGCTTAAACTGGTGCTCACCCCTGCGGATCAACTGGAGTATGACGCGGCAGCCGTAACTAAAGCCCTTACGGACGAAGGCAAAGGCCATGTGGCAAAACTGCGCGGGCTGTTCGCGGCTTTGCCCGCCTTCGGCAAAGAAAGCGCGCACGAGGCCTTGCAAGCTTACGTAAACGACAACGGCCTCAAGTTCAAACAGGTGGGGCCCGCTTTGCGTGTGGCCCTGCTGGGTGTAATGGGCGGGCCGGATTTGTCAGAGGTAATGGAAAAACTCGGGCGCGAAGAAACCTTGCGGCGCCTTGACCGCGCGCTCAGCCTGTAGCTGATGCGTATAATGGAGAGTAGCATGACCAAGCTTGAACAGCTTTTTGAATATGCAAGCAACCAGTCTGAATTTGTAGTTGATGTGCAAAAGGGCATGACCGCAATTCCGGCCATGGCGCCGGAAAACGGCGGCGATGGCGAAAGCAGGAAGGCCGCGTATCTTAAACAATATATGCAAAAGCTGGGCGCAACGGAAATTATTGAGATAAACGCCAAAGACAACAGGGTTAGCAGCGGCGCACGGCCAAACATAGCGGCCAAACTTCCGGGAAAAAGCGCTGTAACCCTATGGGTAATAGGCCATATGGACGTTGTGCCAGTGGGTGAAAAAAGCCTGTGGAACAGCAACCCCTTCGAGTTGAAGCAAGATGGCGATATTATTATCGGGCGCGGGGTTGAGGACAATCAGCAGGCCATTGCCGCCTCGATGCTGGCCTTTAAAACCCTTAAAGACAACAATGTAACACCCGATTTAAACTATGGCGTGCTGATGGTGGCCGATGAAGAAACCCACAGCGCCTATGGCCTGGAACACGTGCTGAAGGCCGCGCCGGATTTGATAAAAAAAGACGATCTGGTGCTCATACCGGACATAGGCGACAGCCTGGGCCAGCATGTTGAAGTGGCGGAAAAAAGCTGCTCCTGGCTTAAAATTACTGTCTCAGGCAAGCAGTGCCATGCCTCCACGCCGGAGGAAGGCATAAACAGCCTTATGGCCTCGTCCGCCGCCGTGCTGGCTCTGGATGCATTGTACAAGCACTTTCCACAATCCGACCCTTTGTACCAACCGGCCACGTCCACCTTTGTGCCCTCCAAAAAGGAAGCCAACGTCGAGAATATAAATACGGTGCCGGGGCAGGACATATTCTACATTGACTGCCGCATACTGCCGCAAATAGACCCTAAAGACGTGTTTAAAAAAGTGGAAGAGCTGGTGGCCGAGGCCGTAAAGCCGTACAAGGCCACCGCGCGTGTTGAAACGGTGTTTGCCGATACCGCCCCAACGCCTACCGCCGTTAACGCGCCGGTTGTGCAACGCCTTTCGCGCAGCCTGAAAAAACTGCGCAATATAGAGGCAAAGCCAATTGGCATAGGCGGGCAAACGGTGGCGGCTTTTTTACGCGCCGTGGGCATTCCGGCCGTGGGTTGGTCCACCATAATCAGCAACGCCCACACGCCAAATGAAAAAAGCAGTATTATAAATACCATATCTGATTCTAAAGTAATTATAGATATGCTTTTTGACTGAACGGATTAGCTCCGGCTGCCAATGTCCGGCGCAAAGACATGTCAGGAACGCGGCGTGATGTATGAGCACATGGCCTTTAAGCCATATTGCCTTGCATCCTGAGGATGAAGACAGTTACCAGAGCCCTTCTAATACTGGACAAAGCAAATTTAGTTTTATAACTAATTAGGTTAGTTGGCGCAACTTCCCTCAAAGGACGATACCCTATGAGATTTCAGCATAAAATGACCGCCATGATCGGCGATACGCCCATGATCCGCCTTGACGCGCTGCCCCAAAAACACGACTGCCTGGCGGAAATAATAGTCAAGCTTGAGTATTTCAACCCTTGCGGGTCCATAAAAGACCGCATTGCCAAGTGCATGGTGGAAGACGCCGAAAATAAGGGCCTGCTTACCCCCGGCAAGGGGCAGACCCTGGTGGAGTCCACCAGTGGCAATACAGGCATAGGCCTTGCCTTCATGGCGGCGGTACGCGGCTACAAACTCATTATAGTCATGCCGGAAAATATGAGCGATGAGCGCAAAAACCTGCTTAAAGGCATGGGGGCCGAACTTGTGCTTACCCCCGCAGCCGGCGGCATGAACGCCGCCAATGCCGAATGCGAGCGCATAGCGCGAGAAAAAGGCGCCATACTGCTGAACCAGTTCACCAACCAGGCCAACGTTAAAGCGCACTACAAAGGCACTGGGCCTGAGCTGTGGGAACAATGCGGCAGCAAAGTCGATATTTTTGTGAGCGGCATAGGCACAGGCGGCACCGTTACCGGCATTGGGCGATACCTTAAGGAATGTAGCAAAACCGTAAAGGTGTACGGCGTTGAGCCGGCCGAATCGCCGATGATTACCAAAGGCAAGCCGGGGCCGCACCTTATTCAGGGCATTGGCGCAAATTTTCTGCCCCCACTGCTTGAGCGCGGCCTGCTGGACGACATACTGCCCGTGCCTGGTCTTAAAGCCATTGAAACCGCCAAAGAGCTTATGAAGCTTGAAGGCATAATGGGCGGCATATCGTCCGGCGCAAACATATATGCCGCGCTGGAACTGGGCAAACTGCCGGAAAACCGCGGCAAACGCATCGTGACCATAGTGTGCGATACCTCCGAGCGCTACCTCTCCACCCTGCTGTTCAAAGAGCAGGAGTAAGAGAACTTATTTTATTTATTTGCAGTTTTACGTATATGCTCGCCTATTTTTTTATCTTCTTGCATAATATGGCTTACCAGCCATCTGACTATAGTTTTACTCACATTCAAGCTTAATTCAGTTGACGAGCCCTTTGCATTAAATTTTTCTATAAGCTCGCCGACCGTAACCTTAAAATTTTCATGAAGCTGTTTATGTTTTTCATAGTCAGGGTATTTATATAGTAGCTGTAGCTCCTCCTCGCTATTAAAATGTATCACAGTATAATCAACCAGAAAATTAAGCGTTTCTTGAATATTTTCCGCATCACTACCATCCAGACATGCGGTGATGAACTCGCTTAAAAGCTCAAACAGCTTTTTATGCTGCGAATCGATCTGCTCATTGCCCAATTTAAAATTGTCATTCCATGCAATGCCTTGAGTTATCGTGCTCATAAATGCATCCTCCTTTAAGGAGTTATTGGGGATGCTAAAAGGGCGCACCCCCGCAGGGGCCGCGCCCTTCTTTTATTTGCGGAAGCTTGCAAAACCCCATTTTTTAATATTAGCACCTTCCAACCATGTTGTCATCAGGTTTAGCGCTGGTGGAGCGTTGCTGCACCACTTTGGAACCGGCAGCGACGTCGCGCGTTATCCATACGTTACCGCCTATCATGCTGCCCCGGCCTATGGTTACGCGCCCCAAAATGGTTGCTCCGGCGTACACCACCACATCGTCTTCCAATATCGGGTGGCGGGCCAGCCCTTTGGTAAGGGTGCCGTCTTCTTCCTTGGGAAAGGAGAGAGCGCCCAGAGTAACGCCCTGGTACAGGCGGCAGCCGTTGCCTATAATGCATGTCTCGCCTATCACCACGCCCGTGCCGTGATCTATGAAAAAGTTGTCGCCAATCTGCGCGCCGGGGTGAATATCTATGCCGGTGGCGGCGTGGGCCATCTCGCTTATAATGCGCGGAATCAGCGGCACATTAAGCTTGTACAGCTCGTGCGCGATGCGGTGGTTGGTCATTACCTGTATGGACGGGTAGCAAAAAATTGTCTCGCCGGGGCTTTTGGCCGCCGGGTCGCCTTCATAGGCGGCCTGCACGTCGCCTTCAAGCATGGCGCGTATATGCGGGAGTTTATCCATAAATTTGGCGGCAAGGGCGTGGCAATCCACTACGTTTTTAGCGCAATCCATGGTTTCGGAGTTGCTTATGCAGTGCCCGCTCTCAATTTGCTGCGCCAACAGCCTGTAAATACTGTCCAGATTGGCCGAGAGGTGGTAACGCTGTGAAACCTCAGAGGCAAAAGGGACGGAATAAAAACCCGGAAAAAACACCGCCCGCAGCCTGGTCATAAATTCGCCCAAGGCCTGCAACGAGGGCATTTTCACCCCACTGTCAAAATTTATCTGATAAAACGGCGGTCTGCACAACTCCATAACAATGCCGTCCAAATTCTCCAATTCCGGCTGAACGATTTTTTTACTTCCGCCCATGCTCTTCCCCCATTAATGGTCTGAAATATCTGGTTACCTTACTTGCAGGCGCGGGCGAGGTCAAGAATGCGGCCGGGGCCTTTGCCCCGGCTTGCATTATGTGTGAAATTACAGCTACTTCAACGAACCTATAATATTACGCAACTGCAGCGTCATTTGCGAAAGCTCCTGCACGGCGGCGGAAGACTGCGCCATACCGTCGGTCGTTTCGCCTATAATGCTGTTTATCTCGTTAACGGCACGGCTTATCTCCTCGGAGGTGGCGCTCTGCTCTTCCGCAGCCGCAGCAATGGAACTTACCACTGATGAGTTTGCGGCAGCCAGCTCCACAATTTCCGTAAGGGCCTCGCCGGAGGAAACCGCCAGGCTGGCTGCTTCCTGCACACTTGTGGCGGCGTTGCCCACGGCGGATATGCTCTTTTTGGTGGAATCCTGAATAGCCGTTATATTTCCGCCAACTTCTTTGGTGGCGCTCATGGTCTTTTCGGCAAGCTTGCGCACTTCGTCCGCCACCACGGCAAAACCGCGCCCGGCCTCGCCCGCCCGCGCGGCCTCAATAGCGGCGTTAAGGGCCAGTAGGTTGGTCTGGTCGGCTATGTCTGAAATCACGTTCATTATGCCGCCAATATTCTCAGCCTGGTTGCCCAACTCCTGCATCTCTTTTTGCATTTCACCGGCTATTTTGTTCACTTTTTCCACCGAGCGCACCACCTGACCTACCAGTTCAGCTCCGTTGTCAGCCTTTTGCCGTGTACCCTCGCTTTGTTCAGAGGCCTGCGCGGCATTGCGGGCAACTTCCAATACCGTGGAGTTCATCTGGGTCATGGCGCTGGCGGTAGATTCAACTCTTTCACGCTGAATTTCGGCCCCGCGCGAAATCTGCCCCACCTGCGCCGCAATCTGCTCGGACGCGGCAGCCACGCGGTCCGCAATTTCAGAGGCTTCGTTGGCAACGCGCACAATGGTGTTCTGCTTGTCTTTAATTTCCGTTATGTCGTTAAAAATTTCAATAAAGCCCACATTCGCCCCCTTGCCATCGCGCAGGGGAATGGATGTAATATAGGCCTCCTGCTCCATTCCGGCCGGGCGCAGCCTGGTTTCACCGCTTACCGGGCCTTTTTTCAACAGGCAGCCCGTACCTACGCAACCATCGGTATCGCACATGTCAGCGCAAATATGCCCGGCGCAAGGCTCGCCAACAAAGTTGCCGCCCAGATTCTCCTGCGCCTTTTTGTTGAGAAAACGTATACGCTTTTCCGTATTGCAGGTTTGAATAGCTATGGGCATTAAATCCAGCACTTCGGTATAAGCGTTGCCAACTGTGTTTATGGTTTTGGCCAGTTCGGCAAAACCGCCTGAGAAAGCGGCGTCATGCATGCGCTCTCTGAATTCTCCCGCCAATATGCCGCCCGCCAGCACCTTGGCTTCATCCATAACCTTGTTTATATTTTCCGGTATGGCCTGAATGGCGCTTACCATGGCCCCAATCTCTCCCTTCTCTTTAACGGAAATCCGTGACGAAAAATCACCTGCGGAAACTTTCAGGGCAAAAGCGGATAAGTTGCCAAGCACGCGTATAAGCCCGAACACTATAAAAATGGTGACTGCCGTGCCCAAAACAAGCCCCGCCACGCCAAGTGATATCATGGTCACTTTTGCCGTTTCCGTGCTGGCCCGCACACCGTCTCCGAAAGCGCGCATTCTTATATTGCGCTGCTCGCTCAATTTGCTGCTTTCATCCAGCACCCAATTTAGTTTTGAGTCCAGCCGCGCAAGGTTGGATACCACGCCGCCCATTTTTCCGACCAACTGATCAAAGGTTCTGCCCACCTCGTCATTGGCGCCCTGCAATTGGCGGAACAACTGCATGCCGCCCTCCGACACCACGTTTACATGTATGCGTTCTATGGCAAGGGTCATACGCTTGAAATTCTCCAAAGCCACCTTGGCATCTTCGGGGGCGCGGCTTTGCGCATATTTGCTCATGGTAGACATGGCCATGCCCAATTCCTGCATAGCCTCGTTAAGCATTACAAGGCCGTTCAGGTCGCGCGCGCGTATGGAAGCCCCCGTAAACGTTTTAAATTCAGCCATAAGCTTTGCTATATTGCCGCCAAAAGTTACGTTGTAAAAAATCTCGGAATCTTTAACCTGCGCCTCTATACCGCCAAGCAGCCCGCCAAACTCTTCAACCCCAGTCCGCAAGTCCTTAAAAGAGTCTTTGGCATCCTGCGCCTCCAGCATTGTTATAACATCGTCTATTCTGGCAATAGCTTTATCTACATAACCACGCGCGTCTTGCATGTATGCGGCGTTACGGCTGGCAATATACTTTCCAACCGCTCCGCTGGCCTGATTTATGGAGGTTTCCATCATGCTTGTGGCAATGTTTATACGTGCAAGGCGCTGGTATTCAACGATACCGCTGGAAGCTTTATTTGCAGTAATCGCGCCATAAACCGCAAAAACAGCCAAAAGTAAAACCATTAATGAAAAACCAATAATGATTTTCAACTTTGTTGTCATAAAATCTCCTAAGTTACACATTAACATTGCGCATAACAACTGCGCATAAAGATAAACCAATACGAATAAAACACATTACTAATTATATATTTTATTTTGATGCTTTGGTCAAATACATAAACATAATGCTTCTATACCTATTAATACTGTGGCTATTAAATAATTTTTAGTATAAATGCATTATTTTTCCATAATAATACATACTATGTTAATTAAAAAAATAACTACTGCTCTAGTTAATACATTTTTAAAATTACCATCCTATGGCTACTGCGCGACAGCGGCTGCCACCAGCCATGCGCCAGCAAAAACGGTTAGGCAATGGAGCCTCCCGCCTCTTTATTATCTTGAGCGAATAGATTAGTAAGGCCAGATGAGTTTTAAGAAAAAATTGCTCACTGTTTGCGCTCTGCCACTGCTGCCGGTAATAATCTGGGCCATTCTAACCCCTCGCCCGCCGTTGCTGGACAACATTGCTTTTTCCACCGTGGTACTGGACAGGCAAGGCAGGCTCATGCGCCTGAGCCTGGCGAGTGACGAGCGTTACCGCGTTTATACGCCTTTAGGGCAAATATCTCCCGCTCTTGTAGAAGCCACACTGCTTTATGAAGACAAATATTTTCGCAGTCATCCGGGCGTAAACCCGGCAGCCCTGGCGCGGGCAATTGCCAGTACCTGTTTTGGCGAAAGGCGCATGGGCGCTTCGACCATAACCATGCAGTTGGCCCGGCTTCGTCTGGGTCTTGATACAGGGACCATAGTAGGAAAACTCCGCCAGATGGAACGGGCCTTGGCCTACGAGTTGCATTACAGCAAAGATGAGATTCTTGAGGCCTACTTCAACCTGGCCCCATACGGCGGCAATATTGAGGGCTGCGGCGCGGCCAGCCGCATATATTACCACAAGGCCCCCGACAAGCTTAGCCTGGTGGAGGCGCTGTCGCTGGTTAGCGTGCCGCAAAACCCTTCACGCCGTAACCCTTTGCCCGTACGCAGGCAAAACGGAAAAGGCGAGGCTGATTCCGCCTTGGAAGAAGCGCAGCAGCGCATTTTCAAACTTTGGGTGGAAAAACACCCCGAAGACGCAGGCAGCGCCTTTTTAACACGCGCCAGGCTGGAGGTATTCAGCCCCGCCACACTGCCCTTTGCGGCCCCACATGTAAGCACCGAGGGAATTTTGCAGCATGCCGGGCCTGCCCCGTTGCAAACAACCATAGACTACCGCATGCAGCGCCAGCTTGAACGTATGCTGAGCGCCACGGTGGAGCGTAGCGCCCCTCAGGGTGTGCGCAACGCCAGCGCCCTGCTGGTGCATTGGCCCAGCATGGAGGTGCGCGCCCTGGTTGGCTCGGCCGATTTTTTCAATCAGGAAATCGAAGGACAGGTAGACGGTACCCGCGCCCGCCGCTCGCCGGGCTCCACACTTAAGCCTTTCATATATGCCCTTGGGTTGGATCAGGGCCTTATACACCCAAGAACCCTACTTTACGATACTCCACGCAGCTTTGGCGGGTACGATCCAGAAAACGCCGATCAGCAGTTTCGCGGACCCTTAAGCGCCACAGAGGCTTTGCGCCTTAGCCGCAATATACCGGCCATAGGGTTAGCGGGCAGGCTGGGCAAAAACAGAGATGACGGACGGACGCAGCCGGATTTATATGATTTTCTTAAAGAATCCGGCGTAGCTTTTGATTACGGCAAAGAGCATTATGGCCTTGCCCTTGTTCTGGGCGGGGCGGAAGTGAGCATGCGCGAGTTGGCCAAGCTTTACGCCATGCTGGCCAACCGTGGCGTAAAACGCGAGTTGCGCCTGTTTTCAACAGATGCTCAGGCCCGGCCGGAGCCGCAACAAGCTGCGGGCGAGCAGGCCCGCATGCTCAGCCCCGAGGCCTGCGTGCTCACGCTGGACATGCTGCGCAATATCCCAGGCTCACAGGGCCTGCGCAACTCATCCATGGTCATGCGCGTGCCCATGTACTGGAAAACAGGCACATCCAACGGCTACCGCGATGCGTGGACGGCCGGCATTTTCGGGCCATACGTGCTGGTAGTGTGGGTGGGCAACTTTGATAACACGCCAAACCTTTCTTTTGTCGGAGCCCACATAGCTGCTCCGCTGTTCTGGGAAATGGCCGACGCTGTGTACGCCATGGAAAAAATAGGCGATGCGCCCATGCAAAACATGGAAGGCCTTAATATAAAACGGGTAAAGGTATGCAGCGGAACTGGAGATCTTGATACCAGGCTGTGCCGTGAGCTGACCGACACCCTGTTCATACCTGGGGTATCGCCCATAGCCGATTCCGGAGTTTACCGGCAAATTCTGATAGATAAAGCCACCGGCCTGCGCGCATGTGTAGACGTGCCGGGCGAAACAAGCCAGGTTGTATGGGAATTTTGGCCTACAGACCTGCAACGGGTTTTCCGTAGCGCGGGCATTATGAAGCCTGCCCCGCCTCCGTTTTTGCCGGAATGCGGAATAAACGACAACCCCGGCGGCATTCCGCCTGAAATTATCTCGCCAAAACCAGGCGTGGTTTACCACCGCAGCCTCGCCCACCCCGAAGGCACGGTAATTACGCTGCATGCGGCGGGCGACGCGGACGTAACCGATTTTTTCTGGTTTTCCGGGGCGGAATTTATAGGGCGCAGCAGCCCCAGCGAGCACCTGGTCTGGACCCCGCCCGGCGGAACCAGCGTGATACGGGTGGTGGACAACTTCGGCAGGGGACAAACCAGAAAGGTTGTGGTGGAGCTTACGGAGTAGCCGCCGGGCCTGCTCCTGCTAAACATCACGGCTTAGGTTAACATTTGCAGGCTGCAGGCAGCCGCAAATCATATACAGCTTGCACACTATCAAGCGGGAGAAATACATGAGCGAACAACGTGTGTTCATTTTCAATCAAATCAGCCCTACCCTCAAAAATACGCAAGGCAACATAGGCCAGATTGAAGGGCGCGAGCTTATAGCCCGCGGCTGCCCGTTAAGGCCAGACAGTTCCTTTATAGCTTCCGGCATCAACGCCCTCTTGCCCGGAGGGGTAATTCCATGGCACGAGCACGCCAATGATGAAGAAGTATACATATTTATCTCCGGCAGTGGCTTTTACATGGACAACAATCAGGTAAAGCACCCCGTAAAAGCCGGTGACACAGCCTTTTGCCTTAAAGGCGAAAAGCACGGGCTGGAAAACCCCGGCCCGGAACCCTTGCTTTTTGGCGCTGTTATAGCGAAATAGGCGCTCCGGCTTTTTCCCCTAAAGTCGCATACATATACAAGCTGACCAAACAGGTTATTTCCTGGCCACGTCATTAAGCGAGCGTGCGCGCCCTGCCGCCGCTGTTTTTGAATAAAAAAACAGTGTAACGCATCGGCACAAGCGGACTATTTACAATTTATCATCACTTGGCTAAATACTTGCGATGCAAACAGATTCACCATACAGCACCATTGAAGTGCGGGCCGCAGGCCGCCGCTGGACCCTGCTGCGCCCGGCGGACCTTGAAACTCTGTGGGACGCCATAACCGATGACGAATTCACCGACGACGAGCGATTGCCATATTGGGTAGAGCTATGGCCCGCCAGCATAGCGCTGGCCGACTGGCTGGCGGAACGCAAACATGACATAAGCGGGCGCTTCTGCCTTGATTTGGGTTGCGGCCTGGGCCTTACCGCCATGGCGGCCTCTGCTCTGGGGGCCAATACTGTGGCGGTGGATTACGAAAAAAACGCTCTGCATTTCGCGCGGCTTAACGCCGAAAAAAACAGCGTGCCTCAACCGCTCTGGACCGTGGCCGACTGGCGCAGCCCTGCCTTCAAGCCGCGCCGGTTCGACTTTATTTGGGGCGGCGATATTATGTATGAGCGCCGCTTTGTAACTCCAGTGCTGGATTGTTTGGAATATTGCCTGGCCCCCGGCGGCAAGGTATGGCTGGCCGAACCCAATCGTAACGTGTACGATGACTTTCGCTCCGCGCTTATAAAAAGGGGCTGGAACTCCATAAAAGTATATTCAGGGCTGGTAGAACCGCTGCATGTGCAAAAAAGCAAGGTCAGCGTCAGTTTATGGGAGCTTTCGCATGAGTAAAGTTATACGTTTTGGGGTGTCGCTTGACGCGGCTCTGTTAAATCAATTTGACGAGCTATGCGAAGAGCGTGGGTACCATACTCGTTCAGAGGCCATACGCGACCTTATACGCAACACCCTGGTGCAAAGGGATTGGGAAGACTCCGGAAAAGAAGTGGCAGGGAGCCTCAGTCTTGTGTTCGATCACCATACCAGCAACTTATCGCAACGCCTTACGGCCATTCAGCACGACTTCCATTCTTATATAGTCGCCAGCATGCATGTGCACCTTGATCACGACAACTGCCTTGAAACTCTGGTGCTCAAAGGCCCAGCCAGCGCCCTGCGCGATTTGGCCCAGCAGCTTATAGCCACAAAGGGCGTAAAGCACGGCAAACTTAACCTTGCCACCACCGGGCAAAATCTGACATAGCAAAACCCCGCCGCATTAATTTTAAAATGCGCCTCAGGGCCATGTAAGCGAGAACACATGCAGGACATTCAAAACACCCCTTCAGCCGTGCCCATGAAAATTGACCGCGTGGGCGTGAACAATATAAAACTCCCGCTTGTGGTGAACGACAAAGCCAACGGCAGGCAACATACCGTGGCGCTGGTGGACTTGGGCGTGGACCTTCCGGCCGCCTTTAAAGGCACGCATATGAGCCGTTTTTTGGAGGCGCTGGAAAATTGGAATGAAGAGCTCAGTTACCAAAGCCTCAAGCGTCTGCTGCAAGACATCAAGTCAAGGCTCGACGCCAGCCGCGCTTACGCCCGTTTTAAATTTACCTATTTTTTGCGTAAAACGGCTCCGGTAACCAAAAGCCCAGGCCTTATGGGATACGAATGCGCCCTTACCGGCGAGCTTTCTGGCGATAAACCCGATATGCGGCTGGAAATTGAAGTGCCGGTGCTTACTGTGTGCCCCTGCTCCAAAGCCATAAGCAAAGAGGGCGCCCACTCGCAGCGGGCCGTGGTGCGCATGGATATGCGCATGACCGGCTTTGCCTGGATAGAAGAATTTGTGGAAATAGCGGAACAGGCAGGCTCAAGCCCTGTTTACCCCGTGCTCAAGCGCGAGGATGAAAAATACGTTACCGAAAAGTCTTTCGCCAACCCTTGCTTTGTGGAGGATGTAGTGCGCAATGTGGCCGTTCGGCTGGATGCCCACCCCCAAATAAGCAGGTTTAAGGTAGAGGTGGAAAGCTTTGAATCAATACACGCCCACAACGCCTGCGCCAGAATAGAAAAAAGCTCCAAATAACTTTCATCATGCGCAAAAAACCTAATTTGTGGACCTTTGCGCAAAGCTCTAAAAATTCAATCAACCGCGCGACTATTGTTTTTTTTAGCTGCCCTCCTATATAATTGCACGGTTTCGGCCCGCGTAATAAAAGTTTGCGCAGGCATATTGTTACATTTAATCATGAATGTAACGAACTGTTAACAAATATTTTCATTAAATCACTTGTTTATTATGCGGTTACATATTAGAAGGTATAGCACAATTAGGGTTTTTGCCTTATGGCTGTTTTATTGGCTTAAATTACCGTGGGTTATGTATATCTGCATACACCGTGTTCCGGCCTGAAAAATCGCCATCATCCAATGACAAAAATCCTTATATCAAAAATAAATTGTAATGTTAAAACCATAAATCTGTGTGGTTAAACACGTCTATCTGAACATGATGCGCAGTTAAAAAGGTATTTTCCGCAATGCACCCAACCAAAGAAGCGCAAAACACAGAGGCGCAAAAAAAAGCGCCACAAGCTAAGCTCCTCCAGCAAAATGACGGCGCGGTATTATACCTGTATGGGGAATGGAGCGTATACACGCTGCAAAAAGCCAAAAGCGCGCTCTCCGGCATTGTGCCCTCCGCGCGTACTAACGGCAAAGCCCCTTTCACGGCCATAAATATTGAAAATGTAATAAAAATAGACACATCCGGCGCAATGCTCATAAACGGCATAACCAGACGCTTTGCCGATACTCCAAAACCTGCCCTGATCAATACCAACCCCGACTTTCAGGTAATTCTCGAAATAAGCCGCACTTCAGGCGTATACGCAATACCCAAAGATACAACATTGCGCATTATACGCACGCTTAACAACGTCGGTTATATAGTTATTAACGAACTGCGTCTGCTTTTGAGTATTTTAAGCTTTTTCGGCGAGTTCAACATACATGCCGCGCGTAATCTGGTAAAGCCGCGCGGCATACGCTTTACATCCATAGTCTACCATCTTGAGCAGGTTGGCGTTAAAGCCGTGCCCATAGTTGCCTTGCTCAATTTTCTTATAGGAATGGTCATTGCTTATATGGCCGCCTCGTCTCTCTCACTTTTCGGCGCGCAAATTTATGTGGTGTCGTTGCTGGAAATAGTAACCCTGCGTGAAATGGCCGTGCTTATAACCTCCATACTGGTGGCCGGACGCTCCGGCTCGGCCTTTACAGCCCAGATAGGCGCAATGGTCAATAATCAGGAAATAGAAGCCATGCGCTCCATGGGCATAGACCCTATGAGCGTGCTTGTATTGCCAAGGCTCACTGCCTTGGCTTTCAGCCTGCCCTGTCTGGTAATTGTGGCCGACATAATGAGCCTTGCGGGCGGCATGATCGCCGTATGGGCATCCATGGATATCTCGCCCACCGTCTTTATAAACACCCTGCACGAGGGTATGAAAGTAAAGCACATTATGATTGGGGTGATAAAAGCGCCGTTTTTCGCCGTTGTAATAGGCTGCGTTGGTTGCTTTTTGGGCTTCAGGGTAACGGGCAGTTCCGACTCTTTGGGCACCATGACCACACGATCGGTGGTGGAATCAATATTTCTGGTAATTACGCTTGATGCTTTGTTCGCCTTAAGCTTCACCACGGTGGGCATATAGCTATGACCGACAAAATCGCCATATCCTTAAAAGGCATCACCAACGAATTCGGCCGTCAGGTTGTGCACCAAAACCTCGACCTGAGTATACGCCAAGGCGAGATTGTGGGCATTATAGGCGGTTCCGGCTCTGGTAAATCCGTATTGCTGCGCACAATTATAGGCCTGCAAAAACCCAAGCGCGGCGAAGTTGAGATAATGGGTATAAACCTTACCAGAGCTTCGCAGGAACAAAAGGAAGAAGCCCGCAAGAACTGGGGCGTGCTTTTTCAGGACGGGGCCCTGTTTTCGTCTTTAAATGTGGCGGAGAATATACAGGTGCCGCTCAAGCAATTTGCCAGCCTGTCGCGTAAAACCCTGAATCAGGTGGCGGCGCTTAAAATATCCATGGTTGGGCTACCGGCGGAGGCCGGCATAAAAATGCCCAACGAGCTTTCAGGGGGCATGCGCAAAAGAGCCGGGCTGGCCCGCGCTCTGGCGCTGGACCCCGCCATACTGCTGCTGGACGAGCCCACCGCAGGGCTGGACCCCTTGGGCGCGGCCGATTTTGACAATCTTATAAAAACCCTCAGCAGGTCCATGGGGCTTACCGTTTTTCTTGTTACGCATGATATAGACACGCTTTACGCCGTATGCGACCGCGTGGCGGTGCTGGCGGAAAAACGCATTTACGCCATAGGCACCATTGACGAGCTTTTGCAGGTTAAACATGAATGGATTCAAAAGTACTTTACCGGCCCACGTGGCAGAAACGCCCGGCAAACTGCCGAAAAAAACGCTGAAAGCTGATTTCCGGCCCGGCATCGGGCCTTATAATTGCGAGGTATATTGTGGAAACTAAAGCCAGCTACGTTATAGTGGGTATAGCCGCCTTGTTGGGCGTGGCTTTGTTTTTCGGCATGCTCTTGTTTGCCGTGAACAGAGATGACGGCCAGAAGGTTACTTACTACAGAATAGTCTTTGACGGCGGCGTATCAGGCCTTTCCGTCGGCAACGACGTGCGCTTTAACGGCATAAAAGTAGGCGAAGTGCGCCAGATAGATATAGATCAAGATTCTCCTTCGCTTGTGCGGGTAATAGTGGCCATTAACGGCAATGTGCCCATACGCGAAAACTCTGAAGCCAAGCTGGAACCGCAGGGAATAACCGGCCTTTCCATAGTCTATATCACGGGCGGCACTGCCGAGAGTCCGAAACTCGCCCCTAAAACGCAAAACGACATAGCCGAAATAAAGTCCACCCGTTCCGCCATAGGCATGGTTATAGACAACGCTCCCAACCTTATGGACACGGCCAACGAACTTTTGCACCGCGGTGTTGCCATACTGTCGCCGGAAAACGAGAAGAACCTTAAAGAAACGCTGGCTTCCCTTGCCGTTGCCAGTGACAATATGGAGGCTCTTTCTGAAGAACTGAGAGGCGCAATGCGAAATATAACAGGCGCCAGCGGTCATATTGCCGATGTGCTTACCAACGCCAACAAGCTGTTTAAAGACGACTTCCCCAAAGCCCTGCACACTTTCCAAAGTACCTTCCAGCGTTTGGACGCAATATTGGCCAAAGCTGAACCAGGTATGGACCGTTTGAGCGTGGGAGTAGTAGACGAGTTACAACGAGCCGTTACGGAGGCAACCATGGCCTTGCGTGGCATGAACCAGCTTATACAGCGCATAAACAGCGACCCGCAGCGCTTCTTTTACGGCGATAACCTGCCGTCTTATCCTATAAAGTAACGCCTGTACGGGAGAAAAATATGCTTACCGCAAAACTTAACCAAGCAATCAAACTGTGCGCCTTATGCGCTGTTATGGCTATGCTGCCCGGCTGCGGCGATCTTTTTACCAAGCCGGCCCCCATGCATATAATTACCATGCATACATATGCCGCCGACGCGCCCCTGTGCCAAAGCCGCCTGCCGCTGCAACTGGTGGTGAGCACGCCGGATACGTACGCGGGTTTGAATACAGACCGTATCGCCATGCTGCTGAACGACCGCGAGATACAATACGCATCGGAATATAAATGGGACACTCCCGCTCCCGTTATGATCCAGCATATGCTGGTGGATGCGCTCAATACCAGCGGTTGCTTCGTTGGGGCAGGAACAGAGCGTACGGGCCTGGGTACGCCTTACAGGCTTATGATAGACCTGCAGCGCATGCACTTTATGCGCGACGAGCATGACAAAGAAAGTGTACAGGTTCAGTTTCAGGCCACCATGCTGAATGTTGAAAACGGGAGTATCATAGCCATGCGCAATATCACGGACGCGCGCGGCGGCAGTTACTCCGACGCCATTACCTTGGGGCAGGCTATGGAAGACACCCTGCATGAGGTTGTTAAACAAACCGTAATGTGGAGCTACGAGACCTTGTCCGCTTACCAACCCGCCCCGCGTGACGGTAAATAACAGCCCAAACGGCGGCATACTTTATGCCATAGGCGTTACGCCAATAATTAAGGCCGTTTCCACTGCGTGGAAACGGCCTTAATTATCAAATTGGAGCAAACTATCTTAACCCGCACAGGCGGTAAATACGCTCGTAAAATAAAGAAATTCTGCCCGCAAAACCGCTTGGCAAACCAAAGTCGCGCAAACGGCAATATACATGCAAAGGGTTCAACACATGCTGAATAGCCCTTCTTATCCTCACTGCCATATATCTACCACCGACAAAAAATACAAAAACAGGTTAACTCAAGGCGCTAAACGCCATCTGCCCATATCCGCCACAAAGCGCCACCTTAAAGAGGCAGCGGCTCAATAACCTTAAGCCGCAAACTATGTTGGACACATCATTTAACAGCTTAGCGCACATATCACAATAGGTGCCGGTTCAGCGTCCATAAAGCTATCACATCAAACGCCGCGCAAGCTGCCGCCAGGCAAAAAGCGCCACGGTTGTTTAACTTATATCTGCTTAAATATACATTTCATATCGGATTATTTCACTCCTTCTTTATAACTATTTATACTACTGCGTCAATATAATTATTGACCCTCCACCTACAAATGATGTAATTACAAGAAGTTATAATAACAAAAAAGATGAACAGAACTTCCGCTGCCCCCAATGCTGAATACGCCGTTTCCGGTCGTATTTTAGCGGCCCCTTCTTGGGTTTTTCCGGCAAGCCTGCATGAGAACTGCATGTTTCTGGCTGAAAAAGTGCAAGAAGTGGGTGTGCTATGCTACGCGCAAGCGGACTCCTTGGCGTACGGCCAGGCCGATCTGCCATTGCAACTTGCCAGCCTGCCCTTGCGTTGGCACGTACACCTGCCGCTGGATTTGGACTGGTCCAAACCGGTTCTGGCCGGGCATAACTGTGCTGCTATTATGCGCAAATTCGCCTTTTTAGAGGCGCGCATGGCAGTGCTGCACCCCCCGAAAAATTTCGCGGCAGCCAAAGACATAACAGACAAGCTGGCGTTATTCGCGCAAAGCTGGCAAGAGCATAACCTAAAGCCCGATGCGCTGCTGCTTGAAAACGTGCCGGAGCAAAACCCGGCAATAACAGCGCGGGCAGCGGCGGCCATTGGCTGCTCGCTATGTTTTGATTTATCGCATTACATATTGTATTTAAGAAAAAATGGGGTGCAGGGCCATACCCTGCCCATGCCGCCGGAGCAGTTTCTCGCCATGACGCGCATAGTTCATTTATGCGCGCCCGGCGTGAACAGCGCGGAAGGGCACCACCTCCCCCTTACAGAATTGACTGAGGCGGAGGCAGCCCTGGGTGCGCGCATATGCGCCGGTTTTGGCCAAAAAACCGTTTTTATGCTCGAGCTTTTTAATTGGAAAGACTATGTCGCATCTTTGCCAATACTGCGTGAATGGCTCGCGTTAAAATAAAAATTCCAAGCTGGAACAGGATATTATGAGTTACTTTCGTAAAACGGGCAAAGCCAAACAATGGTTTGACATGCTCAGTAAAGATCAAAAATGGCTGATTCTGATAAATGCGGATCCTGACGCAATGGCTGCGGCCATGGCCTTAAGGCGCATGCTTACCCATAAAGGCGTAACCGGAGATATTGCCCGTATAAACGATATATCCAGGCCGGACAACCTGGCCATGATACGCTACGTAAACCTGCATATGCGCCGCTTTCAGCCAGCCATGCTAGACGCGTACAACCGCTTTGCCATTGTGGATTCGCAACCGGCGCACAACCCGCAGTTTGCGGGTATAAGCTTTTCCACCGTCATAGACCACCACCCGGTGGTAACACCCGCCGATAACGCGCGTTTTCAGGATATAAAGCCGGAATATGGCGCCACCAGCACCATGCTTACCGAATATCTTTACAACCTCGGCATAAAGCCCGGCGCAAGGCTGGCCACCGCGCTGCAATACGGCATACGCACCGACACCATGCATTTTCAGCGCAATACCAAAGATGTGGATATGCGCGCCTACCAGTACCTTAACCGATTCGCCGATCAATCGTTGCTTACGCGCATAATGCGCAGCGAATTCCGTATAGACTGGCTGCCTTACATGGCGAAGGCCATAGAAAAACTGCGCAGCGCTGGTTCCGGCTGCATGGCTTATCTGGGTGCTGTTGAAAGCCCCGACATACTGGTGCTTATTGCCGATTTTTTTACACGCGTGTATGAAATACGCTGGCTGGCCGTTGCCGGAATATACGAAAAAACCGCCGTAATGGTTTTTAGAGGTGACGGCATTTCACGCGATGTGGGTAAGCTGGCCTTGGAAAAGTTTAATCAGCTTGGGTCGGCTGGCGGGCATAAAACTATGGCCAGAGCTGAATTTCCGGCAAACGTATCCGGCGATGAAGATTTGGAAACGTTTCTGCACCGGCTGCTTGTCTCCAAGCTCTCGCAAAAAAGTCTGTCAAAAATAACCGGACAGCAGGAAACAGCCCAGCAACCGGCAACGCAGCCGCAGCTTGACGTGCGGTAGGCATGGCTCAAAACACCTTGCCGCAAGAGCCCATACGCGCCGCAAAAAATACGGATTACCCGCGCCTGGTTGAAATATGGCGCGCGGCAGTAAAAGCTACTCACCATTTTCTGGATGAAGCCTATTTTAATTACATTGAAGCGCATTTAGCCCAAGACTATTTCCCAAACGTTACGCTGGAAGTGTTCACAACACCAAAAAACGGCGGGCGGGCTGAAAACTGCGCGGCTTTTATGGGTTATGCGCTGCAAGGCGAAGTGTTGCGCCTTGAAATGCTTTTTGTAGCCCCCGCCTTTCAGCGCCAAGGCATAGGCGCGGCCATGCTGCAACATGCAAAAAGCCTAAGCCGGAATATTTTGCTGGATGTAAACGAGCAGAACACAAGCGCCCTCGCATTTTACCAAAAGCAGGGCTTCAGCATTATCGGGCGTTCCGCCCTTGACGGTTGCGGCAAACCCTACCCGCTGCTGCACCTTAAGTACGAGCAGTCCGAATAGCCTGCATTTCCACATCCTTATAGCGCGTACTTTCCCAAACAATATTTCTCATATTTTTTTCTAGCCGCGCCTTTACTTATTTTAATTTGTACATATGTCTGAAATACTGTTCGGCCATACTATATGCTATATAAAGCGCCGGTTATGGCGATTTTTACAGGATGCGCCTGCCTGCGATCGGGCATGGCGTCACGCCTGAACTTTGCAGTTACATATTTTGAGGATTATATATGAAAATTAAAACAAATTTATTTAGGCTTCTGGTCTTGTGCGCGATTTTCGCACTGGCCCTTTCTTCCGTTACCCAAGCAGCCGGCCTGAGCGACTCCATAAAAAACCTGCCTGACAAATTTACGCAGTCGGATATGGATCAGCTTACAGAATCTTTAAAAAAGCTGCCGCGTGAAATGCAAATGGCTATTACACCGCGCACCGACTTTAAAGACTTGGTAAAAGAGGTTGGTCCGGCGGTTGTTAACATAAGCACAGAGCGCACCGCAAAAATGCGCGCCATGCCCTTTCCTTTTAATGAAGACTTCGATTTCTTCTTCCCCTTCGGAGGGCCTGGCGGACGCCAGCAACAGCCGCAAGAGCGCAAACAAACCTCTCTGGGCTCCGGCTTTATCATTTCCGATGACGGCTACATCGTTACTAACAACCATGTGATTGAAGGGGCGGAGGTAATACGCGTAAACTTCGACTCCTCCAACAAGCAGGATAATTCTTACGAAGCCAAAGTGATAGGCACGGACAAAGAAACCGACTTGGCATTGCTTAAAATAGAAGCTCCGCAAAAACTGCCCTTCATAAAATTTGGCGATTCCGACGCTCTGGAAGTGGGTGAATGGGTTGTCGCCATAGGCAACCCACTTGGCCTGGACCATACCGTAACAGCCGGCATACTTTCGGCTAAATTCCGCAATATCGACAGCTCATCGCTGGTGCGCTTTCTGCAGACCGACGCCTCCATCAACCCCGGCAACAGCGGCGGCCCGCTTATCAACATGCGCGGCGAGGTTATAGGCATTAACACCGCCATTGCGGCCCAGGCTCAAGGCATAGGCTTTGCCATACCATCCTCGCTGGCTTCCGATATTATCGCCACACTGCGCTCCGACACCAAAATAAGCCGTGGTTGGCTTGGCGTGACCATTCAGCCGGTGGATGCGGCCACGGCCAAAGCCCTTGGCCTGCCCAAGGCCCAAGGCGCGCTCATAAGCGGCACCATGCCGGGACAACCCGCTGAAAAAGCAGGCATTGAGGCCGGAGACGTAATTCTTAAAATAGACGGCGCCGATATAAACAGCCCGGAAGACTTGCAACAGACCATTATGCGCAAAAAACCAGGCGATACCGTTACAGCGCAGGTGTGGCGCGACGGTAAAAATAAAAACGTCAAAATCAAGCTGATGGAACGCGGCAATACTGAAAGCGCCGACGACAAGGCAGATCAAAACACCGCCGACAACAGCCCGCTTGGGCTGCAACTGCGCCCAATTAACCCGCAGGAAGCCAACCGCCTGCGCATAGACCCCAAACAGGGCGGTCTTATGGTTACAGCAGTGGAGCCTGGAAAACTCGGCGCGCAGGCCCGTCTTAACCGTGGCGACGTTATTGTGGCCGTGGGCCGCAAGCCTGTGAATACCGTTGAAGACTTCGACAAAGAAGTTAACAGCATGATCAAGAAGCAGGGGGCAATAATGCTGCAGGTTAACCGTGGCGGCAGCACATTCATAACAGCCATCGAAACAGGCAAATAATATAATGTGACAAAGCCCGCCCGATCTTACGCGCGGGCTTTGTCACATGCAAAAAACACAGGTATTATAATGAGCACTACCCTCACCCCACGCCAAATAGTTGCGGAACTGGACAAATACATTGTGGGCCAGGACGATGCAAAACGCATGGTGGCCATTGCCATGCGTAACCGCTGGCGCCGCCAGCAACTGCCGGAAGATTTGCGCGACGAGGTTGCGCCCAAAAATATTATCATGATCGGACCAACCGGTGTGGGCAAAACCGAAATCGCCCGGCGGCTGGCCAAGTTATGCGGTTCGCCCTTTATCAAGGTGGAAGCCACAAAGTACACCGAGGTTGGCTATGTGGGACGAGACGTGGAATCAATGATTCGCGACCTTATGGAAATAGGGGTAAGTCTGGTGCGTGAAGAGCAAAACACGCTGGTGCGCGGGCGCGCCGAAAGCAAAGCCGAAGAGCGCCTGCTGGATTTGCTTTTGCCCGGCGGCGTGCCGCAACAGCCCAAAGCCGATTTTTACGCCGGCGCGGGCAGCGAGCCACCTGTTCCCATTGAGCAGCCTTCGTCTTCAAACACGCGTGAAAAACTGCGCGCGCTTTGGCGCGGCGGCCAGCTAAACAACCGCGAAGTGGAAATGGAAGTCGAAACCCAAGGCCCGCAAATAGAGCTTATGGGCATGCCGGGCATGGACCAGGCCGGAAGCCAACTCAAGGACATGTTCGGCAAAATGTTCCCGCCCCGGCGCAAAATGCGCCGCCTGCGCGTTAAAGAAGCCTACGAGATTCTGCTGCAGGAAGAAAGCGACCGCCTCATCGACCACGAAAAAGTGGTGGAGTTGGCCAAAGAGCGTGTGGAACAGACCGGAATTGTATTTCTGGATGAAATAGACAAAATCGCCAGCCCGGAAGATGGCCGCAAAGGCGGTACGGATGTGTCCCGGCAGGGCGTTCAGCGCGATATTCTGCCCATTGTCGAGGGCAGCGTGGTCACAACCAAATACGGCTCCATACGTACCGACCATATTTTGTTCATTGCCGCCGGGGCCTTTCACTTCAGCAAGCCTTCAGACCTGATGCCGGAGCTGCAAGGGCGTTTTCCTCTGCGCGTGGAGCTTAAGGCGCTGAGCAAAGAAGATTTTTTGCGCATACTTACCGAGCCGCACAACGCCCTTACCAGGCAGTACTCCGCGCTGCTCGGCACTGAAGGCGTTGAGGTCGATTTCACAACGGAATCTCTGGAAGAAATCGCCTCTTTTGCCGAAATCACCAACAGGCAGACCGAAAATATCGGCGCGCGCAGGCTCTACACCATTATGGAAAAAATACTGGCCGAACTGTCTTTCAACGCGCCGGACATGCGCGGGGCGAAAATGACAGTGGATCAAAATTATGTCCGCTCCCAGCTTAAAGATGTGCAGGCTGATAGCGACCTCAGCCGGTATATATTGTAGCGGCTCTGGTTATAGAAAGGCACAGAGGACTAAGACAAATTACCGTAGCGGGGCTTCGCCCCGCACCCCACAAGGGGTGTGACAATTTCGCAGGAAGCGAAATTGGACGGCGAGGGCAATGAGCCGCCCCAAAGGGGTGAGGCACGGGATATGCCGGATCAACCCCCTTGACCCCGCAACTTGATTTGAACAGGTTTTGCCAATAATCCAAGTCGCTGCTGCTCGTAGCGCGGCATAATGCCGTATTTCACCTGTTACTGTTAAAGATAAAGCCAATGACCAAAAAAGCCCCTTCTCTTCTGCAGGCCATGCCGCAACCAGCCGCAAAATTGTGCCTGGATGTGGAAAAATTCATTACGCAGGAACTGGGTTTTGACCCCGCCGGCAAAGAGCTGACCCTGGCCTTTTCCGGCGGGGCCGATTCCAAAGCGCTGTTCTATATATTGCTGGCCCTGGCCCCGCGTTTGGGATTTACCTTGAGCCTCGCACATCTGGATCATGCCCTGCGCGCGGAATCCGCTTCCGAGCTTAAAGCCGCCGAAGCGCTGGCCCAAGGTTTCGGCCTTGCGCATTACACCACCAGGGTGGATGTTGCGGCTCTTTCCGCCGGTCTTAAACTGGGCAAGGAAGAAGCTGGACGCGTTGCCCGCCTGCAATTCTTGCAAAGCCTTAAAAACTCAAACCCGCAACGGTGGATTGTGTACGGGCATCAACTTAACGACCTGGCTGAAGATGTGCTCATGCGCCTGGTGCGCGGCACCGGCTGGCCGTCTTTGGGCGGCATGCAGGGGCTGGATGAAAAACACCGTGTGCTCCGCCCCCTGCTGCTTACAAGCCGCGCCGACATAGAAAATTTTTTGGACAGCCTGAAAACCGCTCCTCCCCAAGGGTGGGGTGCTGAAAAATTCAACTGGATTGACGACCCGCTAAACCACGACCAGGCCTTTTTGCGCAACCGCATGCGCGCGAAAATACTGCCCCTGCTGCTGGAAGAAAACCCCTCGTTTTTGGAATCCATAGCCGATCTTTGGCGTCTGGCCGCTTTTGACGGCGAGCTTTTCGCCCATTTGCTCAAGGGCAAAAACAAGACGGACGCGGCTGCGGCCTTAAGCCTGCCCCATGCCGCTCTGGCCGATTTGCCAAAAGCCCTGCGCCTGCGCCTGTACAAAGAACGGCTTGAGGCTCTAGGGCCAGGCCAGCCGCTGCTGCGCAACCTGCTAAACCTGGATAGAGCCTGGGAAAAACGCAAAAGCGGCACCGTTATACAATTTCCTGGCCACAAAAGCGCCAGGGTGGAGCGTGGCGAGATAAAGTTCAGCAAAGGCTAGGGGCTGTTCCTAAAAAGCGTCTTTTGCGCCTTGGCCTGCGTCAAACGCCAATTTTTGTCCTGGGCTGTACCATCAGAGTACTATCCCAGGCCCAAAATCGGCGTTTTCCTTGCCAGGGAACAAAATCTGTCTTTTTAGAAACTGCCCCTAAAGCGTTTTAACTTTGAAAAAGTTGAAATGATCTAAAGGATATTGTTCAAACCACGGTTCAGCTCTTACCAATTCGTATTTGTCAGGCGCTTGCCGGAAAAAATTTCCGGCAAGCGCCTGCTTTTAATCTTGGGATAAAAATTGCAATTAATTCAATGGGGGAGGCAAAACATTCCTGTGGAGCCTTGGTATGAGACTGCAAGAATTATTCAGCGGCTATGTCAACCAACTGGATCCAGTTAGCCGGACGGAAGAATTTAAAGATAAACAGCAAAGCGACAAGAAAAATTCCGCTCTGCCGATCTCTTGGGGTAACGACAGCGTGAGTTTCTCGCCAGAGGCCATGGCGGCGGCCGCAACAGCGTCTGAATCGAAAAATAGTCAAGAGAACTCAGGGCAAGATCCCAGCGCGTCAGAGCAATTTTCCACTTATATGACCGAAAAACGCAGCAGGGCCAAGAGCGACGTTGATTATGAAGCTCAACTTAAAGCCCTGCAAAACAAGCTTAAAGGGCTGGAAAGCCAGCTTGTAAAAGTAACTGAAAATGAGATGCCAGATGCGGCCAAAGAGGGCCAAATAAGTAACCTGAACGCGCAAATAAACTCCGTTATCAAAGAAATTGACCGGGTTTCGCAACTTGCCGCAACCGCGAAACAAGAAGGCGATTCTGAGCAAGAGGCCTAGATAGTGTAGTCACGAGGGTCTTTTTGCCTCGCACAGGCCGCGCCTGCTCTGCCTGCGTCAAAAAGTCTTTTCATTTCGGTCGAGTACCGTAAGAGTACACTCCCTCAATAAAAAGACCTTTTTCCTTGGCAGAGAACAAAAATCCTCCTCGGGACTGCACTATCTAATAAGCCGTGCGCCTATAGCGGCCATTTTGCGGCGCGGGCCCCACAACTTTCGCAATAACGGGGTGACGCCCAAATTGCGTCAAAAGCCTCCCACTGCGCTTGGAGCGCCATGGAGGCTTTTAAGTATTCGGCAGGCCAAAGGGCTATTGCCAAACGCCAGGCCTTGGCACAAACCTGAGCAGTGCCCTTAAAGGCACGTCGCATTGCTGCGGCCCGGCGGAATAAGGGGCAATTTGATAAGTGGGGAAGAAAAGGGTTATGCCCTGCGGCGTAACAGCAAAATGGCGAAAAGAATCTTCCACAGGTTCAAGCCCTTCAGTAAACTGAGGGGTATCGCGCCATATCTGCCAAAGTTCCGGGCGCAAATGCTCGTATACATAGTCAGACAAAAATACCCACAGCCCTTCCGTATTCGCAAAAATATCCCTGTAGCCAAGCTCGGCTCCATCGGACAGACGCAAATTCATTATCTGCACGCTGTCATTGCCGTGCGCTCCCCCAGCGTACATCCAGCTATGAAAAACAACGGAAGCGACATGCGGGGTGGAAAACAGCTCGTAATCCAATATAAACTGCTGCCTGCCCTTTAAAGACGGCACATCGCGGCAACTCTCCGTAAAAGTATCGCGCGCGTCGTTATAAACAGTATCCACCCACAGGCGCAAAGGCTGATCCAAAGCCGGGCGGCCTATAAACGGATAACTGGCCTTAAGCTCATAGCAATCTGTCTTCTGGTGCAACTGCTCAACAGGAAAACCAAAACGCACGGACTGCGCCTTGGCCTGCTGCGTAACGGCGGGAGCTTTACTTTCCGGCGCAACGCCACCGCAGGCGTAAAGCGCGAGCAACAGTAAGGAAAGGGCAAAAAACTTTGTAAGATATGCAAGTTTAGGCATATTAATCCAACCCCCCGCTTTTATATCACAATATTACTTAAATATAGTAATGACAAATGCCTGCGTAAGCAAGGCAAATCAGTTCTTTTGCCTGACGCGGCAATACCCGTGCTGCGCCCCGAGACCGGCGCAAGACAAAAAAGCTGGTGTTAACCGGCTATGAGAGGATTTGGCAATCTGCCATGTTGCCCGTAAACATTTAAAATTCACCCGCGCGTTTACGCGCTGTTCCAGCCGTGCGACATTAAAACAGCGGAACAAAGCCTAAATTTATTTCTTGCCGCCGGACTGCCGGAACCTCACCCGCACAGGCGCGTGCTTTATGCCCAGCAACTGGCGCAACGAGCGCTCCAGATACCGCGTATAGGCAGGCGGCACACGCTCCAGATCGCTCACAAAAAACACAAAGGTAGGCGGGCTGGTCTCGGCCTGCGTCATGTAGTAAAACTTGGCCCTGCGATTTTTAATCAAGGGCGGTTGGCGTTTTTGCAGCAAATCTTCCAATATGCGGTTAAGCTGGCCGGTGCCTACGCGCAAACGGCTCTCGCGCATTATCTCCCGCCCAAGGGGCAGCACTTTTTTAAGGTTGCGCCGGTTGTGGGCGGAAACCATTAAAAGAGGTATGTGCGGGCAATAAGCCAACGCCTCGCGGTAGGTTTTTTCCACATCTTTAAGTTGCTGGGGGCTAATCAAATCGGTTTTGTTAACCAGCACTATAAAGGGGATCTTGCGCTCATCCAGCAAGTCCAGCAGCCTTTTATCCTGCTGGGTAAGCCCTTCCTGCCCGTCCAGCACCAGCAAGGTAACATGCGCCTTGGTGCTGCTTTTAAGCGAGGAGTTAACGCTAAAACGCTCCACGGAATCGGTAATTTTGGCCCTGCGCCTTACCCCCGCGCTATCCACAAAAATATTGGTAACGCCCTCAAGCTCCACCGGCACATCCACGCTATCGCGCGTGGTTCCGGCAACGGCGCTCACAATCATGCGTTCCTCACGGGCAAAAGCGTTAACCAGCGAAGATTTGCCCACATTGGGCCGCCCCAGCATGGCAAAGCGGATTGCGCCATTCTCGTCATAATCGTCAGGTGCGGCGGCTTCACCAGTTTCGTCAGTCTGTTCCGGCGCGGCAGGCTCAGCGCCATCATCAAAATCTTCTGCATCGCCCGTGGCTTCAGCCTCGTGGGCCTTGCCGCCCTGCGGCAGGCGCTCCAGCATTTCGCCAAGCAGCGCGTTTATATTGTAACCATGCTCGGCGGATACCGGCAAAAGCGGCAAGCCCAGCGCATGAAATTCCGCCAGCAAATAATCCGCCCTTTCTGCTCCGTCCACCTTATTCACCGCCACAAAAAGCGGCTTATCAGAGCGGCGCAAAAAATCAGCCAAATGGGCATCAAAAGGCGTCAGGCCGTCCTTGGCGTCCACCACCAGGCACAGCACCATGGCTTCCGCCATGGCCTGGCGGGCCTGCCGCAAAATTTCCTCTTCAAAACCGCGAATGCCCGCCGGGCCTTCCACCGCTACGGCATGAGAGTCAAGCGTGATTCCGCCTGTATCTATTATAACAAAAGCGGGCATGCCGCGGCGTGAAACCACGCCTTCCATACGGTCGCGCGTAACGCCCGGCATATCGTGCGTTATGGCCCTGTTACTGCGTATAAGTCTGTTAAAAAGCGTGGATTTGCCCACATTGGGGCGGCCAAGCAAGGCCACCTTGGGCAGTACGTCCGCAAGCTTCAAATTTACCTGTTTCTTTTCGGCGGCTTTTTCTTTTGCCATAAAAACTCCAAATGCAACTTACGGAACAAAACCGTTTTTAAACACTTCATAAAACATCTCATAACCAAAATTCCGGTTCCACGGCAAGAACTCAAGGTTCAATACCCTGCATGCGCATACAAACATACACAGGTTTTGGATTGGGTCACTCTGGCGCTGCCGGAGAAAAATGCAGTTACAAGACGGCTTCTACCGCGTGTTTTCAGCGGATTGAGCACCCTATACCGACTTTGGCCCGGACACAAGCTGAAAGTGTTGCCGCAAGCGCCTTCTCGCCAGCTTACACTGCTTAATTCGGAGCAGCCACGCAAATATGCGCTCAAGAGTTAACCGCGCAATACGTAACAATCTATATTTACTACTAAAAACATATAATATATTATTTCATAGGCCAAGTTTGGCCAAGACACTTGCATTTAGCTGGGCTTCTAGTAAAAAATACCCATGCGAAAATTAAGAACCATTCAAGTTGTGAACGTGCGCTGGTTTAACGCCACCTCGTGGTACGGGCTTTTTCTGGCGCGTTTGCTCAAAGAGCAGGGGCACGAAACCATAGTGCTGGGGCTTAAAGACACTGCCAGCTTTAAGCAGGCCGAATCTTGGGGCCTTAACCCCGTGGCGCTTCCCCTTAATAGCGCAAACCCAGCCGACATTATTCATGTTTACCGCAGTGTAAACAAAATGTTGGACGAATTTAAGCCCGACATCATTAACTGCCACAGGGGCGAAGGCTTTGCCCTGTTCGGGCTTTTACGCAAACTGCGCGGCGGCTTTACCCTGGTGCGCACGCGCGGCGACCAGCGCCCACCGCGCAACAACACCATAAACCGCATGCTCTATACCAAGCTTGCCGACGCCCTGATAGCAACAAACTCCGACATTGCCGACATATTTTTAGATACCTTTGGCGCAAACCCCAATAAGGTCTTCAGTGTTATAGGCGGCGTGGATACCGATGTTTATTACCCCGACCAACCTGCCGGCATGGGTGTGCGCGAAAAGCTGGGTTACGTGCCTGACGATTTTGTAATAGGGCTATTGGGCCGCCTTGATCCGGTCAAGGGGCACGAAATTTTGATTGCGGCCATGGGCAAATTGAAAAAGAAACACCCGAAAAACTTCAACATGAAGCTCATGTGCATCGGCTCCCCAGCCAACTTGAGTAATGCCGATATTGAGCACATGTCCCGCCAAGCCGATCTGAGCGCGGATACCATTATAACCGGCCGTGTGGACAATGTGCGCGCTTATATAAACGCTCTGGACCTTGGCGTGCTGGCTTCGGTTTCATCCGAGGCCATTGCCAGAGCCGCCCTTGAGATAATAGCCTGCGGCAAACCGCTGCTCAGCAGCGATATAGGCGTAATGCCCGACATAATGCCCCCGGATTTGCTTACCCCATTGGCTAATGTGGACGCTCTGGCGGAAGCCATTGAGAAATGCTGGAAAAGTAAAGCAGAGCTGGAGACCTTACGCCTGGCCAGTGTGGCGGCTCTTAACGGCCTGCGGGCGTGTGATTTTTTGGATAACACGCTCAAAGCCTACTTAAAAGCCATGGATCTGGCGTGTGATAAAGCGTGATCTTTTGGTCTTGACGCTCAAAATGTATCAGTATAGTTTACCAAAGCTTGAAGGAAGCAAGATTTGCGGGTTCGCCCGTTTAAGGAGTTTATAATACATGCGCAAGTTATTGGTTGTTTGCACCTTTGCCATTTGTATGTTCGCGTCTGCGGCGCATGCCGCCGAGTTGAAAATAGGCGTTTTCAACATGGATAAAGTAGGCCGCGAATGTGTTGCCTTTAAAGAACTTACGGAAAAAGTAAGCAAAAGTTTTGAAGCTGAAAACAAGGCTCTGGAAAAACAGAGCGCGGATCTGGAAAAGGAATTCAATAACTTTAAATTGCAGCAGCAGGCTTTGACCCCTGAAGCGCGTGAAGACAGGCAAGTTGAGCTTTCGCGCAAGAAAAGGGATTTGGACGACAAGGCCAACAACTTTATGCGTAAAGTCGGCGCTGCTGAAAAACGCATGAGCGACGATATTACCAAGGTTGTGATATACGCCGTGCAGGAAGTAAGCAAACGGGACAAGTACACGCTTATTCTCGAGCAGCAACAGGCTGGGGCCATTGTTGTGGGCAGCGCCATAGACATAAACAAAACTGTGGTTGAAGAAGCCAACAAGGTTTGGAAGCAAAAACCAAAAGAAATTTTCCCTGACGGCAAATAGCCAAATACACTAGCAAATTACCGTACATCAACAAGGCTGCCCTTACCGGCAGCCTTGTTGTATTTTCAGGCATATCATAGTTGCGGGCTGCCCCATTTTTAATTCCTTTAATTATAGCATGTTAATACAGCAGGTAACATTTTTTGGTGTTGCGCTATGCAGCTTTCTTTTATATCTTGTAGCGCGATACTGTAAGGGAGAACATGCATGCCAGAATACAAACTTTCTTTTATTGCCGATCAGCTTGGCCTTACGCTTAAGGGCAAGGATGCGGACATAACCGGCCTTAACACGCTGGAAAACGCCGGAGAACACGAGCTCAGCTTTTTTTCCAACCCCAAGTACATGCATTTTTTGGAAACCACCAAAGCCGCTGCTGTTATTGTAAGCCCTGAACACGCCGATAAAGTAAAATGCGCCTTGATAAGCAATATGCCTTACCGCGACTTCGGACGCGCCTTGGCCATGTTCGCGCGCAAAGAAGGCGATTTTGCGGGCATAAGCCAGCAAGCCGCCGTACACCCTGAAGCACGCCTTGGCAGCGGGGTGACGGTTTATCCATTTGCCTACATTGGGGCCAGAGCGGTAATTGGCGATAACTGTTCCATTTTTCCGGGTGTGTACATAGGCGAAGATTGCCGCATAGGCAACGGCTGTGTAATTTACCCCAACGCGGTACTTATGTCCGCTGTGGAAATTGGCAACAATTGCGTCATTCACGCCGGTGTGGTGCTTGGGGCCGAAGGTTTCGGCTTTACCCGCGTGAATGAAAGTATACAAAAGATACCACAGGCCGGTTTTGTACGCTTGGGCGACAGAGTGGAAATAGGCGCCAACAGCGCGGTGGATAGAGGCGCTCTTGGCCCTACCTCCGTGGGTGACGACACAAAACTGGATAATCTGGTGCAAATAGGCCACAACGTTGTTATAGGCGCGCAAAACCTTATTGTGGCGCAGGTTGGCATAGCCGGCAGCACGCGGGTGGGCAATTTTACCACCATTGCCGGGCAGGTTGGCATTTCAGGGCATCTCAAAATCGGCAGCAACGTAATGCTGGGGCCGCAGGCCGGTTTAACCTCCGACGTGCCGGATAACTTTAACGGCGGCGGGCACCCGCTTCTGGAAAAAATGACCTACATGCGCTGCATGACGCTTGCGCCAAAGTTGCCCGCCCTACATAAAACAGTAAAAAAATTGGAAAAAGAAATAGAAGAACTGAAAAATTCGCTTGCGGCCTCCAAGGAGTAACCAATGAGTTCAGCCAATAATACTTGTGTGTTTGATATCAAACAGATCATGCAACACCTGCCCCACCGCTATCCTTTTTTGCTGGTGGACAGAGTGACGGAACTGGAGCCGGGCAAGGCCATTAAGGCTTATAAAAACATCAGCATTAACGAGCAGTTCTTTCAGGGGCATTTCCCAGGCCTGCCAGTTATGCCTGGCGTGCTTATTATGGAAGCTCTGGCCCAAGCAGGCGGCATTATGGTAGTGTCTGGGGCCACCCCTGAGGAACGCGCCGGGAAAATTTTTCTTTTTACCAGTATGGAAAAAGTGCGTTTCCGTAAACCGGTCTGCCCTGGCGACAGGTTGGATTTACACTGTTCGTTGCTGCGCAATAAACTGCGTTTGTGGAAAATGGAAGCCCACGCTTATGTAGATGGCGTATTGGCGGCCGAAGGAGAACTGACGGCGGCAATAAGCGAAGCGGGAGAATTATAATGGCGGCAACTATTCACCCAAGCGCATTCATATCTGAAGGGGCTAAACTGGGCGACGGCGTTGTAGTTGGCCCATGCGCCTTCATTGATAAAGATGTGGAAATAGGCGACGGCACCCGCATAGATGCCTTTGCCTCGGTAAAGCAATATACCCGCATGGGCAAAAACAACCATGTGTTCTCTTACGCCATGGTGGGCGAAGTGCCGCAGGATCTCAAGTTTCACGGCGAAGAATCGTGGATGGAAATTGGCGACAATAACATGATACGCGAGTTTTCCACCCTGCATCGCGGTACGGAAACAGGAGCCGGCGCCACGCGCATCGGCAACAACTGTCTGTTCATGGCTTATACGCATGTGGCGCACGACTGCATTTTGGGCAACAGCATTGTCATGTCCAACAACGCGACCCTGGCCGGACATGTGGAGGTGGGCGACCATGCCATAATAGGCGGCCTTTCGGCGGTGCATCAGTTCAGCCGCATAGGTAAACACGCTTTTGTCGGCGGCATGACAGGCATAGCCCAAGATCTGCCCCCATATATGATGGCCGTGGGCGAACGGGCCGGCATACACGGCCCCAACCTGGTAGGGTTACGCCGCATGGGCCTGAGCAGAGATGAAATAGGGGCGGTGCGCGCCATATTCAAGCTGCTCTGGCTTTCCGGCACCCCACGTAAGGAAGCGTTGGAAAAAGCCGCTGTGGAATATGCCGCGTTTTCACAAGCCATTGAAATTGTCGAATTTGTAAAAGCAAGTACCCGCGGCGTGCTTTCGGCGGATCGTAACGCCTCGAGTTAAGAATAATATGGATATAAAAAATACCAATATAGGCATTATTGCCGGCGCGGGCCAGTTTCCCGCCCTGGTGGCGCGCACGGCCAAAGCGGCGGGCGCCAAGGTGTTCATTTGCGGTTTTACCGGCCATACCGAAGAACAACTGGCTCAGGAAGCGGATGACTTTACCATCATAAACATTGGCCAGTTGGGCAAACTGCTAAAGTTTTTTCACGGGCACAAGGTCAAGCAGCTTTGCCTTGCCGGGGCCATAAAAAAGCCCAACATACTGGATATAAAGCCGGATTTGCGCGCAACCAAACTGTTTTTCAAGCTAACCAAAAACAAACAGGGCGACGATGCTCTGTTGCGCACCATCGCTGCAGAGTTGCAGTCTGAAGGGTTCGAGGTTGTGCAGGCCGCAAACCTTGTGCCGGGCCTGCACGCCCCTGCCGGTGTGCTTACAAAGACCGCGCCCTCCCAAGAGCATTGGGAATCAATACGCTACGGCTGGCCCATAGGTAAAAGCCTGGGCGCGTATGATATAGGCCAGTGCCTTGTGGTATACAAAAAAATGGTGGTGGCGGTTGAGGCCATGGAGGGCACCGACGCGACCTTGGAAAGAGGCGGAAGCCTCAGCAAGGACTGTATAGCCATTAAAATGTCCAAACCTGGGCAAGACAGCCGTACCGACCTTCCGGCCATAGGCCTTAACACCGTAAATATACTGGCTGGGCACGGCTACCTTTGCCTGGCTTACGAAGCCGGAAAAACCCTGTTCTTTGATCGTGACGAAGCCGTAAAACTTGCGGACAAACACGGCATCGCCATAGTTGGCGTTGAAGAAAAAGATTTGTAAAAGAGAGCGCCCCACCTGGGCGCTCTCTTTTATGGGCAAAATCAATTTTTTATTCAACGTATGGGCAAGCCTGAATTCAATTAACCTGTCCTGGCCTATGGCGTCGTTATAAGTGGCAGAAGCGCCTGAGGCCTCATGCCGTTCAATTACTTTCTCACTGTATAGTCGCCTATGCCAATCCATTTGTAGGTGGTCAGCCCTTCCAGCGCAATGGGGCCACGCGCGTGCAGTTTTTGCGTGCTTATGGCTACTTCCGCTCCCAGGCCAAACTGCGCTCCATCGGTAAATCTGGTGCTTGCGTTAACATACACGGCGGCAGAATCCACTCTGTCCACAAAAGCTCCGGCGTTTTCCATACTGCCGGTGAGTATGGAGTCCGAATGCCCGCTGCCATGCTCCGCAATATAATCTATAGCTTCATCCACACCGGAAGCTACAACCACATTCAGGTCCAGGCTCAGCCATTCTTTGTCGAGAACCACATTGTTGTTCAGCAGACTCACCGGATACAGGCAAGGTTTAGGAAAGTACGGAAAAGCGCGTGGCCCGGCATGAAACGACACACCAAGCCTGCCCAGAGATTCCGTCATTAAAGGTATGAACTGCGCGGCTATGTCCTCATGCACAATCACGGTCTCCAGCGCGTTACATACGCTGGGGCGCTGCGTTTTCGCATTTGCCAGCACCTCAATGGCCAAATTCTGTCTGGCGGTGGCATCCACAAAAATATGGCACACGCCTATGCCGCCAGTGATAACGGGAATACGGGAATTCTCGGCGCAAAAACGCTGCAGCCCGCCACCGCCGCGCGGTATGAGCATATCTATATACTTATCAAGTTCCAGCAGGGGCTTCAGCAGGTTCCTGTCAGGGTCGGCCACGTCTTGGGCAGCTTCTTCCGGCAGCCCGTTGGCGCTCAGGCATTTTTTAAGCAAATCCACCAGCACGCGGTTGCTGCGCACTGTCTCCTTACCGCCGCGCAAAACTACGGCATTCCCAGTTTTCAGGCACAATGTAGCTATATCAATAGTTACATTTGGTCTAGCCTCGTAAATGGCAGCAACCACGCCCAATGGCACACGCCTTCTGCTCAGGCGCAACCCGTTATCCAGGGTGCGCCCGTCCAGCACTTTGCCTATGGGGTCGTCCAAAGCCGCCACATGGCGCACATCGGCGGCAATGCCCGCAACCCGCTCCGGCGATAAATACAGGCGATCCAGCATGGCCTCGTTCAAACCGGCGTTTCTGGCCTCTTGCATATCTTCGCCATTGGCCGCGCAAATGGCGGAAGTTTCCGCCTCCAGCAAGTCGGCTAAGTCCAGCAAAAATTTATTCTTCTGGCCCGTGGTCAGTACCGCCAGGCGGCGTGAGGCCTCTTTAGCCGCTTTGGCAAGAGCTTCAAGCTGATTCTGCATCATGTCAAACTCCAAGCAGTATAAGGTCGTCCCGGTGCACAGCCACCGGACCATATTCATAACCCAAAATCGACTCAATTTCATTAGAATGCTTTCCGGCAACGGCAAAAAGCGCCTCGCTGTTGTACTGCACAACGCCATGGGCCAGATCGCGCCCCTCTGGACTGATAATGCGCACTACCGCGCCGCGTGAAAATAGACCCTTGACGCGTGTGATGCCCTTGGGCAATAGCGAGCCGCCTTTTTCCGCCAGGGCTTTAGCCGCGCCCGCGTCAACATGCAGCTCTCCGGCAGGCGGAGCGCCAAAAAGCCAGCGTTTGCGGTTTTCCAGCGGGCTGGAACTAGGGGCAAACGCAGTGCCACAGCGCTCTCCGCGCACTACGCGCGTTATCACGTCAGGGTCCGCGCCAGAGGCTATAATAACCTTTATACCCGCGCGTGTTGCGACCTCCGCGGCCTGAATTTTTGTACTCATGCCTCCGGTGCCAAGTCCAGAGACACTCCCGCCAGCCAGTTGGCGCACCTTGTCGTCAATATGCGCCACCTCGCAAATAAGCTCAGCCTGCGGGTTGCTGCGCGGGTCGCAGGTATACAGGCCTTGCTGATCGGTGAGCAAAAACAGTTGGTCGGCCCCGGCCAGCACTGCCGCAAGGGCCGAAAGGTTGTCGTTGTCGCCAACCTTTATCTCGCTGGTGGCTACGGCGTCATTTTCGTTTATTACGGGTATAACGCCATATTCCAGCAAAGCGCGCAGCATGTCGCGCGCGTTTAAAAAACGCTCTTTATCTTCAAGGTCGGCGCGCGTAAGCAGCATTTGCCCGACGTACAGGCTGTATATGGCAAAAAGCTGCTCCCAAATCTGAATAAGCCTGCTCTGCCCCACCGCCGCCAGCATCTGTTTGTTGGAAACAGTGCCCGGCAGATCGGGGTAGTTCAAATGCTCGCGCCCTGCCGCTATGGCCCCGGATGTAACGAGTACCACCTTATGCCCGGCCTGCCGCAGCAAGTGGCATTGGCGCACAATTTCCACCATATGCGCGCGGTTAAGGGCCTTGCTGCCTCTGGTAAGCACGCTGGTGCCCAACTTGATGACGATAGTTTGCGTTTTCATTACACACCTGTGTTGAAGTGAATAAAGGCATAAGGGATGAAGCCACATTATCGTATGCGGAGCGCTGCCCCACACCCCGCAACCCCCGCAAGGGACGTGTAGAGAGCATAGCCCATAGTAGTGTTTTTCTTTCGCCTATCAATGCTAAGTTGTTTCACTTTGGCGAAACGAGGCACACCTTGCCCAATAAGTTATATAATTATTTACAAGCCATACCATTGCGGGCTTGGTATTATCATAATGAAAAACAACGTATAACTATGCCTTAGTACACTGCGCTTTTTTGCAGTTACCAAAATTGACAGCTTCTTCTATGCCTGCCTGCTAATCCGCCCCTTTTCCATATTAAACAATGCGGCTTCTGGCACAAGGCGTTGCAGCATAGCCGCTGTATGAGGGTGACAGGTGAAAAACAGGCCTTGGTTTTCGATACAAAACCGCCCGAATATGGCCGCAGTATTTTCAGCGCGGGCGGGGTCAAAATTCACCAGAATATCGTCCATAATAAGCGGCAGGCTTTCTTTGGTAAGATTGTGCTGGCGTATAAAGGCCAGCCGCAGGGCCAAATAAAGCTGCTCGCGCGTGCCCTGGCTTAGGGCGGAGCCGGAATCGAGGCCTATGCCGTTTTCGGAGACGGCAAAAGCCTTTGGCTTATTCTCATCCAACTCAAAAAGCATTTGTTTATAGCTGCCAGAAGTCATACCCGTAAAAAACTCTCCAGCAAAGCGTATTACGCTATCCTGCCGCTCTTCTTCAAAGCTGTGCCTGGCACGTTTTATAAAGCTGGCAGCCAGCGTTTGAACGGACCAGGCCCTGGCCAACGCCTCCAACTCGTCTTGCAACTCGCTGGCCTCAGCCCGCAGGCTGGCGTAGGCCTGCCCGCTGCCCAAGGCTTCCAGCGCGTGTTTAAGCTCGCCTAGCCTAGTATGCCCAGATTTTTCATTTTGCAGAGCCTGCTCAAGCTCGCGCCCAAGGCTATTTATCTGTTCTTGCAAAGCCTCCAGAGCGCTGCCTTGCAGAGCGTCGAAAAATTCGCCGTTATCCCGCCAAAGTTTTTCTCCGCTAGTGTGCTCGGTAACTGACGCGGCCTGAGCCAGCAGGGCCATGCTCCGCTCTTTTGCCTGCGCCAGAGTGGTATAAGACTGGTACTGCTCAAAACGCAGGGCGTATTCGCCGCTATCAGCGCAATGCCCTTGCCCCAACAGCGCCGCAAGCTTTTTTTGCTGCCCAGCCAGCAGGGTTTCGGCTTCCAAAATATCCGCATCCAGCCTTTCCAAATCTTTGCGGCGCTCGTGCAGGCGTGCCACCTCGGCATCCGCCGCCAAGGCCGAGCGGTACAGGCCGTCAAAAGCGCCCAGCAACGCCTGAGCCTCAGCCGCCCCAAACGCGACTCCGGCTGTGCTGAAATCCGGCATAACAAGCGCTTCTCCCGCTTGGTTGCCCAACTCGCGCACTTGTACGGCAAAACTGCCTATGCTATGGTTGAGGCTGGAAATTTCCGCGTCATTTTCGCCGGATAACCGACAAATATTTTTAATAATGGCTATATGTTCCAAAGCGGCCAGCACGGTGGCTGGATCAAAACCATCAGAAAAGCCATGGGCGCGCAGCCATTCGCTCCAGGCAGATCTTGCTGCGTCTTCCGCGTCAGCGGCCGCAAGTGCAACGCTTTTGCCTGCCAGATATTTTTTTGCTCTGTTGGCATGTGTTTCGCCCAAATCAAAAATTCTCAGCACAGTTTCCAGCCTGCAAGCGCTGGAAAGGGAATACGGAGCCAAGGCCTTATCCCATAAGGCAAGGCGCTGTTCCTGATTATTTCTGGCCTCATCCGACTCTTCTTGCGCCGCGCCCAAATCCTGCGCCAAGGTTTGCAACGCGGCTTCATCAGCCCTTATATGCTCGGCCAGGGCCTCGGCCCGGCCACGCAGGGCGGCTTGCCCCTGCAAGGAGGTTTCAAGGTTACGGGCCAGAGACTGCAAACGATCGGCATTACTGCCATCGGCCGCATATACAGCCATATTAGGAAAAATGGCAGATATGGCAGGTAAGGCTAGCAGCGCAGAAGCCATATTTTCCAAGGCACGGGCTTTGTCCGCCAAATCCGCTTGCAGCCTGTTTACAGACAAGCGCAGAACATCCGGCTTGAACCTACCTTTGCCAAAAGTAGCCACGCGCGGGCTCAGCCAGTACAAAGCGCCCCAGGTAAAGGCCAGGCCCAGGCCGAACATAAGCCATCCGGACCTTAGGTAAGTCTGCCAGGCCTGCAAACTTGCAAGTTTGCCCAATGGTGTTTCGCCAAGGGCGGCGGTGCCGAAAAATGCATAAAAATCGCTGAAGCACAAAATTGCCAGCAAAACGCACAAAAGCAGCCAGGGCACCCGGCGCGTGTCTTTACGAGCGGTGGAGGGGCCGAACAAAGGCGGTTTTACTGTAGCGGCAAGTTCCTCCGCGGCGGCAAGCTCGGCTTTGCGTTGTTCCGTTGCGGCATGCAGGGCTTTGAACTCCACCAAACCGTCTTGCAGTTGCGCCTGTTCTCCCGCTTGCATAAGAGCGCCTTGCAACTCGCGCAGTTGCGCCTGCCGTGCGTCCAGAGCAAGGACGGCCTGCCGCTCGGCATCCTGTAACTGCCCGTAACGGGCGGTGGCCTCTTTAAGCGCCTCGCCCCCGGCTGCAAGCTGGCGGCCGCGCTGTTCCAGCAGGGCACGCGCCTCCGGAGAATAAAGGGTGATATTCTCCACCTGCTCCGTCAGGCCGGATTCCACCAGTCCTACCTGATCGAACGCGGCCGCGCCTGACCTTTCAAGCGCAGGTTGCTCAAAAACGCGCCGCAGGGTCAGTGCTGCTTGTTCCGCCTCACGCGCCTCGGCGCTCAGGCGGCGCAGTTCACCCTCCGCCTGTTCCCGTGCGCGGTCCGTACTTTCAAGTCTTTGGCGCAGGCTTGAAATGCTCTGGCGTGTCAACAGGCTATCATCAAAAGACATAGCCTTTTCCACATTCCAGCCTTGCCCCAGACTATGTAAATGTTCCTGCAAATCGCGCTGCAATTGTTCCGCCTGCCGCTCAAGATGCGGCATTTTATCAAAAAAAGAGGCAATATTGCCGCGCATGGCCTGCAAGGTCTGGCAATCCGCCCATATGCCGCTTAAGGACATAAAAGGTTGAGCCTTTTCAATGGCAAGAGCGGCCTGCTCTTTGAGTTTATGCTTGGCAGCCAAGGCCGAGCCGTACGTCTCTATTGCGGAGTTTACAGCCTCCAGCCGGCTAAGGCTGTCTGGCCCAAACGCGCCCGCAGGTTTTGGCGCTACCGCCAAAGCGGCTTCCAACTCACGCAGGCGCAACCATTCCGCCCAAGCTCCGCCCAACGATTGCGCCTTGCCAAACTCACGCCGGAGGGTGAGGTTGGCCTCACGCGCGTCTTCCAAAGAATTTTGCAGCGCCGATAACTCCAGATTAAGTGCATTGTACTGCTCTAGTTCTGAGCCCACCCGGCGCAATTCATCGTCAATCTCGTCCAGACGCAGCAATATAGTATTAATGGGCTGCGTACGGCCCTTTGGCAAAAAAAGTTTATCGCTGCCAGATTCTTTAACAGCCTTGAGTACTGCCACTGGCGATTTAAAGCCCTGCCCGAAGGCGGCTGCATGCAAAGCCCCCGCAACCTGTGGCTCTCCCATGCCTGTAAGACTGGATAACTCCTGCAGGCCGAAGCAAAACACCTGATCATAAAGGGCGGCGGTATACCCGCCCAGCAAAGACGGCAGCATTTCGGCAGATAAAAGCGCCCCGTTTTGCCCATGCAACTCTACGGGCCCGCCATGTGTGCCGGGGCGGCGGGCCAAAGTGAGCGCCTGCCCTTGGCAGGTTTCCAACACCAGGCTCCCTCCGCCGCTTTTTCCGGCGAAGCTAGGATCAAAAGTTCCGAGCTTCTTGCCTTTGTAGCCGAAAAACATTGTCCGGAAAAAATGCAACAAGGTGCTTTTTCCGGCCTCGTTATGGCCTAAAAATATATTCAGTCTTGGCGAAAGCCCTTCAACTTTCTGCCTATTTAAAATGCCAAACTGCTCGATGTAGAAGTCTTTTATACGCATCTACTCCACCTCGAACAAATCCAGGCAGAGGCTGGCGGCTTCGCGCGCCAAATCTGCCAACTGGGCGGCATCCGGCTCACGCAGGTACTGTTGCAGGCGTTTATCAGCATAAAGCTCACGCAGGTTGCCCGCGATGTCAGCAGGTATATGCTCCAGACAGCTTGCCCGCCCGTCGCCATCAATACCGGCAAGGGCATCGACAAATAACTTGGCCTGGCGCAGGGTTTCTCCAACCAGATTGCCGCTTTGCAGCAAGGCTTCCACATCCACATCCGGCGTGGTTTTAAGGGCAATATCCTTAAGTCGCGTCTCCATGCCGCCTAGGCCAGAATCTGTGCCGGGCCGTCTGGCAAGCGCGACATTAAGCCGCGCGGTAAAATCCGCCAGGTTGTCGCCATGGCGCAATACAGCATTCAAGGCGCTACGCCCGATAAGCTCCATCCTAAAAACCAAACCCTGCACAGGGGCGAAACAAGGGTCGGCTGCAATACGAGCAGCCTCCCGCTCAAGGCGGCTGAGCGCTTCTTCCTCAAGCCAGTCCAGCGAGTGAGCATTTTCGGCTTCTCCGCCATTCAAGCCGCCCAAATCTATTTGCAGCTTCTCCCAGCGCAAAGGGGCCAGAGGGGCGAAGGATATTTCCACCTTTCCGCCGGAATCAACGCGCGCGACATAGCAGCCGTGCGCGCCGTCTTCATTGATATGCAGCCCTTGCAGGCTGCCGGGGTACACAACCAGCGGAGCGGACGAAAGCACCGAGCGCTCGTGCACGTGGCCCAGCGCCCAATAAGAATTGCCCTGCAAATCTTCCAGCGCACAGGGGGCATAGTTGTCGTGCTTGCCGCTCTTGCCGCGCACGGCACAGTGCAGCACGCCTATTTTAAAAGTTTCGTCAGCCACCTCAAGCAAAGGCAGTTCTTTACCCTGCCCTTGCAACATTTTGGCAAGGTTGTTTTTTTCTCTGCTTCCGCCATGGCTTGCCCCCTGCACAAGGGCTATGGCTGCACCATTTTTGTTTACCGTAAAAATATCGCCACTGCTTCCGAATATATGCAGGTTATCCGGCCAGTCCATGCTTTGCGGCAGGTTGGAGGCAGGATCGTGGTTACCCCTAGCCCAAAAAACATCTATGCCATGCTCGGCCAGACGCATGCAGGCATCGCGCAGGGCAAAATTGGCCTTAAGGCTGCCGGAGCCCGCATGAAAAACGTCGCCAGAGAGCAGCAAAAACGCGGCCTGCCGCTCTATGCATAACTCCGTCAGACGCTCCAGCGCGATAAATACCGCCCCGGCCAGCAAAGGCGCAAAAACGGAACCTTCGGCCCCGGCTTTGCCGCCCGCCCCAGGCAGTACCGCGTCCAGGTGCAAATCCGCCGCATGTATGAAAGTAAAAGGCTGCATAAACCGCCAATACTGGGTTTTGATGAATTTGAAAGATTACGCCTGCCGCTGCCGCTTATTTTGCTGCAACCGCCTAAAATTGAACGTTCTCTGTCTTTTACCCGCAAGCGCTGAAAAACTCCATAAAAATGATGACGGATAATGGCGGATAACCCAGTTGTAATGGCTATATTCGTAAGATTAGCGTTGCCAGCCGGTTTATATCTTGCAACCAACCGAAACTTGTGCTATAATTAAAAATAAAATTTTGAATATTTTGTCTTTTCATGCGTTAATGCCCATTGCTCCTTAAAATTCATCGACTTCTCAAAATCTACTGAAAATCTTTATATATTTCCGTTGCCGGTTTGACGTATTTACATCATTCCGGCCAAGGCCTATTTGCATCACGCTATTCACTTTTAAATCTGTTCAACTCTCCCTATTTTCCACTTTCATAATTTTAAACGTCAGTTACCTCCAGCTTTGTCTAGCCATTTTCCTCTTTTTCCCACCTTCAGCCAGCCCGGCCGCCGCCGCTCGCCATAGCCGAGCCACTGCCCGCAGTATCGGCATTACCTTTTGGCATAAGCGTCGTTTTTTCTCATATTCTTCAGCAATTAATTACTCCATCACTCAATTCTTTTACCTGCAACCGGCCGCTCACCACTTAACTCATCCGCAAGCAGGCCTAACCCAAAGGAGCAAACAATGCCCATACACATTCCCGCAAGCAGTGCCACGCACACAGCACAACAGCCTCCGCACCCGCAACTTCCGGCGCAACCGCAACGCCCGCCGGAACTGGAAGATTTTCTGAAAAAGCAGGAGGAGCTTAAAGATAATACCAAAATCTTTCAGGCGCGTTCGGAGTATCTGAATGATTTGCAGGCTTTTTCCGAAGAATACCGCGAGAAAAACTCCGGAAAAGATGCCTTGGAGGCCGCGCAAGACTTTGACAGTTACCGCCTGAGCCGGCTTGAAGACTATCAGAAGCGCTTGGACAGTACGGAAAAAGCCTTCAAGTTCGACCAAGCCGTAGCGCCCGGAAGTTACGATTATTTTTCCGCAGGCGTGAAACACATGCTGGGGGAAGAGCAAGTCTGGAAAAACGAGGTGCGGCAAAACATGCTGCAAGATGTATTGCGCAAGGCCGAAAATCCTTCAGTCTGCAACGAAGACGCCCAAAAGGCCTTTGACTCATACAACGAAGACCTCTGGAAGATATTCAACAGCCCAAGCAATGAGCAGTTTGACAGCGACAAAGAGGCCTTTATTGCCAGCAGGCGCAAAGCGCTTGAGCGGCGCGACCTTGAAGACCCCATAGCAGCCATGGGCCGCCTGCGTGGCTGGAGTGGCTGGGGCGGCCTGAGTGGCATGAACAGCCAGAATGAAGACGGGCCAGGGTGGGATGAATCCTTTCATATACCGGATGAATATAAAGACTACTTCACCCCTGGGAATTTCAGGCCGCACATACTGGCCACCATCTCCGCCGCCCGTAAGGAGGAACAGCTCCAGTTGCTGCGCATGCACTCCAAAGAAGAACGCTTGCTTAACGAGTTCCGCCAGGGCAATACTGCTTCGGAAATTCCGCCACTACAGGATTATACCAAGACCTTTGGACAGGAAGAAGGCGTCAAACGCTATCAAACCCTGCTGGATGAGCGCGAATGCGGCAATGCCATAAAAACCTTTGCCTACATGCGCCCTGACGAGCAGCAGAGCTACCTGCGCCACGCTATGTACTGGGTGGAAAATAAGGACGAAAACGCCAGGCTTAAAGAAAACTTCGAACAGGCCCTGCGGCGTGACGCCGAAAAACGCGCAAAAGACCCGGCGGGCTATCTGCTGCAAACCTCGCCCGAACTTGCCGATATTTATGAACAACTGTGCACCTCTCCCACCCCGGAAGTCTGCTCAGCCTTCATACAGCAACTGGAGGCGGGGCGGGAGGCCCGCGGCATTGTGGGCGGCCCCGCCCTGCCACACAGCTATACTGATGATATGACCAAAAATATTCGCCGATCCAAACCGGATGCGTCCATAAGACAACTGGTGGATTTACGCCGCAACTGGGGCGAGCACTGGCCCAAACTGCGTGATGAAATTGCGGACAAGGTACCGGCAGTAGGCTGGGCCGTGGCCGCCGGGCTGGATGACGATATGAGCCTGAACTTGGGCAAGGCCTTGGCCGACCCGCGCTTTACGGAAAACTGCAAGCAAACGCTGGGCGGCGATAAAGTAAATACCGTAAACAAATACTGCGATACTTACATAGCCGAAGCCGTAACCCTGCTAAAAAACGCAGGATTCAAACGCGAGGCCGACGCCGTGAATGAAACAGCCCGTACCCTGGCCCTGTACAACGTAGCCAACACCAGCCTGAACCCGGACGAGGCCGCTGACGAAATAGCCCGCGCCCTGCTGGAAACAGAGGGGGTAAGAAAAAAGTTGGAGGAGGCGGAAAGCATGCTTGCGGCAAAGGAACAGGTGGAAAACAGCCAAAAAATTTTGTCAGGCAATGACACCGATGATAACTCCGTAATAATAAGCATCAGCGGACAAGAGGAAAGTCCAGACGAGGATACTTTGCAAACTGGACTGGTGGAAAAAAACTCCAACGGTGAAGACGTAAAAGCAGAGGTGCCGGCGCAAAAAGCCCCTGAACAGAGTGTCACTGAAGAAAAGAAGAGCGAATCCCCATCCCCCATGCAAGAACGTCTAAAGGAAAAGGCTATGCAGGGTTTCCAAACCTATGACAAAAACAAACCAAAGGATAACCAATCCTCCTCGGTACAGCATAGAATGGAAAATATGCAGAAAAAAATGGATGAAATAGGAACGACTGATATTAATAGTGAGGCTTATATCAAAAACTCTGCAGCACTCGGCAAGCTGACGGAAAAAGAAAAAGATTTGGATGGTCGTATCGCAATAGACCTGAACAAATTCAAGAAAACCGCTAAAACCGAGGAGGAACTTGCCAAGTTGGAAATAATAAAAGATGGCGAATGGAACGAGAGCCATCCGCTATACCGTCCAGGCGGCAGAAATTTAACTGGCCGCACTATTTATGAGGCTGAACAATATGCTGAGTTTCGTGATGAAAAAACATTTAGAACATTCATAAAGGAGGAAGGAAAAGGTCAACAATCAACATTTGGAAAGGCGTGGGGAGAAGTTCGAGAATGGGCAACAGATCCTGTAAATATAGGAAGAGCTTTTGAAAGGTTCGGAAGTGATAAACCAAGTTTTATACTTGATGCGGAAGATATTGCTAAGTATCTGCAAAACCAGACACATCCTAAGCAATAACTAGTACTACTCAAAACCAATTCAAGGATAATATAAAAATATTCATTATCAAACGGCTTAATGACACGATACATAAATAAAAAACCAAACTTGCTGTAAGCAATTTAAGTAGCTTTAGCGTACAAAAAATTGTCATGCATATTAAACAAGTAACCATATCACGTATAAAAGCACGTATAGAAAATATAGCAATCCTGCTAAAAATATCACTATAATCTTGTGGATTAAGCCAGTAAATGTCTGGTTTAAAGTTAGCTAATATTGCTAATGCAATACACACAATCATCAGCAGAAATGAACTAACTCTTGAATGATTTGGACTTTCCAAAAAAGCCAATTTGACGAAATAAACAATCAGAACAACAGTAGGCAGGAGATAACCTACCAAATCTGCAATAACTTGCAGGGTATGGGTATTTTCATTATGTGGAACAATAAATAGTTGCATTATCAAATTAACCAAAAGAAGCCATGTCCAAAACGCCAATATGGACACTGTGCCAATCAGCAAAGCCCTCTTAAGGTCAGATAACGTCAAATCGGACACTTCCGCCCTGTTAATGAATGGGAGTCTCATAGTAAACTGACTATACAAGTTGGTATAATAATTGGCAATGCATTTTGAAATGACGTGTCAGGTGTAGTAGCCGTAATCCGGCGGAAGTAACATCTTCCGCCGGATTACTTTTAGTTATCTCAAGGCTCCCCCATCATAACATAATAAAAATACGTGGACGATGAAGCCGCGCATACAATCAAAGTAAAGCCAACTGCTACACGTTGGCCCAGTTAATCAGCCCGAAGTGCTGGTTGGGCAGCAGCGGGTGGAGGAGCAAGGCGCGCACGTTCATGCCGCAGCGTCCGGTATCGCCCAGGCGGCAGAAATCTAACTGGCCGCACTATTTACGAGGCTGAAAAATACGCTGAATTCCGCGACGAGAAAATAATCAGAACATTCATAAAGGAGGAAGGTATAGAACAACAGTCAACATTTGTAAAAGCTCGTGGTTGGCTTAGAGAATGGTGGGCTGAGGATAAAAATAAAATTAAAGCTATAAGTCGATTTTCAAATGATGACCCCACGTTCATACATATTCTGGAAGATACCGCTGATTATGCAAAAGATATGACAGGTTTTAAGTACTAGCATATATAAAATTTATAAATAATCAATTGTCACTGACATAAATTTGTTCATCAAATGCCCAATAGCTGTAATACAAACATAAAAAATCATATTACAATTAAATAATTTAAAAAAATGTAATAAAATAAAAATAGATATACACATTAAACTTGTAAATATATCTGCTATTATTAAATCTAAAACAGGTGCAGTTACATATCCAATAATACCTCTATTGGATATATACGTATAAATCCATTTATTTTCAAATCTAAACTGAAATTCTGCAAACATGCATAGCGCAATTAATACCAATGACAATACTTTTGAGCACCTTGGACATTCCAGCATTGCCAATCTGATAAAAAATATTATCAAAATGAATGCAGGAAGAATAAAGCCTATAAAATCAGCAACCATTTGTACGGTACTAGTACTAATATTGTATCTGTTCAAAATAAATACAATTAAAAAACTATTTACAACTAAGTACCATGCCCAAAACGCCACAAAAGACACTGTACCAATCAGCAAAGCCCTCTTAAAGTCAGATAACGTCAAATCGGACACTTCCGCCCTGTTCATGAATGGGAGTTTCATAGCAAACTGACTATACAGCTTAGTGTAATAATTGGCAATGTTGTTTGAAATGAGGAATAAGAAGCATCAACAGTAATCCGGCGGAAGCAATTTCTCCCGCCGGATTACATTTAATAATATTCAAACTATCATAGCGTTTACTTTATAAGCTGAGATAGGCTGCTGATTCTAGTCAAATAAATAATGACTTGAAAGATAGCTCATAAAAATATTTAAATAGAACAATTGCGCAAAAATGCGCATCTAAGGAAAATTATTAATAAGTATTACAAGTAGATGTGCTATAACAACTACTAAAAGGTAATACAGTGGACTTTTTGAAAATATTTTGAAAAATCTTAGAATAGAAAAAATAGTAAAACAGACTATACCGGCAAAATATTTTTGAAGAAAGTATTGAAAGTACTCAATAACTGCAAGAGTGTCGAAAATGTTATATAAAAATTTGAAATAAAATAATTTTCTCAAAACAGGATAAGAAATAAAACATATAATAATAAGAATCCAAAAAGACAACCACTGCCATCTTGTCTGTTCAACCTTTGCCATTCTGCTGAAAATAACTATGCCTGCAATTGGGGACAGTATACCTGCAAATATGTGTAATAGTACCTTCAGAGTACTAGTATCAAAATAGTATGCCAAACGGTATTTGGCAAATAAAAGTGCAAATACAAGCCAACCCCAAAAAACAGTCGAACTTGCAACAGCAATAAAAAATGGCCGTTTAAAATCGGCTGGCCTCAAATCTGGCACTTCCGCCCTGTTCATGAATTGGAGTTTCATTATAATCGAGCTATACAGGCCGACATCATAATTGGCAATGTCTACGAAATATGGAACCAAACACGGTAATAGTAATCCGGCGGAAGAACTGGCTTCCATCGGATTACTTAAAATATCAAAGCAAGTACACCATTTTGTATATCATATTGACCAATGTTGCGGGGTCAAGGGGGCTCAAAATTAGCACCCCTACAGTATTACTGCCTAAATAGCTCTCCAGCCAAAAACTGTTGTGTTTTTGCGATACGAGTTACACCCTTGCGGGTCTGAGCGGAGCCCAGATCTCATATATCTGGCTTCATCCTCTATGCCTTTCCATCTATATTGCACCTGTGTTTTGCCCCCCCATACAGCAGCGGCGGGCCTAAGCCCGCCGCGTTTGTTCCATTTTTGGCAGTACAGCCTTAATCCACACTGGCCCAGTTAATCAGGCCGAAGTGCTGGTTGGGCAGCAGGGGGTGGCGGGGCAAGGCGCGCACGTTCATGCCATAGCGGCCAGTGTCGCCCGCGTCCAGTTCTCCCACGTAGGTTTGCCAGCCGTCGCGCATTTCTCCTTCCGGGCGCATCGGCACTATGTCGCGGCTTATAAAGCTGTTGTCCTGATTAAGTTTGCCGGCGTAAATCTCCACCTGCATATGATCGTGCGGAATGCCGGCCATGAACACCTGCACGCTCACCCGCACCCTGTCGCCCACAAAGAGCATGTCGGTATTGGTGCTCTGCACGTTGTTCATTTGCACGTTGCCCCACTTGGTAAGTATGCCCATGCGCCACTCCGAAAGCTCACGGGCGGCGGCATAGTTGTTTTTGTACAACTCAAGGTTGTTTTCAAACGAGGGCATGTAAGCCTCGTGCATATAATCCAGCACCATGCGGTTGGAACTGAACCTGGGGGCCAGCTCTATGAGGGCCTGCTTCATGCGGGCAGTCCAGGCGCGTGGGGCCTCGTTTTTAGGCCTGTGGTAGAACTCCGGAATAATGTCGTTTTCCAGAACTTTGTACAAGGTTTGCAGTTCCACCTGGTCCTGGTAGTCGTGGTCCTCATACTCTTCGCCCTTGCCTATGGCCCAGCCCAGGCTGTTATCCTGCTTCCACGCCTCATCCCACCAGCCGTCCAGCGTGCTGAACTGCAACACGCCGTTAATCATGGCTTTCATACCGCTGGTGCCGCAGGCCTCCAGAGGGCGGCGGGGGTTGTTAAGCCATATGTCGCAGCCAGAAATCATGTGGGAGGCGACCTCCATGTCGTAATCCTCAATAAAGACCATGCGCGAGTTGAACTCCGGCAAGCGGAAGGTATGAATTATCTCCTTCATAAGCTGCTTGCCCTCGTTGTCTTTGGGGTGGGCCTTGCCAGCGAAAATAAACTGCACAGGGCGCTCCGTATTGCCGATGATGCTCAGAAGCTCTTTTTTATCCATAAGCAGCATGTTGGCGCGCTTGTAGGTGGCGAAACGGCGGGCGAAACCGATGGTTAAAGCGCCCGGATCCAGAATCTCGTCGGCCTTTTGCACATCAGATGGTCTGGCCCCCTGCGCCAGCAACTGATTTTTATAGCGCATGCGCACAAAATCTATAAGCAAGGCACGCTGGCGCTCGTGCGCCCGCCATATTTCGTTATCAGGTATGCTGGCCGTACGCTGCCAGACCTTGGGATTACTGTTTTCCTCACGCCATGTCGGCCCCAGAAAGCGGTCGTACAAAAGGCCCATTTCCATACCCACCCAGGTGGGCACGTGTACCCCGTTGGTAATGGAGCCTATGGGCAAATCGTCCTCAGGGTATTTTTGCCATATTTTGTTCCACATATGGCGCGATACCCTGCCGTGCAGCTTGGAAACGCCGTTGTTAAAGCGCGAGAGCCGCAAAGCCAGCACGGTCATGCAAAAAGGCTCGGTATCATTATAGGGGTCTTCCCTTCCCAAGGCTAAAAACACTTTCCAGGCCAAGCCCATATCTTGCGCGTAACCGGAAAAATATTTGTACATAAGCTCCGGCGAGAAGCGGTCGTTACCGGCCGGAACCGGGGTGTGCGTGGTGAACACGCTGCCTGCCGCCGTAAGCTCCACAGCGGCTTCGTAATTAAGGCCGTCTTTTTTCATGAACGAGCGTATGCGCTCCAGCCCGGCAAAGGCCGAATGCCCTTCGTTCATATGAACAACGCGCGGCCTCAGGCCCAATATTTCCAAGGCCTTTACCCCACCTATGCCCAGCAGCATTTCTTGCCACAAGCGCATTTCGGCATCGCCGCCGTACAGGCGGGAGGTAATAACGCGAAAATCCGGCGGGTTTTCAGATATATTGGTGTCTAGCAGATAAAGAGGCACACGCCCGACGTTGCACAGCCATATCTGCGCCGCAAGAGGCCTGCCGCCGATATCAACATGTATAACGGCAGGCTCGCCGGAAGGGGTGGTGGCGCGCCGCATGGGCATTTGCTCGAAATCGTAATCCGGGTATCTTTCCTGCTGCCAGCCGTCCGGCGTCATGTACTGCCGGAAGTAACCGTTGCGGTATGCCAGCCCTACACCTACAAGCGGCAGGTTAAGGTCGCTGGCCGATTTCAAGTGGTCGCCCGCCAAAATGCCCAACCCACCGGAGTAAATTGGCAAACATAAGGCCACGGCGAACTCCAGGCTGAAGTAAGCCACCACGGGCTGCCCCGGCTCCTGCCCTTCCAGCCTGTATTTACTTGGCGCGGCGAGGTAATCTTCCAATATTCTTACAATCACCTGTATGCGCTTGAGGTACGGCTCGTCGTTTACCAGTTCTTCATAACGGCTTTGGGCCACATGGTTTAAAAACCATACCGGGTTGTTATAGCTGCGGCTCCATAATTCGGCATCTATGTATGTGAACAGGTCGATCAAACCGCTGTGCCAGGCGAACAGATAGTTATGCGCAACGTGCCACAAAGGCTCTAGTTCCGCCGGAACTTTTGGAATTACATTAAAAACGCGCAATGGCTGCATGCTCACCTCCGGCTGCAAATCTATTAAAATAAAGTAATATTTCCATTTATACTACACCCATAAACCCAGATATTACTCTTGCCATGCCAGACGCCCATAAAAAAGCCACAGGCCGCACAAAGTGCTTTGACTTGTCCACCGGGCTGGAGTATTTGAATTTTTCGGACATAACAAACAATAATTATTTATCAATATATACATATTTTTTTTGCTGAGCAAGGCTATTATGAAATATGACACTGTACATGCCATTGACGTAAATATCATTTTTTTTCGCAATGCTGCGCCACTATACAATTTGGCCAGCCCTGCCGGGGCAACTGCCGGTTCCGCCGGTTTTGACCTGCGTGCCGATATAGCTCAAGAGAACGGCGGAGAAATTAGCATAGCGCCAGGCGAGCGGTACATGATTAACTCCGGCATAGCCATAGAGCCGCTAAGCCCATGCATTGCCGGGTTTATCTACTCGCGAAGCGGCCTGGGCGCGGTTACGGGACTTACCGTCGCTCAGGGTGTCGGCCTGATAGACCCCGACTACCGGGGGGAAATAAAAATAGCCCTGCTCAATACCAGCCGCGAGGCACATACGGTAAAACGGGGCGATAGAATAGCCCAGCTTGTGTTCCAGCCTTTTTACGCGGCCAACTTCATACAGGTTGGCGAGCTTGGCGCCACCGTGCGCGGGGCGGGCGGTTTTGGGCACACAGGCAGGCAGTAACAGGGAGTTTGCCATGAGTTCTTTTGACGATATTAAAAACAGAGCCGATAAAGTATTCTGCCGCACCTATTCGCGCTACCCAGTGGGTGTTCAACGCGCTCTGGGCAGCCGCATATGGGACTTTGACGGCAAGGAATATATAGATTTGCTGGCCGGCATAGCCGTTACCTCCGTTGGGCACTGCAACCCCGAAGTGGCCGACGCAGTTTGCAAACAGGCCGCCAAGCTTGTGCACGTAAGCAACCTCTTTTATCAGGAAGAACAGGTTGTTCTGGCCGAAAAACTGGCCGCAACCTCGCATTGCAGACGCGTGTTTTTTTGTAACTCCGGCGCGGAGGCCAACGAAGCGGCCATTAAGCTGGCCCGCCGTTACTGGCAAAAGGTAAAGGGCGTTAACAAGCATGAGATAATCACCCTTACCAGTTGCTTCCATGGCCGTACTCTGGCCACAATTTCCGCCAGCGGGCAAATGCGCCTGCAGGATGGTTTCATGCCCATGCCCACGGGCTTTGCCAATGTGCAATCGGGCGATCTGGCAACCCTTGAGGCGGCCATAAAACCGGAAACGGCGGCTGTGCTGCTGGAAGTGGTGCAAGGCGAAGGTGGTGTTAATCCTCTTAAACCTGCCTATGTAAAAGGTGTGGAGGAGCTTTGCAAAAAGCGCGGCGTTCTTTTTATAGCCGACGAAGTACAAGCCGGACTTTGCCGTGCCGGCAAATGGTGGGGCTTTCAGAATTACGACGTCAAGCCGGATATTTTCACTTCGGCCAAGGCTCTGGCCAACGGCATGCCCATGGGGGCCATGCTCTGTACTGAGGAAGTATCCCAAGGCTTTGAATACGGCAGCCATGCCACCACCTTTGGCGGCAACGCCCTGTGCGCCGCAGCCTCGCTTTGCGTGCTTAACATAATGGAGCGCGACAAACTGGCCGACCGCGCGGCCTCGTTGGGCAAATGGGCCATGGAGCGCTTTAACGCCGTAAAAGCCAAGTATCCGGCCTGCATCAGCGAAGTGCGCGGCCTTGGCCTGTTCATGGGCATTGAGCTTTCATTCCCCGGCAAAGACGTCTGGCAGAAGCTCCTCAGCAAGGGCTTCATACTCAACCTCACACAGGAAAAAGTTCTGCGCCTCCTACCTGCCCTTACCATAGAACAGGGCGATCTCGAGTTGTTCGCGCAGGCCCTTGAAGCCGTGCTGTCGGAAGTGAACAAATAAATCCTAGAATTGCAGGAGATAATGCTATGGGTGTTTTATCTGAAAAATTTGAAGGTTTTATTGCCAATTCCTCAGTTATACGCCGCATGTTTGAGGCTGGCATAGAACTGAGAAAAAAATACGGCGCGGATAAAGTGTGCGACTTCAGCTTGGGCAACCCCGATTTGCCGCCGCCGCATCAGGTTGTGGACGGCCTGCGCGAGCTTATTGACAAAGCAGGCCAGCCCTTTGCCTTTGGTTACATGCCCAACGCCGGTTTTGACTGGGCGCGCGATGCGCTGGCAGCGCATCTCTCCAAAGAGCAGGGCGTAAGCCTCAGCCGCGGCGACATCATGCTGAGTTGCGGGGCCGCCGGAGCCTTGAACGCCTTTTTCAAAACCGTGCTAAACCCCGGTGACGAGGTTATTTGCATAGCCCCGTACTTTGTGGAATACGGTTTTTATGTTGATAACCACGGCGGCGTGCTGCGCCCTGTGGCCGCCAACAAACAGGATTTCAGCCTTGACCTGCCAGCCATTGAGGCGGCGGTTAACGCCAAAACCCGTGCCATAATAATAAACTCGCCCAACAACCCCACCGGGCAGATTTACAGTAGGGAAGAACTTACCAAGCTTGCCGCCATTCTGGATAAAAAATGCGCGGAGTTCGGCAGGCCCATTTTCATAGCCTCCGACGAACCCTACCGTTTTCTGGCCTACGATGGGGCCGTGGTGCCATCGGTCCTCACACTGTACAAGTATGCAGTGGTGCTTGGCTCCTTTGCCAAAAACCTCTCCCTGCCCGGCGAGCGCGTGGGCTACTTGGCCGTTGCCCCGCAAATTCCGGACAAAGACAAACTCATGGCCGGGGCAATTATGGCCAACCGCATTCTCGGCTTTGTAAACCCGCCCGTGGTGGGCCAGTACCTTATGAAGCACACCCTGGGCCATAACGTCGACCTTGGCATTTACGCCGCCCGCCGGGCGGCCATGGCCGAAGTGCTCACCAAAGCCGGGTACGAATTTATGATGCCGCGCGGCGCTTTTTACTTCTTCCCCAAAGCGCCGGGCGGCGACGACGGAGCATTTATAAAGCGCCTTACCGAAGAATTGGTGCTGGCCGTGCCCGGCTCCGGCTTTGGCGCGCCAGGCCACTTCCGCCTCGCCTTCTGCGTGAGCGAAGACGAGATCCGGCGCTCCGCCGAAGGTTTTAAACGCGCGCGTGACGCGTTTAAGTAAATCTGGCTTCATCCTCAATAAGCGCAACAACTATAAAATAGTATGGGGGGGAAGAAAACCATGATGGTTTTCTTCCCCTTCCCTCTGGCCCGGCCAGAGGGGTATAGGACTACGTCATGCCAGTTTTTTCCGACGCCACTTTGGCCTTTGGCAAGCTGATAATTACTTTTATCTGCATACTCGTAATGCTGCGCCTGCATGTCGCTTTATGGAAAACCATAGTTGCGGGTGGCATTGTAATAGCGCTGCTTACAGGCCTGCCTCTGGCCCAGTGGCCCGCGTTGCCCTTGCAAACCCTTGCCAGTAGCGGTCTGATTATAATGGAGGTAATGCTCTTCGGCATTTTGCTGCTCTCGGGCATTCAGGAGGCCACCGGGCAAAGCAGGCGTCTGGTGGACGGGCTGGAGCGTTACCTGCACTGGCCGCGCATACGCCTTATTGTTTTTCCCGCCCTGGTGGGGCTGCTGCCCATGCCCGGCGGCGCGCTTTTCTCATGCCCCATGCTGGATGCGGCGGCCCACGGGCTGAATATAAGCCCGCAGCGCAAAACACTTATAAATTACTGGTTCCGCCATATTTGGGAACTGGCCTGGCCCCTTTACCCCGGCTATATTCTGGTCAGCTCGCTTCTGGGCCTGCCTTTGCTTGCTCTGCTTAAGTATACAGCCCCGCTGGTGCTTTTCTCCTTTCTCACCGGCTGGTTTTTCTACATGCGCGATATAGATGTTACAACGCCCAAGGCCGCTCAGCCCGCGGAAGCGGCTGAAAAACGCGCGGGGCTGGGGCATTTGCTTTATGAATCGCTCCCGTTAATCATAACAATCGGCGGCGCGGCTGTTTTTGGGTTCATTTTTGAAATTTCCGGGCTGCAATTGCCATCGCAGGCCTCTTTTATGGCTTCTTTGACTTTGGCGATAATCGTGGCGGCCTGGCAGGGACGCGGCAAATTTAAAAAAAGCTTCCGCCAGATAGCCTTGAGCAAAAGCTCGCTAAACCTGTTGCTGCTGGTTTATACCATATACTTGTTCAAAGACGTAATCGGGGCCAGCGGCATTGTTGGCGATATGAGCCATATAAGCGGCAACAGGTTGCTTATATGCTCACTGTTCGTGCTGCTGCCGCTGGTTTGCGGCATGCTTACGGGCATTATGGTTGGCTACGTGGGAGCCTGTTTTCCCATACTCATCGGTATTCTGGCGGAAACCGGAATGCAGGCGGAAACCTTGCCGCTTATAGTGCTGGCCGTTATCTCCGGCAACGTGGGGCAGCTTATCACCCCTCTGCACGTGTGCATTGTGGTCTCCTGCCAGTATTACAAGGTACGGTTTATGGAGTTGTGGCGCAGCCTGCTGCCTGCTTTGGCCGTACAAATGTGCTATGGGGCATTGTGGGCGTTTTTTCTGTATGCGGTGGGGGCGCATTTTTAAGAATGCACGCAGGCAAAGCCGCGACCATTTTGCAACAATTCCCATACTGCTAAAATAATACTGCCAGGCATGGCTCGGAGCGTTCCGGCGCCATGGCTTGCTTGCCTTTCAGCCATGCCCCAAAAACCTTTTATTGAGCTCACACAGCATCTGAGTATGCTTCTGTAGTGAGAAACGATCTCTGGCACGAGCCAAAAGCAGCGTAATGCCGATGCGCCCAGCCGGAATATTTTCTTGATCCCAATGCCGTTTTATTCTATTTTATTGGAGATGTGCCATATATTCAAAGTTGACTAGATTGATTTTATTTCATATTCAAAGAGCGCAATGTGAGCGGAACAAATAACAAGTGTCAGCAGCGGGAATATGTTGGTGAGGCTTTTTATACAGCCCCCAGCGATATTGTGGCCCAAATGCGCGCCCTTGAAGCAGAGCTTGACGAGTTGCACGACCAAGTGCGCGGCTGTGCCGATTCAGCCCAAAAAACCGACTTGCTTGAACGGCAGAAAAAACTTGAAGAAAGTATGGAATTAATGAGTCAGCTTCTTTGCTTTGCCAAAAAAGTCTGATCGAGATAAATGTTCAATTATAGCCTGGGTGTACCGCAACAAAAAAAACAGCGGTCCATCTTTAACTAAAAAGGAGACCAACATGGCCCATGCATTTGATTTGGAACTCATCCGCGATTCCGGCGCCCATTACATTATTAAAACCGGCTCCGCCGCCCTTCCGGTAATCGATTACAACAGCAGCAGTATTACCGCCGAAGAAAAAGCCAACGAGCATATGGGCGGCCGCCTCTTGGCCGCAGGTGCTCTTGCCTGCTACACCAACTCCCTGTGGAACGACATCGTCCGCGCCGGCGGCACCCCCAAAAAGCTGCATTCTTGGATTGAAGTCGAAAAAGAAAAAGACAGCGCCATGCGTACCAAGTTCGGCCCCTATACCCTGAAAGTGGAAGTATCCGCCGACGGCATCACCGCCGAACAATTCGCCCCCATCCGCAGCGCCCTTATGCGTGGTTCGCTCGTGACCTACACCATGGAAGAAGGCACTGAATTCGATTACGAAATCGATCTCGTTGACTAAATTATGCAGGACGGCCGCTTTGCGGCCGTCCTTAATCGTCTTTTAAATTATGAGGATATCAAATGCTTTACATCCTTAACAAAACCAGTGAAGAAGCCCTGAAGCAGCTCAAAATTATTGGCGCCGATGACGACGCGAAAGATGTTCTACTTGTTACGGACGCGGTTTTTCTGGCCACCGAAGCCAACCTCAAGCGTTTTGAAGGCATGGAAGTAGAAAACTTCTACGCGGCCGAAGATGCCGTGGAAGCCAGAGTTATGACCGCCGCCGGCAACGTCAAGATTGTAGACTATGACGATATGGCCGAAATGCTTGAAGACGCCGATAAAATAATCGTACTGTAAGAGGGAGCAGAAATGGCTAAAACATTTACTTTCGCATTGCTTTCCGGCAGCACGGAAAACGAAGACGCGGTATTTGCCGTAAAGCTGGCCCAGGCCATGCTCGACAACGGCAGCAACGTTAATATTTTTCTTTACGGCAACGGCTGCAACCTGGCCAACGTAAACGTGCCCTATAAAAAAGGGCGCTCGCCTATATCTGACGCCCTGCGCGCCCATATGGACGCCTCTGTTATTGACGAGGCTATTGAAGAACTGGTTGACGACGGCGCCAAAATCTGCACCTGCCACACCACCGAATACAGCCGCGGCACCGAAGGCCTCGACTACCTTGAAGGCGTGGAATGGGGCGACGTGGGCAACTCCTTTACCAAAATGCTCCTCAGCTCTGATGTAGTCTTTACAATAGGACAATAGGTGACAACATGATTAGTTCTTGCAGCATAATCGTACGCAAGCCGCTGGGCATAGAGCCTTCCACCCTTGCCATACGCGCGGGCTGGGCCATGCTCACCAACGGCGGCCTTGATATAAAAATGATTGTTATGGGCGACGGCCTTTACAGCCTGCTGGGTAAAACCGGCTATATAAAAGACATGTACGTGCGCTACCTCGGCGAAGACGGCGAAGTGTATCTTGTTGAAGAAGATATGAAGGAACGCGGCCTTACCGAAGACATGTTCCCCGACGGCGTGGAAGTAATTTCTCAGGACGAAGTTGCCGGCATAATTGATGAGACCGACTCCGTAATGACTTTCTAGCGTTTATTTTTTACGAAACAAAAAAACGCCCGCTCGCCGGGCGTTTTTTTGTGGCCTTTCTACAAATGCCTTCTTATCCACACCCGGCCGCCTTCGCCATATCCGCCAATCCGTCTGGTTATAGCGCATGCAAATTCAGCTGTTTTAACCTCATGCAAAACTGATTCTGTAACTTAAACTCACCTTGCCGCCTTTATTCGCCACGCGATTGAAAAAACAGACCGGCAGGCAGCTCTGAGCAGAGCCGTAAGAATTTTAGCTCTGGCAATTGACAAACATTTTCATTTTATATACCCCATAGGGGTACTAGGTACAAAGGAGACGAATATGCGCGAATGTATGGATGTAGATGCGGTAGTGGCGCGGCTTAAAAGGATTGAAGGCCAGGTGCGCGGCATTATGAATATGGTGCAAAACGACGTGCCTTGCGAAGATATTCTGGTGCAGATAGGCGCCGCCAAATCGGCTCTGCACAAGACGGGGCAGGTAATTCTTGAAGGGCATTTGCACCACTGCGTGCTCACAGGCATTACCGATGGAAATGTTGAAGATACCTTGAAAAAACTCGCCAATGCAATCGAACAGTTTTCTCGTATGACTTAGGTCATTTTAACTTTTGAAAAGTTTAAATGCTCTGGAGGCCCCAAAGGTGGCGCCAGCAAGCGGGCAGCGCGGTGTGCCTTTAGCAAAAGCGCTTCGGCTTTGCGTATACGATAAAAGCGTGCTTCAGTTTTTATGCCTTTTAGAGGTAACATATTATTATATTTAAATAATATAGACAAATTTTCAGTACCAAACTGCTTTAGGAGCCAAGAGATGAATATGCTCAAAGAACTATTTTTTGATGAAGAAAAAAGGCATATATTATTCGCGGTAATAGGCGCTGCCGCGCTTATTTTCAGCTTTGCGGGCCTGCGCGGCCCCCTGCCCTTTGACCCTGCCTGGATAGCAGCCGTGCTTTGCGGCTTTCCAATTCTGCAGGGCGCTGTAGTCGGTCTTGTCACCAGCTTTGACGTAAAGGCCGACGTGCTCGTGGCAATGGCACTGTTGGCCGCTTTATATATAGGCGAAATTTTTGCCGCTGGTGAAGTGGCTTTTATTATGTCGCTGGGCTCGCTGCTTGAAGAGCGTACCGTGCGCAAAGCCCGCGAGGGCATTGAGAAGCTTGTGGATATGACCCCGCGCACGGCGCGCGTGGTGCGCGACGGGCGCGAGACAATTATTCCGGCGGAAGAAGTGCGGGTAAACGACATTTTACGCGTGCTGCCAGGCGAGACCATTGCCGTGGACGGCGTAATAACAGTTGGCCGCACTGCCGTGGATCAATCGCTGATGACGGGCGAGCCGCTGCCGGTTGATAAGGAAGTAAGCAACGAAGTATTCAGCGGCACGGTTAACCAGTTGGGCGCTTTTGACATGCGGGCCGTAAAAGTTGGCGATGACAGCTCCTTGCAACGTATGATCCGCCTTGTGGAATCCGCCGACGCATCCAAAACGCCCATTGTGCGCGTAATGGACAAATGGGCCACCTGGATAGTGGCTGCCGCCCTTATCTCCGCCATAGCCACCTGGGTAATTACGGGTGAGATAATCAGGGCTGTAACCATACTGGTTGTATTCTGCCCCTGCGCTTTGGTGCTTTCCACACCCACGGCCATAATGGCCGGTATAGGCAACGCAACGCGCTTCGGCGTGCTTATTTCTTCCGGCGATGCTTTGGAGCGTCTGGCTAAAGTTACCCGTGTAGTTTTTGATAAAACAGGCACCCTTACCTATGGCAAACCGGAAGTAGCGGCAGTGCGCCCCATAAAAGCGGGATTGAGCGAAACGCGACTGCTGGAACTGGCTGCAACCATAGAACAACGTTCTGAACATCCCCTTGGTAAAGCCATATTGCGGCAGGCTGCGGCAAAAGGCATAAAACCGCAAGAGGCGGAGCAGTTTTCAAGCATACCCGGCCGTGGAGTCGCTGCCGGCGTCAATGGCCGCCAAGCCTTTGGCGGCACCCTGCAACTTATGCGCGAAAACGGCATTGAAATTGATGACGCCCTTGAAGCAATGGCCGGGCAATACAAAAAAGACGGCGGTACGGTTATATACATAGGCGTTGATAATGCAGTAGCAGGCCTGATAGTGCTTGCCGACACCCTGCGCCCGGACGCCAAAGATACGGTACGCGCGCTGCACAGCGAGGGTGTATGGACCACCCTGCTTACCGGAGACAACGCCCACGCCGCCGCGCATATAGCTAACGCCGTCGGCATAGACCAGGTGAGGGCCGAGCTTTTGCCTGAAGACAAGGTCAGTATAATCACCGGCGAATTGCAAAAATCAGATCTCGATAAAGTGTGCATGGTGGGCGACGGCATAAACGATGCCCCAGCGCTCAAGGCGGCCCACGTGGGCCTGGCCATGGGCGGAGTGGGCAGCGACATTGCTGTGGATGCTGCCGACTGCGTACTGGTGCAGGACGATATAAAACGCCTGCCTCAGCTTATAATGCTGGCAAGAAAAACCGTTCAGACCATTAAAGTTAACATCACCATGTCCATGCTGCTCAACCTTGTTACCGTTGCCTTGGCCGCCCTGGGGCTTATGGGGCCGGTTGTGGGCGCTCTGGCTCATAATGCCGGGGCCTTGCTCATTGTGCTCAACTCTGCCCGCCTGCTCGGCTGGAAGTATTCCCATGCGCAGGTTCCAGGCCTGGCCGCTGTGGAACAAACCGCCCTTGCGGCCGACCAGACCGTGTAAACATGCAAATCCCCATTCAGCCAGATGCTGAGTGGGGATTTGCCAATATATCCAGGGTCGTTTCAAACGGCACAGGCTTTCAAAATGCCGCGCGCGGCTACAATAGTCTTTTTATGCCTACAACCACCGCTTCTCCGGCATTGGGCTTGTGAATTACCATTTGTATGAGGTGCCCGTCAGGATCAAAGGTCGCCAAGGTCTGTTTGCAATAAAACATGTAGTTGGTGCCATCAGACACCTCACGCCGGGCGCAAAGCAAAACCGGCATATAAGTGGCCCCTCTGATTTTATTGGTAACTTCCTTGAATACTTCGCCAGCTTTATGCGGCAATTCCACAGCCTTCATATCCGGATACAGTGTCCATTCGCTCATTACAGCCTCCGCTAGCTTGATTTACTTCACATAACTTTATTACTAAGCATCTAGGCCTGTTTTAGTCAATATTTTCACTGCCGGAAACAATTCAACATTTTTTGTAACATACAGCGTGTGTTGCACGGATCCGGCACAAGCTTGTAATGAGTGCTACACACCAATAGTCAAAAAAATGAATACCTTTGTTATACTACTCTTCACGCCAATATGTCTACAACTGCGGCATGCCGCCGCTAACACCGCCTGCCGCCTTTTGCCAAATAAGGCACGAATATTGCAACACCCTTGCAACGGCCGGCACATGCTGCGCAAGGCCTTGCCTGAACGGCACATACAATATATATGAAAACGTCAGCCGGGTATTCTGGCGGCGTGGCGAAAGCACAAGAGCATTTTGGCGCGGGAGACTTGTCAGATGAATAAAATTTTAGCCCAGGATGAAGTGGATGCCCTGTTACGAGGGCTTTCCGGCGGCAATATCGAAGCTGAAAACGATGTTGTTGACGATTCCGGCATTGTAAGTTTTGACTTGGCCAATCAAGACCGCATCATACGCGGTCGTATGCCGGTGCTGGAAATAATAAACGACCGTTTTTCGCGCCTGTGCACAAACGCCCTTACCAACGCCGTACGCAAAAGGGTTGAGCTCAACCCCATTTCAATAGACATGGCAAAATTTGGCGATTTCATGCGTTCCCTGCCTGTGCCTACCAGTATTAACATATTTAAAATGGACCCCCTGCGCGGCAGCGCTCTGCTTATAGTTGACGCCAGGCTTGTGTTTGCTCTGGTAGAAAACTTTTTTGGAGGCCAAGGCAGCCAGCCTAAAATCGAAGGGCGGGAGTTTACGCGCATAGAGCAGGCCATTGTTGAAAGGGTGGTCAAAATAGTACTGGCTAAAATGGAAGAATCATGGCAGCCGGTGCACGAAGTAAGCATGGAGCTGGTACGCTCTGAAATAAACCCGCAATTTGCCGCCATTGTTCCGCCCAGTGACGTGGTTGTGGTAATAACCTTTGAAGTGGAGCTGGAAACGGCCATAGGTTCTTTTGTGCTGTGCCTGCCCTACGCCACCATAGAGCCCATACGCTCAAAACTGCACGCCAGTTTTCAAACGGAACGGCTTGAAGTGGACCATGCCTGGGTCTCGCGCCTGAAAGAAAGGATTATGGAAACACCGGTGGAAATGAAGGTGCGCTTCGGCGAGGCCAATATTACCGGCAATCAGCTTTTACGCCTGAAAGAAGGCGACGTGATCCTGCTTGATACAGACACCGATGATCTGCTGGAAGTTACCGTGGCCGGCGTAACCAAATACTGGGCGGTTTCCGGTACCATGAAAGGAAACAAGGCCATTCAGATAATTAAAGAAGAAGAGCCCAAACAAAACTAGGGCTGTTTTTTCCTGACTGCCTCGCATTGCTGCGGAGCAAAGCCGGGTATGTATTCCGCCCTAAGTCCGGTTAACTGCCGAAGAACAAGAATTGTAACTATAAATGTGAATCCTACATTACAAAAATACCAAACTGACAAATCAGCCCCGTGCGCAAGCAATGCATATGGGGCTGATTTGTATAATAAAATGTCTTTATGAAGCCAGTTAAAATAATTAAACCTTGAGTTATGGCTTGGCTTGCCGTATTTTAATGCTCGCCCGTAACGTCTACCAGAGCCACACGAATGACCGGAAAAACATCCTCCACTTGGCGCAAGTTTCTCGCACCAATTATATACCTGCTCATTTCCGCAGCCTTGCTCGTAACAATCTCGATTTCATCATATAATAAAGTTTACCATATACTGGCGGAAAGAGCCCAGCAGGCCGACCATGCGCTCACCGCTCAAATAAGCGCGGCCATGTCGCTTTGGCTTGAGGAGCAATTGCATCTGGCCTCAATTTTCGCCAAGGCTCCAGAAATTGTAAACTATAGTAAAAATCCCTCCGACCTCCAGCTCCGGCAAGAAGCAAAAACGTATTTGGAAAGAAACCACTCCATGCTGCCGCACTTTACGCTTATAAACGTAATGTACTACCTGCCGGACCCCCAAAAGCCACTGACCATAGTGGTGGAGGGCAAGGAGACGCCCATAGGCGACGGCTGCTCCATAGTGGACTCCATAAAAAATCGCAGTGTCGGCGTTGGAGGAGATGAATTCAGTTATATAAAGGCTGTGCGCGATGGCTCCATGGGGTTCATAAGCGAAGCAAAGCCAAACGCCATACCAGGGCTGCCCCCCATTTATATGGTTACAGTGCCTATACACGACGAGCACGGCAAAGTGCTGGCCGCCCTCGGTTTCGGCGTAAAGCTGGAGCACTTCAACCACAAGCTGACAAACACATTTTCAACAGCCAGACGGGTCAACCTGGAAATTATTGATGATCGCGGCTACTTTATCGTATCCAACGATCTGTCCCGTATTCTGAACAACTCCAACCAAGACGAGAGCGGTCAACTGCTTGCGCGCATCAAGACGGGCCACGGAGATGACTTTGAGTTGGAACTGCGCGGCGAGCGATATTACGCCTCATCCTCTCCGGTAAAAGTATCTTACGATATGGCCAATGCGTGGTGGGCTGTAACTTACACCTCCACCAGCGTAATTTCGGCGGAGTTGGCGACATTACGCAATAGTCTGGCTATAATATGCGTTGCGGCAATTTTACTAGCCGGCGCGGCCATACTTCTGGGGCGCGGTAAAAAGGGCCGCCCGCGCCCGTTGCCCGCGCGCCTGCGTCAGCGCGGCTCGGATATAATGGAACTTGCTCCCTACCCTATATTAATGCTGGAGCAAAGCGGGCTTGTTTTTGAGGCTAACGATACCATCTGCCGTAAATTGGGCTATTCCCGTCTGGAAATGATCGGGCAGCCATTGGAAAAATTTGTGGCGCCCTTGCCGGAGTTGCCAACCTCCCCCGGCTTGCAGGCCTGCCTGCCCGGAGCCTGTAAAGGCATACACAAACGAGGGCATGAAGTTGCCTTGTTGTACGATATTTGCCCCGGCGAAAACGGACAGTACATATTGTTTATGCGCCCCGCGCCTGAAAATGCCGTAGCCGGTAAAAACCAGGCCGTATCGGGAAGTATATTGGAATCGTTGCGTGAAGCCGAGCGCCTGCGTCTGGGCGCCGAGAGAGCCAATAACGCCAAAAGCGAGTTTCTGGCAACCATGAGCCACGAAATTCGTACCCCGTTAAACGCCATAATAGGCATGTCCCACCTCATGCTCCAGCAAAATATGAATGCCTCGGCCGGGCAGTATGCTAAAAAAATATACAATGCGGGGCAGTCGCTACTTGGCATTGTAAATAGTGTGCTTGATTTTTCCAAAATAGACGCGGGGAAAATGCATCTGGAGACAGCCCCTTTCAATTTGCGCGATAGCCTGGAAAATGTGGCTTCCATATTCCAGCCGCAATTGGAGGCCAAAGGCCTTAGCTTTGAGGCAATTTGCGATGAAAATGTGCCGGATGCTTTGGTGGGTGACGCTTTGCGGCTGGAACAGGTAATTACAAACCTGCTGGGCAATGCCATAAAATTTACAGACAAGGGCGGCATTACCCTGCGCGTGGCTCTGGATAAAACCGACGCCTCAGGGTGCGTTTTACGTTTTGTTCTGCGCGATACCGGCATAGGCATGAGCGAAGAAGAAGCCAGCCGCCTTTTTCGCGCCTTCTCGCAGGGGGATGTTTCGGTAACCCGTAAATATGGCGGCACCGGCCTGGGCCTTGTAATAACCAAGAGTCTGGTTGAGCTTATGGAAGGAAAAATCGGCCTCAAAAGCATGCCGGGGCACGGTACCGATTTTATATTCACAGCCCGCTTCATTATGCGCGAGCAAGCCGAAGATACCCCGCAAACGCCTTTGGCCCGCATGGATTATACGCCAGATTATGGCAATATCCTGCAGGGTAAAACCGTGCTGTTGGTTGAAGACAACATGATCAACCAAGATGTTGCGGCGGAACTGCTTGAAGGCGCGGGGGTCAAAACCGTTATTGCCGAGAATGGTTCCGTGGCGGTGCAATTGCTTTCCAACCCCGCCCACGGTTTCAATTTGGTGCTTATGGATTTACAAATGCCGGTGATGGATGGATACGAGGCCACGCGCAATATCCGTTTACAGCCCCATAACTTTAATCTGCCTATAATAGCCATGACGGCCCACGCCATGAACAGCGAGCGGGAACGCTGCCTTGCCACAGGCATGAACGACCACCTGAGCAAACCCATTGATGTGGAACAGTTGTACCGCACTTTGGCCTGCTGGCTGGCCAAAAGCAATTAGCTAAAGCTTCGCGCCGTATCGCGCGCAGTGCCGTAAACAGCCTTAATCCCGATTTCAAATTCAGCGGCAAACTCTTTCCTGCCAAAGCTGCGGGCAGGTTGGCTCACGCCGTATTGCGGGCTAGCAGACCGGCATGCGCATAAGTAGCGCCTATTCTAAAAAAACCGCTTGGCCGTTGTTTTTACCTGTGCCTGGTGCGGCCTTACATAACCTGAAACGGGCCTTTTACAATATTGCGGGTAACCTGCGCATTGACACAGAGATGCATTGCAAGTAGTGTTACGAAAATCAAATTTGTAACACTACTCTCGCAGAGGTACATATGCAAAATGCGTCTGAAGCTTGGAAAAAAGTGGTTGAATTTCACGGCCATGCCTGCCCCGGTCTGGCTGTTGGTTTTCGTATCGCTTGCGCGGCGGCGGACTTTTTAGACATACAGGATCGCTCGCATGACGAAGAATTGCTGTGTATTACAGAAACCGACGCCTGCGGCGTTGACGCGGTGCAAATGCTGCTTGGCTGTTCTTTGGGCAAAGGCAACCTCATGCTCAAACTGCGCGGCAAAGACGCCATGACCTTTGTACATCGCCCTACAGGCAAGGCCTGCCGCATAATATGGGAAAAAAACAAACCAGGCCTGCCTAAAACCCGCGCTGAAATGCTGGATTTTATCCTGTCGGACGCCGGTAAAAACTACTGCAAACTAACTGAAATACCCGTGCCGGATCTGCCCCCGGCCTTTATTACATCATCCCATGCCTGCGCCAAATGTGGCGAGCCCACGGCCGAGCACATGCTCCTTTCCCTCGGCGGCGAAAAATACTGCCGCGACTGCGCCCCGCAGGTTTCAAGAATTATACTGTAAAAGGAAGACAGATACATGCAAAAGAGCATTCACACGGCGTTTTTATTGTTCTTTTACGTCCTTTTCGCCTTTTGCTGCGCAGCTCAGGCGGCAACCGTAACGGACATGCGCGGAGTGCAGGTGAAACTGCCGGATAATATACAGCGCGTAGCCACCATAGACGACGGTTTTGTGGAAGGCGTAATGACCAACCTTGGAGTCATTGACAAGGTGGAGGTAATCGGCTCCTGGTCAATGAAGCGTGATTACAAATACGATTTTGAAGGGGCTGATGGCGCAACCTGGCAGCACCGTGGCTGGAACACCATGAAGCTTCTGCACCCTTGGCTGGATGAAAAAATCTGCATAAACTCCCCGCAAGGCAATATCATCAACTTTGAGGCTCTGGCCAAGGCCGCGCCCGACGTGCTCATTTTGCGCGTGGGCGACTGCACCGTATCAGCGGGCGATAAAAATGCGGTGGACAGAACCATAAATACCATCGAGGCTCTCGGCATTCCATTGGTGGTAATCTATGCCCCTACCTGGTACAAAAGCCCGAATCTCGCCACCATGCGCGATGAGGCCGCCGTCATAGGCGCCGTGTTCGGGCGGCCGGACCAGGCCGCTCAATTGCTGGACAGCCTGGCCGCAACCGAACAGCAAATCCGCAAAAAAACCGCCGATATTCCAGCGGACAAAAAAACCCGCGTGCTGCTCTTGGGGCTGGACCCTAACGTGCGCCAGCAAGGGGCCTCTGGCCGCGTATGGGGGGTTGATACGTCGGAATCGTACATAGTGGAACAGGTGGCCGGGGCAGTTAACGCCTTTCGCGGCGCAGGCAGCGGCGTCCCCCTTAGCGCGGAACAAATTTATGCCCTGGACCCTGACGTGATTATACTTCCCACCTATAACGGCTACCACCCCCCGCGCGAGCTTTATGAAGCGCCCTACTACCAGTTGCTGAGCGAATTGCGCGCTGTAAAGGAAAAACGCGTTTACGCCATGCCCTGGTCGCCAATGAACTGCGCCCGGCGCATTGAATACCCCCTGGACATGCTTATTATCGCCAAAGCCGCTTATCCGGACAGGTTTAAAGAGATAAATGTATACAACCACGCGCTGGAACTGTACAAACGCGCCTATCACGTTGATGGGGACACGGCCCGCGCCCTGCGCACCACCCAACTGCTGGACTGGATGAAAGACATTGATTTTTGATAAACAAGACCGCATGCGCCCTGCAATAGTGCTGGCCATACTCGGCCTGTTTTTGCTCTGCGCGCTGGGGCTGGGGCTGGTTGCCGGCGAGTACCGCCTTACTGCGGCGCAGGCCTTTGATGTGCTGTTTCTTAAACTCTTCGGGACAACATTGCTCACTGACGCTCCCCTGCCCAAAATGCACGAGGTGATTGTCTGGAACATACGCGCACCGCGCCTTTTGGTGGCGGCGCTTTCCGGCGTGGCGCTGGCCTCCGCCGGTTCGGCCTACCAAGGGTGCTTCCGCAACCCGCTGGTGGAGCCTTTTATTTTGGGAGTTTCTTCCGGCGCGGCCTTTGGCGCGGCTTTAGCCATTGTGTTGCCGCATATTTTTCCATCAACGCAGCTCACGGCCTTTGTTTTTGGCCTGTCCGCCGTGGCTCTGGCCTGCGGCGTGGCCCGCCGCAAAGGGCACACCCCGCCAATGGCTCTGGTTTTGTCCGGCATTGTCATCGGCTCGCTTTTCACCGCCCTGCTGGGCATTATGAAGTACGCTGCCTCTGATGCCCAGCTAAGGGACATAACCTTTTGGATGATGGGCGGGTTTTACTACTCCACCTGGCGCGACGCCGCCATACTGGCCGTTGTTGTGCTGCCCTGTTTTGCGGGTTTGTTCCTGTTTGGCTGGCGTCTTAACCTGCTCTCGCTGGGCGACGACGAGGCCAAAAGCCTTGGCATAAACCCTTCTGCCTCGCGTATGGCCATTATCTTTCTGGCAACTCTGGCGGCGGCCACCTGTGTAGCCACTGCGGGAATAATAGCCTGGGTGGGGCTTATGATGCCGCATGCCGCCCGCCTTATGCTGGGGCCGGACAACCGCCTTGGCCTGCCTGCCGCCGCGCTTATGGGCGCGGCCTACCTGCTGGTGTGCGACACGCTGGCGCGCACCCTTACAGGCGCTGAAATACCCATAGCCATTGTAGCCTCGCTGCTTGGCGGCCCTTACCTGCTGTGGCTTTTGCGAAGCCGGGGGAGAGACGTTTATGAGTAGCGCCGGGTCCTTCTTTTATGGGCGCGATATTTGCGCCTGTTACAGCCGCGAGCAGGTGCTGAAAAACGTCTCTTTCGCGGTGGAACGCGGCAGCCTGTGCGGCCTGTTGGGACCGAACGGAGCGGGGAAAAGCACACTGTTCAAGTGCTGCATGAACTTTATAAATAAAATATCAGGCGAAATAAGCGTGCAAGGCGTAAAAACCTTGGGCCGTCCGCCTGCGGAGCTGGCCAGGCTTATAGCCTATGTGCCGCAGGAGCACAGGCATGCCTTTGCCTTTAGCGTGCGCGAGTTGGTAAGTATGGGGCGCAACCCGCGCATGGGCGCGGCCCTGCGTCTCTCCACCGCCGACCACGCCATGGTGGATTCAGCCCTTGAAAAAATGGGCATAACCCACTTGGCCGGCCGCCCCGTAAACAGCCTGAGCGGCGGGCAGCGCCAGCTTACGCTCATAGCCCGCGCTCTGGCGCAGGAAGCGCCGCTTATGCTGCTGGACGAGCCCACCGCCTCGCTGGATTTCAGCAATCAGATTATAGTATGGCGTGCCCTGCGCGCCCTTGCCGCCACGGGCATAACCATACTGGTGTGCTGCCACGACCCCAACCATATAATGTGGTTTTGCGACCAGGTGCTGGTAATGAGCCAAGGTGAAATTATCATGCAATCCACCCCCGGTGAGATAAGTAAAAGCTGCCTGCTGGCCGACGTATATGGCGAAAAACTGCTCTGTGGCGCCATGAACGGCCGCCCTGTGATTTATCCGGCACTATAACGGGAATAAAAGCAGAACGGACGAAGCCGGATTTATAAGATCCGGGCGCTGCCGCATGACCCGCAAGGTGTAGCTCGCGCCATAAAAGCCCAACAGTTTTTGGCTTGAGAGTTATACAACGGGCAGGACCGCAGAGTTGCTAATTTTGAGCCCCTTGCCCCGTAACTAGCTAAACTTGGGTTTAGCGACTTAAATTTGGCATCTGGCACGCAACACCAGCGCGGCTTTTATTATCTACCCTCTCACCTCATCGGCCCCATTGCGGTCAAAAATGCTTTTGCCTATACTAACCGTACACGGCTGCCACATAAATACACACTGCCGTTCGAGGAGAAAACCATGTCAAAAGTGCTGATAATCAGTTGCAGCTATAGAAAAAACAGCAACTCGCGCGAATTGGCGGAACAAGCCGCCGCCGGAGCGCGTGAAAAAGGCCATGATGTTACTATGACCGATATATCCAAATTGCAGATCAACCCATGCCATGGGTGCGAGGCCTGCCTTTCCGGCAAAAAACAGTGCGTGCAAAAAGACGGCATGCAAGAGCTTTACCCCCTGTTGCGCGAGGCGGAAGCTGTTTTGTTCGCCGCTCCAATATACTGGTTTGATATGCCCGCGCAGATGAAAGCGGTAATTGACCGCAGCTTCGCCATAGCAGTGCCCACGGAGGAAGGCCGGCCCAGCCTGTTCGCCTCCAAAAAAATAGGGGCATTGTTCACTTATGGAGGCGATGACGTATTTGACTCCGGCTGCGTCAACGCCATTCGCACATTGCAGGATATATGCTCCTACACCTGCGCAACCTGGGCAGGGGCTGTGTATGACACGGCTTCGGAAGCTGGAGCGATAAAAAGCCATGCCGGGGCGCTGCAAAAAGCCAAGGCCTTTGGCGCAAGCCTGTAAGCCATCCCATTTATTCTGGTTTGCAAGTTCCGCAGGTTTTGCCGCGCGGAACTTTTTTACGCATGGTGAAAGACAAGCTCATAATTATACAATGGCGATATCGACACGATATTGTCATCAGGCGTGCGAATGCTGCGGCTCTTATCTGGCGCATAACCCGTGGAGGAACGAAGCTGTATTTGTTAATTTAATTGCCAATATTAATTATAGGCGCTGACGAGTTCAGACGTAAAAAGTATAGGAAAAAGTACAATGCCCCCGCTTCGCCCAAAAAGCGGGGGCATTGTACAGTAAGCCCGTGGAAGGAGGCTTGTATATTTTTTCACTTAACGCAAATCGAACATATACAAAGTTAAACAAAAACTCAATAAGCAGGTTGAAGAAAGAGCAGGTTTCATAAAAAAAATTACATTCAAATAAAATACAATTAAAATAAATAATTATATTATATATGCATGAATAGAGCATTGTGACCATGCATATTTTTTGAGCAAAAAAACACTTTAAGTACTTTCCAACACTACAAGGCGGCGCCAGCACGATTGAACCGAGCAAATACGTTAGCCAGAGGCTGCAGCTTGGGCAGGCGTGACAGACGCCAAATTGGCCCTTGCGTCTAATAAGCAACAAAAACTGTGTGCTAAATAACACAGTTCGGTTAAACCGGCACAAAAAAGACACAAAAACTTTTTAAATAAACCGTGCAATTACATAATGTTATCCATAAAAAGCATCGTGGCACCATTTTTGCATATCTAGGAACAGAAATGGAGAACGCCATGAAACAAACGACTGTGAAAAATCCCATCCAATGCTCCGGCGTTGGTTTACATAGCGGCAAAATGGTTACATTGACGATGCGCCCGGCTGAAGAAAACAGCGGCATCAATTTTTATATAATCACCCCTGACGGCTCGCAGCGCATCAGCCCAGAACCGCACCAGGTAATAGCCACCGGCCTTGCCACAACCATTGGCAACAGCAACGCCTCCATCTCCACGGTGGAGCACTTGCTGGCGGCAATTCGCGGCTTGGGCATAGACAACCTGCGCATAGACGTGCACGGCGGCGAGTTGCCCATTATGGATGGCAGCGCGGCCCCCTTTGCAATGCTTATAAAAAATGCCGGCATAAAAAAGCAGAACGCCACGCGTAAAGTACTGCGCGTAAAAAAGCCAATCACCCATAAAAATGGCGATAAAAGCATAAGCGTGGAGCCTTACGATGGTTTTTTGGTGGAATACACCATTAACTTTTCGCATCCGCTCATCGGCACGCAAAGCATGACTTTGGAAGTAACGCCGGAAACCTTTGCGGAGGTTTCCAAAGCGCGCACCTTCGGTTTTTTGCATGAGGTGGAAGCGCTGTACGCTCGCGGGCTGGCCCTTGGCGGCTCGCTGGACAACTCCGTGGTGCTGGACGAGCACGGCGTGGTAAACCAGGAAGGCCTGCGTTACCCCAATGAATTTGTGCGCCATAAAATTCTGGACTTTATAGGTGACATGGCCATGATAGATTTGCCCCTGCAGGGCAAATTCAAAGTTTCATGCTCAGGCCATGCCCTGAACAACCAGTTCCTCAGGCTGCTGCAGGAAAACCGCTCAATTTACCTGGAAGAAATCGCTCTGGAAGAGGCCCAAGAAACCTCCGCCCAGCCAGCGGTCACTGCGGCACAGCAAATACCTGCCGCCAGGCCCGTGCTTGCTGGCAACCAGGTTGTAGCTTAGCGCCTCCAACTTAATGTCAATAAAAAAGGCAGAGCCAACGCTCTGCCTTTTTTATTGACCACCTGAGGCAGATTAAAACAAATCTTCACATTCAACCCATTGCAGCAGCCTAAAAACCATGGTTTAGAAAGCGTTAGTGAAAAAACTCAGGGTAACGGTCATACATTACATCCACAGCCTCAGCCTCCCGCTCTCTCCCGACAGCCGCGAAAAAGCGTTTAAGCTGCCTCAGGCCTGTTACGGTACCCTCCGCCAGCAGGGAGCGTTCCAAAAAAATTCTGGCCCGGCCCAAGTTGCCGCAAGCCTGAGCCAGCATGGCCCTGAGGGTCCAGAGGTCCGCTTTACCCGCATGAGCAATGGCAGCCCGGCATAAACACACCTGAGCCTTGTCAGTGTGACCAGCCGAGTAAAAATCCATAGCCGCTTCCATCAGTTGCTCAAACGGGAGCGTCTCTGAAAAACCTGTGAACACCCCCGGCAGTTCACCAGACTGCATGGCGGTCTTTAACTGGGGCAAAAACCGCCAGATTTTTTTATCTTCCACCCCAATCTGGCTGCCTATATTATAAAAATAATCCATTTTGTAGTCGTATTCGGCCCCTGCCGTGCCCCTGTGCCCGCGCCGGAGCTTTTCTTCAAAGTCCTGTTGCGAGCGGGTAAAATAGTGATGCACGCGCAGTAGCGAGCCGGAGGCAAAAGTGCACTGCGTATCGGGCGACATGGGAAAGTGCTCTTCATTTACACACCACGATCCATCCGCATATATAAAGGTATGTGGGCCTGTAACGCCTACGGCGCGCGCGGGGTCTACAAAACATTTCACCAAAAAAGCGTCCTGCCGCTTGGCGGCTTCGGTGTAGTTTTCCAACACCAACCCACGCGGGCGGCTTAAGTGGCCGGAAGACTGAAACACATGCCAGGTGGCGGCAAGGCCCCCGTAACGCTCAAACTCCGAAAGCGTCACGCGTAAATCATTGTCGTGCATAGGGTAAGCGAATTCGTCGACATCCAAAAAACCTATCCAACGGCATTGCGGGCCAAAGACTTGCAGACAGTCGTCATAAGCCGGAATCTGCATGGCCTCGCCCTGTATACGCCGTACAGTAACCCTGGCGCTATCGGCAAAATCGCTTAATAGCCCGCTTATGGGTGTATTGCTGCAATGGTCATAAATATAGAAGTGCTCAACCCCCAACAAGGAATGGTAAGTTATCCATTCTTTAAGGAAAAGGTCCTCGTCTCTGGCTATACAGCAAAGGGCTAGGTAATGCATATCGTACTCCGGTAGTGGAAAAACATGCTTTTAAAAATTTTTGTATACTCAGCCCTAGTTGTGCCGACATTCAGAGTAATTTTGTTCTCTGGCAATGGAGCAAAGCTTTGAGCCGAAAGAATATACTCTTATGGTATTCGACTGAGGGGCAAAGCTTTGTTGACGCAGCCAGAGGGCAAAAAGACCCTCGTGACTACACCATCTAAAGGCTATTTAAAAAACTCCGGATAGCGCCGCAAAATAACTCCGACCCCTTGCGCCAGTTCCGTTTCACCTTGCTCAAATAGTAATGCTCTTAGTTGTTTAAAGCCTGTTTCTGTACTCTCGCGGGCCAGCGATTGCCGCATATACAGGTCGGCCCGCTTAATATTGCCCATGCCCTGCGCAATCATGGCGCGCAATGTCCACAGGTCGGCCTTGCCGCGCAGGGCATCAGGGCCACAGCACAGGCAGGCCAAGGCTTTTTCATGCTGTTCTGCCTCGTAATACCCCAAAGCGGCCTGCATAACTTCATCAAAAGAGCTGTCCGCCGGCAAGTGCGGAGTGGGCGCGGGCAGGCTTTCACCTTGCAAGGCAACTTCCAGCCGGGGCAGGAAGCGTTGTATGAACGTATCTGCCTTGCAGGGCATTTTCACACCATCATAAAAAAAGTCCATGGGGTACTGGTTTTGCCCTTGGGCGGCATCGGCCCGGCCACGCCGCAGTTTATCCTCATAATCTTGCTGCGAGCGCATAAAATAGTGATTAATGCGCGCCAGCCGCCCCGGCGCAAACGTGACTTGCGACTCCGGCGAGACAGGGTAATGCGCCTCGTTAACGCAGTAATGGCCTGGTTTGTGGCGAAAGTAATGCGGGTTTAGCGCATGCACGGTTTTAGCCGGCTGCACTATGCTTTTTATTATAAATGATTCTTGCGGGGTAAAGGCCTCGGAGTAGTTTTTAAGCACCAGCCCGGCTGGACGCCCCAAATAGCCGGAAGAGCCAAACAAATGCCAGGTTAGCGCCAGCCCGGCGTAGGGCTCGAATTCCGAAAGCAGCACGCGTAAGTCGTTGTCTTGCATCGGGCAGACAAACTCATCCACATCCAGAAAACCAATCCATTTGCAAAGCGCGCCAAAAGACTCCAGGCAGTCGTCATACGCCGGCAGTTGCATGCGCTCACCCTGTATGCGCCGTATGGTAACGCGGGAGCTATCGGCATAGCCTCCCAGCAAGTCCCTTATAGGCCTTTTGCTGCAATGGTCGTAAATATAAAAATGCTCCACGCCCAAAATAGCGTGATACGCAAGCCATTCCTTCAGCAAGTGGTCTTCATCTCTGGCGATGCAGCAAAGGGCGAGGTAATACATATTGCTCCTTGGGAAAACATCGGATAAAGCGGGTGACTAACGGGCACGCGCCCACACCTGGCAAGGCGATATTGCAATATACTTTTGGAGCAGGCAATTTTTTTTTGAAAAATGTATTTTTATGCTTGCCTTTTCATCCGTCACTGTATAAAAGCTCTTGTTCATTGGCTGGTGTAGCTCAACTGGCAGAGCAGCTGATTTGTAATCAGCAGGTTGCGGGTTCGAGTCCCATCACCAGCTCCAGTAATGAATGGTGGGGTTCCCGAGTGGCCAAAGGGAACAGACTGTAAATCTGTCGTCAGTGACTTCGATGGTTCAAATCCATCCCCCACCACCAGATTTTTTTCGCCGGGTAACCTTGGCGATTAACATGCGGAGCTTTGCAATAGTCCTTGCTTTTATTGCGTAACTATGGCAAATGCCTGCTTGCTTATCCTGCTTATTAAGGGTAAGTTCCGCAAGTGCCGCTTTGCGGTAAAAGGCTGTAGGAGACAGCGCGCCTGTCGGAGAACTACGGTGAATGTGCGGGAATAGCTCAATGGCTAGAGCATCAGCCTTCCAAGCTGAGGGTTGCGAGTTCGAGTCTCGTTTCCCGCTCCATCCCAAACATCAAGTTCCACTCATGCGCATGTCCTTAAAAATGCCCACATAGCTCAGTAGGTAGAGCGCATCCTTGGTAAGGATGAGGTCAGCAGTTCAATTCTGCTTGTGGGCTCCATTTATATTTTCGCTTAACTTAACAAATTAAAAAGTTAAAAGCAGGGAGTTAATTATGGGCAAGGAAAAATTTGAACGCACAAAGCCGCACGTCAATATAGGCACCATAGGCCACATTGACCACGGCAAAACCACCCTTACCGCCGCCATTACCAAAGTTGCCGGCATGCTGGGCAACGGCAAGTTCATTTCTTACGACGAAATCGACAAGGCTCCGGAAGAAAAGGAACGCGGCATCACCATATCCACCTCGCACGTGGAATATGAAACCGCCAAGCGCCACTATGCGCACGTTGACTGCCCCGGCCACGCCGACTACATTAAAAACATGATCACCGGCGCGGCCCAGATGGACGGCGCTATTCTCGTTGTGGCCGCCACCGACGGCCCCATGCCCCAGACCCGCGAGCACATTCTGCTTGCCCGTCAGGTAGGCGTGCCCACCCTGGTTGTGTTCCTCAACAAATGCGACATGGTGGACGACGAAGAACTGCTCGAACTGGTTGAGCTTGAAGTGCGCGAGCTGCTCAGCAGCTACGGCTACCCCGGCGATGATATTCCGGTTGTTCGCGGTTCCGCCCTTAAAGCTCTGGAATCCTCCGACGCCAACTCCGAAGACGCCAAAGGCGTACGCGAGCTGCTTGACGCCTGCGACAGCTTCATTCCTGAGCCGCAGCGCGAAATCGACAAGCCTTACCTCATGCCCATTGAAGACGTGTTCTCCATTTCCGGCCGCGGCACCGTGGTTACCGGCCGTGTGGAACGCGGTATAATCAAGGTTGGCGACGAAGTGGAAATAGTTGGTATTAAAGATACCGTAAAATCCACCTGCACCGGCGTTGAAATGTTCAGAAAGCTGCTTGATCAGGGTCAGGCTGGCGATAACGTTGGCGTGCTCTTGCGCGGCGTAAAGCGTGAAGACGTTGAGCGCGGCCAGGTGCTTGCGGCTCCCAAGTCCATCACCCCGCACACCAAGTTCAAAGGCGAAGTGTACGTGCTTTCCAAAGAAGAAGGCGGCCGTCACACCCCGTTCTTTACCGGCTATCGTCCCCAGTTCTATTTCCGTACCACCGACATCACCGGCGTAATCAGCCTGGCTGAAGGTGTTGAAATGGTTATGCCCGGCGACAACTCCACCTTCGGCGTTGAGTTGATTCACCCCATCGCCATGGAACAGGGCCTTCGTTTCGCTATCCGTGAAGGCGGCCGCACCGTAGGCGCGGGCGTTGTTTCCGAAATCGTGGAGTAAACGATGCATGTGAACATTCTGCTTGCTTGCACCGAGTGCAAGAGGCGCAATTACGCAACAAGCAAAAATAAAAAGAACACTACCGGCCGTCTTGAAGTAAACAAGTACTGCCCGTGGGACAAGAAGGTTACCCTTCACCGCGAAACAAAGTAGTGTGCATGGTTTAGGGGAGTAGTTCCAACGGCTAGAACAGCGGTCTCCAAAACCGACGGTTGGGGGTTCGAATCCCTCCTCCCCTGCCACATAAATATGCCCGGCCCGGGGCTTGGTCCCGGGCCGGTAACTTGGCTTGTTACGAGAAGCAGAGGCAAAGATGGCAACTAAAACAAATAAAACTGAAACATCCGGCAAAGTTTCTGAAAAGGTAGACGCCGCGCGCACCTACCTGGAAGAGGCGAAGGCGGAAATAAAGAAAGTAACCTGGCCCACCAAGGCCGAGGTTAGGGTTACAACTCTTGCCGTGCTCATACTCGTTACCATAATGTCTCTCTTTCTCGGTGTTGTTGACTTCGGCCTTGTTACCGCAGTCAAGCACATATTGGCTCTGGGAATGTAGACATGAACGAATTTGAAACTGCACAGCCAAAAGCCCGCTGGTATATAGTTCACACCTATTCCGGTTTTGAAAACCGGGTGGAGCAGACTATACGCGAAATGATGCGTACAGGGCAGGATGGCGGAACGATTGAAGACGTCATTATCCCCACTGAGCGTATAATTGAATTGGTGCGGGGCGAGAAAAAGACTTTTACCCGTAAATTTTACCCCGGTTATGTAATGCTCCGCATGGTCATGACCGATCAATCTTGGCATCTTATTCAGTCTATACCGAAAGTGACCGGATTTGTGGGCGGCAAAAACCGCCCCACCCCCATGCTGGACAGCGAAGCCTCGCGCATCCTGTCCATGATGGAAACCCGCCACGAGCAGCCCCGTCCCAAATTCAACTTTGAGCGCGGAGACGAAGTGCGCGTTATTGACGGGCCCTTTGGTGGCTTTAACGGTGTGGTTGAAGACGTCAACTATGATAAAGGCAAGCTCAGGGTGTCCGTTTCCATATTCGGCAGGCAGACCCCGGTTGAGCTTGATTTTGTGCAGGTATCCAAGGGTTAGCTTCCGCAGTCGGCGCCTTTTGGGGCTGACGCGAATGTGTTACTTACCGGTTTTGCCGGCATTATTGTAAGGAAAAAACCATGGCTAAGAAAGAAATTGCCAAAATAAAACTGCAAATCCCCGGAGGCGTGGCCAACCCGTCGCCGCCGGTAGGCCCGGCCCTAGGCCAGCACGGCCTGAATATAATGGAATTCTGCAAGGCTTTTAACGCTAGAACCGCCGACCAGAAAGGCACCATTATTCCGGTTGTTATAACGGTTTATCACGACCGTTCCTTCAGCTTTATAACCAAAACCCCCCCGGCCGCCCGCCTTTTGCTTAAGGCCGCTAAAAAAGACAAGGGGTCAGGCGAGCCTAACCGCACAAAAATCGGTTCGGTAAGCATGAAGGATGTTGAAGACATTGCCCAGTTGAAACTTCAGGATCTCACCGCAAAAGATCTTGAAGCCGCCAAAAAATCCATTTTGGGTACAGCGCGCAGCATGGGCATTGAGGTTAAATAGCGTTTAATCAATTGTACTGCCCTGTCCGGTAGCTGCCGGCACGCAAATTGTACCGGGGCAGGAGATTCAAACGAGTGAAGGTAAGGTGGGTACAATGCCCAAACATGGAAAAAAATTTCGTAAAGCAATAGAAAATGTGGATATTGCGGCCAAGTTGCCGGTAGAAGATGCTGTTGGCAAAGCCCTGTCCGCTTCGTTCGCCAAATTTGACGAAACTGTGGATGTAGCCCTGCGCCTAGGCGTTGACCCCAAATACTCCGACCAGATGGTGCGCGGCGCTGTAGCCCTGCCCCATGGCCTGGGTAAAACCGTGCGCGTGGCTGTATTCTGCAAAGGCGAAAAAGAAGCCGAAGCCAAGGCTGCCGGCGCTGACTTTGTGGGCGGAGAAGATTTGGTAGCCCAGGTTAAGGGAGGCTTCCTCGACTTTGACGCTGCCATAGCCACCCCCGACGTCATGGCTCTTGTAGGCCAAATAGGCCGTGTGCTCGGCCCGCGCGGGCTTATGCCCAACGCCAAAACCGGCACCGTTACCTTTGACGTGGCTGCTGCGGTTAAAGAAGTAAAGGCAGGACGCGTCGAGTTTAAGGTAGACAAAGCCGGTGTGCTGCATGCGCCTTTGGGCAAAGTCTCCTTCGGCCCCGAAAAAATTCTGGACAACCTCAAGGTTATTCTGAGCGAAGTTAACCGTCTCAGACCTTCGGCGGCCAAGGGCACCTATATGATGACCATGGCGGTTTCCACCACCATGGGCCCCGGCTTCAAGGTAGACCCCACGGTTATACGCAAATTTATTGAAGGCTAGAAAATGCGAATTAATGGTCTTTTTGCCCTTTGCCTGCGTCAGGCTCGTCCCGTGCGAAGCTCATGTATGTCTATATACACTTCGCTCCGCCCGGAACTCGCCTTTCTTGGTAAAGAACAAAAATCCTCATTAATTCTCATTTTCTAGAACTTTGAATAAACATGGGCCGTTTATGCGGCCCTTGTACCGGCTAAGGACATGGAATTTCCGAGTCGAAGAAAGCAGGCGGCGCGGCCAAGGCCAAGCCTTAATATCCTGCCGAGACAATAAGTCTATGGCTCAGTTATTCCACCAGCAATTACAGCTCAAGGAGAGTCGCGAGTGAACAGAGACGCAAAAGCCACAGTCATTGAGGGCATCAGATCCAAAATGGATTCCGCCGTCATTACCGTGGTCTCCGACTTCAAGGGCATGCCGGTGGAAGAAATGACGCAGCTCAGAGTAAAAGTGCGAGCAGCAGGCGGAGAGCTTGTTATCGTTAAAAACACCCTGGCGCGCATTGCCTTTACCGACACCAAGCACGATGCGATAAAAGACATGTTCCGTGAAAACTGCGCGGTGGCCATCGGGTACGCAGACCCGGTAGCCCTTGCCAAAGCGGTAACGGAATTTGCCAAGACCAGCAAAAAAATGGTCGTAAAGCACGGCAGCCTTGAAGGACAAGTTCTCAGCCTGGCCCAGTTGGACAGCCTGTCCAAACTGCCCGGCAAGCAGGAACTTTTGGCAATGACCCTCGGCACAATGAACGCTGTGCCCACCAATTTCGTATCACTTTTCGGCAACATCATTCGCGGTATGCTCTATGCCCTTAAGGCCATAGAAGAAAAGAAAGCCGCCTAGCCAAACTTATCAGGAGAAAAAAATGTCCGTTACTAAAGAACAAGTAGTAGATTTTATCGCCAATATGACCGTTCTTGAACTCTCCGAGTTCATTAAGGAACTGGAAGAAAAATTCGGCGTTTCCGCCGCTGCTCCGGCTGTTGCCGTTGCCGCCGCTCCGGTAGCCGCCGCTGCCGCTGAAGAAGAAAAGACCGAATTTGACGTTATCCTTAAAGCCGCCGGCGCCAACAAAATTGGCGTGATCAAAGTTGTCCGCGCCCTCACCGGCCTGGGCCTCAAGGAAGCCAAAGACAAAGTTGACGGCGCTCCTTCCAGCCTGCTTGAAGGCATTGCCAAGGATAAAGCCGAAGACGCCAAGAAGCAGTTGCTTGAAGCCGGCGCTGAAGTGGAAGTAAAATAGTTTTTCCAGATCATGGCTTTTTAAAACCGCTTCGCAAGAAGCGGTTTTTTTGTACCCCAGCTCCAACGCGGCGGAGCAAAAGGGATTTGCGCGGCAAAAAAATGGGCTCGCAGCCAATATTTTGCCCCAAGCGCATAAGTAACAGAGGGGCGGCCATTTTGCCCGCCCTTCTGTTACTTATGCGCTTAACACATTACTATTCAATCCAATTCACTGGCAGTACAGCCCGTGGCGGAATATAACTTACGCGCACCTTTGGGTAGCCGAACATATGCCCGCCGCCAACCATTTCATCACTTTTTACGCCGAGAAACTCAAGCAGTTCCGGCGTATGCGGGCAGGCCGAGGTAAAATATCCGGCCCAGCAGCAGCCCACGCCTCTGGCATGCGCCGCCAGCTCAAAATATGTAAGGCCAACCGCGCAATCCGAATAGCCCCAGTCGTCTTTTTGGGCTATAGCCACCGCAAGCTGGCGCGCGCCACGCAAAAACGGGTCCTGCCCTTTGCGCCACATATTAGCTAATATTTTTCCCGCCCTTTTTTGCGGCGTAGGCGGTTCCATTACTGCGTAACGATCAAAAAATCCGGCAATAAGCGCATTTATTTTATCAAGGTTTTCCCTGCCGTTTATTACCACCCAGCGCACAGCCCGCTGGTTTTTGGCCGTGGGCTGATAACTGGCGGTTTCGATAATCTCTTGCACCAGCTCGCGCGGCACGGCTTTATTGTTGAAAAAACGCAACGAGCGGCGGCTTTTTAACAGCAAGTCCACTGCCTCGGCTCCAGGCAGGAGCGAGCGCTCCACTTTTACCACCCGCTCCATGGGCAGGTGCTCAAGGCTGCTCGCGCCATGCGGGCAAAAAGCCACGCAATGCCCGCAGCCAATGCAGCGCGACTGCTGCCCTTCAAGCATATAGGGCAGACCGTCGTCAGCAACGCTTATTATGCCTATGGGGCAAATAGAGCTGCAAATTCCGTCTTTACGGCACCTTGCAGCGTCAACATGAAATAAAGACATGGCAAAACCTCATAATTCAAAATATCTGTTACAATAGCCAAGCGTACATGCGGGCATTTTTAAGGAGTTCCAGGCAATAGTCAACGAATATCGTCACATGTGTAATTTGCCGGACGGGCACTTTACAAAGCCGCCGCCTGCGTCTAAACTTTTGCATATGCATGCGCGAAAAATACTCTTAAACGCAGTTCTGCCTCTGTTGCTTGCAGCGCTGGCCCTGTTGCCCTCAGCAGCCTGTTCAGATACCGGCGGTAGGGGCGCGCCCGCCGATTTAGCGGGCAATAACGAATCCACCATGGGGCGGGCTGATCCAGGCTATATGCAGTACCTGGAAAAGCAATCCATGCTGTACCACGCCTCGCGTCTTGCCCCGCTTATTTCCGGTTCAAACATGTTCTGGCGGCACCCGTTTACAGATCAACGCGCGGCGCGGTTATCGCAAAATGCCGGAGTATGGGTACGCATACATCCGCAAACCGTGTTGAGCTCGACGGACTCCGGCCCCCTGCAACAGTTGGGCAGCCCGATATTTTGGAATGTAATGCGCAAGCTGGGGGCTGGGGGCGTTTATATAGCGCCCACTGGCGGCAGCGGCAGCATGTGGAACCACGACAAAAACGCCGAAACCGTCAACGGCGACGATATAATTCAGTTTACATTCGCCAAAAACATGGGCGCGGAGAAAGATTACGCCCGTATAATTCAGCAAGCGCAAACGCAAAACTGCTTGCTTGGTGGCGATATAATGCCTGCGGCCGCAGGCCTGGGCCCTGATTTTTTTCTGGCTACGCGCAACCTGCGCGGCTACCCAGGCATTTTCTGCATGCTTGAAGTGCCCCAGGCCTTATGGGATGCCTTGCCTGCCATGGAAAACAAAAACACCGAATGGCAAGTGGAGGCGCTAAGCGCTGAGCAAGTGCAAACCTTGGCGCAAAAGGGTTTTATAGCCCAACATTTTAATCAGGATAACCTGCCATACCTTTCTTCAAGCGGTTGGGCCGCCACCGGACAGGTGCGCGGGGCGGACGCCAATGTGCGCCGCTGGCTCTACAGGTATGCCTACAGCCCGCGACGCCCTGTATTTAATATTTACGACCCCAGCCGTACTGCGGATATGATCTTTTATGGCAGCTCAATTTACCAGACAGGCATACTAGGCAACGCCTTTACCGGCATGCAACTGGCCCCGCTGTTCGGGCTGGAGAGCACCGGCGGGTCTCCAGCGCCCATAACCAGCCCCGGCAACTACACGGCCGCATTATCTTTATCCGGCACTCTGGCGCAGCAAAGCCGCGCCTATGGCGGCTGGTCTTGGATAAAAGATTCGCTGCCCCTGCCTTTAATATACAGCTTCATGCAAAGCGGCCCGGATTTTGTGTATGACAGCATCACAAGCCCTGCGGCGGAACATGCCCTGCTCACCGGCAATATCGCCCTGCTGAGATTTATGTTTGCCGAGGCACTGCTGCAGGAAATAGACTTCACACGCCTTGCGCGCACCTCCAGCGGCGCGGCCGGGGTTGATTACAACCTGCCGCAGTTGCGCTATATGTTCAACGAAAACCGCATTTACAAAGATGACCCAAGCAGTTTGGGCAGGCGCGCCATTGCCGCCGAACGCCTGTTTCATGATACCTTGGGCGAAGTACGCGAAAAAATGCTGGCGCAGCCTGAAAAGGAATCGGCATCATTACTTGAAGGCAACATGCTCTACACCACCCCGGCTGGCATAGCGACCCTGGCCCTAGGCTTGCCGCAAAACGGCCTGTCGCCGGATGCGTCCGGGGCAGTCAGGCGCGGGCATATGTTGCTGCAATTCTTCAAAGCAATGCAGCCTGGCCTGTGGATGCTGGACGGACAGGATTTGGCCGGTTCCATGCCGCTGCAAGGCAATTTGCTGCAAAGCAGAGGCAACTGGAACAAACGTCTTGCGCCCATGGGCGCTTTCCCAATACTCACCAGTTCAGAATCTTTCATGGCCAGCGTTTTGGGCATACCAAAAGCCAAAACGCTTTATGGCCCGCTTGACGCGCAAAGCTACAACCCCTCGTCAGCCTTGAGCGAGCTGGCCGAGTTAATAAAACTGCGCGGCAGCCTTGGCATTGCCAGTGGCGAGTTCTGCGGCCTTTTGCCTGCAAAAGGCGGCGGCTTGGCTATTGTGGTTACACGCCTGCAGCAAAAAAACGATACAAGTTTGTACGCGCTGGCCATAAGCAACTTCAGCCGCGAAGAAAGCCAGGAGATAATAGACCTCGCCGCCCTGCCCACTCTGGCGGTGCAAGATGCTGAAACCGAAATAGAGCTGCTTTACGGCGATATTGAATCCATCTCCCAAAATGACAACAACATACAGTTAGACGCCCCCGGCTGGTCAAAAGCGCTTGTGCTGCTAAAAGTACGCCAACTGCCAATACCGCCGGAGCAAGCCGGGCAGGAAGAAGTTGAATAATACCGGAAATGTGAAAGCGCTTTAACAGCAATCAAATGCCGATACTGCATTTACAGTATCGGCATTTGATTGCTGAAGCCAGACTTGCGCGTTCTGGGCTTTTTCGCGCGTCCATTTACTCTTTATCCAAATTCACATCTATTATGGAGCTTTCGTCTATGCGCCTGCGCCCAGCGATGCGCTCCTCGCCAGATGGGTTTCCGTCGCTGTCCATTACTGTAACCTTTATTTCACTGCGAAACTCCGGCTCCTGCGCGGCCTTGAACTCTTCATCACCAGCTCCGTTGTAAAAATTGCCAAAGCGAAACACCCGCGCAAACCCGTTGCGCTGCATAAAATATTGGCCGGTACGCCGGGTGAGAAATGTCTGTACAGGGGGCAACAACAGCAAAAGCGCCATAAAATCCGATACAAAGCCCGGAATTATAAATAAGCTGGCGGCCAGGCTGCTGAAAATGAGAGCGGAGGCCCGTACATTTCCGCCTGTAAAGGCAAGCGCCCTATTGCGTTGCAATATAAAACTTCCGGCCAGAAAAGACAGCACAACCAGCCCGAAAACCGGCCACCCTCCTACAAGCGCGCTAACCTGGGCCAGCACGAAAATTTCCAGAAATATATAACATAAAACCAGTAAAAAGCCCGCGGGCATGCTTACCTCTCAGGGTTATATTGCTGCTGTGTTATATTTCTATTTAATTACTAAATCAGCCATGGCAAGATCTGGTTTTCAAATGCGCCAGGCCACCCTGCCCCTCTGTAATTTACTTTTGCCAACCGTCTTGCTATTTAGAGCCATGCCGCAAAAAAAATTTTACCTGGCCGCGTGCTGCATCGCCAAAGACGAAGAGCCTTTTATAGCTGAATGGCTCATCTACCACAGCCTCATTGGCGTGGAGCATTTTTTTATATACGACAACTTCAGCGCCACGCCATTGGAAGAACACCCAGTGGTGCAAAAATTTGTGAATCAGGGCCGCGTCACAATTGCCAGCATTGCTGGTAAAGCCATGCAACTGCCGGTGTACGCCCACTGCCTGCAAATCCATGGGCCTCAGTGCAAATGGATTGCCTTTGTGGATTTGGATGAGTTTATATGCCCCCTGCGCACTGGCGACATGCGCGCCCTGTTGGCAGAATATGAAGATTACTCTGGCCTGGCCCTTAACTGGAAGTGCTTTGGCAGCTCCGGCCACCTGAGCAGGCCTGCCGGTCTGGTAATGCAAAATTACCAGGAGCGTTTCACCAAGCGGCACCCCCTTAACTTTCATGTAAAAAGCATTGTGCAGCCGGATAAAACCGCTAACGTGCATACAGCGCACGCCTTTTACCCGCACCAGGGGCAGGCGGCCGTAAACGATCAGTTGCGCCCGCTCCCTTTTGGCGCTTCGCTTTGCCCTACATCTTGGGAAAAAGCCTGTGTTAACCACTACATACTTAAGTCTCAAGAGGATGCCGAACACCGCATGCGGCGTGGCCGGGCCGATGTAAACAGCGACAAGCCCACCATAGAGTATGATTACTTTTGCCGCCTGGCGCGCGAGCCGCAGGAAAAAGATTCATCCATAACCCGTTTTGTGCAGCCTGTCGCGCGCCTGCTCGAGTCCTCCGAAATTCCGCCGCCAAACACCGATGCGCTGTCTGGAGACGACCTGCCCAGATACACGCGTCTGGCCGGTTTGTTTATACAAGAAAAACGCTTTGCCGAAGCCGAAATATTATTGTGCCACGCCGCCATGCACCATGCGGAAAAAGCGCAGCTTTGGGTCACCAGAGCCACGCTGGCGCGGCACAAAGGGGAATATGACAGCGCCCTGCTGTTTTTGAAAAAAGCCATGAGCCTGGATGAACTGCCGCAATCCTATGAGGAACTGCTTGATTTGTATATTATCATGGGCAAACGCAAAGAAGGCCGCGCAGTGCTGGAGTTTATGCTGCATGCATCCACGGTGCAGACTGATTCCACGGCCCTGAAACACAAGCTCGCCCTTGCGGCAAAAATGCTGGGTTACCATGCCTGATACGCTAAAATATTATCTGGCTGTTTGCGCCATAGCCAAAAACGAAGACCATTTTTTGGAAGAATGGCTTGCCTATCACTGCGCCATAGGCGTTGAACATTTTTATATTTATGACAATATGAGCGATACGCCCATACGCGCCGATGCGCGCCTGCAAAAATACCATAACGCAGGTATGCTCACGGTGCTGGATGTGGAAGGACATGGGCAGCAAATCCCCAGTTATAATCACTGCCTGAAGGCATACGGCCCGCTGTGCCGCTGGCTGGCTTTCATAGATTTGGACGAATTCATCTACCCGCAAGGCGTTAACGATTTTCGCCCCTTTCTGGCGGAGTTTGAACCGTATGCCGGACTTGCGCTTAACTGGAAGCTGTTCGGCTCAAACGGCCACCTGACCCGCCCCAAAGGTCTTGTAATTGACAATTACACCGAACGTCTTGTGGCTCCGGATACAGAACTGCATATAAAAAGCATAGTAAACCCAACCATGGCCCTTGAGGCCAAAAATCCGCACACCTTCTTGTACAGGCCCGGAGCCTACTGTGTAACCGAGCAGCAAATGCCGGTACCGGCGGAAGAGGCCTTTGTACTGCCCACCCGTGAAAAAGCCTGGATAAACCACTATTTTTACCGCTCGCAGCAGGATTTTTCTGAAAAGGTAGCGCGTGGTCGGGCCAGCGTTACACCAGACAAAGGCGGCAAAGACTATAACGCCTTTTACAGGCAAAACGCTTATCCACACAAGCAGGAGAAGCATATCCGGCGCTTTTCGGAGGCAGTGCGGGCCAATATGGCCCAAAACCAGCTAAAACAGATCCGGCCGGAGCCAGACCCTTCCGCTGGGGCGCAGGGTTATATAGATCTGGCTACTGCCTTTATGCTGGCCCAAGAGCCGGAAAAGGCCGAGGTCACCCTTTGCCGGGCCGTACTGCGCTTTGCAGGGCACCCTCTCATATGGCTAACCCGCGCCTTTGTTGCGCGTAAAAAACGTGAATACCAAAAAGCACGTCAGTTTATATATAAAGCTCTTGAACTGGCCGAGCTTCCGCAAATTTATCTTGAGCTGATCCATCTGAATCTGGACTGCGGCAATGAAGAAGAAGCAGGCGATATAATCTATTACCTGCTCCATACCCCGTCCATGCGCGTGCAGGAGGAAGGCTTTTATACAGAGCTTAACAAGATGGCCGCGCAACTGGCTTGAGACGCGGCTTAGCCTGAACACTGCGCCCTTGCCGCCGGTAAAGCGGACAAATGCAGCTTTTGCATTAATAAACGATATTACGCCAGGGGCTGTCTCTAAAAAGCATCTTTTGCCCCCTGTACTGCGTCAAACACCAATTTTTGTCCAGGGCTGTACCATTAGAGTACTATCACTGTCCTAAAATCGACGCTTTCCTTGCCAGGGAACAAAATACGTCTTTTTAGAGACAGCCCCTAGCCTGCGCGCTTCACATTTTTTCAGCAATTCTCTCCACATTTACTGCCGTGCTTTATGAAATTGCCATTCTCAAGCTCCATAAAGGCAGTGCGCAGCTCATCCTCGGTATTCATAACGATTGGGCCGCCCCAAGCTACCGGCTCTTTCAGGGGGGCCGCGCTAGCCACCATAAAACGCGCGCCCTGGCTGCCTGCTTTAACGCTGATCATATCGCCATAGTTCAATAAGGCTGCCTGCCTGGCCGGCAGCACCTCGCCGCCTTTCATGGCCAAATCGCCGGATATTACATAAACAAAGGCCGTATCCATGGGCGGGGTTTCCACGCTCCAATATTCTCCGCCTTCCAGTGCGACATCAAGGTACAAGGCCTTTACATAATCGCCAAACATGGCCCCCCGGGTGTTCTTATAGTTTCCGGCCAGCACACGCACAACAGCCCCGTTATCCCTCACTTCCGGAATAGCTCCGGCAGTAAGGTTGCGGTACTTTGGCGGCTCCATTTTAGCAGCATGCGGCAGGTTTATCCATAATTGCAAACCAAGCAAATGCTCAACAGCCACAGGCATCTCCTGGTGCAGAATACCGCTTCCGGCGGTCATCCATTGGCAGGAGCCGGAAACAATTTCGCCGCTGTTGCCCAGGCTGTCTTTATGCTTTATGGCGCCGTCTATAAGATAGGTTACGGTTTCAATGCCCCGATGCGGGTGCATGGGAAAACCCGCCAGATACTCATCCGGGCTGCGCGAATCAAAGGCATCCAACAACAAAAAAGGATCAAACTGCTTAACGTCATTATAGCCTAGAACCCTCAGCAAATGAACGCCCGCACCATCAACGGTGCGCCGCCCCCTCACGGTTTTGTGAATCGTACGCTCTATCATGCGCCCTCCAAAAACTGAAATTGCCAGCCGCTACAAACCGGACTCAACTATATGGATATATGATAAACGCAGTTGGTCCATTATTATGTGTAAAGTGGAACCGTTAGCGGAATTAGCGGGCCGAGCTGAAAAGATATTTTAGAGGGAGTTGCGAATAATTTGCAAGCGAGAGAGCAAAAGCAGGTTTACGGCATACGCATGCAAACGCCGCTGAACGACAACAGAAAATACTGGGAGTATGGAAAATGAATATTAATAATATCAAAGCCCCCTTGAAGGGGGCTTTGATATTATTAAAAACTATTCAAAAATAGCTACTTGTTCTTCTTTTCCATCGCCTGGGCCAGAGCTGCACCCAAAATGCCGAATCCGCCGGATGATTCGCCCTTTCCACTATGCTGCTTCCAATCTCTGACATCGTCATTTTTGGGCGCACGGGGTTTGCCGCCGCGTCCAGCCGGGCGCTGTTCGCCTTCCGGGCGGGGGGCGCGTTCCTGCCGCAACACTTCCTCGGCGTCCTCGCCTGCCGGGGCCAAGGTTATTTTACGGGCGGCAAGGGTCATTTCAGCCACACGCACCAACACTTCCTCACCTGGCACAAGCTTGTCGAACTTGCTTTTGCCTTTAACCGAGGCGATAAAAGAATTGGGCATGAGGCCGGTAATGCCGGGGGCCAGATTTATAAACAGGCCGAAATTGGCGCGTTTTTCAAGGCGTCCGGTATGCTCGCTATCAATGGGGAAATCTTCTTCCACCTTGGCCCAAGGGTCGCCGGCGGCATCGCGCAGGCTCAAGGACACACGGCGTTTTTCCAGGTCAACTTCTTTTATTTTTACGGTAACGTCGTCACCCACGGCCAAAATATCTTCGGCCTTGTTCACACGCTTTTCCCATGACATTTCAGAGAGATGCACAAGCCCTTCAATGCCGGGCAAAACCTCTACAAAAGCGCCAAAGGCAGCCAGGCGGGCCACTTTACCGCTGATAATATCACCGGCGCGCAGGCGTTCGCCTACCGAGCTCCACGGATCTTCGGCAATCTGGCGTATGGAGAGTGAAATACGCGTTCCTTTATCTTCCTTGGCCACACCAAGCAATTTTACACGCACTTTCTGGCCGACAGAAAGCACCTCGTCAGGCTGCTGCAACTTGGACCAAGAAAGCTCGGACACATGCACCAGTCCGTCAACGCCGGGCGCAAGCTCAATAAAGGCACCGAAAGGAGCAAGCCTTTGCACCGTGCCTTCAAGCACATCGCCCTCTTTAACGCCGTCCAGAAAAGTTTTAAGGCTCTCAGCCTGAGCCGCTTCAAGCAACGCGCGACGCGAAAGCACAATGTTGCGCCCGCCCTGCTCCAACTTGGTGATAATAAAGCTATAGGTTTTACCCATATAGGCCTGAGGGTCTTCCACCTGGCGCAAATCCATCTGGCTGGTGGGGCAAAAAGCCCTGCGGCGCATTATATCAACCGAGAAACCGCCCTTCACAACAGAGGTGACCTTGCCCTCAACAGGCAGTTTGGCGGCTTTGGCGTCTTCAAGGGCGCTAAGGTTGGCCGCGCCGCGCACAACTTTGGAGAGTTTGACTTCCTGCGGCGAAACATGCACCACGTAAAGGTCCAGCACGTCGCCCACCGCGCAGGAGGTTACGCCGTCCTGCTCCAGTTCCGCTTTTTCCACAATACCGTCAACCTTGCTGCCCGTACTTACGAACACAGTGTCGTTAGTAATGGCTACAACGGTTACCTTAACCCTCTGCCCAGGCTCCAGGCGGGTTGAAGAATGCTCTTCTTCCTGCTGGGCCAGCATGTCGGCAAAGCTGGCATCTTCCTGTTCGGTGCTGTTTTCCTCTGTCATCCTTCTTCTCCTTGGCCTGCGCAGGCCTGCATCTTTACTGCCCTGTCGGACAGGAGACTACCTACACATATTTTGCACTAAAATAAAGTAATTTTCTGCCCAAATCGCTAAAAATAGCGCAAATAGTGCAACCTGAACCTCAAACAAAATATTTTGCGAAATAAAACAAGTAATAACACCATATTGTAAACAAAACGGCTTATCCCATTTACTTTATTGAAAAGTATATTATAAACCGCCTATGAGCCACCAAAAGCATACAATTCCAGAACTGCTGCTGCCCGCAGGCAACCCCGCCAAATTAAATTCTGCCCTGTTATACGGGGCCGATGCCGTATACCTTGGCGGCAGCGCGCTTAACCTGCGCGCCGCCGCGCAGGGTTTTACCGGGCCTGAGCTTAAACAGGCCGTGCATAACGCTGAAAAAAGCAACGCCAAAGTATACTACTGCCTCAACAGCCTGCCCATGCAGGAAGATTTGAAAACACTGCCCGCGCAAATTGAAGAAGCCGCCGACTGCGGCGCGCATGCTTTTATTATTGCCGACCCCGGCGTACTGCGCCTTGCAAAACGCCATGCGCCAAAAATACCCGTGCATCTTTCCACCCAGGCCAACAGTACCAACAGCGAGGCTGTAAAATTCTGGCTGGATCAAGGCGTGCAACGCATTAATCTGGCACGTGAGCTTAACCGCGATGCTATTGCGGCTTTACGGGCGGATGCGCCTGAAGCGGAGCTGGAAGTATTTGTGCAGGGGGCTATGTGCCTTGCCGTGTCCGGACAATGTCTGCTTTCGGCCTGGCTTAACCGCAGACCGGCGAACTCCGGCCGCTGTACCCAGCCCTGCCGTTTTGAATACAAAGCGCTGGCCGCTGAAAATTTTTCAGAAAAAAATACCTCGGCGTTATTGCATGTTGAGGAGCGTACCAGGCCTGGCGCGGAGATATGGGCGGTGCAGCAGGACGAGGCCTATTCCAGCTTTTGGGCGCCGGATGATCTTTGCCTGTTGCCATGGCTGCCTTGGTTTATGCAACAGGGCATAGCATCCGTCAAGGTTGAGGGCCGCACAAAAAGTAGCGCCTATGTGGCCCATATGGCGGATGTATACGCCACTGCATTGCGCGGCCTTAAAGCTGGGGTGACTGAAAATTACAATTATATTGCAGCATTGAGCGAGCTTATGCATGTTTCGGCCCGCCCTTTGAGCAGCGGCTTTTTCTTGCCTGGAGAAAAACGGCTTTTAAACAACGAAAGTGCCGCGCAGGCAAGCTTTACCCCCCATAAGGTAGTTGCCGTAATTTTACAGCAAAATGCACCAGGCGAATGGGAAATAGAAGTAAAAGACAACTGGGCGGAGCAGGATACGGCGGAGCTTATGCTGCCGGGCATGTTGCGGCCAGCCCTTCCGCCAGGCAGCTACGCCCTGCGCAACCATAAAGACGAAAACTGCGGCAAAGTAGCCTGCGGCACAAAAGCCACCTTGCTTTGCGCGCACCAAGGGCTGGCCCCGGGTCTTTTCATCAGAAAAGTGCCCCACACGGCGGCACCAGCCTAGGCATGGTTCAAATTATATGGAAAAACGCAAATTCTGTGGCAGGTAAGGCGAGTGAAACGAGGTCAGTATATAATACGCAAAAAAGTATAGAATCATTGACCATTTGGCGGATGAAAGCTACTATTTCAGCTAGAATATCATGTAATAATATATTTTTATTAAATTTGCCTATTTTTTACATGTTGTCAACCTAATTTTATATTAAAATTATAAATTCTAGCAAATGATCATACAAATTTATTGACCCTGAAACGCTCTGGCAGCCAAAGCAAGAAGTTACCATGACAATAGGACAACGCATCAGACAATTGCGCGGTAAGGAAGCACGCCGTTCTTTCGCACGCCGCATAGGAGTGGCAGAGAACACCTTACGAAATTATGAAGAGGGGTTATCCCTGCCCAATTCCGATGTGATCTCGGAAGTTCACAAACAGACGGGCGCATCTTTAGCATGGCTGATAACAGGCGAAGGCAGCCTAGGCCAACACGACCAGTCCAAAAATGCCACACCCGATAACGTGCCTATTATAGGCCTTGCATCATGCAGCATTGCAGGCTGGTTTAACCACGCTCCAGTGGCCCTTACCGCGCCAATACCCGCTGGTTGCTCATCCGGCTCCATTTTCGCGGTGGTAACGGTGGGGTTAAGCATGTGCCCAAGCGGCATATGCCCAGGCTATGTGCTTTATTGCAACCCGGATATTCAGCCGGAAAGCAAAGACATTATTTTTATAGAAAAGTCCGACGGCACGGCCTCTATAAAGCACTTGAGCGCAATGGGTGAGAATCTGGTTACAGTGCAGGGCTGGCTTGACCCTGATGAGAACGGAAGGCAACTGCCCTATAGCGAGCAAATACCCATAGCGGCAGTAAAACGTATTGCTTGCGTATTTTGTGTGCGCATAAAAGCCTGACCATGGTGGATTTTTCAAGCCAATACGGCAGGACCAGCCAAAATTTGCCTAAGGTAATAAAGCCCGCATCCTGCACGGATGCGGGCTTTATTAAAACAGCAGGTCAATGTGCTTTTAGTCCCACATTCTCTTGTCTTCAATGGGGCGTATTTGCGGGGGCAAGGTGCCTGGAGCAATAATTTTCAGTTCCGGGCGCAGCTTTATGCGCTCGCGGAAGGTATGCAAAAGCTCGTCCTCGCGCTTGAAGTTGCTGACTTCGATAAACAGCGTCATTTCATCAATACCGCCGGGGTTGGTTACTTCAATCTGCCAGCGCTTTATTTCCTCAAAGCGGGCCATTACCTGCTCGACCTGATGCGGGTACACGAACATGCCCTTGATGCGGGCCGTGGTGTCAACGCGGCCGACTATATTGCCCAAGCGCGGGCTGGTGCGCCCGCAAGAGCAAGGCGCGCGGTCTATGTACGAAAGGTCGCCGGTAGCCAGGCGGATCAGAGGGTAGGTTTTGTTAAAAGCGGTTACGACTATTTCACCCACTTCGCCGTCTTTAAGGGGAATGCCGGTATCGGGGTGGCAGATTTCAACATAGGCGCGGTTGGCTATATGCAGGCCGTTTTTCTGGAAGCATTCGTAGCCAATGCAGCCAACATCGGCAGTGCCGTAACCTTGGCGCATGATCACGTCGAACTTCTTTTCCAGTTGCGAGCGCATTTTTTCAGAAAACTTTTCGCCGGTAACAAAAGCCACTTCCAAAAAAAGGTCCTTGCGCAAATTAAGGCCTTTTTCCTCAGCCTTTTGCGCCAGGTGTAAAAGGTAGCTGGGCGTGCCCACATAGCCGGAAACGCGCAGCTTTTGCATAATTTCCAGTTGCGTGGCGGCGTTGCCCGGCCCGGCGGGCATTACGGCGCAGCCAAGGTTACGCAAGGGCTCTTCAAACATAAGGCCGGCCGGAGACAAATGGTAGCTCAGTGTTATTTGGGCTACGTCGCCGGGGCGAAAGCCCACGGAATAAAAGGCCTCGGTGTAGCCCCAATAATCATCGGTGCGGTCTTCCGGATCAAAAATAGGGCCGGGCGAAAGAAAAACACGCTTCAACTCGCCTAAATCCTTGGTGAGCAAACCACCAAGACGCGGCCCCATGGATTGCAAAAAAATCAGCTCTTTTTTCTTCAAAATGGGTATGTGTTTTAAATCGGTAAGAGACTTAAATTTTTCAACGTTGAACTGAGCGCGGTCAAAACGCTTTTTAACATCTTCAGAATAGCGGTAAGCGTAAGAAAGAAGCTCCTTAAGCTGTATAAGGTAAAACTGCTTGCGCTCGCCTTCATCCAACACTTCGCGGCGGCTATATATGCCTTCAGTGCGGTCTTTACGGGTCATTTCTCTCTCCTAAAAAAAGTGGGAAACTTTAAAAAGTCCATATTTTTTTCAACGTAAACAGTTTAAATTCACTTTGCAAGCATTATTTTTTTTATCAATAGATTTCAAATAGTTACAGTCATTTTTGATACAATAAAAATTACTGCGATATTACAAATAAAAAGGCCGCGCCCCTGTATTGCCGCGCATTTATGTTGTTGGCAAAAGGCTTTGGCGGGTTTACATTACCTTCCATGCATGTAGGAATTCACACCACCGATATTCAAACGGCCATAAGCGGAGCAAGAGAGCGGCTTATACTTAGCCTGGGGCTGTATAACGACTTTTTCCGGCAGCCTGGCATTGAGGCTGCGGTACGCAACTGTCTTGGCCAGGTAAACTTCCGCCAGTTTCACGTGCTCATACTGCCGGATAGGCAGCGCGAAGACTGGATTGACCAGTTGCTTGACATACTGCGCCCACATTTGCAGCCCGCCGAGCAGGAGCATGAAATAGCCGCCTCGCGCGATGCTTTGGTGCGCCTTGCCGCGTCTCACCTTGGGCAAATAAATATTTATGAGCTGCGCAGTCTGATCTGCACCCCGATTATCATAGCCGACAACAAAATATTTTGGAGCCAATTTTGCGCCTCGGAGGTAAATATTTACCAAGGGCTGTGGCACCAGACCCAGGCCAAAGTCGAAAAGCTTATGGAATATGCCAATTCGTCACGCCAGGACAAAATCAACTCCCCCAAAGAGCTGGCCGCATTCCGCCTGATACAGGATGTAACGCTGGCCATGAAAAATGCCAAACGCATGCTCTTGTAGCCAGCCCCCAAGCAGCCGCGCCGGTATGCCAAAGTAACACCGAGATAACTCAAGCCTTTTTTTGCATGGCCTCCACCGCGTCTACCAACGCGCTTACAGAGCTATACCAGCTTTTAACCATATGGCGCATCAGCCCCACCTGCTCGGACTTGGCAAGGAGCCCCAAAATAGGCACGCCGGAGCCATACGCCGCGCCCACCTCTGACCATGCGTCGCACCCTGAAGGGCCTAAATATATAAGTAAATCTGCCTCAGTGGCCGAGCGGGCGCAAAATTCAAACACGCGCATACCCTCGGCGGAATTGATAAAGGCTGTAAGCTCGCGCTGCGATAAAAAGGCTTCTTCCGGCCTGCCCTCGCGCAGCCAGGATAATACTTCGTGCCCACATGCCTCAAGTCTTTCTGTAAGCATTTCAACAGCGTGCTGGTGCTTCCAGGAAGCGGCTATGTAAATGCGCATGTTACCCCCATATAATCCGGTAGCCAAAAATCAGCCGTTTTGCTGTGAAATTCCAAGAATTTGTAATATGCCACCCTCTTGCATGAAGGTAACGGAATAAGGGCAGCCCTCAATGTGCGCCTCCAAGGTGCCGCGCAACTGGCCTGGAAAAGCCTTTTGCGCCAGGCCCGGCGTTTGCAGGCATTGCCAAATCTGGCGCGCCACCTTGCTTACAACGTCAGCCCCATATTCAGCAAAGGCTTCCAAATCTTTGCTCCAAGCCCGCAAGGCCAGGCCTGACCATACGATGTTACTATCTGGCGTTACCTGTACGCCCCAGCGCCCGAACACGCCTGCAATGTCGTCCGGCGAGGCAATGTCGCCATTACGCAGAGCCTCCAGTGACTTGGCCAGCATGCACTGGTGCGAGCCATGGTAATAAATGTAGTGCGTAACGGCGTCCGCCACCATATGCTCAGGGCTGGAGCCGGTGAGGCCGGAGTTTTCAGTCAGCCGCCGCAGCAGATCTTCGTCAAGCTCAACGGATATTTTTTTCATGTCAAATCTCCATGTAACCGCTTATGCGCCTTTACAAAACAACACACAAAAGCATGCCCTGTTGCCAAAACGGCGCGACAATCGAAAAACGACCACACTTTCAAAAAGCGCCTATTAGAGTGTTTGAACTTTTTCAAAGTTAAAATGCTCTAGGTGCTGTCCACAAAAAGATGGATTTTGTTCCCTGGCAAGGAAAATGCCGATTTTTGTCCAGGGCTGTACCATAAAAGTACTATCCCTGGACAAAAATCAGCGTTTAACGCAGTCCAGGGGGCAAAAGACGCTTTTAGGAGACCGCACCCAATAAATAAGGTTGGCAGTCAGCCTTGACAGGCGAAAGGAGAACATATAATTTTCAGGCCAGCATGACAAGGCGTCTTTGACGCCAAGGGAAACCGGTGTGATTCCGGTACGGACCCGCCGCCGTAATCGGGGACGAAATTCGCATTAATGTCACTGCCAGGGCAACCTGTCGGGAAGGCGCGAAAAGTAGGACGAACCGTAAGTCGGAAAACCTGCATGCGCTATTGTATTGTGGCGGCTTACGAGGATTTAAGCTATCACGTCCTTGAGAAAAAACGGGTTCTCGAGCGGATTTTCCGCCGAGAACCTTTTCTTTTTTTACGGATTAACAGCTCCGGCTGGTGATTATAGCCTCTTCCGCCGTTGTCTCAATCTTATTACGGAGGAACAACATGAGGAAGTTAACAGTGTTTTTTATGGCCTGCGCCCTAGCCTGGTCCGGCCTTGCGCTGGCTGCGGAGCAGGATATCGCCCTGAAAGAGGTGGTGGTATCCGCAAATAAAATAGAAACCTCGGCAAGTGAGGCTACTGCCGCTGTAAGCGTGGCCACGGCGGAGGATATGGAGATAACGCAAGACGTAACGCTGGAAGATGTGGTCAGCCGCATGCCGGGCGTGTTCAGCTCCACCCCCGGCGGCATGGGCCAGATAAACAAAATTCGCATACGCGGGGCAAGTAACAAGTATACGCAAATACGTTACGACGATTTCCCACTGCGCGATGTGGCCGGAACCCAGCAGGACTTTAGCGCCTTTCAAAGCGCGCTCATGCTGCCGCCAGGGGCCGTGGACCGCGTGGAAGTGCTTAAGGGCAGCCAGAGCGCCCTATACGGCAGCAGTGCCATGGGCGGAGTGGTAAGCCTGTTCACGCCGCAAAGCTGGGGCAGCGGCACGCATTTTTCAGTGGATGGCAACTGGGGCTCTTTCAACACCGCCAGGCTTAACGGACAGCTTACCTACGGCAATGACAAATTTTATATAAATCTCACACCCATAATGATGGATACCGACGGCTACAAAGACATCTGGTTTCACGAGCAAAGCGTTAATCTGGGCAGCGGAGTGCGCCTTACGGACAACAGCAGCCTTGAGCTCACTCTGTTATATATAGATGGAGCGCTGTCGGCATACTACAGCCCCGAGTGGGTATCCGGCGATGAGGTGCTGCCCCAAAGGGCGGACCCCAACGGCCGTTATGACAACCAGTACATGCTGTCCGGCCTTACCTATAAGTTGGCCCCAAGCAGGGCATGGGACGTACGCCTGAAAACATCTTACAGCCACAGCGACCGCACCAACAATTACGGCTGGGGCAGCATGAACTTTTACGAAGGCAAAGATTACTATGCCGAGCTGCTTAACAGTTTCAAAGCCGCATCCTTTCTTACCCTGCTAGCTGGCGGCGACTATGAAGGCATGCAAATAGAGACTTCCGATACCTTCGGCACTCCGGATGTGGATAAATTTTTTAATTCCGGCTCGGTGTTCGGCAAGGCCCTGTTCAGCTTTTGGGACGGCGCGCTGGATTTTAACCTGGGCGGGCGCTACGGCATGTACGACCGTTACGACGGCAGGTTTACCTACGATCTGGGCGCTGCCTACAACTTTTTCTTCGGCCTGCGTCTTTACGCCAATATGGGCACGGGCTACCGCACGCCTTCGCCTTATGAAACCTACGGCCAAGACTGGCGTGGCAGCATAGGCAACCCCGATCTGGCCCCGGAAAGAAGCGTTTCTTATGAGGCCGGTTTGGAACAACGCTTGTGGGACGATAAAATAATACTGAGCGGAGCGTTATTCAAGTCCGCATTTAAGGACCTGATCAACTACACCGGCTCCGGTTACGAAAACATAGACAAGGCCAGATCAAAAGGCTTTGAAGTTTCCGCCGTTTTCTACCCGCATGAAATACTCAAGCTGGATCTGGCCTATACCTACGCCAAGTATGAAGAAAAAGACGGCTCGGACTGGAGTGTGCCCCTGAACGCCCCCACCAAGGTTTTTGCCGCCACCGCCTGCCTGATGCCGCTGGACGGCCTCTCTTTAGGCCTTACCGGGCGCTGGCAAAGCAAGTCCAACGTGCAGGTGTTCAGCAATACCTGGCCCTATGGCAGCACTGTGCTTGAAGAGGCAGGCTTTTTCACCATGGATCTGGCTGCCGAATATACAATTAAAGATACCATCACCTTGTACGGAAAAGTCAAGAACCTGCTGGACAGAGACTATACACTTGAATACAACGCCATGCCCGGCATAAACGCTTATGCCGGCGTTCGCATAGGATTCTGATGAATAAATTGCCGTTGCGGCTTGCCTTTGCGCTTATAATACTGCTCGCCGCCGCCCCCGCGCGGGCGGCGGAGCGCATTATCGCTCTGGGCGCCCCGGCGGTGGAAATAACCTGCGCCCTTGGCCTTGGCGATAAAATTATCGCCAGGGCCGCCTGGGACATGTGGCCGCCAAAAATACGCCGCCTGCCGCAGGTTGGTGAGCCCGGCAGCCCCAACCTGGAGCTGATACTACGGCTCAAGCCGGATCTTGTGGTGGCGGACATGAATTTTTCAGCACTGGCAGGCAGGCTCAAGCCCTACGGTATACCGGCAATAACTTTGAGCGCTTACAATACGCATGAGGTAATTCCGGCAGTATTGAAACTGGCGCAACAACTGGGCCAGCCGGAGCGCGGAACGGAGCTGGGCGACGAGTTGGCGGCCATGCTTGAACTTACGGAAAACAGGCTTAAAAACCTGCCGCCGGAGCAACGCCCGCTTATTCTGGCCCTTACCGGCGGCAACAGCTACTATTCCTTTTCCGACAACGGAGGCTGGAGCTTCGCCAGTCTGGCCGGCGGCAGGAACATTTGCGCGAGCTGGGAACAGCCTTTTCCCGTAATCTCCAGAGAATGGCTGGCCGTTGCCAGGCCGGATTTTGTGCTGATATCGCCTTACCGCACGGGCTATGACGAAAACAGACGCGCCGAGGCCCTGCGGGCAACGTGGCAGGCCGCGCGAGGCTCCGGCCCCATGGCTGGCATACCGGCAGTGCGGCAAGATGGCCTTATAGTTATTGATGATCTGCTCACATTTGGCTTGCGCTCGGTGCCTGGCACGCTTTACGTGGCAAAAAAACTGCACCCGGAACGGTTTAAAGACATAGACCCTGAAAAAATACACGCTGATTTTCTGCAAAAATATTTTGAGATTAAAGATACCGGAAGGCATATTTACCCATGACCACAAAACATAACGTAACATACCCCCGCAGGCGCGGCGGGCGTCAGGTTTTGCCGCGCATGTGCCTTGTGCTCGCCATATGTTTTGTGTGGGCCATGTGTACCGGCCTGCCGGATTTCGGCCTTGCCGCCTTTACAGAGTTTTTTTTGCAAAGCTTTGGCTTCGGAGTGCCAGATCAGGCTTTGCAAGCCGTCTTTTTTGACATACGCCTGCCGCGCGCCGTACTGGCAATTATGGCCGGAGCCGGGCTAGCTCTGGCGGGAACAGGCACTCAGGCAGTGCTGAACAACCCGCTGGTGGAGCCTTCCATATTGGGCATCTCTGCCGGGGCTTCATTTGGCGCGGCCACGGTAATTTTATACGGCGGGGCTTTATATGCGGCCATGGGGTTGCCCCTGCTCATGAGCGGGGCCTTTAGCGCGGCCATGGCGGCGGCCGGAATAACCTACGCTCTATCCTCCATACACAGCGACTCCAAAGAAACAGTTATTCTGGCAGGCATTGCCGTGAGCTACATTTTCGCGGCAGGCACGGTATTTTTGCAATACCTCGCTCCTTATCAGGATTTACGCGCCATTGTGTTCTGGACCGTGGGCAGCCTCTGGAGCGCCAACTGGCAGGCAGTGGCCGTTTTGGGCCCGTTGCTGGCAACGGCCTTTGCGCTGCTGCTGGCCTCGTCAGCCAGCCTTAACGCCTTGGCCCTTGGTGAGGAAAGCGCCTCGGGGGTGGGAGTGCGGGTAAAAAACCTGCGCTTGCGCGTATTACTAATCTGTACCCTGCTCAGCGCATCCATAGTGTCTTTTACAGGAGCCATAGGTTTTGTTGGCCTTATAGCCCCGCACCTGGCCCGCACTTTTATAGGGCGGGACAATCGCCTGCTTATTCCAGCCGCCATGCTCACAGGCGCGGTTTTGCTGCTGGCGGCCGATACCTTGGCCCGCCTGCTGCTCTGGCCGCAAGAAATACCCGTGGGCGTAATGACCTCCATGCTGGGCGGGCCTTTTTTCCTTTATCGCCTGCTGCGCCGTAAAAAGGACTTATGGTCATGACATTTACAGCGCGCGAAATATCCTTTGGGCACACGGGCGGGCCGCTTTTCAACTGTATGTCTTTCTGCCTCGCCCCCGGCACCCTCAACACGTTGCTGGGGCCAAACGGCTCCGGAAAAAGCACCCTGCTGCGCGCCATAAACGGTATTCTGCCCGTGCGTTCCGGCACGGTGGAATACGCGGGCCAAGACATAGCCAGCCTTAAACGCCGCGACCTGGCCCGCCTGTTCTCCTATGTGCCGCAACATATGCCCGCAACCTCCCTTACGGTATACGAAGCCGTTATGCTGGGGCGCACGCCGCATATGCGCTTTGCGCCCTCGCGGCGCGACGTTGCGGCGGTAACCGAAGCCCTCGCGGCTCTGGGCATAAAAGATTGGCAATATAGACCGCTTAACGAGCTTTCCGGCGGGGAACGGCAAAAAGTATTCATAGCCATGGCTCTGGCCCAGCAAACACCGGTTATTCTGCTGGATGAACCGGCAGGCAGCCTGGATTTGCGCCAACAAATGGAGGCCTATGAGCTGCTGCGCTGCCTGTGCCGCCAACAAGGCAAACTTGTGCTGGCGGCGGAACACGATTTGAACCTGGCCGCCCGCTACAGCGACAACCTGCTGGTGCTGGGCAAAGGCCGCATAGCCGCCCAAGGCGCGCCAGAAAAAATACTTACGCCAGAACTGCTGCGCGAGGTTTATGCCATAGACGCCATGACGCAAAACATACCGGGCCTGCCCACGCAACAGGGTGAGGCCGGATTTGGCGGAAGTATATTGAATATTGTCAGCCTTGGCGCGTTTAACGCGCCAGATGCCGCAACCGGAAAGAATACGAATGCTGCGGCTGAAAACTCCGGCACAGGTAAAGGCGGAGCCTGACATGCAAAGACTGAGCATATTTGTGGCAATATCGCTGGCCTTGCATGCTGGCCTTCTACTTTTTCAGGCCCCGGCGTTTCTGGCCGGGGCCGACCGGCAAGAGCCCGGCGCTCCGGTTAATGTGAGCGTACGCTTCAGCCGCTCACCCGCAATACCTGCGATGCCATACGAGCAGCCTAATCCAATGCGTGAGCAAGCGGAAAACGCCAAACAACCCGAACCGGTGACGGCACAGGCGGGCCAAACGGACCAGGCGAAACAACCCAAGCCTGTTGAACTTGTAGATGCGCATCGGGCAAACGCCCCAAAAATATCACCGGCGCAGACTGGGCAGGCCGTAACCAAACCGGCGCAGCCCGAACCACGCCCGCAAGCATCAGCCGCCAGCGCGCAACAACCTGCGAGGCCACGGCAGGCAAGCGTGGCGGAAGCACAACGGGAAGCCACAAAACAAACTACAGGCGCAAGACCTCAACATGATTCGGATACGCCAGCGGCCCATGCCAACCAGCCACAAGATAGGCGTCCTGTAACTGACGCCGCGCCCACGCCGGCGGAGGAGCGGCCTTCGGCCCCAGCCGCCGTGACATCCAATGTGCTTGCCATGCAGCGTGATTATATTATGGGCGAGGCCGGAGCGCCGGACTACTCCACATACGTGCCACCGGCTTATCCCGTACGGGCGCGGCGGGAAGGACGCAGCGGAAAAGTGCTGCTGCGCGTGTATATTAACGCTGAAGGAGAGGCCGAAGAGGTGCAGGTGCTCAGCTCCAGCCATCCGGTCTTTACCGGAGCAGCCCGCACATCCGCCCTGCGCTCAAGCTATGTGCCGCTCAGGCTGGCTGGCGAGGCGCAAGCCTGTTGGGTGCGTATTCCCATAAGCTTTAACCTGATGGAATAATTGCCGAGGTGATTCATGTATGAGCTTTTTTTAAAGGGCGGGCTGGTCATGTGGCCTTTGCTGGGGCTTTCCGTTCTCGCTCTGGCCCTGATAGCGCAACGCTTCTGCCTGCTGCTCGCCCTCAAGCGCGGCAATGGCGTACCCACTACCCAGGCGGAACTTGCCGGGCGCATTCAGCGCGGCATAGAGCATATATTTTTTATATCTTCAGTAGCGCCTACTTTCGGGCTTTTGGGCACGGTGCTCGGCATAATCAAAAGCTTTACCGTACTCTCCATGGCAAGGCCGGACCCGCAAATACTCTCGCAAGGGCTTTCGGAAGCCTTGTTCACCACCGCCGCCGGTCTGGCCATAGCCTTACCCTGCCAGATTGCCGGGCATTTTTTGCAGCAGTCCCTTGATGGCGCTTTGGCGGAACAGCAACAACTCAACACGGCCAGAGCGGAAGGCGAAACTCCCCCGCCGCCGGACAGAGCGCTGTAATGAAAGCCAGGCACCGTTACGGAATAAGCCTTACCCCGCTTATCGACGTCGTATTCATCCTGCTGGCCTTCCTGCTGGTTTACTCCAATATGGACGTAAGCAAAGCTCTGGAAATAGCCCTGCCCCAAGTTGAGGGACAAGCAAGCGAAACCACGCCAGACGCTCTTAACCTGACCCTGGATAAAACCGGCAAGCTTTATCTGGGCGGCGTAAACCTGAGTGCCGAAGACGCCGCCAAAACCCTGAGCGGCCTAGCTTCACGCATAAACAACCGCGAGGTGATTCTGCTGGTGCGCAGCGACCGCGACGCGCGCGCTGAAGACCTGGTAAAGCTTATGCTTCTGCTCTCCTCCTGCGGCATACTAAACGCCGATGTCGCGGTTGAAACGCCCTAAGCCGGTTTTACCGTAAAACAATGTAAATTATCCAGCCTTGCACCTCGGCCGCAAAGCAACTCTCCGCACCCGCGCAACAGCTCCAGCAAACATCACAGCCGCACTTTCTCCTATCTTCATTCCGCCGAAAGTCGCTTCGCGATACAGTCGCACTTCGTCCCTGATAACCACACGGAGAGTTGTTTCGCTATACGCCCAACTCACCCTCTGCCGGGGTGTTTTTTTACGAAATTGAATGAAGCAAAAAAAGGGCGAGCAGCCATATCTTACTGGCGCGGCCACGCCACAGCCATATTCATCTTATCACCGCCACGCAGTCCTTTTTAATCTTGACACCTTCGTCATTTCGTCATATGTCGAAATGACGAAGACTAATATCAATTCACGCCGAGGTCATAATGCTGGATTTTCTTAACGTCACCAAAGCCCTTACGGACGAAAACCGTGTGCGCATACTCATGGCCCTGCGCCAGCGCGACCTGTGCGTGTGCCAGGTTACGGCCTTTTTGGATTTGGCTCCCTCCACCACCTCCAAACACCTTTCAATACTGCGGCAGGCCCGCCTTATTGAAAGCCGCAAAAACGGCAAATGGGTCTACTACCACCTGGCGGAAAACTCCGCATCCCAGTTGGTGCGAGACACCCTGCAACTGCTGGTCAATAACCTGTCCGCACATGAGGTCATTTTGCGCGATGAATCACGCATGCAAGAGATTCTGGCCCGTGAAGATTTGCTGTGCGCCGGCATGAATGCTGAAGAAAAAGAGTATATGCATTCGCCTGAAATGCACCTGCTTGAAGAAGAAAACAATATTTAACGCGATAACAGAGGCTACCATGAGCACGATAAAAAATACCCTGGACGCCCTAGCCCAACATAACGGATGCGCTTGCGGCTGCGCCGAAGAAGATACGCATGAGCATAGCAATGCCAAACAGGCAGCGCAAGAGTTGACGCTGGCGGAGCCAGAAAGTCCAGCCCAACACGAGGGTTGCGGCTGAAGCGGCGGGAATGCGGCAGGTGCGCCGCATAACGCTTCGGCCTGGAATAGCGGCAAAAAATTGCTGCCCGAGCAACAACGCGAATTGGGTATCATTCTGATCTGCGCTCTATTGTTCGCCCTTACCATGGCCCTTGAAGATACCATACGCGAAAAAGCCGGAATGGGAGTTTTGTACGCCATTTACGCCATACCCTACCTGTTGTGCGGCCTGCCTATTTTCAGCATGGCAGCGCGGCTAATGCGCAAAGGCAGCATATTTAACGAGTTTACACTGATGTGCGGCGCCACCATTGCCGCAGGCGTTCTGGGGCATTTGGGCGAGGCTGTTGGTGTAATGCTGTTCTATCGGGCCGGGGAGTTTTTGCAGGAGCTGGCCTCCGCCAATTCCCGCAAATCCATACGCGCGCTTTTGGCAAGCAAGCCCAATACCGCCAACGTGCTTAAAGACGGTAGCGTGCAAGAGCAAAAGGTGGAAGAAGTGCTGCCGGGGGATATAGTTGTTGTGCGAGCAGGCGAAAAAGTTCCGCTAGACGGCGTGGTAAGTTCCGGCTTCTCCAGCATGGATACATCGCCCCTTACAGGAGAATCTCTCCCCGTTAATGTTGGGCCGGACAGTCCGGTTATGGCCGGTTGCATAAACACCTCCGGCGTGCTGGAGGTGCGGGTAACCAGCCGCTTTGCCGACACGCACATGGCCAAGATATTGGAAATGGTGGAAAACGCCGCCAGCCGTAAATCTCCCACAGAGCGGTTTATTACACGCTTCGCGCGTTACTATACGCCGGCAGTGGTGGGCGTGGCCTTTCTGATTGCCTGCCTGCCGCCCCTGCTTGGCGGAGCGGCCTGGCAAGAGTGGATTTACCGCGCTTTGGTGCTGCTGGTTATATCCTGCCCCTGCGCCCTGCTCATTTCCATACCGCTGGGTTATTTTGGCGGCATAGGCGCAGCCTCGCGCCAAGGTATACTGGTTAAGGGCGGTAACGTGCTGGATGCGATTTTGCACACCAATACCGTTGTGTTTGATAAAACCGGCACACTCACGGCAGGAAGTTTCTCCGTAAACAAAATTGTTGCGGCGCAAGGGATGGACGCCAATACCCTGCTGGAGGCCGCCGCCATGGCTGAAAGCGAATCCAACCACCCCATAGCCAAATCCATTATGGCAAAAGTGCCGCAATTCACCCGCCCGGCGGACCTGAAAGCGCAGGAGAAAGCCGGATACGGCATGCAGGCCGCCGCCAACGGAACAACCTACTTTGCAGGCACAGCCGCCTTGTTGCGGGACAACGGCATAGAAGTGCCGGAAGCCTCCGAGCACGGCACCATAGTGCATATAGGAGAGGGTAAAAACTACCTGGGCTACTTGGTAATTGCCGATGCCATAAAGCCGGACTCCGCCCCGGCGGTGGCGGCCCTTAAAGCCCTTAATATCAAAACCGCGCTCTTGAGCGGCGACCGCAAAGAGGCCGTGCGGCAAGTGGCCGAACAGATAGGCATAGACGAATACAGGGCGGAACTGCTGCCCGAGCAAAAAGTTGAAGCCATGCAAAGCCTTGCCGACACCCAAAACATGGTGTTTGTGGGCGACGGCATAAACGACGCCCCAAGCCTGGCCACGGCCCGCGTTGGCATTGCCATGGGCGGCATAGGGTCGGAAGCAGCCATTGAAGCGGCTGATGCGGTAATTCTTAATGACTCGCCCTCTAAAATAGCTGAGCTTTACAAACTGGCCCGGCGCGTGCGCACGGTGGTATGGCAAAATATAGCCATGGCCCTTGGCATAAAAGGCTTGTTCATGGCCCTTGGTGTTGCGGGCCTGAGCGGGCTGTGGGAGGCCGTGTTCGCCGACGTTGGCGTGGCCCTGCTGGCCGTGCTTAACTCCGTGCGGGTGATGAAAAAACAGTAAAGCCGTGAAGTGCGGTTGGCAAAAAAAATATCCCCGGCACTGGTCTGCCCCATGTCAAAGCAGGCAGGGGGCAGACCAACAGCGGGGGTATTCGATTTACAAAAAAAGAGAGGTCTTGGCCTCTCTTTTTTTGCTGTTAAATCAAACTATCCTGCAAAATGCCTGACATCTTTTCCTTATACGGAGAGTAAGGGCCGGTTTTATCAGGTTCAACCGTATTGTTGGCGCGGGCTTTTTCCAGCATGTCCAAGATATCTTGCACATACTGCCCGTCGGCCTCAGCCAACGCATCTTGCGCAAGGTGCGCTCCGCTGCCGCCAATATAGGTTGTTACGGCCATAAACTGCTCGTTCAGGCCGTTTTCAAAAAAACCATTCAAACTGTCGTTAAGGCTGCCGTTAAGGTGTTCCATAAAGGCGTCGCCTTCTTCAATGCCAAAATTCCTGTCAATAAATCTGGTAACCTCCAAAAAGGCCTTACCCAGAGTATCTTCATTTATATCGTCACCACCCAGGCTTTTATACACCAGACCGATCATGGCTGTACCGGCATCTTTGCCGTACTTGTCCGTCATGTAATTTACAGTGGCGCCAAGGGCCTCTTCAAGCTGGCGCAACTGATCAAGTTTTTTGCCCTGTTCCTGATCGGAACCATTTTCAGCCGTTTGTTCCACTGTGCCGGTTTCAGTTTTGCCCAGCCCGCTGTTCTCGGCTATGCGGCGTGACAAGTTTTGCCCAAAGGCTTTGGCCTGATCTTCGTTAAGGCCTTTACCACCCGAAATATCTTTGGGGTACAATGGCGTTGCGCTGTTTAAAATGCTCATTATGGACATAATTTTCACTCTCTACAGCGCTTATCGGCGGCAAAAATAAAAACTTAAGTACCGTATGCATAAATCAAGAGGAGATGCAAAGCGCCCAAGAGAGGATTATCTCTTTTGGGCGCTTCACTATGCAAAAACTTGCGGGTTTAACGGACAAATCAGTCTTTTACCAAAGCCCGCGCAAGGCAGCCTGCGCTTCGGCGGTCAGGTTTTCGTCCATGTGCTCGACGCGTACGGAAATGTAGGTGCCGCCGCGCACGTTGAATATGCCTTCCACCGTCATGCGGCGGGGGGCAAGCACTTCAATCAGGTCATCGGCAATGCGGTTGGTGAGGCTTTCCATAAACGAGCCGTGGTTGCGGAAAGCGCCCATGTAGAGCTTGAAAGATTTGGACTCCACACATTTTTCGCCAGGCGCGTAGCACACGCGTATGGTGCCGAAATCGGGCTGGCCTGTCATGGGGCAAAGGCTGGTGAACTCGGGGTGTTCGAAGTTTATGACGTAATCGCGGCCGGGGTAGCGGTTGGGGAAAGCCTCCAATATGGATTTATCCGGCGCGTCGTACGAGCGCTTACTTTGAGAGCCCAGCATGGTAAGCCCGGCGGTTTCCTTAACAGGCTTGGCGGAAGCCTTTGAGGGCTTGGCCGGATCGCCGGATGCCTTGGCGCTCTTTTTTGCCGGAATGGCTGTATCTTTAAGCTGCTTGGCAGATTTTGCCATAATATGCTCCTAAACTTGCACCAGCGCGGCTTCGCGCCTGCGGGCCAGAAAAAATACTATAACGGCCCCAAACAGCTTGCTCAGGGTCATCACCAGCACGGAAGGCACGGACAAAATGCCGATCATGCCCAAAAAAACTATGCTGTCCAAGGGCGTGCCCAAGAGGCTGGAAAACAGAATACGCTGCGAAAAGGGCTTGCCGGTAAAAGTGTACACGGCCCAATCCACAAGCTCGCCCACAAGAAAGGCGCACACACTGGCCAGAGCCACCGCCGGGCTGGCCATGAGCCAGCTTATTACCCCGCCAACAAGCATGGCGGGCAGCACATAATGCCCTATTTCGCGCTGGGCGTAGTCTCTTATGACAAACACAAACCCCACTATCAGCGCCACGGGCGACCACATTTCGCCGCCGGGCAAAGTAAGCAGGGGCACCTTATCAAAGGCGAAGTTGACCGTAACAATGGTCAGCACGTATAAAAAAGCATATCTCATTGCAAACCCTCTGAAAATAAAGCTGGTATTTACTCCAATATTCAAATGCAGGCAAGGGCCGTGGCAAAAAAACTGAAAATGACCTTCGCCCCGTTTACACATGGCAAACGGGGCGAAGAGTTATGGTTTGGCGTGTAACCGCCAATGGGGTTAAAGCTAGATGCCGGAGTTAGTCAGAATCTGCATGAGCAGAGAGACCTTGGCGCTTTCAGCATCGCCTGCGTCGGCGCTGTTAACGCCATTGTAAACGTCGTCGGACACGGAATTGCCCAGGGTAAGCTCCACGTTCTGGCCCTTGTAGTTTATGCTTAGCTGGTCGGCGGCGCTCATGCTTACGGTAAGGTCGTTACCCAAGAGTGACGCTATATCCTGCTGCGCATCGCCGGATGTGAACAGGCCTTCAAAGAACAACTTGTCGCTGCTCACGTCGAAGTTAAGTATCTGGTCAATGCCGCCGTTTTGCAGATCTGTCTGGTTCCAGGCAAAGGTATCGTTACCGGTGCCGCTATGCATAACGTCGTTACCTTGGCCACCGTAGATGAAGTTATTACCGGAGCCAGCGTAAATTGTATCGTTGCCGCTGCCGCCATAAATAACGTCGTTGCCCGCGCCGCCGTACAGAGTTACTCCGCCGGCAGCGCCGGTGATGGTATCGTCTCCGGCCGTGCCGTAGATATGATCCGCCGCGCTGGTCAGGCTGATTTGCGCGCTGTTGGTGGCGCTGCCGCCGTGGCCGTCAGTAGCGGTTACGGTAATGTTGAAGTCCTCCAGAATTGCGGAATCAAGGCTCTGACCGGCATTTGGCTCGTAAGTGTAAGTGCCATCGGCATTTACATGCAGGGTGCCGTAAGTTCCGGCAATATCCACACCGTTCGCGCCCAGGTCGTAATCCGTGCCGTTATGTTTGAAGCTGTAGCTCAGGGTGTCGCCATCGACATCGTTGAACATGGCCGCAAGGTTCATATCGCCCATGGCGGACCAGTTTTCGTCGGCCGCTATGCCGCTTACGGAAGCAGCCCCGGCCACCGGCTCGAGGTTAAGGTCGCCCACCGATATGGTGCTGGAGGCGGAAAGCGCAAACTGCTTGCCCGCCGCATAGTCGGCATTTTCCATGGAGCAGGTCCACACGGTAATATTATCACTGGCCGGGTTGTAAGACTGGCCGTCAGCAACAAAGTTGGCCGTATAGTTTAAGCTGCCAGCGGTTCCGTCAAGCTGCACGTAATAGTAGTTGCCGCCCGCAGGCAGGCCCAAGGCCGCAATCATGCCGGAATCAAGCGCGGCGCTGCCGCTAACGCTCATGCCATCGGGCATTTTGAAGATAAGGTAATGGCCTTCGGATCCGTCTGTATCTTCAAAGGTGGCGGTAATATTGGCCTGAGCCGTATGCGCGCCGGTTTGAGCCGAGGTGTAGTCGGCCTGGTCCAGAGCGCCCGCATCGGCAACGCCAAGAATCTTTACGCTGGAGGTTTGGGTGCTGAAGCCCAAGCTTTCGCCTGAGGCGTTATCAGTTACCACCACGCTGTACTTGATATTGTAGTTGCCGCTGGCATGTTCTGGAGCAGCGAAGAAGTAAGGCTTGTCAAAAGACATCTGGCCGCCGGCGTTTTTGCTGTAAACCAGAGTGTAGGAGCCGTCGGGGTTGGCCGCGACCGGCACATAATCGCTGCCGTCGTGGTAGTACAAGAGGCCGTTGCCGTAACCGCCGCTAAGGGCGGTAATGGTTATGGTGGCGGTTTCGTTATAGCCTAACTCAACGCCGCTGAAGGTAAGCTGGCTGAAGCCGCCTTCTTCCACCCCGGCGGCAGCGCCCAAGGTTACGCTGGCGGTTTCAAGCACCCCGGTGTTAACGCTTACCTGGCTGATGTTTTCCGTCCAGTTGTTGTTCAGGCTCACATCGGTCTGGTTTACCGCCTCGGCGGAGATGGATATGGTGCCGGCGTTAAGCTTGTTGCTGATATCGTGGTCTGTTTCCGGCGTCTTTACCTCGAACACCACTGTATCGTTCTTGCCGCTCACTTGCACAGCGTAATAAGGTTTACCATCTTGGTCAAACTTTGTGACAATGTCGGAGGCGTTGCAGCTAATGCCGTTTATTTTAACGCCAACCAGCGCGTAATCAAGGTCCTGCTCCAGCACGACCCAGTGTTCTTCCGAACCGGCGGTCATATCGATAAAATCGGTTTCAACGGTTATAAGCGCGTTCTGGCCGCTTTCCACAGCGCCATGCGTTCCGGCAAGGTTGCCTGCGCTCATGTCGTTGTCGCTGCCGTCCGCCACCGCGTCAATCTTGATAACGGTGCTGCCATTGCTGCTGTGCTCGTCGCCAGAGACTTTATCGCTGATCTTGTAGTTCCAGTTGATTTTCGGGTCGTCATACTCGAACTTGTTGGGTTTGTAGCTGAGTTTGCCATCAATAATGGCCTGCAACTCGCCCGCGTTGGTTATGGTCGTGCCGGAAAGTACCTTTACGCCGTCAAGATACAAGTCGCCCTTGGTATCGTCGTAAGTGAAGGTAATTTCATCAAGCTGGTCGTTCTTGCCGGTGGCAAGGCCGTTCAGCTTCAAGGCCATCTCGTCGCTGCCGTCGGTAACGGCGCCGTCGTGCTCCAGCATGCTCTTGGCCGCTGTGGTTATGCTTATGTTCGAATCAAGGGGCGAGTAAGCGACATGGGCCGTGCCGTCAACAACTATGGAAGCGTTGTTTTCGGTGGTAAGCTCATAGTTGCCGCCTGTGCCGCTGTTCTTCTCGTAGGTCATGGTGCCGGTGGCAAGGTCGTAGGTAAATACGCCTGTGCCGTTATCCGTTCCCGCAAAAAGCTGGCTGACAGCGTTGGGGTCGTGTTCCACCGTAACTTCAATGTCAACATTGCCGCCATTAAGCTTGGATTCGGCCGTTACATCTATGCGGTAGAAGGTTTTGGAGCTGCCGTCGGCCATGGTGACCGAAATGGTATCCGCCGCGCCCTTCACCACCCAGCCGGGTATCTGTTCCACCAGCACATACTGCGCTTCGGAACCGTCCGTATCGTGGAACTCCGCCGTAACCTTGAAAGTGGCGGATTTGTTGCCGCTGTTGTCGCCAGCTACCGCGTAACCTGCGTTATCGGCGTGGTTATGCGCTTTGCTGGCGTCATAGCTGTTAACTTCATCAATATCTCCAGCCTGGGCCACGGCGTCTACAATAGCCAGATGGCTGCCGTTGCCGGTGATCTGGCCATTGCCGTTGGCGCCGCGATGGAACTCGTAAGTGATATTGATATCTTCTGACCTGTGGGCGTAATCATCCGAAACCGTAACCTTGATGGTTTCAGAGGTTGCGCTGCCGTCCACCTTGTTGATGGTATAGCTGTAAGTATCCGTGCCATTGTTATAGACAGGCGTTATCGGGTTGCCCGCCGCGTCAAAAATGTCCAGCGGGGCCTTGCCGTCTACCGCATCCACAGTAAGCACCACCGATGAATCGGCATGTGACGGGTAGTTGATTACCATGGAGCCGGGTGTTTCAGCGCCGTCAGCCGCGTGGCCAGGCAACTCGTAATCATTTCCGGCGTTGTTCTCATACAAATCCGATACCCATATGCCAACGCTACTGCCGCCGCCATGGCCGCCGTTGTCGTAACCAACGCCTTTGCCCTCGGCAAAGGCATAGTTGTTGTGCCAGGTAAGCTCGCTATCGCCGCTGGTTTTGTCATAAGACATGGCGCCGGTTTTGATGGAGCCGGTGTCGCTTACGCCCGGAACATGCGGGGGTGTGGTGGCGTTAACGGTTACGTTGGCGGTAAGCGTGTCATTGCCTGAGTTATAAGGTCTGTCCGATTCCGCAAGAGTATTGACGGGAATCTTGTAGTAGCTGACGCCGTCCGGCCCTATGACTATGTCGTTGAAGCCAAGAGTGTAGGTTACAGGTTGGCCCAGAGCGTTTACGCCATCGTAGGTCATGGTCCAGTTGGGTTCCACTTCCACCAGTATGTAATGCTCGGTCGAGCTGTCCGCGATATCGGTAAAAGTAGCCCCTACCGTAAAGGTGGCGGGCTTGCCGTGGCCTTCTGCAATGTCGCTGTTGTTATTGTCAGTCATTTCCGGGCGCTGCGCCACGGCATCGCCAACGATCTTGCCGGTGGCGGAGTTGGTCCAGGTATCGCCGGAAAGGTCACTCTTGGTTTCGATGTCGTACTTGAATTCATAGTCGCCGTCGCCGTGCTTGCCGGAGTTAGGCACGAACACCACGGGCTCCTTGAAGCTGCCGTCGGGGTTTACTTCAATGGAGGTTTTTCCGGTAAGGGCCGTGGCGCCGTAATCCGTCACGCTGGGGGCCGCGGGCTCGGTGAGCGTGCCTGTGGCATCGTTAACGTAAGCATTGTAGGCGGTTACGTAATCGGCATACGCATCCAGATAATCCTGATAGTCTTGCACGGAGTCGAACACGTACATAGTGCCCTTGTCGGTGTCGGCCTCAGGGGTTATGGATACGGCGGTTACCTTGTCTTCAGAATTGGAAGGCGGGGTTATGGTAATTGGCACCGCCGGATTTTTCATATCGGCGGCGGCGTAATCGCCAGGGTTCAGGTTGGCGTTTGGCGTGCTCTGCTCATAGTAGCCGTTGCCCGCGCCCACGCTGGCGGAACTGCTCTTGTCAAACTCAATGGTAACCTTGCCGGTTTCGGAGTAGGAAACGTTGTTGTCGATGTTTGTTTCCTTGTCGCCGCCGGTCTGCACTTTACTGATATCTTCCCACGATCCCGCGCCAACCTTGAGGTCGATGGCATCATTGGAGTCGGCCGGGGTGGTTACCGGCACGGTAATAGTGGCCGAGCCGCCGGAGGGCAGATCGGAGTTAGACACTTCTATGCGCCAATAAGTGGTGCCGTTCATATACTGCTGCGCTACGGAAACGGCGGGGCATGCCACACCGTCTACCATTAACACTACCTTGCCGGACGAATCGGTCTGAAGGCTCCAGCCCGGCTGGCGCTCAACAAACACATAATGGTGCTGGCTGCTATCGGTGGTGTCGCCATGAAAATCCACCGCGATGTCGATATTAACCGTCTTGCCAGGCACTACCTGCTCGAAGTAATCGTCAGGGTTGGCCGGATCCCCGCCTGGCTTGAGCTCGCCTTTGGCGATGGTGTCCTGGGCGTCTATATCCGGATTTTGGGCAACGGCGTCAACCACAATGCCTATGGCTTTGCCATTGTCCGCACCCTTGTCGGCCACGGCAATATGGTTATCGCTTATGTCATTCGCATCGGGCAGCAGGTAATCGCGGCTGGTGTGCGGCGGGTTGGCCCCTGCGTCGATGTTGGTGAAGACCTTGTCCTGATTCGAGCTGGAATCGTGAACGGTAACCGAGTAGTCCAGCGTAAGGTCTTCGTTGCTGTAGTTATGGCCTGGTATGAAATAGAGGTTGTCGCCGCTGGCATCGGCAGGCTCAAAGTTGGGTATTTCAACTATAACCCTGCCGTCGGCCGTAACGGTGCAGGTAATGCCGGTTACGGCGTCAGTAAAGCTGCCTGGCACGGAGCCGGGCAATTCCACAAGCTGGCCCTTGTACATAAACTGGCCTGGCACGCCCGCGTTGGCGGCGTTCTTGTAATCCACAACGAATACAGCCTTTGTTATGGATTCGTCGCTGTCATTTTTGGTAAAAGGCACGGTTATTCTCGAACCGCCTGCCTTGAGGTCGTTTACGCTAAGCTCGCTACGGTCCTTGTAATCAACATGGGCGTTGCCGTGAGCGTTTTCATAGGCGCTGGTAACGCTAACCGTGCCAACGACGGAACCCACGCCAGCCACGTTGTAAGTGTAGGACTTTTCGCTGTAAGAGGCGTTGTTCTTAGAGTCAACGCCGCTATTGTCGCTTTCTACGTCTTCAACAAGCATGCCTACCGTGCTGCTGTTTTTGTAGTCGCCGCCGCCGGTGGAAGTGCCGGTGGCCGCAGCATTAAAGTCTATCGTGCCGTCAACGTTGCCGTTAACCTGTTGCAGATAGCTTTCAAAGGCGCTGCCGCTTATTTTATAGTAAGACACGTTGTTTATGGTCACCAATTGCACGGTAAGGCCGGAAGCCAGGCTGCCGTTAATCATGACGTTGCCAGCAAACTGGCCGCTGCTTATGGGGTTGTCGAAGGTTATGACCAAATCGCCGCCGGTACCGCCATGTAAAGTAACGGAGTTGTAGCCGCCGGTGCCTGCAACTTTAAGGGTAAGACCATGCGCCTCATTGGCGTCGCTCACATCCGGCACTTTCATGCTGAAATCGACTTTAACCTCTTCGCCTGCTTTGGCCTGGGTTTGAGCGCCCACATAGTCAATGTTGTTGGCAGTAAGGTTGGTGGCCTTGGCCGCAACCGCGTCCACCACCACTTTGTCCACAGGCTGGGCGCCATTGCCGTTTTCAGTTATTTTACCGGCCGCATGCGATCTGGAGTTTATAAAATCCAGCTCGTAGCTCATAATCTTGAGGTCGGCATCACTGTAGGCCGCCGGTTTGAAGTTGATAACGATGTTGTCCATATTGGGGGTGGCGTCAACAATGGTCACCGTGGTCAGGCCGGTATTGGAATCGTAAGAAGTGCTCAGGGTGGCGTCGCCCGCGCCCTTTAGCGTAAGTGTGCCAAGCTGGGACAAGTCGCCCTGCACTGTGAAGGTAATGCCTGTAAATAGCTCGGCGGAATCGCCGCCGCCGTCCAAACTGAAGGTAACGTCACCGACTGTGCCCAAATCATAGCCTGATACGGGGCCGTACTTAACTGCGGTGGCGCTGCCGTACTTGACGGTAAGCGTGCCGGTTACGCCGTGCTTGTTGGGATCGATTATGCCGGCGGCGTTGGCCTCGTAGGTATTTTTCGTATCCAGATCTTCGCCGGAGTTGGCCGGAGCCACGTCAAAACTGACGCTCTTGTCCAGGTTTATAGCCCTGTTGTTGTCAAGGTCGTATTCCTTATCAGAGCCGGTTACTGTGGAAAGGCCGCCAATGGTGACGTCATGGGTGGTATCGGCATTGTTCATAACCTCACCGGTTACGTTAACACTTACGTTAACCGTGCCGGTGGTTCCGCCTACGTCGATTCTGTAGTAAGTTACGCCATTTATTACTTCAGTGGGGGTAGAGGCGGTAATAGCCACGGCAGCCCCGCCGTTAATGGAATAGCTGGAACAGGCGTAATGGTTGCCATTGGCATTTGCGTTTTCGCTGCCCGCTTCTATAAGCACAAAATGTTCTTCCAAGCCGTCCGTGTCGGGGAAGCTAACCTTGCTGTGCAGGGTTACCGCCTCGCCTGGCTTGGCCGCGCCCTGCTCAACAGACACTCCGCCAATCATGTTTTTGTTGTAATCAACCTGGCTGCCGTCCGTTTCCACGGTCACATCGGCTCTGTCAGCCACGGCGTCCACAACAATGGTGGAAGTGCCGCTGTAAGAAGCTGTAGCTCCCTTGCCGTTTTCAACCGATATCTCGTATTTTACGGATATGTCGCCGTGGTCGTTGCTGCCGGAAGCCGGGCGGAAGTATACGCCGTTAAGGGCGGCGCCCACGTTGGAGAAGGTGTAGGTAACAGTGCCGTCGCCGTTGGAAACATAGGTATAAGGCATGCCGGCGCCATTAACCAAATCGCCGCGTCCGGCCTCAACGGTAAGTTTTATTTCTGTAATGCTTTCCGCGCTGCTGCCGTCAGGGTCGTTACTGATGCTTATAGTTATAGGCGCACCGTTGCCGCCGGTTGAGTTGGGATCCACACCCGGCTGCACTTGCCCGTCGGTGGGGTGGTAGTCACCCATGTTTGCATAGTCGGCATTATGCGGTCCGCTGGGCAGGTGCTTGTCGGATTTGTTGCTTTCGGAAGCCCAACCCATCTGCATGGAGAGCACGGAATCGATCACATCCACGTTAAAATTGACAGACCCTTCAATCACCACCGATTCGTTGTTGGTAGGGTCAAAGTCGCTGTCCGTGGGCTTATCCACGGCCATGGAGCCGGTCTTTACCGTAAAGTTCGTATCATGGCTGTAAGAAGTGGTGGTGAGGGTCACAGTTACTTCGGCCTTTCCGGTGGCGGGGTCAATGGCTCCATCGGCCGGAACCATAAAGTATTCGTCACCGTTGGCATCGGTATAAATCTGGTAATTCTGCGCGGACTCGAAACCAGGCAGTTTTTCCACCAGCACATAGTGGGTTTCGGAGCCGTCAGTATAATCGCCGAAAATGGAGGTAACCTTGAGGCTTACTTCAACCTTGCCCTCATTTTTGGACGCATCTGATTCAACCGAAACATCCTGCTTGTTGTAGCCGTCTTCAAACAAATCCTTTTGTACGGAGTTCTGGCTCATGTGGTGGGTATCGTTGGCATTAGCCACAAAATCATAACCCGTAATTACGGGCTGGTCGGCCACGGCGTCCACAAGCACGGTAAAAGTGCCGCCAATGCTGGCTGTTCTGCCGCTATTGGTAAAATCTACGCTCACGTTTATGTCAAAATCGTTATCGCTGTTAGCGGGAGGAATGACGTAAACACCAGATCCGGAAAAATCGGACGCACCAAAAGTATATACCCCGTTAAGGCCGGGTGTAAGTAACACAGCATTGCCAGCCGAACCGGTGGAAGGATCGCCAAGGTATACTTTGGCCCCGGCCGGAAAGCCGGACAGGCGTATTTCGCCAACGCTGGAGCCGGAATCCGGGCTCAGGTTCATCGTAATACGCGCGGCGTTTATGTCGTTATTGCCTTGGTGCTGCAAGGGCCTAGCATCCTCATAGGCATAGGCGCTAAAAGCGCCGCCTATATTGGTGGCTATGCCCAACCCAAAGCTGCCGCCGGGGTAGCGGCCGGGGTCAAACTCATCAGTGTTCTCAACAGTGGGGGCCCAGCGGAACTGCCCGAGCTTATCCAGCGCGTCCAAGCCGCCCATAAGGCTGCCCGCGTCATCATCGTACACGCGGAGCCCGCCCATTGCAGTCGCGGCGGCCGCCGGGGTAACGTCTATATCATTGGCGGCCAGCAAATCGGCACTGGCTACCAGGGTGCCGTCGCCCAGCACAAAACTGGGCAGGGGCTCTTCGCCCACTTCAAAAAAACTTCTAATGGTAACGGTGCCTCCACCATCAATATCAAATATAAGGTCGTTGCCGCTGCGCGACATGGAAGCGTCAGAAGGATCAAAATTCAAAGCGAGCTGTCCAGCCCCGGCTGCACTCACAATGACTTCGGCGCCAAAAGCGGCGGCGGCTACTTGTACGGTGGGACGAGCGGATGAGTTGGTGTTCTGAATAGACATACATTCCCTTCTAATTTTTACTTTTTCAGTTTATCTGCCGCATAATCTGCAAGACTTGCGCAGATGCTAATCTAGCGCGACAACTATTGCAAATTCTATTCCAATGGCTATAAACATATACACCCTAAGGTATTAGGGAAGCCATACTTTTTCACTCGCCAATGGCTCCCCTTTAAAACATCAGCATTCTGGTTTTACAAGACACCGTGGAGGTAATGCATTTACCAAGAAAGGCAAGCCATAAAGCTAAACTTTATGTCGATAGGCTGTTAATGCAAAAAAGAATTTGTCCTGAAAAATTGGACAAGGCCAATTTTTCAGGACAAATTCTTTTTTAGTAAGACAAAGCAAAATCAGACATTGCCGCTGCAAGGGAAATTTTTACTCTAGAGACAGCCCCTAGGCCACAAAGCGGTAGCCTACCCCACGCACGGTCTCAACCCTGCACTCGGCCGCCGCACGCGTAAGCTTGCGCCGCAAACGCGAAATCATAGCCTCAATGGCGTTGGCGCTAACAGCGCTGTCAAAGGAGTACAAACGGTTAGTCAACTGTTCCTTGGTCATCACCCTTGGCGACATGCGCAGCATTTCCGCCAAAAGCCCAGCCTCTTTTCTGGTAAGAGCCAGATAATGCCCATTCACGGCAAAGCTGCCGCTATCCCAATCAATATGCAGGTTGGCAAAACGCGAAAATCTTTCCGTCTGAGCGCGCGTGCGCCGCAAAACAGCGCGCATTCTGGCCTCAAGCTCGCCAAGATCAAAAGGTTTGATCAGATAATCGTCCACTCCGGCGTTAAGCCACCGTATGGTTTTTTCCGGCGAATCGGCCTCGCCCACAACAATGCAGGGCACATTGCGGTTGCTTGTGCGCATGCGCTCCGCCAACAGAGTTCCGGCATCCATATCCGGCATGGACAGGTCCATTATCATGACCTCATAATTGTGCTGGCGCAGCATTTCAAGCGCATATGCGCCGCTGAGCACGGTATCCGTAACAAACCCTACCCTGCTCAAGTGCCCTGAAACAAGCGCCGCCAGTCCAGGGTCTTCTTCAAGAATAAGCACTTTCATATAGTTACCGCAATATGAGTTAGGTACAACAACCTCTCTTTTGCTGGTTACCGCACTTATAGTCAAGTTTTTTTATAATGACTTTCATTTTCATTTATTATTGAGAATATGAAATCACCTCAAAATGCAAACAAAGTGCCCTTGGAAAAACTGTCAGGATTTTGTCAGATTTTTATCAGGATGAAATGCTATTAGCCATTTGTGATAACAATTTTCAATATCATAAAATGGTAACGGGCCTGCAACCGGATTTTGGCAATGCCTAAACAATTATTATCGGCAAAAAACATTATGCGGCGCACTCCTGCTCAGGGGCAGCATCGTGCAAAGCCTCTCTTTCCGGCCTGGTATACCGGTTTGCGCTTGGCGTTATGCCTGCTGGCATTTTTACCCGCAACCTCCTTTGCAGGCACCATGCAAAACAGGCAGGCGGAGGTAGAGCTGCCGCCACCTGCAACCATTGTGGCGCCGCCTGAAAATGAACCTCTACACTATTGGTGGGAAACGCCATTTACCATGCGTAACCGCAATATAACGCAGCCGGACGGCTCTTCAAAATATCTGCTCACGCTCCATGCATCCGATGCCCGCATGCCGGAGACAGCTCCGGAAGTATACTACATTGTTGAGCCAAACCGCCGCTCGGGGCGGCATGGCCGTGGCACGGCACAGGCCCCCATACCCAAAGTTTATGCGGCAACGGTAAAAATGCATAACGGGCACTGGGTGGCGGAGGCCATTGCGGGCGGGCAGGCGCGAATGGACGTGCAGGCCAAAATACGCCACGCGGGTAAAAACTATTACGCCATGCTCACCCTGCCAGTCTGGAGCCCTGCCTCGCCAGACTTTGTGCCGCCGCCGGAAGCTGTTTTGCCTGAAGGCTGGCCGCAACTGCGCGTGCACTCCCCCGCGGGAGAATTCTTTTATCGTACCGAAACGCCACTCATAATCAGCCTGCAACCCAAAGGGCACATGCTGCAAGGCCCGTTGCTACTGGCCGACTCCCTGCGGGAAGAAAAAATGGGGCTGGCTTTTGCCAATAATGCGCCGCAAAACGGGCAGCACAGCATGTTGTTTACCGCGCCGGATGACGACAGGCTAAACTCCTCTGGCCAATACTCCAAGCACATGGCCTGGATTGCCGGTTTTTACGGCGGAGGCGGCATTACCCTTACAACCGAGATAAACCGCAACTCGCAAACCCATAGCCACCGGGCCGCAGGTTTTATTACGGCAGGCGCGGCCTTTGCCCTAGCGCTCTGCCTGGCTTTGAGCATGCGTCTGCGTTTTCGCGAGCCCAACAAACGCGGTAAGGTTATGGCCCATGCGCATTAAACATCTGCGCCTGCTTACTCAGCACGCCAGCTTCGCGGTGCTAAGTTTTGGCGGAAACTTTGGCGTGAACCTAAGCAAAAGCCTGCCCTGCCTGGCCTGCCCATATGTGAGCAATTGCGGCGGGCGCTGCTACATATACCGCCTGCAGTCAGACCTGGCCCTGCCCTTTACGTCACTGTTCTCCACATCAGGGCAGGAGGCTTTAATGGCCTTGCTGCTGTTTTTGGGTCTCATAATAGTTTTCGGCAAAAGCTGGTGCGGCTGGATTTGTCCATTTGGACTGGTACAGGATTGGGTAACTGGCATACGCAAATTTTTCGGAATTCGCGAGGGTCAGTTAAACAAGCGCCTGCTCGCGGCCCTGGATTACGCCAAGTACATCTCGCTAGCCTGGCTGATTTTGCCCGCGCTTTTATCCGCAGACGTCGACCTTTACCACTCGTTTTGCCGCGTTTGCCCCGTACGCACCATTTTACCGCCGTTTTTCAGCGGGTTCTCCTTCAACCCTCTGTGGGCGTTGGATTCCACCAATCTCATGACCTTGAGCATAAGTATAGCCTTAATGGTGTTTACCGGCAGCGTGCTTGTAGGCATTTTCTTTCGCGAGCGTTTTTTCTGCTATTTTTGTCCCATGGCGGCCTTTATGCACATTTTAAAGCCACTTACCCTACTCCGGCTGGTAAAGGAACCCTCCGCCTGCCACGGCTGCGGCACCTGCCGCAGAAAATGCACCATGGGCATAGACGCCTCTTACAAGGAACGGGTGAAGACAGAAGTACAGGCCGACGGGTGCAGCGGGTGCTTTGGTTGCGTTGAAAGCTGCTCCAGCGAAGGCGCGCTCAAAATCAAATTCGGCCCAAAGGTTATATTCTCCTCTTCCCGCTCGCATGCAGCCGGGCAATTATCCACGCCCGGCCCCATAAAGCGCCTTAGGGATTTTATAAGGGCGAAAATAAAAGCAAAAACCGGCGCAACTTTTAACTCTTAAACAGACAACAGTACCGCAAGACATGCCAGCAGAAACAACCAGTACGGCCCAGCCAAGCCGCCATGAGCGCATGCTCCTGAAAGTGGGCGAGCGCAGGCGCGCCGAAATAGATGACGAAATAGCCGCCCTTACGGCGCGGGAAGAATACTTTCCAGCCCTGCAATACTTCACGCGGGTAGCTTCCGATGGCCTTGACCCACGCAAGGTGGCGGAACGGGTGCAAAAACCGGTGCTGGCCCTTATGTGTCTGCAGGCCCCTCTTGAGCTTTTTCACGCCTTCGGGCTGCATCCGTTAAAAATATTCAGCGGGTCGCAAGTTGCCGCAAGGCTTTCCGCGCCCAGCGTGTCCACACTTATGTGCCCCATGCTGCGTTCCGCCCTGGGGGCGTTGCAACTGGACGCTCCGGCGGTCCCAGCCGATGCGGGCGTCCCTATAGTGGCCGATCATGCCTTCAGCGCCTGGGTGCTGCCAACTACCTGCGACTGGGTGGTGCGTTTTCCTGAAATGATGGAGAACTGCGGCTACAGCCGCACAAAACAACTGCACTATCTGGAGTTGCCACACCTTAAGGACGGCGAGCGCGGGCAAGCCAGATGGCTGGAAGAGATTTACAACCTGCGCGATTTTCTGGCCAGACTTACCGGCAAAAAACTGAGCCGCAAAAACCTGCTGCGCTCCATTGAGCTTTACCACGAAGCCTGGCAGGCCTTGAGCCAACTCACGGATTTGCGCCGCAAAGGGCTTGTGCCAGGCCTATGGTACGCGCTTATTGTGAACGCCTTTTTTCTGTGCGATGTGGCGGACTGGACCCAAGCGCTCAAAGCCGCCCTGCACGGCTTTAAGCGCCAGCAAGGCAGCAGGCCGCGCGTAATGCTGGCCGGCTCACCCATATTCTTTCCCAACTTCAAAGTGTTGCACCTTATCGAGCAGGCCGGTCTTGAGCTGGTGGCCGACGACCTCTGCTCTGGCGAAAGGGTCTTTCCCGGCGGCATCTTTGTGAAAGACACCTCGGAATTCGGCCTTATGCAGGCACTGGCCGAGCGTTACCACCAAGGATGCCTGTGCCCAACTTTTGCCGAAAACGACCGCAGGCTGGCCAACATACTAAATCCGGAGCGGCAAAAACAGGTAGCCGGGGTGATTTTTCACGTGCTCAAAGGCTGCCACCCTTTTGACGTATCCAGCTTTACTCTGGAACGGCGCATGAGAGAGGGCCCCCTCAAATACATCAAGCTGGAAACAGACTACACCTCTGAAGACTCGCAAACCCTGCTCACCCGGCTGGAGGCTTTTCGCGGCACTTTGCCCGCCCAGGCGCAAATATAAATACGGGCGGCAGCCATTTTATGCAGGGGGTTAGGAAAGGCTCGGGTACATTGCCCGCGCGGGCATGCGTATAGGCCCGGCCAATCACCCTTACGCCGCGTGAATAACTCCGGCATGCTGATACAGAGATAGAAGGAGAATATTATGAGTTTGAACATCGGGCTTGATTTGGGCAGCACCGCCATAAAAATGGTCATTAACCACAATGGCGAGCTTAAATGGCACAAAAAAGTGCCTACTGCGCCGGGGCAGGAAAAAATAGCCAAAGATTTGATTGAAGTGGCGCTTGAAGAATACGGCCTGGCGGAAGGCGATATAAAGGATGTGGCCGCCACCGGTTACGGAAAAGGCCTGGTAAGTTTCGCTGGCGTGCGGGTTGATGAAATTTCGGCTAACGCCAGGGGTATTTTCGCCCTCAGTAACGGCGACTGCCGCACTATAATCAACATAGGCGGGCAGGACCTTAAGGTAATTAATCTGGAGGAAAACGGACAAATCTCTAATTTCAAGATGAATGACAAATGCGCTGCGGGCACGGGCCGCTTTTTTGAGTTGGCCGCCCGTATACTGGATACGCCCATAGGAGAATTCGGCCGCCTTAGCCAAAGCACCGATGAAACTGTGGAGCTTAACAGCACCTGCGTGGTTTTTGCCGAAAGCGAAATCGTTTCGCTCATCGCAAAAGGCACCCCGAAAGAAGCCATTATTCGCGGCCTGCACTATTCCGTGGCCCGCCGTATCGGTAACCTGATGGGGCGTAACGCCTCCGGGCGGGGCATTTATCTTGACGGCGGCCCGGCGCAAAACGCCGGATTGCTGGAAGCTTTGGAAGACGAATTGCTTATGGAAATAAAGGTGCTGCCGCAGCCGCAATTTACCGTGGCTTTCGGCGCAACCTTGGCAGCATAGGGGGTGTTCACACAGCGTGAATTTTTGCGTTTTGGCAAGTAAAAAGACTTTTTATGCGGGTAACATACCCTTACGGTATGTTACCGAAAATTATGCAGGAAAACATAATTGGACTGCGCGACCGCCCAAAGGGTGAGGCACAGGGCGTGCCGCGCCAGATAAAAAGGTTTTCTTACCCGTGCTGGTGGCAAAAAGACCGTTGCGTGAATAAACCCTAGCCACAATAACCCTCTAACACTACAAGGATTAGATATGTTCTCGCATAAAAAAATCGCTCTTACCTTGCTGTTTGTGCTGGGCAGCGCAAGTACCGCCTTTGCCCACGACTTCTGGATGCAAGGCTCGGCCCCCAAAGCAGGGCAAAAGCTTACGGCTGAAATAGGCTTCGGCCACTCTTTCGCTAAAACCGAGCCGTTGCAGGAGCAAATGCTAAACAGCTTCAACCCTGTGGAAGTTGTAGGCGTAAAAGGCAAGCTTGCTATGGAGCCAGGCGCGGCCAACAACGTGTTCACCAGCAAAAAAGCAGTGGAGAAAGGCAGCTACTATGTGCTCGGCTCCATGAAGCCCAATGTGTTTACAAGAGCGGAAAGCGGCTTCTCGCGCAAGTACAAGAATGAAGTGGAAGCCCCCATGGAATGCAACGAGTACAACATGTATTCCAAAGGCATAGTAAACATAGACAGCGCTGGCGACCTTGATTTTCTTAAAAAGCCGCAGGGGCAGAAGCTGGAAATAATTCCGCAGGTATTGCCATCCTCCGTCAAACCTGGCCAGCCCATGCAGTTTTTGGTGCTTTATGACGGAGCGCCTCTGGCCTGGGCCGAAGTAGCGGCCGTGCTGGACGGCTTCAGCCACGGCGACGAAAACGCCAAAGCCTTTGCCAGTAAAACCAACAAAAATGGCCTGGTAAACTTTATTCCGCTGGTGGAAGGCTACTGGAAGGTCGCCGTAATACACAAAACGCCGTACCAGAACAAAGACCTGTGCGACAACAGCAATTACATCGGCTCAATAACCTTCAAGATTGGCAATTAGCGCTTTTGCATCAAACTATATCGATAAATTGATAGCAGTACTCAAAATCATTCTCATAATCACCATCTAAATATCAGTTCCCCGGCTCCGCGCTACGCAGCAGCCGGGGAACGAAAATCAGGAGACAATGCCAATGCGCATAATAACCAATAAATCCGCAATTACGGCAAGCCTGCTGCTCTCGTTGCTGCTATGCATGCCAGCGGCGGCGGAAGATAAAGACATACTTGAACAGGCCGAAATAAAAACCCAGTTGGATACGGTAAAAGTAACCTCCGGCCGCCTGGAACAAGAACTGCAAGACGTGCCTATGTCGGTTTCGGTAATTTCCGCCGAGTATATTGAAAACAACCCGCAAACCGGCATTCAGGATTACCTGCGCGATGTGCCGGGTGTGCATGTTAGCCAGACGCCATACGGAAAATACATATTCAGCATACGCGGCTACGATAACGACAGAGTTGTTCTGCTTATAAACGGCATACGCCAAAACAGCGCCAGCGCCCTTTTAAGTGAGGAAAGCGGCGGGCTGGAAATTGACGCGTCCGAAATAGAGCGCATTGAGGTAATAAAAGGTCCGGCCTCAGCTCTTTATGGCTCCGATGCCGTGGGCGGCGTTATAAACATCATAACCAAAAAAAGCAGTGACAAGCTCGCCTCGTTCACCATAGGCGGCACTTACGACACCTCCATTACCGCTTTCACGCCGCGCTTTTCCGCTTCCGGCACCGCCGAAAACGGCATCAACTACCGCGTTTCCACCAGCCACGTAAAAGCGCACGACCGCAAACTGCCGGATAACGAAACCTTTGACTACAGCGACTATGAAAAAGAGACCTACTCCGGCCTGCTCGGCTATAACTGGAGTAAGGGCCGTGTAGCGCTGCTTGCCGACTACTACAGCGGCTCAAACAAGATGCCAACCACCGACGGCCGCGAGCAAAAAATGATGTACGGCCATAATTACCTGGAATACACCCGCGACAAACGCACCACGGTAACCGGCAACCTCTCGTTGGACGACCTTACCAAAAATCTGGTGCAGTTTAACGCCACCGTATACTATCAAAAATTAGAGTCGCATTTGGACAGCGTGGGCGACGCCAGCGAAAGCACCATGAACAGCACGGCCTACCCCTATGTTTTCGGCATAGATGAAAACTACGCCGTTGGCGGCACCATTCAGGCCAACTGGTCGTTTTTCGATTCACACCTGCTCATTACCGGCGTTGATTACGAATACAGCCATATGGAAAGCACCGGCGACTATGTGGGCCTGCGGGCCAACACCAACGCGATTCTTGATGAAGACCGCAAAGGCTATGCCCAAAACATAGCCGTATTTGCCCAAGACGAATGGAGCATATTCAACTCCCTGGCCCTCACGGTGGGCCTGCGCTACACCAACAACACCATTGAGCTGACTGATGACAAGACCTTTCCCGAACGCGAAGGAAAAGAAACCGACAACAACGTGGTGGGCAACATAGGGCTGGTGTACAGGGGCATAGATAACCTGGCCCTGCGGGCCATTTACTCGCAAGGCTACCGCAGCCCCAGCCTTACGGACAAGTTTATGGGCAATACCCAGCGTTATATGCCCAACCCCGATCTGGACCCGGAAAAATCCTACAACTACGAGCTTGGCGCACGTTATTACAACGGCATAGTCACAGTTGACGTGGGCGGCTTTTACAGCGAGCTAAAAGACGCCTTCTCCGGCGTGGACACGGGCATTCCACACCCGGCCGGGCGCAACTATTTTAAGGTGGAAAACGTGGAAAAGGCCAAAAGCTTCGGCACGGAAGCCAACGCCTCTGTATTTATCGAGCCGCTCGGCCTTACGCCCTACGGCTCCATGACCTGGATGCGCTATCAGTACAACTATGCCACCGGCCTTAAAACCTTCGATTCCGGCAGGCCGGAAATGTGGGGCACCTTCGGCATAAAGTGGGAGCATAACATAGTGCGGGATTTGCTCTTTTATTCCGACCTCAGCATGACCATGTCCGACGGGTACAAAACCCAAAACTCCGACGGTAGTTACTCCGCCAACAACCACTTCAAATCCGGCAAACAGCTTAACCTGGCGCTGGGCGTGCGCGGCGGCGAAGAGCATAAATACCAGGTTGCCCTGAACCTGCGTAACCTGCTGGACGACCCCTACGAGCCCGACGGCTACTTCACGCCGGGCTTCCACGCCATACTTGGCGCGAGTTATACCTGGTAAAAACTAATGTGCCTTGCCCACTCGCAGATGCGAGCGGGCAAGGCACATAAAAATATTTTATTGTTCTTCAATAAAAAAGCAGGCAATCAGGCCGTAAATGCCGGTAAGGCATATAACCAGGCAAGAGCTTGGGCTGAAAGGCCTTTTAAAGCGCATACGCCTGTAAAGCATATATGCCACGAAGAGGCCAAGACCAAGCAAAATGGAAAAATTGCTCCAGTACTTGCCAAATTCCATGGATATTCCAACCTGGCCGGAAGCCGCGTCATCAAGACGCACGCTGAAAGGGAACAGAGCATCGCGCAGCTTGTGCTTCCAAGTTCTTAGCGCGCGCGACATATGGTGCTCATACCGTGCCAGTACTTTAAAATCTTTATCCATGGCAGTTGCACGTGCCGTTTCTCTATCGCTCCATACCGCCGTGCGGTAAAGGGGGTCGAAAATCAGCTTCAAATCCATACGATCCGGATTGTAACCGGCAAGGGGGAGCTTAATGAGGCCATAGCCGCCGGAGAACAGGTAGACCGAATTATCCTCGCCAAACAACAGGCCGTGGTAGCGCCGGTCTTCATTCTCCACCACTTTTATATACCGTGCGCGCACAGCCCGCGGCACCGGAGTTTTTACTACCAGCGGCCTGCCCTCTGCCCTGCGCACGTGAAAAACGGAGTGGTTCGCATCCACTATAAAAACGCCGTCGTCAAAAGATTTTAGAATAGTAAAATTACCCGCCACCGTGCGCGCAGGGAAGACAAAACCTTCTTTCAGCAAAGCCGAGGTAAACATGCCGCTAAGTTCAGCATCAACGCTATTGTAGTCCGCGTTAACAAATTCCATGGCGTCGGCGGCCATGCGGAAGCGATCGTCGGGAAAAACCAGCCCGGCCTGCCCAGACTGCGCCTCAAACAACGGGTAAATGCCCATGTCCGGGCCCGGCCCGGCCAGAGTTGCGCTGTTCACCTCAAGCACCTGTCTCTCTTGGCGGATCACGGCCTTATCCAATATCCGCCCGTCCAGTTGCAGGGGCAGGTAGCCGCGCAGCTCCATATTGCGGTAATAGATAAAGGGCAAAAGGCGTTCGAACTCAAGCCTGTCGTAATAAATGCCATCCTGATCTTTATAGACGATGTCCGAATGATGGTCTTCGGCCTTGGCCGCAGCGGCCGGGTCGTGAAAGGCCGCGCGCTCGGTGTAGATAAAGCGCTTGCTCACCGGGCTGTAAAAAACATGGGTGTTTTCGATGCGCGTGAATACAAGGCTGTCGTACAGCCTTGGCATAAACACGGCCAGCACCGCGATGGTGAGTAGATAAAATGCGGCGGAAGATATTTTGTACATTATGAAGTTATCTCATAATTAAAATTTCTGTTCTCCGGCAAGAAAGGCCGGTTGATTCTCCGCGCCCCGCCGCTCACCCCTTTGTGGAGACTGCGGTATCCAATGTTGCAACCCCGCGAAATTGTAAGGCCAGAGCACGGCGTATACATCGGACCGGCCTGACGCAGCCGGAACAGACGCGGCCTGTACGAGACAAAAAGGTGCTTATAAGCTGAGCTCTACTCTTGCCTGCGATGCCGAAAATGATAGGCGGGAAGCAAAGCGGCCAGCAAAAGCAGCGGCAGCGCGGCAGCCAGCACTGGCCATGAGCCTGCGTACGCGCCGGGCGGCGCTTGCCGCAACATTATGGCGGCAAGGCCGCCGGCAAGCAGCAGGTTGAACACACGCAGCTTGATCCTGGGCTCCATAAAGGCCAATGTCACGCCCAAGTAAGCCGTAAACCCGGCGATAACCCAAGGCAAAAAGGTAAACAGCGCCGCTATGCAGGCCTCGTAGGGAAAATAAATAGCGCTTACCCAGGCCAAAGCCGCCGCATCCAGACCCATCAGGGCGGCAAGCCCGCACAGGCCTATAAAAAGATGCGCCAGCACCACAATATTGGAGCCCGCCGGTAAATGCAGAGAAAGGCGCATGCGCTCGTCGCGCATTTCCGGCAGAAATTGCAGGCAGGCCAGCGCCAGGCCGGTAAGCAGCGGGACGAAACGCAGAGCGCCGTAATAAAGCTGGCCCAGCCCCATTACCCGGTACCAGACTATTTCAGCATGATCCAACCGGAAGAGATGCCGAGTTTCTACATACAGGCACAGCATCAGTGCGGCGTTAAGGCCCAGCAACAACAGCCAGACGGAACGCAGCTTTACATACTCTTTAAAAAAAACACCGCGCAGTACAGAGCAAAAGGATGGAAGACCCGCCATCATCTCAATACCTGCCCGTATAACCCACAAAGGCGTCTTCCAGGCTCATTTCCACATGCCGTAAGGCCGGATTAAAGCCCTGAGCGGCAAGCTCGCTTTCCACAACCTGTTGCGGGGCGAAGCTGAAAATATCCCAATGACCGGCGTGCTCCTCAATGTTCTTAATCACTCCGCTCTTGCGCGGCTGCAATGCTTCGGCTTTTGGCATGCGAAACAGCCTGAACGCATCCCTAAACTCCCGCATGGAGGTATGCAGCATTTCCCCGCCCCGTTCTAAAAACATAACCTCGTCCACAAACGACTCCATGTCCTGAATTACATGTGACGTAAGCACCACGGTATGTTTTCCGTCTTTGAAGCACTCGGACAAATAATCCACAAACAGCCTGCGGTAACCGGCATCCAGCCCCATGGAGTAATCGTCAAGTATAAGCAGCTCCGGGTCTTGCGCCAAAATAAGGCCCAACACTATTTGCGAGCGCTGGCCCTCGCTCATGTTGCCTATTTTGTGCTTGGGGCTCAGCCCTAGCCTGTCGGACATGGCGTAAAAGCGCTCTTTGCGCCAACTTGGGTAAAAACGGGAATAAAAACGCTCCACCTGCTCGATGGAAAAAAAATTGTAGGTGAGGTGCCGCTCAAACAGCAGCCCCACTCTGGCTCTGGTGGCCGGGCTCAAACAGTGGGCAGGATCGCCGAAAACGCGGCACTCGCCGGATTCCGGCCGCAAAAAACCCATAAGAATTTTTATGAGCGTGGTTTTGCCCACGCCGTTTTTGCCAAGCAGGCCATAAACCTTGCCCGGCTCGAACGACATGGACAAACCCTCGTACACCACATGTTTGCCATAGCGGTGCTTAAGTTCTTTAATTTCAATGGGCAAATGCACTTATGCCGCCCTTACTGCACAATTTTCGCGCCGTCCACCTCAACGTTATGGCCGTCACCGGCGTCAAAAACCACCTTGTAAGCCCCGCCCGGCTTCTTAAAAGTGTATTCGCTGTCATTGTTCATCTTACCCTGCATCAACAGCGTGCCGGAAGCATCCAAAATGGAAAGCTTGACGCCGGAGGCGGAAGAACCGTCGGAAAAGCCGCCTTCGCAGGTAATGGTGCCGTCGCCGTTGTCAAAACAGTCCAGAATCGGGCTGTGCGCGGAGGCCAGGCTGGGAGACAGAAGGGAAAAAGCCAGCATGGAGCACATCAATATTTTTTTCATTACAATTCTCCTTGGTTTATGTTGCGGTTGCAGAGGTTAAATCTTGCCCCGCACGAGCCGGGTTACGTGCTGGCATCAGGCCCATTACAACTGTTGCCGCCACGCACAGGGCGTAAAAACACCACATGGCCTGCCAGCCGGAAAGCCCGAGGGCGGAGCCGCCGCTAAACACCAGCACGGCCACCCCCAGGCCCAAGCAAGTTTGATAGAATATGGAAAAAAGCATCCAGCCGCTGGAGCCTGCCTGCAGACGCACCATCACGGATGCGGGAACACACGGCGGGTAGAGAGCCATAAACAGCATAAGGGCCAGGGCATGCAGAGGCCCGAATTCCAGCGCGTCTGCCTGCATGGCCTCCAGCGCGGTATCCGCATCGTCTATGCCATAAATGGCCCCAAGGGTGGCCGCGCTGTTTTCTTTGGCCGCAAAGGCCGAAAGCAGGGCTATATTTATCTTCCAGTTAAAACCGGCATATTGCGTTACCGGCTCTATGGCTTTGCCAAGCCTGCCCAAGAGGCTGTGCTCGAAGGTTTCCTCGCGCAGTTCGCGCCGCAGTTGCTTGCGGGTATTTACAAGCTGGCGCAGCGGAGCCCGCAGGGCGCGCCCGGCATCGCCTGAGCCGCGCACTACCGCAAAAAACATGGCGTTGTCGGCTTCAAAACCGGCATCTATGGCGGCGGCAGCCGCCTGATCGCTTATGCCGCGCTTAGCGTCTTTAAGAGCTTCCTCAAACAGCACCAGCGCAAGCAAATCATCCCGCGCAAGCTGGCCGGCCAAAGGTGTTTTCTCAACCGCCAGCATAAAATTGCCCATAGATTCGTCAGCTTTGGCCGTGTAGCTCTCCAGCCGTTGCTCATCAAGGCCAGGAAAATTGATCAGCATAAAAATTATTACCGCCACGGCCAGCACCACGGTGACAATCTTTTTGATAAAAACCAGAACTCGCTCAAAAGCGCGTGAAAGCACACCGCGCAAGGTTGGCAGGTGATACGGCGGCATCTCCATTATAAAAGGGGCGCTAACCTTACCGCGCAGCAGGGTGAGCGAAAGGGCCTTGGCTACCGGCAGCGCCATAAACAAGGTAACCGTGGCCACAAAAAACATAGCCATGCCGCTATGCTCGGTAAAATAAACGCTTATAAGCAACAGATACAAAGGCACTTTGGCCAGGCAATTCATCATGGGCGTAATCAAAATTGTCGCCAGTCGGGCCTTTTCGTCGGGAATAGCCTTGGTGGACATTACGGCAGGTATGGCGCAGCCGCCCACGTACACACCGCCCAAAATCAGCGGCAGGGTGGATTGCCCGTGCAGCCCGAAACGGCGGAAGACCCTGTCAAGAATAAAGGCCATGCGCGGCATGTAGCCGCTGTCTTCCAGTATTGCGATAAGGGAGAAGAGCAGGAAAAATATCGGCAGGTAGTTCAAAATCGCGGCCAGACTTTTCATTACCCAGAGGCCGAGGGAACGCAGCAACGGGTCCTGCATAAACTCCGCATCTGGCAAAAAACCGGCCAGCCAGTTTTGCGCGCCGCCCCACAGCGGCCAGACGCGGGCCGCCAAATCGTTGCCGAACACGATAGCCACCTGATACAATAGCATAAGTACGGCCAACAGAATGAGCGGGCCGAAAAACTTGTGGCAGACATAGTGGTCGGCCCGATCTGAAAGGGTTGCCTTTTTTTCGGACGGCTGGGCAACAAAGCGAGCGGCAATATCCGCAGCCGCGCGATGCCTGCTGAAGGCGATATGCCTGGCGGGGCTAAGGCCATGCTCCTGCTCAAACATCAGCTTAAGCGACGAGACAAAACCCAAAATTTCAGCCATGCCCAAGGCCTGTATAAGGCTATCGGCCTCTCCATCCCCTTCCAGCAGTTTTATTGCCAGCCAGCGTAACGGCATGTCGGCCAGCGCCTGCTCTTGAGTCAGGCGTGCTTCCAGTCTGAAAATAAAGGGTTGCAACGTTTTATAATCGACCAGATAGCGTTCGCTTGTTGACGGTGTCTGTGCCAAAGACTGCTTCAACGCATCAAGGCCGTTTCGCTTTTTCCCTATAGTCGGGACCACGGGCAGGCCAAGGCAGGCCGAAAGCCCGCCAACATCCACCCGCATGCCGCGCCTGGCGGCAACGTCCATCATGTTCAGGGCCAGCACCAGTGGCGTTTCCATCTCCAAAAGTTGCAGGGTAAGGTAAAGGTTACGCTTGAGGTTGGCGGCATCGGCCACATTTATAATTACGTCCGGGTGCTCGCGCAGCACAAAGTCGCGCGCCACGCGCTCTTCAAGGGAGTAGGAAGTAAGGCTGTAGGTGCCGGGGAGGTCAACGAGCTCTACCTTGCTGCCGTAAAGGGAAAAATGCCCGGTTTTTTTCTCAACCGTTACGCCAGGGTAGTTGGCAACATGCTGCCGCGCGCCGGTAAGCATGTTGAATATGGTTGATTTGCCGCTGTTGGGTTGACCTGCCAAAGCTGCCAGAGTGGGTATGCTCATTCCGCCGACACCCTTACATGGCTTGCCTCGGCATGCCTCAAGCTTACGTGGTAACCTTCCAGCTCAATTTCTATGGGGTCCACCAGCGGCGCATTGCGCACCACCCGTATATGCGCGCCGGGGTAGAAACCCATATCCATAAGGCGCTGTCCCAAAGCCCCATCAATTAAAACATCTTGCAAAATGCCGGTTTCACCAGGCGCCATCTCGCTTAAAGTCATGCATTATCCCCAAAAAAGTTTGTATCGATCAGGTGTGCTCATGCAACGGTCTTTGTGCCCCATGCTCTGCGTCAAAAGGCTTTTTTATTCTGGGCAGATATCGTAAAAGTACGCTCCCTGCGTAAAAAATTCTTATTCTTTGCCGAATTGCAAAAATCCTTGCTGTGGTAACACAAGTTAAGCAACAAATACCTTTGCCGCCAAATCGCGCTCAATGGCCACCCGCGTTTCGCCAACGGCCAGCAACACCGGCCCGGCCCCGGCCGCCAGCACCCTAACCTCGCCGCCCGGAAAAATACCCAGCCCCTCAATGCGCTTGCGTTCCGGCTCCTCAGCCTCAACAGCCAGCACAAACAGGGCCTGGCCTGTAGGCGCGTTATACAGTGTCATGTTTACGTCCATTGCGGGTCTCCTTATGGCTTCCTGCATCTCCGCCACACTCATGGCTTCCCGCATTAATAAACGGCATTGCGGCAAATTGGGCTGGCGACGCGGTATATTAACGGTGTTGCAGTGCAGACTGCGTATGCCATTAAAAGATTTTGATTTTAATTATCAATTTTAGTCGTGATTATATCCAGTACAAAGAAATGTCAACCGTTCACGGAAGGATTAAGCGTATGAGTTTGGGAAAGGTTGTAAAAACAAAGACGCTACGGCAAGTTAGCTGTAGCGTCTTTAAAAAGTGGTGCCCAGGACGGGAATTGAACCCGTACAGCCGTTTCCAGCCGAGGGATTTTAAGTCCCTTGTGTCTACCATTTCCACCACCCGGGCGGGTGCGGCAAGCCGCTGAGGAAGCGACAAAGTAGCTTAAAGCGTTTTTTTTGTCAGCATTAAAATATATTCATTTTTTGGCTGGGATTTAGCGGCGCTACATGAGCCATACGCCGGAATAACAATTAGCGGCGCCGCCCTACTCCCCTTCGGCCAGCAGGGCTTTATCCAGCGGGCCGGCTGCAGGCATGGTCATTTTTTCAAGTTTCGCGCCTTTGTGGTTGAGGGCGTAAAAATGGTGCTCGCAGAGCATTTTATCCACAAACATAAGCTTGCACTCAGTATGTTCGTTAAGCTTGCGGGTGAAGGCAGCGGCTATTTTTTCAGCCAGTTCCCCACCACGTTCCTGCAAAATGCCCTGAAAAAACGTACGGTCGCCTTCGGATTCAAAGGCCAGAAACTCGGCTCCAAACGATTCCATGGTGTCGGTAATAAAGCTCTTTATGTCTTCTTCAAGCTTTAAAAGCTCGTCATAGCTTATTTCCGGTGAGTAAATGAACTGGCCGAAAACTTCGGTTTTGTATTTGGGCACAATAAACCTCCTGTTCGCGCAAGGGGCTGGCAGTGTATTAAAACGCCGGCTCGGCATGTCTTTTGAGACATACTTGCCCTACGAAAATTCTGGCTTGCGGCAAAAAAGCGAAAACTCTTATAATTGCGCATACCCCTACAGCATGTGACCACAATAAAAGCCGTTTTGGCACAAACATAAGGCAAAAAGCCGTGCCGCCAACACGCCCTACCGCAAAGCGTTCCGCACCGCCTCCGCATCCGCCTGCATAATAAAATCGTCTATATGAAACCAGATGGAGTGAAAACCAAAACCGCCCTCACGCATTTCGGCAATGGCCCGCTCTTTGCTCCAGCCCTGCTCCACTATGCGGTACATGGCCACCATCATGCCGGTTCTGTCCGCGCCGTGCTGGCAATGTACAAGCACGGGCTTTTCGGCATCGCGCACGGCCTGTAGCACGGTTACGACCTCATCCATGGAAAGGTCCCAGGTCAGTACCGGAACTTCCACCAGCTTGAGGCTGGTGCCTTCAACTTTATCGGCATCAGAATGAAAAGCCCGCAGGTTTATTACTGTCTTTATACCCTGCTCTTCATACAGGCGCATCATGCAGGCGTCGGGTTGGCTTGCGCGGTATAAACCGTCGCTGACCTGGTAAAAATTGTTTTCCGCCGCAAGCTCTGGAGTAAGCCGCACATACTCGCGCTCGTCGCAAGCGGCGCAGCCGCAGGACAAACAGAGACAAAAAACTGTTAACAGATAGCGCAAACGCATAGGCCCGAAACCTATTTGCCAAAGGCGGCCAAATCTTCAGGCCCGCTTACGGTAATGGCTTTGTAGGCGCCTTCCTCAGCCACCGGGGCCAGAATTTGCCCAACCATTTTAGCCAGCACGTTTTTGGGCGAGCACTCCACAAAAAGCCTCATACCATCGTTAAACTGGCTGGTCACCGTATTTATCCACTGCACGGACGAGGTCATCTGCTTGAGCAGCAGGTCTTTTACCTCAGCGCCATTACTGGAAGCTTTGCCGCTTACGTTGCAGTAAACGGGAAAACGCGGGTTGCCGAAATCGCACTTGTTAATAGCCACGGCCATTTCTTTGGCCGCTTCCGCCATAAGCGGGCTATGGAAAGCGCCGGAAACGGCCAGCGGAATGCCCCGGCCTTTAAAATCGCGCGCCTTTTCCACCAGCAGCTCAATGGCCTTTTTAGCGCCACTGGCAACAAACTGGGTTGGGGTATTATAGTTGGCTATGCGCAACTCCACGCCCGGCATCTCCGCCAGTACCTGCGCCACCACTTCTTCGGCCTTTTGCAGATCCAGCTTTACCATGGCGGCCATGGCCCCATTTCCGTCGGGGTCGGCCTCGGCCATAAGGCGGCCGCGCAGGGTGACCAGCTCTATTACTTTATCAATACTAAGCACCGATGCCGCAGCCAAGGCGCAATACTCGCCAAGGCTGTGCCCCGCTGTGGCCGCGGGGGAAAGCTTTTTGGAAAGCTCCATCCAAAGGCTGAGGTTCATTACAGTAAGCGCGGGCTGCAAACGGCTGGTGTCGTCAAGGTTTTCGCCGCCTTCCCAGTAAATGCCGCGCAGGGCTATGCCGCTTACTTTTTCGGCCTTTTTCCACATATTCATTATATCGGCGTCGCGCTCGGCCAAATCGCGGCCCATGCCCGCTTCTTGCGCGCCCTGGCCGGAAAAAAGCAGGGCTGTTTTTTCCATACTCATTATATTACTCCACATTTATTTGTTTGTATCTGTTATTTCACGTTATTTAGCATTACAGGAGCACACAGTACAACAAAAAAATAGTTTTCCTCTCAAACAACCAACCATCAACATACTGATTTATATTATAAAATATAGCGAAAGCAAGATTATACCGCTCCCATACATGCCGTTTACACCATGAAGAACTACTGGTAATGTCATTAACTCACCAGTTAATACCGGAGTAGCCATGCAAGCTGAGGATATACTGATAGCCAAACATTTTATAAAGGCCACGCACGACATACTGTTGACCATGGCCGGACTTGAAGCGACTGTGGGCAGGCCGTATGTAAAAAGAGACACCCCGCAGGAGGGCGACATCTCCGCTATAATAGGAGTTACCGGCGACCGCAAGGGTACAATATCCGTAAGTTTTGGGCGCAACGCAGCTTACACCCTGCTGGTAGGCATGCTGGGCGACGATGTGCAGGACGTGCAAAACGACATGGAGGACGTTGTCGGCGAAATAGCCAACATGGTCTCTGGCCAAGCGCGGGCGGGAATAACCAGCGAAGGCCTTCTACTGCACGGCTCAACCCCCACCATTGTCACCGGCGCGGGCCATATGCTGCACCACAAGGCCTCCGGGCCGCTCATAGCCATTCCCTTTAAGCTGGGTGACGACTTTTTCACTGTGGAATTTTGTTTTGACGCCTCCACAGCCGCAGCCTGATCATAACCGGAATTTCGCGGAATTTACGGAGGGCGCTTTTTCACTTGCAACTACCAGAGATTACTATGGCTAAAAAAGACTTACGGCATCATATCAAACATGTATTTTCCGCCTTAAAATTTTCCTGTTGCGGCATCAAGGCAGCCGCCACGCAAGAAACAGCCTTTATGCAAGAAATTCTGTTACTTGCGGTTGTGCCAACTCTAGCATATTTTTGCGGCGTGCCAGGCGGCACCATGGTAATTATTATTGCAGGCTGGCTTATGGTTATGGCGCTTGAGCTTTTAAATATGTCCATAGAAAAAGTCTGCGACCTTGTTTCGCCCGACTTTCACCCCTTGGTGAAAATCGCCAAAGATGCCGGAAGCGCGGCCGTATTTATGGGTATGCTAGCCAACTTCACTTTTTGGGGATATTTAGTTTATACCTACTGGTAATAACTATTTTTTTGGATACATAAAAACACTGTGTTACACCGCAGAAATCCGACTTTCAGGAGGCATGAATCAATGCAACGTATTTCAAGAGTTTTACTAACCATCAGCATCATATGCGCCCTAACCATTTCTGGAGCTATAGCGGGCAATGCCGCCGCCCCCGATAAGCTTTTCAAACTTGCCGTGGCTTCCGACGTAACCTCGCTGGATCCGCACGTGCAGCTTTCAGAAGAAAGCGTCGCTTACAGCCACTGGGTGTTTGATCCGCTTGTCCGCTGGACCAAAGACATGAAGTTCGAACCGCGTCTGGCCGAAAAATGGGAACAGCTAAACCCCACCACCTATCGTGTATACCTGCGCAAGAACGTCAAGTTCCATTCCGGCAACCCATTTACCGCCAAAGACGTGGTCTGGACCCTTGACCGCCTGAAAAAATCTCCGGACTATAAAGGCCTTTTTGAGCGTTTCTCCGGCGCCAAAGTCATAGACGACCACACAGTGGATATTATTACCGACAAGCCCTACGGCCTTGTGGTCAATATGATGACCTACATCTTCCCCATGGACAGCAAGTTTTACAGCGGCACCGACGCCAGCGGCCAGCCTAAGGACCTTATCAATAAAACAGGCCCCTCCTTCGCCAACCTTAACGCCTCCGGAACCGGACCCTTTATGGTTGCGGAACGCCAGCAAGACATTGAAATGACCCTCAAGGCCTTCCCCGACTATTGGGGACCGCGCGGCAACGTGGGCACCATGCGTATCACCCCCATAAAGAACGACGCTACCCGCGTGGCCTCGCTCCTTTCCCGCGCTTCAGACATGATTATGCCCGTTCCCACTCAGGATTATGACCGCCTGAACAAAAACAGCCATATTCAGCTTGTTACAATGACCAGCACCCGTGTAATCACCATTCAGATGAACGGCAAACGCAACAAGGCCCTGGCCGACCCCCGCGTGCGTGAGGCCATTGTGCGCGCCACCGACAACGTGGCCATAGCCAAAACCATTATGCGCGGCTATGTGCAACCCGCAACCCAGCAGATGCCCGAGCAGATGGATGGCTACAACCCCACCCTCAAACTGCGCTATGACATGGAAAAAGCCAAACAACTGCTTAAAGAAGCCGGTTACGCAAACGGCCTTTCCCTTACCATGATCGCCCCCAACAACCGCTACGTTAACGACGAAAAAGTCGCGCTGGCCTTTGTGGGCATGATGGCCAAGCTGGGCATAAAAGTATCGCTCAAAACCATGCCGCGCACCCAGTACTGGGATGAATTCGACGCTCAGGTGGCCGACCTGCAGATGCTTGGCTGGCACCCGGATACCGAGGACGCAGGCAACTACACCGAATACCTTTTGATGTGCCCCAACAAAGATACCGGCATGGGCCAGTACAACAGCGGCAACTACTGCAACAAGCGCGTGGATGAGTTGGCTTTGGCCTGCCAGAGCGAGACCAACGCCGCAAAGCGTACCGCCATGCTGCAAGAAATTGAAAAAATAGCCTATGATGAAGCAGCCTTCGTACCCCTGCATTTCGAGCCGCACGGCTGGGCTGCCCTGCAGAGTCTGAAAAACTTCAACGATGTGCTTAACTCTATGAACTTCCCGTACTTCGGTGATCTGATTATGGAATAACCGTTCTGGGAATACCTCTTTGTAAAGGGAGCCGGAATTTGACCGGCTCCCTTTTATTTGGGGTATTCACATACCGTCTGAAATGTGCTTTTATGCCGGAACCATGGAATTCATCATAACAGCTCTTATAGTAGTGGCAGTATCGGTAATTGGCGGCATAACCGGCGTGGGCGGCGTGCTTTTCATACCCACCCTGGTTGTGATTATGGGCATGAACACGCACATGGCCACCGGCACGGTACTGGCCAGCATGATCTTGCCAGCCAGCTACGCAAGTTACCTATACGCCAGAAAAGGCGCGATGGATAAAGAAATTCTTATCCCTCTCTGTAGCGGCGGCGTCTTGTTCGGCTATCTTGGCGGGCTTATGAAGGTACATGCCAGCGCCTCTGTTCTTACCATACTGCTGGCTGCGGTAGTTATTGTGGCCGGGCTTAGCGCCTTGCGCGCGCCCAAAGCAGGCAGCCTGCAACTGGGCCAGTCCACTTTAAAAACACGACGTATATTTCTGGCGCTGCTGGGCAGCGGCGTAGGCCTTATGAGCGGCCTTGCGGGCAGCGGCGGCGGTATACTTACCGTGCCAATAATGATTGCCTGCGGCTTCCCTGTAATGCCCACCGTATGCGCGGGCATAGTCTTCACCATACCGGCCGGAATATCCGCATCCATACCCAATGCCATGCATGGGTATATAGACTGGTTTACCCTATCGTGGATAATCGTCGCGCAAGTAGCGGGCATGTACGCGGGTGTGAGCATAGCCGCAAAAATGCCCGTGCCGTTGTTGCGCAAGCTGGTTGCGGCCGTGTGCATATTTACCGGCGTATTTCTGTTGGCGCGGGTGCTGCTTTAAAAATGTGGCTGCGAGATAATCTGAAATTCGCTTTTATGGCATACGCCGCCTCCTGACTGCACTATCTGAAAGCCTATGAAAGCGGAGGGATGTACATGAAGTTTTGCCGGTTTTTATTTGAAGCTATAAATTTTGAACCTACGGCAATTCAGCCCTGCTGTGACGTGCATCTGATTGGAGTTCCAAAATTCACATTTGGCGGCGGGCCTTTGGATGTAGATGCTTACAGGAGTCATATCAATGATACTTTCTGGGCGTTGCAGGAGCACTCCGATACCTGTGCCAATTGCCCGCACCTGATAGATGCGGAAATTACCTTTGACGATGAAAACAGCAACAATGTCGGAAAGTATGTAAAACTTCGCACCGTATCTTTCAATCAGCACCGCTACTATTGCAACTGCCGGTGCGTATACTGCGACCTTTGGAGTAAAAAGGAGCAAGCCCCGGTCTATTCCGTATTACAGTCGGTGAAGAGCCTTATGGCCAGTGGAATATTGGATAAACACTGCTATTTCAGTTGGGGCGGCGGAGAGCCGAGTATTCTGAAAGAATTTGATGAGGTCTGCTCTTATATTTCAGATAGCAATTATACGCAGTATGTGCATACAAATGCCTTGCGCCACTCGCCCCAGATAAACCGCCTGTTGCGGGCAGGAAAAGGCTTAATCAATATAAGCCTGGACTCAGCTTCGCGTGAAAAATATAAAGAAGTAAAAGGCGTTGACGGATGGGATAAGGTTATAAAAACAATTAAAAGCTATGCGGCGACAGCGCCTGATCAGATTGAACTGAAATACATCATTTTTGAGGCGACAAACCAGTTAACTGAAATTGCGGCTTTTTTTGAACTTTGCAACAGCTTGTCCATCAAGCGTGTACAATACTCCCTCGACTTTCGTGAGGTGAACGCGGAAAAAGTCAGCCAAAACACGTTAATGGCTGCCGCTTTTTTCAAGCATCATGCAAGTATGTCCGGCTGTGCTGCTATTCCGTTTTGTATTGACGCGCCGTACCGCGAAAAAATCACACAGTTGGAGGCCAGCCTTTAGGCAACGCATCCTCCATGCTTCCAAAACCTGTAATGCCGTAAGCGCCCAGAGGCGCTTACGGCCTTACAAGATTGCTGCCGTAGCGGCGTTGCCGCCTATTGGCTGCTTACGGAAAATTGCTTGTAATACAAAGGCAAATCGTTGGCCTGGGCGGAAATTTGCACTTTAGCTATATCGTCTTTGTTGATGGTGGGCGGTATTTTTGAAAGTATATCCATTTTTCTGAAGCGGGAAATCTGAAAGCTCAACACGCCACGCGCGCTGGGTGTAATATCAATTACCGCTCCCTCCCGAGTTACCAAAGCGATGCTGCACTTGCCCACCAAAGTAAGGCCCTGCTGCTGGTTGCTGAGATCGTATGTAGTGCGTATGCGATCATCAGCCTCGAAAATGGTTTTGAGGTTGCTGATTTTCACTGGGTGCTTTTCCATTTGCTCCGCAAGGGCCACCTCTTGCTCAATACCGGCAGTACGCACCGGCCCAAGCTGACTTAGCAGCAAGGCCAAATCTTCTTGCGTGGGAGCTGCGGTGTTGGGCACGGAAAGAGGAGTGGGGGCGGAAGAGCTTTGCCCGCCCAAGCTTCCGTTGGGCATTACCACCGAGTTAACAGCGTAGCTTGAGGCTGTTCCACTGCCGGTAAACCGCCCCACCAGCTCTTCGTTGGAAAGGCTTTCCATTTTTATTTTTATATCGCCCAGCGAGCGCTGCAAATCGCGCCGTTCCGTGTAGGTAACCTCATAACGGTTCTTGTAGTAAAAGGTGCCGTAAGCGCCAACTATGCAGGCCGTAATAAGAATAACCAGAAAAAGTATGAACAGTTTTATCCAGAAGCTGTGCAGCCGGAATGCGCTGACGTCGCAATCGTCACGCATCAATATAATGCTATAGGTCGGTTTTACTGATTTTTGCATAACTTAATCCAACCTGGGTAACGCCCATAAAAAGTTTTGCCCTGCTTTGCCGCCCATGGCGGAGCCGGACCTGATGCGTTACGGCCAGTGCCGGGAGCCCCCCGGACGGCCGCGTACCTAGTTTACGGCGGACCATTCCTCACGGACTATGTGCCAGGCCTTGTCAAACTCAAGATGCAAGGTCTTGCGGCCGGTGTCCGAATACCCTGTGGAATCCTGATAGGTTTGCAGCATGGTGGCCTTAAGCCCGCTATTGGTTGTTTCGATTTGTATATCACTTAAGTCCAGTTTTACTATCTTTACGCGAGTCCACAAGTCTTTTTTCTGAGAAGTAATCCAATTCTTGCCTTTACGAGCGTCTTGCATAGCCTTATCGGCATAACAGCGCATATATAAATCCAAATTTTGCGTTTTCCAGGCAAATTTCCATTTATCAATAAATTCACGTGCTTCAGCAGCAAGCATTTTATCTATTTCTTGCTGATCCTGTGTAAGTTTGGTGGCGGAAGAATCCGGCTGGGCATTACGTACAGCGCTTGATGCCGCGTTATTTTTTTGTTCCGTGGGTTCGGCCGCGGCTACTTGCACTGCCGTGGCTGGTTGCTGCACCGGTTTTACTGTAACTTGCGTAAAAGGTGCCGATTGGGGTGCGGTAGCGGACATAACCGGCGCGGCGTCGCTCACTGCCGCCTGGGGGTTTTTAGAGCCTGCGTCAGCGTAAAGCTCGGGACTTTTAAAATTCTTTATCCACTCCATACCCACAATACGCAATTGCCCCTGGGCATCGGGCTGCCAATACAAACGGCGCGTGCCCCAGCTTTTCAGGTTTGGGGCTTCATAATTCTGGTTGAACCAAGTGACCCAATAGCCGGGCCCCTCCAAGGCCTGAACATCACTCACCGTGGTTTTAATCCAAGGCAGAGCCTTGAAAAGCTGCTCTTTTTGCGCGCGGAAACTGCTGAAAGATTGACCCTGCGCCAGTGAATAGGCGTTTTGATCATAAAAATCAAACATCTCAGCGGAGCGGTTGCTCCAAGCCCTGGCCCAATCCGCCACTTTAGCCGTAAGCATGGCGGAGGTGGCGGATTTTTCCGCCGCTTTATCCGGCGTAGGCTCAAGCACGGCCAAAGCCAGCGTAACCGGCTGGCCTATGAGCGAACGCTCCTTGAATTTGAGAATGTCCTGATTGTTCATGCCAACGCAGCCGTTGCTGTCGTAAGGCACAAGCGGAATACCCTTGCCGTGTATCCAGATGCCGTAACCTGTTTTTTTACGCAGGCGGTCCACCGGATTGGGGTAGTTAAGAGGGTAGGCCTCGGTGCCGTACAAGGCGTAATCCAGGCCGGAGTTTATATATTTTACGACAAAGTAAACGCCTTCCGGCGTTTTCATGTCACCTTCAACCAGTTTATCGCCATGGTTTTGGCCCGTGGTTATTGTGTACTCGGCAACCTTTACCAGAGGGCTTTTACGCTCGAAAATGCGTAATTGCTGCTCTTTTTTATCCACCGCAATCAAAAAAGAAGGGGCATTGGCGTAATCAGTAACCACAGTTTGCCAGCCGGGCGCAGCCACGGTTGCAGCGTCCGTCTTTGCGGCCGCTATGGCAACAGAGGGGATTACGAGCAGAAAAAGCAAAGTGAGATTTCTTGTTAGTGCCGCTGGCATGCCTTGCCTTGTTATGCAACCTGGTTGGAGCCAGGGTTTTTATTTGGCCAAAGCAACCAATTCATGCCGGGTAAAAATGGCATGAAGGTTACAGCCTATATTTTGCAGAGCTTCCTTGCCGCCCATTTCGCGGTCCAGCACGCAGAGAACGTCCGCAACCACAAGGCCTGCCGCGCGCACGCTGGCGCAGGCCTTTATTACAGAGCCGCCGGTGCTTACCACATCTTCAAGCATACCTACCACCTGGCCCGGCGCAAAGTTGGCCATGCCTTCAAGGTTGCTGGCGGTGCCATGCTTTTTGGCTTCTTTACGCACAATAAGGCCGGGCCATACTGCGCCAAGCTCACGCCCGGCCAGCGAGGTGGCCGTAATAAGAGGGTCCGCGCCCATGGTCATGCCGCCCACTCCGTAAGGATGCAGCGGAACAAGCATTTGCGCGAAAAGCTGGCCTATAAGCCACGCCCCCTCCGGATGGAGCGAAGTTTGGCGGCAGTCGAAATAATAGTCGCTTTTCAGGCCGGAACTAAGGGTAAAATCGCCTTCCAGATAGGATTTTTCCTTCAGCAGGCGCGCTAGTCTGGTTTTAAGGGCAAGAGTATCCATTATTCGCCTTTACCCGCGAAAACGCGGTCAAAAATTAGTTCTTCATGGCGCAAGTAGTAATTCAAATCAAACAGCGCATCCAAAGTCGCCGCGTCAAGCTTGGCAGTTATGGCCTTATCCGCGCGAACCAGGTCGGCAAAAGGTCTGTGGTTTTCCCAGCTTTGCATTGCGCAGGCCTGAACCAGCGCATAAGCCTCCTGCCGTGGCATACCGGCTTTTTCCACCAAAGCCAGCAACACGCGTTGCGAAAAAAACAGGCCATGCGAGGCCATAAGATTACGGGCCATATTCTCTGGTATTATACGCAATCCGGAAAGCAGCCTTTTAAGGCGGTGTATGATGTAATCGGCCAAAATGCAGCAATCCGGCATAATTACACGCTCCACTGAAGAATGGCTTATATCACGCTCGTGCCAGAGGGGCATGTTCTCCATTGAAGCCAACGAATTACTGCGCAAAAGGCGCGAAAGCCCGCACAGGTTTTCTGCTGAAATGGGGTTCTTTTTATGCGGCATGGCTGAGGAGCCCTTTTGCCCTTTGGCGAAGCCCTCTTCCACTTCCAACACTTCCGTGCGCTGCAAATGCCGCAGCTCTGTGCAAATACGCTCTACCCCTCCGCCAAAAAGCGCCAGCGAGGTAAAAAAATGCGCATAGCGATCGCGCTGAATGATTTGCGTGGAAACAGGGTCTACCTTAAGCCCCAGAATACGCATGGCAATTTCTTCAACCTTGGGGTCAAGCATGGCATAGGTGCCTACAGCCCCGGAAATTTTGCCATAACGCACGCCCTCAAGCGCATCGCTAAAACGGGCGCGGTGGCGTGAAAACTCGGCATAAAAACCGGCCATCTTAAGGCCAAAGCTGGTTGGCTCGGCATGTATGCCATGGGTGCGCCCCATGCATAACTGCCCTTTATAACGCAACGCCATGTTTTTGATAACTTCCAGCAGCTCATCCATGCCTTGCAGGATAAGGCGCCCCGCGCGCGTAAGCATTATGGCGTTGGACGTATCGACAATATCTGATGAAGTACAGCCCAGATGGATGAAACGGGCATCCGGCCCAACTTTTTCTTCCAAAGCAGTGAGAAAGGCTATGAGATCGTGATGTGTCACTTCCTCAATCTCACGCACCCTTGCCGGGTTTACGGCAGCGGTTTTGTGAATGTGCGCGAGGCTTTCTTTGGGAATGAGGCCAAGCTCGCCCCAAGCGTCGCACACGGCAAGCTCTGTTTCCAGCCAGGCGTCAAGGCGGTTTTGCTCTGTCCACAATGCGCCCATTTCTGGGCGAGTGTATCTCTCAATCATGCATAATCCCGTGGTAGCGTATTAACATGGCCTCTGGAGCGGCACACCTGAACAGCCAGTTTAAGCGGCTCCTGTGCCTGCCGCCGGCGCGGCGGGGGCGGAAGATGCGGCGGCAGGCGCCGCCGGAGCCGAAGAGGCTGAAGATTCCGAAGAACCGGCGGATACGGAAGAATCTGTCTTGCCGTCCTTTTTATAGCCGTAATCCGTCACGTACCAGCCGCCGCCTTTCAATACAAAAGAGGTGTTGGACATAATGCGCTCTGCCCGGCTATCGCACACGGGGCAGACCGCGTTATCGGAATCTTCTATATGTTTGGTCCACTCTTCAAAAACCTGGTGGCATTCGCTGCAACGATATTCATAAATAGGCATGTAATTTCTCTCTATAACAATGGTGTTGATAAACGACGCAAGTCAACAACAGATAAGCAGTGTTATATGCCTTGTCAAAACCGCCGCACGAAAATCAAAATTAGGCCTTTTTAGCTGCCTTGGCTTCGCGAATGCGAGCTTTAAGGCGCTCGGCGCGGCGGTGGCGTCTACGATCAAGTTCTTTTCTGCGTTCTACTTTCTTTTGAGCCATGGTTTACTCCTTATTCGGCAATAGGCCGGATAATATAGTTTAGATATTCATTTGTAAAGCCCACGCGGCAAGAGACAGCGCCTTGCCGCCTTTTTCACGCGAAAGGGCATAGTTCTATTACTTGCCGGTGGTTTGTCAACCCATTTTTTACAGCAATCTGCCTGCCCGCTGGTAAATGTGCGGTTATTAAAGCAACCGCTGGGGTCAGGGAGGCTCACACATAGCTGAGGCCGCCGCCCCCTTTGCGGGCTGAAAGCGCCCAGCGCTCATTAATCCGGCTTCCGCCCTGTATATTTTGTCTAATCCAGCGGCGTGATCAGGCCCAGCAGGTCTTCAACCGTTTCCCTGCGCCTGATCAGCTTTACATCCCCGCCGGAGGTTATAAGCACTTCGGCCGGGCGCACGCGCTGGTTGTAGCTTGAAGCCATGGCATAGCAGTAGGCCCCGGCATCCAAAAAGCCTAGCAGATCGTCTTTTTCTATTTCGGGCAACACGTAATTTTTATGAAGAATATCGCCAGTTTCACAAATATTGCCGACTATGGCCTGGGGCATATCCGCCCCTTTGGGCGCGCCGCCCTCAGGCCGGTATATTTCAACATCATGAAACGCATCATACAGCATGGGGCGCGGCAGGATATTAAAACCAACATCGGTACAGGCATACCTGGTGGGGCCGTTGTTTTTGGTGGCTGTGACCGTGCCCAGCAAAAGGCCGGACTCGGCCGGAACATAGCGGCCCGGCTCTATAATGAATTCTCCGGCATAGCCGGTTTTAGCCACCCAAGCCTTTACGGCGGCAGTGCACTTTTGGCTGAAGGCGACTATATCAAGGCGCGGCTCGCCGGCATACTTGCGGTAGGGTATGCCGTAACCGCCGCCGAAATCTATGTATTTAAGACCTTCAAAACCTTCCGCCGTTTCAAGCATCCAGTTTACGGACTGCAAAAAGGCATCGGCGTCCATAAACAACGAGCCGACGTGCTGGTTAAGGCCTACCAGCTTCAAATTGTATTTGACGCACAGCGCGCGCATGGCCGGGTAATCTTCAGGGTTTATGCCGAATTTCGTCTTCTTGCCGCCTGTAATCACTTTTTCGTGATGCCCCAGGCCCATGCCGGGGTTAAGGCGCACCATAACCTCGCTGCCGGGGGCCACGCGGCCGAAAGTTTCAAGCTGTGATATGGAATCGACACTTACGAGATTGCTGTTGGCAGCGGCGTTTGCCAGCTCCTCGGCGCTTACGTTATTGCATACGTAAAAAATTTCCTCCCGCTTGAATCCGGCCAATTTGTTAAGCGCAAGCTCGCCTGGGCTCATGGAGTCGACAAACAGGCCCTCGGAGCGCACAATGCGCAGCAGGTGCGGGTTGGCGTTGGCTTTGGCCGAATAACAAACTTTTACCTGCGGCAGGTTTATAAGCGAGCGCATATCACGGCAACTGCGGCGCAAGATGTTCTCGTTATAAACATACAGCGGGCTGCCGTATTCACGCACCAACGCAAAAGGGCTTATGCCCATAAAAAAATTGAGGCCGCTGGTGTAGGAGGAGCGAATTTCTGACATGGTTTATCCTTTAGTTTAAGGCGCGCACTTAAAGAAAAGCGTTTGGCGGTAGCGCCGCCAGGGAGGCTTTACCGTGCAAGCCCTTGCCTTTTACGAAAAAAGCCGCGCGTAAGAGCTTGCATAGTTAACACTATAATAACGCCCCCGCAAGCCTGCCGCGCCCTACTTTTAGCGTGGAACAACATTTAACGGAGATAACCGTAAAAAACGGAAAGAGTTGCTGATAAAAAAAGCCACCCTCGCGGGTGGCTTTTAACAAACAGTAGTTACAATTAGGCGTCTTCGTTGCCTTCTTCAAGCTTTTGCTTGAGCAGGTCGCCCAGGTTCTGGCCGCCACCGGCAGCGTCAGGCCCGGCAGTGCGCATTTCCCTTGCTGGTTTCTTGCGCTCTTCGCTTTCTTCCTTAAGCTGTTTTATGGAAAGGCCAAGGCGGCGTTCTTCAGCCGACACATGAATGACTTTGGCCTCGATGGTTTCGCCTTCTTTATACAATTCAGAGGGGCTTTTTATCTTTTTGTTGCTGATTTCGGAAACATGCACCAGGCCTTCAATGCCTTCCTGCACTTCCACAAACAGGCCGAAATCGGTGATGTTGGTAACAACGCCGTTAACGGTGGAACCTACCGGATATTTATCCGGCACATAGCTCCACGGGTCTTCCTGCAACTGTTTTATGCCCAAGGTGAACTTTTCGTTTTCCTGATCAACGGTAAGCACTTTGGCCTGCACCACGTCGCCCACCTGGAAAAGCTCGTTGGGGTGGCGGATTTTCTTGGTCCAGCTAATGTCGGAAACGTGAATAAGGCCGTCAATGCCGTCTTCAATGCCTATAAACATGCCGAATTCGGTAATGTTTTTAATGGCGCCTTCAAGGATGGTGCCTTCAGGGAACTTGACTGCAACCACTTCCCACGGGTTTTCCTTAATCTGCTTCATGCCGAGGGAGATGCGCTTTTTGGAGGAATCGACCCCAAGCACCACCACATCGACTTCATCGCCGGGGTGTACCATTTGCGAAGGATGACGCAACTTACGGGTCCAAGACATTTCAGAGATATGCACCAGACCTTCCACTCCGCTTTCAAGCTCGACAAACGCGCCGTAGTCGACCAAGTTGGTCACTTTGCCCTTGAAAGTAGCGTTTTCGGGGAACTTCTCGTTGATGTCCAGCCACGGGTCTTCCACCAACTGCTTCAGGCCGAGGGAGACTTTGTTGTTGTCCTTATCAAAGGAAAGCACCCTAAGCTCAAGCTCTTGGCCCAGCGACACAATTTCTCTGGGGTGGCGAATGCGCTTCCAAGACATGTCGGTGATGTGCAAGAGGCCGTCAAGGCCGCCCAAATCAACAAACACGCCGTATTCGGTAATATTTTTGACGCGTCCGGTAACCATCTGGCCTTCTTCAAGGGTGGTCAGCAAATCCTGACGCTTGGAGTCACGATCTTCTTCAAGCAATACGCGGCGGGAAACTATAACGTTACTGCGGCGGCGGTTGATTTTGAGCACGCGGAATTCATATTCCTGATTAACCAGGGCGTCCATATCCGGCACGGGGCGCAAATCTACGTGCGAGCCGGGCAAAAACGCCTCAACTCCGCCCAGATCCACCGTGTACCCGCCCTTTATGCGGCGCAGTATACGGCCGGTGCAGATACCGCCGTTTTCAAGCACGGCTTCAAGCTGGTCAAATACCTGCATACGCTTGGCTTTTTCATAGGACAAGACTATGGAGCCTTCCTGCTCGTTCTTGCGCACTACAAAAACATCTACCTTATCGCCTACTTTAACGGCAAGCTGCCCGGCGGAATCCATAAACTCGGAGGCAGGTATCTGCCCCTCGGATTTAAAGTTAACGTCCACCAGTACGTTATCGGCGTCAATACGCACCACCTCGCCTTTAACGATGGAGCCTTCGTCAAGGTCGCCGAAATCCGGATTAAGGTAGCTTTCAAGGGCGCTTTCAAAATTGATGTCGCCATCAAAGCCCATGTCTTGTTCAGAAGTTACAGTCATTACATTTCCTCCAACCGCAAAATTCCCTTATTTCTGATTTTAAGGTTTGGTTCAAATATCAAAATCGCAAAAATTATACAATAGAAAAAGGCTTGACATCTGAATTATTTTTGCGTGATTAAATTTTTTTTCCTTGCTTATACCGTAAGTTAGCGACGGCCAAGAATAAAAACATTCATAAAAATAATTTTATTGCACTTTCCCCACAAAGCCACGGCATGGGCGGTCTGGCAAACTGTTTTTAGCACATGAGCAGCAAATTTGCTGCTACGGCAAACCGCAACAACGGCATCACGCCTCCAGTTCCAAAACTCTTGTCGCAACATGCTCCGGGAGCATTTGGTCGTGCTCCGCCAAAATTATGCCGGGAGCGTATTCCGCAAGCAAATCCTCCAACCGCATACACGAAATAGCACCAATATAATTCAGAGGTTCATCCCATACATGTAAATTGGCCTCTTCACGCGGGCTGGCCGCGAGCATGGCTTTTTTCTTCTGGCCCGCGCTAAAATCGGCAATATCCGCCTGCAAAAAAGTGGACAAAGCGCGGGCCAAAGGGCAATATGCCACAGATACCCTTGTCTTTAACCTGCTTTGGCAAGCCTTTGCATATACGGAGTTTTCATGCCCATTCGCCAGCGCCTGGAGTTGAAAAATGATCCCGTCTTTTTGATGGACGGTTCGGCTTATGTCTTCCGCAGTTTTTACGCCAATCAGAATATGACGCGTTCCGACGGCATGCCGACGAACGTGCTGTATATGGTGCTGCGTCTGCTCTTCAAGCTGTTGCGCGAAGAAACTCCCTCCTACTTCGCCTTTGTGCTGGACGGGCGCGGCAAAAACTTCCGTCACCGCCTTTACTCCGAATACAAGGCCAACCGCTCGGCCACACCCGAGCCGCTGGCCATGCAACTGGCCCCCCTGCGCGACGCGCTGGATAAAATGGGCATTGCCTGCATAGTTTCAGAAGACTGCGAGGCCGACGACTGCATAGCCTCCATGGCCGCGCGTTTCAGCCAGGAGAGGCCGGTGGTTATTCTGGGCGCGGATAAAGATCTTAAGCAATGCCTCTCGCCCAACGTGTATATTTGGGATCCTTCCGCCAAAGCCGAACGCATAATCACTCTGGACAGTTTTATTGATGAAGAAGGCTTCAAGCCGCAATACTGGCCGGACTACCAGGCCATTGTTGGCGACTCCAGCGACAATATACCAGGCGTGCCGGGCATAGGGGCCAAGGGCGCCAATACCCTGATGCGCGCCTTTAACGGGCTGGAAGATATTTTCAGCCGCTTTGCCGCCGTGCCGCCCGCCCTGCGTAAAAAGCTGGAAGGGCACGAGGAGCATGCCGTAATGTCGCGCAAACTTACCACCCTTATGTGCGACGCCTGCCCCGATGTGGGGTTGGGCTCCCTTGCGCCGCGCCCCCCAAAGCAAAAAGAGCTTATGGAGTTTTTAAACGATTACGAGCTGCGCACCCTTGCCCGCGAGCTTTCTTCCATGCTGCGCATAAACGGGGCCTACTCCGAGGCGCAGGGCAAAACAACCGCGCCATCGGCCCTTACCACCGGGTTTAAAACCTCCTACTCCGTCAAACCGGCGCAAAACAGCGGCGAAAAGGCGGAAGCCCCCACGCAGGCGGCTCAGCAAGACAAGGGCCTGCCCCTGTTTGATTATGCCGCGCCAGCCCAAGCCGCCGCACAGCAATGGAGCCTGTTTGAGCAAGCGGCCCCGGCAAGCGGTTTTTCAGCCGATGCCGCGCCGCTGCTGCAAGACTTAAGCGAGTTAGCCGCCTCGCGGGAAATAGCCCTGATACCGCTCTGCGATGTGATCGGCGTTAAAAACGACCTCCGCCTGCTACTGGGTGATGGAAAAAAAGAATTTATCTGTACCCTTCCGGCAAAAGACGGCAGCGGCCAACTTACCCTCACGCCCGGTCTGGTTGAGGCGTTGCGCGGTAAAACTGTAATTGCGCCCGGTCTCAAGCAGGTATGCGAGTTGTACCCGCAACTGCGGCAGTTGCCCCTATCCGCCTGCTTTGACCTCAGCTTGTCCGCCTGGCTTTTAAGCCCGGAAGAATACGACTACAGCTTTGCCAGGCTCACACGCCGCTGGGGTGCTGAGGCCACAGCCATGCAGGGGCAGGGTGAGTCGGCATCAAGCCCCACGGCCCTTGCGCTGGGCATGCGAAAGCTGTTGGAGGAGCGCCTTAAAGCCCAGCAGCTTTACCCGCTGCTGCGCGATATGGAAATGCCCCTTATACCTGTGCTGCTGGATATGCAGGAAGCCGGAATAGGCATAGATCAGGACGCTTTCAAAGCCTTTCTGGATGAAACACAGGGCAAATTGAATGCCTTGACCAGCCATATATATGAAGCGGCCGGGCAGGAGTTCAACATCCGCTCCGCCCGCCAGCTTGGCGATATTTTGTATGAAAAGCTGGAACTGCCCCGCTCGCGCAAAACAGCCGGCGGGCAGGCCTCCACTTCGCAGGAATCTTTGGAAAAACTGCAAGGCAAACACCCCGTAATCGATTACATACTGGAGTACCGCAAGCTGGAAAAATTGCGCTCCACCTATCTGGAGCCGTTGCCCAAAATAGCCGATGCGCAAAACCGCCTGCATACCAGCTTCAACCAAAGCTCCACCGCCACGGGCAGGCTTTCTTCCAGCAATCCCAACCTGCAAAACATACCGGTGCGCGGCGGCTTGGGCGAGCGAATGCGCGCCTGCTTTACCGCCCCGGCGGGCAAACTCATTGTATCCGCTGACTATTCGCAAATAGAGCTGCGCGTGCTGGCGCACCTGTCGCAAGATCCCACCCTGCTGGACGCCTTCAGCAAAGGCGAGGATATTCACAGCCGCACGGCCTCGCTTATATTTGAAACGGACCCGGCGCAGGTTACGCCGGATCAGCGCCGCAACGCCAAAACCATAAACTTCGGGCTGGTTTACGGCATGGGGCCGCAAAAGCTGGCCCAAGACCTTGGCATAGGCATGAAGGAAGCCAAATTATTTATAGACCGCTACTTCGAGCGCCTTGGCAAACTGCGCGAGTACTTCGATTTTGTGGAAAAAAGCGCCAAAGAGCATGGTTTTGTAAGCACCATGACCGGACGCCGCCGCTATACGCCGGAAATACTTTCCGCCAACCAGCAGTTGCGCTCGCAAGCGCGCAGGCAGGCCATAAACACCTGCATACAGGGCAGCGCCGCCGACGTAATAAAGCTGGCCATGCTGGCCGCCGCGCAAGACGCAACCCTAAAAAAACTGGATGCACGGTTAATATTGCAAATACACGACGAACTGCTGCTGGAATGCCCAGAAAACACCGCCCAAGAGGCCGGAATACGTTTGGCGGAAATTATGTCCGCCGTAAAGCCCGGCGGGCAGACGCTATCCGTGCCGCTACTGGTGGATTACGGCACCGGGCGCAGTTGGGCGGATGCGCATTAGGGGGCGGAGCCCCTGGCTCCTATAGCGCACTTGGTGCGGATGTAAGATGAATATAGATGTAAGCGGCATAGCCGCGAATATAATAGAGGGCTGCTCGTCCCTCTTATATTCGCGGCTATGCCGCTTACATCTTTTCTTCCACCGCCCCGAAGGGTCTTTCTCATTCTCTTACGTCATGCGCCATTAATAGTAAAAAATGGACAGATAAATCTGCCCATTTTTTACTAACGCGCTTCGCGCGTCCATTTATTTATTAATCTTCAAATTATTTATTAATCTTCAAACGCTTCGTCCGGCAAATCGAAGTTACCGTAAACGTTTTGCACGTCTTCGTTTTCTTCCAGCGCATCCACCAGTTTAAGCAATTTTTTTCCGTTTTCCACGTCCAAATTTATGCTGGTTTGCGGCACCATGCCAACCTCGGCGCTCTCAGGCGTAATTCCAGCGGCTTCAAAGGCTTCCTGCAAGGTTACAAAATCGCCCTGCTGGCACTGCACTTCCCACGCATCGCCGTTATCCACTATATCTTCCGCGCCATGCTCAAGCCCTATTTCCATAAGCCGGTCTTCAGTGTGCTTTTTATCGAAGGTAAACACGCCTTTGCGGCTAAACATCCAAGCGACGCTTCCGCTCTCGCCCATGGCGCCGTTGTACTTGTTAAAAATAAAACGCACTTCTGCAACGGTGCGGTTGCGGTTATCGGTGGCGGCTTCCACCAGCAGGGCCACGCCGCCGGGGCCGTAGCCTTCGTACATTATTTCCGTCAAATCTCCGCCAGCCTCTTCGCCTGTGCCTTTGCGGATGGCGCTGTCAATTTTATCTTTGGGCAGGTTTACGGCCTTGGCAGCGGCAATGGCCGCGCGCAGACGTGCGTTGTAGTTGGGATCGCCACCGCCCTTGGCCGCGATGATAATTTCCTTGGCCGCCTTGGTAAAGGCCTTGCCACGTTTAACATCTTGCGCACCTTTACGGTATTTTGTGGTTTTCCACTTGCTATGTCCGGACATGATCACTCCTGAAATCCAGTTAAAATTAAATTTACCTGCCTGCCCTGCGGGCAACGGCAAAAGCCAGAAGTACCTTGTAGCAAAGATAACTTCTAATCTCCTGGATCAGGCGGTGGTAGACCTTTATAACCCATTGCTATATAAAAACTTTCCATACTTTCTGAACGTGAGCTGTCTGGCTTGAAAGATTTGACAACATCAAAGCATTTACGAAGCTGCTCGGAATAAGCTTTGATATCCGGCCCCATGAAAAACTTGACTACAAAACTCCCGCCCTTTATCAAACACTTCTGTGCCAGGTAAAGGGCTTCTTCAACCAGCGCGGCGGAACGCGCCTGATCCGTGGCCCTGTGCCCGGTAGTGCTCGGGGCCATATCGGACATTACAACATCAAACGGGGCGGCCGCGGCCAAGGCGGCCTCAAACTCCGGCGCGGGCCTGAAAATATCGCCCTGCATAAAACTAACCTGCGGCGGGAAAATAACATCGGTATTTTGCAGGTCAAGCCCCAGCACAAGGCCTTTCTCGCCGACAAACTCGGCCGCGCCCAAAGACCAGGAGCCGGGGGCCGCGCCCAAATCCAGCACTTTCATACCCGGCCTGAATATTTTAAAACGCTTGTTAATTTCTTTAAGCTTATATACGGATCTGGCCGGATAATTTTCCTGCTTGGCCTTCAAAAAGTAGTAATCGCGGTATTTTTTCATGTCTGGACCCTGCTATAAACCAAAAACCTCAAATCGCCAAGTGAACTGTTAATGCCGCAAAACAACAAACTTGTCATCATCCCCGACAGTGGAATGGACCTTTTAAGGGACGAGCTGGCCGAAGCCTTTGCCTATTTGGGCTTTGAGGCGATACGAGCGCACCCGGCAGCCTTGTCCGATGAAAACCACCCGCACTATCTGCCCCGCCTGCTGGATAAAAAACCGGCCTTGTTTTTCAGCATTAACATGCAGGGCATATTGCCGGGCGGAGCCATGGCCCAATTATTGGCAGGCGCTGGCATGCCCGTGCTGGTCTGGTTTGTGGACAACCCCTGGCACATTTTGTCTGGCATGCGCGACCCAAGCTGGAAAAACTTCCATCTGGCCGTTACCGACAGCAGCTTCACAGCCCCCCTGCTGGCAGCCGGGGCCAGGCAGGTGTTGCATATGCCTTTGGCCGCTGGGCAGGCGCATTTGCGGGCCGAGCCGGGGCCGGATTTTGCGGGCCTGCGTGAGCTGGTCTTTGTGGGCCGCTCGTCTTTCCCCGGCATGAGCGATTTTTTCGCGGGTCAGCAATTGCCGGAAGAAAGCCTTGCCCAATCATCCGCCATGCTGCGTAAAGGCTTTGCCGCCGCGCCGGAAAGGCCGGATTTTGACTGGTGGGTAAACGAGCTTGGCCTTAAAGCTCAAGAGGCCGAATTCTGGCCGGGCAAAAAATCACGCAGACCGGGCTGGGGCGCGGTAAAATGCAATACCGGCTGGCGCAAGGCCTGCCTTGAGGCGGCCAGCGCCAGCCCCGGCGGACTTACTCTATTTGGCGATTCCACATGGCGGCAGGAACTTGGAGCAGAGCTCACCGGCCCTGATTTGCGCGGACCGCTGGACTATTACACCCAGTTGCCGCGCCTGTATGCATGCGCGGAATTTTCCATAAATCTCAACAGCCTTCTACTGCCGGCAGGGCTTACCCAACGTATTTTCGATATTTGGGCCGCAGGCGGTTTTTGCCTTACAGACTGGAGCCAAGGCCTGCACATATTCCCCCAAGAGCTTGTCACTCCGGTTTGCTTTAAATCCCCATGGGAACTTACGGAACTGGCGCGGTTTTTCCGGTCCAACCCCGGCAGGCGCAGAGCCCTGCAACTGGCCTGGCGCGAGCATATCATAACCTGGCATACCTACCCCACCCGCCTTACCCAGGTGCTGAAAGAGATGAAATGAGCAGAATACTAATTCTGGCGGCGGCCGCATTGCTTTTAAGCCTTATTGCATGCGAGGAAGCCCCAACCAAAGAGGATGCGCAAGCGCGGCCTGCCCAGCCCCAAAAACAAGCCGTCCCCCAAAAACAGACAGTTGAAGCCATGATCGGCCAAATGCTCATGGTAGGCTTTAGAGGAGACGGCGAAGAATACCTGGATGACCTTGATTACGTGCAAGACCTGATCAGCACCGGCAAAGTAGGCGGGGTTATTTTGTTTGAGACGGAAATGGAACACCGTGGCGTGCCGCGCAACATTACCAGCCCGCGACAGTTGCGTGCCCTCACGGAGGCTTTGCAGGCAAAAGCCCCCATACCTTTGTTCATAGCGGTGGATCAGGAAGGCGGCTGGGTGCAGCGCCTCAAGCCCAAATGGGGCTTCAAAAACTGGCCCTCGGCCTACCGAATGGGCCACATGAGCGACCAGGAGGTAAAGCTGGTAGGCTACGAAATGGGCGAAGAACTGGCCGAGGCTGGCATAAACCTGAACATGGCCCCCTCGCTGGATGTTAACGTAAACCCCGAAAGCCCGGCCATAGGCGGCGTGGGCCGCTCCTTCAGCGGCGACCCCGATCTGGTTGCGGACAAAGGCCGTGCCTACATGCAGGGCCTGAACGCGGCCGGAGTGGCAGGCTGCTTCAAGCATTTCCCCGGCCACGGCAGCGCCTTGGCCGATACGCATATGGGAGCGGCAGACGTGACGGACACATGGCGCGAATACGAGCTTAACCCTTATGACGAGCTCATAAACATGCCCGGCGCTTACTGTGTTATGGTGGCACATGTGTTTCACCGCGAGCTCTCTGGCGGGCGCCCCGCTACTCTATCGCAAGAAATAATTGGCGGGCTGTTACGGCAAAAGCTGGGCTGGCAGGGTGTGGTAATAAGCGACGACATGCAAATGGACGCCATTGCCATGCACCATAAGCTGGAAGAAGCCCTGTTGCTGGGCGTGCAAGCCGGTATGGACATTTTCATTTTCGGCAACAACATGCATTACGACAAAACTATCGGCGACAAAGCCTACGCCGCGCTGTTGGCACTGCACCGCAGCGGCCGTATATCCGAAGAGCGTATAGAAGAGTCATACCACAGAATCATGGAGCTTAAAAAGCGCATTTCCACCGCGCACACTCCCGTGGGCAACATGAAAGAACAGCCTGAAAAACCGCAGGCTCAGTCCCCATAAAAACCGGCAGGCCTGCCTGCCGCGCAATGCGACCGGAGCACGGCACTGACGCTGCTTATACTTCACAGGCAATTTTATTCAGCGCCTGGCTCTGTTTCCTCAGGCTCTTCCAGCGTAAAAAGCGGCCTTACGGCATGCCACATGGCCGTTTCGTCGTTGCCGCGCTCAAGATAGCGCCATGCATAAACTTTCTTGTCTTTGGCCCCCATGCGTATTTGCATCAAAAACAGGCCTTTGTTGCTGTCAATCTTTTCCATAATAACGTTAAAGGCGGAATACAGGTAGCGCAAATCCGTGAAGGTATATTCTATAAAATCGTCATTGCTTTTGGTTGCTTCAACAGTAACAAAGGTGGCAAAGTTATCAAACTCTCTGAATATGGGCAGCGCTTCCTGCAATTTTTCCCACTTGCGGGCATCTGGCTTGGGGTAAATTGGCGGCATGAACTCCGGCTTTTGAAAAGGTTTGTACAGCGCAATCCAGTCCAGCCTGTATTCTTTGGGGTTTTCCGCCACGGCTTTCCAATAAAAAGGCGAGGCCAGCACCGGGGTGAGGGTTATTTTTTCAACAGCCGTGCCCACTTCAGTATAATCATTGTTCAGCTTGTAGCTAAGGGCCTGATGGATGCCGAAGCAGCAAAGCGGGTACAACACAAGCCAAGCCATGCCATAACGCGCCCATTTCACCTGCCTGTCCAGCCTGTTCGGGTTGCGAAAACCCTTAAGGCAGTAAAGCGCTATTAAAATGAGCGGAACTGTGAACAGAAAATCCACAATGAAAAGCGCCGGAACTGCCACACGATAATCGCTGAAAGGCCACAAAATTTGCGTGCCGAAGGTGGTCATGCAGTCCAGGTACACATGCGAGGCAAGGCCTAGCAGGGCCGCCATAAACATATAGCCCAGGCCCCAGTCGTCAGGCCGGTTTACAACGGCCTGGCCGTTCTCTACGCGCACGGTCATATCCCGCAAGCGCACCTTGGACAAAAACAGCTTCATCAAAAACGCGAGCAAGCAAGCCGAAATAATAATAACAGGTATGGAATGCGTCATGCTGCGATGCACGCTGAGCATAACATGGGCCGAGGACCCGGCCACGGCGTCTATATCCGGCAGTTCGCCGGCTGCTATGCCGAAAAGCACCAGAGCCGCAGTGCGAGGAGCCTTGCGGAAAACAAGCGGCGTAAGTATGCCCGCCGCAAGATGAGTTACGGAATCCATTTGTATTTATTCCCAGTATGTTTTATGGTAATCTCTAAATTATTGAGGCAATATACTTGCTGCCGCCCTACAAGTAAATACTTGCGGCAACCATGCAAAATTTTTATCTAATATTAAAGGGATATATTATGCGTAAACCTTATTCCGCCATAGCAGTTGAAGGGTACCACGCCATTTTTCTAAGCGGTTTCTGCTGCCTTGTTTTTGCTCTATTGGGCTGGTGGCCTCTGGCCTTTTTGCTGCTGTTGCTTACCGGCTTTGCCTGCCATTTTTTCCGCGATCCGGAAAGGGTGATATCCACCAAGCCCGGCATAGCGGTTAGCCCGGCCGATGGTAAAATAATCCGCATAACCTCGGTTATGGATCCTTTTACCGGACAATCGCGCCAGTGCATAAGCATTTTCATGAACGTGTTCAACGTGCATGTAAACCGCATACCCGTGAGCGGCAAGGTAAGCTCCATAGAATACAAGGCGGGGCGTTTTCTTAACGCCAGCCTCAACAAGGCTTCGGAAGACAACGAGCGTTGCCTTTATGCCATAACCGACGAGCATGGCGAAGTGTGGTATATGGTGCAAGTGGCCGGCCTTGTGGCCCGCCGCATTGTCTGCCGTGTTGATGAAAACGAAAAGGTTACGCGCGGCGAGCGCTTTGGCATGATCAAATTCGGTTCGCGTGTGGACCTGTACATACCCGATGGCTACACCCCCAGCGTAATGGTGGGCGATGTGGTAATGGCTGGCAGCAGCGTAATAGCGCACAAGGCTGATTAAGGCATATGTCCGGCGAAAAAACGCCCCGCACTCCCAGGCGCGGGGTATACATTTTACCTAACCTGGCCACGGCAGGCAGCGTTTTTGTGGCCTTTATGGGCGTGCTTTGGGCCATACAGGGCGAATTCTCGTATTGCGCCCTCGCCATTTTCGGCAGCGCCCTGCTGGATGGAATGGACGGAAAAATTGCCCGGCTTACCAACACCGCCAGCGACTTCGGAGTGCAAATGGATTCGCTGGCCGATGCGGTGGCCTTTGGCCTTACCCCGGCCCTTATGGTTTACCTTTGGCAGTTGCAGTATGTGGATGACCGCCTTGGGCTTGCCATATCCTTTTTATTCCTGATTTGCGGCATTCTGCGTCTGGCCCGCTTTAACGTAATGACCGGCAGCATAAGCAAAAAATTCTTTATAGGCCTGCCCATACCGGCGGCAGCCTGCGCCCTTGCCGCCCTGGTGCTTTTCAACCAGTTGCTGCCCGCGCAAGTCAAGCCGTTTTTGCCAGTCGTAACCATGGTGCTTACCTTTGCGCTGGCCCTGCTTATGGTGAGCACCGTTCGCTATTTTTCCTTCAAGGAATTCGGCTTTGTAAGAGAACGGCCCTTTCGCTGGCTGGTAATAGTAATGCTGTTGTTCGTGGTTATGGTGACCAGACCCAGAATTTTCGGCTTTTCATTTTTTATCGGCTATCTTATATCAGGCCCTGTTTATACCCTCTTCTTCATGCGTCGTAAAAATGCCAAAGGGCAAATAGCGCCAGCATGCGCTGATGGCGATACGGGAGAAGACGACCCGGAAGCCGAGTTTTAGCGAAAATTTAAAGGCTGCTGGATAGTGCGGTCACGAGGAGAATTTTTGTTCTCTGCCAAGGAAAAAAGGCTTTTTATTGAGGGAGTGTACTCTTATGGTACTCGACCGAAATGAAAAGACTTTTTGACGTAGGCAGAGGGCAAAAAGACCCTCGTGACTACACTATCTAGGTACTGCCTCTAAAAAGACGGATTTTGTTCCCTTGCAAGGAAAGCGTCGATTTTAGGACAGGGATAGTACTCTAATGGTACAGCCCTGGACAAAAATTGGCGCTTGACGCAGTACCGGGGGCAAAAGACGCTTTTTAGAGACCGCACCTAAGCTTTATAGGTATAAAAAATAGCCGGATTGCGCTGCAAGGCAATCCGGCTATTTTTTATATTTTCACCAGCATTTTATCTGAATGCGGGGCAAAAGGCGCAGCCGGGCCTTTATTATTTAACGCGCGGCGCTACAACTCAAATCTGACCGCAGATGTTACAAGCACGGAGTCAACGGGAACAGCCTCGTGCTCACCCATCGGCTTGGTTTTGATTTTACAGATTTTATCCACCACATCCATTCCTTCGGCCACCTGCCCGAACACGCAATAGCCATACCCATCCTCAGTAGGCGCTGAAAAATCCAAATCAGGGTTATCGGCATGGTTTATAAAAAACTGGGCTGTAGCGCTGTGCGGCTCGCCAGTACGGGCCATGGCCACGGTACCGCGCTTGTTTGAAATACCATTATCGGCCTCATTTTTTATGGGCGCATCGGTATTTTTTTCTTCCATGCGCAGGGTCAGCCCGCCGCCCTGAATCATAAAGTCCTTGATAACACGGTGAAAAATGGTGTTATCGTAAAAACCGGTATCCACATAATGCAGAAAATTGGCGACTGTGACAGGGGCCTGCTCATCAAACAATTCAAGCAAAATTTCGCCGGATGTAGTCTCCAGCAGCACCATGGTGTTACTCATGCGTTTTCCTTTGCGCGCTCTGCCTTGCAGACGCATATAGATATTAGAAGTCATCTCATGAACAGGATTTTTATTCTCCGGCAAGCAGGGTTGGGGCAGGCCGCAGCGCGGTGTATGCACATGCACAGGCTTCGGCCCGGACCAATCTGACGCAATCGAAGGACAAAAATACAATTATGAGATAACTTCTATGACAGTGGGTACCATAAGCAATAACAATGCGCCCCGCAACAAAAGAAGCGGGGCGCATTGTTATTGTGGCCGAATAAATATTTTAAGGCCGCCAGGCAGGTAATTGAAGAGCCTGCTTACCTTACGTTCAAAATCTTACCTGGGTCAAAGGGCCTTTCGCCCTCGCCAAGGCAACGGGTAATGGAAGGAGCGCCGTCCTCTCCGGTATCTATTTCGTTTGGCTGTATGTTTTTGTTGTCCACAGTCTGCACCAAAAGCACCTTTGGCTTGGTAGGCTTGGCTTTATTGGATGAAGTAACAATGCCTATGAAGCCGCCTTCAACCTCCACCACGCTTCCTACCGGATAAATACCCAGCATGCGGATAAATTGCTCCATAAAGCCGGGGTAAAAATCCGTAAAGCGCATCTGGTACATAATGCCCAGCACCTTGTGCGGCAACATGGCCAGCTTGTAGGGGCGGCGGCTTGACAACGCGTCATACACGTCCATCATGGCCAAAATGCGGCCAGTAAGGCTTATTTTATCGCCAGAAACCCCGCGCGGGTAGCCGCTGCCGTCAAAACGCTCGTGGTGATCGTAAATGCCCAGCAAAATATCCTGAGTAAAGCCAGGCGTCTTTTTTACATGCTCATAGCCCAGCCTGGGGTGGCGGCGCAAAATGGTAAATTCTTCTTCCGAAAGCTCGCGCGGGGCGTTCAAAAGCTCAATGGGCACCATAGCCTTGCCCAAATCGTGAAACATGCCGGCCATGCCTACTTCAAACAGCACCTTGTGCGTAAAGCTCATATGTTTTGCAAACATTACGGCCAAAACCGAAACGTTTACGCTATGGCTGTAAGTGTACTCATCAAGGTCGCGCAGTTTGCACAAACTAAGCAGAGCATCAGGGTTGCGGTTAACACTGGATATAATGCCTTCAACCGGCCCTTTGGCCTTGTACAGCTCAACACTATCGCCGCGCCTGATGCCGTCCATAAAGATTTTAGACATTTCAATGGCGTTAACATATGCCTCTTTGGCGGCTGGCATTTCAGCCGCAAGCGAGGTGACAGGAGGCTCAAAATCCTGCACCTCCATGTCCTGCACGCTTTCGCCAAAAGTCGACTCCACCGCTTCGGCACTGTTGGCGCTATCAGGCACGCTCCTGTCAGGATCTATAAATACCTCCAGGTATCCATCCTGCAAAAGCTTGCTGATAGCGGCGGAACTCAACGGCCCTTCCGTGGAAAACAAATATGGGTTGTCGCGCCAGCTTACACCCGTGTTGACAACATACATGCCCGGAACGAGCTGGTTAGTAGGAATTTTTTTAGCCATAAACACCCAGTGCTATTATATCGGTTGCTAGGTCGCTTGAATCAAATATTAGTAAAATAATCAAGATTTATTAATATACCACTTAACACAAATTATGCATAATAGGCAATGTTCAATATACTCTCATTCTTACAGCAAGTAAGCATTGAATATTTATTGTCCATGCTCATATAGAATGCCAATTATAACTTACCTTACAGCAAACCATTTAATTTTCCAGTATTATTTTACAGGCGTTTTTGCATGCATTCCGCCCTGCAATGCTTGCAAATAAACAACAAAAGTATAATGTGCACAAAGTACAGCAAAAGGAGTTTTATTTTGAGCATGGTTCAAAACAAAAAATTGCCTGGCCTCGCTATGTTCCATATGCTTTTTGCATACATATGCGCCATTGTCACCGTGCCGCTAAGCATCGGTCTTGGTATAAGCCTGGCTTCGGCTATGATCAATTCCGGCGTTTCCAGCCTGCCTGTAATTTTTTATCTTTTGTTTCTGCTAATGCTTGCCGTGGCGGTATTTGCCCTGCACAATATTTTTGCCCTGCATGCGCGCAAGCCAAAAGCGCCGCTTGACTCACGCCGCTTTATCGCCCTTGTTGCCGCCGCGCCTTTTATCGCCTACCTGGCAGTATACGCCTCAACCGAAAATAGGCCAGATCTGCGCGAAGTACTGCGCCTGTTCGATTCCAGCCCCGGAAGCTGGGCCTCCATGGCGGTTTTTCTGCTGCTTGGCATGGCCTGCTACTTTTACTGGCAATACTCGCCCAAGCTGCAACAAGTATTCGGCCCGGCGGCTATTCCTTCGCCAGACCACACCCCGGCCAACACCCAGCTTTTGCGCCTGTTCGCCGCCGCAGCGCTTCTGACCGGGCTGGGCTATATTGCAACGCTGGTCTTCTCGCCCCCGCAAGATGAAAAAACCATGCTCCCCGCGCATCTGGTTTATGCCTTGCTCTTTTTTGCAAGGTGGGTTGCCTTTGGCGCGGTAGTGCTGATTTTAAGCGCCCCTGCCAGACTAAACCAAATAAATGCCTGGAGCAGGATAAGCGCCGCCTTGGCCCTATGGTTTACAGTAACGGCGGCCTTTGTGTTTTTTTCCATCGTCAACACTCAAGTATACTATTACCACCCCTTTCTGTACCAAATAAAATTTTTGCCGGTTACGGAACTGGTAGTGCTGCTTGCACTGCTATGGCACGCCGCCGCCTCCGCCACGGGGTCCACAACCGCGCAAGCGCGCCTGCGCGACTTGTTTGGCGTTAATATGCCGGTGTTGGGCCTATTAGCCATGGGCTGCATATTTGCGCTTGGCACACGGCAATTCGCGGCCATGCTGCCTGACGGGAACGCCGCCGTGCTTTTTTACAGCCGCATGCCCTGCGCCCTTATCTGTATTATGGGCCCGGCACTCTGGGTGGTAATGCGCATAAGACGCGCGCCGTCGACGCATTTGCTTCGCTGGGGCCTGTATATTTCCACCGCCGCCGCGCTCAGCTTTGCGGTATGGATTGCAATATACTGGTGGGCCATTTACCAAAGCCCCGGCGACTGGGGCGGCACGGGAGCGCCGGGCGATCTCAAACGCCACGCCTATGCGGCGGCAAGTTTTATTATGGATAACAACCTGCCGGAACTAATCCTGCTTATTCTGTGCGCCATATATTTCCGCGCCAGCGGCAACCTGCAAGCCAAGCCATACGCGGTGCTTTTCATGCAGGCGGCGGCCTGGCTTTACCTTTGCAAGGCCGCCCTGCCCGCACTGGCCCTGGCTTGCGCTTATATTCTTGACTGGAACATAGGCGGCGTTGTGCTCGCAACCGGACGTGAGCATGTTGCAATAAACGACTTGAGCCTGCTGTATGCCATTCCGTCTATCGGCATTCTTATTGGCAGCTCGACGAAGTTTCGCGGCAAAGGTTTCGGCCTTAAAACGCTTTTGGCTTGCGTGTTGCTTCTTATTCTCTGCGCGGCCATAATACCCATATTGTACTATGTTGCCTGGTTTATGGCCGTATATGCGCCATACGCCGGCATGCCTGGTCAAATGCCATATATTGAAGCAGCCGCAACAGCTCTCAGCCTATACTGGGACGGCGCTTACTTCAATATTCAGGAACCGGCCACGGCCGTTAGCTGGGTGCTGGGCATCTGCCTGTGGGTCTGTACCACATCCGCAACCGCGCAGCGTTACTTTAATGTAACCGACAGTGACAACAAATAGAAGGATGCGCATGAGCCAACAGGAAGAACCGCTTAAAAACAGCCCGCACCCGCTGCTTGCCGAGCTTTGCTTCGCAAGGCCGGTTGCCTTGGATGCCCTGACGCAGGACAAAATATTGCAAACAGTGGGCAGCACGCTAGGCAGCCTTGGCGCCATGCAATACCGGCTGCTGCCCCCCAAAAAAGAGGTGTACAGCACGGCATTGCTGCTTATGCCCGATAGGCTGGAAGCGTCGGAATCAGGCCCGGCCGCCCTGCTGCTGCGCTTTGGCGTTGCCCAAACCGATCCATCCGACCCCGCCGCGCTTTTAAGTCTTTCGCAAACCTGGCAGTGGGACGAGGCCGAAAGCATTGTTTCGGCCAGTCCATTCCGGATGCAGGTTTCAGATGTCAATACGCTGCACCTGCCTTTACAGCAGCGCCTTACGTTCTTTCAAAAAAGCCTGTACGCTCTGGTCTCCGTCCTCTCCCCGCAGGCTCTGCATTTTCCGCAAAGCCAGTGTTTTACAGACCCGGCCGCCTATCTGGAAAACAAGCCTGAAAGCCCAGAATATTTTAATATTTACGGTCTGGTTAACAACCGTATTTTTACGGCGGAAGAAGACGACTGCAAAGACGTGTTCATGGATACCCTAGGCCTTAACCTCCTTGGGCTGCCCGACCTGCAATGCTTTATAAAGTCAGGCGCTATCGACTACGCCGACATGGCCTACTGGCTGTATAATGTGGCGGATTACCTGCGTGAGAACCCCAATGCCCTAGGCGACGGAGACGCGCTTATAGGGCTTGACGATGCCGAGTGGGTAATACATTACGACAACGCCCTTATAGGCCCTGCACGCGGGGTAATGGACATTGACCTGTTCCCGCTGGAAGATGAATAATAACGCCGCTATCCATCTTGAAGGGCACGTTTGCATTGTAATTTTAGCTGTTTTGTTATAAAAAATTGGATTAACTTTTTGGGGGAAATTATGAAAAAAATTATTGTACTCGCCGTGGCCTGTTTGTTGCTGGCCTCCACCGCTTTTGCCGAAGAAGCCAAAGAAGTTGCCCGCGCGACTTTTGCAACCGGCATTGAAAACAGAGAGCCTGTTGAGAGCATTACGGAATACGTGCTTGTTTCCGGCGGCACCATTTTCTTCTTCGCCGAGCTCAAAAACATGCAGGGCACCAAAGCCTCGCATGTGTGGTCCAAAAACGGCGAAGAAGTGCACGCCATCAACTTCAACGTTGGCGGGCCGCGCTGGAGAACCAACTCCAGCATGAAAGCGGAGCAGTTCAAAGCTGGCGACAAGGTGCAGGTTGAAGTCATGGGCGACGATGGCAAAGTTTACAAAACAATGATGTTGAATATACTTTAGGGCCTGTTGGCACTAGTTAACGGATGCGGCTGCGCCGCGCTTTAAAGAATTCGAGAGGGAAGGGTAAGGAAACTTTTAAACAGGTTTCCTTACCCTTCCCTCGCATTATTAATCTCGGCGCATCCGCTATTTCGAGTTCTTGGCGCTTATAAAACCAAGCATTATGGCTCCGGCCTGGGCGACGTTAAGGGAGTCGAAGTCGCGGAGCATGGGAATTTTAAGCATGGTTGAGCAGCGTTTGGCAACGCCGGGCCGCAGGCCGCCTTCCTCGCTGCCCAGCACCAGCACGGCTGGGAAGCTGGGGGTGAAGTTGTATACATTTTCAGCCGGCTCGCCTGCATCGGCGCCATAAATGGCAAAACCCCGCTCTTCAAGCCAGTCAAGGCTTTGCGCCAGGTTTACAACCTTGGCTATGGGGAGTTTAAACATGGCGCCGGCGGAGCTTTTGGCGGCTGCGGCGCCAAGGTAGGCTCCCTGGTGCTTGGGCACAATCAGTCCACCTCCGCCCAAGGCGTAAAGGGTACGCACCAAGGTGCCTATATTGCCGGGGTCCTGCACCTGATCAAGGGCCAGCAGCAACGGCAGCGGAGCGGAAGCGGCAGAGGAGGCAACGTCTTCCAAGGTGCTGAAGCCGGCGGAAAAAACACGTGCCACCACACCTTGGCAACTGCCTTGGTAAACGCGTTGAAAGGCCTCCGTTTCCAGCAGGCTGAAGCGCACTCCGGCGGACCGGCATAAATCTATAATCTCGTTGGTCTGGGCATCTTTTTTGCCCTTGCGTATGAAAACGGTATCCACATTTCTAGAATTATCATGCAAAATTTCTAGAACCGGCTTGACGCCTGGCAGCATGGAATTATCCTGATTTTTAGGCATGTTACCTTTATCAGACAACTTGTTCTTTTTGTCAAAATCCGGTTTTTGAGCGTTTTTATCCATGTTAAAACCCTGTAAACCATCGCGGTTGGGTTGATTATCGGGCAAAGTTAGGCTAATTGGGAAGTTACTCAATTATCAAACATCAGGTTGTGTTATCGGGCGTGCCAAAGCACTCGTCCAACTTGTGGCTATACTTTAACCGCGCATGTTGCAAGCGCATTTACACATACTTAAAAAACGACATGAAGCAAATATCAAAAAAATCCGGCGCGCGGCCACGTTATACCCGTCTGTGTATATTAGCCCTGTGTATGTTATTTTCGGGCGGATGCGCATTTGAACAATTGAGCGGCTCTTTTGCCGAAAATGATGTTACGGCAAGCGACCTTGCCGTGGCCGAACCCGAAGAACAGGCGGACGACACGCCGGACGAGCTGGTGGAAGTGCCGGAACTGCCGCAGGATGACGGCATACCTTTGAGTTTTGCCGAGCGCATAGCTTTTCACTCCACAGGCTATCTTGACGCGGATCTGAGTCTTGAGGACAAACGCGCCGTTGAGCGACATTTCAAATACTATCTGCACAAACAGCGCCAGTTGTTTGAGCGTTATGTCGAGCGTAGCGAGGCCTATTTGCCTTATGTACGCAATACTTTTCGTGAAAAAGGCGTGCCGGATGAAATAGCCTACCTGGCTATTGTTGAAAGCGGTTTTAATCCCAAGGCCGTTTCCAGAGCCGGAGCCACCGGCATGTGGCAGTTTATGCGTTTTACCGGCCAACGTTACGGTCTGGAACAAAACGCTTGGGTAGACGAGCGCCGCGACCCTTACAAAGCCACAGTTGCCGCCGCCGATTACCTTAACAGGCTTTATGACATGTTTGGCGACTGGCATCTGGCCATTGCCGCTTATAATGCGGGCGAGGGCAAAATCAACCGCGCAATGCTCAGCAGCGGGGCCGACAGCTTCTTCGAGCTCTGCCGCCTTAACGAAACCATACCGCAACGTAAAACCCGCCTTAAGCTTGAAACCCAGCAATATGTGCCCAGACTTCTGGCCGTGACCAAAATTATGCGTAACCTTGAAATTTTGGGGTTCACCGCGCCGGAAGAAAGCAAAGCCCTTGAGTTGCTGCCTGTAAAAGTAATGCCGGGCACCGACCTTGGCACCCTGGCCAATCAGTCCGGCCTGCGCTGGGATGAGTTTAAAAACCAAAACCCGGCATACCGCCGCAACATAAGCCCGCCCAACTCCCATTCCGTGGCCTATGTGCCCCGCGCCAACCACGCAAAGGCAACTGCCTGGCTGGCCAAGTCAGAATCCGCGCGCTTTGCCGGGTGGCAGCAATATAAGGTGCGGCGCGGCGACAGCCTGTACGCTATAAGCAACCGCTATGGCGTTTCAGTGAGCGTGCTGCGCCAGGCCAACAACATGAACGGCAACGCCTTGCGTGAAGGCGCCGTATTGTTGGTGCCGGGCACCAGAGTTTCCTCCCCGTCTTATGCCGACAGTTCCTCCGGAGGCCACAAAGCGTCAAATGCGCAGCCTATTGCCGCTGGCTCAACCATTTACACGGTAAAATCCGGCGACAGCCTGTACAGCATTGCCCGCGCCTATGGCCTGACGGTAAGCAGCATTCAAAAAGCCAACAGTATGCGCGCGGGTAATACCCGCCTGGTGGCCGGGCAAAAACTTGGCATACCTGCAAAAGCGCAAGCAACAGCAGTCTCTGCCCAATCCATTTCCGACGGCACGCTTGTAGTGCAAAAGGGCGATACCCTTTACGGGATTGCCGCGCAAAACAATACCAGCGTGGATGAGTTGCTGCGCCTTAACGGGCTGCGGCGCAACCAGCCAATAATGCCGGGGCAAAAAATAAAGCTGCCTTAAATAGTCATATTTCACAGTCCCTCCGCATGAGAGACTGTGCATAACCTGCCAGGGGAACTGCCCTGAATATAATCATCATAAACCTCACGCGCTTTGGCGATCAATTGCAAAGTCAGGCAGGCATAAACGCCTTGGCCTCTCTTGATGCGCCCGTGGGTGAAAAAAACCGCGTTTATCTGGTTTGCCTGCCAAACTTCGCATCAAGCGCGGTTTTTCTTAATAATACTGAGCGAGCCTGCCCCCTGCCGCGTGACGGTTTTTTAAGTAAACTTCAAGAAGACTGGCCAAGCGCAGCTGCGGATTTGTGGCAGTGGCGGGACGAGATTTGGCAAAATTGCAAGCCGGATTTGGTGTGCAACCTCACGCCTACTGTGCCTGGGCGGCTGTTGGCGCGCTTTTTGGCTGGAGATGCCCCAATAACGGGATTTGGACTTGACGAATACGGTTTTGGCACAGCCTCGCCCTGGGCCGCTTTTTTTCAAGGCTCTTCACGCAAACGCTCGGTAAGCCCGTTTAACCTTGTGGATTTATTCCGGGCTGTGGCCGGCTCTAGCCGTGGTCTGGCCGGAGACTCCGCTTTGGCGGCGCCTGAGCCGGATATCAACGTTGACAAAATATTGGCCGATGGCGCGGCGGACGCAAAAGAACTGAAAGGCATGGTGGCCTTTCAGCTGGGAGCCAGCGAAGACAGACGCCGCTGGCCGGTGGAATTTTTTGCCGAGCTTGGCGACGCGCTGTGGCACAGTGCAGGCATGTTGCCTGTGCTTTTGGGCAGCGCGGACGAAGCTGCTTTGGCCGCGCGCTATGCGCAACACAGTAAAAGCCCGCATCTGTCGCTGGCCGGGCGCACCAGCCTGCAAGATCTGGCCCGTGTGCTGCTACAATGCCGCTTGCTGGTCAGCAACGATACCGGCACCATGCACCTTGCCGCCGGGCTGGGCTGCCCTGTTCTGGGTATTTTTCTGGCAACGGCGCAGTGTTGGGATACCGGCCCGTATCAGGAAAACAGTTGTTCCATCGAGCCGGGGCTCAGGTGCCACCCCTGCGCCTTTGGCACGGAATGCCAAAACGAGCACATATGCCGTTACGCCATTGCGCCGGAACTTGTAACAAGCCTGGCCCAAGGCTTTTTACGGCATGGCCGTTGGCCGGAGGCCGGAGCAGCGCAGCCGGACGGCCCCATGCCGCCTTTCGGCGGCGAGGCGGAGCGCGCGCGTGTATGGCGCGGCGTTAAAGACGCGTTCGGGTTTATGGATTTACAGTCGTTGTCCGGCCACGCCAAAGACGCGCGTACCCTATGGTTTTTGGAACAGCGGGACTTTTTACGTCAATTTCTTGACCGTGACCCGGCCCGGCAATTTGTTTACCGCGCCCCTGATATAGGTTTTGAATTCCCAACGGCGGAAAAGGAAAAACTTGCCGCTGAATTGGCTGTGCTAAACGGCCAGCTTACCTTGCTGCTGGAGCTGGGTAAAATGCTGCGGCTAAAGCCCCTGCCCCCCTTGCGCGAGCGCTTTGTTTCCGCCCTGCACAAGACCTCCGCGGCCTTTGAGGCGGCATCCTATATGCTGGCCCTTGGCCTGCTTTGGCGGGTGGAAGTGCAGGAGCAAGGCGACAACCTTGAAAACGCCCTTTTGTGCATTGAGCAGTACTTTAATCTTATTTCATCATTATTACAAAGAGTTAACGGTTAACATTAAAACTTGGCCCGCAATTTGCATTGAACTTGGCATCAATCCGCAAATTATTCCCGTTTGGGGAGGCAAGGAGAATGCTATGATCGTTATTGATGGCCGTAAAAGCAATATGCAGGTGGGCAATTTTGCCAACCTGGAAGAAATTCTTGTAAAAATGATGGAAGAGGAACTTGGCGACCGCATTGTAACCGACGTGCTGGTAAATGATGAAGCCTTCAGCGAGCTTTATCCGCACCAGGCGGAAGATATTGAAAGCGCCGAAATCCAGAAAGTCGAAATCCGCTCCGTTTCCGTGCAGCAAATGGCAGGCGAGATTACCACCGAGCTGTATAAGGTTATATCCCTTATGACTGGCGGCGCTACCCGCGCGGCCACCCTGCTGCGCAAGGCCGAAATTGGCGCCTCTTTGGAAGTTGTGGCCGACATTATTGATGTAACCCGCCACTTCCTTGGCACTGTGGCCCTGCTGCGTAACGAGTTTTCCATTGACCGCTCCGAAGAACTGGCCCCTCTGGTGGAAAAAATGAGTGGTCTGCTGGACGAAATGTCTGAGATGATTAGTCAGGAAGACTGGTTCCTGCTGGCGGATCTGGCTGAATACGAATTCCTGCCCACCTGTGAAGAGTGGAATTCCGTGCTTGGCAACCTGGCTCAGGATATAGCCGAGTATAAGGTAGCGTAGCAATGCATCCAAGCATTGACATGCTTGAGCAAGTGGTGCGGCTTTCGCGGCATGAGTTTGAGCTTCTGGAGCGTGACGATGCCGAGGGGCTTGTGGAAAACGCCAACTTGCGCGAGCGCCTCTTGCAGGATGCGTGGCTTGGTAAAGCTGGATGCGATGAGATGGAATTCTCTGGGTTGCTTCGTGCCATTCAGGATTTGCAAAACAAACTTGATGAGCGTGCTACAACTCTTATGCGCCAGACGCGTGCCGAGCTTGAAGAGCATAGAGGCGAGGTAAATGAGCGCAAAAAAACCACTCAGGGCATTCTGGGGTATTGCAAGGTAGGGTTGGACAGGCCCCAAACCAACGCCAGAATTTTCAGAAAATTCTCTTAACATTACATAAAAGTATCACGCAATTTGCCGTAAGGCTGTGCAAAAAACCGGTTTGCTGTAAAATTGACACTTACGGCAAACCGGTTTTTTGCGCGCATTTGCGGAATTTTCCGGCGAATCTGGCAATGGAGCGCCAGTTTGGGGCAGATAACGTACCTGGGTGTATATGCTGCAATATTGGCATGGCCATCATGCATGCCCATATTTATGTGGCGAAAATAATGACTCTTTGCTAATCCGTAAATATGCATAATGCTCAACAATGGGCAAAGGATAATACCATAGTGTAATCTGCGCTACAAGGCTATTTTGGCGTTTAATGATATTCTTTCCTTAAGGTGTTTCCAAACCACATAATCTGCAACCACTAACCGGAAGGTGCGACATGCAAGAAAAAAGTGAACAGGACGCGCGCAAACCCAGTTTGATTTGGGCTCTGCTATGCTTTTTACTACCAATAGCTATCATTCTGTATGGTACGGTTATAATAGCTCTTCGTCCGCCTGTCCTGCCGCTTATAGCCGCAGTGGCCTTGGCCGGGGCCATGTGCTTGGTGCAAGGCTACAAATGGTCTGAACTGCAGGACGGCATGTTCGTGGCCCTTGGCCGCGTGCAGATTGCCGTGGCCATTCTTGTGCTGGTGGGCATGATCATTGCCGCCTGGATAGCCTGCGGCACTATTCCGCTGCTTATCTACTGGGGCTTGCAACTTATATCGCCCAACTATTTTCTGCTTTCCTGCCTTATTTTGTGTTCAGTGGCATCAGTAGCCACCGGCACTTCAGTGTCCACCATGGGCACGGTTGGCGTTGCCCTGCTCGGCATGGGCACGGCCATGGGCTTTCCGTTGCACATTACCGCCGGCGCGGTTATTTCCGGCGCTTATTTCGGCGACAAGATGTCTCCCATTTCCGATACCACCAACATTGCGGCCTCCGTATGTGAAGTTCCGCTCTTCCAGCACATCGGCTCCATGATGTGGACAACTGTTCCCGCCTTTATAGTCTGTATGGTGCTGTACACCATTCTGGGCTTCAGCCATGTTGCGGATGCAGCCGCCTCCACCGGCAACATCGACGCCATTCTCACCGGCATAAAAGCCAACTACTCGCTTTCGTGGCTGGGCCTTTTGCCGCCTATCGTCATGATTGTGCTGGCTTTCATGCGCTTCCCCGTATTGCCGGTGCTCGCGGCCTGTCTGATTACCGCCGTTGCCCTGTGCTTTGTTGAAGGCCTTGGCCTGGTGGACATAGGCAAATTGCTCACCAACGGCTATGTTTCCAAAACCGGCGTAAAAGATGTGGATACCCTGCTCTCGCGCGGTGGCGTAATGAGCGTTATGGCAACGGTGTTGCTTATGAGCTCCGGCGTCGCCTTTGGCGGCATTTTGGAAAAAGCCCGTGTCTTTGACGTTCTGATTGAGGGCCTGCTCAAGGCCATAAAAGGCACTGCCGGCATTATAGTATCGGCAGTGGCTACCGGACTTTTCATAAACCTCGGCACCGGCAGCCAGGTGCTGGCCGTTATAGTGCCCGGACGCGCCTTCAACAAGGCCTTTAAAAAGGCCGACATTCACGGGGCCGTGCTCTCGCGCGCCTGTGAAGATACCGGCACTATTACCTGCCCGCTTGTTCCGTGGAGCGTGCACGCCTTTATTATTATGGGCATCTTGGGCGTAAGCGCGTGGGATTTCGCGCCTTATGCCTTCCTTAACTGGATTGTGCCAGTTTTCTCGGTGCTCTTTGCCTTCCTCGGCATAGGCGTGTGGCACAGAGACGGAACGCCTTACGGAATTGGCCGTAAAATAGCGGCGGAACCGGCTTACGCCGAAGAACAAATGAAGAAATAGCTGCTTTAGGGGCTGTTTCTAAAAAGACGGATTTTGTTCCCTGGCAAGGAAAGCGCAGATTTTTGTCCAGGGATAGTACTCTGATAGTACAGCCCTGGATAAAAATCGGCGTTTGACGCAGTCCAGGGGGCAAAAGACGCTTTTTAGAAACAGCACCCAGGGTATATCAAAACAAATGCGGGCTTCCCAAAACGGGAGCCCGCATTTGTTTAACACATTAAGAGCACAAGACATATTTTAACGCTGTAACTCTTTTCCTTCAAAATCCACCACTACGTGGAGCGCTTGCAGTTTTATACCGCTTGCGCGCAAACTTTTCTCGGCAAGCATGGCAGTGCCTTGGCAGCATGGCACCTGCACGCGCAGGCTGGTAAGACTTTTGGGAGAAGACGCGCCCAGCAGAGCGCCCAAGCGTTCGGCAAGTTCCGTAACATTCTCAAACTTAGGGCATACTGTAATCACCCGGCGGTTTTCAGCGTACCTTCCCTTAAAATTATCTATCAAGGGCGCTGCGCAATCGGCACAGAGCAAGATATCGGCATTTTGAGGCAAGGTATTGATCAGCCGGAGCTTTAACGGCCACTCGGCCTGCCTTTGCGGCATCTGTTCCGAAATGCCGCAAAAACCTTCCCGCACAGGCGGCAAGCCGCCAGCGCCCATGGGGTTACCCCTTGGCAAAGACACCGTATCGGCCAAAGGCACGCCGCCATGCTGCTGTTGCAGCTTGCGCACCGCTTCTTCATCAAAAGGGGCGGCCTCACGCTGAACAATTTTAAGAGCGCCGGTGGGGCAGCCTTTAAGGCAGTTGCCTAGGCCGTCGCACAGGTGCTCGCCAATAACTTTGGCCTTGCCGTTCTCAATACGCAGGGCGCCCTCGGCGCAATCCAGAATACACAAGCCGCAGCCGGTGCAAAGTTCTTCATTTATCTCTATAATATTTCTGAGCATGGTTCCGCCCGCTTGAGTTTATTGCGGTTATGCCTGGTAACAAAATAGTGCCGCCGAACATATTTTAAAACCAGTGTTCCTTTATATAAAAACTTGAATTCCCGAATTGCGTCAGCCGTGCCCGGTCGCTAATGCAACCGGGCACGGCTGGAGGTTAATGCAATATAGCCTTCAAATCCTGCTCAGGAGTGCTGATGGGCGCGATATTGTAGTTCTGCACCAGATAATTGAGCACATTGGGGGTCAGGAATGCCGGAAGCGTCGGGCCGAGCCGCATATTCTTTATGCCCAGGCTCAGCAGGGCAAGCAGCACCGCAACGGCCTTTTGCTCGTACCACGAAAGCACCAGGGACAAAGGCAGATCATTCACGCCGCAGCCAAAGGCATCGGCCAGGGCCAACGCTATTTTTACGGCGGAGTAAGCGTCGTTGCATTGGCCCACGTCCATAAGCCGGGGCAGGCCTTCAATGCTGCCCAGATTTTTGTCGAAAAAGCGGAATTTTCCGCAAGCCAATGTCAGCACAATTGTATCCGGCGGGGTATTTTCAACAAACTCCGTATAGTAGTTGCGTCCGGGCCTGGCTCCATCGCACCCACCCACCAGGAAAAAGTGCTTTATATAACCGTTTTTAACAGCTCCCACCACCTTACCCGCAACGGCCATTACCGCGTTGTGGGCAAAGCCGGTGAACACGCTTTCGTTCTCGTGCTTTTTAACTTCGGCTTCGGCGGTCTCTTTGGTAAAGCCCGGCATGGATTGCGCCTTGGCGATAAGCGGGCCGAATTCTCCGTCTTGCAGGTGCGGCACGCCGGGCCATCCTACCAGACCAGTGGTAAACACGTTATGCGCGTAACTTTCCGCCGGGCGTTGTATGCAGTTGGTGGTAAAAAGCACCGGGCCGGGGAAAAACGGCAGTTCTTTAGCCTGGTTCTGCCAGGCCGTGCCAAAATGACCGGCAAAGTGCGAAAAGGCTTTCAGCTTTGGGTAAGCATGCGCGGGCAGCATCTCGCCATGGGTGTAAATATTTATGCCCTTGCCTTCGGTTTGCACAAGCAGCCTGTATAAATCCTTAAGATCATGCCCTGTTACCAGAATTGCCTTTCCGGGCCTGGGCTTCAAAGAAACCATGGTAGGCGCAGGGTGGCCGTAGGTTTTGGTGTTGGCTTCGTCCAGCAGTTCCATGGCTTTCAGGTTAAGGCTGCCCACGTTCAACGCCTCACCCACCCAAGCCTGCAGATCGCGTTTTTTTCCGTCAAAACCGGCAAGCATGGCTTTGTAAAAATTGGTGTAATGCTCTTCGCTCTCCACACCCAGAATGGCCGCGTGGTCGGTATAGGCGGCCACGCCTTTAAGACCGAACAGCGCAGTTTGCATAAGCGAATTAATGTCGGCATCCGGGCTGAACGATTGTATGCTGTGGCGCGCGGCATCCTTTTCCAGCTCCGGCATGCTTTTGCCTATGCCGAAAGCCTCCAGTTCACTGTTGGACTTAAGCAAATCCTTGCCGATTTTATCCGCCAGAATCTGCTTGCTTTTAATCACGCGCTGTAGCAAATGTTCCAAGGCTTTTTTGTCAAAATTGACGTTGGTTAAAGTGGAAAAAAGCGCCTTGACCGCCAGATGATCCACATGCTTGTCGCGCACGCCTTTCTCTCTGGCCTGCAGGGCCACGGAAGACAAAGAGCGTATGGCGTACACCAGCACGTCCATAAGGTCGGACACTTCGCCCTGCTTGCCGCACACGCCTATCTTGGTGCAGCCCGTTCCAAACGCAGTTTGCTCGCATTGATTGCAAAACATGGTATTCTCCTCTCTTTGGCAAAAGGTAATTTTTATACAGGCTAGCAAAGGGAATGCGCCGTGTCTGTGATATATTCTCCGCCTGCCTGATAATCACGTCTGGCGCAATTAGACGTGAACGGTTAAGCCACCCCCGGTGGGGGTGTATGTCTGCAACCTACCTCGCCTTGACTTTATGTAATGTTGTTTTTACAACTAAATAGAAAATTATGGAAAAATATTTAAAAATTCTGGCGGACGGCCCCTTGTTCGCAGGCATAGCTCCGAATGAGCTTGCCTCACTACTTGGTTGCCTGAACGCAGTTCAAAAGCGGTACGTCAAAAACAGCCACATTTTTATGGCAGGCGATAAGGTTGCGGCCATCGGCCTTATGCTCTCCGGCAGAGCGCATATTCTGCAAGATGACTTTTGGGGCAACCGTTCCATTATCGCCCAGCTTACGGCGGGCGATCTTTTTGCCGAGGCTTTTTGCTGCGCCGGGGTGAGCAAAATGCCCGTAAGCGTAATGGCTGCCGAAGACGCCGATATTCTTCTTATAGACTACTCCAAAATAATCACACCCTGCTCGGCTGTATGCGATTTTCATAAGCAGCTCATATCCAACATGTTGGGTATAGTGGCCCGTAAAAATGTAATGCTGACGCAAAAAATAGAGCACGCCACCCGCCGCCGCACGCGCGAAAAGCTGCTCTCCTACCTATCCTCCCGCGCCCTGACCAACGGGACGGATACCTTTAAAATCCCTTTTAACCGGCAAGAATTGGCCGACTACCTTGCTGTAGAGCGTAGCGCCATGTGCGCGGAGCTTTCCAAAATGCGCGACGAAGGCCTGCTGGATTTCAAAAAAAACAGCTTCACCCTGCTGCATTAAAGCACAGCGGCCATAACTAGCGCAACGGATGCCACATAACGCATTAGATAGCCCCTCTGTTACCGGCGCGGCAAAGCCGCATGCATATTCATCTCACATCACCCCCAAAGGGATACCTAAAAAAAACACCCAAACAGGGCAAAACACTTGACCGCAAAACGCGGTTGATATAACTATGCCCCTTGCCTCACTGGCATTTGTAGGCGCGTAGCTCAGGGGTAGAGCACTTCCTTGACACGGAAGGGGCCAGCAGTTCAAAGCTGCTCGTGCCTACCATTTTTCGCAAATAATAAGAGGGAGGTTTTGCCTCCCTCTTGTAGTTTGCCCAAAATGCGTAACTGTGCAATGTAAAATACGGCTGAGCCGGAATGGAGATAAACGTGCAAAAAGTTATTATCGCAGGCGAAGAAAAAGAAATTGCCCGCGGCACAAGCTGTGGAGACGCCTTTAAAGCGGCCTTGTCCGGCAAGCGTTTCAAAAGCGTTCTGGCGGCCAGATGCGGCGATGCCCTGTTGGATTTAAGCGCCTCCATCCCCCTTGGCTGTGACGAGCTTGTGCCGGTTGACGCCGAAAGCTCCGAAGGCCTTGGCCTGCTGCGCCACAGCGCCGCGCATATCATGGCCGCCGCGGTACGCAGGCTTTTTCCTGATGTGCTGGTAACCATAGGCCCGGCCATTGAAAATGGCTTTTACTACGACTTTGATTACAAACGCGCCTTTACGCCAGACGACTTTGCCGCCATTGAGGCGGAAATGAATAAAATTATGACGGAAAACATCCCCTTTGCGCGGCGTGAACTGGGTAAAAAGGAAGCAATCGAACTTTTCAGGGGCATGGGGGAGCATTATAAGGTTGAATTGGTGGAAGCAGTCGCGGACAGCCATGTATCCATATACAGCCTGGGCGGTTTTATCGATTTGTGCCGTGGGCCGCACATTGCCTCTAGCGGGCAGCTTAAGGCCTTCAAGCTTCTTTCCGTGGCCGGGGCCTACTGGCGCGGCGACGAGAACAACCAGATGCTCTCGCGCATTTATGCCACCGCCTTTGGCAGCGAGGCCGAGCTTAAGGCCTACCTGAACCGGCTGGAAGAGGCCAAAAAACGCGACCACCGCAAACTGGGCAAAGAATTATCCTTGTTCGACTTTCATGAAGACGTTGCCCCAGGCATGGTTTTCTGGCACCCCAAAGGTATGATGCTGCGCACTATTCTGGAAGATTTTCTCAAGCGCGAGCATTTTAAGCGCGGCTACCAGTTTGTGCAGGGTCCGCAGATATTGCGGCAGGAAGTGTGGATGAAATCCGGCCACTACGACAACTACCGCGAAAACATGTATTTTACGGAAATAGAAAAAGAGACCCATGCTGTAAAGCCGATGAACTGCGTGGGGCATATGCTTATTTACGGCTCCACCCTGCACAGCTACCGCGAGCTGCCCGTGCGCATGGCCGAGCTTGGCGTGGTGCACCGCCACGAAATGAGCGGCGCCCTGCACGGGCTTATGCGCGTGCGGCAGTTCACGCAGGACGACGCGCACATAATTTGCGCTCCGGAACAGCTTGAAAACGAAATACTGGACATTATCAAGCTGATCAGCGACCTGTTCGGCCTGTTCGGCTTTGAATACACGCTTTCCGTCAGCACACGCCCGGCAAAATCCATAGGCTCGGACGAAGCGTGGGAACTGGCCACCAATGCTCTTATTGAAGCCATGAAGCGCATTGGCGCTCCACTAAAAATAAACGAAGGCGACGGCGCTTTTTACGGCCCCAAAATAGACTGCCTGGTTACGGACAGCATCGGCCGCAAATGGCAATGTTCCACCGTGCAGGTAGATTTTACCTTGCCCGAACGTTTTGATTTGGTATACGTTGGGAGCGACGGCGAGCGCCACCGCCCAGTGATGGTGCACCGCGCCATTTTGGGCTCGCTGGAGCGCTTTATAGGCATACTTATAGAGCATACCGCCGGAAAGTTCCCCACCTGGCTGGCTCCGGTACAGGCCAAAATCCTTAACGTCACCGACGCGCAGGCCGGCTTTACCGAAGAAGCCGCCAAGTTGTTGACAGGTGCCGGCATAAGAGTTGAAACAGACCTGCGCAATGAAAAGCTGGGCTACAAAGTGCGCCAGGCTCAAATGGAAAAAGTGCCCTATATTCTGGTGGTGGGCGATAAAGAGGTAGAGGCGAAGGGCGTGAACGTGCGCCTGAACAACGGCGACAATATCGGCCTGAAAACCCTTGAAGAATTTATTGAGCTGATTAAAACCGATTGTGACGAACCCTTTAAACGTGGAGGCATGAGCTATAGTTTCTCCTAACAACACCGTAAAACCCCGCCGCGACACGCAAGATACAGTGCGCCGCAACGAGCAGATTCGCGCCCGCGAAGTGCGCGTAATTGGCGAAGAAGGCGAGCAGTTGGGCATTATGTCCAAAATTGACGCCGTTAATCTGGCCCGTGAGGCAGGCGTGGATCTGGTTGAGGTTGCCCCCAATGCCGAGCCGCCCGTGTGCCGCATTATGGACTATGGCAAGTTCCGCTATGAAGAGCAGAAAAAAAAGCAGGAAGCCAAAAAACGCCAGGTAGTGGTGCAGATAAAAGAAATAAAGCTGCGCCCCAAAACCGACGAGCACGATTACCTGACCAAGCTTTCGCATATACGCCGCTTTTTGAGCGAGGGCGACCGCTGCAAGGTAACCATTTTTTTCCGCGGGCGTGAAATTGTACATAAAGATCGCGGGCAACTGATGTTGGATCGGGTCACCGAAGACACTAAAGACATAGCAAAAGTAGAGCAGGAGGCCCGCGCCGAGGGCAGAACCCTGCATATGATGCTGGTTCCGGTCGCCAAAAAGTAGCTCTTGCGTTATTTTCGGTTTTGAAGCATTATGCCGCTTCCCCACCGGGGATAGCGGCAGTGTGGATATATTGTCGCAAATAATTTCAGATGCCTGCATCTGATGTTTTCAAGGAGTATGCAATGCCCAAACTTAAAACCAGACGTGCCGCCGCCAAGCGCTTTGCCCTTACCGGTTCCGGTAAATTCAAGCGCCGCAAGCAGAACCTCAGGCACATTCTGACCAAGAAAAACGCCAAGCGTAAAATGCGCCTGGGCCAGAGCGCGATAGTGGACTCCACTAACGAGAAGGCCGTAAAGCGCATGTGCCCCTTCCTCTAGCCAAAACTTACGGCAACAGCTTTGCTGCAAGCAAACTGGCAGTAAGCCGGAAAATATGGCAAGAGTGATGACAAACCCCATATATGTTAAAGTTGTGGGGTCAAGGTGTGGCTCGTTTATGTCTTCGTTTGCATGGTGACCGGCAGGTATTTTTCATTAATCGCCGCGCATGGGCGCGGCCCGTTGTTCCGCTGGCATCTCTCCGCCTCGCGGGACTAAAAGGAGTAACACAATGCGTGTAAAGAGAGGGACGGCGTCCCACAGACGCCATAAAAAGTATTTGGATAGAGCCAAAGGCTACCGCGGGGGCAGAAGCGTTCTGTACCGCACCGCGCGTGAAGCCGTGGAAAAAGCCGGGCAGTATGCCTTCCGTGACCGCAAGGTAAGAAAAAGAGAATTCCGCAAGCTGTGGATTTTGCGTATAAACGCTGGCGCCCGCGAGCACGGCTTGTCTTATAGCCGTTTCATGGACGGCCTCAAGAAAGCTGGCATCATGCTGGACCGCCGCGTGCTGGCCGATCTGGCCGTACGTGCCAAAGACGACTTCGCCAAACTGGTTGAAACCGCCAAGGCCAGCCTGAACTAAAAATTCTTTGCCCGGAGGCGCATTGCGCCTCCGGGCTGTATTTTAACTATAATAGAAGAGGCACGGGGCTCATGAGTCTTATTGCTGATATGGAAAGCCTGATCGGGAAGCTTCAAGAAGGTCTCGCTCAGGCCGCTTTGTTACCCGAGCTGGAAGAATTGCGCGTTGCCTACATGGGCCGCAAGGGTAAACTTGCCGAGCTTATGTCGCGCCTTAAGGATACCGCGCCGGAAGACCGCCCGGCCGTGGGCCAAAAAGCCAACGAAGTGAAGCAGGCCCTCACGGAACTGTTGGAAAAACGCGCGAAAGAGCTTGAAACTTTGGCCGAATCGGCCCAGTTGGCCTCCTTCGACCCCACCCTGCCCGGCCGCCTGCCCTGGCAAGGCTCGCTCCATCCAATCACCCTGGTAATGAACGAAATTTGCGACGTGCTGGAGCGTATTGGCTTTGAAGTCGCCTCCGGACCGGAAGTGGAAACGGACTTTCATAACTTTGAAGCCCTTAACTTCCCCAAAGACCACCCGGCCCGCGATATGCAGGATACGCTTTTTGTACGCGTGGATGGCGCAGACCTGGTAATGCGTACTCACACCTCGCCCATGCAGGTGCGCAGCATGTTGGCTCATAAAACCCCGCCGGTGGCCGTTATAGCTCCAGGCAAGGTGTACCGCCGCGATTCAGACATAACCCACACGCCCATGTTCCATCAAATAGAAGGGCTGCTGGTGGATAAAAACGTTTCCTTGGCCGATTTGCGCGGCACGCTGGCCTATTTTGTGCGCAGCCTCTTCGGCAATGACATCAAGGTGCGCTTCCGCCCCAGTTTCTTCCCTTTTACCGAGCCCAGCGTGGAGGTGGATATTTCCTGCATCATGTGCGGCGGCAAAGGGCATATTCACGGCCAGACCTGCCGTATTTGCAAAAGCACGGGCTGGCTTGAAATTCTGGGCAGCGGCATGGTGGACCCCAACGTCTTCAAAGCCGTGGGATTTGACTGCGAATGCACCGGCTTTGCCTTTGGCCTGGGCGTGGAGCGTGTCGCCATGCTTAAATACGGCATAGGCGACTTGCGCATGTTTTTTGAAAACGACATCAGATTTTTGGGCCAGTTCGCCTAACAACGCCGATAAACAGGATTATTCTTATGCTGCTTAGTCTTAAATGGTTGCGCGAGTTTGTGCCCTACACCGGCACCGCCGAAGAGCTTGGCGACAAGCTTACCATGCTTGGGCTGGAACTGGACGAACTGCGCCGTCCTTATAAAGATTTGGAAAGCCTTGTGGTTGGCTATGTGTCCGAATGCGGCCGCCACCCCGATGCCGACAAGCTCTCGGTCTGCAAGGTCAATGTGGGCTCTGAAGTGCTGGATATAGTCTGTGGGGCCCCCAACGTGGCCAAGGGGCAATATGTGGTAGTGGCCCCGGTGGGCGCAACCCTGCCCGGCGGGCTGACCATAAAAAAAGCCAAACTGCGCGGCCAGCCCTCCAACGGCATGATTTGCTCCGAGCGCGAGTTGGGCCTCTCCGACGACCATAGCGGCATCATGGTGCTGCAAGACTTGGTTGAAGGCCCGTTTACCCCCGGCGCTAAAGCCATTGAGGCCATGGGGCTGGATACTGAAGTGCTGGATATATCCATAACCCCCAACAGGCCGGACTGCCTTTCGGTATTGGGCCTGGCCCGCGAAGTGGCCGCGGCTTACAGCCTGCCGCTCACTTTGCCCAAACTGGATAAAACCGGCATAAAAACTGACTCCAAGGCCTTGGAAGGGCTGAAGCTGGAAGTGCAAAACGGTGATATTTCACCCCTTTACGAATTACGCGCCATAGAAGGCGTAAAAACCGCAAAAAGCCCAGCATGGCTGCGCTGGCGCCTTAACGCCTGCGATCAGCGCTCCATATCCAACATAGTGGACGTAACCAACTATGTAATGCTGGAACTGGGGCAACCGCTGCACAGCTTCGACTTCAGCAAAATACGCGGCGGCACGGTGCGGGTAGCCTTGGCGCAAGAAGGCGAAAAGCTTCTTACGCTGGACGGTCAGGAAAGAATTTTAACCGGCCGCGACATTACCATACGCGACGCCGAGCGGGCCATAGCCCTTGGCGGCGTAATGGGCGGCGAAAATACAGAAATTGACGGCGAAAGCACCTCGGTTATGCTGGAAGGGGCCATTTTCAACACATCCAGCATACGCCACACGGCCAAGCGCCTTAACCTGCCCAGCGACGCCTCCTACCGCTTCGAGCGCGGTGTGGACCAAGGCCTTACTGCCTTTGCGCTAGAACGCGCGGCCTTGCTCATAGCCAAACTGGGCCAGGGCCGTATGAGCGCGGGCACGCTTGCGCAAGAGCTTAGGCCCATTGCTCCGCGTGAAATCACCCTGCGTAAAAGCCGTGCCGAAACCCTTATAGGCGTAACACTGAAAACGGACTTTTGCTCAAAAACACTCTCCAGTTTAGGCTTCAAGGTTGAAGAAACAGGCCTGCAGGATGGAAAAACCGCATGGGCCGTAACCCCGCCCAGCTACCGCATGGATATTGAGCGCGAGGCCGATGTTATAGAAGAGTTGGCGCGTGTGTACGGCGTTGACCGCGTGCCGGAAAAACTCTATCCCGTGGCGCGGGCCATGTCCAAGGCCAGCCCGGTGCTGCCCAAGCACAAGTTTTTTGCCCGCGTAAAGCGCTGGGCAGCCGGCCTGGGGCTTAACGAAGCCATAAACTACAGCTTTGTGGGCCACAAGGATCTCGATTTTCTCGGCGCTCCCAAAGAAGGGCGCGTCAGCATAGCCAACCCGCTGAGCGCGGAGCTGGACGTGCTGCGCTCCGTGCTGGCCCCCGGCCTTTTGAACACCCTACGCAATAACCTGGCCCATGGAGCCTCCGGCCTGCGCATGTTTGAAGTGGCCTCCGCCTTTACATTGGACGCGTCAGGCGTGTCAGACACCGGCATACGTGAAGAAGGCCGCCTGGGCCTTATGGTGTATGGCGAGCGTTACTCCGCCTCCTGGCCACACAAGCCTGAAGACATGGATTACCTTGATCTTAAAGGTTTTGTGGAGCACTTTGTAAGCTGGCTGGATTTAGGCAAGGCCGAGTTCAAAACAGCCGAAAACGCCCCCGACTGGCTTAAACCCGCCGTGGATGTGTTTGCGGGCAAGCACCATATAGGCTGCCTTGGCCGCGTAAAGCCCTCCATGGCCGATGCCTACCACGCCAAAAAAGACGTATGGCTGGCTGAAATTATGCTGGACAAGCTGTATGAGCTTTCTCTCGGCGTCAAACCCGGCTTCTCGCCACTGCCGGTTTACCCGCCGGTGCGCCGCGATATTACGGTAATAGCGCCCATGGGGCTGGAATCTGGCGTCATTGCGTCCGCCATACGCGCGGCCAAAGCCGACCACCTGCAAGACGTGCAAATGGTGGACCTTTACGAGCCGGAAAACGCCAAAGAGCGTAACCTGACATACCGCCTTACCTTCCGCCATGCCGACAGAACCTTGCAGGACCACGAGGTGGACAAGGTGCGCGACAAGGTGGCAAAATACCTTGTGGACAAACTGCAGGTGAGAATATAAATTATCTGCCAGCCGGGCGCGGTTTAATACATAAAACGCCCCCGCCCCGCTTTTTAAGCCCCACCCACAAGGCCAACCCGAAAGTGCGCACGCCCTTACAAAATTTGCGCAGCCGCCCCGAAACAAAAACATAAAACCCCCCCCCCCCGAATTTTAAGCCCCCCCAACAAGGCCACCCCTAATTTAAGAACCCACATACAACATTTGAGAAGCCCCCCACATAAAAAAGCATAAAAGCAATTTACTCCGGG
>JAVBON010000015.1:0-112382 GCA_031550525.1 Desulfovibrionaceae bacterium
GAATACATTAACCATACCTAAAACCTTTTTTTCGCAAATTAATTTTTCTTTGGTTTTTTTGGCTTTAGCAAAACGCGGTTCCGTTATTGTTTTATTTATATATTTTTGCCAATACAGCCGGGGCCGCGTGATAAGCGCGGCCCCGGCTTTTTTGCGCGAAAATTTTAGAACAGGCTGCCGCCTTTTATTCCGCGTCTGGGGCCAACGTGCATGAAGGCTGCTGGGAAAATGGGACTAAGGGCGGAGAAAACGGAGCAATCCGCAAGCAAACGTCACGGGACGAAAGGAGGGTGGAGCATTCTTTAATTTAACAATGGCGCGGCCAAGGGCCGCAAGCAAAAACGCTTCGGGATTGAAGGCCCCGAAGCGTTTTTTTTATTTGGCCCGCCTAATTCTTTTTGCAATTTTTTGGGCAAAGAATGAAGCAGGATATCGTACGATTCATCGATCATTTCTTTAAGCATAGCTTCCGGCACGTCTCCGTCAAGGGATACGGAGTTCCAGTGCAATTTGTTCATATAGTAGCCTGGAGTGATGTCTTTATACTCCATGCGCAGTTGCGCGCCATAGCCGGGTTCCAGTTTAAGGGTGATAATTGGTTTGCCGTTGCTATCTTTACCATGCATGGCAAACATTTTTCCGCAAACCGTATAGAGGGTGGCTTCCCATTCTTCCTTAAAGTTTTTTTGGGAACCTTTTTTTGTAAGGCAGTAGCTATCAATCCAATTATTTTTCATGGTTAACCCGGCAGTATTTTACAAAAATACCGTCTTTTCAAAAAGTATTTATTTACAGTGCAAGCACCTCAAAAAGCCGCAAGGCGTCTTCAGCCAGGTAATCAGGAGCGGCTAGGCGCATTTTCGCCATATCCGCATTGCCTGAAAGCACGCCACCGGTGATGCATCCGGCTGCTTTTCCGGCAGTTATGTCCATGGGGTGGTCGCCCACCATAATTACGTTTTGCGGCTCCGCGCCCATGGCTGCCAAGGCCCGCAACAGATGGGCCGGGTGCGGTTTAAGCTCGGCCGCCGGCACGTCGCCCCGGCTGAACAGGCAGTGGCAAAAGGCCGCATGTTCCGGAAAAACCGTTTTCACCGCCGCGCGGCAGTTACGTGTTACTATGCCGCAACGCATACCCGCATTACGCAGTTTTTCAAGCAGCGGCAGGGTAAAAGGGAAAAGCTCACTATTTTGGGCCGCTTTTACTTCAAATTCGCTTACAATTTGCTCGGTAAGAGAATTTATTGCCGCAGCCTGTTGCGGGTATGCGGCGCACAGGGCGTATACGTTTTCCATAAGCGGCATTTGCGGCCGGTTTAAAGCCTCCGCCGGTATTTGCAGCAGGCCGGATAATCCCTTCAGCGTTATTTTGCGCATTTGCGCAAAATCAATGGTCAGGCGCGCAAGGGTGCCGTCAAAGTCAAAGAGTGCCGCAGTTATATTGCTGTTCACGATTTAAGCAGGTCTTCAAGGTGGCGGCGGGCAAACTCCAGGCCCGGCTCAATTTCAATGGCTGCCGTAAGATAATGGGCGGCAGCCTCTTTATTGCCCAAAAATTTGTTGCATACGCCAAGGTTGGCAATATCCATTACCGAGCCTTTATCCAGATGCCGCACTATATATTCAAAATATCGCGCGGCTTCGGCATAGTTTTGCAGCTTGTAGCAGCAAACCCCGGCCAGATTGTGGTATTCCTTCATTTCAGGGCAATACTCCACCGCGCGGCGCAATATTGGCAGGGCTTCCGCCCAGCGTTCCAGCCCCGTAAGCACATAGGCCTGGTAAAAGGCGGCCAGCGCCTTAGATTCTTTGTCCGGCTGCAGGGGCTCGGCCTGCGCGAAGAGCAGGGCGGCCTTTTCGGCCTCGCCTTTATTCATGGCCAGCATGGCTTTGAAAAACGGCAGATAATGAGTTTGCGGGTAAATGCGCTCCAATTTTGCCAAACCGGCTTCCGCTTCGGCATCGGAATGTTCTTCCGCCAGAATGCGCCCGACAAACAGACCCACCGAAGCGTTAACGTCGCGCTCGCGAAAACGAAAACCGGGCACAAAGCTGTAATGCGTGGGTACTTTGGTATCGGGGTTTGTGGTATCGACAGAATACAGATTAAACCCCTGCCCGGCCAGACCGGAGCATAACGCGCGAAGTTCCGCAAGCACGTCGTCAGCCTCCAGACTGGGCAGGGAGCCTAGGGGGACGGCAGGGCCTTTCTGTAGCCAGGCTATATCTTGAAACTGGCTGTATTTGGGCAGGCCGGAGGCCTCATAGCAGGCCCCGCTGTTAAAATCGCCGGCAAGCTGCGCAACCTCGGTAACGGCGCGAATGGCCGCTTTGGCCGGGCTGGAGGCGGTTCCGGCCGTATATACTATTTCGGATTTTTCAGGGAAGGTCGCAGGGTCAAAGGCCAGCGCCGCAACGGTAGGCACGGGGAGACCATGGCTGAAATCCTTTAGCAGCAGGATTATCCCGTTGCCGCGAAAACGTTGCAAAAGTCCGCTTAACACAGGGTCATCAATACTCTCTGGGGCTATAGTAGGCACTGGCTGTCCGGCTTCATCTATAATGCAGCAAACATGCCTCTCCACCAGCTCGCAAGCGCCTTGCATCACAGATTCCGCATCGGTGTTTCCGGCGGAGGAGCCATTAAACTCGCCCAGCTTTTTAAACCATTCCAACGGGGCGTACACGGTTTGCTCCGTTCCCACCTGCAATACCGGAAAAAACTTCCATTTGATAAGGTCAAGGGCCTGCGCGGCCTGGTCCGCCGTTCCAGCATCCCGCACTGATTTTATAATTTCGCTTATGTTAATGAGCTTGTCGCCAAAGTGGGCTTTGGCCTCGCTCCACGAGCCTTCAAAGGCGTGCGGGTCGCGCTTCCAGAAGGTAAAAAAACCGTAGCGCTCCATAAGCTCCATAACGGCCGAGGCCTCGGCCTGGTCGCGGGTGGCGCCCTTGCCCATTTGTTTGCGCGTGGGCATGAACATGCGCGCGCCGGAGCCAGCCACGCTCAGAAAAACCGGAATATCAAGGCGGCCGTTATCCACGCGTTTTACAGCGGAGAGTATTTCAATATTCAGTTCCGCCAACCTTTCCTTTACTTTTTTCACAGTTTCCGCCGGGCTTACGGCTTTATCCTGATCAAGGGTATAATGCTTGGGAGTGGAGGTAAGTTTAAACATGTGGTTTTGTCATTTAGTTTAATAAGTTAATTGCGAATACGATGCGATGTTATGCCACAGGTTGTTTTAACCCATGGCTGCATCGGGGCCACGGTAATATAAAAGTGAAAAAAGAGGGAGAAGTTTTTCTTCTCCCTAATACTCTGCCAAAGCGTATTCTCAATAATGTTGCCTGGTCAAGTGGGTGTGCGGCTTAACCAAAGCGGCATAACTACACCTCAAACAGCATTTCCAAATCGTCGCGCGTGAGGGAGCGGAAGGAGTTGTGGCCTGGTATGATTGATTCGGCCACGCCTTTTTTCTGCTCCTGCAACTGCAGTATTTTTTCTTCAACGGTGTTCTGGCAGATCAGTTTATACGAGAACACCTGCCGGGTCTGGCCTATGCGGTGCGTACGGTCGGTGGCCTGGCTTTCCACAGCCGGGTTCCACCACGGGTCGTAATGAATGACGTAATCCGAACTGGTCAGGTTAAGGCCGGTGCCGCCAGCCTTGAGGGAAATAAGGAATATGGGAATATCCGGCGAGTTGTTGAAGCGGTCTACCTGATCAAAGCGGTCTTTGCTTGCGCCGTCCAGATAAGCGAAGGGTATTTCCTGCAATTGCAGCCAGTTGCGTATAATATGCAGCATTTGCACGAATTGTGAGAATACCAGCACCTTATGGCCTTCTTCCACAATATCCGTAACCATATCTTTAAAGGCGTCAAACTTGCCCGAGGGCAGGTTGGTATGCACGCCGGGCAGGTCTATTTTTAGCAGGCGCGGGTGGCAGCAGATTTGGCGGAGCTTGAGCAGGGCGTCCAGAATGGACATCTGGCTTTTGGCCATGCCTTTTTGATCTACTGTAGACATAACCTGTTCCTTGAGCTTTTTGGCAAGCATGGCGTAAAGCTCGGCCTGTTCTTCCTCCAGCCCGCAGTAGGTGATGTTTTCGATTTTCGGCGGCAGGTCTTTGGCAACTTCGGCCTTGGTACGGCGCAGAATAAAGGGTTTTACGCGGGTACGCAAAAAGTCGAGGGTGTCGTTGTCGCCGTCTTTAATGGGCTTGACCACACCGCGCTGAAAGGCGTTTTGCGCGCCAAGGAAGCCAGGCATGAGAAACTCGAACAACGACCAAAGCTCAAAGAGGTTGTTTTCAATGGGTGTGCCGGAAAGGCATATGCGCAGTCTGGCGTTTATGCTGCGTACCGATACGGCCGTAATGGTGTTGGGGTTTTTTATAGTCTGGGCTTCGTCCAAAATAATGCTGTTGAACTCGAACTTCTGCAGTTCTTCAAGGTCGCGGCGCAGCAAGGCGTAAGTGGTCATAACCAGGTTGGTCTGGTCAATCTTTTTGAACATGCTTTGGCGCTTGTTGCCGTAAATTACCAGCTTGCGCATGCTGGGCACGAATTTTTCAGCTTCGCGCTCCCAGTTAGGCAGCACGGAGGTGGGCACAACTATGAGGTTGGGTCCGTCATGCCCTTTTTCAATCATATGCTGCAAAAAGGTAAGGGTCTGCACGGTTTTGCCCAGGCCCATTTCGTCCGCCAAAATGCCGCCAAAGCCATATTCGTTAAGAAAGTTAAGGTAAGAAACGCCCTGCTGCTGGTAGGCGCGCAACTCTGCCTGCAAGCCTTTGGGGGTTTCAACAGGTTCAATTTGTTTGAAGTTGTGTATTTTACTGCGCAGTGTGTTCCAGAAGGAGTCGGTTTGAGCGCCGGGCATTTCGTCCAGCAGGCTGTCCAGCACAGGGGCTTCAAACTGTTTGAAGGTTGTTTTGGGCGGGCCGGAGGGGTCAAGACCAAGGGCCTGCAGCTTGTGGGCGATTTTTTCCAGCCACGATTCGGGCAGGCTGGTATACGAACCGTCTTTAAGCTGGGTGTAGCGCTTGCCTTCCAGCCAGGCCTTCCAGATTTTTTCCAAAGGCACGCTTTGGCCGTCGTATTGAATATCGATTTTGAGATCGAACCATTTTTCTTTTTCGTTGCTCTCCACCACCGCGTTGATAACAGGCTGCGACAGGCGCACCTTGTAGCGGCTGAGAGCCTTTTCGCCGTAAACGCGAAATTTTTCCACCAGCTTGGGGTAGGCGTCCAGCAAAAAGTTAATGGCGTCTTCAGGCTCAAGAAACCACTGTTTGGAAGAACGCGGTTGAAATTTCATTTCAACCAGGGTGCTTATCAGTTGCGCTTCCAGCTCGTGCTGACGGTGCACAAGGTAGGTGTTGCCTTCATAGCTATAGCCGCCGGTGCGGAAATCGGGGTTGGGGCCGTTTATTATAAACTCGCCGTGGGCGGTTTCGTAAATGTTCTGGATTTGCATGGTAAGAAGGCTTCCTTCTTCATCCAGAAACAATTTGGGCTTGTATTCGGCCGGCATGAAAACCGGCTCCATGATTTTGAGAAAGTCTTCCTCATCGTAAAGGGCGGAAGAGGGCAGTTTGGTCCAGACCCGATCCAGAAATTCGGAAAGATCCTTTTGCGGCACGGTAGGCGGGTTTTGGGCCAGGTCTTGAATCAGGCTTGTTTCCAGCGCTGTTATTACGGGGTAAAAGCCCTGCTTCCAGCAAATCCACATGGGTTTTTGCCCGTGAAAAGTGTTGTCGGGCTCAACCTGCATGGTTTTGCCGTTGCGGTGCAAAAATACGCTGAAGGTAAGGGAGTTGTTTTTATCCAGCTCGGGGTGGAGCTTTAGGGAAATGGCGCTGGTTGAAACGTGGCAGTAAGTATTCGTCTCCTGCCACATAAGGTAGTGTTCACGCTGAATGCTCCATAGAAACCACGATACCAGACCGTCTGGTATGGTTACCCTGTGCCCGTAATAATCCATGCTCTGGCCTATAAGTTTGGCTAAAGCGGGCAGATCCGGCGAGAGCTCGCACCATTCGGGGTTTTCAATAATCTGCTCCAGCGTAATTTCCGTATGCACGTTGGAAAGGCCAGATTTGTTTTGTCTGGCGCGAAAAAGCTCTACCTGTAAACGGCCCGGTTCCGGAAAAAAACGGATAATCAGGTAATGCTTACCTGATTCCGGTTCAATCTCAACAGTAAAAAAGTTGCGGAAGCTTTGCCGCCATTCAGTATTGGGAGGGATTTCAACAGCCTGCTCATTATGTGTTTCTGTTCTTAACTGGCTTTGCGCGCGCAAGGCCAAAGCGGCTATGTGCCTGCAAGGGCCGCCAAAACTGTCGGCATTGCAATTGCAGGTATGTGATACGGCTTTTTCGGCCAGCGAAAGTGAGATTTTGGGTCCGTAATTTTGAAAGTCTTCTTCCTGAATATTGCCCGAAATTTCATAGTAATTGCCATCGCGTTTAATACCGGACTTGACGGCATACTCATTGGAGGCCAGATTTCTGGCATCGTCAAAAATATACTCGGGCACCGCATCTTGTAAAAAATTAAACAAGAGATCAGCGGCTGTGTTGTCGTGTTCAGGGTTGTTACTCATAGGCGCTTGCAGGTAAAAGATATTGAGGGGTTGATAATCATCAGGTTCACAAGTTTGCAAAACTCTGGTAACACAAAATAATCCGCCAAGGTGCATAATCATTGCCAAAACGGCGGTAAAAACACATCTGCAATGGGAAACGCCGTTTTTTATACGTTTCACCTGAGCGGTAAAAGATGTTCTAAAGTTTATGTTCTCTTTAGTTACATGCTGTTACATATGTAATATTGATTATGAATTATTAAACAATTTCTGCATGCTATCAGAAATTAATAAATTCGCAACGTTCAACCATACAAATTGAATATGCCAAGTTATAGAAAAAAAATTGTGTATGTTTTAGCTATTATTACAATGTGTTGCTTTGCGGCGCATGCCGCAGATTCTGCTGTAGGCGCAAAATGCGCGTTAGCAAACAATACCACACAAACGTTAAATTTCAACAATAAAAGTAACTTTTTTCCTGACTACGGGGATATTAAAGTTGAGGGCAGTATAGGCGAGCCCAGCAACCTTATACCGGCATTAAGCTCTGATTCGGCCTCCAGCCAGGCCACCGGGCGTATGTACGTGAATTTGATAAGATATAATAAGGCGCTGGAAATAGAGGCATACGCTGCTGAATCCTATGAAGTGCTGGACGAGGGCCTGAGGCTGCGCTTTGTTTTGCGTAAAGATTTGCGCTGGATGGACGGCCGCCCGCTCACCGTTGACGATGTGGAGTTTACCTACCGCCTGATGATAGACGAAAACACCCCCACGGCTTATGCCGGCGATTATAAACGGGTTAAGGAATTTAAAAAAATAGACCTGTACACCTTTGAGGCAACCTATGAGAAGCCTTATGCCAGAGCATTAATTAGCTGGATGATTGATATTTTGCCAAAGCACGCTCTGGAAGGGCAGGATTTGCACACCACGCCTCTAAGGCGCAACCCGGTTACCAGTGGGCCTTTCAAGCTTAAAAGCTGGCAGCCTGGCAGCAGGCTTACCTTGGTAGCCAACGACAAGTATTTTAAAGGCAGGCCCTACCTTGACGGCGTGGTAATACGCGTTATTCCCGATCTCACTACCATGTTTCTGGAACTGAGGGCGGGCAAGATAGACGCCATGGGCCTTACACCCCAGCAATACGTGTATCAGACAGATAATCCGGCTTTTTCCCAAAAGTATGAAGTATACAGATACTTGAGCCTTGGGTATACTTTTATGGGCTTTAACCTGAAAAGCCCGCTGTTCGGCGACAAGCGCATAAGACAGGCTTTTGCCCACGCCATAAACAAAAATGATATTATAAACGGTGTGTTGTTTGGCCAGGGCATACCCACCATCGGCCCGTATACGCCCGGAACCTTGTTTTACAACGATAAGATAGCGCCTTACGAATACAGCCTTGAAAAAGCCTCGGCCCTGCTGTCCCAATGCGGTTGGCGCAAGGGCGCGGACGGTCTGCTGACAAAAGACGGCCAGCCTTTCGAATTTACCATACTGGTTAATCAGGGTAACGAGCAGCGCGCCAAAATTGCCGTGATCATACAGAGCCAGTTGAAGAAATTGGGCATAACGGCTAACATACGCGCTGTTGAATGGGCGGCCTTTTTAAACGATTTTTTAAATAAAGGTTTTTTCGATGCGCTTATTCTGGGCTGGAGCAGCACGCTTGACCCGGATTTGCACAGCGTGTGGCATTCTTCCAACAGTTTCGCCGGCGGGCTTAACTTTATAGGGTACAGTAACGCCGAGGTGGACGAGCTTATTGAAGAAGGCCGCAGCACCTTTAACGATGACGTGCGTAAAAAATGCTACGATCGCATACAAGAAATTTTGCACGACGAGCAGCCTTACAGCTTTTTTTACGTTCCTTACAGTTTCTCAGCAATAAGCAAGCGCTTTAAGGGTCTTGAACCGGTGCCGGTAATGGGTATTGAGCATAACTTGCCGGAGTGGTGGGTGCCAGCCAATCAACAATTATACAGGAATCTTTTGCAGCCATGATTCGTATACAAGATATATTGGATAAAATAGCATCTTACAGACCCGATGCCGACATTGAAGCCATACGCAAGGCCTACGTTTTTGCTGCGGCTCTGCATGCGGGGCAAACCAGACTTTCAGGCGAGCCGTATCTTTCCCACCCCTTGGCCGTGGCCGATACCCTGGCAGGGCTGCGCCTTGACGACGCCAGCATTATAGCTGGTTTGCTGCACGATACGGTTGAAGACACCCATACCACCATCGAGCAGGTGGATGAGGAGTTTGGCGAGGAAGTGGCCGACATAGTGGACGGCGTGACCAAAATAAGCATGATTGCCTTTGACAGCAAAGAAGAGCAGCAGGCCGAGAACATACGCAAAATGATTCTGGCCATGAGCGAAGATATTCGCGTGCTTATTGTAAAGCTGGCCGACCGCCTGCACAACATGCGTACCCTGCAGTTTCAGAAGCCCGAAAAGCAGGTGCGCATAGCTCAGGAAACAATGGATATTTACGCCCCGCTGGCCAACCGCCTTGGCCTGCACCGCCTTAAACTGGAACTGGAAGATCTCAGTTTTCAGTATCTCAAGCCCGATGCCTACGCCCATATTGACGCATGGATTGAAAAGCATAAGGCCTCTGATACCGCCTATATATCTGAAGTAATAGATCTGCTGAAAAAAATGATTGTGGATAACGGTGTAAAAGGCGCCGTCAAGGGCCGCATAAAGCATTACTACAGCATTTATCGTAAAATGCAGTCGCAGAATACCGAGCTGGACGACATGCACGATATTATCGCCTTCAGGGTAATAGTTGACGAAAGCAAAGACTGCTACGCGGTGCTGGGCTTGGTACACTCTGAGTGGCGGCCGGTGCCGGGCCGTTTTAAAGACTATATCTCGATGCCCAAAGCCAATATGTACCAGAGCCTCCACACTACCGTGGTCGGCCCGCGCGGCGAGCGCATGGAAATTCAGATACGTACCGAAGAGATGGACCGTCTGGCGGAAAACGGCCTGGCCTCGCACTGGCTGTATAAAGAAGGCAGCCGCATAAAAGCCAAGGACGCCAGGCAATTTTCGTGGCTGCGCGAAATGCTTGACTGGCAGAAAGTGGAGAACGATTCCAAGGAGTTTTTGCGTACCTTGCGCTTTGATTTGTTCAAAGATGAAATTTACGTGTTCACGCCGCAGGGCGAGGTAAAGGAACTGCCGGAAGAAGCCACGCCGGTGGATTTCGCCTATCAGGTGCATACCAAGGTGGGCGACCATTGCGCCGGGGCCAAGGTTAACAGCCGTCTGGTGCCCTTGAGCACACCCCTTAAAAGCGGCGATTACGTTGAAATTATTACCGACCCCAACAGGCACCCAGGCCGCGACTGGCTAAAGTTTGTAAAAACCGCCAAGGCCAGATCGCGCATACAGCATTACATACGCACCGAAGAGCGCGGGCGCTCCATAAGCTTCGGGCGTGACATTCTGGATAAACAGGCCCGCCGTTTCAATTTTAACTTCCAAAAAACCATTAAGGAAATCGATCTTGCCCTGCTGCTTGAGGAGTTCAGGGTCAAAAACCTTGAGGAACTGTATTCCTCTGTGGGTTACTCACACATACAGCCGCGCAAGGTGGTGCGCTTTATAAAAGAACTGCTGGGCCACCCGCTTGAGGAAGAAAACGTCGCCAGCGCCGAAGCCGAGCAAAACGCCGCCCTGCATGCGGCCCAAGCAGCCAAAACAGCCGAAGAGCGCAAGGCCGAGAGCATAGTCATTTCCGGCGGCACCGGCATAATGCGGCGCTTTGCCAAATGCTGCAACCCCGTGCCCGGCGACCATATTATAGGCTATATCAGCCGTGGGCGCGGCATAACCATACATACGGCCGATTGTCCCGCCGTTCTCTCCGCCGAGCCGGAGCGCCTTTTAAGCGTAAGCTGGGACGGCGAGCTTGAAAAGCCGTTTCCCACCCGCATTCATATCGTATCCAAAAACATCAAGGGCGTGCTGTTTGATGTGGCTGGCATTTTGCTGAAAGAAGGCGTTAACATAGACTCAGGCAATATGCGCTCCAATGTGGACGGAAAATCTGAAATAGACCTGGTGGTGGAAGTTAAGGATACCGTGCAGCTTTACCAGGTTATGGCAAAACTCCGCCAGATCCAGTCCGTGCTTGAAGTTATGCGTTCCGTTGGGGCCGAGGCCGATTTGCCGGGGCATCTGGCTACAGCCACTTCGGAATAACAAATACCTTTTAAAAAAAGAAAAAAGCCGGCGCAGCTTGGAGTGCGCCGGTTTTTCATTTTGGCTTTGCCAGATCAGCGAATGATTGAGACATGGCTATGGTAGCATACTATAATTACTGTGTTAATTTTCTGTTAATGTTGCATGCATACACGGATTTTTATGGTGTTAAAAACCGTTTGGCTTAAAAGTTTATATTGCGCCGGCATATTGCAACAAAAGGTTAGCCGGTGTTTTTCAGTCCGGTCTGGATGCTTCAAACCATTGCGTACGCGCCGTGTATTCTACACAAATATGCCAGAACGGTTTTTCGGAGCGGTGGTTTGCCGTAAGAGCGGCTGATAGCGCGGTGACACGCAAATTTACGACACCATGCTTCGTTCTGCGGCAAAGGCTTCATATTCTTTGTTTTTGGCTATTTCGGCCAATATTTCAACCACGCGCCATACTTCCTCAAAGGTATTGTACAAGGCCACGGGAGCTATTCTTATAACGTTGTCTGGCCTGAAATCCGGTATTACGCCCTTGGCCTTTAAAGCGCAGCAAATGCGCCACGCCTCGTTGTGCAGCAGGGCCACGTGCCCGCCGCGCCGCTCATGCGCTTCCGGCGTTCCCAGCTCAAAGCCGTATTTTGTAAGGTTGGCGCGCACCAGCGCCATGAAGTAATCGGTAAGAGCCAGCGATTTTTTTCTTACTCTGTCCATACCGGCCTCATGAAAGATTTTTAGCGTGCCGAAAAGTGGCGCGGCAGAAAGCACGTGCGGTGTGCCAATTTGCCAGCCGGAGGCGCTTTTGGCGTGGTTAAACCATGGGTTCATGTTAAACTGCTCTTCCCTTACCGAGCCGTACCAGCCAGCCATGCCTGGGAAGCGACCGAAGTGGCGGCGGTTAAGAAAAAGAAAGGCGGGGGCGCCGGGGCCTCCGTTAAGGTGTTTGTAACTGCACCAGGTTGCGAAATCGATGTCGTCATCCGAAAAGCTGTGCGCCACCGCCCCGGCCGAATGCGCGCAGTCAAAGCCAATGATGATGCCGCGCTCGCGCGCTTCGGTTCCAAGGCGCTTCAGATTGAGCAGTTGACCGCTGCGGTATAGCACGCCGGGCAGAACTGCCACGCACACCTCGTCGCTCATTGCCGCAATGATGTCTTCTTCTTCAAGCGCCAGACCATCGCGGCTTTTTACCAGTATCAGGTGTTCTTTAGGGTCCAGCCCGTGTTGCGTTAACTGACCTTGCAGGGCGTATAGAGTGGAAGGAAAATTAAGCTCATCAGCCAGAATTTTAGTGCGCTTTCCCTGCGGGCGGAAGAATGTGGCCATCATGCCGTGCAGGTTGACCGTGGTGGAACCAGCCATGCACACTTCGGAAGGGTCCGCTCCCACCAGGGCTGCGGCGGCCTTGCCCAGGGTTTCGCCATAAAAGTGCCATGCCGGGTCTGAATCCAGCCAGCCGTTTATGCCAAGGGTTTTCCATTCGCTCATTACGCGCAAGACGTTTTCTTCAGCGTCTTTGGACATAAGGCCCAAGGAGTTGCCATCCATGTATATGCAGCCTTCATTCAGGTAGAAACGGCGGCGGAAATGGGCTAAAACATCGTCCGCGTCAAGTTGTCTGGCATAATTCACAGTTGTATTCATCTGAATCACCGTTCGCATATTAAATTGTTTAAGTGTGGGGCTGAATGCGTACAAGTTTTGTCAGCGCCTGGGCCTGCACTGCAAAATGTTTTTTGCAAAATTCATGAAAACCAGCGTCGCAGTGGGTATATAAGCCTTTTTGAGCGCAAGCGGCTCTATGCCCGCCAGCGGCATGAATGTATCGCATATGCCCAAGTCAAAGCTAGGGGCTGTTTCTAAAAAGCGTCTTTTGCCACCTGGACTGCGTCAAGCGCCTATTTTTGTTCAGGGCCGTACCATCAGAGTACTATCCCTGGACAAAAATAGGCGCTTTCCTTGCCAGGGAACAAAATCCATCTTTTTAGAAACAGCCCCTAGCGCTTACGCGATTCGTTATACCTTTTAAACCAGAGCAGGCGTTTGGTTATTGACGGTTTGGCCGGGGCCTTGTGGCGCGCAATGTGCATGGTGAACAGGTTTAGTACGCTCATGGGCACCGAAAGTGAGTGGAATTCGTTTATGACAGCCCTTTTTATGGGCACACGGTAGTTGGATAAACGGCTTATTTCCGACTGCTGGTTTTCAGAAAAAGCGATGCTCGGTATGCCAAAGGCTTTGGCAAAGCGCAGCAGGTGGCTTATTGTGCCGTATACACCCCAAAAGCTTATGCTTATTATCACATCGCGTCGCGCGTCAATATGCACCGAATATTCCGCCAGCATATTCAGTTCCGAAACCTGAGTCATATCAATTACATTAAGTCCCATCTGCATTAGCCGATGCTGCAAAAAACGCAACAGAGCCACGGAAGAGCCAAAACCCACCAGGTACACATGCTCCGCTCTGGCTGTAAGCCGCGCGGCCTCACTAAACGATGCCGCGTCTATAAGCTTGAGGTTTCTTTCCAGCTCATCCGTTTCCGCATCATGCACGCGCCTTAGCAAATTGCTGGAATTGGCTGCCGCATCAGGGTTACTCAGAAAAGGCGCGGTTATTTGCGGTTGGAAAATGCGCTCTTTCATGTCCTGCTGAAATTCTGCATAGCTGTCATAACCCAGCACGCGCGTAAGCCTGGTTATGGTTGCCGGAGAAACGCCAGCTTTCGCGGCAAACTCCTGCACACTGACGCATAGAAAATCATCAGGATCAACCGCCAGCGCCTTTACGACGCGCTTGTGCGCTTCGGTAAGTTTGGCGGCGCTGATTCGCGCTTTCAGCCAGTCCGGTAGCTTGTACTGCATGCCTGTAACTTATAACGGTTTAATGCCTTGAGGAATTATTTTGTGACTATGTGTTTAACCATCATGTTTTTACATGATGGTCAAGTGCATGTTGTGACACATTGATACAGGCTGATTTAGGAGTTGTTCTTTTGCTTTAACAAAGCGCAGGCAGGGAGACTTGCCAGGCTTATACAGCCCAAAGCTATAAAACCGGCTGAAAAATTGAGGTTGTCGCCCAGCAAGCCGAGAAATTTTGGAGCAAGGCCGGAACCAATGTAAGCCACCAAAGGCATGGTCAGCCCTAAAATCGTCGGGTGTTGGCGCACGGGAAAAGATGCTGCCAATAATGAAAAAATAGCCGGAAAAGCAAAGGCCGGCAGCAGCGGCTGTAAAAACATGCAAGGCAGGGCAACGGCCAGCGGCGGCAGGCCCAGGCCTATAAGGCACAAGCCATGCAGGCCAAAAAATAGCTGCATGGAGCGCCAGTTGCCCATGCGCGGGGTGAGAATGCCGCCCAGCACCACGGCGGCTGGAGAAAGCAGCCGGGTTGCTGAAAGCAGCTTGTTGGCGTTGTCGGCGTCAAAGCCACGCTCAAGCGTAAGATGGAGCGAAAGCACGTTAAACGGCGCAAACTCTCCGGCTATGCCGCACAAAAAGCACCAGGAGAAAAACCAGACCAGAGGGTTTTTGAATATTTCCTTCAGCCCGCTCCACGACGGGCGGTCCGTTGTCTGGTTGCCGCCGCGAAACAGCAGCAAAAATACCACGCCCAAGCTAACGCAGCAAATGCCCCATAACAAAAAAGCCCCACGCCACGACCCGTAAAAATGTATGCCTGCCTCAGCTATTAATGGGGCCATAATAAAGCTTAACGGCGGCGCCAGCTCGTGCAAGGCTATGGCCTTGCTCCAGCTTTCCCTGCCCACCAGCGAGGCCATGCCCGCCATGCCGGAGGTGAAGTAAAGCCCTGACGAGGCCCCAACCATAAATATCGCGCAACGCAGGTACGTAAGGCTGTGCCCCTGCGCCATGGCAAAAAGGGCCAAACCCATGGCCATGGCCGAAAAAGCTATTACCCGGCGCGGTATTACGCGTGAAACTACAAAGCTGGACAAGGCCAGGCTGAGTGTGAAGCCCAGCGACATAAACATCATCAGGCCGGTGGATTGCGAGTGGTCCAGGCTCAAATCCTGTTCAATATATACAAGCAGCGGGCCGGATATGGAGCGCGCCGTATAGTTGATGAAAAACATCAGGCAGAGCAGCGCGACCCAAGGCAGCACCGGCAATAAAGCTGAGGAGGGGAGAGATGTTTTTGAAGCGTTCATGTTTATCTTGCTTAGATCATTTTAACTTTGACTTTTTATATTTTTTTAAAAAACGTAAAATACGTTACTCTAAAAAAGCATAAAGGCTGGAGCACTCTTTTATCGTACACGCAAAGCCGAAGTGGCTTTGCTAAAGGCACGCTGCGCTGCTCGCTTGCGGGTGTCCCCTTGGGGGGCAACCAAGCATTTTAACTTTTTCAAAGTTAAAATGCTCTAATGTTCAAAGTATAAGGCGGGCAGCATTGCCCGCCTTATACAGAAATAAAACACAACCTCGCGCCCGTTTCCGGTATTTTTTTACTGCCCAACAGCCTCGCGTATGGCCGCGAAGTTAAGGTTTGAGCTAATCATTTGCGCTGCCTGGCTTATTTTTATGGCGTCACGCAACTTGTGCCTGCCCAGCATGCGTTCCATTTTTTTCGCCACGGTGTAAGTATCGTCACGCACCATGATAATGGGCACATTCAGCGCGTCAGCCCGTGAAAGGATTATGTCGTTGGGGTAGAGGTTGCCTGTAAGTATAAGGCAGGAGCAGTTGCCCTCAATCGCCACCAGTTGCACGTCTGCGCGGTCGCCGCCAACAATGACGGCGGAGTTGGAAACGCGGCGGAAATAGGTCATAAAATTTTCCACCTGCATGGTCCCTATAAGAAAGTTTTCCACCATTCTTTCAGAGCTGCGCTGGGCCGCCACCACGCGCCCGCCCAGCCCTTCGGCCAGGGTATCGGCCCTTATCGAGCTCATAAGCGGGTCATTGGGCAATACGCCCAATACCGTGATTTTATTACGCTCAAGGAAGGGACGTATGACGTTTTCCACTTCGCTCAAAAAGGTGGCGGGTACCGAGTTAAGCACAACGCCTGCCAGATGGTCGCCAAGGCTGTCTTTAATGGTTACCAGAGTGTCATAGTTAACCTCGTGCTCAAGGCGGTCTATTACAATGGCTTTAAGCCCAAGGCGTTTTATTATGGTTATGGCGTCAAGGCCGCAGTAGCGGCCTGAAAACATGTTGCCGGAGCCGCCCACCAGCATGAAGTCGCGCCCTTGCGAAAGTTTGGCGTAGGCGTTTTCAATTTGTTGCAGGAGCTTGCCGGATTCTCCCAACTGGCCGTTAAAAGCGCGAATTTTGAAATCCTGCGTGACCATGATGGGTGTAACCAAATCGCTGGGTTGAGAAATGCCCAGCACGTCCTGCACATAAAAGGCGTCTTCATCGCCCTGCGTGCCGTTTATTTCTATAGGCATGGCGCCCACGGGTTTCATGTAGCCGGGGTTAAGGCCTTCTTTCTGCAAACGCAGACCAATGCCTATGTTAAGGGTGTTCTTGCCCGCGTAAGCGCCTGTTGAACCAATATATAGACCTGGAGCAGCCATAAACTCTATCTCCTATTTTGACAGAATAACACGTATATCCGCCACAACCGCGCCCTGTTCGCTTACCAGAACGGGGTTGCACTCGGCTTCCTGAATTTCCGGAAAATCTTGCGCCAACTGCGACATGATGAGAAGTATATCTTCCAGCGCATTAAAGTTAATGCTCTTTTCGCCACGGGTGCCAGCCAGTATGGGAAAAGCGCGAATCTCGCGGATCATGCTGTGCACGTCTTCCAGCGATAGCGGGGCAAGGCGGCAGGCGATATCTTTAAACACTTCCACATGAATGCCGCCCAGGCCGAACACCACCAGCGGGCCGAAGCGCTCGGTACGTTTAAAACCCACAATGACCTCGCGCGAGCCTTTGGGGGCCATGGCCTGCACAAGGCACCCGGCCACATAGGCCTCGCGGCGCAAGCGCCTGGCGCGCGAGGTAATTTCGGTAAACGCGTTGCGTATGGCTGCCGGGCTTTCAAGGCCAAGTACCACGCCGTTTATATCGGTTTTGTGCGAAATTTGCGGAGAGGCAATTTTAAGCGCCACCGGCTGGCCGAACTGCTTGGCTATTTGCACTGCTTCTTCACTGGTGCGGGCCAGCTTGGCCTTGAGCAGAGGCATTTCATAAGCCTTGAAAAGCTCTTGGGCCTGAAATTCCACCAGTTCTATAATATGGGCGTCTTTGGCTTCTTTTATGACCTTTTGGGCCTTATTAAGGTCGCGGCGGTAGCCTATTTCAACGGGCAAGGGGTTTTGCCGCCACTGGCTGTATTTGTACATGGCGGAAATTGCCTCAACCGCCGGCTCTGGAAAGCGGTAGCAAGGGTAGCCCGCATCGTTTAGCAGCTTGTATGCCGCATCTACATGCGTGCCGCCCATAAGGCAGCAGAAAACGGGTTTGGTTTTGTTCTTTTGCAGCACGGGCAGCATGGCCGCGGCAAGGTTTTCCACCGGAGTAAGAGCGGTTGGCGCAAGCATTATCAAAAGCGACTGCACGCGCTGGTCGCCAAGCACCGTCTCCACCGTTTGCGCGGTGGTAGTTCCGTCCGCCGCTCCGGCCATATCCACGGGGTTGAAAAACGCGGCAAAAGAGGGGAGAAAATCTTTAAGCTTGTTGGTAGTTTCCGACAGCAGCTTGGAGAGGCTAAGCCCGGCTTTTTCACAGGCGTCGGCCGCAAGAATGCCAGGACCGCCCGCGTTGGTGACAATGCCAACCCCCGGCCCCTGCGGCAGCGGCTGGCTGGCAAAAGCTTGCGCCAGATGAAAGAGCTCTTCCATCCTTCTGGCCCTGATTACGCCTGTTTGCTTGAAGGCTGCCTCATAAGCCATATCCGGCCCGGCCAGCGCGCCGGTATGCGACGAGGCGGCTCTGGCTCCGGCAGCCGTGCTGCCGGCCCGTAAAAGAATTATGGGTTTTTGCCGGGTGGTAAGCTGGGCCTGGCGTAAAAAATGCTGCCCTCGCTCAATGCTTTCAAGGTAGCCTACTATGACTTTTGTATCAGGGTCGTTGGCCATGTAGGTGAGTATGTCGCATTCATCAAGGCTGGCCTTGTTGCCAAGGCTTACGAAAGAGGAAAAACCTATGTTTTCGTTATTGGCCCAGTCTAGCATGGCAATGCACAGGGCGCCCGATTGCGAGAAAAAACCGATATTGCCCACTCTGGGGTTGCCTGGGGCAAAACTGGTGTTAAGGCCGGAACGGGTGTTGATAAGGCCAAGGCAGTTTGGACCCAGCAGGGTTATTCCGGCCTTTTCGGCTATTGATTTTACCTCGGCTTCAAGCTGCGCCCCGGCTCCGCCTACTTCTTTAAAGCCGGAGCTGATAATAATGGCGCATTTTGTGGAAACTTCCGCCAGATCTTGCAGCGCCTGGGCCACGGAGGTTGCCTGCACGGCAATTACGGCCAGATCCACAGGCCGCTCACTTGCCGGAATGTCCTTGACCTTGCGGAAAGACTGCATACCAAGTATGCTGTTACCCGCAGGGTTTACAGGATAAATTTTGCCTTGAAAGCCCGCGTTGATAATATTTGATAAGACTGTATTGCCGATTTTGCCCGGAGTGGAAGAAGCCCCCACAATAACTATATTTTTAGGGTTAAATAACGGCAACAGGTAACCCTGCAGTTGCATGTTTTTCTCGAATTAAGGAATAGCAATGTTAGAACAAATTCAAACAAATATTCACTATAACTTCAGGCAAGTCAAGCTATTGGTGCTGGCGCTTACACATAGTTCGTACAGCAACGAGCAAAGCGGGGTTGAGGGGCATAATGAGAGGCTGGAGTTTTTGGGTGACGCCGTGCTTGAGCTTTGCGTTTCGCAGCTTTTATACCGCGAATTTTTCGATTTTCGCGAAGGCGAGCTTACGGCTTTGCGCTCAAAACTGGTAAGTCAGGATTCGCTGGCTGCTCTTGCGCGCGAGCTTATGCTGGACAAGGTTTTGCTGTTGGGAAGAGGCGAAGAGGTGCAAGGGGGCAGAACGCGCGACGCGCTTTTGAGCGATACCTTTGAGGCTGTGCTTGGGGCGGTGTTTGTGGATGGAGGTTTCGCCGAGGCCGCAAGTGTGGTGGAAAAAATAATGCTGCCGCGTTTACCGGAGGTAAGCGCAAAACAGACGCGCGGCAAAGACAGTAAAAGCCGGTTGCAGGAGTTGACGCAAAAGCTTTTTCAGCAGAGGCCGGTATACGCCTTGCAGAACAGCCTTGGCCCGGAGCACGCCAAACTTTTTGAAGTTATTCTGACCCTGCCTGACGGGCAAAAATTCACTTCCACGGGGAGCAGCATGAAAAAAGCGGAGCAGGCCGTGGCGGCGCTGGCTTTGCAGTATTTGCAGGCGAAATGAAGCGGCGGAAATATGACGCGCAGGCGCGATAGTAACGCGATAAAGCGCGTGTAAGACTTTTTGCGAGGCCAGGGCCAATCCCCGGCCTCGCTTGTCTTTGGTCGCACCAGCCGATAACGCTTGCTAGCCTTGGATGAGCTGCAGAGCCATCTGAGGCAGGGAGTTGGCCTGGGAGAGCATAGCTACCGCGGCCTGCGTCATAACCTGGTTACGTACAAATTCCGTCATTTCCGTGGCTACGTCCACGTCGGAGATGCGTGATTCCGCCGCCTGCAGGTTTTCAGCCATAATCTGCAGGTTGCTGATGGTGTTTTCAAGGCGGTTTTGCATCGCGCCAAGGTGGGCACGGATTTTATCCTTGGAGATAATGGCCTCGTTAAGGGCGTCCAAGGCGTGCTGAGCCATTGACTGGGTTGATACCGCGAAGCCGCCGTGGGCGTCGGTGCCGTTGGCCCAGGCCTGGTTACCTACACCAAGGGCCGAGGCGGTGGCAATGCCTATGCGCACGTAGTAATAGTCTTCCGCCGAGTTGTTGCTGGTGCCGAAGTGAACCTTCAACTGGCCGGTAGGCGTCAGTCCGGTGCCATCGTGGGTGGAACTGGAGAGCTGGCCGTTCAAAAGATGTATGCCGTTGAAGTCGGTGGCGTTTGCAATTCGGGTTATTTCCGATGCCATGGCCTGGTATTCAGATTCGATCATCAGGCGCTGGTCGGAGTTGTAGGTACCGGTGGCGGCCTGTTCCGCAAGCTCTTTCATGCGAATGAGCTTTTCGTCTATAACCTGCAGAGCGCCGTCGGCGGTTTGAATCATGGAGATTGCGTCGCTGGCGTTACGTACGCCCTGGTTGTAACCGGCAATTTCCGCGCGCATCAGTTCGCGAATCGCCAAACCGGCCGCGTCGTCGGCGGCGGTGCCCACACGCAGGCCCGAAGACAGGCGGCGGGTGGAAGTGGCAAGGCGGCTGTAACTGTCGCTCAAGTTACGGCTGGCGTTCATAGCCATCATGTTTCTGTTTATGACCAAAGACATTTTATGTTCCTCCTTGAGGGTTGTTAACTTGCTAGATGTTTTGCAATCAGGATGCCAAAATAAAAAATATCTAATAAAACAGTATGTTATGACGAGGGATGACAAAAATTTCCGCTCATAAAAGGGCCGTGGGAAATATTTTCCCAGCCCTACACGCCATATAACTGACGCTATTAAAGGATTTGGAGAGGGGTGCCGAAAAAGGCAAGCGCCGCTCCATTTAGCGGCGTAAGACGTGATGCGGATGAGCTATTTACCGTGTCAGGCCCAGGCGCGCTCGCACGCCCTTACATGGAGGCGTTGTTATTATTATATGAGTCGTCGTTATTTTTATATCAGGTCCAGCCAGCCGGGCTGATTAAAGGCCAAAGGACGCGCTATCGCTCCAGACGATTTTTTTGTATATTGCACTCTGTTTGGCAATTACGCCCTTTTTACCATAAAGCGCGTTTCGCGCCGCCAGCGCATACCTGCCTTGCCAGCGCGAAACCGTTATAAAATTTTTATGGAGCCGCTATGCACACGGGCCGTCCCACATGGGCGGAGGTGAATTTATCCGCCATCCGCCGGAATATGCTGAGCATAAAGTCGTTGCTGCGCCCCGGAGCCAGATTTTGCGCCGTGGTAAAGGCCAACGGATACGGGCATGGCGCGGTGGAGGTGGCCCGCCAGGCGGTGCTGGCCGGGGCCGATTACCTCGCCGTGGCTATTCTTGATGAGGCCGTTGCTTTGCGCAAGGCCGGTTTTTCCCTGCCAATCCTGATTTTAGGCTACACGCCGCCGGAGCAGTACGCCGAGGTTGTCGCCCTTGGGCTTACGCAAACCATATTCAATATGCGGCAGGCCGAGGCCCTTTCCCTCGCCGCCCTTGCCCAAAGCACAAAAGCAAAGGCCCATATAAAGGTGGATACCGGCATGGGCAGGCTGGGGGTAATGCCGGAGCAGGCCGCCGCGTTCGCCCTTGGGGTATCCGGCCTGCGCGGTGTGAATCTGGAGGGTGTTTTCACGCACTTTGCCAAAGCCGACAGCCACGACAAAAGCTATACGCGCAAGCAGTTTGCATCCTTCATGAAGGTTTTGGCGGAAATACAAAGCAGCGGCCTGAACATTTCCATAAAGCACTGCGCCAACAGCGCCGCTACCCTTGATTTGCCCGAAACCCATCTTGATATGGTCCGCGTGGGCATAGCCCTTTACGGCCTGGAGCCGTCGGCGGAAACCGGCAGGCCGTTTGCTCTAGAGCCTGCCATGCGTTTTAAAACCCGCATAGCGCTGTTAAAAACCGTGCCCAAGGGGGCCTGCGTCAGCTATGGCTGCACTTTTGTGGCGGAGCGGACCTCGCAAATAGCCACCTTGCCAGTGGGTTACGCCGATGGCTGGCCGCGCTGCCTTGGCAATAAAGGAGTGGTCGCCATTAACGGCAGGCGCGTCCCCCTGGCCGGGCGCGTATGCATGGACCAATGCATGGCCGATGTAACGGGATTATCTGATATGACGGGCGTGGCAGAGGGGGCGGAAGTGCTGCTGTTTGGCGGCCGCGAGCTTCCGGTGGAAGAAATTGCCGCACTGGCCGGAACTATAAATTATGAAATGGTGTGCATGGTAAGCGCGCGCGTGCCGCGCGTATATATTGAAGAGTAAGAGCCGCCGTACGCCCATAGGGCATTGATTTCGATTTTATAATCAACTAATTATTTTCATTATATGTTCAGGCTCTAAGTTAACCGTAACCACATGGCGGGTGTGTTCCCCTTGCCGCAGGAGTTGCAATGAAAATAGGATGCCCCAGAGAAATCAAGAATAACGAGAACAGAATAGGCTTGACCCCCAACGCGGTTTCGGCCTACGTGGCCGCCGGGCATAAGGTATATATCGAAAAAGGCGCGGGGCTTGGTTCCGCCATTGCCGATTCGGAATATACCGCGCATGGGGCTGAAATTCTGGATACCGCAGCGGAAGTATGGGCCGCATCCGACATGATCGTTAAGGTTAAGGAGCCAATGCCTGCGGAATACGGGCTGATGCGCGAAAACCAGTTGATATACACCTATTTTCATTTCGCAGCTGACGAAGCGCTCACTCTGGCCTGCCTGCGCCAAAGAATTTCCGCTTTGGCCTATGAAACCGTGCAGGACGGCAACAGCCTGCCTCTGCTTAAACCTATGAGTGAAGTAGCAGGGCGCATGGCCCCGCTTATGGGCGCGTTTTACAGCGCAAAAACGCAAGGCGGGCGTGGCCTTTTGCCCATGGGCGTTACCGGCGTGGCTCCGGCTCAGGTGCTGGTGCTGGGCGGCGGCACCGTTGGCTCCAACGCGGCCCGCGTGGCCGCCGGGCTGGGCGCTAACGTGACCATGCTTGATATAAACCTTGCCCGCCTTGAATACCTTGACGACGTTATGCCGGCCAACGTTACCTCGGTGTACAGCGACCGCGTTAACCTTGAAAAAGGCCTGAAAACTGCCGACATAGTAATAGGCGCGGTACTGGTGCCAGGCGCTGTTGCCCCAAAAATGGTCAAACGCGTGGACCTTGCCATGATGAAGCCCGGCGCGGTGCTGGTGGACGTGGCCATAGATCAGGGGGGCTGTTTTGAAACCTCGCGCCCCACCACGCACAGCGAGCCCACCTATGTGGTGGACGGCATAGTGCACTACTGCGTGACCAACATGCCGGGGGCCTATGCCCGTACCTCAACTTACGCCCTTAACAACTCCACCATCCGTTACGGCCTGGAGCTGGCCAACAAAGGCGTGGAAAAAGCCTGCCGCGAGAACAACGCCCTCAAGCTGGGCCTGAACATGCACAAAGGGGCCATAACCTACGCCTCAGTCGCGCAGGCCTTTAATCTTGCAGGCAGCTATACGCCTGTTGACGAGGCCTTGCGGTAGGGGGGTCTAAAAAGCGTCTTTTGCCCCCTGGACTGCGTCAAACGCCTATTTTTGTCCAGGGCTGTACCATCAGAATACTATCCCTGAACAAAAATCGGCGCTTTCCTTGCCAGGGAACAAAACCCGTCTTTTTAGAAACAGCCCCGATGGGTTGCTCCTGCGGAGCGGGCATAGGTAAAATTTGCATATGAAATAGGTTGCTTTTGCAAGGTTTAAACTAGTTGAACAAAATAGTGGGCTACGGCCCCTATTTTGTAAGCAGTAACAATATTTTTTGATATATAGTAAAGATTTTAAATGTTTTTTGTTTAAAACAATGTTTATATCTTGCAACAAAAAATAGAATATGTTATAATTGAATATCAATTAGCAGGAAATAATTACCATTCCTTTTTTCCTTACCCTCCATAAATTACAAGCTTAATCCGTGCAGCAGTCCAACTGATAATTACGCCATTCTTGTTTACTTCTTTTCTTATTTCCATCGTACCCAGTTTTATTTCCCACAAATACATTTTTCCACGCTCCGGCCTTGCATCGTTACGCTTGCATTTATGCTGAACCTCCATCAGATGGGACAGTGTAATCAGAACGATCTTGCTAATCCGTTTACCTTATCTATCTAGCCTTGCCTGTTTTTCACCGTATTTTTCATTCGCCTACTATTGGCGGCCTTACTCCTATATTTTCTCACCATTTGCTGACAATCGGCGGCGTTAAGCTCCGCCGTGCCAGACATATATTAACCCTTTAACAGGAGATTTATTATGTCACAGGAACAGATGTGTAACTGCGAAAACGACTGCAATTGTCACGGTGAAGGCATAAAGATGAAGGTGAAAGACATCACCTTCACCCTTGATCCTTGCGAACTTAAAAAATGGTGTCTTGAGAACTGCCCTTGCTGCGAAAAGGAACCGGAAGAACCAGAACAGCCGGAAGAACCTGAACCGGGGCCGGGTGTGGTGAATATTTTCCGGCTTGGTGGAACTACAAATACAAGATACCACGATATCGTAAGGGTTAAGGGAGGGTATGCCGTTTCTGGCTACATGAATTACAATGGCGAAGGCGGAGCGAAGCATGATGGTTTGCTGGTCAAATATGACAACAACTTGAATGTGTTGTCGCAAACCTGCTTTGCAGGGCAGCCAGCTGGTATTGAGTATAGAGGGATAGAAAAATACGATAACGGCGGTTTTTTATCCGTAGGGTTTGGAACAAAGAACAGTAAAATGTACGGGATGTACACGGCAATTGACAAGGATATGAATGTTGTTTGCAACAAAATAGCTACGAGCCAGATAGGACAATATAAAAGGCTAATGAAAACGCCGGATGACTTTTCAGGTGAGATTAAATATTTTGGTTATGGCTATCTGGACAATCTTACAGCTGTATTAATGGCGTTTGATGAAAATATTGAAATTATAAAGCAGATCAAATTTGAAACCTACATAGGCTCGCATAAAGACAAAGCAATTTTGGTAACTAACGATCATGTAATGGTTTCAGGTGAGTGTATTGAATATATTAATGGCATCAGATATCTCCATAAAGATGGAATAATAGTATTTGACCATGAGCTTAATTTGGTAAAAGCTATACATCCCACTGGTGGGGACACCGACTATATCTGCGATATAATAAAAACCGAATCCGGCTATCTGGTCAGCTCGTTGTTCGCATTGTACGAGTTTGATAACGATTTTAACCCAGTTAGAAAAATTGCAATTGCCGGACCAAATAGTGTCAGCAAAAGTGGTATTAATGCAATAAGACATACGCCTAATGGTGGGTATATCGCATTTTTGAACATATCGTCATTAAGTGGAGAAATTACCGGTCAGGCAATGGCTGCAATAGAGTTTGATAAAAACTTTAATATAAAACAGCAGTTTACTTTTGGAAGTAAGATAGGCGGAAGTCAAACTATAATACCAGGCATGAGTTTTGTGGTCAATCAAGACGGAAGCTGTGTGTTCCCTGGTTTTCTCGACAGAGATTCCAGCTACACCACTCTTTATGACGGCTTTGTACTGAGCGTTTGTGGCGACTGGAATACTTTGCCTGCCAACCTGCCTAAGTTTAGTAACGTTGGTTTCAATACAGCCCCAGGTTTTACCTCCACTGTAAGCGACACTGTGGAAGTGGAAGACTTGACCGGCAAGTGCGTTGTGGAAGCGATAACCTACACGCATGAAAATAGCAGTTTTCAGGCTGTTGATGCCGGTTTGATTGTGGACAAGTAAATTGTAGGTAAGCTTTATAGCAATACGGCGGGCCGCTAACGCGGCCTGCCGTTTTTTTCAGCTTCAGCCAGTTGCGCGGTATTACCAAGCCAAATCGTAAGCACTCGTTTTACGAGTACTTACGATTTGGCTGTTAACGGAGTGTTGCGTTGAGGTTTACATCGGCTTGAAATTTTTTCCGCGGATCCGTTTCTTTTTAACAACGACCAAGGGGGAGACGCCGCCAGCGCCTCCCCCTTTGCCTTATCCACCTTTCGGTGTAACTATGTGATGCTTAAACTATTTGTTATCTCTTCATGTTGATTACGGTTTCCAGCATGGTGTCTGTGGTTGTAATCAGTTTGGAGTTGGACTGGAAGCCGCGCTGGGTTGTAATCATTTCCACAAATTCGCGCGAGAGGTCCACGTTGGATTGTTCCAGCGAGTTGCCCTGTATGGAGCCGAAGCTGCCGCTGTTGGCCGCGCCCTGGGTGGGGTCGCCCGATTCGCGGGTTTGGGTGAACAGGTTGCCGCCCTCGCGGTACAGGTTGGTTTTGCTGTTAAAATCGTACAGGGTTATCTGGAACAGCTCCAGAGTCACGCCGTTGGAGTAGCGGCCGGTGAGCACGCCGTCTTCGGTAACGTGAATGGTGCTGAGCTCGCCGTAGGTGTAACCATCCTGCTTGGAGTAGCGCTCGTAAAAGTTGCCGCCGCTGGTGCTGCCATAGCAGGTGCTGGCCGGTTGGGTACGCTGTCCCGCAGTGCCCATGCCCATAAGGTCGGCGGGGTCTGTCCCCATGGAACTGGCAAGCTCGTTGCCCGTTCCGCTAAAGGTCCACCAGTTGCTCGTGCACTTCATGCCCATATTGAACTCGGTAAGACGGCCTATAACCTTTGTGTTTTCGGCGCCAGGCGCGCCAATGGTGGGTGGGGTTGCCGGATCCCACACTTCACTGGCATTGGGCTGGCCGGTAAAGTTGGCTGTAAACATCGGGTAGCCGTTGCTGGATATGGGGGCAGCCACCCAGGTGTTGAGGTTGCCAAAGTTTGCGCCGCCTTCCGTAGGCACAAAAGCGGTCATATCCGTCATTTGGCCGGCGCTGTTAAAGGTAAGCGTGCCGGTCATGAGCAAGCCTCGCTTGGCGCTAGGCACCGTGCTTCCGGGCGGAACTTGGAAAGTGCGAATATCTTCGGCCGGGTCCATGGTTACAACATATTCCCATATTTCCTTGGTGGGGTCCGGGTTGGTTACATCAGTTTCAACCTTGTCAAAATATACGGTAAGAGTATGGGCCGTGCCGCCTTCGTCATACACCACAATACTTTGCGGGTAGGAGTAACCGTCGTTGCCCAGCGGGGGCTCAATCTGGCCGGAGGCGTTTTGCACCACGTTCCAGTTTTTGAACATGGCGAAAAATGGGTCGGTATGGGTGGAGTCTTTCGCGCTTTCAGGGGCGTTTTTATCCAGGTTAAGAGCCATGGTAATGTTGCTGGTATGAAAAGGCTCGCAACTGAATGAGGCCAGGCGCACGTCCGTAGGCACCCCAACGCCCCTTATGGCGTTGCCTTTGCTGGGGCCAATGGGGGTGCTGCTGGCAAAAGATGGGGTGGGGGTTTCTATCATCCAGCCCTGCACCACATAGCCGTGGGGGTCGCACAGGTAGCCTTCGGCATCAAAGCGGAAGTTGCCGGCGCGGGTAAAATATTCTTCATTGCTGTTTATGGGCTTTACTTTAAAGAAGCCGTTACCTGCAATGGCAAGGTCGGTGGATTCCGTGGAGGTTTGGAAAGCGCCCTGGCTGAAATCGCCGTAAATTGCGCCTATGGCGACGCCGCGCCCTACCTGCGAGGGGCCGTTGGCCGCGAAAACCGTCTGGTTCACATAATCCATGAAATCCATGCGGGAACCTTTGAAGGCTACCGTGTTTACGTTGGCAATGTTGTTGCCCACAACGTTCATTTTTTCACCGTGGTTGATAAGACCAGAAACGCTGGTCCACATGCTGGCGGTAAGGCTCATAACTTTTCTCCTTGGCATTCATAATTGGCGGGAATGCCATTTGGGTTTTAAACTTGTTAAAGGTTAAAAGGTTTGGTTTTAAAATCTATATTGGTTTCCGGCGTTAGCCGTTTCCACCATTATTGCCGTTTTCATTGGAGGATCCGCCGCTGCTTGTAGGCGCGCCCACCATGGTTACGTCCACATACTTCACGTTACGGCCATCGGCCAGGGTGAGGTAGTATTCGTCATCTATCTTTTCCACACGAATCACGTCGCCGTATACGCTGGTATTCACCAGCACTTTCTTGCCCTCGACGTTGGTGGCGGTTACGCTCACCTGGTAGTAGCCGTCCGTCACTGGCTGCCCGGCGCTGTTTTTGCCGCTCCACGAGTAGGTGTATTCGCCGGGGAGCTTGCCGCCCAATTGTTCAGAGTACATTACCTGCCCTGTTGAGGGGTTGGTTATGGTCACTGTGCAGGTGGCGACTTCATCTTCAAACTCATAGAAGAAGGGGTTGGCCAACGGTTCTTTTGTGGTCGGGTCTGTAACCTTGGCTATGGTGTACCCGGCGGATACCACGCGCGCGCCTATAAGGTTAACGGCGCTTACAAGCTGTTGCTGGTCGTAAGCCGATACCAGGCCTTCCATGTTGGTGTTCATCTTCTGCAATTCTTCAACCTGCGTGAACTGCGCGAGTTGGGCGATAAATTCTTTATCTTCAACCGGGTTCAGCGGGTCTTGGTGCGAAAGCTGAGCCACCAGAAGCTTAAGGAACATTTCCTTGTCTTCATACTTGCTGGTGGTCTGGGTAGTAGTGGCTTCCTGCCCCAGTATGCTTGAAACGCTGCTCATTGCTTTAACCTTATGCGATTATGTGTAAACCGGCAGCGGAAATACTTGCCGATTGCTCCATATGTTGCATGCTCCGTGCCAAAGTGTCGCCTTCGGTGTTTCTGGAGCGTGCCAAACGCACAAACCGTGATTTTTCTTGAAGTTCTTGCTGCTTGTTATGTTGTTCAGTCCCATTCCAGTTGTCTGTTCCGGCATGCTGGTTGGTGCGGGTTTCCACTTCAAGGGAGGAAACTTTGAACCCTTGTTCTTCAAGAGTTTGCTTTAACTGGGCAAGCTGCTCGCTTATAACCTGGGTGGTGGCCGCGCTTTCGGTGCGTATAACGGCCTTAACCTCGCCCTGCGCCATGGTAAGGCTTAGGGTAAGCTTGCCTAGCTCTGGCGGATCAAGGCGCAACACCATTTGCTTTGCGCCGTCCGCAAGGCTCCGTACCAGGCCCTTTTCCACCTGTTCAAAAACTTTTTCTTGAAACTCGTAAGCCGCCTTGGTCTGTTGCCTGGAGGCGGCAGAATTTTCCGTTTCAAAACCGGGGGCGGAAAAATAGGGGCCGGTTATATTTTCCAGCTTGGAGGCAAGAATGTTTTTCTGGTCCGATGTATTGTTACGACTATCATTGCGGCCGGTTTCACGCTGCGAGCCGCCCTGGTTCTCGCCAAAGGGCATTTTGTTTTCCGTTTCAGCGGCGGCTTTTGCCTCGGCATTAGCGGCCTTGCCGTATTCAGCCATGTTATCTTTTGCGGAGCTGGCCTTTGCGTTGGTATCGGCATTGGCTTGAGCGGCGGTGCTTTCGTTATTGAAAATACTCTTGCGGTTAATGGCGGCTTCGCTCTTGGCTTCAACATTATGTTCGGCCTGCTGGTCTACTTTGGCCGATGCGATCTTGCCATGTCTGGTTTTGGCAACGGCGTCGGCAACAGCCTGCTCGGCGTCGGCATCCAGCAGATGCGCGGCGGCGGACTTGCGGTGGATTATCTTGTTGCCCTTCTGGTCTTTGTCTTCATCTTCAAGGCTGGTGGCTAATTCTGCGGCAAAAATAGCGGCGCGCTCGCTCAGGCGGCTGCTTCTGTTATCGGCGCTGGGGGCGTTTTTTTCCTGCCTGCGCAGGGCGAACATTTCGTTAATTGCGCCGGGCAGCGCATCGCGCAATTGGGTTAATGCGGCCCTGGCATTCTTAAGCTCGGCCTGGGCGCTGCCGAAAAGCTTGTTAAAGCTGTCGGCGTTAAGCTCCATTTCGTATTTGCCGTTAAACATGGCCAGAAGCTGCTGGCTGAGGGCGCCGTCAAGGTCGGCGGCGCGGCAGAGCAGGGCGGCCTCATCGGTATTAAACTGGAACGCGCCTTTTGAAATTTTTTCTTTCACGGCATCCAGCAGCTTGTCGCCACGGCCCTGAAAAGCCATATCTTCAATCTGGGCGAGCTCGTCTTTGTCAAAGCCCATTTTCAGCAACAGCGCGCTAAGGGCAATATCTTCCTGTTCGTTAAGCTGCGAGCTTTTTCTGCCCAGCATGCTGCTAACAGTGCCTTGCAAGTTGCCCACCGAAATACCGGCAAAAAGCGCGTTGAAATGGCTGAAGAATTTGTCAACCGTACCGGAGTCCACGCCGTTATCGGTGAGTATATCCTTGAGGTTGTTGAGATCGTCGCTCTTTATCTGGGAGCCGTCGTCGCGTACGGAGCGAAAACCGAAAGGCAGGCCGGGGGTGTTCTCGGCATTATATTCCTGCAGGTTGTTATCGAATATTTCAGCAAAAGTGCGGGTGTTGCCGGTGGCGCTGCCATAGCTGTAAACGCCGGAATCTCCGCTATTTTCATACGATACGGCCTGCGCGGAGCTTGATTGAGATCCGAAAATGTTGGCTGCGTTTGCTATGTCGGCAGGAAAAAATTGCATGGTATTTCACTCCTTGCACATTAATATACAATGAACGTGCCAAAAGTGATAAAAGAGGGAAAATGCGAAAATCCGATACGCGTTTTAGGGGGATTACCTTACCTAGGGCTGTTTCTAAAAAGACGGGTTTTATTACCTGGCAAAGAAAGCGCCGATTCCAGGCAGGGATAGTGCCCTGAGGGTACAGCCCGGACCGAATGGCGCGGCCAAGATGGCAAAAGACGCTTTTTAGAAACAGCCCCTAAGCGGAAACATAGGACAAAAAAGCTTCGGTAAACTCAAGTGAACGGGCTATGGAGGCGGGGGAAAAATCTTCATTGTGCAGCATGAATTGAATGTAACTGCTTAATGGGCGAAGCAGCGGTGGCGAAGCCAGCCAGAAATCATTTTTTTGCAGCTCCGCGTAATTTTTTACGCGTAAGGCCGCATGCACGGCTTTTAACAGGGCACTGCCGGCGGATATGGCTACGGGCATAAGCCTGTTGTCCCGCATGGCCTCTGCCGCTTCGGCCAGTTTTGCATTGGCGCTTTGCGGCATAAAGCCCAGTTGCAGGCCGAAAAAGTACTGCCAGAACCTTGAGCGCCCAAGGTGGCTGGGGCAGTGGCCGTTTACCGGGCGCAGATCAAACAGGCCGAACTCGTCGCGTCTGGTTTCCCACAACTGGTTATGGGCCACATCCACTTCCGCAAGCTGGGCATGCCTGTTTTCCAGCAACAGGCGGGCTATTATGGATACTTTTTCCGCCTGCATGGCCTCTTTGCACAAAACGGATTTTTGGGTGCAACTCCAGCAGCCCACGCAACTTAAGGTAGAGCGCAATACATACTGCCCAGGCGAGAAGGGCGCTGTCTCCCATGCATTTACGGGGCCCAGCGAGATATTGAGGGTGGGCACGCCCAGCCAGTTGGCAATGTGCATTGGGCCGGTATCTGGCGCAATCAGGAGGTCGAGGTTGCCTATAAAGGTGCATAGCTCGGTAATGGAAAAATTACCGCTCAAGTTTATGGAAGTTGCGCCAAGTTTTCTGGCGGCATCGTCGGCCAGAGGCATATCCGCCTTGCCGCCCAATAATACGGGCCGCGCGCCCATACGTATGAACTTGGCGGCCAAATATGACCAGAACGCGGCGTCCGGCCGTTTTTCCGCCTCGCTTGCGCCTACAAACAGGCCAACTTTGCCGTTGTTGCCGCCGTTGCGTTTTTTTAAAGGCGGCCAGAAGGTGTGGCGCATGGATGAGGAAGAAAGCAGATCCATACCGTTAAGATCCGCCCAGTGAAAAAGATTATGCCTGTTGTTGTGGCTTATGGAGGCGCGGTAAAGCTGCCAGTCGCCGTTGATGTGCAGGCTGCCTTTATCATTAATATATGGGCCTATGCGTTTGCCGGCCTGAAGCGAGCCGGAGAGGGCGGCAGCCTCCGGCCTGTGGCTGAGGTTTACGATCAGGCTGTACTCGCGGCTGCGCAGGGCATGCGCGTCGGAATAGGCAAAGTAGGTTACGGGCGGGGATATTTTGAGCAGCCCTTCGTAAAAAACCGGCTCGCCCACCAGCCAGATGGGCGTATCGGGGTACAGGCTTTTCAGCCAGCCTATTAGCGGAAAAGAAAGCACCAGGTCGCCCATGCGCTGCATTTGCAATATAAGTATGGGGTTTGCGTTGCTCATGCGGCTACCCTAACGCTAGGCATAAGTATCGCGCATGGCCGCGATAAGCTTTTCCATGCGGTGCTCGTAACAATGCTCAGCCAAAACGCGGCGGCGGGCGGCGGATATAATTTGGGCCCGCGCGTCGGCATGGGCTAAATAATAGCGGATCAAGTCCTCCGCCTCTTCAGGCGAATTATAACAGACTACCTCTTTGCCGGGCTCAAACAGATTTTCTATCTGGTCGCGCCAGTCGGTAATAATAAACGAAGCAGCGGCAGGCACGTCGAAAACCCGTTGGTTCACAGCCCCTTTCATCTGTTTGCTGGTACAGTTGAAATTTACTTCGGAAAATGGATAAAAATGCGGCAGCTCGGCATAATAGCTAAGCTCTTTATGATAACGCCAGCCAGACTTCGCCGGGAGTATTTCAAACCAGCCGTCATCTCCAAGAATAAGCGGGTTGAAGGGCAGGGTGGCTTTAACGCAGGAGAGGCGGTATTGCAGCGTTGCCTCCCAGGTTATGAGGGTCTCGTAACTGAGCTGGCGCTCAATATCGCCGAGGGCGTCAAAATCCCGCATAAGGCGCGGGTAATGCCGCTCAATAAATTTTTTTACCGAACGCTCCTCGCTTTGAGAAAAGGCCGCTGCTACTTCGTGGTAACTTTCGCGCATGGCCTGCGAGGGGTTAGCGGCCTTAAGCCTGCCGTTTACCTTGTGCAGCATGGAGTTGCCAACAAAAGAAACCCTGCTTTGCCAGCCATAAGGCGCAAAAGCCGCGCGCGCTTGCGCCGTTTGCGGGGCAAAGCGCATATGATCCGTGCCAAGGGGCAAATAATGCGCCTTGTCGAAGCCAAGTTCCCTAAGGGAGTCAAGGTTGTCGGCATCCCAAGTGAAAATGCTGGTCCAAGGGCTTACCACGTTGGTGTAGCGGTATAAAATAAGGTGCGGATTATCCACAAACCACGATGCCAGCGGCAGCTCCACGCGAGCCAGCAGATCCAGCAGCACGCCTTCGCGGTCCACACCCAAATGGTTTATGGTAAGGGCAAAATCCGGTTTGAAGTTGATAACCTCGCCCAGCAACTGCTCAATAAATGAGCTTACGGCAAGCTCATCGTCCGGCAGGTTAAGCAGGCGGTACTCAAGCCCCATGCGTTGGCAGGCGGCTTGCACGTCGCCTATGAGAAAGTAGCCGGATGTTATAAGCAATATGCGCGGCTTTGGCCCGCTGAATTTGCGGTAGGAGGCTTTTGCCCAAAAATTGGCCTTGGCGCTGGCCTCCAGTTTGGCGCGTATTTCGCCATAATAGGCCTTATCCAGGCGCAGGTAGGCGGGGTTGGCCAGGCATAAAAAGGGTCGGCGGTTGTTGCTCATTTGCCATTTGCTTAAAATATTCAAAGCTTCGGCAGCGGTTTCGGCATCCACCCACAGGATGTTTTTATAGCCGGAATATTTTTCACGCAGCCCTGTCTGGGCCAGTATGTCGTCCTCCTTGTCAACCACGGCAAGGGGAGTGCCAGCGCCTGCGGCCAAAGACAGGCTCTGTTCCAGAATTTTAAGCGCGTGCCCCAGGCCGGAGCCAAGCAGCACGGGCAGGTGCGCGTTAAAGGAAGCGGGTAGGGTTGAGGCGGGGTCGTTTTCAGTAAAACTTAGCGCCTCCGGCGGCAAAAATGATTCCTCCCGTTTGGCTCCGGCTGGGCCAAGCAGGAAAATTTCCTTGCCGTCTTCGGTAACGGAAATGTCTGAAAGAGCGCTGCCCTGCCAAAAGAGTTTAAGCCGGTTGGAGGCTGGTGTACGCATGGCTACCAGATGGCCTTGCCAGGGAAGTAAAAGAGAAATTCCGTGCGGTTGTTGGCGTCGATATTGGCCGGCTCATGCTCCGGAAACAGTGGGGAGCTGTCGCCAAGGCCCACGGCCTTAAGGCGGGCCAGCGGTATGTTGCCCGCGCTTGCAAGGGCGCGCAGGGCCGCGCCGGATCTTGCCCCTGAAAGCTCCCACACCGATTGAAAATATTGGGTGTTAAGGTCCGCCTTGGGAGTGTTGCTGCGCACAAGAATATCGAAACTGTTCTCTTTTGAGGCCTCAATAATCGGCAACAGAAGTTTTCTGGCATCCTTGTTCAGGTAGGCGGTACCTGGCAAAAAAAGCTTGCTGTTGCGCACTACCAGCTTTATGCCGCTTTCATCCACATCCACCCGCATTGATTGCTTCAGATCGGGGTTTTCTTCCACCACGTCGCTTACAATTTCTTTGAGCATGGTCTGAAGGTTTTGCTGAGCCTCATCAATCATTTTTTGCACGGCCGATACCGCGTTGGGAGACACGGCCATGAAGGCTGCGGTGGGGTCTTCTTTTTGCACGCCAAAGGTTTGCTGAATAGATTCCACCGCTTCACGGTATTTTTCGGCGTCACTGCTGGAAAAAATGAAGAGCAGCACAAAGAAGCAGAGCAGCAGGGTCATCATGTCGCCATAGGTGACCATCCATTCCGCAACACCCATTTTCGCTGGGGGGCTGGGTGCTTCTCTGGGCGAATCGTCTTCATCAGCCATGTTTGCGCCTTGTATATCCCATTAACCGGCATGAGCAGCCTGCTTAAAACATGCGCCATGCCTTTGAAATTATTTGCATGTAAGCTATTAGTACAAATAGTCTTGCTGCAAACTACTGCCAGATTTCTTTGCCCGGAAAGTAAAACAAAAATTCGGTGCGGCTGTTGGCGGCGGCGTTTGCCTGATCGTTTTCTGAAAACAGCGGGGCCCTGTCGCCCATGCCCATTGATTTCAGGCGGGTCGGCAAAATATGCCCGCTGCCTGCCAGCATATTTAACGCGGCTCCGGCCCTGGCCCCGGAAAGCTCCCAAACCGATGGAAAAAACTTTTGGTCGAGATCGCCCTTTGGCGAGTTATTGCGCACGAGAATATTGAAATTATGGCGATTTGCCGCTTGAACTACCGGACTTAAAAGCGTGGCCGCGCCTTTATCCATGTAAGCCGTGCCGGGTAAAAACAGCTTGTTGTTGCGCACGGTAACCTTTACACCGGTTTCTTCGGTTTCCACGCGCAAAGACTGCTTCAGTTCCGGGTCTTTTTTTACCACCTCTTCCACAACTTCAAGCAAAGTTGAATAAAGGTCGTTTTCGGCTCTGGTAACGGTTTCCTGATCCACTTCCTTGGGCGATGGAGTGCGCACGGGAAAAGGAGATTCAGGCCTTCGATCATGCACGCCAAAGGCATCCTGAATGGAGCCGACTGCGGCCTTGTATTTTTCCACGTCGGATTTTGAAAATATGAAGAGCAGCACAAAGAAGCAGAGCAGCAGGGTCATCATGTCGCCATAGGTGACCATCCACTCCGCCACCCCCATGGGTTCCGGGCCAGCCGGGGCTTCTCTGGGCGGTTCTTCGTCATCTGCCATAATCTGACCTCATCCGCGTCACTATTATAAAAACAGAACGCGAATTTGTTGCAGCCTTTATTACTTTCTCTCCTCACGCAAGGAGGGCGGGAGGAAAGATTGAAGTTTTTCCTTAACCAGAGAAGGGTGCTCGCCCTTTTGTATGGATATGATGCCTTCTTTCATAAGCTCAAGGTTTCTTGTCTCATCTTCCGAGCGTTGCTCAAGCTTTTTAGCCATGGGCAAAAAGATAACGTTGGCCAAAAACGAGCCGTACATTGTGGTGAGCAAGGCCACGGCCATGGCTGGGCCTATTGAGCTGGGGTCGTCCATGTTCTGCAGCATTTGCACAAGGCCAATAAGGGTGCCTATCATACCGAAGGCCGGGGCATAAGTGCCCATCTGCTTGAGCACTTCCTGACCGCGCCAATGCCGCTGCTGGGTTATGGCCGTATCAATATCCAGCACGCTACGCAAGAGCGAAAGCTCGGTGCCGTCGGCCACCATCATGACGCCTCTGGCAAGAAACTTGTTGGATACCTGTACTTTTTCCAGCGCCACAATACTTTCCTTGCGGGCTTTTTCGCCCAACTGCACTATTTGCTCTATAAGCTGGCGCGGGTCGTCAATTTTATATATGAAGCATTTGCCCATAACCTTTATGGTGCTCAAAAGCACACCCATGGGGAACATGATAAAAGCCGTGGCAATGGTGCCGCCCAGCACGATAAGCACTGAAGGTATGTCTATAAAGGACGACAGCGGCGAGCCCATTAGAATGGCTGAGAGTACGAATCCGCAGGCCGCCGCCATACCCAGAATTGTTCCGATATCCATAGTTGACTACTTTTCCAGTTTTTTTAAGGCAATTTCATCGTCTTCCAAACGGAATTCCAGCCCCTCGTAAAAGTCCTGAATATCCGCATATGCGCGCGCGATGGAAATTTCCAGCCCCGGGCGTATGTGCCCTGGGCAGATTACCCTGCATTTAGCGGCGTTTTCCTCATCACTTTGGAAGTTTTTCCACATTTCGTTATGTTTTTGGCGTTTAAGCCGGAGTTTCTCTTTGGCCAAACGAATTTTCAGGTCGTAGCTTTCCAGCAGCACCGGCTTTTTATACACCATACGTTCCATATGCTCCAGACTGGTATGCAATGATGAAATTTCGCTTTCAAGCCTTTGCAGCTCGGCAAATTCCACCGGGTTATACCCCATCATTATTCTGGTAATGGTGTTTTGCCCACCGCCTATCTGCTCGCCAACATATATGATATTGTTGGCGCACACTGTGCCGCCCTGCAGACGCCCCTTAACCATAAGGCTGCCGCCAACATAAATTTCGCTGTGCAAGCAAGAGCCTTCAATCTCAATATTGCCCAGAGCATGAATACGCATGTTCTCGCAAAAAAGCGCCTTTACGTTGCCACGGCAACGCAAAAGCCCCGTTCCGGCCCCAATCAGGCCGGATTCGCATACAATATCATGCTCCGCGACAATCTTTGCACCTTCAACCGGCCCTTTAACCAGCACCTTGTTGCCTTGCACCGTAAAACCGGTGCGCACCGCTCCATATGCCATTATATCGCCGGTAAACATAATGTTGCCGGTGTGAAAATCCACATCGCGGCGCACATTAAGCAGGTGTTTAACGGTGATCAAACCCTGGTGGTAAAATACATAGCCGTTGGTGGTGGCTATTATGCGCGATGGAAATTTCGGATGCGGAGCGCAATTGGGCCCGCTTGGAAAAACTTTATTAGGAAAAATAAAGCGCGGGTCATAATCTGTAACGTCCGGGTGAGCATCCAGATCAATTACTTCGGCCAGCACTTGCCCGGCAACCACGTTTTGCACATAGCCCAGATAATGCTGGCTGACATCGCCATCTTTAAGGGCTTCCGGCCGCAGATCTTCATGGTTGAAATCCGGGTTGAAATAATGGCGTACGTAATAGGCCATAAGGTCACTCCGTGGTCTGCCTAGTCATCCGGCAGGATATTGACCAGCGCTTCCTCGTTGCGCAAAATTTTGAAAAAACTGGTAAGCTGCAGCTCAACCAAAGATTGCTCCAGGCTGGCCGGCGGTTTGAACAAATACATGTCTTTGCCGCGGCCAAGCACCGTGGAGGCAAAATCGACAAGCGCCCCCAGGGTTGAACGGCTTAATTGCGTTGTATGCTCAAGATTTACAATAATCTGCTGCGCTCCGCCCGTTAGGGTGGCAAAAAGAGAAGGCTTGAACTCGTCAAGGCAGGCAAGACCTAGCGCGCCACAGTAGCTAACCAGTACTACCTTCCCGTTAAAAGCGCTAAAAACATCCGGCACGCAGCTCCGCCCGGAGCCGCATTCGGCGGTATGAACGTCTGTTTGTTGTAAAAACAGTTCGTTAAGTATGTTTATGGCGAATGTTTTTTTCATAAATTACGGAACAATACTGTCCTTTTTTGTAAAAAAAAGCAATTGCCGGGTTTGGGGACGGTGAAAACAACAGTCTTATGCAGCCTCATAAAACAAGTTTCGGCAATTTATCGCAATACCGGTTCCAAAAGCTTATCGAACCGGTATTGCGTTTAATTATAGCACGTAGCCGAATTATTCTATTATTTCCGTTGGCGCGGTTTCCGTTTTGATTCTTTCTTCTTCTTCGCTGCGAATTGTGCGGCGCAAAATTTTTCCTACCATGCTTTTGGGCAACTCGTCGCGAAACTCAACTTGTTTTGGCACTTTATAGTTAGCCAGCTTGTCGCGGCAAAATATTATCACATCGTTTTTTGTCATGCTCTCGCCCGGCTTAAGCACTATATAGGCCTTAAGTATTTCGCCGCGCGTTTTATGCGGTATGCCCACGCTGACCGCATCTTTTATTTTGGGGTGGCTGTAAAGCACTTCATCCACTTCGCGCGGGTAAACGTTGTAGCCGCCAACAATAACCATGTCCTTTTTGCGGTCAACTATGAACACGTAACCCTCTTCATCCATGGTGGCTATATCGCCGGTGTAAAGCCAGCCGTTGCGCAGCACGTTGGCTGTTTCATCCGGCCGCCTCCAGTAGCCTTTCATCACCTGCGGGCCTTTTATTATCAATTCTCCAACCTGTCCTGCGGGCAAGGGCAGGTTGCCCAGCTCCATATCCACCACTCTTGCCATGGTGCCGGGCAGCGGTATGCCTATACTGCCAGGTTTGTGGGCGCCCCGCAGCGGGTTCAAATTGGTTATGGGCGAGGCTTCGGTAAGCCCGTAGCCTTCAATAAGGCTGCCGCCCACTTTCTCTTCAAACTGCTTTATATATTCCACAGGAATTGGCGCGGAACCGGAAATGCACAGCTCCAGGCTGGAAAGATCGTACCTGCTCAGGTCTTTATGCTGTAAAATGGCTATGTACAGCGAAGGGGCGCCGGGCAACAGGGTTATTTTGCATTTTTCCATTGTCTGTAACGCTTCAATGGGGTTGAAACGCGGCAGCGTAAAAACGGTGGAACCGGTTGCGGCCGGAAGCAGCAGGCAGGTAGTAAGGCCGTATACATGAAAAAGAGGCAGCAGGGCCAAAAAGTTATGATGATGGTCAAGCTTGCTGCGCAAAACTTCGACAACCTGCTGCAAGTTGGCGTTAAAGTTGGTGTGCGTGAGCATTGCGCCCTTGGGCACGCCGGTGGTGCCGCCGGTATACTGCAAAGCGGCAAGCGTATCGCCGGGTGCGGCTATGGGAGTTGAGAGGCGCTCCGTGCCGCGCAGCAGGTTGGTGTATGGCTGTACTGTTTTGTCGTCAAATTTAAGATCGCCGTGGTTATTTTTACGGTTTTGAAGTTTATATAGAATATTTAAAGGGAACTTCAGGGCATCTGCTATGGAGGTAATAAAAAATTTGTTTATCCCAAGGCGCATGCGCAGGTTTTTAAGTTTGGGCCAGAGCAAATCCACCGTAATCATGCATTTTACGCCGGCATCGTTAAGCTGGTGCAGCAGCTCGTGTTCCATATACAGCGGGTTGGTAAACACCACGGCGGCCCCTGCTTTAAGTACCGCCCAAAACGAAATTATGGTTTGCGGCAGATTGGGCAGCATAATAGAGACTCTGTCGCCCTCCTGCACACCATTAGCGCGCAAATTTGCAGCCATTATTTCAGCGGTTCGCTGCATTTCTCTATAAGTGATTTTATAATTCTTGAAGGATATGGCGATAGAGTCGGGGGTTTTTTCCGCAGCCTGGTCCAGCCAGTAGTACAGTGGCACGTCAAGGGTGTGAATGTGGGCCGAAACGCCGGGGTCGTACTGTTTTATCCATGGCGCGAAATTCTGGCCCTCGGGGGCGTACAAGGAATAGTCAAGGCTGTCGATGGGCTGGTTGTCTTGATTTTTCATAGTTGTTTTTTGGTAAAAAGTTACAGCGGGCGCAGGCCTGTAGCGCAAACCAGAGCTTTAACGCCAAGTTTGGCGCCGGTAAACCCAAGCCCTTCTTCCGTAGTGCCTTTCAGGTTTACGCGGTTTTCCGGCAAATGCAGCAAGTGGGCCACGTTTTTTACTATTTCGCGCCTGAATGGCGATATTTTGGGGGCTTGGGCTATAACCGTCATATCAACGTGCGCAAGTACAATGCCTTGCCCCCGGACCAGTTCCAGCACTTCAGCCAGAAGCACGGCGCTGTCCATATTGTCATAACGTCCGTCAGTATCTGGAAAATGCTGGCCGATATCACCCGCGGCCGCGCAACCCAGCATGGCATCCATAAGCGCATGCAGAAGCACATCGCCGTCTGAGTGGGCATGTATGCCTATATCGGTGGAATCTATAAGCACGCCGCCAAGTTTGAAAGGGCGGTTTCCGCCGTACTTGTGCACGTCGTAGCCAACGCCTATGCAGGGCACGGTTGCGGCGGCGGGTGAATTATCTTTTAGCATTTCAAGGTCTTCCGGCTTGGTGATTTTATGATTCGCTGGCTCCCCCGGCACAATTTGCACAGGCATGCCGCAGCCTTCAAGCATGGAGGCATCGTCCGTAACTTGCAAACCGCGCGTTTTAGCTTCTTCATGCGCTTGCACCAGAGCATTTCTGTTAAAGCCTTGCGGCGTTTGCACATAACGCAGGCTGGAGCGCGGCGGCGTGCTTACAGACTGGCCGCTGGCGTTCACAATCTTTATAGTGTCGGACGGTTCCAGCCCCGGCACAACCCCGGCATGCCCTTGGGCAAGGGCGTCCAGCACTGTGTTTACAAGCCTGGCGCTGGCAAAAGGGCGAGCCGCGTCATGCACCAGCACCGTGGCGCATTCAGGGGGCAACACTTGCAGCGCGCACCAGACCGAATCTTGCCGCTCGGCCCCGCCCGTGACTATTTTATAAGGCAGCCCAAGGCGGCCGGATTGCTGCAAATTTTCCACCATGGCGGCAGCCCAGTCAATTTCATCGGCCGGAAAAACAAACACTATGCCGTCTATTCTGGGTACTGCCGCAAGGGTACGCGCGGAATGCCAGAACAGTGGCTGCCCTTTGTACAGAATAAATTGCTTGCTGGGGTCGTTGGGGGCTTGCTTCAGGCGCTTGCCCTGACCGGCGGCCAGCAGTATGGCCCAGGTTTGTTTCATATTGCCATGCTGTTATGTTAAAAAAACAAGGGAGCCGGACTATAAGCCGGGTTTTGTCACCCCGCTTGCGCGGGGGAGGCTAGCATTCCTCTAGGACTACGGTTACCCGCAGCCTCAAGCAACCTACCCGAGAGCAGACCGGGCAGATCTGTTGCTCTCCTATTTGGTTTTGCTCCGAACGGGGTTTGCCTGGCTTGCCGTGTCGCCACGGCAACCGGTGGGCTCTTACCCCACCGTTTCACCCTTACCTGGCCTTGCGGCCCGGCGGTTTGCTTTCTGTTGCACTTGCCGGAGATCACTCTCCCTGGGAGTTACCCAGCGTTCCGCCCTGCGGAGCCCGGACTTTCCTCTCCGCCTTGCGGCGCAGCGCCAGCCCGTCCGGCTCCCGGCCCCATGCGGGGCCATAATTGCTTATACAAGTAGTCAAATTGAAACTACAAATTATTCCTCGGCACAGAAATGCTCGCTCCAGAAAATGAGGCGCTGGCAGTTGGGGCAGGAGAGTATCTGTTTGCCTTTTTGCAGCTCGATATACCCCTGCGGAGGAATGGATATGTTGCAGCCGCTGCATATGCCGCCGTTTACAGGCACAATTACGGGGTACTCAAGACGCTCGCGAATAAACTCGTAACGGGAAAGCACGGGCAGGGGAATATCCTTGCTGGTTTCGCGGCGGCGCTCGTCCAGTGTTTTAAGCTCATTTTGAGCCTTTTCCATGCGCTCGGCAAGGCCCGCCTCTTTTTCGGCCAGTTCCTGAGCCAATTTGGCGTGTCTGGATTCAACATCAGCCATGCTTTCATTTTGCCTGGACAATTCGTCCATCATAACCCGTTTTTCTTCTTCCCTGTCTTTGTTCATTTTCTCAAGGGAATCCATTTCCCGCATCATGGCCTGGTACTCTTTGCTGTTACCAACCTGCATGAGCTTGCTTTTGCTCTTTTTTATGCGGGAGTCGTCATCTTCCATATCCAGGTTCAGGCGTTTTTCCTGTTCCTTAAGGTGTTCCAGCTTGTCCTGCACGCGGGCGCGCTCTTCTTCAATGCGCTGAAAGCCGGTTTTAAGCTCGTCAATTTCTTTTGGGGCGCTGGTAAGATCCTTGCGGATAACGTGTATCTGGTCGTCAACCTTTTGCAGCTCGACCAATTGCTCAATTTGTTTAAGATAAAGACTCAATGTGTCCTCCAAGACTATGTTTCGGACTCCGTTGTGCGGAGAGCGGTTAGTTTCTTTCAAATGTAAAAGGGTCAACCCCAGGTATGAAACTGACCTTTACTTCATCAAGCAAAGGCTCAAGCTGCCTTGCCAAGTTGCGCATCATGATCTCTTCCATTTGAAAATGGCCGATATCTATAACGTTAATTTCAAAACCCAGCGCCGCATGGTACTTTACGTCGCCGCTGACAAACACATCCGCCCCGGCCGATTTGGCAATGCCTGCCAGATCGCTGCCGGAACCGGGGCAGCAGGCCATGCAGCTTACCCAGGCGGGTTTTGGCCCACTGCTGCGCCAATCCGATTTTTGCGCGTGCGCTGCCAGTTGTTTACAAAATTCGTCATAAGGCAGCGGCGAGGGCAATTCTCCGGAAAAACCCAGGCCGTAATCAACAGCCCCTGCCTGCTCGCGGCCCGGCAGCGGGGTTTGCCCGCTTACCTCCAGCAAACGCACGTTTTTTAGGGCAAAGGCCTCGGCCAGCCAGCGTACCGGCCCGGCCGGGTTGCAATCCAGCGACGTATGCGCGCTGTAAAGGGGCACGTCGGCCTTAAACAGCAAGGACAGCGCCTCGTGGTAATCGTCAGCGGCATCGGGAAAACGCGCCTGCAGGGATAACGGGTGGTGCGACAATATGAAATCCGCCCCCATATCCAGAGCCTGCGCCATGTATTTGGGCAGAGGGTCGAGCATTACGGCCACATGCGCCGCCTGTTTGCGAAAAGCCGCCACCTGCATGCCGGATTTATCCCAGCTTTCGGCCAGGGCAATTGGGGCGATTTTTTCTATAACTTTAATTATTTCAGATACTTTCATACAGAATGTTTTACCAAATAAAAAAGTGCTTACTCGCCTTGCGGCAATGTAAGCACCTCAACTTTTCCGGGCCAGCCAGGTGAAAACAGGTTACGGCATTTGCAGCAATGCGCACTTAATCTCCTGCAATAATACATGAATACTTGTAATTAAAGCTGATTCCACTTGAAAACAGGTTTTTCATAAATCCGGTACAGGTTGGAGTCAAGAAAAAAAGTCATACACTCGGTTATTTATTGGCATATAAGGCCATATAAAGCAAAACTCCGGCGCGGCCAGCCAGGCCGTGCCGGAAAAGCGCCAGGCGCTTCTTCTAAAAAGCGTCTTTTGCCCCTTGGGCTGCGTCAAACGCCGGTTTTTTGTCCAGGGCTGTACCATCAGAGTACTATCCCTGGACAAAAACCGGCGCTTTCCTTGCCAGGGAACAAAATCCGTCTTTTTAGAAACAGCGCCTAATATGGATAAACTATGGCAAGCGGTTGAAAACCGATGGTTCTATTAAAAAGTCGTTGTAGCTGTGGCCGCGCATGCCGCCGCCAGAGGAACCGTCATTCGCGGCCGAGGCCAGATTTGTGCTGATCATGCCGCGCAATTCTCCGCTTATGGGCAGGGTTATGTTGGACATGGCGTATACTTCCGTTCCGCCGGTTTGCATAAGGCGCACGTTAAAGATCATGTTGCGCGAGGTAAGTGAATATGTGGCCGCCAAGGTAAGGGCGCTTCTAGCCTGCCTGTCGTGCATCAGTTCCTTGTTGCGGGTAAGCAGCAGTTCGCCGGTATAAGGGCGCATCAGCAAGGCTTTGCCCTGGCGCACTTCCTGCACGGAGTAGCCGGCCTGGATGAACCAGCGGCTCAACTCCTCTTGCATTTGGCGGGCCACGGGGTTGGAGGCCTCAAAATCATTCAGGTCAACCGGGGTGGTAATAATAACGGAAATACCGTTAATAGTGCCTTCCTGCTGCCCGAAACGGTCGGCCAGTTGTCTGTCCATCTCGCGGCCCATGGCGGCGGCGGCCTTGGTCATGGTGGAGTCTGCGGCCAATAGCGGCGCGGCGGGCAACAACAACATTATAAATATAATGGTAAGGATTTTCATTAAAATCTACCTCAGGCTTTTTATCATCAGGTCAATGCTGTCCAGCTCAAATACCAGAGCGTCTTGCAGTGCCGGGTTATTGGTGGCGGCCAGGGCCAGCAGGTAATGCTCGCGCGCCAGCTCGTAACGCCCGGCGGCGGAAAAGTCGCGCCCGGCCTTGTAATGGCGCAGGCTATCGGTATTGTAATCAACAACCACGGTGGTTGAAGCCTGCTCGGCTTCTCCAGTTATGGTTGCGCAGCCCGGCGTTACAGCCAGGGCTAGAAGTAGCGCGTATGCGACAAGCTTGTTTTTACGGTTTCTCATTTCTGCATCCTTGGCGCGACCTAGTGAATATCCATGCCCTGGTCGAAAGCCGTAACCGTTTGCGGCGGTCTGGCCTCGGTGGCGAAATCGCGTATATCTAGCGTGCCTTCCTGTATTCTGCGCCCAGAGTTGGCCAGCATGCGTTTGGTGAGCGGCGTTACGTTAAGAATAAGCTGGCCTGTGCGTAAAATATCGCCGTTGGAGCGCAACAAACGGGCATTTACCAACAAGACCTGACCATCGGTATAATATGTGCCCACAACATAAATTGTTCCGGCATCCAGTGGAGCGCCCTGCACATTGCGGGTAAGCAAAAACTCGCCATCCTGACGCACGGTTATATTGCCGGCAAGGCGATACTCGCGCGTGCGCAGGCCGCGCTGGTTAAACTCGTAATAAAGCTGTTCAGATATATACCGGCCAAAGGAAGAGGAGCGCGAGAAATCATCCTGCGCCACAAAAGCCATGGGAAGAGCCACAGGCGTGCCCATGCGCTTGTCCAGCCCGGCCACAAGCTGGTCGGCCAGCTCGCGCATTTTCAGCTTCAATTCACGGGCATCCAGCATATTTGTGTTGATGCCGAAACTGGGCTGCCCCGGAATTATTATGATGCCGCCCTTGCCGTCTTGCAATACCAGCCCCTGATCAGGGTGGCGCACGGTAACGGAGTCTACTTGCTGGCCTTTGTAGGTGGTTTTTTGCGGGTTTTTAACCTGCAACACGGCTCCACGCTCAAAGGGCATATCTTGGTTAAAACCGGTTTCGGCTTCGACATCGTCAAAGGCAAAGCCGCGAGCAGGGCAGAGTATTATGACAAACAGCACTATATATAAACATTTGTGGAGCATGAACTCCTCCTCGTAAGCTAGGTAAAACCGGCATACAATGTTCGTTATGCCGCTCTTATCGGCAGGGCGCTTCAATTCTTGAGGCCTTGGCCGGTTTTATGCGTTTTTTTCCTGGTATCTATTGCCGAACATATCGGCACGGCTTGTGTTTACTGAAGGTATGGGCATAACAAATTTTACGCTATTGTATCCGGCTGAAACTTGTGTAAATTACTTGCCAAATTCAATATTTCTATATAATCTATACAAATGTTCGATTTAAAAAAACTTGAAGCTTTTTGTCGCGTATATGAGCAGCGCAGCTTTTCAAAAGCAGGCGAGGTTCTTTTTTTGTCTCAACCCACTGTAAGCGCTCACGTGCAATCTTTGGAAAAAGATGCCGGGGCGAAACTGCTGGATCGCATGGGCCGCACTGTGTTGCCCACCCCTGCTGGCACAGTGCTTTACAGGCACGCCATAAAAGCCTTTGACGAGCTTGAGGCCGCCAGAAACGCCATAAACCACCTTATGGGCGATGTGGCTGGCGAGGTTTCGCTTGGCGCAAGCACTATTCCGGCTACTTTTTTATTGCCGGGCATTGTTGCAGGGTTTGCGCGCAAGTTTCCGCAAGTCACCCTTAAACTTACGGTCGGAGATTCCAACTCCATAATTAAAGCAGTGCTTGAGGGCTCCATAATGCTTGGTATTGTAGGGGCTTACGAAAAGAATGCCGATCTTGAGTTTTTGCCCATTGTCGATGACGAACTGGTAGTGGTTGGCGCTCCGGATTTGAAACTGCAAAAATCCAGGCAAGCAAGCGAAATAAGCGAGGCTGTTACCTGGCCCTGGATTATGCGTGAAGAGGGCTCCGGCACGCGTAAAAATTTTGAGGAAGGTCTGCTTAAATCCGGCTATCGTCCCCGCTCTTTGCACACGGTGCTTAATGTTGACAGCACCCAGGCGGCGGTTCAGTACGCCCTGGCCGGGCTTGGCGTAACCGTTACCTCGCGTATGGCCGTTGCCGCGCACCTGTCACGCGGCGAACTGCGCGAGTTTTATATTGCCGGAGTAAAGCTGTCGCGCAAATTTTACGCGGTGCACAATTTGCGGCGTGATTTTTTTCCAGCGGCAGCGGGTTTTATGACCAGTGTTCAGGAGGCCACGGCCTCCATGCGAGAATAGCGGAGCGGAATATGCTTGAGAAGTATTCGGAAATAACGGAAAAATCCTGTTCCAACGCTGGTTCCACCAAAAAATTCAAACTGGTGGACAAAGCCAAGGCAGCCGGTTGAGCCTCCAAAATGGCTCCGGGGGACCTGGAGCGCACGCTTAAAACCTTGCCTGAGGACAAATGGGCCGCAGGCCGCCTGCTTACCGGCAGCGGCAGCAATGAAGACGCTGCGGTGGTGTTTGTGCCTGCAGGCAAGGCGCTGGTTCAAACCGTGGATTTTTTTACCCCCATTGTGAACGATCCCTACCAGTTCGGCCAGATTGCGGCGGCAAATTCCCTTTCCGACGTATATGCAATGGGCGGCGAGCCTTGGTGCGCCATGAACATTGTGTGTTTCCCAGCTAAAACTCTCAGTACCGATATTCTGGCGGAAATACTGCGCGGCGGCGCGGAAAAAATAGCCGAGGCCGGGGCTGCTCTGGCCGGCGGGCATAGCGTTGAAGACCCTGAGATAAAATACGGCTTGTCCGTTACGGGGCTGGTTGATCCAAACTCCTTTGCCAGCAACTGCGCTTTGGAGCCGGGGCAGGCGCTTATAGCCACCAAAGCCCTGGGCACGGGCATTTTAGCCACGGCTGTAAAGGCCGAGTGGCAGGGCTGGGAAAAACTTGAGCAGGAACTATATAAAAGCGCCAGCAGGTTAAACAAGGTTCCGGGTCGCGTCATAGCTGCGCTAAAGCTGAAGGCCGCAACGGATATAACTGGCTTTGGCCTGGGCGGGCATTTGCTTGAAATGCTGGATGCCTCCAATCTTGCGGCGCGCATTCACGCGGGCAGCCTCAACTTTTTGCCGGAGGCCCTCAACCTGGCCGGGCAGGGGCTGGTGCCGCAGGGCAGCCACGCCAACCGCAAGCATCGTGAAGCGTCATATATTATAGATGCGGATGTAAACCCGCTCATGGCGGATCTGGTTTTTGACGCCCAAACTTCCGGCGGCATGCTGCTGGCCGTGCCGCCCGCCCTTGTGGGCGAGGCCGAGAAAATGCTGGCCGATGGCGGAGAAATTTTTTCCGTAATAGGCGAGGTGCTGCCCTATAAGGCAGGCGGGCCGCGTTTGATTATTTCCAAATAACGGCAAGCATAATCCTGTTGCATCCGACTATGTCTTTATTTACATCCCGCGTCAGGCACGCGGGATTTTATTTTTTTGTAAAACAGTGCCTCAGGCAGTATGTTTCTTGCGTTTTTTAATATCTGATGATAGGTCATTTTGCTTGTTTTACCTTAATGGTAATTACAACGCGAGAGTGGCGGAATTGGTAGACGCACTGGATTTAGGATCCAGCGCCTTAGGCGTAGGAGTTCGACCCTCCTCTCTCGCACCAAATATATCAAGCAAATAAAATCAGGCTTACAAGACAAGGAGCTGCCAGATGGATTACAAGGTAGAAGAGCTTGGACCGCTCAAAAAGAAAATTAATGTAACGGTACCCGCCAATGATGTGGATACTATTCTGGACAGAGTAGTGGCCAAGTATCGCTCCACTGTAGCCATACCAGGTTTTCGCAAAGGCAAGGCCCCCGTGGGCATGGTTGAAAAGCAGTTTGCCCGCGACATATTTCCGGAAGCCACCAACTTTTTGGTGGACAACCAGGTGCGCGGCATTATTGAAGAACTTAAGCTTGAGCCGGCATCGGACGTTGAGTACGACGTAACCGAGCTGGTGGGCCGCAATAAAGAGTTTGCATATTCTTTCAGCGTTGAAGTCATGCCCGTGTTCGACCTGCCGGATTATCAGGATTTTCCGCTGGAGCAGGAAGAAGTTAACGTCACTACCGACGAAATTGACGACGTTATCGAGCGCATACGCCACGACATGGCCCAGCCTTCCCTTATTGACGCCAAGCGCAAACCCAAAGACGGCGATATAGTATCACTTGACTTCACGGGCTTTGATGAAGAGGGGAAAGAAATTCCGGGTATCAAGGCCGATAATATTCAAATGCCCATTGGCGATGGGCAGGCCCTGGAAGATTTTGAAAAAATAATCAAAAGCGTAAAAGTTGGTGAAGAAGGCGAAGGCAATGTCGTTTTCCCCGCCGATTTCCCCAACCCGGAATTTGCCGGCAAAAACATGCTGGTTAAAGTTAAACTCCACAGCCTGTTTGAGCGCAAACTGCCGGAAATAGATGACGAGTTTGCCAAAAAGATCGGCAACTTTGAAAATGTTGAAATGATGCGTTCCGCCATTACCAGCAACTTTATGCAAACCCGTTTGCAGGGCGCGAAAAACATCGCGCAAAAGAATCTGCTCGATTCACTGCTGAAAATGGTGGATTACCCCCTGCCGGAAAGCCTTGTGGACCGCTATGAAACCATGGCCGCCGCCGAGGCCATGCAAAAACTCCAGCAACAGGGCAAAATTGCCGAAAATATCGAAAAGCTTAAAGCCGACGCCCGCCCTGAGGCGGAAAACTACGTGCGCTCATATGTGTTCCTGCACCGTGCCGCCAAGGTTGAAAATGTTTCTGTGGAAGAACAGGACATCATGCAGCAGTTGCAGCGCATTGCCATGAGCTCTGGCCGCAAGTTTGAAGAAGTGCGCGACGAATATGTAAACAAAAACATGATTGGCGCGCTTTATGAGCGCATTATGGCCGATAAGGCCATGCAGGCAATATATGCCAAAGCCAAGCTCACCTATGTAAAGCCGACGAAAAGCAACGACGAAAAGGCGCAAGACGACGCGAAAGATAAAAATGTCAAAAAGACAGCGTCAAAAGCAACTAAAAAAAGCGCTGACAACGTAGAGCCGACAGCGGAAGCCGATAAGCCTGAAGCTGATAAAAGCGTGAAAAAGCCAAAGACTTCAGCAAAAAAAGCTGAAAAGTAAATAATTTAACAAAATGCGCTTTTTGCGCATTTTGTTTTTATGCCAAATGATATATATTTATTTATGCATTTGCACGAAACTTGCTTAGCTAAAAATCTGTATTACTGTTAAAGATATTTTTACACACACGCAAACGCCAAATTAGCGCATGATTATCTCCCGGCATGTTTTCGCCGGGGTTAAGGAGTTTTTAGCATGACAATACCTATGGTTATCGAAAGCACGGGCCGCAGTGAAAGAGCCTACGACATATATTCCCGCCTGCTCAAAGACCGCATCATACTTCTGGGTAGCGAGATTGATGACCATATAGCCTCGCTGGTGTGCGCCCAGCTTCTTTTTCTGGAGTCTGAAGAGCCCGAGAAAGAAGTCTATATGTATATAAATTCCCCCGGCGGCGTTGTAAGCTCCGGCCTCGCCATTTACGACACCATGCAATACATAAGCTGCCCCGTGGCTACCCTGTGCATGGGGCAGGCCGCCAGCATGGGCGCCTTGTTGCTTACCGCCGGCACAAAAGGCATGCGCTATGCGCTGCCGCACAGCCGCATAATGATTCACCAGCCATCCGGTGGTTTTCGCGGCCAAGCTACAGATATAGACATACACGCGCGTGAGGTGCTGCGCCTTAAAGAAACTCTTAATCAAATAATGGCAAACCATACCGGTCAGAGTGTAGATACCATAGTATCCCGTACCGAGCGCGATAACTTTTTGAGCGCTGAAGAAGCGGCTGCCTTCGGCCTGATAGACAAGGTGCTGAAAAGCCGCGACGATCTTGCTTCCGCTAAAAAATAAATATGGGGCATGGCTATGACTGAACAGCAAAATGACGAACATATAACTTGCTCCTTCTGCTTTAAAAACGACATGCAGGTAAACCGCATGATCATAAAGCCGGATACGGTGGTCGCCATTTGTGACGATTGCCTTAAAGCCTGCAACAAGATCATGCTCACTCAGGTAAAAACAGAGGTGGGCGAAGAGGGCAAACTCCTGCCCCCATCTGAAATAAAGGCCCGCCTTGATGAATATGTAATAGGGCAGGACCACGCCAAAAAAATACTCTCCGTTGCCGTGTACAACCACTACAAACGTGTATTTTTTGCCGATTACCTTGATGACGGCATAGAACTTGAAAAAAGCAACATACTGCTTATGGGGCCTTCGGGCAGCGGCAAGACCATGCTGGCAAAAACCTTGGCCCGCATACTTAAAGTGCCTTTTGCCATTGCCGACGCCACTACCCTGACCGAGGCCGGTTACGTTGGCGAGGATGTGGAAAACATACTGGTGCAGCTTTTGCAAAACGCCGAATATGACGTTGAGGCGGCCAGCAAGGGCATAATTTACGTTGACGAAATAGATAAAATATCCCGCAAGAGCGACAGCCCTTCCATTACCCGCGACGTTTCGGGCGAGGGCGTGCAACAGGCCCTGCTTAAAATTATTGAGGGCACCGAGGCCAACATTCCCCCCAAAGGCGGGCGCAAGCATCCGCAGCAGGAGTATATCCGCATGGATACCTCCAAAATACTGTTTATTCTGGGCGGCGCTTTTGTCGGGCTGGATAAACTGGTGGAGCAGCGCGTGCGCGGGCGCTCCATGGGCTTTGGGGCCAAAATTGAAGGGCATAGCAAAGAGTCAGACCTGCTCAGTCAGGTGCATCCCAATGATTTGGTCAAATTCGGGCTCATTCCGGAGTTTGTTGGCCGTATCCCAGTTGTTACGCAGGTGGACGAACTTTCGGAAGACGACCTCATCCGCGTGCTTACCGAGCCGCGCAATGCCCTGATTAAACAGTATCAGGCCCTGTTTGCCATAGACAATGTAAAGCTTACCTTCACCCAAGACGCTTACAAGGCCATAGCGCATCAGGCCATAGAGCGCAAAACCGGGGCAAGAGGCCTGCGTAACGTAATGGAAAACGTTATGCTGGATATTATGTATTCCTTGCCGGAACAGAAAAATATAGTAGAGTGCATTATAAACGCCTCTGTCATTGAAAAAGGCAAAGCGCCCATCTTTATTTATGATGAGGACAACAAGGACGCTGTAGGCGCGTAACATTGCCGCGCCTTTCGCTATTGCTTTTTTACCCTGCCACATCCGCCAACGGCGGTACGCAGGCACGGTTTTTTATGGAGAAAATATGAGCGAATCAAAATCAGACAAAAATAAATCACCCCAGTCCATGCACCTGCCGCTTATGCCTTTGCGTGAAGTGGTGGTTTTTCCTTATTCCATCATGCCGCTTTTTGTCGGGCGCGGTTCATCCATACACGCCATAGAGGCAGCCTCGTCCGGCTACGACAAACGCATTATGCTTGTTGCCCAGCGTCAGCCGGAGCAAGATAAACCAGGCCCGGACGAGTTGTATTCCATTGGCACCATAGCAAAAATATTGCAGGTGCTGCGCCTGCCCGACGGCACCATAAAGGTGCTGTTTGAAGGCGTGCAGCGCGCCAGGTGCATTGAGTCGGAACTTGTGCAACTGCCCCGGCAGGAAGGCGACAACGAAGATAACGAATATTACATCGTAAAAGTCGAGCCTATTACCGATGTTGATAAATCCACAATAGAGGCTGAAGCTACCATTCAGGCCACGGTTGAATCGCTGGAAGAATATTCCAAGCTGAATAAAAAAATTCCGCCAGACAGCCTCAATACCATAAGCGGCGTGAACACCCCAGGCCGTATGGCCGATTTGGTGGCCTCGTACCTCAAAGCCGACTACAAAACCAAACAGGATCTGCTGGAAATTTTAGATACGCAAGAGCGGCTGATCAAGGTTTACGAGATTATTCAAAACGAAATCGCGGTGGCCAATATTGAGCGCACCATAAAAAACCGCGTGAAAGGCCAAATGGAGCGTAACCAGCGCGAGTACTACCTTAATGAGCAGATCAAGGCCATTCATAAAGAAATGGGCCGTGAAGACGACCAGCAGGCCGAACTGCAAGAACTGGAGATTATTCTCAAAGAAAAAGACATGCCCGAAGAGGCCAGGGCAAAAGGTTTGAGCGAGCTCAAAAAGCTGCGTGTAATGCCGCCATCTTCCGCCGAATATACGGTGGTACGCAACTACCTCGACTGGATTATCGATTTGCCCTGGAACAAATTGCAGGAAACAAATCTGGACATAAAAAAGGCAAGGGAAATTCTTGATGCGGACCATTACGGGCTGGAAAAGCCCAAAGAGCGCATCATGGAGTATCTGGCCGTGCAAAAGCTTGCCCACAAGCTTAAAGGCCCCATACTTTGCCTGGTGGGTCCTCCGGGTGTGGGCAAAACCTCGCTGGCTAAATCTGTAGCCAGAGCCACAGGCCGCGAATTTGTGCGCCTTTCTCTGGGCGGGGTGCGTGACGAAGCCGAAATTCGCGGCCACCGCCGCACCTATGTGGGCGCGTTGCCAGGCAAAATATTGCAATCGCTCAAGCGGGCAAAGTACAACAATCCTTTGTTCTGCCTTGATGAAATAGACAAGATGACCGCCGATTTTCGCGGCGATCCTTCATCCGCCTTGTTGGAAGTGCTTGACCCTGAACAGAACAACACCTTTAACGACCATTATCTTGATCTGGATTATGATCTCTCGCAGGTGTTCTTTATAACCACGGCCAACAACTTGCAGGCTATTCCGCTGCCCTTGCAGGACAGAATGGAAATTATAACCCTGCCCGGCTACCTTGAAACGGAAAAACAGCATATCGCCAAAGATTACCTGTTGCCCAAACAAATTGAGGCCAACGGCCTAAAGCCGGAAAACATCACGGTTTCCGATAAAGCCATTACCGAGGTGATACGCAGCTATACCCGCGAGGCAGGCGTGCGTAATCTGGAGCGCGAAATAGCCACCATTTGCCGTAAAACCGCCATGCAACTGGTGGAGAAAGACGACCTTGCCGCAAACTTCAAGGTAGGCATCGGCAGCTTGGCTCGCCTTTTGGGCGTTAAAAAAGTGCGGCATGGGGCCAGAGAACAAGAGCCTCTTGTTGGGGTTTGCAACGGTCTGGCCTACACCGGAGTTGGCGGAGACATTCTTACCATAGAAGTTGCCGTCATGCCGGGCAAGGGCAGGCTGCATACCACCGGCAAGCTGGGCGATGTTATGAAAGAATCGGCGGAGGCCGCCCTTACCTATGTGCGCTCCCGCTCCGACCATTTTGATTTGCGCCCGGATTTTCATAAAAATATCGATTTGCATATTCACGTGCCGGAAGGCGCAACACCCAAAGACGGCCCCTCGGCCGGCATTACCCTTGCCACAGCCATAGTCTCGGCCTTGCTTGGCCTGCCTGTGCGCAACGATTTGGCAATGACCGGCGAAATTACCCTGCGCGGACGCGTGCTGCCCATTGGCGGCCTGCGCGAAAAGCTTTTGGCCGCGCAAAGGGCCTTGATTAAAACCGTAATCATACCGCTTGATAACGAGAAAGATTTGAAAGAAGTGCCGGAGGCGGTGCTGAAAGGCCTTGATATACAACTGGTTGAGCACGTAGACGAAGTCTTGCCGCAGGCCATTCTGGCCCCAAAGAACCTCTTTGAGCGTCTTTCGGATACAGCCCCCCTGTGCCATAACCTCAAACTTACAGATAACGGCGATTCGCCAACTGTTCACGCGCAGTAAAACACCAAGGGCCGGCAAAATGCCGGCCCTTTTCATAACGTCTCGCTCCGTCTTGCTTAACTTGATATTCATGTATAATATTGGGCAAAATTAATGCGAGCCGTCATAAGGAACAAGCATGAACCAGCATGGCATTCAAAAAAGTTTCAAAGCTTACGATATACGTGGTAAAGTGCCGGATGAGCTTGATGATGAGCTGAGTTACAATTTGGGCTTGGCCTTGGCTTCGGAATTTGCGCCAAAAAGGGTGGTGCTGGGGCGCGATGTGCGCCTATCCGGCCAAGGCTTGGTTCAGGCCATGTCCAAAGCCTTGGTGGAGCAGGGCGTGCTGGTGGTTGACGCCGGTATTTGCGGTACGGAGGAAATATACTTCTCCACCGCATCGCAAGGTTTTGATCTGGGTGTTATGTTCACGGCCAGCCATAACCCGGCTGAGTATAACGGCATAAAAATGGTAAAAAGCGGCGCGGTGCCTATAAGCAGCGACTCCGGCCTGTTCGCCTTGCGTGATCGCATCCTGGCCAAAAATTACCGTGCCCATGCCGGGTCAAAAGGCGCGGTGCATTATGAATCTTACCAGTCGCAGTATCTTGATTTTTTGCGCGCCAACTTCAGCTTTAAAGGTGAGCCGCTCAAAATAGTAATGAACCCCGGTAACGGTTGCGCCGGTTACATACTGGAAAAACTCCTGCCCAAGCTTACAGGCGATTTTGTTGTAATACAGGGCGAGCCCGACGGCACTTTCCCCAACGGTATACCCAACCCGCTGCTGCCGGAGCGCCGTAAAGACACCTCTGACGCCGTCAAAGTCCATAAGGCCGATTTGGGTCTGGCTTGGGATGGCGATTTTGACCGCTGCTTTTTTTATGACGGCTCCGGAAATTTTGTCGAGAGCTATTACCTTATAGGCCTGTTGGCGCAAAATATACTGGCCGGACGCCCCGGCGGAAAAATCATACATGACACCAGGCTTATCTGGAACACCATAGATATGGTAAAAGCCGCAGGCGGAGTGCCGGTGCAGACCAAAACCGGGCATGCCTTCATGAAAGAGCGCATGCGGGCGGAAGACGCGCTTTATGGCGGCGAAATGAGCGCCCACCATTATTTCAAAAACTTCAACTACTGTGACAGCGGCATGCTGCCTTGGCTCAAGTTGCTTGAAATTATAAGCGCCAGCGGTAAAAACCTTACGGAACTGGTGGAGGCGCGGGCAAAAGCCTACCCGTGCAGCGGCGAAATAAACTTTAAAGTGCAAGATGCCTCTGCTTGCGTAAAAGCCATACGCGAATTTTACCTGTCAGGCATAATTGAAGAAAACTACATTGACGGCTTGTCGGCCGATTGTGGCAACTGGCGCTTTAATTTACGCTCTTCCAACACCGAGCCCTTATTGCGACTTAACGTTGAAAGCCGCGGCGACGCCGCGCTAATGACCGGCAGAACGGCTGAAATTGGCGAGCTTATTCATAATTTCGGCGGAGAAAAAGCAAATGGCTGATATTTATCCTGTCATTCTCAGCGGCGGTAGCGGCACGCGCCTATGGCCCCTTTCACGCGGGCTTTACCCCAAGCAGTTTATTGATTTTGGCGGCGAAACCCTGTTCGGCGAAACCCTTGAGCGGGTGCGCGCCCTTAAAGATACGGCGGCCCCATTGGTAATATGCAACCAGACGCACCGTTTTTTGGCCGCCAGCATAATGCAGGGCAAAGGCATGCCCCCTGGCGCCGACGCCGACAAAAAAGGCGGGCAGGCCAAGCTTATTCTCGAGCCGGTAGGCCGTAATACGGCCCCGGCCATTGCCGTGGCGGCTTTTGCCGCCCTTGAGGCCGATAAAAACCCTGTGCTTCTGGTGCTGCCCTCGGACCATAAAATACAGCCGCAAGAGCGTTTTGCCGCCTGCGTGGCTAAAGCCGTGCAAGCGGCTAGGCGAGGCCGCCTGGTTACCTTTGGCGTAGTGCCGGATAGGCCCGCCACCGGTTATGGTTACATAATACAAGGCAAAAGCGAGGGCGAGGCCCATCTGATTGAAAAATTTGTGGAAAAGCCGGATGAGCAAAAGGCCCAAGACTTGCTGGCCAAGGGCAATTGCCTGTGGAACAGCGGCATGTTCGTGTTTGAAGCCGCCGCCTATTTGCAAGAGCTGGAGCGCCTCTCGCCGGAAATATATAAAACAAGCCTAGCGGCCTGGAATAGCAGAAAAACTGACCTAGATTTCATACGCCTTGATGAGCAGGCTTTTGCGGCTATTCCAGCCGATTCCATAGACTATGCGGTAATGGAGCATACCCAAAAAGCTTCGGTTGTGCCCTTTGACGCAGGCTGGCACGACCTGGGGGCCTGGGAATCTTTTCATGAAATCGCCCCTTGTGATGCTCAGGGCAACAGCAGTGTGGGCGATGTGGAACTTGTGGATTCGCAAAACAGTTATGTGTACGCCGCCTCGCGTCTGGTGGCCGGAATAGGCCTTAAAGATATGCTGGTGGTGGAAAGCCCCGACGCCGTGCTGGTTATGCCGCAGGGCAGAGGACAGGACGTAAAGAAACTGCTGGACGCCCTGAAAGCCAAACGCCGTAGTGAAGTGGATACCCACCTTAAGGTGTACCGCCCTTGGGGATCTTACGAAACCTTGGTGCTGGGGCCGCGTTTTCAGGTCAAGCGCATCATAGTAAAGCCCGGCGCGGCATTATCTTTGCAATTGCACCACCACAGGGCCGAGCATTGGGTAGTGGTAAACGGCACGGCGCAGGTAACGGTAGGCGAAAAAAGCGTGTTGCTTTGCGAAAACCAATCTGTATACATTCCGCTGGGTGACAAACACCGCCTGTTCAACCCCGGCCAGATCGACCTTGAGCTTATTGAGATTCAATCAGGCACTTACTTGGGTGAAGACGATATTGTAAGGTTTGAGGATGTTTACGGCAGGTAAGGCGCTATTATAGCTGTTTTGCCAATACGCGCTGCGGATGCCTTTGAATTTGACTTCATGAGCAGTTTTTTTATTCAAGTGCCAGGGCCAGGGGCTGTCTCTAAGAAGACGGATTTTGTTCCCTGGCAATGAAAGCGTCGATTTTAGGACAGGGATAGTACATCCAATGGTACAGCCCTGGACAAAAATTGGCGCTTGACGCAGTCCAGGGGGCAAAAGACGCTTTTTAGAGACAGCCCCTAGGGCAGTTTATACGGCCTCATCGTGTTTTTATCAGCTAAACTAAAACTATCCCGCCGGTTGCCCAGCGGGATAGTTTTAGTTTAATCTGAAAACGCCTTTATTTGCCAAGTAGTTTGCTTTTGGCCGCATCAAACTCTTGTTGCAAAGAATCCATAAGTTCTTTTACGGATATTATGGAGCTAATGCGCCCGGCGTTGGCCCCGGCAAAGGCAAAGCCTTTTTCCAGGTTGCCGCGCATGGCGTTAAGCAGGGCTGAGGCTATGCAGTAGGGCGAGCGGGTGGGGTCGCAGGTATGAACGCAATGGAATATGCAGTGGAAGTTACGCTTGCCTTCTTCCAGCGCTTCTATAAAGCGGCCTTTTATGGCCCGGCCCGGCATGCCCACAGGGCTTTTTATTATGGTAAGGTCTTCCGGCTTGGCTTCGACAAAAGCGTTTTTAAAACGGTCGTCGGCATCGCATTCGTAGGTAGCGACAAAGCGCGTACCCATTTGCACGCCGGAAGCGCCTATTTCAAGCATTCTATGAATATCTTCGCCAGTATACACGCCACCGGCGGCAATAACCGGTATTTTACGGCCTGCCTTGTCTTCAAATTCTTTTACGCTGTTTACAGTGTCGGAAAGAATACGCTCCAGCGCAAAATCCGGGGCATCCAGTTCTTCCGCTTTAAAACCAAGGTGTCCGCCGGCTTTGGGGCCTTCCACCACAAAGGCGTCGGGCAGCACGCCGAAACGCGAAGCCCATTTTTTGCACAAAACACTTGCGGCCCTGCCGGAGGAGACAATGGGCACCAGTTTGGTTTTAAATTCTTCTTTCTTTTCGTCGCACAAATCCAGCAGATGTTTTGGCAGATCCATGGGCAACCCGGCCCCGGAAAAAATTATATCGACTTTTTCTTCAATGGAAGCCCGCACAAGGGAGGTAAAATCCGTAAGGGCCACCATAATATTAACGCCGATAATGCCGGAGCTGAGCTCTCTGGCCTGCGTAATTTCTTTTTTTATGGCGCGTATGTTGGCCTCAGTGGGGTTTCTGGCTACGTCGGGCTCGCGCATGCCAATCATGGCGCCGGCAATTACGCCTATACCGCCCTGGTTGGCAACGGCCGAAGCCAGACGGTGCAAAGATATACCAACACCCATGCCGCCCTGCACTATAGGCAGTTTGGCGGTTAAATCCCCAATTTTCAAGACGGGTAAGGACATTTTTGAAGTATCCTCCAAAGATTTGTTAATGTGCTTAAAGTGAGAGTGTTACTATCATTCGTTGCCCAGCGTACTCCCATTATAATTAAAGCACAATACAAATCTCCCTGAAGTCGCAATAATCGCACAGCCGGCTTGGGCGCGTAAAAAATGTTTTGCTGGCGGCCATGTGCCCAAGCAGATAGTCCAACACCAACTCAGTTTTATTTTCTATTATATCGCGTTTATCGCTCTCCGGCATATCTTCCGGCAGCATGAAAATCTCTTTGCCGGATTGCCGTAAAGATACCCAGCCCGCGTTGCATACATTTGAGGCGTCGGCAAAGCCCGCATGCACAAGGCCTTTTTCGCGTTCCATGCGCCCGAAAGAGGCAAGGTAAAGGTACATGGGCAACTGCACGTCATCCATTTGCTCAGCAATGGCATTAAAAAAGCCTTGGTCCGCAAAATCGGCCGCGCCGTCTTCAAGCGCTTTCCAAATGCCGGAATCCTGCCAGAAATCCGGATTAAGGCTGCTTATGTTGCCGGTTTTATAATCCAGAATAACCAGTTTTTCGGTGCCGTCATGCATGCGCAGGTCTATCCTGTCCATTTGGCCGGTCAGTTGATAGGTTGCACCGTTAGCGCCTGCCAAAGGCGCATGCATGGGCGTCTCCAATGCCAGCACGGTGGTATTTTCCGGCTGGTTTGACAGATACTCGCCCAGCCTGCGCGGGCCGGAGACACGCAGCATGGCCGCAACGTCGGCCGGAAGCTCGGCCATGCTGCCGTGCGCTTGCAGCCTGCGTAAAAAGATATTGGCAAGCTCGGTACGGCTAATGGTTTTGCCGTTCAGATTTCTGCCCAGCTTATCGCTGTAAAAATCTCGCAGGGTTTGGTGAAAAATATCGCCCACGGCCAGCGGGTCGTCATCTTCATTAACGCCATCCAATGGCTTTAGGCCAAGGATGTTGCGGTAATAAAAGGCCGCCGGGCAACGCAGGTAACTGTTAAGCCGCGTGGCTGAAACCGGCGCGGAAAGTATGCGCCTTATCCGCGCGCGCTCGGCATCGCCGGCCTGCAAGGCGCGATGCCGCAACAATACCGGCGCGACGTTGCTGCCTATGTAATGCAGGGGGCCGTCGGTAAACATGGGCACATTGTCCGCCGCCTGGTCGTGCCGTGGCGTTTGGGCTTGGTCTGGAGCAAGAAGCCTGCCCAGCTTGCGCTCGTGCTTCCAGAGCAGTTCCTCAATAAAGCGGCTTTTCAGTTTTTTTGCGTCTTGCACGCCGCGCGGCTCCACGCCTTCTTGCCAGAATAGATGTACTTTTTTCGCGCCATTCAGCAGTCTGAAAAAGTAATAGGCATTAAGCTGCTGGCGTCTGGCGGAATTGGGCAGGCCAAGCTCGGCGCGCAGGCTGTCGGGCAGCAGAGGATCGTTTTGAATTGCGCCGGGCAGCAAATCGTCCGTCGCATCCAATATGAGCACGGTTTTAAAGCTTAGAAGGCGCGACTCAAGCAAACCCATAATTTGCAGAGCCGTAAGGGGGTATGCGTCAAAAGGCACGCGCAAGGCGCGTATAAGCTCGCGCACAATGGAAAACAGGGCCGATTGCGGCAAAGGCTCCGTTGCCAGCGCGGATTCGCGTAATTCCGGAATAACCGATTGCATGAAGCGGTACAGGCACTCCGCGTCAATGGGAAAACGCGGCCACACCTCACCGCCGGCGTTGAGAAGCAAGGTACAGATATTTTCTAGAGACTTAGCCAGCGCCGCAAGGCTGTTAGCCGCTAAAAAAGCATCCACAAAATTGGCTTTGAAAGTTTCATATTGTTGGTTGAGAATTTCTAGATTTTCTCCAACATCCATATCTTCCATGGCTTTTTGCATCAATTCCGGCAAATGCACATAACGTTTGCCCCGGCGCAGGGCGTTTTCCGTACGCAGCAGCAATTCGCGCCAGGGGGCCGCGCTGTTTTCGCCAAATGCGCCGTGCAGCATTTTTACATAGGGCTGGCGCAGTAACTGGATGCAGTCTTTCCAATATTGCCCGCCGGAACGCGCATGCTGGTGCAGGGCGAGAATACTCTCGAAAAAGCGGTTTAAAGGCGTGTTTGTAAGTGGATAGCCCATGGATATGTTGACGTCGGAAGTGCCTATATGGTGCAGGCAGGGCAGCAGCAAAGAGGTATCGGGCAGTATTACGGCAGTATCTGCAAAAACATGCTCGTTTTCATCATCGGCTTTATCGGCTTCAATGCCGCCAGACAGGCTTTGCTGCTCAAGTATCTTACGCATTGCCGCCAGTTGCGAGTGTACGTCGTAACCGCCATAAAAGGCGATATCAGGTTCGGTATATGCAGGCTCCGCATTGCTTGCCAACACTTCAGGCACGAATAGCTCAAGGCCGGTTCCCCAGCTTTTGCGCCAAACTTCCAGCTCGGAGCAGCTCCAATGCGCGTTGTGTTCCATAAGCGCGGGGTCGGCATGCCACAGCACTGTGGCTGCGTATTCGGACCAGAGTTTTTTGAAAAGCGCGTCCTCGGCGCCGCTGGGGCTGTAAAATCCGGCAATGTATATACGTTTTCCGCCGCCAAGGGCCGAAGCGGATGCCCCATGCTCCAAAGCCCGCACAGCTTTTTGGGCCGTAAAGCCGGGGGTGGTCCAGCCATTGGCCTCCAGCCCCGCCATATAGCGCGAGTACAGCCCGGAAAGCCTGCTCAGAATAGCGGCGGCAAAGGGCATAAGCTCGTCTTCAAGGTGCAGAAAGCCCGATGGAGTGCGGTTATTGATGAAGCACTCCTCAAACAGGTTGGCCAGGCGCACGCCCCAAGGGAAAAAAGTTTCGGCGTCATCTGTAGGCAGTTTATCCAGATTACCTGGCGAGGCCTTTTGCTCCTCACGCACGCAGTCAAGCAGCAGGCCCACGCGGTCCAGCAGGCCTATGCCCGATGCAGGCTGGTGGTGTTCAGCCCATATGGCCTGAAAAATTTTGCCAATGGGCAGCATTTGCGGCATGAGGCACGGTTTTTTAACGCGCTCGTCCTGCCGTATCAGGCGCTCGAGGTAACGGGCGGGGCGGGAATGCGGAAAAATGAAAACGGCTTTGCCGATATCGCCGGAACATTGCTTGAGGGCCAGCGCCAAAACAGCCTGCATAAAGTCGTATTGCCACGGCACCAGTATAAACGGAGTTTTACGCCCGCTCATAACAGCACCTCCCGCAGGTTACGCCCGTCAAGGTATACCAGCATGCCGCGCGTTTTCTTGGCGCTGTTTTCCGCCAAAAGGGCCAGGTAATGGCGCAACTGTTCCTCGTGCTCGGGGCGTGGCGCGCCGGTTTTGTATTCCAGCACCAGCAGCGCGTTTTCAGTTTCTTCCACCAGCATATCCATGCGGTAGTTGGCTCCGTCCTTGTCCATAATAACCTGCTCGGCGCGGCCTTTTTCAAGCCAGTCAGGAGCTTGGGGCAGATTGCAAAACCAGAGCAGGGTATCGGTTATTTCCGCTTTGGCTGTTTCCAGCGAGGCAAGGGGCAAATGAAAATTGCGCAGGCTGTGGTTTATGCTTCTTTCAATTATAATAGGCAGGTCGCGTAATAAATCTGCTTTATTTTCAGGCATATAAATATTTTCAAGACAATTGTGAAACAATATGCCGCGCGCTCTCTGGTCATATTCCACCTCCGGCACGGGGTTGCGGAATATTTTAAGAGCCGGCAGCCAGCGCATGGGCCGCCAACCGGCGTCCGGCATGGTGTAGTTGGCAGGAGAGCAAGGTTTGCCCGCCGGGGGAGTTTCAGTGGGGGCCGCTATTACGGCGGAGTCCTTTACTTCCGGCAAAGCGCCGCTGTTGAAGATGCCGTCTTGAGAAAATCTAAAGTCGGCCAGCAACAGTTCCAAAGCCTTGGGTATGCCGGAATTTCGCAAATCGTGCGGCGCGCCGCCTACAAAGGCGTACAGTTCTTCTCCCGCTCTGGTCCATGCGACGTAAAGCAGATAAAGCTTTTCCAGGGCTTCGGTATTTTTTGCCAGATAATAGCTTTTGCCGGTGTTTTTGGAACTTCGCACCAGCAAATTCAGCCCGCCGCACTCGTGCAGCGTGTAGCTTTGCCCGCCAGCCCCGCTAAAACGGTGAAAAGGCATTACCACAACCTTAAACTCAAGCCCCTTGGCTTTGTGAATGGTCATAATGCGCACGGCATTGGGGCTTTCCGGCGAGGGTATTTTCTCCTCTTTGCCCTTGTCTTCCCAATAGTCCAGAAAGGCGGCCAGCGACGAATAGCCCTGTTTTTCCGCACCCAGCAAAAGTTCAAGAAAACGGCGCAGGTATATGGCATAATCCGGCGCAAGCCCGAACAGATTAAAATGTTTGTACAGTTCCGCCACTGTATCGTAAGGCCCCATCAGGCCGGACTGGTTGTAGAAGGGCTCCAGCCACGCAGCCCATAGCTCTGGAAAATCGCGGGCGAAAAGGCGGTAAAGCGGGGCGTGTTTTTGCCTGCCGCCCTCAGGTTGCTCTTTACGCGCTCCGGCTGCCCAGGCCAGCACGTCTTGAGCATCAAGGCCGCTCAGCCTGCAAAAAACTTCAGGCCCGGAGATGAAATTTATAAAATTGAGGTCATCCGGCGGGTAATCCAGAAAACGCAGCAAAGCCACAAGGCGGCGTATAACCGGGTTGGCCTCAAGGCGGAAGCTGTGCTCGGTGACAACGCTTATGCCAAGGCTCAGCAGGCGGTTGGCCACAAAGGCCGCCTCATCGCTGGTGCGCACCAGCACGGCTATATCGCCGGGGTTGCGGCGCTTCAAAAGATTTTGCAGAAACAGGTTTTGCAGTTTCTCACCAACCTGCGCCTGCAAATCTTCCGCGTCTTCCGCCGTAATCTTGTGTAGTTGAACAAACCCCTGGTGCCGGTTTGAGGCGTTTTTTCGCGGCAGCTTCTGCTCGCAATTTTCAAAGGCCCTTGCCAGCATGGCCGCGGCCAGCACTGTAAATTCCCGCGGGTGGGCCGAGGGCAACATGCTTGCGGCCACAGCCTCGGCTATTTTGGGGTGCGACAGGCGCGAGAAAAACATGTTGTTGTGCCGCACCACCTCCGGCGCGCTGCGCCAGTTGTGCTCAAGGCTGGTCAGCAGCGGTTCTGGCTCCATGCTGGTGAGCGCCGGGTCCGCCGTTACCTCGTCAAACAGGGTGGAGTCTCCGCCGCGCCAACTGTAAATGGCTTGTTTTACGTCGCCCACATAATAAAGCGAGCCGCCGCGCGAAAGGCATTCTTCAACCAATGGTTGCAGGGCGGCCCACTGGGCCCGGCTGGTGTCTTGAAACTCGTCAATCAGCAGGTGGGTAAGGCGGGAGCCAAGGCGGCAGCAAGCTTCCGACACGCCGTTATCCGCGTCCAGCACCTTGGCTGCCAGCACAGGCAGCATGTTTCCGGCAATCTGGCCGGAATCGTTTTGCAGGCGCTCTATGGCGGGCAGCAAACGCCCGGCTGTTTTGGCGTAAGGCAAAAGGTTTATGGCGTCGCCGTATAATTCCAGCTTTGCCGCATTGGCTGCCACGGCGGAGCAGAAACGGCGGTAGGCCTCTTCAAGATTGTCATCTATTTTGCTGTGAAAGACCTTGGCGCAACAATGGCTGAAATTCGGCTTGCCTGTATAGGCAGAGGCAGGAAAATCCTGACCTGGGCGGTAATGTTCCGTCTTTTCAAAAAAGGCGGCGAGGTTTTTGTTGGCCTCAACGCCTTGGCGTTCCATGCTGGCTTGCAGCACTTCAATGCATTGCAAAATTTCGTTATGCGCCGCATGCCAGCGGGCATGGAGCTCGTTTTCGTCGGTGCAGGGGGGCTTCGGGCTGCTTTGCATAACCGCGAGCACTTCCAGAAGTCTCTCCTGAATGCGCCCTTTGGGCGTAAGGCCTGAATATTGGGTATGATTCAGCAGGTAAGCCGCGCAATCTTCAAGCAGGCGCTCGCATTCGGCATCACCGCCGGATACGGCATCCAGCAATTCATCATACAAAGGCGAGAAAAAGGCTTTTTCGTCAAAAGCCAGTTCAAAATCCGGCGGTATTTTAAGCGTTACGGCAGAAATTTTTATAAGCAGATTCAGCAGGCTGTCTATGGTGCGTATGTTAAGGGCGTCGTAACGGCGCAGAATGGAATCCAGCCAGGCGGCGGCAGCGGCAGGGCTTAAATTATCGCAGTTTTCCAGTGGAATAAGAGAGGGATCGGCCAGGGCTATCTGCTTGAGGGTGTTTATAACCCGCATTTTCATTTCGGCGGCGGCCTTGTTGGTAAAGGTCATAGCCAAAATTTCGGTGAACAGACCGCTCTGCCTGCGCCAGGCTTTGTGGCAGGAATCCTTGGGGATATCCTGCCCCATTTTGCAGAGCAGTTCCAAAAAGCGCCGGGTCAGGGTATAAGTTTTACCCGACCCGGCCGAGGCTTTTATTTGTTCAAGCATAACTGACAAGCACAAGGGGCTAAGGCATCATGCCTTTAAGGCCGCCTTGGCCGGTGGATTCCAGCACGCTGCGCCAGTAGCCGGAGCGTATGTCCAGCTTGCGGCGTTTTTGAATAACCAAATCCAACGGCAGGTGCACGTAACGGTCCATAAGTTTTGCCACCACCATATTGGTTTTGCCGGCCATGGCCGCATGCACGGCGCTTTGGCCCAAGAGGCCGCAGTAGACCTTGTCGTTGGCGTTGGCAGGTATGGAGCGTATAATATAGCTGGGGTCGATGTATTTCATGGTAAAATCCATATTGCGCTCTTGCAGGTATCTTTTGATTTCAGAGCGCAGCAGGGTGGCTATATCGCCCAATATTGGGTTGCCGGAGGCGTCTTTTTCGCCCGTTGTTTGCAAAATATGCTGCCCCGCGCCCTCAGCCGCCACAATAACGGCGTGTTTGCGCTGTTTCAAGCGATCATAAAGCGCCGGAAGGAGCCCCCCCTCGCCCTCAAGCGAGAAATCAACTTCCGGTATGAGCACAAAGTTAACTTCTTTAAGCGCCAAAGTGGCATGGGCGGCTATAAAACCTGATTCACGCCCCATAAGCTTTACAAGCCCTATGCCGTTTTTGGCCCCCAGCGCCTCGGTATGGGCGCTTTGTATGGCCTCGGTAGCCTTGAACACGGCGGTTTCAAAGCCAAAGGACTGAGTTATGAAGTTAATGTCGTTATCAATGGTTTTGGGTATGCCGATAACGGAAATTTTAAGGCCGCGCTTGCTTACTTCCCTCACCACGCTTGAGGTGGCCTTCATGGTGCCGTCTCCGCCTATCATAAACAGCACGCTTACGTTCAGGCGCTCCAGCGCGTCAACTATTTCGATTGGGCTTTGCGGCCCGCGCGACGTGCCCAGCATGGTGCCGCCAAACTGGTGAATATCGGCCACGGTTTTGGGGCTTAGTTCCACCACATCGTGCGCGTATTTGGGTATAAAACCTTCCAGCCCGTACTGTATGCCGAGCATGGCAGGCACATTGTAGTTATGAAAGGCCTCCATCACTATGGCGCGTATGACGTCGTTAATGCCGGGGCAGAGCCCCCCGCAGGTAACTATGGCGCATTTGGTTTTGGAGGTGTCGAAATAGAGCATTTCACGCGGGCCGGCAGCTTCAAACTTCATCGGCACCGGCTCGGAGTCGTACAACTCGTCAAAATGCTCACCATCAAGAAACAGCGATACCGAAGCCATATTTGGCATGGTATAGGCGGGCAGCGGAGATTTTATCTTGGCTTCGCCCAGAGTGGGGATTTGCGGGTTTATATGGATTTTAGTTTTTTTCGCATCAGACATGGGCAATACCTCAAAGTTCTTTCCGTTAAGCCTTTACAACGCGGCGCTCGTACATATTACTTGGGCAACATTTGGACCATACCAGAAATCACGCCGGATTCGAAATAGAAACTTCCTAAAAATAACAGGTGCCCCAGCATGGCAAAAACCAGCGCTGCAAGGCTTACCCATATGCCTGCCTTATGGCGCAACGGAGTTGGACTGCGCAAAATTGCAACCCAGAATATGGCGCAGCAAGCGTAAAGTACCAAGCCTATCCATACTTCAGTGCCTTTAAGCTCAAAAGGAGTAGCAGCGACAAAATTTTGCAAAACAAACATCATGCCCAGCCCGCACAGGCCGGTAATTACAGAGGCGGTGGCAAGCCAGCGGGCAAGGTGTTTGGCCGCAAAATTGTAGTAATCTCGCCCGTAGTCGTCTTTGGCGCGGCGTAAAAGTAATACGCACAGGCCCGCGTTAGCCGCTATGCCCATACCTCCGGCCAGCATTTTTCCAGCCATCAGAATGCTGTTGCCCAGGCTGGGCATGCCAAAGGGGTAGAGGGACCAGCTCCATGAAAAAATGGAAAAAAGCAGTTGCACGTTCAAAATTTGCGGCGTTTGTAAAAGCGTGGCAAAAGTCATGGCAAAGGCCGCGCTGCCGCATATTGCAATAAGCAGGGCCAAGGTAAGCTGGGGCAGGTTGCGCCCGCGCAGCTTGGGCCAGGCTAGCCTGCCCAGCAGCAGCAAAAGCGCCAGCAGAATAAAATATCCCGCCAAAAGCGCCATTTGCGCCGGTTCCGGCGGCATGGCAACGCCTGCTTCCTGTAGCGACTTAAGCTGTTCCGGCGTAAGGTCGTCAAGTTTGGGCAAAGCTTTGCACAGCCGGTAATACCCGCTTGCCAGCACCGTAAGCACAAGCGTTGCGGCCAAACTGCAAAACCAGAGGTTACACAACTGTATTTGTCGCGACAAAAGGCCAAAAAAAGGTTTTTTACGCGCCATTTCAAAAATTTTAAGAAAAACCGCCAGCCATGGCCCGAAAAAAGCTGCAAGCAGCACGGTTGTAATAACGGCCGCGAATAAATAGTAGGCAAAAAAAATAAGGTTTTGCATGGGGTAAAATCCTTGTCGTCAGGCTGCTTGGGCCGGGTAGTCTTTCTTCCGCTTTCTGGAAGTCATTTCACAATTGTTTTTTGCTCTCTGGCAATAAAGGTTGGTCGATTCGCCGCGTACAGCCACTGCGGGCGGCTTAGCCGCGTTACGCCGTCAAATTGCGTAATCCTGCGAAATTTAACGGCCGGAACGCTGTATATGCAAACATGCATAATCTTTTGGCTGGGCCAACTAACACCGCCAGAGCAGGCGCGATTTCAGGCGAGACAAAAAACAATTATGAAATGACTTCTATATTGCATATGCGGCATCTGGCAAGCAATACTGTGTGATATTTCTTGAAAAAATCTGATTTGTAACCTACTCTTAATCCCGATAAAAGTTGCCCGGAGGGATGATGTCAAAGGCCAAATCACGCGTTCTCATGTTGCTTTCATGTTGCCTGGCGGTTTCCGGCTGTTCGGCTTTCGGCACCAAATCCATTCACGACAAAATTACCGATGATATTGCCGTGCTTATGACGGAACAGCATATACTGGAGACCAGGCTTTCGTTGACTGAAGACAGGGTTTTGCAACTTCAAGGCACGGTTGATAAAATGCAGACGCCAGCCAAACCCTCGGCAACACCGGAAGTGAAGCCAGAAGCAAAAGCAGCCCCGACAAAACCAGCGCAGCCAAAAACTGAAAGCGCGGCAAAAGCCGAGCAGCCCGCTGTGGCTCAAACGGCGGAGGCCGCTTACAAAGCCGCCATGGCCGACTATAAAGCCGGAAAATACAAACAGGCCGAGGCCGTGTTTAAAGATTTTCCCTCCAAGTATCCAAAAAGCGCCCTTGTGCCTAATGCCGGCTACTGGCTTGGCGAGTGCTACTACAGCCAGAAGCAATATAACGATGCCGTTGTAACCTTTCAAACCGTTGCCGCCAAATATTCCAAACACGAAAAGGCCGCAGCCTCGCTCTTGAAAACCGGTTACTCCTACGAGCGCCTTGCCGACAAACCCAACGCCCGTTTCTATTTTCAGCAGTTGCTTGAAAACTATCCCAAGTCGGAACCGGCCCCCCTTGCGCGGGCGGCCCTGAACAGGCTTTAGCCTTAACCGGGGGTAGCGGTGAATTTTACCAGGCTGGATGACGGACAGCGTGCCGAGCTATGGGCATGTCTGGCCCTTGCCAACTTACGCGGTTTGGGCGCGGTGCACCGCAAAAAGCTGGTGGATTTTTTCGGCTCGCCATACAAAGCGGTCTGTTCCGCCGAGCAGTGGGATAACTCCGGCCCTGAGCTTGGCATAAACCCAGCCATGGTTCGCCATTACATGCGCGGCTTGTGGCGCGACAAGGCACGGGAGCAATGGGACATTATCCAGCAGTCCGAGTGCGGCATTTTGCTGTACAGCGATGAGGGCTACCCGGAGTTGCTTAAAGAAACGGCCGATGCGCCTCTGGTGCTGTTTTATCTTGGCGATTTGAGCCTGTTGCGCAACAGCGCGGTGGCGGTGGTGGGCGCGCGCAACTGCACGGGCGAAGGCATGAGCGTTGCGGTTAATATTGCTCGCGGCCTTACGCATGCGGGCATAACAGTTGTTTCCGGCCTGGCCAAGGGTATAGACAGAGTGGTGCATCTGGCCGGTCTTGAAGGCGTTGGCAAATCCATTGCCGTGCTTGGTTGTGGCGTGGATGTGCCGTACCCCAAGGGCAACTTGGATTTGTACGACCTTATGGCCAAAAAAGGCCTGATTATTTCCGAATTTCTGCCCGGCACGGAGCCCATGGCGCACAACTTTCCCATACGCAACCGCATTATCAGCGGGCTTTCGCGCGGGGTGCTGGTGGTGGAGGCGGCCATGCGCAGCGGCACGCTTATAACCGCGCGGCATGCGGCGGAACAAAACCGCGAGGTCTTTGCCGTGCCCGGCAGCACCGTGGCGGAAACCTCCGAAGGCTGCCGCGATTTGATAAGACGCGGGGCCAAGGCGGTATTTTCCGCAGAGGATATTTTGCGTGAGCTTGCGCCTATTTTTGAGGCGGAAGTAGAACTGGGCAGGCGATCTCTTAATTACACTGTAGTAAAGCCTGTAGCCAAAAATGAGCTGCAAAGCCCCGGAATTTTACCGTGGCGGAACACGCCGGATGCAACAAATGCTCCAGGCAAGCAACAGCCTGATGCGCTTAAAGCGCCGCTGCCGGAAAAAATGCTTGCTGCCGCATGCGCCGGGCTTGCCCCTGATGAAAGCGCCGTGCTGAAACTGTTGAATGAACGCGAAAATTGTCATATTGATACCATATCCAACGCATTAAGGCTGGATATAGGCAAACTGAGCGGCCTGCTTGCCGTGCTGGAAGTAAAAGGTCTTATAAAGCGGCATCCGGGCATGCTTTACAGCTTGTGATGAGGTTTTAACGGGTTATACAGGAAGGTTTTTTAATGCAACGCATACCTATGAAGTTTGCTTCCGCCGGAATGGTGCTCGCAAAACCCATAGCCCGCGACGACGGCATGGTGCTGGCTGGCGAGGGCACGGAGCTTACCGGCTCGATTATAGACAGACTGAAAAATGCCGAAATTCCCAGTGTTGTAGTAAAAGGTCGGCCCGTGCCGGGGCTGGCCTCGGGCATGGATTTGAACAAGGTGCGCGGGCGGTTGCCCCATTTGTTCCGCAAGTATACTGACGATCCTTTGATGACTGCCATGCGCAACATGCTGGATCAGTATCTGCAAAAGGCCATAGAGGCCGAAGAAGAAGCAAGGCGCAACGAAAACAGCCAGCAGTTGGCTGAAAGTTAGGCGGTTGAAATGTCGCAGGATCTGGCAACAAACTATAAGGGTCGCATACTTGAGGCGAAAAATTTACCAGCGCTGCCCGCCGCCGTGCAGGAAATAACCCGCCTGATGAAAGACCCCAACAGTTCTACCGAGCAGATAGCCAAAGTTATAGAGCGCGATCAATCTTTGGCCGCCAAAGTGCTTAAAATGGTCAACTCGCCAATTTACGGCTTTCCGGGGCGTATTTCCAATATAAAACACACCCTTGTGCTGTTGGGCGTAAACGTAATACGCGGCATAATAATTTCCAGCGCGGTGTTCGACTCCATGAACAAAAGCATGCTGGGCCTTTGGGAGCACAGCGTGGCCTGCTCGCTGGCCTCTGTTGAAATAGCCAAGGCCAGCGGCCTGGAGCACCCTGAAGAGTATTCGGTAATGGGCCTGTTGCACGACATAGGCAAAATGGTTTTTTCCATGCAAATTCCGGAAGCCAAGCAAGAAATAGACAAGATGGTAAAAACCGACGACCTGCTTTTTAGAGATGCGGAAAAAGAACTGCTTGGCTTCGGGCATGACAAAATCAACTCCTGGCTCTGCGAGCACTGGAACTTGCCGCTAAACCTTAAAGAAGCCATGATTTATCACCACGCGCCCATGCAGGCCAAGTTTCACCCTGAAGCGGCCAGCGTGGTGCATCTTGCCGATTTTATGGCCAGAATGTTCGAATGCGGCTCGGGCGGCGACGACAACGTGCCGCCGCTGGATTTAAAAGCCATGCGCTCCCTTAATATAAACCATACGGTCTTGGAAGGCATACTGGACGAGCTTGTCGACCTGTACTCCGACGGCGCAAACCTGAGCGTAATGTAATGAGTAAAAGCCAGGAACAGACCAGCGGAGTTATTGTAACCGCCGACGATGCGCTGGCTGGGCGGCTTGCGGCCCTCTGGCCGGACAAACTCATAAACTGGACTGTGTACAACCTTGCTTCAGCCGCCATGGAAGGCATACTCACCAACCTGCCGGGCATCATCGTAATAAGCATGAGCCTGCCGGACCTGAGCGGCATTGAGATACTCAACATTATCAAGGCCGAAAACGTTTACCGCCAGGTGCCCATCATGCTTTGCCTGACGCCGGACGAGTTTACGGAACTGGACGTATCCGCTACCGAGGCTGACGACTTTTTTATTCTGCCTGGCCAGGACGAAGAGCTTAAGGCGCGCATACAGCTTGCCGTGCAGCGCGCTGGCCGCAGCCTTGACGCCAACCCCCTCAGCCGCCTGCCGGGCAACACCAGCATTATACAATACGTGCAAAAGCGCATAGACAATAAAGACGACTTCGCCATGTGTTATTGCGATTTGGATTATTTCAAATCGTTTAACGACAAATATGGCTTCACCAGAGGCGATGAAGTGCTTTTGATGACAGCCCGCATAGTGCTTAACACCGTACGTTTTGTTTCTCCGGCCGACTATTTTGTAGGGCATGTGGGCGGAGACGATTTTATGTTTGTAGTGCCTACATCACTGGCCGAAAAAACCTGCCAGCAGCTTATTGCCGCTTTCGATTCCATTGTGCCGCAGTTTTACGACCCTGACGACCGCGCGAAACAGAGTATTGTATCCATCGACAGGCAAGGCGTTACCCGCATTTTTCCACTAATGGCTATTTCCATTGCCGTTGTTACCAACACAGGCGGCAAGCTCAATCACGTGGGCGAGGCTTCCGCCATAGCCACTAACCTTAAGAAAAAAGCCAAAGAATCCATTAGCAGCATCTACGTGATTGACCGCAGGCAGAACTAGGCCATGCCCGCGCAAAACGACAACTCTTTTGCCCTGCCGGACAGCGCGGAAATGTTTCTGGCGCACCTTGAGCTTGAAAAAGGCTATTCTCCTGCCACAGTTGCGGCCTATGCCAACGACGTAACCCAGTTTGAGCTGTTTTTGCAGGGCAAAGGCCTGAGTTTGGCCCTGCCCGCTGATATAAACAAAAAACACATACAGGCTTTTCTGGCCGATCAGCACCGTCTTAAGCTTAACAAAAGCTCCATTGCCCGCCGCCTTTCTTCTTTGCGGGGTTTTTTCCGCTTTTGCGCTCGCATGCGCATGATCAGCGCGCTGCCCACCGAAGGCGTGGGCAACCCCAAGCAAGATAAAAAACAACCCTCGGTGCTGAATGTGGACCAAACCTTTGCCTTGCTGGCAGCGGCAGCGGAAAAAAAAACGCCCGAGCCGCTTGAGGCCTTGCCGGAAAACACCATGGCAAGCAAAGCCGCCATGGCGCGCGACTTGGCTTTGGCCGAGCTTTTATATGGCTCCGGCTTGCGTATTTCTGAGGCGCTTAATCTGGACCTTGCCCATCTGCAGCTTGAAAACGCCCTTGCGCGCGTAATGGGTAAGGGCGGCAAACAGCGCTTGGCCCCGCTTTCCGACACTTCGCGCGAAGCGTTGGAAAACTGGCTGCAACACAGAGATGAGCTGGCGCCGCAAGAAAGCCGGGCGCTTTTTGTGGGCAACAGGGGCGGGCGGCTTAACCGCAGGCAAGCCCAGCGCATTATTGAAGATTTATGCATTAAGGCCGGGCTGCCTCAGGCCGTTTCGCCGCACAGCCTGCGCCACTCTTTCGCCACGCACCTGCTGGAGGCAGGGGCAGACCTGCGCAGCGTGCAGGAACTGCTTGGGCATGCCAGACTTTCCACCACCCAGCGCTATACCCATTTGAACCTGGCAAAACTGATGGAAGTATACGATAAAGCCCACCCCAAGGCACAAGGTGAAAAATAGGCAATCAGTTTTTTTCGTCACCAAAATTTATTTCTGAACGGATTTTTTGCACTCTGGTAAACGGGCATGTGTTTACACGGTCAGAATTTTTGCCTTTCAAGGGTGGACCATAAGATAAAAAGCCCTTTGCCATGACACGCCGGCAGGCGGGTAGCCAGCTAGATGACGAAGGCCCTGAACACTTGCGGTTCAGGGCCTTCGTCATAAAATGCTGAATTTAAGCCTGTTCAGCGCGCTATGGCGGCCCGCCGTATTTTGGTGTAGCCGTCGCGCATGGCGCTATAGGGGTCTATAGCCATATTCTGAAAGGTATCGTAAGCGTCTACCGTGCCTCTCAGGTCGCTTACAATGTCAAGGGCGGAGACTCCTGCCCCCATAAGCCATGTGGCGCTATCTATATAAGTGAGGCCGCTGGTGCCGAAGTTTATGCCAATCTGTCCGATTCTTCCGATGGATTCGCGCACGTTGCTTGGCCCGAAAAAGGGCCAGACTATGTAAACGCCTTCGCCAAAGCCCCATTTGCCCAAAGTTTGCCCAAAGTCCTCACCCGTGGCCGGCACTATGGTTTTGTGGCCGGAGGCGATGTCAAAAATGCCTCCCACTCCCCCAACCGTGTTCAGCACAAAAGAACTGAACTCCACTCCGGCCTCAAGGCCCTTGCCCTGCAGCAGACAGTTTATAACGCGGCCAGGCGCCTTCATGTTGGTGAAAAAATTGAGTATACCCTTGCGCACAAAGGCAGGAGTAATAAATTCATAGCCAGTTACAACAGGGCGGGCCAGGTACTCCATTACTCCGTCGTTAAAGCCGTGCCAAAAACGGTTCCAAGGCTCCAAAGGGTCCGGAATAAGCACTTGCGCGGCATCATCGTCGTCAAAATAGTCATCTTCCTCATCCAGCGCCAATACATCGGGGTCTATGGCCTTGGTGAGCTTATCGTCGGCATCGTCGTCGCCAAAGTAATCGTCGGCTTCGGCCTTGCCTGCTGCTTGGGCTGTGGTCCCGTCAGGCGCGGGCTCGGCGGCGCACCCAGCCGCAAAAGAGCACAGGCAAAACAGCAGGAGTATGTAAAGGCGTTTACCTGCCAATGTTGGATTCAGCGGATGCCTTTGTCTCATCGGCTTTTGCCCTTATGCGTTGAATTACCTGTTCCGGGCTCTGCTTTTGCAAAGCATCCTGAAATTGGGTGCGGTAGTTTTGCACCATACTGATGCTTTCGATAAAAATATCGTAAACAACCCATTTTCCATTCTTTTCCATTGCGCGATAGTTAATGGGAATAGGGTTGCCTTTATACATGAAGTTGGTTTTTACTTCTACCTTATCGCCCTTGCTGCTTACCACTTCACCGGCAAAAAGCACTTGCTCGCCGGAATATTTGAGCAGGCTGCCAAAATAGGTGTAGTACAGCAGGTCGGAAAAAGCGGTGATGAACTGGTGCTTTTGATCCGGCGTAAACTCGCGCCATTTTGCGCCAACGGCCCGGGCTGAAAATTCCTCAAAGTCAATACGGTCAACAATAGTTTTTTCAACGTCTTTGAGAATTTCAGTCTGTTGAGGGCCGGGGGTTCTGGCCTCCGGGCGCATAAGCTGGGTAAGCACATGGTCCACAGCCTGCGAAATAAGCTTGCCCGCTTCTGTTTGCGGAGTGGCCGCGAAAGCGCTTGGGCAGAGCAGGGTAGCGAGAAAAAATATGGTAAGGGTTGCTTTTTTCATTAATCAACTCCTCCTGGAGCGATAAATTTGCCAATAAGGCCTTCAAGGTCGAACATGGGCGTTGTTTCCGTTATGTCGTCGCCGTCTTCAAGTATTGTGGTCGAGCCGCCGGGAGACAGATTTACGTATTTATCGCCTATCAGCCCGCTGGTTTTAACGGATGCGATTACGTCGTCGCCAAAGCGGACCTTGTCGTTAATGCGCATTTCAACGCGGGCGCGGTAATCGTTATTTTGGTCGAGGGTTATGTTTACCACCTTGCCTACGGTTACGCCGGCAATTTCAACCGTTCCGCCCGTACGCAGGCCGCTTACTGAGTTAAAACTCGCATAAAGCGTATAGCCCTCGTTGGAGAACAACTCCAGATTGCCCAGCTTGACCGTAAGGTAAGCCAGGCAGAGCAGCCCAAAAAATACAAAAACGCCTACTGAAAGTTCATTGCTATACTTTTTCATCAGTTACCGCCAAGGTATGCAAGAGGAAAACGGTTGAGGTTCTTCATAATCAACGCATCAGCCACTCATCAAGGGCATTTTGCAAAATTTCGCGCCTGCCTTCTGGCAACGGGTATTTTTGCGCGTCACTTTTGAGTTTGTGCTCGGCCAGATTACGGTTGAGAAAGTTAACCAAAAACGGGTCCGTTGCGGTTTTCAAATCCGCCAGTGGTCCGTTAAAAACTATTTTTTTGTCGTTAAGCACCAAGGCGTGGTCGGCAATGGTGTACAGGCTTTGAATATCGTGGCTTACCACAACTATGGTCATGCCCGGATTTTTTTCCTTAAGGTCCAGCAAAAGGGCGTCCATTTGGGCCGAGTTGATCGGGTCCAACCCAGATGTTGGCTCGTCGCACAGCAAAATGGGCGGCTGCGTGATCATGGCCCTGGCCAGCCCGGCTCTTTTGCGCAGGCCGCCGGAAAGCTGGTTTGGGTAGAAAAAAGCGTAATCAGCCAAACCTACCATGGCCAAATTATGCATGACCACTTCAAAAATCATTTTAGAAGACAAAGTCGTATGCTCGCGTAGCGGTAAAGCCACGTTTTCCGCCAGATTAAGCGAGCTTAACAGCGCTCCGTCCTGAAAAAGCATGCCCATTCTGCGCCGCATGGCCCTAAAAGACTTTTGGGGCAGGGCGAAAATATCGTATTTTCCGAGCAAAATTTTGCCTGACAAAGGCGTGCGCAGGCCTACCAGATGCCGGAGCAGTGTAGATTTACCGCAGCCGGAGCTGCCAAGTATAACGGAAATTTCGCCGCCGGGCAGCATGCCGTTTATGCCGTCCAACACCACATGCTTGTCGTAGCCAAGTGTGAGCGCTTCAAAAACTATATCCCAGGCTTCTTTTGTAGTGTGGTCAGGTATCATAGGCGCACTTTTTTACATTAAAAAAGAGGTAATTACATAGTCAAACATCAACACAAGTATGCAAGATAACACCACGGCGGAGGTAGTAGCCCTGTTTACGGCGGCGGAGCCGACACTATCCTTGCGCATATGGGTGAAGTAACCCTGGTAACAGCTCACCGTCGCTACTATTATGCCGAAGACGATTGCTTTTATAAGGCATCCGGTTACATCGTCCAAATCCACGCTCATTTGGACGCGGTAAAAATAAATGCTGCTGTTGCTGTTCAAAATAACAGAACCGGCCAAAAAACCGCCGATAATGCCAACAGTATTGAAAATAGCGGTCATAAGCGGAAATATGACAAGGCAGGCGGCCATGCGCGGGGCTATAAGGTAGCTCATTGGGTCTATATCCATAACCTCAAGAGCGTCAAGCTGCTCAGAGGTGCGCATTACGCCAATTTCAGCAGCCATGGCCGAACCGGCCCGGCCTACAATCATTATAGCCGTAAGCACCGGCCCCAGCTCGCGTATGAGGGCAAGGCTCACCAAGGCCCCCAAAGCACCCTCGGCTCCAAAAGATGTAAGAATGAAATACCCTTGCAGCCCAAGCACCATGCCCGTAAATATGCTTATTATCACAATAAGGAACAGCGAATTTGCGCCTATAAGCCGTATTTGCGCGAAAATTTTGCTGAGTTGCCCCTTGCCGAACATTTTACGCAGGGCCGCCAGCATAAAAATGCTCATGGCCCCCATATCTTTGAGGCAACTCAGTATAAATGCGCCCAAAGCGCTCAGCATGGAAATTATCGGGTTGTTCATAGTTTTACAGGCATATACTACAACGGTTTTTTGCCGCGTTGCAACATGCTGTTAATTTTTAATTCGCTTTTTAATATTTGTTGTATGCGCGCAACATCGGCTTCAGTGCCCTGAAAAGAAATCAAAACCCTATACCAGGTTTCATTTTTAATGACGGTATTTTCAACTTTAGTGCCTATGCCGCGCACACCCAGTTTGGCCACCAAATCGTCGGCCTGGGTGAGTTTTTTAAATGAGGCCACCTGGTACAAATAGTCAAAGCGCTGGCCTTGGGTTGCGACAGTGGCAGGCGGCGTTACGACCGAAGCTGGAGCGGGCTCCGCAGACGGTTGGGCGGCTGGTCTGGCCTGCCCCGCCGGGGCAGGGGCCTGAGCGGGGGCGGGCGGCTCCGGTTTCTGGCTGAGGTTTTCCTTAAAATCGAGGTCTTCAGCCCTGATCAGTTCTTCTATTTCAGCGGCGGAGCGCTCGGCATCGCTGGCGGGCTGTTGCATTTGGCCTGCGTTTTGCGGCAAAATATGCGCCAATTGGTCGTTAACCTGCCCGCGCCCGACCATTACGCCAAGCACAAAGGCCCACACCAGCCCGACTATTACCAGAAATACCGCAACCACCAGCGCGGGTATGCGCAGGCGTATGGTTATTACTTTGGCGCTGCGGCCGGAATTTTCAGATGTATTGCTCATAGGCGTTACATGCTTTCAGGAGCGCTAACTCCAAGCAGTGTCAAACCGTTTTTCAAAACCTGCGCTATGGCTTTAAGAAAAGTCAGGCGCGCAGTTACAATATCGTCATTCTCCGCATTCAGAACCTGCACGGCCGCGTAGTAGGCATGAAGCTCACGGGCCATGTCCTGCAGGTAATAGCTGATGTGATGCGGCGCCAAATGCGCTGCCGAGGTGGCTATAAGCTCTGAAAAAGCGTCGGCTCTGCGCAAGAGATCCAACTCTGCTTTATGTACAAGATATTTCGAAAATTCACCAGAGTTTTCTTTAGTTAATTCCGGATTTTTCTCCTCAGCGCGGCGCAAAATGGCGCAAATACGCGCATGGGCGTATTGCACATAATAAACTGGGTTATCCATGGTACGCTGTTTTACCAGCTCCAGGTCAAAATCCAGCGGGCTGTCGCTTTTGCGGGAAAGAAACATAAAGCGGGCCGCGTCAGAGCCTACTTCTTTTATAACGTCAGCCAGTGTTTCAAATTGACCCTTGCGGGTGGACATGGCTATCTGCTTGCCGTTTTCCATAAGGTTTACCAGTTGAATCAAAATAACGTCAAATGAATCAACCGGCTTGCCCAAGGCTTGCACGGCGGCGCGCAGGCGCGGGATATAGCCGTGATGGTCCGCCCCCCACACATCCACCAAAAGCTCGAAGCCACGGTCGTATTTATTGGAATGGTAGGCTATGTCAGAGGCAAAATAGGTAAGAGAACCGTCGGATTTACGCAAAACCCTGTCCAGATCGTCGCCGAACTCGGTAGTTTTAAACCACAAAGCGCCATCACGCTCGTAGCTGTAGCCATTATCCGCGAGCAGGGCAAAGGCTTTATCCACCGATCCGTCTTGCACCAGCGTTCTTTCGGAAAACCAGACCTCATGTGCCACATTAAAGGCTTTAAGGTCGGCTTTGATGCCCTCCAGAATATTGCTCATGGCATATTCAAAACAGATATCCTGCGCTTCTTCCGGAGTTTTATCCAAAAGGCCGGGGTGCTTTGCCAGCACTTCCTTGGCTATGTCGACAATATATTGGCCTCTGTACCAGTCTTCGGGCCATTCCACCGGGCGTTTTTCCAGCTCCAGCGCGCGCAACCATACGGAGTAGCCTAGAATGCGCATTTGTTTGCCAGCATCGTTAATATAATATTCGGTGCGCACGTCGTAACCGGCCGCGCGCATCACGCGGGCAGTGCTGTCGCCAACTGCCGCGCCGCGCCCGTGCCCTATGTGCAAAGGCCCCGTGGGGTTGGCGGAAACAAACTCCACCTGCACTTTTTTGCCCTTGCCGCTGTCGCTGCACCCGTAGGCTGCTCCGGACCGCAACACCAGTTGCACGGTCTGCTGCCAGAAAGCCTCGGAATAGGTGATGTTAAGAAAGCCAGGTCCGGCCACTTCCACCGCTTTTATACGGCTGTCGCCCGCTTTAAGCCTGGCTGCAAAGGTTTCGGCCAGGGCTCTTGGCGGCTGGCCTGCCTGTTTTGCCAAAATCATGGCCACGTTTACGGCCAGATCGCCGAATTGTTTATCTTTAGGCGGCTCCAGAGTGATCTTTTCAGACCATTCCAAACCCATTTCAGCCACAATTTCCTTCAATTGTTGTACAAGCAATACTTTAGCGCGCATCTATCTTACCTGATTGTTTTTAATCTTGTTGTTAAATACTTCAAACATGGCGGAAGAATCCTGCTCGCCATAACCGGCCTTGGCCGTTTCCTTCAAAAGCTCCAAACCTATCATGCTTCCGGGCAAAATCATGCCAAGCTCCTCGGCCATAGCGCATACCATTTGCATATCTTTTACATGCAGGCTGGTTTTAAAGCCGGGGGCGTAATCGCCATCCAACATGCGCTTGCCGTGCATATCCAGAATTTTACTATTGGCAAAGCCGCCCAAAAGCGCCTCGCGCACCTTTGCCGGGGCCACCCCAAGGCTGTCAGCCAGTTTAAAGGCCTCGGACACAGCCAGCAGATTGACCGTGACAATTATCTGGTTACAGCTTTTGGCGACCTGTCCCGCGCCGATGCCGCCAATATGGGTAATTTTGGAGCCCATAACTGCAAGTAGCGGTTTAACTTTTTCAAAAACCGCGGCATCAGCTCCAACCATTATGGTAAGTGTGGCGTTTTGCGCCCCGGCAGTGCCGCCGGATACTGGAGCATCGGCAAAGTCAATGCCTCTGGCCTTAAGCCGCACGGCCATCTCGCGGCTGGCCGTGGCCGAAATGGTGCTCATATCCACCACGGTCAACCCGCTTCGGCCTCCCTCAATCACGCCGTTTGCGCCCAGGAGCACTTCTTGCACATCCGGCGTATCGGTAAGGTTGGTGAAAAGCGTTTCAACACGCTCCGCCACATGCGCTGGAGAATTGCACCATTGCGCGCCGCTATTCAGCAAGTCTTGCGCCGCCTCACGCCGGCGGGCCCAAATAAACAGGCTATGCCCGGCGTTTATAAGATGCCTGGCGCAGGGAGCGCCCATAAGGCCAAGGCCTATATAGCCTATATTCATATAAATATGCCTCTTGAATATTATTCGTGCTGCGCGGTTGAATGCCTTGCGGTCAAAAGTGAAATACGCGGAAAAACCGCTAAAGCAATTTTACGCCTGACTGCCAGTGCGCCACCACTTTGCCCGTGAGCGTCTGGCCCAGCCATGGAGTGTTGAAGCTTTTGGAGTGCAGCGCATCCGCCGATACCTGCCAGCTAAGGCCGGGGTCGAATAAAAAGAAGCAAGCCGCGTCGCCGGGGGCGAAATTGTTGACCGGTATGTCGAATATTGACGCCGGAGCTTTACACCACATATCTTCAAAACGCTCGAGGCTGATAATGCCTTCGCGCACAAGGCCGTAGGTAAGGGGCAGGGCTGTTTCCAGTCCCGTAAGGCCGAAGGGGGCCTCTTCAAAGGGCGCTTCCTTTTCATGCGCCGCATGCGGGGCATGATCCGTAACCAGTATATCCACGGTGCCGTCGGCAACGGCTTCGCGCAGGGCCTGCACGTCTTCCAGCGCGCGCAGGGGAGGAGATACCTTGAAGTTGGTGTTGTACCCGCCCAGCATGCCGTCATGCAAAAACAGATAATGCGGGCAGGTTTCCGCCGTAATTTTAACTTTGCGCGACTTGGCCCAGCGGATAAGCTCCACGGATTGGCGGCAGCTTATATGCGCAAGATGTATGGGCAAATCAAGAAATTCCGCCAAAAGGATATCGCGGGCAACCTGAGCGGATTCGCCCAGGGGAGGCTGGCCTTTAAGGCCCAAATCGGCGCTGGCCGCGCCTTCGTTCATTTGCCAGCCGGGGGCTGTTTGCGTGTCTTCACAATGGTCTATTACCTTGAGCCCCCAGGTGGCCGCATATTCAACTGCATGGCGGAACAACCCGCCGTTTTGCACCGGCTTGCCGTCGTTGGATATGGCTTTCACGCCCGCATCCAGCAGTTCGGCCATTGGGGCCAGTTCCGCTCCGTCCAAACCGATGCTGAGCGCCCCAACGGGAAAGACCATGGGGCCATGCGGGTATGCGGCCTGGGCCTTGGCGCGCATAAGGCGCGTGGTGGCGGCGTTATCGTTAACCGGGTTGGTATTGGGCATGGCCATTACCGCCCCGAAACCGCCATGCAAAGCCGCCGTAAGGCCGCTGGCGATATCTTCTTTGTATTCAAAGCCGGGCTCGCGCAAATGCACGTGGGCGTCAATGAAACTTGGAAAAAGCAACAAACCGCCGGCGTCATGCTCCGGCAAGCCTTTGGGCAGAGACTGGCTGCCGCTGCCGCCGCAAGACGCTATTTTTCCATCCCGCACAACTATATCGCACAAGCCGGTTGAAGGGCGTTTGGCGTTTTTCAGAATAAAACCGTTCGCGTCGTTCATTATGCCAACTCCCTTGAAATCTGGCTTGCAGCATTCTCATTTCTGGTGCCTAGAGCAAAAAGAATAGCCATGCGCACGGCCACACCGGCGTTAACCTGATCCAAAATACGGCTCTGAGCGGCGTCGGCAAGGTCCGAGGCTATTTCCAGCCCCCTGTTTATGGGGCCGGGGTGCAAAATTACCGCATCAGGGGCCGCTTTGGACATAAGCCGAGCATTTATGCAAAAGCGCGAGGCATACTCGGACAAATCCGGCAGTAGCCCTGCGGTTTGCCGCTCCAGTTGCAAACGCAGGCACATTACGGCATTGGCCCCGGCAATGGCTTTATCAAGGCAATCAAATACCTCTACCGGCCAATGGCTTATATCGCGCGGGAGCAACGGCTTTGGGGCGAACAAACGCAGTTTGGCCCCAAGGGCGGAGAGCAGGCGGATGTTGGAGCGCGCCACGCGGCTGTGCATTATGTCGCCCACAATAAGCACGGTTTTGCCTTTTATCTCGCCTTGCCAGTGCTTGCGCAGGGTGTAAGCGTCCAGCAGGGCCTGCGTGGGGTGGGCGTGCCAGCCGTCACCCGCGTTTATGATGGAGCAGGAGAGGCGATCCGCCAGAAAAGCGGCCGCGCCGCTGGCTTGGTGCCTTATTACTATTATGTCTGGATTCATGGCTTGCAGAGTAAGGGCGGTGTCTTTGAGGCTCTCGCCCTTGTTTATGCTGCTCCCGCTTTTTGCCAGCGAAAAAGTATCGGCTGAGAGGCGTTTTCCGGCCATGTCAAAAGAGACTTTGGTTCTGGTGCTGTTCTCGGCGAAAAACAGAATAATACCTTTGCCACGCAAGGTGGGCACCTTTTTTACCGGCCTGGTGTTAACCTCTTGAAACTGCTCCGCCGTATCCAAAAGATAGCCCACATCATCTAGTGAAAGGCCGGATACATCCAGCAAGTCTTTATGTTTCCAGATAAAATTTTTCATATTCCGGCCTGCGCGCACGGTTATAGGTATAAAACGCATGGAAAAATCTTTACCATATGCGCCCTTCGCCAGCTAGTGCTGCGGGCGCAAAAAATTATTATGTTTCAACAGGTATTGCAATATATTAAAATATCCAAATAAACTTAGCGGATACAGTTGACTAGTACGTAAAGGCCGCATAAATATGCTACTATGAATAGTAACAAAAAATTATGCGTTGTGCACGCCAACTGCCAATCTGGGCCATTGCTGGAACTTTTAAGGCTTTCGCCGGATTTCAGCCGGTTTTGGGAGGTGCGCCTGTACACAAATTACCTGCGCGAGGATATACCGGACGAGGCGCTGGAACAATGCGAGCTCTTTCTGTACCAATATCTGGGCAATAAATGGGACAACCTTTCCAGTAAAACCTTGTTGGGCAAACTTGGCCCAAAATGCACGCCCATTTGCCTGCCCAACATGTTTTTTAAAGGCTACTGGCCGTTTTGGACCCATATAAGCCCCATTGATTTCGGCGATACCTTGCTGGACAGGTTTATTGATGCCGGGGCGGATAAAGCGGCTATTATCAAGCTTTATTACCATTCAAACATCGAAAAGTATGCCGATTTCAACGCAATTGCCCGCGCCTGCATTTGCAAGGAGCATGAAAAAGACAAGCTCAGCCCCATAAAAACAGCGGCATTATTGGAAGAATACTGGCAAAGCGAAATGCTTTTTTATACCTGCAATCACCCCGGCAAACGTCTGTTGCTGCATACTGCCTGTGAATTGTTCAAATTGCTTGGGCTAACCCCTTTAAGCGCCAGAGATGAGGCGGAATTTATTCCGGAGTATGCCGATTTTGAACTGCCCATACACCCGCAGGTGGCGGCCGCGCTTAAGCTTGGCTTTATAAGCGAAGGGCAGACTTTTAACGTGTTCGGGCGCTCTCTCTCCTTCATACAGTACATTTCCAGATACATAGATTGCAGGCATAACGGCTTTGCCGACGGTTTTTTGGGCTATTTGCAGCTTATATAGCCAGCCGTTTTGCGTAGTAGCTTCACAAGCAACCGCAGCCGCCAGTAAACCCCCTGCGTATGCCCGCTTGCGCATTACTTGCGCGCAGCATAACGCCGCAATAAAAAAACGGCGCCAGCATGTTAATATGCAGGCGCCGTATGCAATGTAATCAATAATAATAATCTAAACCTGCGGCAACCCTCTGTTGCGCTTGCGCACTTCTTCTTTGGCCGCCGTTTCTTTTTCTTTTTCAACCTGCGCGTACACATGTTTTTCAAAGGCCAGCAGAACAGGGCTTGCCACAAAAATGGAAGAATATGTGCCTACAATAATGCCTATGGACATAACAAGCGCGAAGTCGTGTATAATGCCGCCGCCCAGAAACAGTAACGCCAGCACCACCGCCAAGGTGGTGCTGGATGTAAGCACCGTGCGGGACAAGGTCTGGTTGATACTGCGGTTTATAACGCCGTAAAGGTTGCTGTTTTTGCTGTCATTACGCAGGTTTTCACGTATGCGGTCAAATACTATGATTGTGTCGTTAAGGGAGTAGCCCACAATTGTAAGCAAGGCCGCTATAATTGTAAGGTCAAACTCCTTGTTGAGCAGTGAGAAAACGCCAACGGTTATCATAAGGTCGTGCACTATTGAAACGACTGCGCCCAAAGCGAAAGCCAGCTTCAGACGCCAGCAGAACACAAAGGTAAGTATGCCCGCCGCAAGCACGAGAAAGCCCTTGCTAAGGCCTATAAGGCCCAACCCGTATAACCCTCCGCCCAAAACCGCAGCCATGAATATGGCTGCCGTCCAGCGCTGCTCAAAACGGCCGGATACGTAAACGGCAATAATCAGCGTGGCGTAGAACAAAGCCTCCATGGCCTTTGAGCGTAAATCGGCGCCGACTTTGGGGCCGACCATTTCAAGGCGCTGAATCTCATACTTTTTCCCCGGCAGATTCAGGCCCATAGCCTGTGTGACGCTATCGCGAATCTGCACGGTATCGGCGTTCTCCTGGCTGGATATGCGCAACAGGTAGCCTTTGCCGTCCTCGCCGAATTTTTGCACCACCAAACCCGGCAGTTCGCTGTTTTCCAGCGCATTTTTGACATTTTCGTCGCTTATGGGCTCGTCAAACTGAATCTGTATTATGGTGCCGCCGGCAAAGTCTATGCCGTAATTGGGGCCGCCTTTGACCAGGAGTGATACAAGTCCGGCCGCCAGCAAGAGTATTGAAACAAGGTAGGATATTTTACGTAAACCGACAAAGTTGATATTTATGTCATCAGGAATAAAATGCAGACCCATGGAGTGCTCCTGCTATATGCTTATTTTTGCGCTTTTGGGGGTAATCCACAAATCAAAAAGCGCTCTGGATACAAAAATGGCCGTAAACATTGAAACAAGAATACCCAGGGTAAGTGTAACGGCAAAGCCGCGTATGGGGCCGGTACCGAACTGGTAAAGTATTACTGCCGCAATTACGGTGGTTATGTTTGAGTCCAGAATGGTCAAGGTGGCGCGGGAAAAACCCAGGTCAACAGCTTTTGCCGCATTTACCCCACGGCGCAGTTCTTCGCGTATACGCTCAAAAATCAGCACGTTGGCGTCAACCGCCATGCCTATTGTGAGCACTATGCCCGCAATGCCGGGCAGCGTAAGGGTGGCGCCCAGCGCAATCATGCCGGCCAGCAGCATGGCTATGTCCAAAACCATCATTCCGGTGGCTATAACGCCAGACATGCTGTAATAAACCACCATAAAAACCATTACCGCTATCAGGCCGATAATGGCGGCGCGAATGCCCATATCTATGGATTCCTGCCCCAGGGAAGGGCCAACCGTGCGTTCTTCCAGCACGGTAACGGGCGCGGGGAGGGAACCCGCGCGCAGCACCAACGCAAGGTCTTCAGCCTCGCGTATGGTAAAATTGCCTGTTATGCTGGCCCGGCCACCGCTTATTTTGCTTTGAATAACAGGGGCGGAGTGGGCGACGCCGTCAAGCACTATAGCCATGCGCTTATGCAGGCTTTCGCCGGTAATGCGCTCAAACAGGGCGGCCCCGCGGCTGTTGAAGGTAAGCGATACGTCGGGCCTGCCGTTATTGTCGTAAGACTGCTGGGCGTTTTCAATATACTCGCCGGTCATGGCCGCTTCGCGGTGCACTATGATAAAATCGTCTCCACGCCCGCCCTGCATGGGTATTCTCATGGCGTCCGAGGGCAGGATGCCGCGCTCCACGCGCGACATATCCAGCCTGGAGGGCTCGTATTCAATATGAAACTCCAGATGCGCGGTCTGGCCTATAATCTGAATGGCCCGCTCGGTATCGTCAATGCCCGGCAGTTGCACTATTATGCGGTTATCCGTTGTCTGTTTGCGTATGTCCGGCTCGGCAACCCCGAACTGGTTTATGCGGTTGCGTATGGTGGTAAGCGCAAGATCGAGCGAGGATTCCTCAATGCGCTTTATTTCAGCCGGACTGAAGTTTGCCATAAAGCGTATGCCGCCGGCCGGGAGGGCCTGCCTGGTAATCTCAAGCTGCCCGTTGGGAAAGCCCTCTTTAATGGCTGCATCAAATTCCCGCTCTTTGGAAGAATCCGGCATGGTGAATTCAAGCCTGCCGTCGGTAAGCTGGCGCGGGGTTGTTACCTGAATGGATTTGGAGCGCATTATACCGCGTATTTCTTGCCCAGCTTGCGCCAAAGAGTTTGCCACGGCTTTTTCAACATCCACCCCAAGAGTAAGATAAATGCCGCCTTTGAGGTCCAGACCAAAATTTATTTCCTTATCCGGCAACACGTTGCCCAGCCCGCTGTTTTTAACAACAGGAAAACTTGGCAACAGAAAAACCGCTGTAAGAACAAGGGCAAGCAAACATACGCAAAGCCGCAAGGTTAAAGACTGTTTCATATTTACTCCATACACTATAGCTTGCACAGCCGGAAAGGAGATAAGCCGTTAGCTGGCGTAAAGCCGCGTTAAAAACACAAACAATAAGCGGTCGCTATTGCAAGGTTGAACCAGAACACAGTAAAAATGCAAATACCCGTACAAAAAGCGCCCTGGAGTTTTTTAAGGCTCCAAGGCACTATTGACTACAAAAAAACGGGGGCCACGGTATGCACGTTGGCAGGCTTATTCTTCGTTTTCAGCGCTGTCTTCGTTGGTATCGGCGGCTTTCTCAGCCGCTGGAGCCGATTTTTTCTTTTCAGCTTTTTTGGGCTGAAAAGCTATGGGCGACTTCTGGTTGGCGGGCAGCACGTTAAGAGCGCCGCGCAACATGTAAACCTTTTGATCGCCAAGGTCCACAATAACGGCCTCATCCTGAAAATCAACGATGCGCCCGTACATGCCGCCGTTGGTAATAACCGCATCGCCTTTTTTAAGGTTTTGCAGCATTTCCTGATGTTGTTTGGCTTTTTTCTGCTGCGGGCGGATAAGCACAAAATAAAAGACGGCAATAATAAGAATAATAGGGCCAAACTGATAAGCTATACCAGCCGCGCCCCCTGCCTGACCACCCTGCGGGGCCATGCCGCCCATGGCGTATGCTATTTCACTGAACATATAACCTCCAAAATCACCTTTTTAAGATTTAATCCGTGTATACTTAGCCCTGCAAGCATAAAAACTCAAGGTTTTTTACCTGGGGCAGGGCATTTTGTTTACCATTTGAACATGGCCGTGAGTGTGATCATAACCACTGAAATAACGCCAGTGGCGTAAAAAACCGCGTCCGGGCCGAAAGAGGCGGCAATAAAGCCGCAAAAAACCGGGGCAAAGGTCATGGCGCAACTTAAAGTAAGCCCGTAAACCGACATGAGGCTGCCGCGCTGCTCTCTGGGCGCTTGTTGTACCACCGAGGATATTACCGTGGTGGCGCACATGCCGTTGCCGGAGCCGAAGAGCATTACGGGGATGGCCAGCATCCACTGGTTTGGCATAAACGGCACTATAAACAGCGCCAGCGCGTACAGGCATTGCCCTACGAACAGCAACTTGCGCGGGCTGTTTGTGGCAAGCCAGCCGCCGGTCATGGACGACGTAACGGCGGCGCTTATGGACATGGTAGCCAGAATGTAGCCTATTATATGCGACGGGGTGCTAAACTTGGCATCGGCATAGGTGCTGTAGCTGGAAAGGATGGGCCCGTAAATCATAAACAGGTTGAAAAAGCCCAAGAACAGCAGCATGGCCGTTTTGCGGTTGTACAGAATGCGGAAGAGCGACCTGAAATAATCGCCCAGCGGCATGCGGCGGGCTGGGGTGTCGCTGGGTATGCGCAGGGCCGTTACCAGCGGTGGCAAGGCCAGCAGCGGCAGTATGAAAACAACCTTCCAATGTATTATGGCCAGCATGCCGCCTATAGCCGGGGTAAGGGCCAGGGCCACATTTATTATAGTTCCGTTAAAGCCTACAACTTTTGCCAGCTTGGGGCCGCTGAAAAAGTCGCCCAGCATGGTAGCGCCCAACATGCCGAAAGGAGCGGCACACAGGCCTTGCACGGCACGCAGCGCAAGCAGCGCGTCAAAATCAGAAACAAAGGAGCAGGCCAGGCCTGATATGGAAAACCCAAGCAAACTTGGAATCATTACCAGCCTGCGGCCGTAATTGTCTGCCACAAAGCCCACCAGAGGCAAAAAAATCAGGCCGGGCAGGGTAAAAGCGGTAATGGCAAGGGAAATGGAAAATTCATCAAGCTCGAAGGCGCGGCGCAGCGTTGGCAGCACGGGGGCTATGCTGGACACGCCAATGGATATGAGAGCGCTTATGGCCATGGCTATGAACACGGCGCGTTTTTGCACAGCGCCTTGCTCACCCGGCATGAAAAATGGTTCGGTTGGAGTTTTGGACATCAAATTTCCATATAAGTTGCGGTTTGCGAGGGTTTTTCCGATACACTCACGCTGTAAAGCTTAACGCCCTTATCCGCCAGAATTGGGGCAAGCTGCCTGTAAATGTGGGCGGCGATATTTTCTGACGAGGGGTTGTGCTCCAAAAAAGCCGGGTGCAGGTTCAAATCTTTGTGATCCAGCGTATCGAGCACTTTTTTTAGTTCCGCCTTCATTTCCTTGAAGTCCAAAAGGAGTTCGGTATCGGGGGTGAGGGCGCTTCCCTCAGCCACAATCTCCACGGCGAAATTATGGCCGTGCACGGCCTCGCATTTGCCTTTATAGTGGCGCAGGGCGTGGGCGGATGCAAAATCCGACCTTACGGTCAGTCTCCAGACAGGGGTGGGCATATTATTTCCTGTATAGTTATAGAAAATGGCAGTTTCAGACTGCGCGGGCATATGCAATGCTCAAACGCTTTTAGCAAAAAACAGGTATAAACGTAAGCTCGCGCAATTGGAAAAAGTTTTGTGTTTGCGCTGCGCAGGGTAGCAAACCTTCTTATCTCAAGCTGCATATTTGCCTTGAAACTTAAAAACATACGGCCCGGTTTTTAGCCAGGCCGTATGTTTTTACAGTAACATACTTTGACTTATTGTTTTTTCATATTTTCCGGAAGCGTGAAGGTAAACTCCACACGGCGGTTCAGGCTGCGGCCTTCGGCTGTACGATTGTCATAGCGCGGGTTGTTTGGTCCGCGGCCTTCAGCCACAACGCGGTGGGCTTCGACACCGGCGTTTATAATGTAGTTGCGCACGGCATCGGCGCGGCGCTGGGAAAGATTTATGTTATAGTCGTATTTACCCAGCGTGCAGGTGTAGCCGTCGATCTTGAGCATGTATTCAGGCTGTTTCTTCATGCGGTCAGCAACGGCCTGGGCCACTTTGGCTGTACGTTCGTCAAGCTGGGCGGAGTCGAAGGCAAAGGGCAGACTGAATACAAAGAAGTCTATAACCGGGTCTTCTTCCCGCTCCACCGTATCGTAAAACACGCGGCGCACAAAGTCTTTGGTCTTATCATTATTGTCGGCGAGATCATCGGCTTTTACCGATACGCTGCAGTCGCTAATGGAGGACATTTCGTCAATAACGTCCTGTCCCTTTTGCGTGGTGGCAAAAGATACGAAGTGCAGGCACATGCCGGGCTGGGTAAGATAAAAGATTTTTGCCTCGTTAACGGAGTCGCGGGCTTTGCCATAGTCGCCGTCAGTCATGACTATAACAGCGCCCTTGCGCAGCATGTCGCTGAACATGGGGTCAAAATGGTCAAAGCCTTGCCCCACGGAATAGTTCTTGCCGGAAGGGTAGTTTTTTACGGTTTTATCTATGCCCTCGGCATATTTTTTACGGGTATAAGGCTCAAAGGCATATATCTCACCTTCGGGCGAAAAACTGTGAATACCGGATTGAGGGTACTCAAGTTCAGGAATTTCATCGTTTATCTGTTTGAAAACATTTTCAAGTTTTCTGAACTTTCCACTCATGCTGGAGGAGTAATCGATCAGGAAGTCGAAACTTTCCACCTTTCTCACTGGCTCCTGTTTAGTTGCGGCGGCTGCCGTAAAAGGCGCGGACAGCATAAGCACAGCTAAAAAAACTAGTATGCGGCGCATGTTTCCCCCAAATTTTATTGGACATTTTTGTATTTTCTATTGGCTATACACTTATTAGTGAAACAAAATGTGTTTTTCAGGTATAAAATAATATGTTCTGTTTTTTACATCAAGCGGATTGTTTGGGGGAAAGCAACGCGTTTTTAAGCGATTCGTCCAGAGTTGGGTGGGCGAAAATAATCTCCGGCCCGGCCCAGTGCTGCCTGACCATAACGGTGGCTCCGGCTACCAGATGCGATACACCGTGCCCCCAGGCCGCCACTGAATAAACCTTGCCGTCAACCCAGCCTATTTTGACAAACCCCTGCGTAACCCCATAACTCTGAGCTATGGGGTTGGCAATAAGCTGGCTGCGGCTTACCCGCACCTTATCGCCATGCAGTTTTACAAGCTGCTCCACATTAGGGCCCACATGCATCATCTCGTAATGGCCGTAAATGCAGGATGGCATGGCTTCGTCATTATAAGGCGCGTTTTCCAGCCCGGCTGCGTGCCGTGCCGCATATTCGGCCTGATGCTCGCCCGCGTGGGCCAAAAGCACTCTGCCGTTAACGTCGCCCACAGCATATATACCGGGGGCTGCCAACAGGTTGGCGTCGGTTTCAATCCACCCGCCACGCGCGCTTTTAAGCCCGGCTTTTTCCGGCTCAAGCCATTTTATGCCTGGTCTGCGTCCTACTGCTATCAGCACTTTGTCGGCGGTTAGCTCCTCGCCGTCCTCAAATTGCAGCACGGCCTGATCGCCTTGGCTGGCAACGCTTTTTACCCTGCGGCTCACATGTATGTTCCAGCCGTCGCGGGTAAACTGCTTATGCACGGCCGCGCTTACCTCGGCATCTTCCGAAAGTACAATGCGCTCCATGGCTTCCACCACGGTTATTTTTGCGCCAAGCCGCGCGTAAAACTCGCCCAGCTCAATACCTATAACGCCGCCGCCGACAATAATCAGATGGCCCGGCGTTTCCGTAAGGTTCAAAAGGCCGGTGGAGGTAAGCACGTTGGCCCCGTCCGGCTCAAGACCCGGAAAAGATGCCGGGGTGGAACCGGTGGCCACTATGCATTTTTTAAAGGCGACCTCGCGGCTTTCGCCATCGTTGGGCTTTAGCAGCAAAGTTTGCGGCGAGGCAAAAGACGCGCGTCCTTGCACGTATTCCACCCCGGCTTCGGCCAGACGTTTTTCCAGCCCTGAGCGCATGCCTTTGATGTAGCGGTTTTTTCTGTCCTGAATGGCCTGGAGGTCGGCCGTAATCTCGCCTTGCAGGCCTTTAAGCTTTTTCTGTGTTTCAAAAAGCGAAATGGCGGCGGTGCTGCCCAACAAAAACTTTGTAGGAATGCAGCCCACGTTCAGGCAAGTGCCGCCGGCAAAACCGGCCTCCACCAGCAAGGTTTTTAGGCCATGAGCGGCGCCGGTAAAGGCGGCCTGTGTTCCGGCCGCCCCCGCGCCTATAATAACAAGATCATATGTCATCGGTTAAAATCATTTCCCTGGCTGCCTTGGTTTCGTCCATGCGGCGCACCGGCAGGCTTTTTGGTTCGGCATGGAGCGCGTCGGGGTTGTTCTGCGCGACCTTGAGTATATCAACAAGATCGTCACAAAATTTATCGAGCGTTTCTTTGCTTTCCGTTTCCGTTGGCTCAAACATGAGGCATTCTTTGACGATGAGCGGGAAGTACACCGTGGGGGCATGGTAGCCTTTTTCCAGAATGCCTTTGGCAATATCCAAGGCTTTTATGCCGTAGGCGTCATAGTTGGAGGCGGAAGCCACAAACTCGTGCATGCACAGGGTATTAAATGGTATTTCCAGCACATTCTCCAAACGCTTGCGCATATAGTTGGCGTTGAGCACCGCAAAGTCTGAAGCGCGGGCCAGGCCATCTTTGCCAAGGCGCACCATATAGGCCATGGCCTTCAGGAATACGCCGAAATGCCCGTAAAATGGCGTAACCCGCCCGATGGAAAGGGGCAAATCGGCATTAAGGGCAAAACTGCCGTCGGCATTTTTTTGCACGCGCGGGCCGGGCAAAAACGGCACCAGACGCTCGGAAACGCCAACCGGGCCGGAGCCTGGGCCGCCGCCGCCGTGCGGGGTGCCCATGGTTTTGTGCAGATTGAGGTGCACCACGTCAAAGCCCACATCGCCAACGCGCATACGGCCCATAATGGCGTTAAAGTTGGCTCCGTCATAGTAGAGCAGGGCGTCTACCGATCGCAGTTTCTTGACCAGTTCCGGCAGGTGCTTTTCAAACAGGCCCAGCGTGTTGGGGCAGGTCATCATAAGCGCGGCCACGGAGTCGTCCAGCACAGCCTCAAGGGCGGCCGGGTCCACCAGTCCGTTCTTGGATTCGATGTTTATAACCTCGTAACCGGCCAGAGCCGCCGTGGCTGGGTTGGTGCCGTGGGCGGAATCGGGGCAGATTACCTTGGTTTTCTTGTTGCCTTTATGCTTATGGTAGGCCGCGATTAACAGAGCGCCCGTGAGCTCGCCCTGGGCTCCGGCCATGGGTTGCAGGGTAAAGGCTTGCATGCCGGTTACCTCACACAGCAGTTGCTCCGTTTCCCAAATGGCGGCAAGGCTGCCTTGGGTAACTTCGGCGCCGCCCGGCAGTTGGGCCACCAGCGGGTGGGTGGAGGTAAAGCCCGGCAGGGCGGCCACATATTCGGTAAACTTGGCGTTGTACTTCATTGTGCAAGAACCAAGCGGGTAGAAGTTGCTATCCACGCTATAGTTCATTTTTGACAAGTTGGTAAAGTGGCGCACCACGTCCAGTTCCGACATTTGCGGCAGGGCCGGGGGCGTTTTACGCAAAAGGCTTTCGGGCAGCATTTGAGCCGCGTTTTTTTCAGGCGCGGCCGGAATAACGCCGGTACGCCCAGCTACGGATTGCGCGAATATAGTCTTCATATGGCGGCCCCCAGTGCTTCTGCCAGTTTGTCTATTTGAGCTTTTGTATGTTTTTCGGTGCAGGCCACAAGCAGGGTGTGCTCATGCCCGGCGTACCAGCGGGCGGGCAAAACGCCAGGCATAATGCCTATGCTGGCCAGCCGCGCCGCTACTTCATCCGCCTTTTTGGGCAGGCGTATGGCAAACTCGTTGGCAAAAGGAGCGGAGTTAAGCATGGTTACCTGAGGCAGGGCAGCCAGTTTATCGGCGGCATAGCGGGCCAGTTCCATACTGCGCTCGGCGGCGCACACGAGGCCTTCCGGCCCCAAGAGACTTAAATGAATGAGGGTGCGCAGGGCGCAAAGGGCCTGGTTGGAACAGATGTTAGAGGTGGCCTTGGCGCGGCGTATATGCTGCTCGCGCGCTTGCAGCGTAAGCACATAGCCGGTTTTTCCGTCAATATCGGTAGTGCGCCCGACTATGCGGCCCGGCATTTGGCGCACAAGGGCCTTGGTGCAGGCCATCATGCCAAGATAAGGCCCGCCGAAGTTAAGCGGCTGGCCTACGGACTGACCGTCGGCCACAGCAATATCGGCCCCCATTTCGCCAGGGGTTTTGATTACCGACTGCATAACCGGATACACGCACATGATGGAAAGAGCGCCCTTGGACCTGGCATGAGCGAACAGGCCTTCATAATCCAGCACGTTGCCGAAGAAAGTCGGGTTTTGCACCACTACAGCCGCCGTGTTTTCATCTACCGCCGCCATGAGCTTGTCCAGTTCCGGCAGGCCAGCGCTCAGCTTTACCGTTACAAACTCAACCTCAAGGTTGGCGGTAAGGGTATCAAGCATGGAGCGATAAAGCGGGTTGATGCCTTCATCTATGACAATACGGTTTCTTTTGGTGGCCCGCACGGCCATCATGGAGGCTTCAAAAAGGGCGCTTCCGGCGTCGTAAACCGAGGCGTTGGCCACATCCATGTCCAAAAGGCGGGACACAGCGGTCTGGTATTCAAAAATGGCCTGCAGGGTGCCTTGCGCGGCTTCGGCCTGGTAGGGGGTATAGGCGGTATAAAACTCGCCTCTTCCGCTCAACGCGTCCACAGCCTTGGGAATAACATGGTCGTAAAAGCCGCCGCCCAGGAAACTGAGGCTTAACTGGGCGTTACGCGAGGCCATGTGCTCGAATTTGGCGCAGGCTTCGTACTCTCCAAGCCCTTCGGGCAGATCAAACCGTTTTGGGCGCATATCTTGCGGTATATAGCCGAACAGATCGTCCAGCGTATTAACGCCTATAAGCGCCAACATTTCTTTAGTTTCTTCAGTAGTGTGCGGAATAAAAGGCATAGCTCATCCTTTAGTCACATAGTAAAAAGATTGCAAAAACCACACAAACAAACCAAACCGCCCGGTTATGCCAACCGGCCGCTTTTGGTTTTACGCCTGCGCCGTAAGAGGGGCTTTACAAGGGCCTGCCTATTCAGGCCAGAACCTTGCGTGGCATATACGCCGTACATTTACACATATTCATAAAATGAACCGGCTGCATACTTTTAAAGTATGCCACACTTCATAAAGCCTCTTGCGGCTCAGGCGAAAACGAAAAATACCAGCAGTTCCTGACAGCCTAGTTAGCCACTTTGGCGTACTCGGCGGCCGAGAGCAGCTTGTCGTCCGCGCCGGAGAGTTTTACTTTTATCATCCAGCCATCGCCGTAGGGGTCGCTGTTAACCAGTTCGGGGTTGGAATCCAGCTTGGGGTTAACTTCGACAATTTCGCCGGTTACTGGGCAGTACAGATCGCTGGCGGCTTTTACGGACTCCACCGAGCCCATGCCCTGATCGGCCTTTATGGAGGAACCAACGGCCGGCAGTTCCACAAAAGTCACGTCGCCCAGTTGATCCTGCGCAAAATCGGTTATGCCCACGGTGGCTATGTTGCCTTCAATGCGCACCCATTCATGGGTGGCCACATACTTGAGTTCCGCTGGAATATTCATAAAATCTCCTTAAAATATAAGATCGTATAGAATTAATAACTTTCAATATCTGGCCGGTTATGGGTATGCCAAACCGGAGAGACCTTGCTCTATCAAAAAAAAGATACCTAGGCTAGGGGCTGTCTCCAAAAAGACGGATTTTGTTCCCTGGCAAGGAAAGCGTCGATTTTAGGACAGGGACAGTACTCTTAATGGCACAGCCCTGGACAAAAATTGGCGCCTGACGCAGTCAGGGGCAAAAGACGTTTTTTAGAGATAGCCCCAAGGTTTTGTCTACATTCCCCTCTGGCTGCGTCAGCAAGGCTTTGCCACCCAGTCGAATACCGTAAGAGTCTACTCTTTCGGTTCAAAGCCTTGCTTCCTTGCCAGAGAACAAAATCGCCTTAATGTCAACACAACCTGGCGCCAGGTTAAAGCGGCATACTGCCGCAGCCGCATTTGCCGCCTAAGGCTTTATGTTGGCGGCAAATGTTTGCGACACCAGCTCTTGCGCGCCTTGTTGCAATGCGGCAAGGTGCGCGGCGCTTACGAAACTTTCGGCGTATATTTTGTAGATATCCTCTGTGCCTGAGGGTCTGGCGGCAAACCAGCCGTTGGCGGTGCTCACTTTAAGCCCGCCTATGGCGGCTCCGTTGCCCGGCGCTTTGGTAAAAATTCCCGTAATTGCCTCTCCGGCAAGGCTGGAAGCCGTTACATCCGAAGCGGCAAGTTTTTTCAGCAGTTGCTTTTGCTCTCCGCTGGCTGGGGCATCAAGCCGCTCATAATATGAAACGCCGTATTTTTCCGTAAGCAGCGAGTAACGCTCGGCGGGATTCAAACCAGTTTTGGCCGTCATTTCCGCAGCCAGCAGATTAAGAATGATTCCGTCTTTATCCGTGCTCCATGGCTTTCCGTCCATGCGCAAAAAGGAAGCCCCCGCGCTTTCTTCGCCGCCGAAAGCGCACAGGCCTTGCAGCAGCGGGTCCACAAACCATTTGAAGCCGACCGGCACTTCATATACGCGACGCCCCAGGCCTGCCGCGACTTTGTCCACCATGGCGCTTGTAACCAGCGTTTTCCCCACGCCCATGTTCTGCTTCCAGCCGGGGCGGCTGCGGTACAAATAATCAACGCACACCGCCAGATAGTGGTTGGGATTCATCAAACCCTGCGGGGTAACGATGCCGTGGCGGTCGGAGTCAGGATCATTGCCGAAGCAGAGGTCGAATTCATCTTTATGCGCCAGCAGACCGGCCATGGCCCAGGGAGACGAGCAGTCCATGCGGATTTTTCCGTCTTTATCCAGGGTCATAAAGGAAAATTGCGCGTCATTGACGGCATTGGCGACTTCAAGATCCAGGCTGTAACGCCTGGCCAGGGCCTGCCATACAGGCCAGGCGCTGCCGCCGAGGGCGTCGGCGCAAAGGCGCAGGCCTGATGCGGCAATCGCTTGCATATCCACAATTTGCGGCAGGGCCTCAACATATGGCGTGATAAAATCAAACTCGCGTATATGGCCTGAGGCCAAAGCCGCTTCATAAGGCATGCGCTTTACGCCGCCCAGGCCGGTTTTGATTAGCTCATTGGCCTGCTTTTCAATAGCGTCGGTAACATCCGTATCCGCAGGCCCGCCGTGCGGGGGGTTGTACTTGAAGCCGCCGTCTTCAGGCGGGTTATGCGAAGGCGTTATGACTATGCCGTCTGCCCGCTCGCCCGCATGCGCGGAATTGTGGCTGAGAATGCTGAACGAGACCAGCGGAGTGGGCGTAACCTGCCCGCCTGTATGCATGCGCGTATCAACATTATTGGCGGCCAGCACCTCCAGTGCGGTTTTATGCGCGGGGAGCGACAAGGCATGCGTATCCATACCTATGAACAGCGGTCCGGTAATGCCAGCTTTGGCTCTGTATTCGCATACCGCCTGGGTTATTGCCAGTATATGCGTTTCGTTAAACGTGCAGGCGGAGGAACTGCCGCGATGGCCGGAAGTGCCGAAGGACACAAGCTGGGCCTGGTTTTCAGGGTCCGGTCTTCTGTTCCAGTAGTTGTCCACCAGCATGCTTATATCAGCCAGCATTTCTTTTGGCGCTGGTTTACCAGCCATTGCATTCAGCGACATACCGGAACCTCCTGATAATTTAATATGTTCAGTGCAATACATGTTGCGGGGGCAAGGGAGTTTTAAACATCACCCCCACAGCCACGGCATCTATATAACTTTTAACCTGAAAACTGTTGCGCTTGCGATACCAGCCACACCCTTGCGGGTATGGGGGACAATTTGCAGTAAAGCAAAATCGGGCACTGGAACGAAGCGCCCCGCAGGGGTGAAGCGCGGGGCACGCCAAATCCGCCCAACGCTCATTAAGCTGTCTTAGTCCACTGTGCCTTTAGAATGGACATGCTAGACATTGAACAGAAAATGCATAACATCGCCGTCCGCCACAACGTATTCGCGGCCTTCGGTACGCAGCAGGCCCGCCGAGCGGGCTGCCGCCTCGCTGCCTAAGGAGACATAGTCGGCATAGGCTATTACTTCGGCCCTGATAAAGCCCTTTTCAAAATCGCTGTGAATTACACCGGCGGCCAAGGGAGCCTTCCAGCCCTTTTTTATGGTCCAGGCGCGCACTTCCTTTTCTCCGGCTGTGAAGTAGCTAATCAGCCCCAAAGTGGCGTAGCCCGTGCGTATTATTTTATCCAGGCCTGGCTCGGCAATGCCGTAAGACTCCAGCATTTCTTTCTGTTCTTCCGCTTCCAGACCCTGTAGTTCTTCCTCAATCTTAGCACAAATAACGGCCATTTGCGAAGAGCGTTCGGCAGCAATACCTGCAAGTTCTTTTATAAAAGCGTTGGAGGGCACGCCGCCATTGGCTTCCATAAGCGCGGCCTCATCGACGTTGGCGCAGAAAATTACCGGTTTTTCAGAAAGCAGGCTGAGCTCCTGCATGCATTGCCGAAAAACGTCGGATTCGCTGCCTTTAAAGGAAGAGGCAGGCCGCCCCTGATTAAGGTGCTCCATCAGCTTTTCCAAATCCTGCGCCAAAGCCTGCATGGCCTTGTCGGCCTTGCCCATTTTACGGGTGCGCTCCAGCCTTTTTTCCACGGATTGCATGTCGGCCAGCACAAGCTCGGTTTCAATGGTTTCAACATCGCGGGCGGGGCCGACGCTGCCTTCCACATGGGTTATATTTTCGTCTTCAAAGCAACGCACCACGTGCAAAATGGCCGCGCATTCACGTATGTTGCCCAAAAACTGGTTGCCAAGGCCTTCGCCCTTGCTGGCCCCGCGCACGAGCCCTGCTATATCCACAAAATCAACGGTAGCGCTTATGGTTTTTTGCGGTTTTACCATGTCGGTCAGTTTGTCCAGGCGCGCGTCCGGCACGGCAACGGTGGCCTTGTTGGGCTCTATGGTGCAAAAAGGGTAATTGGCGGCTTCGGCGTTTTGGGCCTTGGTCAGGGCGTTATAAAGGGTGGATTTGCCCACGTTGGGCAACCCTACAATACCAATGCTTAGAGACATTTAAACTCCTGATGAATAATATAGATATGATAATTTTTTACGGCATCTCGACAAACACTTCCGGCGAAACGGCGTGTCTGGAGGTATCGAAAACGTTTATGCCCACCAGACGCAGTCTGTAAGTTGGGGCAGGCGTTTGCGGGCAATAGGAAAAACGCAGTTCTCCACGCGCGGAGTCAAAAGTTTCCCCAAGGTTACGCACTATAATCTGCTGCCCGGCAACAAAGGGGCAGCCTGGGCAATCCAGCCCCGGCGCCGTATCGGCGATCTCGAGAATGACTTCATCCAGATTGCTGTACACGCCGGACATGATGCCGTGTATGTCTATGCAGTTTTTGGCTGGGTAGGCCTCCACCGACTGCCAGACAAAAGAGCGTGAAGCCTGCCTTGGGCGCGGGTTTCCTGTTTTTCCGCAGGAGAACAGGCTGTGGCAGGCCAACAGAATGACCGCCAGAACCAATACGTTACGCTTGCTCATTCTTGTCGCCCCAAAGCATTTTCCAGTCGTTAATAAGCTCAAGCGCGCGCATCGGGCTTATGCTGTTTACATCAAGGTCTTTAAGCGTGGTTACAAGGGGATGATCCACCGCAATTTCCGGCAGGTCCACTTCTTGCTCGCGTGGAGCAGGCGCGGGCATGCCCGGCAGAAGCTGCATTTCCGCCCCTTCATGTATGTCGCGCAAATTTATGGCGTTATCTTTTTTGCTTAGGCGCGAGAGTATAAAACGCGCCCGCTGCACCACACTTTGCGGCACGCCGGCCAGACGGGCCACCTCAATGCCGTAGCTGCGGTTTGACGGGCCTGGCACAAGGCGGCGCAGAAAAACCAGCTCGCCGCCGTATTCGCTTATGGCCACATTCATATTGTGCACGCCGGGCAGGGTGCCGTCCAGTATGGTAAGCTCGTGGTAATGCGTGGCAAAAAGCGTGCGCACGGAGGCGGAGGCCCGCGCGGCCAAATCTTCCACCACGGCCCAGGCCAGGGCCAGGCCGTCGTAAGTGCTGGTTCCGCGCCCTATTTCATCCAGAATAACCAGCGAGCGCTTGCCGGACTGCCGCAATATGCGGGCGGTTTCCATCATTTCCACCATAAAGGTGCTTTGGCCTTGGGAGAGGTTGTCGGAAGCGCCAACACGCGAAAAAATGCGGTCGGCCAGGCCAAGGCTGGCTTCGGCTGCGGGCACGTACGAGCCCATTTGAGCCAGCAGGGCGATAATTGCCGTTTGGCGCAACACCGTGGATTTACCAGACATGTTGGGGCCGGTGATCAGTATAAGCCTGCGCCTTTCATCCATATGCAAATCGTTGGGAATAAACGCGCCTTTGCCCTGAATGGCCTCCACCACCGGGTGGCGGCCCTGGCGGATGCATATATCCAGCCCTTCGTGCAGTTGCGGTTTGTTCCAGCCGTTTTTACGCGCGCACAGGGCCAGGCCCTGCCAGTAGTCCACAGCCGCTATTATGCTTGCCATAAACATAAAACGCGGGCGGGCCTCGGCAATTTTATGACGCAACTCCTGAAAAAGCCTGTATTCAAGGTTATTGCGCCGTTCAGTGGCCGCAACCAGTTTATCCTCAAGCTCTTTAAGTGTTTCCGTGGTGTAACGCTCGGCGTTGGCCAAGGTCTGCCGGCGTATGAAATGGGCCGGAGCATTGGCAGCCTGGCCTTTGGAAAGTTCGAAATAATAACCGAACACGCGGTTGAAACCAAGTTTTAGCTTGGCAAGGCCGGAGGCCTCCTGCTCGCGCTGCACCAGTTGCTGCAGGCGCTGCTCGCCGTGTTCCGCAAGGTCCAGCAGTTCGTCCAACTCGGCGTTGTAACCCTGCCGGAAAAGGCCGCCTTCCGTAACCTGTTGGGGCAGCACATCGGCCAGACCGCGCCTGAGCAGATCGCCCAAATCTTCAAGGCTGTCCCATTTTTTAAGCAGCCGCATAAGAGGCAGAGGCAGGGCGTTGCCGTTGGCCTGACTGGACGAAAGATAGCCGCCTTGAAGCGAGCTTTTGTTCAGCAATTCCAAAAGGCGCGGCATTACCACAAGGCTTTGGCGCAAGGCCGCAAAGTCGCGTGGCATTGCGCGGTCCAGGCTTATTCTGGTGGAGAGGCGCTCAATGTCGTATACGTCTTTCAAAAGGTCGCGCAGGGCATCCAGCTTTTCCGGCTCGCTCACAAAATGCTCTATGACCGACTGGTTGTCGTTGATGACGGAAAGCTCGCGCCACGGCTGGCGCAGGCGTTCTTCCAACAACCTGCCGCCCATGGGGGTAATGGTGTGATCCAACACCTGCCAGAGGGTGCCAGCGCCTTTTTTGCCATCTAGACGGCGAAAAATTTCCAGATTCCGCTCCGTAACCTCATCCACAATTAGATGTCTGCCAAGATTAAGCGGGGCGAAAGAGCCCAAATGGCTGATATTGCCGCGCTGGGTGAGGTTAAGGTAGCTCAGCAAAGCACCGCAGGCCATGGTGAGCTCCGGCTTGTTGTCCAACCCCAGAATATTCAGATCTTTAACGCCCTGAGCCCGCAATACGCGTTCTGCCGCGCCCTTGTAGGCAAAATAGCTGGCAAGGGGCACGCGCAACACCAGAATATTTTCAAGATTAAGGCTTTTGGGGTGGCGGAATTTGTCGCCGGAAATTTCCGGCAACAGCAGCTCGCGCGGGGCCATTTTCTGTACCCATTGCCACAGCTCGCTTTCCTTGGAGCTTTGCAGGCCTGACCATGCGCCGGTGGAGTTATCGGCCCAGGCAAAACCGCCGCTGCCTTTTTCCGCATCCCAATACAACGCGCCAAGGTAATTGTGCTCTTTGCTTTGCAGGGTGGATTCATCCACCACCGTGCCGGGGGTAAGAATGCGGGTAACGGCGCGTTTTACCAGCCCTTTAGCCTCTTTTGGGTTTTCTATCTGGTCGCAGATTACAACCTTGTAACCTTTTTCAAGCAGTTGCGGCAGGTAGGCGTCAAGGGCATGGTGCGGCACCCCGGCCATGGGTATGGGGTCGTCGGCATTGGGGTTGCGGCTGGTAAGGGTAAGTTGCAGCTCGCGCGCGGCGGTTTTGGCGTCTTCAAAAAACAACTCGTAAAAATCGCCCATTCGGTAAAAGAGCAGGGCGTCTGAGTAATCTTCCTTTATGCCCAGATACTGCTCGAACATGGGGGTGAGTTTAAGCGATGCCGAGGCCTGCGGACGAGCAGCGGAATCTTGGCCGGAGACCTCATCATCTGCGGAAAGGTTGTCATCAAGTCTGTTCATGTATGTAAATTCTTATTCGTTCAGATTAAATTTGTAGGTGGCCGAATGCCAACTGTTGCAGCGCTGGCAGCAGTAAAACAGTTGGTCGCGGTTAAGCCCGCAGGCGGAACATACAAAACGCTTTACACGGGTGGATTGGCTGATGAAAAAATCCAGGTCGGTATCCAGCGCGGGCGGCAGGGCGTATTGCTGCCTGGCCATGCCTAGGTGCGCAAGGCGGCCGTGCCAGAAATCGGGCTGCATTACCAGCGCTTTGTCAAGCCATTGCTCGGCTTCTTCCATGCGCCCGGCTTGCCTCAGCAGCGTGGCGCCGTAGAAATTTGGAAAAAGCTCCGGCGGCCTTTTGGCCAACACCGGAATAAAAGCTTCCGTCATTTTTACCCTGAACTCGTCATAACGCGCCCGGCTGGCTGATACGGATTCGTTTTCCACCTGCAACGGGCGCACGGCCAGCACTTCTTCAAAAAGCATGAAGCTTTTTTCAGGCGCTACATTTTCCAAGGCGCGGGCAAGGGTTTTGGCCGCCGCGCTCCATTTGTCCATTTGCGCGTACTGTGAGATGAGGGCGGACCATGCCTCAACCGAGGCCTGGTATACTTTGATGGCGCTGGTAAAGACGCGCAAGGCTTTTTTAATATCGCGGCGATCGTGCTGAATAAGCTCCTGCCCGTGCTTTACCATAAAATGAGCTTCAGCCACGGTATTGCCTATGGCATAAAAATATTCGCAGGCCTTTTCCCAATCGCCGGTACTGGCATAAAGAGAGGCAAGCTCAGTGCTTACCTGCTTTGAGGGTATGCCCAGGCGCTCGGCCTCCATGTAAGCGTTAAAGGCCCTATCCACAAGGCCAGCCCGGCGGTAATCCTGCCCCAGCTCAAAATAGACGCGGCCTTTAAGCTGTTGCGGCAACTCAGGCCTAATCAGCAAACTTTCGCGTATTTGCACGGCGCGCTCCACATCGCCGCGCGAGCGATAAAGGGTGCCAAGGGCAAGATAAATTTCCACCGCGTCGGGGTTATCCATAACAGCGCGCGAAAGCTCGCGTATGGCCGTAATTGTGTCTTTTTCGCCGGGAGTTGTTCCGGCGGGGTAACTTTCAGTCTTTTTCCCGCCTGGGATTAGCTGCTCTTTAAGGCGTTGCCATAAAGACATTGCTCACCTCACTCGTTTTGGGACGGAATTTTAGTTTCCGCGGGGTCCAGCCCATCAGTGCCAAGGGAAAGCTGGCGGTAGGCCTTAATTTCTTTTTCAAGGTTGCGTATTTTGGCATTGGCCCTGCGCAAGGCCATGCCAATGCGCCAGCGGCCCCAGGCAAAACCGAGCATGGCCAGCAAGGCCCCTGCGGCAAATACCAAAAGCAGTAAAAAATATAGCGGCAGCTCGGGAAAATTCCAGGCCATGCCGGGGACGAACATATCAAACTGAAACTGGATTTTTTGCATAAGCGGCGCGCTGTTTTCGCTAAAAAACATCACCACAACAATTATTACAACCAAGTTTATGAAATATTTCAAAAAACGCATGATTACTCCGTAACAGGTAATGTTATAGCCGAAAATTTTGGCAGCAGCGCCCTGTAAGTTTCAGTAAGGTGTTGCGGTATGGTGCGAACATCAGCCAGAACCGCCATAAAGTTGGAGTCGCCAACCCAGCGCGGCACCAGATGGCAATGCAAATGCTCGCGCACGCCCGCTCCGGCTGCCTCCCCTATATTAATGCCTATGTTCATTCCGGAACACTTAAAGTGTTCCTTTAATATTTTTGCGGATGCTTGTATAAGGCTCATCAGTTCAGCTGCCACCTTGGGCTCAAGGGCCGAAATATCAGCAACATGCCCGTAGGGGGCCACCATAATATGCCCGTTGCAGTACGGGTATTTGTTCATTATGGCAAAGCAGTGTTTGCCTCTGTACAGCACCTGTTTGTCAGGATCCAGAGTTTTGTCCGTACCTATGCACAGCACGCATTCATCAGCCTTTGGGCCCAAAATGTAATTTATGCGCCAAGGGGCCCACAGATTGCTCATGCTTTTTCCTTTATTATTCGTCTATTGTTACATGTAAGCAGCGCTATGACAAGACGGAGTCGGTCGCTTTTTGCCATTACACGCGGCCATCAATAATTTGGTTAACAGCCAGTTGCTCCGCCGAAATAAGATTGTTTTCAAAAAGCAACTTCTGGGCCAGGGCAAGCTGTTCTTCACGCGTTTGCACTTTTCCGTCGGCCTTATACTGCAACACCACGTTGAGCACCGCGCCAACGGAAGGACCGCGCGGCGCGCCCATGGCAATAACGTCCTGACCGTCTATTTCCAGAGTCATATGCCATAAACGGGATAGGAAGTGGGAAATTTCTTTTTTGGTATCTTTAAAACTGCTTTGCGACATAATGTGCAAAATGCCTTCAAGCGGCAGCCTTATTAATGTCATATAAAGCGCGCGCATGGGCCGATCTTCCGATTTTTGCCATCGGGCAAGATCTTTTGCCGCGTCCCTGGTAGCCTCACGCATGACCATGAAATCCTTTTTTCCTCTTTCAGTGAACATCAGACGGGCCAGCACTTCGGACATTTCAACATACTTAACGCTGGGGCAAAGGCTCATAAGGTAGATCATCCATTTTTGCGGCTCTTCTTTCAGGAACAACAGCTTGTACCATGAAATAACCTCTTCCGCGCTCGCGATGAGCTCAACTTTGGAAGGGCTGAGTTTCAAGGCCGGATGAATATCCGCCAGCATGCCGAAAGATTCCATGCGCTCAAGGCAAAGCAGGGGGCTTTTTTCATCAAAAATATGTTTTAGCTCGTTAAAAAGGCGCGCGCCGGAAAGGTTGCGGAAAAGCCCCAATTGCAGGCAGTTTTTTACCAGTTTTTCCGATTGCTGATCCAGCTTGAAACCGAAGCGCTTTTCAAAACGTATGGCCCGCAGAATGCGGGTTGGATCTTCCACAAAGCTGAGGGAATGCAGCACTCGTATGGATTTTTCCTTTATATCGCGTTGCGCGCCGAATGGATCTACCAATTGGCCGAAGTGAGCGGCGTTAAGGCGTATGGCTAGGGCGTTTATTGTGAAGTCGCGGCGGGAGAGGTCCATTTTTATGGATGAAAGCTCAACCGTGGGCAGAGCGCCCGGATATTCATAATATTCCAGCCGCGCCGTGGCTACGTCTATCCTTTGCTCCACGCCCGCGCTGTCGGTATAAATTACCAGCGCTGTCTGAAATTTGGGGTGCGAGCGCATGCGCCCGTTGAGTTTTTCGGCCAGGCTGCGGGCAAAGCTGATGCCGTCGCCCTCCACGGTTATATCTATATCCAGATTCGTTCTATCCAGCAGCAAATCACGCACAAATCCGCCAACCGCATAGACCTGCACTCCAAGCTTGTCCGCAAGGTCACCCACGGTTTGCAAAAACGCAAAAGGAACGGCCGGGAGCTTTTCCTTCATAATATTGCGGATGTTTCTTTCTTTCTGCGATGAGGTTAAGGGCGTGCCTTCGGACATGCGTATGGATTCGTCCACAAGCAGGTGCATTATGTCGGTGCGGGTAAGCACACCCACAACCCTTTGGTTTTCGTCCACCACCGGCACCAGGCGCTGGCGGTGCCCCAGTATTATATCCATGGCGGGGTAAAGGCTGGAAAGAGGCGTAAGTGTTTTGGCCTCGGCGTGCATATAGTCGGCCACCGGCTGATCTCCCAACTTGTGGCTTACGGCCCGTGCCGCCGTTTGATATTCCAATATTCCCGCAAATTTTTTACTATCGTTGCCTATAACCGGCACGGCTTTAAGGCCGTAGCGCAACATTATGGATTCGGCTTCGGCCAGGCTGGCGGAATCGCTTACTACCTTGGCCGGGCTGGTCATTTTCATGCCGACGTTTATTTCTTCATGTATGGTGGAAAAGAGCATGGCCAACAGCTCGCCCTTTATCTCCATAATGGTTTTGTCTTTAATGGACGCGGCGGCGGCGTAAGAGTGCCCCCCGCCGCCAAAAGAGGCGCAAATGCGGCCTACATCTATTTCATCAGGCACACGGCTGCGCGCCACCAGTTGCACGCGGTCGCCCATTTGCCCCAGGGCCAGAATGACCTGGGCGTTTTCCATATCCATAATCTGGTGGGCCAGCACCGCAAAATCATCCACAAACTCGTCCAGCATAATTTCGGTAAAAACTATATTCAGGCCGTAAACCTCGTGGGTAACGGCATTTTCAATCATTCTGTTCAGAATAAGCACTTGCTGGCTGGTAAGGTGGTTTTTTACCAGGTCGGCGATTACGCCCAAATCCATTTTATAGCCGCGCAGCCATGCTGCCGCCAGCAGGTCGTCAACAGTGGTGGAGTTATAGGTAAAAGAGCCGGTATCTTCATAAATGCCCAGCCCGAGCATGGTTGCCTCATCTTGAGTTAGCGCGACGCCTTTCTCTTTAAGCATGCGGACAAGCAGGCTTGTTGTCGCGCCAATTTCTTCCACCACAGCCTGGGCAACCGGCAGGTCGTCCGGCGAATCCGGGTGGTGATCGTAGGCATGAATTTCAAGGCCGGGGTTGTTCAATACTTCTGCAATATGGCTTATGCGCCCGCGTTGCCGCGTATCTACAACCACCAGTTTTTTTACCTGGCTGAGATCGCAATTTTTGGGCTGATGAAAGTTAAAAATATAGGCAATACTATCTAAAAAGTAATTCACGCCGCTTTTTTCGCGATAGGGGGGGGCTATAATGATTGAGCCGGGGTAAAGCTTGCTGGCGGCCACCATGGCGGCAAGGGCGTCAAAATCAGCGTTTACGTGGCCGGTAACAATAGTTTCCGGCGCGGTGCAGGTGTTGGTCATGGCATATTCACGCGCCGTTTGCGGCACGGCCTTGTTTTTTTAGTTGAAAAGCGTTTGAACGGATAACATAATATGTACGAAAAATCAAAAAACCGCGCGACTTATTGTAAGAAGACCGTTGGCTGCGGCTGCCCCTTGGCGGCAGGCCAACAGGGCCGTTTTTTACGGACTATAGCTGGCAAGAAAGCTAATGCCCGCTGGGAACAGTCTCTAAAAAGCGTCTTTTGCCCCCTGTACTGCGTCAAGCGCCAATTTTTGTCCAGGGCTGTACCATTAGAGTACTACCCCTGTCCTAAAATCGATGCTTTCCTTGCCATGGAACAAAATCCGTCTTTTTAGAGACTGCCGCTAGAGCGAGGATGATGCAGTTTATGCACCTCGCGGATGCGCTCAGCCTGCACATGCGTGTAAATTTCAGTGGCGTTTATGTCGGCATGGCCCAAAAGCAGTTGCACGGAGCGTAAATCCGCGCCGCCATCCAAAAGATGGGTGGCAAAAGAATGCCGAAAGGTGTGGGGCGAGATGTCGCGCTTTATTCCGGCTGAAAGAGCGTAGCGGCGCACCAGCTTCCACACTCCCACCCGGCTTAGCCCTTTGCCGGACCTGTTGAGAAAGACAAAATCGGTTACCGGCCGGAATAAAGGCCGCCAGTGCCGCAAGTAATCATCAAGCCAGCGGGCCGCCTCGCTGTGCACTGGCACAAGCCTTTCTTTTGAGCCTTTGCCCAATATGCGAATCAGACCGGTTTGCGGGTCAAAGTTTATTGGCTTGAAGGCGCATAGCTCTGAAACGCGCAAACCCGACGCATAGAGCAATTCCAGCATGGTGCGATCGCGAAAGCCCATTTTATCGGTGGTATCCGGCGCATTCAGCAGTTTTTGCATCTCTTCGCGCGTGAGCACTTCCGGCAGTTTTTTTTGAATCTTGGGGTTTTCCAAAAAACGGGTGGGGTCTTCGGCCAGTTCGCCTTGCTCGCGCGCAAAGGCAAAAAAACCGCGCAAAGCGGATAAATGCCTGGCAAGGCTTCTGCCCGCAAGGCCTTTGCGGCGTACCCGCACTATGTACAAAAAAATGGTCTGGTCCGACACCTCGGCAACAGGCATGCCATGTTGCCCTATAAACTCAAGAAAATCACGCAAATCAGCACTATAGGCACTAAGCGTGTTTTCAGAAAGTCCTTGCTCAATAAGCAGATGTTGCAAATAAGCATCCAGCAGGGCGCGGGCCTCTGGCAGCATATCGCTTTGCGAGGAAGAGGCGGCGCGTACGGCGGATTTTGATTGATTTATTTTTGTTGGGGACATAGTAAAAGAACCTTGATTTGATTGAGTCTGCCCTTTTTGTTGTGGCTTTGCAACCACTTTTGCACTTGCAGCAGGGCGGTTTTTGCTATTTTTTGCTCCTGTTGCCATGCGGATTTTTCTTGCATGCGCGGCAAGCAGATTATTGTGGATGTTAAACATTAAGTATTATCGGTTAGATAGTACCGTCAGATTTCTGTTGGAAAATTGGGTGACAAAAAGTTAAAGTCTTACTTTATATATCCTGTAAAGTTAAAATTATATGCAACAAAACAACGTATTTATATGTTTAGGTTCTAACCTTGGTGATAGTGCGGCCAATTTGCGAGAGGCTCTGGAGCGTATGAGCCAGGCCGGCCTGACAGTAGTGCGGGTGTCTTCCATATATCGTACCGAGCCTCAAGGCGACGCGGAACAGCCGTGGTTCTTCAATCAAGTGGCGGAACTCGCCACCTGCTTGCAGCCGCAGGACTTATTGCGCGTTCTGCAAAAAATCGAAGCCGATATGGGCCGCGAGCGTAATGCCAGACGGTATGGCCCGCGCGTTATAGATTTGGATATTCTTTTGTATGATCAGATGGAGGTGCGGGACGAGAATCTTGTCATACCGCATGCGCGTATGCACGAGCGGGCTTTCATGCTGGTTCCGCTGCTGGAAATAGCGGCGGATGCTTGCCTGCCGGACGGAACAGCCGTAAAAGACCTTTTGAGCGGTTTGAAGTTTTCTTTAACTGATGACAAAATTTGGCAGACACTGTAAGTACCTGTTCATATAGCAAGGAGAGCCGCTGAGATGTTAAAATTTTTGGTGATTGGGCTTGGTTTGTTCATTGTGTACAAGTTATTTGCCAATGACTTTTTGCATAAAAAGAAAAAAACCGACGCCAAATCGGAAAAAAATACCGAAAAGAAGGTTGCCGCTGGAGAATTGGTTAAAGATCCGGTCTGCGGAACATATGTTTCCATTGACGACAGCATTACAGTGCGCGACGGCAGCACAGTACATCACTTTTGCAGCTATGATTGCCGCGATGCCTTTTTAAAGCAGTTGGAGCAGGGCGGGCGTGAAATTCCGGCAAAAACCGATGCGGATGACGAGTAGATTGCGCTGTAAACAGCAAACAGAAGCCAGAGAAGGGTGTATGCGCGCCTGGTAGTTGAATCCGCCAGCGTATTTTCCATTAAAAACAACTACTGTTGCTGCAGCTTTGTAGTTATTTTAACCCATGCATATTTACTTGAACTTACCCTGCGATGTTAATACCAAAGTTGTTTTGTATTTTTTCAATATACAAAGCCTTGCGACCACCAAATTGATTTAAAATAAACAAGAATAGGCCACAATAAACCTAAAAGGTTTCAAAAGCATATAATAACAAGGCCGCCTCGAACCTTTCGAGGCGGCCTTGTTATTATATGCTTTTGAACTTGTTTATATGGTTTCGTCAGAATAAACGATACGCTATCTGAATATCATCTATTTGATTACGCCGCAGGCTATGCGCGCGCCACCACCGCCAAGGGCTTGGGGCTGATCTGAATAGTTATCCGCGCCAGCATGAATGATGACAGAGCGATCCTTGAGCTCGGAAACACGCAGACCTGGCACAACAGTAACTATTTTGGCCGTGCCGTCGGCAGCTACCGTAAGCACGGGCAGGTCGCCTCTATGGCCTTGTCCGCCAGGCCCCATATGCTTGCCGGTATGGGCAGGGTCATAATGGCCGCCCGCCGCAAGCGCCGGGCCGGTGGTTTTTCCGTCAAGCGACTTGGGGCCGCAGTCGGCTACTTCGTGTATGTGCATGCCATGCTTGCCAGGAGGCAGCCCTTTAAGGTCTGTCTTTATTTCAAGCATGTCGTCCTGCACATTCATAAAGGTTATACTGCCAACTCGAGCGCCGGCGCCTTGAGCGTCCACAAAGTAAACATCGGAAGTAACATACGAGCCTTTTTCAGCTTGCAAACCGGTGTCGTTGGAACATCCGGCCGCAAAAGCCATAAGCCCGGCCAATACAAACGCCAAAAACAGTGTTTTTTTCATTGTCCAGCTCCTATCCTATAAGGTTTGGCAACAATATAGCAACGGACCGCGCTTAAGGATATTGTTTTCTGTTTTAGCGCAATTATAATTTTGGCGGAGCTTAGAATTGGCCAAAGTACACGACAGAAATGTACTTAAACACATATAGATATACCTGCGAAGCGGTGACAGAAGGCCAGGATTGTGGATGCAGGGTTAACGTGACCAAATTCAAAATGCTTAAACGCGTTTATATACGTAGATTTGGGTATTTTTGTTGGACATTTGTCCCATAATGCAAATTATGTTAACTTTCATAAATATATCTACCTTAAATATATGGCTAATTTATTACACTCTCCAGCACCCTCTGCTTTTTCCGATTACAATGTATGCCCCACCTTGTATTTGATGTGGAGGTTTTGATGTGAAGGTCCGGCCAAGGCTGTGCAAAACTTACTGTCAGCTTCCGCCCAGCCCAGCGAAAATTTCTTTGCCAGCCGTGCAAGCCGTCTGAAAGTTCCGGCGCACGCGCAGGTGTTCGGCTATGTGCTCTCGGATGAAAACCTGCATGTACTCAGACGGCCCTGCAACCCGCCAGGCTGATATTGGCTGTTTTTCAACATGCCTATGCGTCAGGCCGGCCAACAATACTTTATCTTTGCCCAAGTGCCTTATGAAGGCGGACTTCACATTTTCCAGCTATAATAAAGCTTCAAACCAACCACTTCGGGAAGATTGACAGTTTTTTTTTCAAAGATAGAAAAAAACAACTTGCCAAGTATCTCTTTGTTGAGTTATATAAACCCTGACGGCGGATTCTTTTGCTTTTCATTGCATTCTGCCGTTTTTGAATAACCATGTTGTTACATTTTATAAACCCGATACATCAAGGGCAAAGCAATGCGCATTCACTTTGAGGAATTTATTCAAAAGGCCAAAAAAATTACCGGCTGCGCCACGCAAATGGAACTGGCCAAAATACTTGAGGTAAACCGCTCCGCCATTACACAGGCTAAAAACCGCGATTCCGTGCCTGAAAAATGGCTGTTTGTCATTGCCAAAAAATTCGCGCTAATACCTAACTGGTTTGACGACAATTCCGGCGGCAAAAAGGGCATAAAGCAGTACCGCGGGGCAAACGGGCAAATAAAACGCATTGCCGCGCCAGAGCCTGACTATAACCCGGAAATTATTCAAATACCCAAGGTAAGCGCGGTGTTATGCGCTGGCGGCGGCTCATTTGAAGTTGATACAACCGTTATAGACAATGTCCCCCTGCCCTATGCCATGGCCCGCTCTTTCGGAGCCACCAAAGATCTGGTGTTTATGGATGTTTCCGGCGACAGCATGGAGCCAGGCATCTGCAACGGCGATACCGTGCTTATAGATCAATCTTCCAAAACAGCCATGGCCGGAGCCGTTATGGCCGTTGGCCACGAAGAGACAATCTACCTGAAAAGGCTTGGCCTGCATAATGACGGCAGCCTTTCGCTTATTTCAGACAACCCAGCTTACAGCCCCATCCATCTTTTTGGCGACGATCTGAATTCATTCAGAATTATCGGCAAATTGGTCTGGCTGTGCCGCGATTTGCATTAGAACAGGCCCGGTTCCGGGCCACGGCGCCCGGACCCGTTATTTTTTATGTATAATGTTAACACTTGTAAACATAGAGGATATATCATGCAACAACGTTTTTGCAACTGCGGGCAGGCTATTTGGGTACAGTACGTTTGTTATGGCAATATGCCCGTGGGGCGGGCTCCCCTTGAAGCCATGTTCACAAGCCTGAAAGATGGCGACGAAGTGCTCAACTGCTGCCCGCACTGCGGCGCCTCGCTCAATATTAACGATCTTTCCTGATTCCGGCGGTAAAAAATGTCCAACAGTAACATATCCGCACCGGAAATTGTGGATTTTGGGCCAAAGTGGTTAACGGGTTTGCAAATTACCACTTCATACGCCACGGCCGCACAAGATTGCCCTGCCCTGTGGGAAAAATTCGCAACGGCCATAAAGCTTGAGAAACTGACGCAAGGGGCTTCGTACGGCGTTTCCATTATGGGCAGCGAACCAACACGCTTTGACTATTTCGCTGGAGTGGATTACCCACCTGCCGGAACTGACCCGGCGCAGTTTTCCACCCTCGCCCTGCCAGGCGGAAAATACGCCCGTTGCAGGGTGCGCGGCATGGAAAATATAGGCGGGGCTTTTAATCTTTTATATGAAAATGACGCCGTGGCCAAGGTATCGGAATACACCGTAAACATGTTCGCGCCCTGTTTTGAAATGTACACCGCCGAATATACGACCGAGCAAGTTTTTTACATATACGCGCCCATACAGCGCAAATAAATGCCGCGAACTTGCGGCAACAGCCGCCACGGTCCGTTTTCAGCCTGGCAATCAGAAATTAATCAGGCCTGTTAGCTCTTGCTTTTTGGGCGTAAGCACTTATACTTTAGGGAGCGTATCAACCAACTCCCATTATGGGGGCGCACTGGTTTCGACGGGGACGTATGAAGCCGTAACTGCGGGCCGAGGCGCCGCTGGCCTCGTAAAAAGCGGCAAAAATGTAATTGGCAACGATTACGAATACGCTCTCGCTGCTTAATTAAGCAGCACCAGACTGACAGCCCACGCCTGATAAGCAGTCAAATCTGGTCATACTTAATCAGGCTGGCGCCGGATGATGTCTTCCGCTGAAAGCGCGAGAACCTTAGGAGGGCTGGCGGCAGGATGCCCTGATCAGGGGCGGCCCCTGCCGTAAGAAGTTATACCTGGTCTACGCCCGTAGATGTTGCGAGTGGAATGTTTTCGGACGCGGGTTCGATTCCCGCCGCCTCCACCAACAACTTTTCCCAGCAAGTCCCACAGGGTTTCAAAAACCTTGTGGGACTTAGCTTTTATGGGCGTTTTAGGGGCAGAACGTTTCATAAAAAACCTTGACGTTTCGTATTGAGCGGGGGCAAAATTGGGGGCAAAGAGAGATTTTGCCCCCGGAGGAGACTATTTTGCCCCCAGAAAAAGAAAAGAAACGCATCCAGACGAAGGATGACGTTAAAGAAATCGCAGAAATAGCGGATGCCCTCAAAAAAAAGATTGAGGACGCCAAAAAGAATGGCAAAGAGCTAAAAGGCCCAATCCAGCGGTATCCGGCAGGAGGCGGG
>JAVBON010000029.1:0-37767 GCA_031550525.1 Desulfovibrionaceae bacterium
CGACGGATTCGCCGATATCGAAAACGGTGAGATCGCGTTCGGCGAGACTTTGTTTCGCGCGAGCTACTCGGTCACCCGGATGGAGTACAGCGGTCAGAAAATCTGCGTGCTGCTCTTCGGGCGCAGAAAAGCGAGAGATGGCAGGCCGGGAGATGACCTGTCGGAGCTTCGGCTTGCGGACGCAAGGCAACAGCTCGCCGAGACCGAGCTTCGCGATGCCCGCCAGGAGCACGCACGCGCCGTGGGCGCCCCCCAACCAACATCCCATAACCTCTCTCTCCCCCCCCCCCCCTCCAATCTTTCAATATCGCGCCGCAGGCGCATCATCATTGCAATCTTAGCTGCCCTTGCAGCTACTTTGTTCTTTACTCCAGGGCATTTTTTGCAGCAGCAGGGCCATACCGCAAAATCCGGTTATGCCGGCCATCATCAGGCCGAAGCCGACAAAGGCGGCCAGCCAGATAAAAGGGGAGAAAAGCAGGCTTAGCAGAACAAACAACAGCATCAGCCCGCCTGCGGTAATTTGAACCTGCCGCATTATGGGCGGGGGCAGGCTTTCCACCACCAGGGGCAGGCCGGCCGATTTCCAGCCCAAAATACCGCCTTCTAGAATATATGTGCGCTCGTGCCCGCGTGCATCCAGCATTGATTCTCCGGCTTTGGTTCTATGCCCGGAGCGGCAAAAATAGATTATGGGCCGCTTTTTGTCGTTGTCTTCTGGCAGGCAGCCAATTACGGAAATTGGCATGAGGTAAGCGCCCGCGATGCGCAGGCGCGCATATTCCTCCGGCTCGCGCGTATCCGCAAGAATGGCGTGTTCGTCCTGCACCAGTCGTGCAGCTTCTTGCGGCGATATCATTTGGGCCATAACAGCCTCCTTTTGTGTGCGATTTACGGCCAAAAAAACCATGGCCGATGGTAAAGCATACATCAATCAACAATTGTGGCAAAGCAGGACTTTAATTTGGCGGGTTATAATTTTTTCTGCCCAGAAAATACATGCCCCTGATAAAATAACTGGCTATCTTGAAGATTCCATGGTGTGGCCGGATGCTTTGAGCGCTTCCCACACGGCTTTACGCTGTCTGTCGTCAAACTGGCCGGGGTTGGAGGCGGAGTTGCTGTATATATCTGCGTCAATAACACGCATGGCGTTGTCGTTATACCGCTCATTGCATTATCTCCTCCTGGTTATGTTGTTTTCTCGCATGCGCGTGGCATCCGCCGCCAGCGCGGCAGACGTGTTGCCGCTTTGTCAAGTTTGTGTAACGCAGGAAGGAAAGGCATAGCTGATGAAGCCAAATTTATGAGCTCCGGCTTCATCAGCTATGCCTTTATTTAATAGCGCGGGGTCTGGTTTTGGTTTAGCCTTGTGGTGGGGGGTAAGATATGTCTGACAATTCTATTACGGGTATAGTGGCGGAACTGCGCGGCTTTTTTGGTAGCGGCGCGACACTGGCGGCGGATTTTCGTTTGGATGCTTTGGGGGCGCTGCATGGAGCGCTGCAAGAATATGAGCAAGATATCTTGGCGGCCTTGCAGGCGGACTTGGGCAAAAGCCCGGCGGAGGGGTACCTGAGCGAGCTGGGGCTGGTACTGAAGGAAATAGGCTTCGCCCGCAAGCACTTGCGCCGCTGGATGCGCCCCTCCCGCGCCCGTATCCCCCTGTTTGCCCAACCAGCATACGGGCGGGTTTATTACGAGCCTTTTGGCGTTACCCTTAACATCTCGCCGTGGAACTACCCTTTCCAACTGGCCCTTATGCCCCTTGTAAGCGCCATTGCCGCAGGCAACTGCATGGCGCTCAAGCCTTCTTCCAAAGCCCCGCATACGGCGGAGATGCTGAAAAAACTCGTGACCATGGCCCTGCCCTCCGGCCTGGCCCGCGTGGTTACAGGCCCCGATGCCGGGCCGGAGCTTTTGCGCGAGCGGTTCGACTTTATTCTTTACACCGGCAGCGCCGGAGTTGGTAAAACCGTAATGCGGGCGGCGGCGGAGCACCTTACGCCGGTGTGTCTTGAGTTGGGCGGTAAAAGCCCTGCCATGGTGTTTGCGGACGCCAACCTTGCTCAGGCCGCCCGCAGCATAGCCTGGGGCAAGCTTATGAACGCGGGCCAAACCTGCATTGCGCCGGATTATGTGTTGGCGCATCAATCCATAAAACAGGAACTGCAGGCGCTAATACAGGCGGAGTTTGAGCGCTTCCCCGGCCCTGACGCCCTGCATAACGCGCAATACGGGCGCATTATAAACGGTCTGGCCCTGAAGCGGCTGCTGGCCTTAAGCGGCGGCAAGGCGCAGGCCGATGCGCAAACCCTGCGCATGGCCCCACTGCTTATGCCGGATGCGTCCCCCCAAGATCCGGTGATGCAGGAGGAAATCTTCGGCCCTCTCCTGCCCGTGCTGCCATTTAGCACAATGGATGAGGCCCTTGCATTTGTGCGGGCGCGCGAAAAGCCCCTGGCCTGCTATATCTTCACGCGCGACAAACGTCTGGCCCGGCGGGTGATAGACGCCCTGCCCTTTGGCGGCGGCTGCGTTAACGACACGCTCATGCACATGTCCAGCGCTTATCTGCCCTTCGGCGGCGTTGGGGGCAGCGGCGTGGGCCGCTACCACGGCGAATACGGCTTCAAGCTGCTCAGCAACCCCAAAGGCGTGCTGCACAAGCGCCCTTGGCCGGACGCCCCCCTGCGCTACCCGCCGTACAACGAAGGCCGCCTGCGCCTTATTAAAAGGTTTTTGCGGTAAAGATATAGTTGATGGAGCCAGATTCATCCTTATCTTCTTACCTGCAAAAAAGTATGTAACTACAGTTGTTTTGCCAAGCTTTGGGTGCTATAGGCAAATAGTTTAATAAACCCGCCATGGCGAGGCCAGACGCCCGCTTTGGCCTGCAAGCAGCCGGAGACTTTTTATGCAACGCATGCAAACCCCCATTACCACGTCTATTTTCGAGCTGCTCAAGGCAGGCCCCGGCCCTTCCAGCTCGCACACCATCGGCCCCATGCTCATCGGGCTGAATTTTAGGGAGTTGCTTGAGGCCTTGCCGGACGCGCAAAAACAATGCGCAGCGCGTATAGAAGCGCATCTGCTTGGCTCGCTCAGCGCCACCGGCGAGGGGCACGGCACAGATAAAGCCGTAATTACAGGGCTTTTGGGGCATAGGCCGGATAAATGCCCTGACATTCTGCCCGCGTGGGTGTTTGACCAGCCACGCGAGCAGCGCCTTGTGCGCCTTGGCGGCAACGAGCTGGAGCTTGGCCGGGGCAACGTGGTGTTCGGCCCCATTGAGCATGGCCACCCCTACAGCAATACGCTGGTATGCAAGCTGCTGGATGCGCAGGGTAAAAGCCTTCTGGAGCGCGTCTACTATTCGGTGGGCGGCGGTTTCATACAATGGGAAGGCTGGCTCCAGCCCGAGCGCGGCAAGCCCGCCCATCCCTTTTCATCCGGCAAGCAATTACGCTCCATAGCGGAAGAAACCGGGCTGACCATACCGCAAATAATTGTGGAAAACGAAATGGCCCTTACGGGCTGCAGCCGGGCGGAGGTATATTCCAACCTGGACAGCATCATAGACATAATGCGCCGCTCGGTAGACAGAGGCACCCGTTGCGATGGCGTTTTGCCAGGCACCCTTGGCGTATACCGCAAAGCCGCCTGGCTGGCCCGCAAGGCCGATTGCATGGACGACCCCGTTAACCGCTTTCTGGGCCTGGTTAACGCCTATGCCTTTGCCGTGGCGGAGGAAAACGCCGCCGGAGGCATAATAGTAACCGCCCCCACCTGCGGCTCCGCCGGAGTGGTGGCCGCCATGCTCACCATAATGGAAGGCTACTTGGGTTTCGGGCCGGAGGGCGTGCGCAACGGCCTTTTGGCCGCCGTATCCGTGGGTTTTTTGGCCAAGCACAACGCGGGCATAGCCGGGGCGGAGGTGGGCTGCCAAGGAGAAGTGGGCGTGGCCTCGGCCATGGCCGCCGCCATGCTGGCCCAGGCCAGAGGCTACGCGCCTAAAATTGTGGAAAACGCCGCCGAAATAGCTTTGGAGCATCACCTTGGCCTAACCTGCGACCCCGTGGGCGGCTATGTGCAAATACCCTGCATAGAGCGTAACGCCATGGGCGCGCTTAAAGCCTACAACGCCTGCCTGGTGGCCTCGGCCGAAGACGCCTCAAAGCACCATGTAAGTCTGGACCAGGCCATACAGGCCATGGCCGAAACCGGCATGGACATGAACGCAAAATACAAGGAAACCGCCAAAGGCGGGCTGGCCGTAAGCATGAGTGAATGCTAGGCGCACGTTCGCAAGGCAATAAAAGGCGTAATGGATAAAGCCGGATTTATGAAATGACTTCTAGGCACTCCCCGCGCCTCACCCCTGCGAAGCGCCTTCACTCCGCCCCGGCCGCCGTGGGCATTACCGGCGCGGCGCAAGCCGCATGCGCATTGTTTTAGTCCGCCCTACCCGCGCCGGGCCAAGGCCAGAAAACGCTCGCCCAAAATGGCTGGGGCCAAAACGGTTTTGGCTGTTTTAGAGGTATGCAGGCTATGCTCAAGGCGCAGGGGCGCGCTGGCGCAAGCACGGGCAAGCTCGGCCTCAACGGCCTCGCGCAGGGCCATGAAGGAGGCCTCCACTTCCGGGTAGTTGTTATCTTCCCGCCAAGGCAGCATCAAGGTCTTGGTCCAAGAGTGCCCTTTGTGCGAGGGGGCTTCGAGGTTGTAAAATTTATCGGCAATCCAAATTGTCGGCACGCGCTCGAACAGGCCTGGGTAACAATAATCCTGCCAGGCTTCGGGCGGTTCTGGTATGGTGGAAGTTATACTTACGGGCGGCAGGGCCAGGGCCTTTTCATGCTCTTCCAGGCTGGTTTTGTAGGTGAGCACGGGGCGCAGATTGCCGCGTTTTTTCTCTATACTCCATTCAATAAGCATAAAAACCTCGCTGGCGGAAAACGCCTTTACGCGTTTGCCGGCAAATAAATCAACTGCCCGTATGGCGGCGGAGATGCCGGACGCGCGGTGCTAACCCACAGCACCGGAAAAGGCGGCTCTGGCGGAAAACGATCGCACTCCAAATCCGTAAACCAAATCAGGCAGGCCGGGTACAGGCCCTGCTGCTCAATATATTCCCAAACCGGGCGGTAGTCGGTGCCGCCGCCGCCCATGGGGGCCAAATGCGGCGGCAGGCCGTTTTTTCCGCAATGCTGCACGTTTTGTACTGCGGAGTCATGAAAAACTATGGTCACGTCGGCCGCATAAGACTCCAGCACAGTCGCAAGCTCCGCGCAGAACATGTTTAACGTGGCTTCATCCACCGAGCCGGAGCTATCCACGGCCAGCACCAGTGAGGCAATGCCCGGCTCCCGCCTTGAGGGCAGGTAAATACCCTGAAAAACATAGCGCCTGTTGGGGCAGGACCAGGAGTAATCGCTGTCCGCGCTGTCTTCAAGAAAACGGCGCAAAATTTCGCGCCAGTCCAGGCCGCGCCTGACGCTCTTTTTAAAAAAGCGGCTCAGCCCGGCGGGCACATCGCCCATATTCAGGGCATGCCGCATGGCCTGGGTTACGGCTATATCATTTTCCCGCTCAACGGCTCCAGTATTGGATTCTCCGGCGCTGTCCCGCAGCGCCGGGTGATCGCGCACCTCGCCGGTAAAGTCTGCATTTTCGCTTTGGGTCCGGCCTTTATCCTTATCGCTGGAAACATCGGCCAAACGCCAGTTTTGCGGGCTTTGTTCCTCGCCGGCGGCTTCCGGCTGGCTTTCACGCTGGCCGGTCTTGTGCTTTGCGTCCGCATCGGCGGCCTGACCGTTTTCAAACTCGGCCGCGCCTCCTGCTTCGCCGGAGTTTTCGAGGCCGTTTTCCGACATGGCGGAAGCCCCGTTGTTGCTCTCGCGCTCTTGCAGCCGGGTGAGCAGGCTGTAGATGTCATCTACTGAGAAACCGGCATACTCAGGGTTATGCAAAAAACCTTGGGGCAGAGAAAAACCGGCCTCCAGCAAAATATGATTGATGGCGTAATCGCAGGCTTTGTTCCATGTATCCTCATCACGCCCTTTACGGCGCAAATGATGGGCGCAGGCTATGTGCATAATCTCGTGCGCCTGAGCGGCCATGAGTTTGTTTTCGGGCAAGGTGGCCGCATACACGGGGTTGAAGGCCAAGGCGCGGCCGTTGGTCCATAAATCGCGGCAGCCGGAATCCGGCTGCAAATGCAAACGCAAGGCCAGCGAGCCAAAAAAGGGGTGCTCCATTACCAGGCGCGAACGCGCCCTGCGCATAGCCAGTATGGCCAGCTCAGAGGTTGCGGAGTTTTCCGCCTGTTCCGGTTTTGGCAGCAAGCTTGCGGCGGGCATGGCTTACATCAGAACGTGGCTGTTGTTTTCCGCCCAGCGGGCAAAGGCTTCGGTATAAACCAGCGCTTCGTCGCGGCAGACAGCCCCGCGCATGAAAAGCACCCCGAATTCCTCCGGCAGGCGGGCCACATATGCGGTAATGGCAGCCATGTTCCCAGGCGCGGCCTTTTGGGCCAGGGCCTCACATATGGCGTAAACCGCAGCGGGGTCGTCCGGAACTTGGGCAACATCAGGGGCCTCCAAAATGTTTTCCACCGTGGGCAGTTCGCGCCAGACACGCAAAAAACCCATAAACTCGGCGGCAGCGCCGATACCTACTGTGCCCTGGTAAAGTTCATATTCCGCCTCCGGCGCGGGGCAAGCTTCAAGAATATTTGATAAAAACTCCCAGGAGCGAGGCGAGGCAAAGGCTTTTTCGGCGGATAAGGGGTCGAAATCGTGCAGCAGCTTGGGACGAAAGCGCAAAAACGCCGTCACTTCAGGGCGCAAGCCTTTTTCTTGCGCCCAGGTCAGCCAGTCTTCCAGCGAGGTTTCAAACTCCAAATGCGTCATTCGGTTGGCCAAGGCCGAGGGCATTCTATGGGTAACGGCCCTGTCTTTTTCGCGGTTTCCGGCTGCGACTATGCTCCAGCCGTCAGGCAGGCGGTATTCGCCTATGCGGCGGTCCAGCACAAGCTGGTAACAGGCAGCCTGCACCAGCGGCGGCGCGGCATTAAGCTCGTCTAAAAATATGATGCCGCAGTCCATATCTTGCGGGCCAGGCAAAAAGCCCGGCGGGCACCAAACCGAAAATCCGTCCGCCGTTATGCGCGGCAAGCCGCGTAAATCCACAGGGTCCAGCAGCACGGCGCGTATGTCGCGCAGCTCAAGGCCCTTCTCCGCCGCCACCTGCCGCACCACCTGGCTTTTGCCCACGCCCGGAGCGCCCCACAAAAACACCGGCTGCCGTATGGCAAGCAGGGTATGCAAAGCAGTTACAATGTGTTTTGGCGTCATATTCTTCCCTTACGGCCGGAATTTGGGCGTAGCGCAATACCGCCGGACCGCGTTTAAAATTGCTAGCGCCAGGTTTTGTTTTCGTCAAGAAATTTATAATCATTTTCATTATCAATATACTGCAACACTCCCCCTCACTCTGCATAACCAGCTATTTTGCTTGTAAAAGAATAAATACTAGCTTTAGTGTAAGCCTCTGCCTCCCAAAGGGCTGCCGCACTTTAGGCGCCCTTTTCCGGTACATTGCGGGCAGTAGAAGTAAAAATTGCAAATAATGGTACGCTCCACTTCATGCGAGTTGCGCAAGCTTAAATCGCTAACAGGCGCGGGGCGCGCACGTAAAAAACAACAGCAGCCGTAACGTTAGCCTGAACGTTACGGCTGCTGAAGCACTTTCAAATTAACCAACCCAAACCAGCGTGGCCAAAGTGGACTCAAGATTAGCACCCCACGTCGCGCTGTGTAGCCATTAAACCAAAAGCTGTTGTGCTTTTGCGGCACTAGCTACACTTGCCGATCTGGGCAGCGCCAAGCGCTGATAGATCTGGCTTCATCCCCCACGCCTTTCCACTGCGCCTTATTTTACCGTAAGCTTCAAAAAGCGTTTTTTACCCAGCTTTATTATATATTCCCCAACAGGCAACGGGGCCAGGGCGTCGGCGCACACTTTGCCGTTCACGCTCAGGGCGTTTTGCGCCACCAGGCGGCGGGCTTCGCCGCGCGAGGCGGTCAGGCCGGCGTCGTTTAAAAAGGCCAAAGGCGCGGAGTTTTCGCCAGCTTTGCAGGCAAACTCCGGCGTATCTTCCGGTATGCCGCCATCAGTGAAGGTGGCGTTAAAATCCTGCCGGGCCTGCTCGGCGGCGTCTTTATTGTGGTAGCGGGCTGTCAGCTCCAGCGCAAGTTCTTCCTTAACGGTTTTGGGGTGGGCGCTGCCGTTTTCCACAGCCTTTTTAAGGGCGTTTATCTCGCCCATGCTCTTGTCGGAAAGCAGCTCGAAATAACGCCACATCAGCGCATCGGAAATGGACATGGTCTTGCCGAAAATCTGGGCCGGGGGCTCGTCTATGCCTATATAGTTGCCAAGAGATTTGGACATTTTCTTTACGCCGTCCAACCCTTCCAGCAGCGGCATTGTTATTATGCATTGCGACTCCATGCCGTATTGGCCTTGCAGGTGGCGGCCCACCAGAAGGTTGAAGGTCTGATCGGTTCCGCCCATCTCCACGTCCGCTTCCAGAGCCACGGAGTCGTAGCCTTGGCAGAGGGGGTAGAGGAACTCGTGCACGGATATGGGGATATTCTCGCGGAAGCGGCGGGCAAAGTCATCGCGCTCCATAAGCCGGGCCACGGTGTATTTGGAGGCAAGGCGAATCATGTCCGCCGCGCCCATTTTATCCATCCAGTGTGAGTTAAATTCCACTATGGTTTTTTCGGAGTCCAGAATTTTGAAAACCTGCCTTTTGTAGGTTTCGGCATTGCTCAAAACCTGCTCGCGGGTAAGTGGCGGGCGCGTGTCGGAGCGGCCGGAGGGATCGCCTATGGTGCCGGTGAAATCGCCAATAAGGAAAATAATCTGATGCCCCAACTGCTGGAAATGGCGCATTTTTTGAATAACCACGGTATGGCCCAGGTGCAGATCCGGCGCGGTGGGGTCAAAGCCTACTTTAACGCGCAACGGTTTGCCCCTGGCTATTTTCTTGCGCAGCTCCTCTTCGTTAACCATATCGGCGATGCCTCTGGTAATCAGAGCCATCTGGGCGTCTACCTGTTCCTTACTTAGCGCCGCTTTTGCTTCCTTAAGCGGTTTATTGCTCTCCGACATTTGCTTGCTCCGTATTTGGCAATGTTAAAGGCCTGAAAAATACCGCCGCGAAAAGGTTTTTTGTTCTCTGCCGGAAAAAAAGCTTTTTATTAAGGGAGCGCGCTCTTGCGGCGGCAAACCGCAATTATGCGCGAAAGCATAATTGGATGGCGGCCGCCCTAAGGCGAGACACGGAGCGTGCCGGGTTGCATAAAAAACTTTTTCTGGCGCGGGCAAAGAGCAAAAAGGCCCTTGGCGGCACAGTTCAAAAGCCATTGCAAAGAATAGCCCTGCTGTCAACTTTATAGATGCGACCATGGCGCATAAGGCAAAAGTTTATTTGCCCCGCTCCGCCGGGCCAAAAAACATTTGCGGGAAAAAATTGCCAATTATGCGTGGTTACAAAGCATGGCGTCATGTTAGTGTATACTGATTGACATTTTTATGATAATCAAATTATAGCCGGATAGAGCAAATAAGGCTTGATACCGGCGCAGATGCAGCCCATTCACGCGTATGCGTATTGAAAGCGCATGTTTTAAAATTATGATGCGGGCCGGGTTATAATTCTGTATAATTTTTTCCCGGCGGTCCGGTTTTTAACCAGAAAAAGCAACACCGTTGCAGCCCATTGCAGGCATAGCGCCTGCAAGCAGCGGTAAATATACTGCCCGCAGTGCGGGCAGGTTGCCTGGCCTATTGCCCAAAACGCGATATGCCGTACTTATGCAACAGTAACCACAGGTGAAGGAGAAGATGATGACTCTGAAGAAACTTGGCGGGTTCGTAGCCCTCGCGTCCCTAGTTTGCATGTTGTGCGCCTCACCGGCCATAGCTGCCAAAAATTTTAAAAACATGGCCTTTATGGGCGGATATGTAGAGCGCCACCCCACACCGGTGCGCTGCTGGATGCCTTGGTTTGACAAAGCCAAAAAAGAAACCAACGGTGAAATGACCTTTAACTATTTCTCTGACAGCACTCTGTACCCGGTTAAAGAATCGTTCAACGCCGTTTCCGACGGCCGTACGGACTTCGGCACCGTTCGCGCCAGCGTTTTCCCCGGCAGCATGAACCTGATGAGCGTAATGGACCTGCCGGGCCTTGCCCCCAACGCCATTATAGGCTCTTTGGCCGGTCAGGATCTTGTTGAAAAATTCCCTGAAGTGCGCGCTGAATTCCCAAAAAATACCGTGCCGTACTTTGTATGGGCATCCGCCGCTTACAACCTGCACACCATCAAACCCGTAAAAACCATTGACGAGCTCAAAGGTAAAAAAATTATCGTGTGGGAGGCCAGCACCCTTGAAGCCATAAAAATGCTTGGCGGCAACCCCATACGCCTTGAAGGCACAGACACTTACCTGGCCCTTTCCAAAGCCATGGCCGACGGCGTTTACTGCCCCATCGCCCCCATTCGCTCCTTCAAGATTACCGAAGCCTGCAACCACCACTGGGTGGTAAACTTGGGCACCGCCAGCTTCAACATGATGGTTAACAAAGACATATGGGACGCCATGCCCGCCAACCTGCGCGGCTGGCTTGTTGATAACGGCGGCGCCAAAATGTCGCTGGCCGTAGGACAAAGCCTTGAAGACGGCCAGAAAGACGACATCGCCTGGATGGAAAAACAAGGCCACAAAATCTACTATCCTACCGATGCCGAAAGAAAAGTGCTGCTTGAAAAGCTCGCTCCCCTCAAGGAGCAGTGGGTTAAAGACTGCGTAAACCGCGGCATTAAGGAAGATACTGCCAGAGCAGTGCTGAAGTACGCTGAAGAACGTGTGGAGTTTCACACAAGTCAGTTGCGCAGCGGAGCTTACGGCGACTATAAGATTTAGAAATTGAGCGACGTTTTTGGGCCGGGGAGCTTGCTCCCCGGCTTTTTGCATGATAAATTAAGGCCATAGATGTTGACGGGCCTCGTATATTGGTTTAGGCTTAAAAATATGTTGTTAAAAATAGTTATATCTATCGTTATAACTTTTTTTAACTTTTTTAGTTTTTAGTTATTTTCTTCACCTGAAGGTGCGCTAGTTTCAGGGTTTATGGTTTGCTGGCGCCGGCTTGGGTTTAATATGCGTGATAAAGGCCGGCAATAGTTTTCTCAAACAATTAAGGAGAGAAGTATGTTTTCCAAAAAAAGCTTTGCGGGCTTCATTACCGCAATTCTGTTTGTGGCCTTGGCCGTCAGCCCGGCCATGGCTGCCAAGAATTTTAAAAACCTTGCCTTCATGGGCGGGTATGTAGAAAGACACCCCACCCCCGTACGCTGCTGGATGCCCTGGATTGAACAGGCTAAAAAAGATACCAACGGCGAATTGACCTTCAACTATTTTTCCGATGGTACCTTGTACCCGATTAAAGAGGCTTTCAACGCGGTTTCCGACGGCCGCACCGACTTCGGCACAGTACGCGCCAGCCTTTTCCCCGGCTCCATGAACCTTATGGGCGTAATGGACCTGCCTGGCCTTGCCCCCAACGCCATAATAGGCGCGCTGGTCGGCCAGGAAGTGGTGGAACAATTCCCCGAAGTGCGTGAAGAATTCCCCAAAAACACCGTCCCGTACTTCTGCTGGGCTTCCGCCGCTTACAACCTGCATACCATCAAGCAGATAAAAAACCTGGATGACCTCAAAGGCAAAAAAATCATCGTGTGGGACGCCACCACTCTGGAAGTTATAAAACTGCTTGGCGGCAACCCCATACGCCTTGAAAGCCCCGATACCTACCTGGCCCTTTCCAAGGCCATGGCCGACGGCGTTTACTGCCCCATCGCCCCCATACGCTCCTTTAAAATTACCGAAGCCTGCAAATTCCACATGGTTGTAAACCTTGGCACCGGCAGCTTCAACATGTTCGCCAACAAAACCCTGTGGGATTCCATGCCCCAAAACCTGCGCCAGTGGCTTATAGACAACGGCGGCAAGAAAATGTCCCTGGCTGTTGGCAAAAGCCTTGAAGACGGCCAGAAAGACGACATCGCCTGGATGGAAAAACAAGGCCACACGCTTACCTACCCCGATGACGCCGAGCGCGCCCGCTGGATTGCCAAGCTCGCTCCCTTTAAAGAGCAGTGGATTAAAGACTGTGTAAGCCGCGGCATTAAGGAAGAAAGCGCCCGCAAGGTGCTGAAATTTGTGGAAGAGCGCGTTCAATTCCACATTCAGGAAATGCGCAAGGGCGCTTACGGCGACTACAAAGTGTAAGCCGCTAGGCGTTATTACCATATAATTCGGGCCGGGGGCGCATGCGCCCCCGGCTTTTTTTATTCAAGTTGCGAGGCAGCACGCCCTAAGGTGGATTTAACATAACCTCTCTTTGTACCATACCACGTAACTTGAATAAAAATAATATGTTGCTCGCAATTAGAATTTGATTTTGTGATTTTTTACGCAACCGCATTGACCGGGGAAACTACAACGTTTATAATCATGATTATAGTTGGTTAAATACTTAAACGCGGCTGATATTACGTAACCGTGGAAAAGTTGATTTTCCACGGCACATTGCCTGTTTTATACCGGTGAAAGCCATTAAATATAACCGCTAGAGACCGCAAATCCAAAAAATTCATAAACATGTATCCATAATTCACAGAGGAGTTGATATGTCGTTTAAACGTTCGTTAGCCGTACTTCTTGTACTGCTGTCCGCTCTTGCAATGACGTTGCCTGCGCAAGCCGCCAAAAACTTTAAAAACCTTGCTTTTATGGGCAGCTACGTTGAAAGACACCCCACCCCCATCCGTTGTTGGAACCCTTGGATGGAAAGGGCTAAAAAAGAGACAAATGGCGAGTTGACCTTCAACTATTTTTCTTCCAACACCCTTTACCCTGACAAAGAATCCTTCGCCGCCGTGTCCGACGGCCGTACGGACTTTGGTGTGGTGCGCGCCAGCCTTTTCCCCGGCAGCATGAACCTTATGGGCGTAATGGACATACCCGGCCTTTCTCCCAACGCCGTGATAGGCGCGCTGGTTGGTCAGGAAGTGGTGGAACAATTCGCCGAAGTGCGTGAAGAATTCCCCAAAAATACCATCCCGTACTTCTGCTGGGCTTCCGCCGCTTACAACCTGCATACCATTAAGCCGGTAAAAAACCTTGAAGACCTCAAAGGCAAAAAAATTATCGTGTGGGACGCCACCACCCTTGAAGCCATAAAACTGCTTGGCGGCAACCCCGTGCGCCTGGAAGGCTCTGATAGCTACCTGGCCCTTTCCAAGGCCATGGCCGACGGCGTTTACTGCCCCATCGCTCCCATACGTTCCTTCAAAATTACCGAAGCCTGCAAATACCACCTGGTTGTGAACCTTGGCACCGGCAGCTTCAACATGTTCGCCAACAAAACCCTGTGGGATTCCATGCCCCAAAACCTGCGCCAGTGGCTTATAGACACCGGCGGCAAGAACATGTCCCTCGCTGTTGGCAAGAGCCTTGAAGACGGCCAGAAAGACGACATCGAATGGATGGAAAAACAAGGCCACACGCTTACCTACCCCGATGATGCCGAACGCGCCCGCTGGATTGCCAAGCTTGCTCCCTTCAAAGAACAGTGGATTAAAGACTGCGTAAGCCGCGGCATTAAGGAAGAAACCGCCCGCAAGGTGCTTAAGTTTGTGGAAGAACGCGTTCAATTCCACATTCAGGAAATGCGCAAGGGCGCTTACGGCGACTACAAAGTCTAAGCCGTTACGCGTAATCACCGTATGACACAGGCCGGAGGCGCACGCCTCCGGCCTTTTTTTGTGGCTTCAGCCCGTTGAGCGAGTAATACGAAGCGAAACAAAAAACACCCGTTATTGGTCTGCCCCCTGTCAAACTGCCGGGGCAACGTGTGGCTGGGCTCATCCATTATGTCTTTTACATGCCTCGCGCAATGCGGCCCGGTTCAGGCTATTCGGCCAAAGCCGGCACGGCAAGGTTTTGTTCTTTGACGGCATCATTATTATCCAAGCCGAAACCCGCGCCGGAGCCGAAGGTATCGCGCATAAAAAAGCAGGCTGCAAAAGCCAGCAGGCAGTTAAGCACTATCACCCAATAGGCCTTACCGTAAGCTTGGGCAAGGGTATGCGCGGGTCCGGCATTTTCCAGCGCCAGGCCGAACAACTTTTGCAGCACAATGGCCCAAACGGGGTAAAACATATTCAGGCATCCCGTTGCCGTGCCTGCCAAAGATACGGGGAAGCTCTCCTTTATCATGGCAAACACCAGCGGAGTAGCCACGCTGGTACCCACCACCGTGCAAATCATCTGGGCCAGCATGAGCGGAAAACTCATCACTTCCGCGCACATTACCGCACATAACGCCCCCAGCACTCCAAAAATACTGCATGCCAGCACGGGGCGTTTGCGCGACCTGAAAACAGTATCTGACAAAGCCCCCATAAGGGGCTGCCCTATAAGCACGCATAGCGATATGGCCGTCAAAACATAACCTGCCTGCATCTTGCTAAGTCCGGCCCCTTCCATCATATACGGCCCCCACCATAATGAGGCCATGGCGAAATAGGCGCCTGACATGCACATGCTCCACAAGGCCAGCGGCCAGAAAGACATGGTGCGGAATACCAAAAGCATACCCCTAAGAATATGCGCGCAGGATACGCTTTTTTTATACCGCGCAATCTGGCCAGGTGGCACTTTTGGAATAAAGGCCGCAACGCATACGGCCGAGCATAGGGTAACCCCGCCAAAAAGCATTAGCGCCATACGCCAGCCCAGCGCATCACTTAATAACGCCAAAGGCGGAGCAGCCAAAATACCGCCAAGACCGCCGCAACATAAAAGCAGGCTGGCTACACGCCCGTACAGCCCAGCCGGAACCCATGCCGCCAGTATGGCCAGCGCCGGCACGGTAACGGCTAGGCCCAAACCCACGGCAAAACGGCTGAGCGACATAAACCCGTAAGAACTGCCGCAGGCAAAGCCAATGGTGCTGAGCCCCGCAAGCGCGCTTAACGCTATTATAACCTTGCGCCCGTCAAAAGCGTCGGCCAATAGGCCGGAAGGCAGTTGCATCAGACCATAAGCCAGCATGGTGGCGCTGCTAAAAAAGCCAATATCCGCCACGCTCACGCCCAAATCGCGGCTTATGTCCACAGCCAGCACGGCCGGGCACACTCTATGGAAAAAGCTCAATATGTAAATCAGGCAGCACAGCAAAAATACCCGCCTGGCCCGCGCATCTAGTAATTTCATGGCCTATACCGTTCTTGTAACCGTTGTTTGCAACCCGCGTTTCCGTTCAAGTTGCGGGGTCAAGGGGGTTCGAAACAACACCCCTATAGTTCCGCGCTTTATATAACTCTCCAGCCAAAAACTGTTGCGCTTTTGCAGTACGGGCTACATTGCTGGTCTGGGCGAACAATTTTGCAGGAAAACAAAATTGGACACCGGAGCGGAATGAAGGCCCCCGCAGAGGTGAGGCACAGGAAGTGCCTAATCAGCCCAGCGCTGAATAAATTTTCCTTCACCCGTCTATAAAACTTTGCTTCCGCTAGTGGCTGTTTCTAAAAAAACGGATTTTGTTCCCTGGCAAGGAAAGCACCGATTTTTGTCCAGGAATAGTACTCTAATGGTACAGCCCTGGACAAAAAATCGGCGCTTGACGCAGTCCAGGGGGCAAAAGACGCTTTTTAGAAACAGCCACTGGCCGGAGGCAAGCTTGCAAACTGCACGCAAAAATCCGCAGCATAGCGATAACAGCGGAAAATTGGCCAGTTATGCGTAACGCTATTGGGCGCGGGGTTGTAGTATTCCCAGACAATCTCCTTATCCGGCGTTACTTCGTTAAGATAGCCGCCCTGCCCGTGGCAAAGCAGGGTGTTGCCGTTGGGCAGACGGCGGGCGCTGGATATATAGCTGGAAAAATCCATGCGCCCTTGCGGCATCGGGTGGCTGTTTGATTCCCAAACAACCTCACCGGTTTGCATATCCACTTCCACGGCGCGCGAGATGGCCTTATACATGCCGTTGTCATAGCAGAGCATATGCCCAGCGCCGGGCAGGCCTTTAGGTATGATATGCACGTCGTGCTGGCCGCCAAGGGTTTTCTGGTTGCAGCGCACTTCAATGCGGCCCGTATCTTTATCCATATAAGCCACCTGCCCCCAGCGCCAGATTATCTTGCCGGTTTTGCGCTCTATTTTGAAGGCCATGTCGCAGAATCGGGCTGAAGACATTATGTCGCCCTCCTCCGTAAGCCACAGCGTATTGCAATGAGTCCACTCCAGGCGCGGGTGCAAAGGCCCTAATATATCCAACGCTGGGTCAAAATGCTTCGCGCCTTCCCACTTCCAGACCTCTTCGCCATTGGGCGTGACCTCCACAATACTGTCAGAAAACATTGTGCCGTCGGCAAAGGCCCTCTCCTTGATGCCTCCCAAAATTTCTTTCGTGAAGTCCAGTGGCAGTTTTTCCCAAATCAGATACATATAATTGCCGTTGGGCAACTTTTTAAAATCGTGATGCATACGCAGGTCTTTATGCCGGAAGACTACATTGCCCTCCCAGTCGAACTCCCACAACTGCCCCTGCACGCCGCCTATGGTGTAAGGCGGCAGGCCGGGGCGGGTTCCGTCTGTTTCCGTGCTGCGCATGCCGGCCAAAAGGTGGCCGTCCGCAAGCAGCTCCACATGCATGGGAGGAAAAGGGAGCTTCCATTGGCGCACAATGTTACCGCGCATATCCATAAGATTGGCTTCGCCTGGGCAGTCGCCCGGCTTGTCGGCCCCCACCATCGGGTTGGGCAGATGAGCCCACAGCGTGTAGCCGCTAAAAGCGCGGTCCGGATCATAATAAACAGTGCCGGAAAACATTTTTCTCATTACTATAGCTCCTGAGCGGTTGGCGCACGAACAGACGCCCGGCAATCCGCTTTTTAAAACAGCGGGCGGTTTGTGTAAAAGCAACAGGGTTGTGGCGGCAAGGCTGTTTTACGCGGGGGGAGCAAGCTCCCCCCGCGTGGTTTTGTTATTTGCCGGGGTGGCTTTGGTTGTAGAAAGCAATACGCTTGGTATAGTAGTCAAAAAGCTCGCGCATATCCGCCTCTTTAAAGCCAGAAGCCGACAGCTTTTTAATTGTGGCTTCCACCATCGGCTCAGTGGCCTTGCCCCAGCGCGCCAACTCGGCATCGCTTAGGGTGATGATCTCAGCCTTGCCCTCCTTGCGAATCCATTCCAGGTCCTCATCCGTGGCATCTTCAAGGCTCTGGCCCACTATGCCGGAAAACTCCAGCCCCGTGGATTCCACCAGCACTTTGCGTATATCCGGCGGCAGCGCCTGAAAAGTTTTGGTGTTTATACCGCCCCAGAACGGGGTTATGTGCAAATCACACATGGTATGGTAGCGCAAGATGTCGGTAAGTTTTTGCGAGCGCAACGGGGCAAGTGGGCACAACACGCCGTCGGCCATGCCCCTTTCAAGAGCCAGATAGGTATCGGCATTGGATTGCATCATGGGTATGGCACCCAAATGTCTTATAATATCAAGACTTACCGGGTTCCAGCCTATAATTTTTAGCCCCTTCAAATCTTCCAGCTTGCGCACGGGCTTTTTGGTGGTGTTTATTTCCGTCAAGGCCGAGGCCCATGTGCACAGTAGGGTTATATCCTTTTGAAATTCCGGAAAATGCTGTGGGTATTTAGTCATTACATCATACCAGGCCATGGCGGTGCTGCGGGGGTGCCTGCTTATGAGCGGCATCTGGCCCAGCTCGCCCACCAGTATTCTTCCGGCGTTTCTGGTGACGGTGCTGCCCGCCATATCAACGCCGCCAGTGGCCACGCTGTCAAGCACCTCGGCTTCGGGGCAGATGGTGTTGGGTGTGAAGTAAGTGATTTTAAGGCGTCCCTGGGTTTTGTCATTAACTTCCTGCATCCATGGGCGGAATACTTTAACCACGGTGGGGTGCCTATCAAAATATGTTGTGGTAAAGTTTAGATCATACTGCGCCGCGCCTGCTACGGCAGCGCCGGAAAGACACAAAAACGCCAAAGCACAAAACAGTAAAAAAATCTTTTTCATGTTGCACCTGCAATAGTAGAAGTTGTTAAAAAATTGACAGCAACAATACACCGCGCGCGTACAAGGTGTTAATTTTTTTCATTTATTATTGACACAAAACCATGAGCATATACATAAAAAAATATTTTATAATTAGGTGTGTTTTAAACAAAAACCTGATTAATTTCCCGCATCTGGCGCGTTTGCAGCGCATAGCGGCAGACGCTAGAGCCTGATATCACTCAAATAAACGCTCTCGCCCAACCTTGCGGCAACTTCCGTTGTTCCAGCCGTTCCGGCATCAATTTGTATGGTGTAATCGCCACTACCTTTATCGAATCCGTCAAACTTGAAATCGCCAAAAGCGTCGGTCACGGCTGCGGCAAGCTCTCGCCCGTTTTGCATAAGCCGCACTGATGCGCCGGGCAGGCAATCAAGCTGCACGTCTTTTGCGCCGACTGCTCCTCCCAAACCCGTCGGGGTTGCCGCTACCTGAGAGCCACCAACTCCGCCAACCCTCGCTGCGCCATTAATGCCAGGCACAGATGATGAAATGGTTGAAACGCTGCCTGCAATGAACTCTTTGGTAATCAATTTCAAATTTCTATAAAGCACATGCGGCTTTGAGCCCAATTCCGGCCTGAAGGCCTCCAGTTCGCCTGTTGTCAGCAACGCCGCGCACTCCTCTTCCGTAAGTTTAGCGATGTTGATGGCTCCGGTGGGGCAAATCTGGGCGCAACGGGTTTTATCCCACCCGGCATCCAGCAAATGCGCGCACATGGTACACTTTTGCGCGGCCTGCGCTTCCTCATTCCAAGATATGGCTCCGTACGGGCAGGCCTTGGCCAACGCGCGCGCGCCTCTGGCTTTTTCAGGGTCTATAAGCACAATGCCGTCGTCGCGTTTAGCAACGGCGCCGCTTTCATCGGCGGCGGCACAGGCAGGGTTGGCGCAATGCATGCACAAGGCGGGCCTGTAGTGCACATCCATCAGCGAGCCCTGCCCCCGCTCCCTGCGCTCGTGCCAAATCCATTTCTGGCCCAGCCGCATTTGCGGCAGGCTGTAGCCGGAAAAATTATTGCCGAAAAACTCATCTTTGCAGGCCAAGGCGCATGAGGCGCAGTTCTGGCAGAGCGCGATATCGATAATCATGTAGTACTGCCGCATGCTACGCCCCCTTCCATTTTTCTATTTGTACCAGGCAGGTGTTGCAGGCCGCCGAATGGCTGTTTTTGATCATGTCGCGGCTTGGGGTTAGCAAGTTAAGGCAGCCGCCGCGATCCATGGAATCGCCCGGCGCGCCCACGGGGTCATACACCGCGCTGCCGTGGTAGCCGTGCGCCACGCCGGGCCTGATGCGTCCGGTCACTTGAGCCGCGCACAGCACCGCGCCCCGGCTGTTGAACACTTTGACCAAATCGCCGTTTTTTATGCCGCGTCCGTCGGCATCAGCCGGGTTAAGGCGTATGTTCCAGTAATAGTAACCGTCCACCAAGGTTCGGTGCTCGGCTATATCATTGATAAAACTACTCTTGCCATCGGCGTGCGTGTGGAAAGAATAGCGGGAATGCGGGGTGATCATTTGCAGCGGGTACAGCCAGCTTTCTTTGCTATGCGGCCCTTCCCACGAAGGTACATACCTGGGCAACGGAGAGCGCTCGGGGTCATCAGGCGCAAAGGCTTTAAGGCTGGAGCTCTCAAACTCTATTTTGCCGCTCTGGGTGGGCATGCCCTCGCGATATTCGGCGGAGTAATCGGCCGGAAGCGGAGTGGCCTCGGGCACGTCTTTGGGTCTGCCCTCGTAATACCACCGCAGTGATACGGGGTTGCGTTCATTTTCCGCCGGCGCGGGTACAACATAGTAGCCTTTTTGCAAAAATTTTCGCCAGCTTATGCGGCCGGGCAAATCCGTGCCCTCGAACATGCGCCTGCACCAGTCGTACTGGCTCATGCCTTCGGAGTAATAAGCCGCAAGGTTAAAGCGCTTGGAGAGCTCCAGCAGAATGTCGTAATCGGATTTGGATTCGCCCAGCGGCTCTATGCATTTATGCTGCATGCACACCACCCGGTGGTTGAGCCCCAGAAAACTATGCTGCGCATAGCCCCCGGCATTGGCCCATTCGCCTATGTCCCAACGCTCAAAGTTGGTGCAGGCGGGCAAGATTACGTCCGCGAACTTGGCCTCGCCCTCAAACCAGACCGACTGGCTGACCACACACTCAAGGTTGGTGTGCCGGTAAGCTTTTACAAAGCGGTTACTCTCGCTCATTGTGCCTATGAACGACCCGCCATAACGATAGTACATTTTCACGGGAGAAAGGCCGGGGCTGGGGTAGCTTACCTTGCGGAACTGCCCGCGCGCGGTCATGGAATCCGTCACCCAGCCCTGTACCGGCTCGCCCATGAGGGCCTCCGGCAGTTTAAGGCGCGGGATGCTCTGGTAAACGGTATTTATGGTGGGCAGGTGCGGCATGCGCTGGTACAGGCCCTGTATGGAGCCGCTGCCGAACACGTCGCCTGACATGCCGCCCTCGGCGTAACCCGGAAAATAGAAACAGGCATCCAGCGGCGCGCCCATTTGCATGCAGCCGAAATTAACGCCTGGCTTGCCCAAGCCCTGCATAGCCATAAGCAGCACCATGCTGCGGGCCCAATCGGCCCCGGTGGCGCAGCGTGAGGCCCCGCCCATCATATTGCCCACGCTGCCCACGGCCAGATAAGTTTTTTTACTGCCCCATTCTCTTGCCAGAGCGCGTGCATCCTTGGCAGCAACTCCGGTTTCCGCCTCCTGCCACTCGGGAGTTTTGGGCGTGCCGTCTTCCAGCCCCAGGATATAATCCTTCCATTTATCGAAGCCAGTGGTGCGATTTTCAACAAACCACTTATCGTACAGGTTTTCGGTAATCCACACATAAGCCAGGGCCAAGGCCAGAGCGTTGCCCGTATCGGGCCTTGGGGCCAGCCACTTGCCGCCAAACAAGGCGGCGGTGTGGTTCAAATACGGGTCTATATGCACCATTTTAACGCCCAGTTCCTTAAGCCAAAGGCGGCGCACGGTGCCTTCCATGGAGTGGTAAAGGCCGCTGGTGCTTTCGGGGTCGCAAGACCAGAACACGCACATCTCGCATTCCCGCAGTTGATCCTCCACAACGCCATAGGGCTCGGAGGCCCCCATACGCGCGGCATACCCCCAATGGTGCATGGCCCCCCAATGCCAGCCCTCCCAGCTTACGGGGTTGTTCATAAGCGAGGTGTGCCCCAAGGCGTTCATCAGCCGCTTGAAGGCGCTTACCCAATAGCCGGTGGAACCCCACATGTGGTGCGAAGGGTAGGCCGCCAGCAAAGCGCCGGGGCCGTGCTCGCGCTTTACCCGCTTGATTTCGTCCGCAACCAGATCCAATGCCTCGTCCCAACTGATGCGCTCGTAGCCGGATACGCCCCGGTTTTGCGGGTTACGCTCGCCCTTGGGGTCGAAATCCACCCGCTTCATCGGGTAGAGCAAACGGTCGGGCGAATATACGGCCGACTTCATGTTTATGGCGTGATTGTTAAGGGTGGTTTTACGCGGCGGCGTGAAGCTTCTGCCTCTGGCCGTAATGGTCCACGGGCTGGCGTCGTCTTGGTCGAACTCAATGGGGGTGATGCGCAGAATTTTTCCATCCTTCACATACACAAACACCGGGCCGCCGTTGGTCAGGTTGGTGTACCGCGTTACGCCGTTGCCTTGGGCAACGCCGTAACGCCCGCCCAAAACGTATTGGGCCGCCTGCAAGGTATTGAGCAAAGAGGAAAACCAGGCGGCAACGTCATGCGAGCCGTTGGCCTCCATTTTAAAGTTTTTCATGGCGTCAATGCGAGCCAGAAAGTCACGATTGAAAATGAACATGCGCAAGGCGTCTTCGGGTGCGCTCCAGATCAAGTCCAAATCAGGCTTTGGGTGCAGCCCGCTTTTGGAGCGTATTTTGCCTTCTCTGAAGTAGATATGGCGACTAACGCCGCCGCTCTTCACACGCATTTGCACCACGCAATCGCGCTGCGCCAGCATGGCCGCAAACTCTGGATAAATGCGTCCGGCAACGGCAAGTGCCTTAGGAATGCCGAACAGCATCACGCGGAGAAGGTTTTTTCTCACAGCCATCTCTTTGCCTCATTAACCGGAAGGTCTCCCGGCTGTTATGACAAACAAATACGTCAGCTTGCGCTGCGCAAACCGGCGCTTTGCGCCTCTTCTTCCGCCAGGCAGGCGCAAATGCGCTGCCCAGCCAGACAATGGTAATCTTTCAAAGCCCGCTCTATACGGGTGGCATCCTTGGAGCGGATGGCCTCATAGACAAGGCGGTATTGCTCGGCTTTTTCCGCCGATGTGAAAATCTTTTTCCAAAACCTGAAATACAGCAGCTTGGAAACGTTCTGGCAAAGGTTTTGCACATATTCCGCCAAAAACGACATTTCGCTGTTCTCACAAATAATCCGGTGGAATTCGTCGTTCAGTTCCACCATTTTCACCAGCGAACCCTGGGCTTTTTCATCAATTTTTGCCACTTCACGAATAATTTCTTCTAGGCGGGTGAAATGAGCAGTGGTGAATTCGGAGATGGAAAGGAGCACAAGCGCGCCCTCCAAGGCTCCGGCAATAAAGGTGTTATCAAGAATTTGCTTGGGGGTGAGAGTTTTTATAACCCGCCCCTTGTGCGGGTAAGTTTCCACCAGGCCCTCGTTTGTAAGAATTTGCAGGGCTTCGCGTATGGGCGCGCGGCTTATTTGCAGCCGCTCGGCCAACATTTGCTCGGTTAAAGGGGCGCCGGGCGACAACTCCCCACTGCGCAGCGCGCCTTTGACATAATCCACAACTTGCTGGCTGTACGTTTCCTTTCTTATAATCATGCGGTACCTCTGAATTTGCTTACGGTTATTGTATATTGTCGACATCTTTGAGAGATGGGCACTTATACTTTCAAAACCGTAATAACTCAAGCAAACCCTTACCTTCGCCAGATTACCTAATGGTTTAAGCAAAAAATTTTTATATTTCAATAATTGTCGATTGTCGACAATCAACAATTACATTCATATCTGCTTTCATGTCAACAAAAATTATAATGGCAGAAGTGATTAAAGTTCAGGCCAATCGATCTGTTGCCGGTTTATCTGGCACAAGCATCTGAAAATGCGCATTAATTACAATTATGCTGAACTTTCGGCACTTAGCCCCGCAGGCGTGGGGTAGGGCAAAATGTTCTGCTCGTGGTACTCAAAGCACTCTCATGATGTTGTGATTTTTGGCACAAATGCATTGACCAGCATAACAGCACAATCTATATTTGACCTGCGGTAATGCAAAAAGTTGTTGATAATTCCAACCTCTTAATCGTAACGCCACGCGGAAGGAGCAAATTCTTTTTGTAAAACATCTGCGGCTGCCTGTGGCGCGAGCAGCCTTAAAACGTGTAACTAAAAAATCCACAGAGGAGTTTTATTATGTTGCGTAAACGTTTGCTGGTTTTGTTCATCATCTTGCTGTCAGCAATAGCTGTGACATTGCCCGCCCAAGCCGCCAAAAATTTTAAAAACCTTGCCTTTTCCGGGCCTTATGTGGAAAGGCACCCCACCTACATAAGGGCTTGGGCCCCTTGGTTTGAAAAAGCCAAAACCGAAACCAAAGGCGAGCTCAGCTTCAGCTACTTCTCAACCGGCACTCTTTACCCGCAGAAAGAATCCATTAATGCCGTGTCTGACGGCCGCGCGGACTTTGGCGTGGTTGTGGCCAACTCCTTCCCCGGCACCATGAACCTGATGGGCGCGATAGATATACCTGGCGTGTCGCCTAACGCGGTGGTCGGCTCGCTGGCCGCGCAGGAACTGGTGGAAAAATTTCCGGAAGTGCGGGCGGAGTTCCCAAAAAACTCGTTATGTTATTTTGCCTGGACCTCCGCCGCCTACCAGATACATAGCCTTAAACCCATAAACAACATGGATGAGCTAAAAGGCAAAAAAATTATTGCCTGGGACGCCGTTTCGCTGGAAGTGCTCAAAGCTCTGGGCGCCAACCCTGTACGCATTGAAGGCACCGACTCTTACCTGGCCCTTTCCAAGGCTATGGCCGACGGGGTTTACTGCCCTGTGGCCCCTATACGCTCTTTAAAAATTACCGAAGCCTGCAAATACCACCTTATGGTGGCCTTGGGTACCGGCTCGTTCAACATGTTCGTCAACAAATCCTTGTGGGATTCCATGCCCGCGAACATACAGAAGTGGCTTACCGACAACGGCGGCATGAAAATGTCCATGGCCGCCGGTAAAAGCCTTGAAGACGGCCAGAAAGACGATATCGCCTGGATGGAATCGCAAGGCCATGTGTTGCGTTACCTAAGCGACACAGAGAAAAAGGCCTTCTTGGACAAGCTCCTTCCCTTCAAAGACCAGTGGGTTAAAGATTGCGTGAGCCGTGGCATTAAGGAAGAAACAGCCCGCGCCGTGCTTAAGTTTGTGGAAGAACGTATTGCCTTCCATACGCAAGAGCTGCGCAAGGGTGTTTACGGCGACTACAAGATGTAAAAAGCACCGCACAAGATCTGGCAAGGGTCCGGAGGCATGCCTCCGGACCCTTCTTGCGCGCAAGTTTAAGTTGACCTGAAACCGGCTTGAGAGTTATAACCAGCCATAAGTGCAAAATTGCACTATTGTTCTTTCCGTACAAGCATCAGATTCTTTTGGTTTGTTCTAGCCGTCGCTCTTCCCATACGCGCTGATTTAAACGTTAAGTATATAAACTGTCTGGATCTTAACGACAAAAGAAGGAGCAAAATGATGTTGAGGAAAAAATGGTTTCTGGCTTCGCTGCTTGCGCTGTTGGTAGCCGCCTTTGCCATGCCGCAAGCCGCTGTTGCCGCAAAAAATTTTAAAAACCTTGCCTTTATGGGTGGGTATGTGGAGCGCCACCCAACACCTGTACGCTACTGGAACCCCTGGATGGAGAGAGCCAAGCAGGAAACCAACGGCGAGTTGACTTTCAACTACTTCTCCTCCACCACCCTTTACCCTGAAAAAGAAGCTTTTGCCGCCGTATCCGACGGCCGCACCGACTTTGGCGTGGTGCGCGCCAGCGCCTTCCCCGGCAGCATGAACCTGATGAGCGCCATGGACCTTGCGGGCGTTTCACCCAACGCCATAGTCGGTTCTCTGGCCGGCTGGGATTTGATTCAGGAGTTCCCCGAAGTGCGGGCGGAGTTTCCCCAAAACACGCTTATCTACACTTGCTGGGCCTCGGCCTCGTATCAGATTCATTCCATCAAGCCCATAAGAAACCTTGCCGAGCTCAAGAGCAAAAAAATAATAGTGTGGGACGCCACTACCCTTGACATAGTTAAATCCATGGGCGCCAACCCTGTGCGCATGGTAGGCACAGACTCCTACCTGGCTCTTTCAAAAGCCATGGCCGATGGCGTTTTTTGCCCCATAGCCCCCATACGCTCCATGAAAATAAGCGATGCTGCCAAATACCACCTTATGCTCAACATGGGCACCGGTTCTTTTAACTATTTCGTAAACAAGACCCTGTGGGACTCCATGCCCGCACATTTGCAAAAATGGCTTACAGACAACGGCGGCAAGTCCATGGCCCTTGGCGTGGGCAAGAGCCTTGAAGACGGCCAGAAAGACGATATCGTGTGGATGCAGGGGCAAGGGCACGAGTTTATTTACCCGTCAGACAAAGATCGCGAAGCATTTTTGGCCACGGTCGCGCCGCTGCGCGAAGCGTGGGTAAAAGACTGCGTATCGCGCGGCTTTGATGAGGCTCTGGTACGTAAAGTACTGAAGTTTGCCATTGATCGTTCCAACTTCTATACCGACGAAGTGCGCAAGGGCGTTTACGGCGATTACAAGATATAAATAAGCTTAGACATTCCGTGGCTGCCTGCTTTGCAGGCAGCCACGGAATGTGTGGCGCTTGCTGAAAGCGCCGTTAAAGGCCGGAGCACGCACCGGCCTTTTGCGCGAGTTGGGCAGCTTGAGTTGATTATATGAGAACTGTGCCAAAGTTAGGTAAATATATGAATATAATGCATGGCACGCATGCGCTGCGTGAATACATGCCTAAGTTGCTGTAGTCAGCGAGTTTTTAGAGGTATGAATATCAGACCGATATGAATGTATTCATTAACTTTACTCTTGTGAGCATTGACACAATCAGTAGTATTGGCATATAGCAGTACCTGTAAACGTATGATAATCAAGCATCTGTAATGAAGTTTCCGCTTTTGACCCGTTTATGACACAAACAGTAAGTGAAAAAAATCACTTACGTTTGTTTTTCTGTGTTCCGTCCGTCTGCGCGGGCCTGGCGCAAAGCCGGACAAAAGTTTTTCGCGGCGCCGTTGCGCTGAAAGCGGGCATCTGCCTGAGCCTGCTCAAGCCATCGCACGGTATACCCCAAACGTGTCAGCCGTTTATTGCTGCAAGTGCGGCGCACGTACTATTGTGATCGGAGGAAGATACAAGCTAGCCCACCGCAATGTTTTACCATTAAAAAGCACGAGCGCCGTGCGCGATTTCAGTGACTAGAGGATGGAGAAAAACTCCCGCAGGATGTTTTAGGCATTGTTTAACACTCTTTCTTATGAGGTGTTTATGACAGCAACCACCGAATTTTCCTGTCCGGCTATCGACAACCCGTTGGCCGCGCTGGAAAAGATTTTGTTGAAAGTACGCTATTTGGGCATGCTTTCCATGATTATTATCCCAGTTGTAATTACAGTAGACGTAGTATGCCGCTTTTTCGGCATCGCCGTACCCGGCGCCCTTGAAATGCAGGAAAACCTGCTGGTGCTCAACACCTTTGCGATTTTGGCTCTTATTCAGGTACGCAACGCCCACATGGGCATAGACCTTGTTTATGAGCGTATGCCAAGGCCGGCCAAACGCTGGGCGGACGTAACGGTAGGCATACTTTCCGTTGCGGTGCTGGTAGTGCTTGCCTATGAAAGCGTGCACTCTTTCGTGCTGAAAAGCGGCACGCTCTCTTTTGAATTGTTCGTTCCGCTGGAAATTTATTACTGGATGCCCATATTCGGTTTGGGCATAACCACCCTGGTGGCCGTGCCGCAAATGCTCAGGGCTCTGGCGCAGGCCGTTTACGAAAAGCAGTTTATTCCCATGCTCTTGGGTATTGCCACTGCCATGGCTATTCTTTACCTGCCCTTCGCCTACAGGGCCTCATCCCTTGACATAAGCGGGCTGTACCTTGGCGGCTTGGCCTTCTTGTTCATGTTCTTTTTGCTGTTCATCAAAATGCCCATAGGCTGGGCCATGTGTCTTATAGGCGGCATAGGCATGATAGCCATCGCCCGTAACATACCGGCCGCCCTCGCCACCGTGGGCACCACCTCTTACACTGCGGTGGCCAACTACAACTTTATCGCCATGCCCATGTTCGTTTTGATGGGCAGCCTCATTCTTTTCTCCGGCATCTCGCAAGATCTGTTTGACTGCGCCTCGCGCTGGATAGGGCACTTGCCTGGCGGCATCGGCATGGCCTCGGTTGCAGGTTGTACCGGCTTTGCGGCCGTATGCGGCGACTCCATGTCCACTGCCGTTACCATGGGCGCAGTAGCCCTGCCGGAAATGGAACGCCTCAAGTACGACAACAGCCTTGCGACTGGCGCCATTGCGGCGGGCGGAACCTTGGGCATTCTTATTCCGCCCAGCGGCGGCTTTATTATTTACGGCATTGTGACCGAAGTTTCCGTCGGCCGCCTGTTTATGGCAGGTATTGTGCCGGGCATAATGCTCTCCATTTTGTTCATGATTTATATTTACCTGCGCGCCAGAAGCAACCCGGCCGTGGCTCCGGCAGGCCCGAAATACGCTTGGGGCGACCGCATATCTTCCGTAGCTGGCATTTTCCCCATGCTGGGCCTGTTCATATTGGTGCTGGGCGGCATAGTTATGGGCCTGTTCAGCCCCAACGAAGGCGGCGCCATAGGCGCTGTGGGCGCTTTCTTCTTCGCCCTGGCCAAGCGCAAGCTTAACCTTTCCAACTTCAAAGAATCCCTGGTGCAGGCCGGCGTGCTTACCGCCCGCCTGATGTGTATAATGATCGGCGTGGGCGTGCTCGGCTATTTCTTCGCCGCCACCCGTCTGCCCTTTGTTCTGGCGGACTGGATTACCTCGCTGCCTTTCAACCGTTTCGTCATTTTCGCCATTATCATATTCATCTATATCATACTTGGCTGCATGATGAACGTTATACCCATGCTTATGCTCACACTGCCCTCCATATTCCCCACCGTCCTTGCCCTTGGCTTTGACCCGGTGTGGTTCGGCGTGGTCAGCGTAATGGTTATGGAAATGGGCCAAATCACTCCGCCCGTGGGCGTTGTGGTGTTTGCGCTGTCAGGCGTGGCAAAGGGCATACCGATGGAAGAAATCTTCAAGGGCGTCTTCCCCTTTGTGGGCTTGATTATCATAGGCGTAATTCTGGTTACCATATTCCCAGATTTGGCTACCTGGTTGCCCTACAAGATGATGGGACCTGAAGTGATGTAAACGGCATATGCGCGCCTTGCGCCATATGACCGCGTTGAAATAACAAAGGCGCTGCCGGAAACGGCAGCGCCTTTAAAATTGCGGTAAAACTTTTTTGTCAGGTCCTGGTGGAATGAAGAGGAGCCTTGGCTTGTGAAAAGGAAAAAAATTCATGCTGGGAGTGTATTCCAGGCAGGCTGCCGGAATACAAAGCACTTAATGTCGGCAAGCCCTAGAGGCTGTTTCTAAAGCAGCACTCCCTCCAGGCGCAGCAGCCTTTGCTTTATATGCAGCCCTCCGCCGTAGCCCACCAGCTTGTTGTCGCGCCCAATCACGCGGTGGCATGGTATTACAATGGCTATGGGATTTTTATTGTTGGCCATGCCCACAGCCCGGCAGGCTTTTGGCCTGCCTATGGCGCAGGCTATATCGGCATAACTGGCCGTAACCCCAAAGGGTATGCGCTCAAGCGCCTGCCAGACATTTTGCATAAACGGCGTGCCTTTCGGGGCCAAGGGCAAATCAAAGCGCCTCAGACTGCCGCTAAAATACGCGCGTATTTGCCTTTCGGTCTCTTTAAGCAACGGCGAAGAGGCTTCGGTAAGCCTGCCACCGGCTTCTTCCGCAGCTAAAAACGTAAGGCGGGTAAGCCGCCCGGCTTCTTCCTGCAGGTATAAACCGCCTATTTCAGTTATGAAAATATGAGAAAGCATAAACAGGCTCCGTGCATATTGTGACAATACCCTACTTATACAAGATGCCTTATTGGAACAAAAGCCGAATAACGCAAGCCATTGCGGTAAATTTACCTTGAATTTTTAACTTGACCGAGGGCAAACTCCGCCTGCGAAAAACTTGCTGGCATTGCTGTAACCCAGTCTGGCAAAGCATTCTGGCCGACGTATAAATTTGAAGGTTTAAACGATTCAGCCGTTGTGGCAGTTTTTGCCCGGCAGCAGATGCCTTATGAAAATATTTATAATGCTCTTACTAATCATTTCAACTTATTATCCATAAAAATCGGACCACATTCTGAGAATTACGGATTTTACCTCTTTTCAAATATTGGGCATGCATTATTTTTGATGCAGGCAGGCCCCGTTAAAATTAAAATTTAAATCAGGTTTGCAAGGCAGGCGTAACCGTAATTGCGTTCACACGGTAATCGCACACCCAATATGCCCTGTGTAACAAAATTTATTTTTAATTTTACTGTAGCATTTTAGTCTGGATTAGATTAATATTATATCCATGGAGTTAAAAGAATAAGAAAAATCAGGCATTTTAAGGAGATAACTATGGCACACGCGTTTGATTTGGAGCTTACCCGTAACTCTGGAAGCCACTGGGACATCAAAACCGGCTCGGCAGCTTTGCCGGTAATCGACTACGATTCAAGCAAACTCACCCCAGAAGAAAAGGCGGAAGAGCATATGGGCGGTCGCCTTATGGCTGCCGGGGCGCTGGCCTGCTACACCAACTCGCTTTGGAACGACATAGTGCGCGCCGGGGGCACTCCGGTTTCGCTTAAGGCCCACATTGAAGTGAACAAAGAAAAAGACAGCGCCATGCGTACCAAATTCGGGCCATATATACTCAAGGTAGAGGTAAAGGCCGACAACTTCACCCCGGAACAATTCGCGCCCATTCGCAGTGCCCTGATGCGCGGTTCGCTAGTGACCTACACCATGGAAGAAGGCACTGAAATGGATTACGAAATAGATTTGGTGGATTAGCAAATCTTCTTGATCGTATTGGCTGAGGCGCTTGTTACAACTGAATAGGGGGCTTGTGCCCCCTATTCGCTTTGTTGGCAGGTAATTTATGAAGGGCGTGGCTCTGCTTTGTGGCTAGGGATTTGGCTTACGCCAATTATCATAACGTTGCGGGGACAAGGGGGTTCGAAATAGCACTTCCACAGCCCTGCCCGCTATATAACTCTCCAGCCAAAAACCGTTGTGCTTTTGCGATACGGGCTACACCCTTGCTGGTCTGGGCGGACAATTTTGCACGAAAGCAAAATTGGACGCGAGCAGCGCGAGCGCTCCGCAGGGGTGGGCGCAGGACGTGCCGAATCAAATGAAAAGACTTTTTGACGCTGGCAGAGCAGGCGCGGCCTGTGCGAGGCAAAAAGACACTCGGGGCTGCACTGTCCAAGGCTGCATTCAACTCTCGCCACCCATGGCGGCTTTGCGGTCTTCTATGCGGGCGAGTTGTTCCTCCAGCCCGGCCAGCGCTTCCATTACAACTTCCGCGCCGGATTGTAGCTGCCCGAACTCTTTAAGCAGAGCCGAGGCTTGCGCGGAATCGGCATAAACAGCAGGGTCGGCCAGCAGGGCTTCTACCACGCTCTGGCGCTCCAGCATGGCTTCCAGCTCTTTTTCCTTTTTGGCGTAGGCCTCTTGCAGCGGCTTTTGCTCTTTGTACAACTGGTTGCGCAATTCGGCCTGCTCGCGTTTAAGGCGCTTCTGCTCATCGCGCGATACGGCGGATTCGGCCTTTTTAAGCGTAGCGGGGGCCGCGGCGGTTTGGGCCTCTTTGCGGGCTTTATCGTAACCAGCATAGCCGTCTTCATGCATCACCAGGCCGGATGGAGCAAGCTCCCACACCTGATCGGCGGCTTCGGCCAGCAGGTGCCTATCGTGCGCCACCATAAGAATACTGCCTTGGAAGGAAGAAAGAGCCTCCACCAGCGCCTCGCGGCTTTCCAGATCCAGATGGTTGGTGGGTTCGTCCAGCAACAGAAAATTGCAGCGGGCCAAAAACAGGCAAGAAAGCATCAGCCGGCTTTTCTCCCCGCCGGAAAGGGAACCTACCTGCCTGTCGAAATAACTCTGGCCCAGCAAAAACAGGCCGAGCACGCTCATAAGCTCTTCTTCGGTGGTTTTGGGGTCGGAAAGGCGGCGTATCTCGCCCAGCACAGTGCCGTCCGGCCGCAAGGTCTCCAACTGGTGCTGGCTGAAATAGCCGGGGCGCACGGCGGGGCCCATGGCAATGCCTCCGCTTTCCTTTTCCAGTTTGGAGGCCAAAAGCTTCAGCAAGGTGGATTTACCGCAGCCGTTATGCCCCACCAGGGCGATCTTCTGGCCCCTGTAGATATTAAAGCTCAGGCTCTGCCACATACGGCGGCCGTCGGCAAAGGCAAAGCGCAAATCCGCCACTGAAAGCACGGTGCGGTCGGTCTGAGGCGGCTCTGGCCAGTTAAAACTGAGCTCGCGGCGCTTTTGCGGAGCTTCCAGCCCTTCCAGCTCTTTTTCCAGCCGTTTGGCCATCTTCTGGCGCGAGGCGGCCTGCCGGGCTTTGGTGGCCTTGGCCTTGAAGCGGCGCACAAAATCCATTTTGCGCTCAATCTCGTCTTGCAGCCGCACGGCCTCGCGCTCGCGCTGGCTCTCAAACTCCTCTTGCATGGCGATAAACTGGCTGAACGTGCCTTTGCGGTACTGCGGCTTGCCCAAGCCCAAATATAGAAGATGCGTGCCTATTTTATCCATAAACACGCGATCGTGCGCCACAAATACCAAAATGCCGCGATAGCCCAGCATGAAATTTTCCAGCCACTCCACGGCATCCAAATCCAGATGGTTTGTCGGCTCGTCCAGCAGCAGCACATCAACCCCGGCGGTAAGCACGCGGGCCAGCTTGGCCCGCTCGCGCCAGCCGCCCGAAAGAGCCCGCATGGGCAAAGCCCATTTATGCTCTTCAAAGCCAAGGCCTGAGAGCACTTCTTTGGCGCGCTGCTCCGGGTTGTAGCCGTACTGGTGCTCCAGCTCGGCCTGTCGCGCCGCAAGGCCGGAAAGCGCGGCGGCGTCGCCCGAAGCCTTTTCCCAATGCGCCCAAAAATCGTTCCAGTCCGGCAGCACTTCCAGCACAAAACTCAGCAGTGGCATGTCCAGGCTGGCCTCGCCCAGTTCCTGCTCCACATAGCCCAGCCTGCACCCCTTGGGCAGGATTATGCGGCCCGCGTCAAGCGGCTCCGCCCCGGCCATGGCGCGCAAAAGTGTGGACTTGCCGCAGCCGTTGGGGCCGCAGACGCAAAGACGCACGCCGGACGGCACCTCCAGCGAGAAATCGCTGAAAATGTCACGCCCACCAAAAGACTTGCCAATGTTTTGCAGGGATAAATGCATAATGCGCCTTATACTGGTTGTTCAAGCCGCGCGCAAGAATTTAGTGCGGGGTGGCCCTATGCGTTGGAAAGACATAGTTGATGAAGCCGGATTCATGAGCGCCGGGCTGATTCGGCGCATCCCACGCCTTACCCCTGCGGGGCGGCTTCACTGCGTTGCGCCGTCTACTTCCGCTTTCCTGCGGAGGTGGCTGCCCCAGGCCCCGCGAGGCTGTAGCTCGTATCACAAAAGCACAACGGTTTTTGGCTGGAGAGTTATATAGCGGACAGGGCTGTGAAAGTGCTATTTAGGCCCCCCTTGACCCCGCAACTTGAGTGGCAGATTGGTTATAATCGGTTTGATTGTAAAGTTTTTGTTTCAGCAAAACTTTGCGTAAAAATTAACAATTATATATTCGCCGCAGTTACAGCATTTTTATTTGACCGTGGGCTGATGGATTGTTAAATTTACATGTTCCATACATTGCATTATTTTCTTTAAACATTTCCAAGGACATATTTTCATGCCTGCAAGCATAAGCTCCCTTACGGTTCTTGACCTCGTGCCTTTCGGATACGGAGGCGATTACGCAAAATTTTTTGCACTGCGCCTGAACCCGCCCGCCTGGCCGGAATGGAAGCCCGGGCAATTTGTTATGATACGCCCTGAAAACTGGGGAGCCGATTTGCCCTGGGCCAGGCCTTTTTCCGTCTGCCAGCTTACCAGCCGCGATCTGGTGCTGTTTTTTCAGGTAAGCGGGCGCGGCACCGAAAAGCTTACAGCCGTAAAAACCGGAGACAAAATTCAGGTGCTTGGCCCTCTGGGCAACTCTTTTGTAATGGAAGAAGAAACCCCTACCCTCATGATTGCCGGGGGCATAGGTATTGCGCCCTTTGTTGGCTACGCCATGCAGCACCCCACACCATGGGCGCTGCATCTTGATTTTGGGCATCGCCTGCCTGTGGATTGCTACCCTTTTGAAAGTTTTAACGATAAAGTTCTGGCCGAGCACTACCCGGAACGCAAGCCTGAAGATTTGCAGGATTTCATACGGGTTATGGATGAGCATATTGCCGAATACTCCGCTAAAAACGGGCTGGTGCTGGCTTGCGGCCCCACCCCGTTTTTGCGCACCGTGCAGAGCCTGAGCCTAAAACACAAAGCCCGTACGCAAATTTCGGTTGAAAACCGCATGGCCTGCGGCGTGGGAGCCTGTTTGGGCTGCGTGGTAAAACCGTTGCTGGACGATAGCGGAAAAAACCGCTCCGCCAACCCCGTGCATCAGGCTCTGCAAAGCGGCCTGCCTGTTTCCAGTTGCGCCTGCGGGCCGGTATTCTGGGCCGATTCCGTGGATTTGAACGACTAAAAAGCCGTAACGGGCCACTTTTTATATGGAAAATAATATGGAAAAACTCTCTATGAATATCCCTTGGCACGGAGGAGAGCTAAAGCTCAGAAACCCCGTGCTCACCGCCTCCGGAACTTTCGGATACGGCCTGGAATACATGCCCTACGGCAGTTTGGGCGATTTGGGCGGCTTCGTGACCAAAGGGCTGTCTCTCAAGCCTATGCGCGGCAACCCCATGCCGCGCATAGCCGAAACTCCCTGCGGCATGCTTAATGCCATAGGCCTGCAAAACTGCGGCGTGGATTACTTTGTGGAGCATTACCTGCCGCAACTGCCCACTGGGCCGGATGGCGCCCATATAATAGCCAACGTTTACGCCCATAACACGCAAGACTTCTCCACCCTGGCCGGAATATTGGCCGCCGCCCCCGGCATATCGGCGCTGGAGGTAAACATATCCTGTCCCAATGTGGAATCCGGCGGCCTGCTTTTCGGGCAAAGCCCCGCAGCGGCCGCCAAAGTGACCGAGGCGGTAAAAAAAGCCTGCCCCAACCTGCCGGTTATAGTAAAACTCTCGCCAAATGTTACGGATATTACTGAAATAGCCCGCGCCTGCGCCTCGGCCGGGGCCGACATGCTCTCGTGCATAAACACCCTTACCGGCATGGCCGTGGATGTAAAAAGCCGCAAACCCCTGCTGGCCAACATAGTGGGCGGGCTCTCCGGCGCCGCCGTAAAACCGGTGGCCCTGCGTTGCGTATGGCAGGTTGCCGGAGCCGTTAATATTCCGGTTATCGCCATAGGCGGCGCGCATACGGCTGAAGACGTGCTGGAATTTCTAATGGTCGGCGCATGGGCAGTGCAAATAGGCACAGCCAATTTCACCAGGCCAGATACCGCCTTTCGCCTGCCGGGCAAACTGGCCGATCTTATGGAAAAATACGGCATCGCCAGTTGCGCGGAGTTTCGCGGCTCTTTGCGACTGAATTAATCCGCGCTCAAAAGACACGGCTGATAAAGCCAGATTTGTCAGCGCGGGGCTGATTAGGCGCCTCCCGTGCCTCACCCCTGCGGGTATCTCCACTCCGGTATCCAACTTTGCTTTACTGTAAAATTGTTCGCCAGACCCGCAAGTGTGGCTTGCATCACAAAAGCGCAACAGTTTTTGGCTTAAGAATTATACAGGGACAGGACCGTATGGGGGACGTTTTAACCACCCCTGGGGCACAACTTTGATAAAAACTTGGTGTTCTCAATAAAAGATGTTCCGGCAAACTTTCGGTTTGCCGGAACATCTTTTAAATATATTTGTTCATAACGCAGCAATAACCTTATACAGCCGCGTCCGCCAAAACCATCCGGAAGCATACGCAACCAAAACCGGTTCGGGGCAGGCCGCGTTGCGCAATTACACGCTACTCATCATCTCGCACATTTCGTTCAGGCGGCTCATCATAACATCGGCCACATAGGTTACGTTGGCCGGTTTAAGGCCAAGCACCTTCCATACCGCCGGGTCCAAGGGCGGCACAATGTCGCATTCCTTACGTCCAGCCACCGCAAAGGCTATTACGTCGGCCAGGTGCACCACGGCCGCCTCCATATAACGCTCCGGAGCTTCCACCTGATGGTGGCGCAACACGGCCATTACCAGAGGCAAAGGCATATTCCAGCGGTGCAGCAGCATACCGCCCAGGCGGGCATGATCAAAATCAAGCAGCTCCTGCTCGGCCTGGTAGCGCGGCTTGTTGGAGCGGGCCACGGCCTGGCTGAGGCCGCTAAAAGTTTTAGGCGCGGCATAAGCCAAGGCAAGCAGTCCGCAATCGTGCAAAAGACCAGCCACAAACAGGCGCTCGGCCTCATCGCGCTTCATCACCTGCCAAATGGCTTGCGACGCCAAGGCCGTGGCAATGCTGTGCCGCCAGAATTCGTCAAGATTAATAATACCGGCTGGCAACTGGCTGGCTAAAGAATTGAGCATGCTGCCCATGGCAAGATTTTTAAACTGTTCCAGCCCCAACAGGGTTACTGCGCGAGAAACCGTATCCACCTTTACGGAAAATCCGAAAAAAGGGCTGTTCACAAGCTTGAGCAGCCAGGCCGTCAGGCTGGGATCTTTGGCTACCACTTCGCCCACCGCGGCGGAAGAAACATAAGGCTTGTTGGTTACCTCCTGCAATTCGCCCAACACAGCGGGCATGGGGGGCAGGCGCACCTCCATTTGCACTATATTGATTGGATCCAGCGGGATAATTTCATCCGTTGCGAAAGGCTTGGACTTTACGTGGTGGGTGCCGCCGGTTTCGCCCTCGCGTGGCAACCTTTCCAGCACGTAGTTAAAAAGTACCGCAATGGCCGGACTGGTTAGGTCAGTCATTGCAAAACGTTTACGCAACGCTTCAAGATCATTGGCATTAGGCAGAGTGGAAGGGGATTGCTTTTCAGTCTCGCTCATAATTTATCCAATTATTAAACTCTGTTACTTAAGCAAATTCAATATAGAGAACATTTCAACAAAAATCCAATGCAATCTTGCGGCAACCAATATTTTGTTGCATTAAAACCTTACTACCGGAATAGACCCGGCCAGGCCTCATAAAAACGTTTATCACTTGGGCAAAAAACTCTAACGGCAACAGGCCAGAATTAAACCTTGCCTTTAGCCACTGCCTCGCTCAAGTGCCCCAGCCATTTGCGCAGTTGTTCCAAATCCTCCTGGTGCACCTGCTCAGCCGTGCTCATCTGTTGCTTAAGCAGGGTCACCTCTCTGCGCCATTCATCAGCCATGGCCCCTTCCGGCGCCATGTTGGGCTCGCCGCCACGGCTGGCCACGGCCTCGCCATACCTTGCAAGCTGCCCCACAAAAACGCTTAAAGAGGCGGAAATCTGCCCCAAAGCCTCGGCCTGCCTCTCCATTACCGCCAAAAGCCGCTCGCCCGAACCAGCCGCAACAGCATGCCCCGGCGCAACCGCCTGCTCGGCCGCCACAGTCGCCGAAGCAGTGTGCATGTACTGCCCCGACTGCAACATAAGCTCCACCGCAGTGGCATTCTTGTTGCGGTGCATGGCCGTGGCGATAAAGGCCAGAATACTTTCAGTTTCCGGCGCATAGCGCCTGCGGCGGCCTTCGCCCTTATAAGGCAGGTATCCGGCAAAACGTTTGCAGTAATAACGCATGGTGGATTCAGGCAAATCAAGCCTGCGCGCAAGCTCCGTCATGCTCAGGTAAGTTGAACGCTGTGTTGTCTGTGCCATTGCGCCCTCTTGCTGGTTTATCAAATCCGCTATTTTTGCTTGCCAAGTATACAAGCTTTTGCTAATCAAAGCTCTCCCGTGGAGAGGTGTCCGAGCTGGCCGAAGGAGCACGCCTGGAAAGTGTGTATACGGGAAACTGTATCAAGAGTTCAAATCTCTTCCTCTCCGCCACTTTTCAAGGGTTGCAGCCGTGCAGCCCTTTTTTTGTTGGAAGCGCCTGTGGCGCGGTCAAGAAATTCGAGGGGGAAGGGAAAGAACCTTTTGAGGAAAGGTTCTTTCCCTTCCCCCTCGAGCTCCCACATCCCGAACTCCAAACCTTTGGCATTTGTTGGTTTAGGTGTTTGGGTTAACTCAGGTTGTGCGGGTAACACAACC
>JAVBON010000025.1:0-6994 GCA_031550525.1 Desulfovibrionaceae bacterium
TCGTCCACATTTGTGGGCTGGCGGGCAGAGTTTTGCACGTGCTTTTTGTGCTTACGCTGTTGCCTTAAAAGGCAATAGAAGTCAGCTGATCGGATTTTTGCCTCCGGCGGCCAAAGGGGTTGAACCCCTTTGGAATCCCGCAACTATGTTGGCTTAGACATTTGGGATTTTTGGTAGAGGTTTCCTTATTCTGTGCGGGGTGAGGGTAATTACCGCAAAAATTGCACATGCTTTTGTAACACTAAAAGGCCCCTGTATGTACTGCACATACGGGGGCCATAATTTAATGACAAACTATCTATTACACAAATTGCGGTGTCCGGTGTGGCTCGTTTTGACAAAGCACAACAATTTAGCACCGATAAGCATAAGGCAAGCAGTACTTGTTGGCGATGCTCTTTCGCGCCCCGGATCTTACAAATCTGGCTTCATCCCTAAACCTGTCTTAGTCCACTAAACCCAGTCGTCGTCGTCCGCTATGGGCGTGAAGCCACGGCGTATGGTATTTTCTGTAACCACGCGCGGGTCCATGAACTGCAGCAGGTAGTCGGGGCAGCCGGTTTTGGAGCCCACGCCGGACATGTGGTAGCCGCCAAAGGGCTGGCGCTCCACCAGCGCGCCGGTGCTGCCCTTGTTAAGGTACAGGTTGCCCACGTTGAACTCGGCGCGGGCTTGGGCCAAATGCTCGGGGCTGCGCGAGAACACCGCGCCGGTAAGGGCGAACCTGGTGCTGTTGGCCATGCTGAGGGCCTCGTCATAATCTTTGGCGCGCATAACGGCCAGCACGGGGCCGAAGACTTCTTCCTGCGCTATGCGGTGCGCGGGGGTTATGCCGTCCACAATGGTTAGGGGCACGTAAGCGCCTTCAATGGGGTAGTCGGTGCGCTTGAGCAGCACGTTGCCTTCTTGCTCCGCTATTTCAATATACTTCATAATGTTTTTGGCGAGGCTGGCATCGGCCACCGGTCCCATATAGTTGGCGGGGTCTTCGGCCGGGCCGACTTTTATGGCGGCCGCGCCTTTAACCAGACGCTCCACAAAATGCGCGTATATGGAATCGAGCACAATCACGCGGGAGCAGGCCGAGCATTTCTGGCCTTGGAAGCCGAAGGCGGAGTTGAGAACCTGTATTACGGCCTCGTCCAGGTCGGCATCGTCATCGATGATGATGGCGTTTTTGCCGCCCATTTCGGCTATTACGCGCTTGACCTGCAATTGGCCTTTATCCGGCCGGGTCACGGCGGCTTTTTCAATAATATGCAGGCCCACGTCCATGGAGCCGGTGAAACAGATGAGGCTTACATCGGGGTGCTCCACCAGATGATCGCCCATTACGGAACTTTTGCCGGGGCAGTAGTTGAACACGCCTGCGGGCAGGCCTGCCTCGCGGAAAATTTCCACCAGATTATAGCCAATGGCGGAAGCGATGGAGGCGGGCTTGAAGACCACGGGGTTACCCGCGACTATGGCGGCGGAAACCATGCCTATGGCTATGGCGAAGGGGAAGTTCCACGGCGATATAACGGCGGCCACGCCCTTGGGCTGGTACATAAGGTGGTTTAGCTCGCCCGGCGCGCGGCCCATGCGGCGGGGGTGCGAGAGGCGCAGCATTTCGCGGGCGTAATATTCCAAAAAGTCTATGCCCTCGCCCACATCGTGAAAGGCCTGATCCCACTGTTTGCCCACTTCCAGCACTTGCACGGCGGAAAGCTCGAACATGCGCTTGCGCGCTATATCGGCGGCGCGGTGCATGAACATGGCGCGGTCGGCAGGCGAGGTGCGCGCCCAAGCCTTGGCGGCTTTTTTGGCCGCAGCCACGGCGGCGTCCACTTCCGCCACTCCGGCCTGGCAGACTTTGGCAATAACCTCATCGGGCTTGGCCGGGTTGGTTGTGGGAATTATCTCGGCGGTTTTTACGTCTTTACCGTCAATGTACAAGGGCAACTCACGCCCGGCATAGCCGCGCACCTTGGCTATGGCGGCGGGAAAAGCCTCGCGGTTGGCCTTTACGGTAAAGTCGATCATGGCTTCGTTGGCAAATGGCGGCAGATCGCCGGGGGCAGTCTTGGGCGCCTGTGGGGCCTGACGGCCGGCCAGCTCGCGCTCCAGAGTTATTTCGGGGCTTTCCAGCAGGCGCTCCAGCTCTTCGCCTTCGGCAAAGCTTTGGCGCAAAAAGGATTCGTTGGCGGTGTTTTCCAACAGCCGCCGCACCAGGTACGCCATGCCGGGCACCACCTCGCCGTAAGGGCAGTAAAGGCGCACGCGCCCGGCCACGTTAAGAAGGCCCTTGCGCACAGGCTCGCCCATGCCGTAAAGCACCTGAAATTCGTAGCGCGATTCCGGCACGCTCATGGTTTTTGCCATTTCCATAACGGCGGAAATGGTGCGCACGTTGTGCGAAGCGCAGGCAAAGTAGATCAGATCCTGATTTTCCAAAATTTTATGGGCTATTTTTTCATAGGCTATGTCGGTTTCCGGCTTGTGGGTCCATACGGGAATTTCCCAGCCGTTCTGCTTGGCCGATACGGTTTCGGCATCCCAATAAGCGCCTTTTACAAGGCGTATGCCAAAGGGCAGGTTTTTGGCGCGGCCCCAGGCTATCAAATCATCCACGCACTTGTCGCAATCTTTAAGGTAAGCCTGCTGCACTATGGCAAGATGCGGGTAATGGGCGAACTCGGGGTCGGAGCGCAAGCGTTTGAAAAGCTCTATGGTTATTTCGCGGTACTTCAACTGCTCTATGTCTATGCATAAAGCCGCGCCCATGGCGATAATCTTGCGATAAATGGGTTTGAGGCGCGCAAGAATATGCTGCACCGAGCCTTCAATATCCACCGGTTTGGCTTGGGAATAAAGGGCCGACGGCTTGATGGAGGCGTTTACCACCGGCTGCGAGCCCCAATCCAGCTTAGCCTCGGCGCCCTTGCCCGCGTGCGGCTGCCACGAGCTTTGCTCCAGCGCTATGGCATCCAGCAAATCAAGGTAGCCCTGGGCGTAAGCCTGGCTTTCTTCCTCGCTCACCGTGGCTTCGCCCAACAGGTCGACAGTAAAGGTGAATTTGTCCTTACGCAGCTTGGACATGCCCTTGATGGCCTCTTTGGCGTTTTCGCCAATAATGAACTGGCGGCCCATGCCCTCGATGTTGGCGCGTATGGTTTTGCCGAGAATTTTTCCGGTAAAGGCCCCGCCTATGCCGGAAAGGTTGGCGCCCAGCTTCAGCACCGTGGGCACCTCCGCGTCGCTCCCTCCAAAATATTCCTTAATGTGGCGCACCAGCGTATCGGAGTTGTTCAAAAAGGGCATTACGTCCACAAAGCGGAACAACTGCACCTTGAAATCCTCGTTTTTCATGGCCCAGTCCATAACCTTGCCGGTCCACCAGCCCTTGTTGAAAATGGAAGGGGCTTCGCCGCTGATGCTTTTGAAAAACTCTTTACCTCTGGCTACAATTTGAGTTTCCAGATTTTTGTCCATTACTTGCTCCTGAAATATGAGCCCACAGGCTCCGGATTATTTAAATTTACGCTCAATTTTTCATTATAGCGGCAAACAGCCAATTAATCAAGATAAAGCGCAAAGACCCTTGCGGCGCAATAAGTTATAGGCGCGGCGCTATAAGCCGCGTTGTGTAAAGGTACAGCGGACTAAGACAGATTTATGAGATCTGGGCGCTGCCCAGACCCGCAAGGAGCTGAGCCCCTTGACCCTTTAAGGTATGGAATAGGGTTGCGCTTAGTCTGGTTGAATATGCCTAACTCGGTCGAGTTGTATTTAATTTGGTTAGTGCCCTTAATGTTGGATATAACCAGCGGCTTGAAAGATTTGACCACACAATGTTTATAAATGTTGCGGGGTCAAGGGGCCTCAGGCCCCTTGCGGGTCTGGGCAGCGCCCAGATCTCATAAATCTGGCTTCATCCGCTAACTTTTTGCAGCGGCGCGTCCGGCGCCTCGTAGTATATTTCAAAATCGACGCTTTGTTTTATTTCGGCCAGTGCCGCGCGCAGGTGTTTTTCACACTGTGGCGAGAAAACCACTTTTAATATGCAGGCCTTGCGGGCCACTACCGAGGTGTAGGCCAGATTGTCGTAAGCCTCGAGCAGGTAGCGGAACAGGCGGGTTTGGGGCTGGGCCAGGCGCACATATAGGCGTGATGAAAAAAGCGGCGCTGGCGCGAGGGGTGGGCGTTTTCTTTTACGTGGCATGGGGGGTATAATATTACGGCTTCCAGAGTGGCTCTGGAAGCCGTTTTTATAGTGATTGTAGCGAATTACTCGTCGCCATAGGCCTTTGCTATGCTGTCGAACAGATCGGCTATGCGCAGGAAGGTATCCACAATATCCGGGTCGAAGTGGGTGCCCCGGCCCTCCATTATAATGCTTTTGGCCTGATCATGCGACATGGCGGGCTTGTATACGCGCTTGGATATAAGGGCGTCGTACACATCGGCCAGGGCCATCATGCGGGCGGCAATGGGAATATCCTCGCCTTTGGCGCCTGTGGGGTAGCCGCTGCCGTCCCACTTTTCGTGGTGCATGTAGGCGATGTCGCGGGCTATTTCCAAAAACGGCTCTGGGGTTTCCAGTTCTTTTTCGGCAGCGATGATAGTGTCGCGCCCATAGAGGGTGTGCTTTTTCATTTCCTCAAACTCATCGGCGTCAAGGCGGCCTGGTTTGAGCAGAATTCTATCCGGCACGCCCACTTTGCCTATATCGTGCAGTGGGGCGGACTTGTAGATCATGGTAATGTTGCGTTCGGTAAGGTAATCGCTGAACTTTGCGTTCTCGCGCAGGTGCTCGGCCAGAGCGTGCAGGTACAACTGTGTGCGGCGTATGTGCAGGCCGGTTTCGTTATCGCGCGTTTCGGACATGGAGGCCATGGCCGTAATAAGCGAATCCTGCAAACCGGCCAATTGCCGGGTACGCGCTTCAACCTCCGCCTCCAGTTCCTCATTGTGCTTGGCCAGCGTCTTGCGGGCCTTTTGCAGGTCAAGGTGCGTGGCCACGCGGGCCATAAGTATGGGCGGGCTGATGGGCTTGGTTATGTAATCCACCGCGCCCAGCTCAAAGCCGTGCGTTTCGTCATCTTCCTGCGCTTTGGCCGTAAGAAATATAACGGGCACGTCTTTTGTAACGGGGTTGGTTTTTAACTCTTTGCATACGGAATAACCATCCATGCCCGGCATCATAATGTCGAGCAAGATAAGGTCGGGCGGATCTTTGAAGGCAATTTGCAAGGCCTTTGGGCCGTTGGTTGCAACCTTGTTTTTATAGCGATCGCCCAAAAGTGAGGTTAAGAGCGTGATGTTGTCAGCGGTATCATCCACTATGAGGACTACCGCGCGATCGTCGGTTTGAGCCACAGTAATCTCCTTAGATTCCGAAAGCTTGCAATTAAAGCCGTTCGGACGGAATCCAATCTCCAGGTCATATTATAAGTACGCTTGCGTATTATGGCAATTACGAAATCGCATTATCGCCAAAAACATGGGCAATTTTGTATGGTTTTAGGCGGCATTTGGCGCTTGCAGGCATATAAAGCGCCTTGGGCCACTACTTCTATATAGTATGCCGCTAAGATCTTTTTGCCTCGCGCAGGCCGCGCCTGCTCTGCCCGCGCCAAAAAGCATTTTTATTTTATAGGCGCATCCTGTGCCTCGCCTTCTAGGGGCGCTCGCGTGGCTTGCGTCAAATTATGCTTTTACGCATAATTGCCGGTCGAGTAGCGTGAGGGTACACTCCCTCAATAAAAAGCCTTTTTTCTCTGCCGGAGAACAAAAATTCGCCTAGTAACCATACTATCTGGGGCATTTCAGCTTTTTGAGGTTAAAACGCCATAGTAACTTTAATAAAAAGACTAACTTTAAAAAATAAACTAACTTTAATAAAAAGACTGGATTTAATAAATAAAGCCCCCTGCCTGAATGGACGGGGGGCTTATTCGCAAACTAAAAAACAGCAGTTACTCCACCAGTCTGCCTATGCGCGCCCAGCGCGGGCCGGAATCGCTGAAGCCGGAGGAGCCGGCATCGCCCGCTTTGGAGCCCCAAGACCAATATATGCGCCAGGCCTTGCCGTGGATGGCGTCCAGATCCACAAAGCCCCAGTAGCGCGAGTCTTTGGAGTCGTCGCGGTTGTCGCCCATTACAAAATATTTGCCCTCCGGCACTTTTACCGGCTCAAAGCTGTGGTCGTTACCCTTCACGAACATGGGGGTCTTTATATAATGGCCGAACTGGCCTCCGCTGTAAATGTAACGGGTATACGGTTCATTCAGCTTATGACCGTTGCGGTACACCACGTTTTCACGCATTTCTATGGTGTCGCCAGGCAGGCCTATTACGCGCTTTATATAATCCACCCTCGGGTTTGAAGGGTCTGGGTCCGGGTAGGTAAACACTATAATGTCCCCCAGTTCCGGCTCGCCCAAACGTACCAGCACCTTGTCAGTCAATGGCACTTTAAGGTTGTAGCTCATTTTGTTAACCAGCAAGCGGTCGCCTATAAGCAAGGTGTTGAGCATGGAGCCCGAAGGGATCTGGTAAGCCTGCACCACGAAAAAACGTATGATCATGGCCAACAGAAAGGCAATAATAATAGCTTCGCCATACTCGCGCCAGATCGGTTTCTTGGTCATTAGGTAGCTCCTGAAGAATTCGAGGGAGGGGGAAAGGAACCCTTTGAAAAGGGCTTCCTTTCCCCCTCCCTCGAATTCCCACCCCCTAACCTCCTAAACTTTTCAATTAGTTGGTATGGGGCTGAGGTTAAATTATCTTGTACGAATTTTTTATGTTTATGAAAAATAAGTCACACACGGCGTTAAGTATATACTTTTTATCGTGCGCCGGGGGTGAGCCCCGGCTTGCTCCGCTTCGCGGGCTAAAGCTTGATGTATTTAAGCATCCAAACCTTCCCACCCACCACACCGCCCCAATTTCTATATGCGAGGTCCAGGAGCCGCGGCTCCGGGCGGGTGAGGGGGGTCCGGGGGGAGAG
>JAVBON010000043.1:0-32559 GCA_031550525.1 Desulfovibrionaceae bacterium
GCTGGTATGACCCCCATTAGGTGGACAACATAAAAAAGCGTGTTTAAGCTGAATGTTGTAACTTGATGGGGGTTTTTCATGGTCCGACGTAAAAACAATAGTTATTCTGTTGAATTCAAGGAACAAGCAGTACGCATGTACCTTGACGGTGAAGGTAGTTATAAGGAGTTGAGCGAGCGCTTAGGCATAAAAAGTGAAACACAACTCATCGCTTGGGTTCGTAAGAAGCGCGCCGGACAGTCTTTAGACAATAAGTATGGCAAAACTTCGAGGATAGGTAAAAGTTCCCCTCCAGCAAGTTTTTCTTCTGCTGAGGAGGAACTTATTTATGTAAAGGCTGAGCTTGAACTTGTAAAAAAGTTGTATCGCTCCCGATTCGGAAAAGAATGGGGAGCGAACTCAAAAAACAACTCTTTGCCATAGTAGATGTGCTACGCGACAGTCACCCACTCGCGCTTCTTTTGCATTACGCAGATTTGTCAAGATCTGGTTATTATAAATGGAAATCATCAATTAAAAATAGGAACGACGATTATATAATAGAACATATTAAGGCTATTCACTCCATTTATCCGTACTATGGATACCGTCGCATAACTATTGCATTAAAACGTGATGGAATAAATATAAATCACAAGCGTGTGTATAAATTGATGCGTCAATTTGACATAAAATCAATTATTAGAAAAAAACGTAATCATTTTGCAAACAAAAATAGTGTTGTTTTTCCTAATTTAATCGCACGCAACTTCAAAGCTTCAGCTCTTAATGAAAAACTCACCACTGATATAACATACATTCCAACACTCAATGGCTTTATATATTTGTCTGCAATTATGGATTTATGTAACAATGAAATTATCGCTTACCATTTATCTGCCCGTAATAATCTTGAACTCGTATTTTCAACATTGAATAAACTGTCAGTGCAACCAGGCGCAATATTGCATTCAGACCAAGGTGCGCAATATACACACAAAAGTTATCAAGAAAGACTCTCTGCCAAAGGCCTTCATGGCAGCCACTCCCGCCGTGGCAATTGCCTTGATAACGCCGCTATGGAGTCGTTTTTTTCTCACCTTAAAACAGAAGCTTTTGCCGGCAAAAAACCGCTTTGCGCCCAAGAAACCATGTCACTGATTGATGCGCATATTCGCTTTTATAATACTGAAAGATTTCAGAAAAGGCTCGGTCAGCTTTCCCCGGTGCAGTTTCGGGAAAAGCTGGCCGCTTAAAATGTTGATACTCTTTTTTACTTGTCTACTTGACGGGGGGCAGACCAAGCGCCCCTCTCTTATATTGTCGCGGCCACGCCGCTTCCATATTTTCTTACCTCGCCCCTGCGGGGGCTTTTCCTCCGCCCCGAAAGGGGCTTCCCCCCACCCCGAAGGGGCCTTTCCCCCGCCCCGGAGGGGCCTCCCCCCATTACCACCACCGCAACGGATACAACCTGTTGCGCGATATATTATTTACGACAATACCAATAACAAGCAATATAACTATCCCCGCCCCCACGGGCAGCAAAGTGTAGCCGTACCCCATTTGCTGCACCACTGAGTGGCCGGATACGGCAATAAGGGCGGTGGCGCCGCCTGGCGGATGCATGGTTTTGGTAAGCTGCATGGCGGCAAAGGCCAGACTTACGGCCAAAGGCGCGGCCAATAGCGGATAATGCCCCAGCAGCAAAAACACGGTTACGCCAACAAAGGCCGATATAACCTGCCCGCCCACCACACTGCGCGGCTGGGCGAATATAGAGTGCGGCGCGCCGAAAATGATGACGCTGGAAGCGCCGAAGGAACCCAAGAGCAGAAGCTGGTCGCCAGTAAAAATAAGCCTGTCCAGCAGCATTAAAATAAAGATGCCCGCAAAACTGCCCAGGCAGGACCAAAATATGTCCATAGGGCCGGAGGCCTCGTGCGCCATATCATAGCCGCGCATTTTGTGCAGGTAGCTGAGCAGCAGAAAACGCGGGCTGCGCAGGCCATAGCTGTGCGCGTATTTGTAGGGTTGTTGCGCCATGCCGCCAAACAGACTGTCGTGGTCAGATACGTGGCCGCCCGTCGCGGGGTTACCAGGCGCGGGGTTGCAAGGCTCCGGCTGAATTTTTTGCGGCTTGCGGCGGGTGCGGCGTAACACCTGCCGGGTGAATACGGCCCGGCGGAGCACGTCGTTGCAGTTAACAGCTTCTTTTTTGCGCTTCATAGGTATGGGCCCCAGGTGCTTTTGTTCAAATCCATTTGTGGGGCAAAGCGCGCGCAAAGTCAACAACAGCGGGGCGATTGCGCGTATTGGCACAAATAGGGGCACGCCATGTTTGCGCCCATGTAAAACTGACCACGGCCCAGCCTATGCCGCCAACCAGCTATCAATGCAATCCTGTATGCGCTCGCTCCACTCGTTCTCATCAGCCGCCATTGCCACTTGCCCGACAGCCCGGCTCAAAAACTGCCTGACGTCGGCGGAAGTGGGGCGCTGGGCGCTATTGTGCGCCTTTTCCACAAGTTGCATGAACTGATCCAGTTTAAGGGGCACTATTTGAGTTTTTACGCCATAATAGCGGTTGTTGATCTGGTTCAGCATATAAAAATGCGTCAAGGCCGCCGGGTTGATTGTGGGGGCGATAAACAGGCAATAGGCCTCTTTGCCGCTTCGCTGCCTTATCTGCCCGTAATGCCGCGCCACCGGCTCGCCCTCGGTTTCATACTGGCGCTGCCCTTTTTGCAATGTAACTTCAACGGAAAGCACAAAGTCGCCATAGTCGCACTCAATATCGGGCCTGTTGCCTTGGGCGGCGGATAACGGCTTGCCCGCGTCGTCAACATTGAAATTGCCCTTGATGTCTCCGCCGTCAAGCATGGTCATGGCGCGCCATGTGTTGTATTCGAACATCAGCGGCGCGTCATAATAGCCATTGGAAATTATTTCATTATAGGCATCAATTATTTCCGCATACAAGGCATAGGATTTTATTTTCTCAACTTCCGCGCGAATTGCCGCGTCTTTGCGCCGTTGCACTATTTCGTCGCGCAGGTCCTTCAAATGGTCAATGGTCTTGCCTGCAAGCTCAGCCTTAGTGAATCCGCCCATATGCGCAAGCGTGTCGGCAATATTCTCTTTTATGTCCACATAAAGCGCGGGCTCGGTTGCGGAGAACAGATGCGCTTTATATTCGGCAGGGCTATCAATAAATACGGGCTTGCGCTCGACGGTGCGCAGAATATGGTCAACTTCCCGCAACCTGTCTTGGAAAAAAGATAGCGACCTGTTGCCATGTGAAATTGCCACAAGCCCCGTGTAGCGCAAGTAACGAAAACAGGCGTCGGCATAATCGCGCAAATTGCTTTTCTTTGTGGCTATAAACTTCTTTAAGCTCGCGTCGGCCGTTTGCCGGGTTTTTGTCTTACCATTGCTGATATTATCGTGGTATATCGCCATAATGGCTGATGTCCACACTTCATCCGCAAGCTTTTTGTATTGGCCCTTACGCGCTTCTTTCTCTTCGCGAAACGCGATAACGGCCGCCTTAATGCTCTCGAACCGGCGGTAGTCGGTAAGTTGAACCGCAAAAATTTTCAATTCGTCAAAGGTTATGTATTCCAGCTCGCGCATCAGGCGCATTATTTCAAGATACGGGCGCACATGGAAAGTTCCGGCAATATCTTTATTTTCAATATGATAAGGTGAGGGAAGCTGAAATTTCAAAAGCTGGCGCAAAAATATTTCCTGCGGCCTCTTGCCGTAAATAAGGGCTTGGCCCGCTTCCGTCAGGGTTATACTGGGTTGCAGGTTGATAAAACCCAGCGCCTTGGGAGCCCGGTTTATTCTATCACGCGCGCTGAAGGCCTTGTCGGACGGCGAGCCTGTTCCCTCAAAAAAATCAGATTCCGCAAGCTTGTCAATAAACGCTGCCTGTGTGGCGTTATCCCACTCGCGGCCTTCAAATTGCTCGTGCAACAGGCATATTTCAGGAATCATTTTTGCGGGGCTTCGCGGCGATGTGGTAAAAAACAGTGCCTTGTTCTCAAGCCGCGCCATAACTACCCCCGCCTTAATAATTTTTTACAATAATGTGCATTTTGTCATTGTTGAAGCGGTTTTTTATATTAACGGCATAACTTTTGTAATACTCGTCAAATATGAAGCCACTGTACAATTCCTCTGTTAATGCGGTTCTGCCTATAACCATGAGAGCGCGGCAATTCAGGTTTTTAAAATCAGCCGCCAGCCTGCGGTGCTCGGCCTCATCAAAACCGTTTAACATGTCAATATTGCCGTAGTCGTTGAATACACAATCGTACGGCGGATCAAGAAAAATGAAATCATCTTCCCGCGCCATATCGAAAATCTGCCTGTAATCAGCGCTGAACAGTTCCGCGCCCTGCAACAGCTCGCTATGCTGCAAGGTTAACAGCCGGGTATTGAGATTGGGGTATCTTCCGAAAGGAACATTATATTCGCCGCTGCTGTTATAACGTATCATTCCGGAATAGGCGGTTTTGTTAATGAAAAAATACAACACTCCATCAAGCAGCGTGCCATCCGGGCGGTTAAATAAGTCGCGTATACGGTAGTACAAATCCTCATTGGCGTTTGGCACGCGGATTTTGGGCGACTTGGCTTTCAGCTTTTTGTATTCAAGCTGATTGGCCTCATATTCACGCTGAAGCTCGTCAAGCTGACGCCGCATTTCAGGGTATTCATCCCTCAACTGGCGGTAGAACAGCATAAGGCGGCCGTTAACGTCGTTAATAATGGCGTTATCCGGCTCAATGTAAAAGTACATTGCGCCGCCGCCGAAAAACGGCTCGATATAACGGTCGAAATCGTCTGGAATATATTGCAGGAGGCGTGGAATTTCGCGCGACTTGCCGCCGCGATATTTCAATACCGGATTCACCGCGCTCGCCTCCTTTCCGGTGTTGCTTCAAAGCTCCCGGCACTTACTCTTGATAATTTCACCACGATTTACCTTTTGAATCAATAAAAATGCGCCCAAGCGGCAGCAGGCGCAACGCCGCGTCACAGCAGGCCGTAACAATAGCGGCGTAAGCCCTGCCGAATAGGCCGGGCTTAAACAATGAGCGTTTGTCTGTTCCGCATACGGCCTATGCGCGGTTATGCGCCTATGGCGCGGCGTCAAACCCGCGCCATGGCGAGCATGCCCAGCTCTTTGGGAATGTACGGATCGTTTTTCAGGTTTATGTGCCCGGCGGTGTTTTGACAGGCGGAGGTATTGAATACGGCGCCTTCGGGGTTGTACAAAAGCACGCGGTCGCTTTTTTTGATCCAGCCGGAGCGGGCCAATTTTATGGCGGCGGCCATGGCCAACTGGCCTTTTTCCTCACAAAGCATGCCCTCGCGCGAGGCCAGTATGCAGCCGGCTGCCGTGGTTTCTTCCACAGTGACGCTCACGGCGCAGCCAACGGTTTTGTAAATGCCGTCCATGGCTATGTAGGAGCTTTGGCGCGAGAACTCCACATCTTCATCAAAATTTATATCGCCGTCATGCTCCGGTATAAGGGCCACGCGCTGTTTGCTGTTAAATGCCCGCACTATGGGGGCAAAGCGCTCCGGCTGCACGGCCACCAGGCGCGGCAGTTGCGGCGGAATCCAGCCTATGCCGCCCAGCTCGCGCAGGGCTTTGTAAATGGAGGCCAAGGTGCCCCCGCCGCCCACAGGGCAAATTATTACCTCCGGCAGGTTCCATTCAAACTGCTCGGCCATTTCCAGCCCTATGGTCTTTTTGCCCTCCAGCCGGTAGGGCTCGTAATAGGCGGAGGCATTAAGCCAACCGTAATCGGTGGCGGTTTTTTCGGCCAGGGCATCGGCCTCGGCCTGCGCGCCTTCATACAGCAGCAGGGAAGCGCCGGTTTTGAGTATGGCGTTTTTATAATTTTCTTCCACTTCGTCTTTGGCCACCAGCAAAATCAAAGCAAGCCCGGCGCGGCTGGCATAAGTGGCCCAGGCCAAGCCCTCCATGCAGGTGGTGCGGGCTATAAGGGCGCGCGCGCCAAGCTCCAGCGCCTTGGATACGGTTACGGAGGCTACGCGGGCCCGTACGCTGTTGCAGGGCAGGCGGCTGTCGTCTTTAATAAACAGCTCGCGCGCCTGCAAAACAGCTTCCAGGCGCGGCAGGCGCAACACCGGCGACATGCCCTCGCCGAGGCTTACGATGTTTGATTCGTCAAACACCGGCAGGAGTTCTTTATAACGCCAAAGGGTCTGGCTGCGGCTTGCCAAATCCTGCTTGGCCAGATTACGCTTTATGCCCTCGTAATCGTAGCGCGACATCATGGTGCTGCCGCACTTGGCGCAACGCTGGTTAAGCTTGGCGGCCGGGTAGCGTGTCTGGCATTGCGGGCAGAAAAAATGACGCAAATGCATCGGCGTTTTCTCCTTACGGGTTAAGGGGCCGCATTTCAGGCCCATGCGCAACATACTGCATTTTATCGCCCCGGACAATGCATAAAAGCCCGCGCCGCGCCGATAAAAGTAAACTTTATAACCCAGAAATACAAAAAGGCACGGAACAAGAACTCCGTGCCTTAAATGCGTCAGAAAATATTTTCTTATACGCAGCCGGTGGGTTTGGGCAGGCCGGCCATTTTGCAGGCGCCTTTGCCGGGGCCGGAGGGGAAGAGTTCATACACTTCTTTAAGTTTAAAGCCGGTGTTCTTGGAAAGAATGCGCACCATGGGGGCGATGCCGTTCTTCCTGTAGTAGTCCTGCAGGAAGTCAAGAATTTTCTGGTGATCGGCGCTCATGTCGGAGATGCCTTCGGATTCTTTCACATATTCGACCCATTCAGGGCACCAGTCTTCGAAGCGCAAGAGGAAGCCGTCTTCGTCAACTTCGAAACTTTTACCTTTGTAAGATACTTCAGCCATTTTGTCCTCCTTGGACTAAGAATAGTACTTTGTACAATTTCTAGTTAGCCTTATCCTGATTAACTCATGCCCTTTTGGCACAAAAGTCTTGTTTATGCAAGTCTTGAAAAATACGGCAGGGGTACCCGACCATATTTCAAATAACGCGCAATTCAGCATAATCAGTAAAATTCCACCCTCAAACCGCTTAAGACCTCTGACTACAATTTTTATCAGAATAGAACGCAAAATGCAATCTTGCACAAACGCGGGCAAGGGGCAGGCCCGTTCAAAAGAAAGAATTTTTTATGAAAATAACATGCCTTACTTAGGCATGCGGGCCAGGTAAAAATTCAGACACGGGCATAGCCAAAAAGATTCCGGGGCCGGCTCATACCCTAGGGTGCCAGTACAGCAGGTTAAAACGCTTTTGCATGTCGGAAATAAGGGCTTTTTGGGCTACCATGTCCAAATTGCGCATGCGTATGTAAACCCGGCGGGTATTATCGTCCTCGTTGGAGGTTAATACGGAAACCACCCTGGCGCCGTGCTCGCGCAAGGCATCCAGCACGGACTTGAGGGTGCCGTGCTCCTGCCCCAGTTGAAAAGCCAGTTGCAGCCCGCCGCTGGCCGCGCCGGTAATGTTTATGAAAACCTTGAAAATATCGCTGTCCGTAATAATGCCTACCAGCTTGTTGTCCTCGTCCACCACCGGCAGGCCGCCTATGTGCTTCTCCACCATAATAAGAGCGGCCTGCTCCACCGAGTCGTCCCAGCGCACCGATATGGGGTGCTTGGTCATAATGTCTTTTACCTGTATTTCAGAAAGCAGGTAATAAAGCTCGTGCATGTCCAGAGTTGTGGCCTTGGAAGGCGAGGCCTCCTTTATGTCGCGGTCTGAAATTATGCCCATGAGCACGCCCTTGTCGTCCAGCACGGGCAGCCGGTGCACGTTATGTTCCTTCATCAGGCGCGAGGCCTTCATCATGGAAACGTTGGCGGGAACGGTTATGACATTGGAGGTCATCCAATCACGAATCAGCATAGGTCACTCCCATGGTAAATTTAGCCGCCCGGCCAGGCTTGCGGCGGGCAGTGCCGGGCTGCCTTTTAATAAAAACGGAACCGCCCTAATTACCTTGGGCATTCCGCTTATGCAGCGTAACAAGAATAAACGGTTTTAGGCAAGCCTTTGCCAAGGCCGGAGCAATGGGCAAAACGCTATGCCACCCGCATATCAAGCCCATTTTGCGCTATATCCGCCTCAATCAGTTCGTATAACAGGCTGGAAACAGGACCGCGCTTGCCAGCGCCTATAACCCTGCCCTCATACTCCACCACCGAGGCGCAGTTGGGCGACGTGCCCAGCATGAGCAGCTCGGCGGCATCCCAAATATCTTTTTCCGGCACCGGCCGGATAACGCACTCCACCTTGCCGCGCAAAAGCTCCATGGCCCTGCGTATGGTGGTGCCGGGCAAGGCGTGGGTGAACTCCGGCGCTACCAGCACGCCCTGTTTATCCACCAGGCAGATATTGGCAACGGCGCTTTCGGCGAGGTTGCCCTGCGCGTCAAAGCAAAAAGGCACGTCTTTGCCTTTATCGCGCGCCTCCATGGTCATTAGCACCGCCGTTAAATAGTTGGTGTCTTTTATTTGCGAAAAGTGCGAAGGCCGCGCGGGCACGGAGGTGCGAAAGCCTGTAAGGCCCTTTTCATACCAGCTTTGCGGCGGCTGCTTGAAGCGGCTGACCACGGCGTAAAAGCTGGATATGGGTGTTTCTTTGGGGTCCACCCCAAAGCCGCCGGGGCCGCGTCCCAAAAACAGGCGCAACAGCCCGTGGCTGCTGCCTGCCGCGCGGGCTACCTCAAGCGCGATGCCGCGCAATTCGTCCCACGGGCAGGGCGGCTCCAGCCGTATGCTGGCGGCGGAGCGGCGCATGCGGGCCAGGTGCTCGTCAAACTGGTACAGGCGGCTGTCTATAAATTTTATTACCTCAAAAACGCCATCGCCCCTGTGGAACATATGATCGTCCAGCGGGGCCAGCATGGCTTCGCCGCCCTTAACAATGGCCCCCACGCGGTGCTCGTAGCAGGCCAGCACGGCATCCGCGCCGTGGCGCGGGGTTGAGACCAGTTTTGCGATATAATCTTTTGAGTCCAATATGGGAATCATATATGCCTTTTCCTTTGAGGGCGCTGCTGCTCCGCCGCTCCACACCTTGGTTATCGTGGGCCTCCGCGCCGCAGTAATCGCGCGGCCTGACGCAACGGAGCGTTGGCAAGCCAAAGACGCATGGCCGGATAATAAAATAGCCACCGGTTAAAAGCTACCATAAATATGCATGGGTAGCTAATGCCGTTATGCGCTTGTGACTGCAAAATTTCGCCAACCGCATTTTCACACAAATTGCGGGGGGCAAGGGCTTAGAAATAGCACTCTCACACTCCTGCCGGCTATATAACCCACCGCCAAAAACTGTGGCACCTTCGCGGCACAAGCCACGCTTGCAGGTCAGGGCAGCGCCCAGCGCTTGTAAATCTGGCTTAATCATCCATATCTTTCGCACTGTTCCGGCCAAAAGTCTCGGCATGATAAAAAAGACCAGCCGCGCGGCATTTTACGGCTGGATTATTGGCTGGTCTTTGTGTAGAGTCTTGCGAATTATAGACTGACACATCGCGTACGCGTTATTTTTTAACTTTAAACCTTCCAAGAGCTGCATTATGAGCGCAACCGACAAAAAAAAATCCAAAATCAAATTTATTATCCTAGGCGCGGTGGCGCTGCTTGCCGTGGCGTTGTTCGCGGCCAAGCTGATTATAGAAAACAAAGCCGCCCAGCGCGTGCGCGAGGATCTCGCCCTATTAGACAGCTTCATCAAGCTTGAAAACGCCGATGTTAAAGTTTCGCTGCTCAGCTCAAGCATTACCAGCACCAACATAGTTTACTCTTTTGCCGATGCTCCGGGCCTGTTGCTGAAAATAGGCGCGTATACGGAAAGCGGCGTGGATATAAACACCCTGCTGGGTTGCCCCGGCGACCTGACCACCATTGACTCTTCCGTTATCGAAAAACTGTCGGTGGAGGCCAAAGATATTGAAGTACCGCTGCTGGAACTTGAATATTACGAAATAAGAGACCTTGCCTACAACTACCGCGACATGCGCCAGATGCTGCTGGAAAACAAGGGCACGGGCGACCCCCTGGCTGTAATATCCAAACTTATGCCCCTGCTTGGCGATATGCGCACAGGCAAAGATATGGGCCGCAACCTCAAGCTGAATGCCATGCAGTTGGATCTGTTCGATTTGAACATAGGCTCGTTCGCCACTTCCGGCCAGTCGGAACTGAATAAAGAAAGCACCGGCTTTGACATGGGCATAAGTAACATGCGCATGAGCGACATTACCCTGAACGGCGAGGACGCTTACTCCGGCGCCCCCTATGACGCCAAACTGGCCGAAGTAAGCATGCACGGCCTTAAATACAACTACAAAGCCATGCTGGAAGCTTTGGGCAGCTACCAAGACAATCAGGACCCCCTAACCCTGCTGATGGCAATAATCCCCAGCCTCTACGACTACGAATTTGAAAAATTCGAAATGAAAAACCTTGAGGCCACTTACGAAAGCGCGCTTTTCAAACTGGCTTCGGTGGAGCTTGGCAAACGCACCTTAAAAGAACAGGGGCCCAACATACTGCGCGGCATGAGCCTTAAATACGGCCCCATGGACGTGTTCAGCCTTGAAGAAGCTGGCATGGGCAAGTTCGTTCTTTCCGACAGGCTGGTGGACATCATAAAAAATCCCTCGTCCGTTATGAACGACAATACGGTGTTGAACGAGTTTTCCACCCAGCCCTATAATTTTATAAAGGGCAGCAAAATCGAAAACTTCTACCTCAAAAACCTGAATGCCAGAAATATGGTGCGGCTGGGTAACTGGCGCACCGACATAGACCTGGCTGACAGAGCCAACGTCAAATCCGCCGTGGCCGCGCTGTTTATAAGCCAGGATGCCCTCAGGCAACTGCAAATGATTACGGCCGGCGAGCCGGGCCTGCCGCATATGGTGGGCGCACTGGCTGAAAAGGAAGGCGGCGTCACGCTGGATGCTGATTTGGGCGTGGATCTGCTGGTGGAAAAAGAGCTTTCCGGCACAGTCACTTACGCCCTTAGCGAACCCACCTTGCTGGAGACCAAGCTTGCTGCGGACATCATTACCGGCAAACCGCGCATGTACCAGACCTATGGCGACCCGCTGATGCGCCGTATGGAATTTTACATAGCCGACAAAGGCTGGCACGATTTCGCCATGGCGCACGACCTGTATGGTGGTAACACCATGTCCGGGCTGGATGAGGAAATAGCCAAAGCCAAACCGGCGCATCGCCAGCTTTTGCAGGCCATACGCGCCTTTTTGAAAACCGGCGGCACCCTGCAGGTTAACATGGCCCCGCTGGAGCCCATAGAGTTTGACTATCTGGACGAGGCCGTGCGCAACGTGCCGGAAGCCTTGGGCATAAGCGCCACCCATACGCCGCCTGCCGTTGTGCAGTAACGCACATCTGGGAAAGGCACAGTTGACTAAGACAGATTTATCAGATCTGGGCTCCGCCCAGACCCGCAAGGGTGTAGCTCGTATCGCAGAAGCACAACAGTTTTTGGCTGAAAAGTTAAATAGCTTGCAGTACTATAGGGGGTGCTATTTTGAGCCCCCCTTGACCCCACAAGTTTGATTAAACTAAACTTTGCTCCTAATATTAACCCATCAATCATGTTGGGTTTTTTCATTTAAAAGGCAATCCAAGTTTTATGCAATAAACCCCTTGCCGCGCCGCCACACAAAAATAAGCGGTATCCATCCTGCCGTAAAAAAGTTATTTTCCACTTTACATGATCCTTAATTTAACTTAAATAAGAATCATTACTAATAAGAAAAAGGAGCGCGATATGTCTAAAACATCTAAAAACCTTATGGATGCCTTTGCAGGAGAATCTCAGGCCAACCGTAAATATCTTGCCTATGCCAAACAGGCGGAAAAAGAGGGCTTTGCCCAAGCTGCCAAGCTTTTCCGTGCCGCTGCCGAGGCCGAAACCATTCATGCCCACGCCCATTTGCGCAATGCCGGTAAAATATCCGACACCATGAGCAACCTTAAAGACGCTCTGGGCGGCGAAACCCACGAGTTCACCAGCATGTACCCGCAAATGATTAAAGACGCCGAGGCCGAAGGCGAGCAGGTCAGCCTCAAGTACTTCCAGTGGGTGAACAAGGTGGAGGAAGTACACGCCAACCTGTACAAAAAAGCCATTGCCGACGGAGGCAAATCCGCCGCCGTGGATTACTACATCTGCTCCGTATGCGGCTACACCCACGAAGGCCCGCACAGCGACAAATGCCCCGTATGCAACGCCGCCGCCAAAGCCTTTTATAAAGTGGACTAGGCCAGATTGGGAAACTGATTCAAACCGCCCAGATTATCACGCCAATATGCTGATAATCCAAATAGCGGACTAGTCAACGATATATAAATAGTATAGTAAAAGGCCGGGGCGCTTACCCCCGGTCTTTTATTTTCCGAGGTGAACAATGCTGGTAATTAAAGATTTGCACGTGGAGATCGCCGGTAACAAGGTGCTTAAGGGCGTAAACCTTGAAATCAAAGACGGCGAAACCTTTATTTTGTTCGGGCCCAACGGTTCCGGCAAAACTACGCTGCTCATGGCCATAATGGGCTTTGGCGACTACAAGGTGACCAAGGGGCAAATTATCTTCAAAGGGCAAGACGTTACCTATGCCCCCATGTACGAGCGCGCCCGCCTGGGCATGGGCATGTCTTTTCAGCGCCCCCCAACCATTCACGGCCTGCCCACCCGCACTCTGGTGCAAATGAGCGCGCGCGAAAAAGTGGTGGATGTGGAAGAACTGGCCCGCCGCGTTAACTTTGACCGTTTTCTGGAGCGCGACGTCAACTCCGGCTTTTCCGGCGGCGAGATCAAACGCTCCGAACTATTGCAGCTTATGGCCCAGCAGCCGGACTTTCTGCTCTTTGACGAGCCGGAATCCGGCGTGGACCTTGAAAACATGGTGCTCATAGGCAACACCGTGCGCGATTTGCTCAGCGGCTGCGCCACCTGCGAAAAAGGCGACCGCCAGTGCCTTAAAAAGAACATTCTGCGGCAGGAGCGCTCCGGCCTCATCATTACGCACACCGGCTATATTCTTGATTACGTCAATGCCGACCGCGCTCAGGTAATGTACGAAGGCCAGCTTTGCTGCGAGGCCCGCCCGCTGGATATTCTGGAGCACGTGCGCAAGTATGGTTATCAGGAATGCCTGCGCTGCTTCCAAAACGGTCAGCCCCTGACCATAAGCGAAAACTACAGGCCGCAGGCCTAGCCAGAAACAACGCCGCCACGGCGTAAAAGCAACCCTGCGCCTTGCGCGGTTAAAAGGCTACCCGCAGGTTACGGCCAAGGCGCAAACGCCTACATTGGCGGGCGTGGGCCGGCGCAGGGCGGTAAAGGCCAGGCGCCAGAGCGAAAGGACGCCGCAAAGGCAGGCCGGGCCGTAATGAAATTTTTGAGATTGCTGATGGGCGGGATACACTGCCGCCAGAGAGGTTTATATGACTTTTGACATAAAAAAATACAACTTTAATGAAGCCGCCCATGCCATACCCGACTTCAGGAACATGAGCGAGGCCGACCGCAAGCGCCTGCTGCACGCGGGCATTGAAGTAAGCGGGCAGGGCCGCAGCGGCTCCTTCATGCATGTTAACCATGCCGATTGCGATTATTCCAGCAGCCAGCAGGGGCTGGAGCTTATGGATATAAAAACCGCCCTCAACCGCTTTGGCGGCCTGCCGCAATATTACTGGAAGGCCCTTGACCCAAATCAGGATGAAATAAGCCGCTCGGCGGCGGAAAATCTGCACGGCGGCTATTTTATACGCGCCAAAAAAGGCGCCAAAATCGCCGAGCCGGTCCAATCCTGCCTGTTCATACAAGGCAATGGCGTGGGCCAGAACGTACACAACCTGATTATTGTGGAAGAAGGGGCGGAACTGCACGTAATATCCGGCTGCGCCACGGCCGAAGGCACAACTGACGCCGCCCATATAGGCGTATCGGAATTTTATGTGGAAAAAGGCGGCAAGCTCAGCTTTACCATGATTCACAACTGGGGCGACGAAGTAGCCGTGCGCCCGCGTTCTGCCGGTATAATTTATGAAGACAGCTCCTTTGTAAGCAACTATGTGCTGCTGCAAAAGGTGAGCGACCTAAAAATGTACCCCACCATATCCCTCAACGGGCAAAACGCCGTGGCCCGTTTCAACTCCATAATAGCCGCCCCGCACGGCGCGCATGTGGACACGGGCAACAAGCTGCTGCTTAACGCCCCCGGCACCCGTGGCGAAATTGTGGCCCGCACCCTTACCAGCGGCGGCACTATAATAAACCGTGGCTTCATAGGCGGCCACGCCCCCACGGCCAAGGGGCACCTGGAGTGCAACGGCCTTATTTTGGGCGAAGGCCGCATCTATACCATACCGGAACTGGACGCAACCGTGGACGGAGTGGAGCTTTCGCACGAGGCCGCCGTGGGCAAGATAGCGCAAGAAGAAATTGAATACCTGATGGCGCGCGGGCTGGATGAGGAAGAAGCCACCTCCACCATTGTGCGCGGCTTTTTGAACGTGGATATAATGGGCCTGCCTCAGGAATTGCAACAGGCCATGGACGAAGAGATTAAACGGCTGGATACCTCCGGCGTAATGTAGCCCGCGGCCTGCCGGTTATGCCGCGCCGTTGCGGAATATATTAACAGTAAAGGGGCCATGGGCCCCTTTACTCGCGGTTAAAATACATATCACACCCCGGCTTATGGCGCGCCGGGGCCAGATTCAAACACCTTGGCGGCTGTAATGCTGAAAGCGTTGGCGCAGTTTTCGCCCCAGGCGTGGGTTCCACTTCTTAGCACGGCCATGGGCAGGCGCACAAAGTAGTACTCGCTTACCAGCGTGCCATCGTTTATGCGCCAAAGTCCGCTTTGCTCAAAGTAGCGCATTACTTCTTCCTCCACCGGCGTCACATTGCCTCCAGCCCGCAGATACTTCTCGCGCGTCAGTACGGCCATTTCTTCAAACAGGGCAAAGCATAATTCGGATAGAGCGTCAAAATCGGCGGCTCCACCGTTTTCAACCCGCAACAGCAAATCAGACAAATGCGCCCGAAAAAACTCATATATAGGCAAAGTCGTCACAATATACTTTTCATTACCTTCGATACCTTGTAAAAAAGAACGTAACCCCTTGGCGCACATGGCAACGCAATCGGCGTTAACGCGGCTGGAGTTGGCGGCGGCAAGGGCCTCCAGGCGGTTTATGCTTTTGTTCAGCGTGGCTGATGTTATTACGGAAGGCATGAGACTCTCCTTGTTTAAGAATCAGTTATGGTTAAACAAATAAAATTAGATTAGCCATGGCATATCCAACAGAAACCGACATTATTTTTTTATGCGAATCAATCATATCAATATATTACGCCAATACACCCCCACTCTGTTATATTGCGCCAGGCGCGCTTTATTAATAAGCCTGTTTCTGCTCTGCGCCTGCGCCGGGCATGATGCCCAACCCACGCCGGAAAAAACTGGCTACACAGAGTCACAATACCATTTTAATGCGGAAGCGCAAAAGCTTTTTGCAAAAACAAGGGTCATGTGGGACATAAACGAAAAATGCTCCGACCCGGCGCTGGCCATGGAATACCTAGACGCCGTCATCACCATGGAGCCGCAATACGCCGACGCCTACATGCGCCGCGCCCTGGCCGCCAGTGAGCTGGGCTACTGGGACGAGGCCTTTGAAGACAGCAGCCGGGCCATACGGCTGGAGCCAAAGGCCGACAACTACGCCTATCGTGGCCTTATTTTCATGCGCCAAGGCAACTATACCGGCAGCCGCAAAGACCTGCGAAAAGCCCAAAGCATTACCCCGCGCAACGTAAACGCCAAGGTATTTTTAAAACAGTTGGATGAGCTGCAAGGCAAATAGAAACCGGCGCGACCTTTGGCTTTTTGCATGGTTTTTGCAGTGCATTATCTACCTGCCCACAAGGCAAAATTTGCCTTTAAACCACAAGAGGCATCATGGCTGGCTCAAAAAACAAAGCACTCGAATTGCAGGCCGATGCGCATAGCCGCAAGGCCGATTGCAACATCAAAGCCCGTTCAAAATACAAAATACTCAAGCTGTTAATCGCCTTGGCCCTTATATGCATTGCTGGCGCGGCGCTTTACCTCGGCCTTGGCTCCGCGCGCCGGCAAAGCCTGCACGCGTATCTGGACGGCGGGGTTATTGAGATAAGCGCGCTCACGTCAGGCGTGGTGCAAGACGTGGCCCGGCCCGGCGGCAAGGTGCAGGCGGGCGAGGTGCTGCTGCAAATGGAAGCCTTGGACTATGCCCGCGAAGCCTTGGAAACCGACAAGAAAGTAAAGGAACTCGCCGCCAGTGTGCCCGCCCGCTACAGCAGCGTGCTTGCCGCCTACCTAGCCATTCCCCAAGGCGAGGACGAGCTTGCCCTGCTGGTGGAGGCTGCGGCCCAAGATGAAAAACAGGCCAGGGACCAACTGGAGGCAATAAGCGCGCGCCAGGCCGCCTTTGCCTTGCAGGTGCGAGCCATTGAGCTTAAAGGCGGCAACACCGCGCAAGATAAGGAAAAACTCAAAAACATGCTGGCGGAGGAAGAACTGCTGCAAATGGCCGTGCAAAAGGCCTACGTGCGGCATGAAGAAGCCAGCCTGACCAGAGCGGATTTTGAAAAACAACTCACGCGCAAGCAAAACTGGGGCCGCACCCTGCGTGCCGCCCCGCAGCAGATTCAAGGCCCTCTGGCCCAACTGCGCGAGGCCTTCAAACAAATGTACGAGTTGGAGCGGCGTATACTCGACTCGGTAATAACAGCCCCCCAAGACGGCCTGGTGCTTTTCACCCTGCTTAAAAGCGGCGACAAGGCGGCAAAAGGCGATACCGCCCTCTACTTCGCCCCCGCAAGCCAGCAAGAAATGTGGGTAACCGCCTACTTCACCCCCAAACTGGCCGCAAAACTGCAAACCGGCCAATGTTGCGCCGTAACCATGGGCCACCCGGACAACCCCCTGCGCCTTGAAGGCCGCGTGGGCGCACTGCCGGGCAGCGGAACCGCAAGCACTGGCGGTGCGGCAACCGGCGTGGGAGTGCCGCATGCGGGCGGCGGCACGGCAGCAGGCAGCGCGACAAGCAGCCCCGGAACCATGGCGGGCACTAACGCCGCAAGCAACGCCGGTACTTCAACTGCAAGCAACAACACACAAAATGCAGCCGTTAGCGCGCAAAATGCAGGCGCAACCACACCCGCTGCGGATGGAAGCATACCAGTTAGAATACTGCTGCCGGATCTGCGCCCGGAACGCCTGATAGGCCTTAACCCCAAACAAAACATAACCGTAACGCCTGAGTAAAAAACGGTGGGGAAGACATAGTTGATGAAGCCATATTTATGATATCCGGGGCGCGAAAGAGCATCGCCAACAAGTACTGCTTACCTTATGCTTATCGGTGCTAAACTGTTATGCTTTGTCAAAACGAGCCACACCGGACCCCGCAAGGGTGTTGACAATTTTGCAGGAAAGCAAAATTGGACGCGAACAACGTGAGCGCCCCGAAGGGGTGAGGCGCAGGACGTGCCGAATCAACCCCCTTGACCCGCAAATTTGATAAAAGTAGTGTTTGGCAATAATCTGCAAAAAAAACTTGCCAAACCCAACGCATGTGAGTAAAAGCATCTCTCAAGCCCAGGTGGTGGAATTGGTAGACACGCTAGATTCAGGATCTAGTGTTCGCAAGGACATGGGAGTTCGAGTCTCCCCTTGGGCACCACTAAAAAAAGTAAGCAGCCGGAGAAATATCTCCGGCTGCTTTTTTGTCCGCGCGGGCTTGAGTGTAAACTGCGGTTTATTTGCGTAAGCTTCTGTCTTGCCCGCGCAGGTCATGAGCGGCCCTCTCGTGGCGGAATGACAATGTGATATATTGGTTCAAAGCTGTACCTCAAATTAGTACGGCACCCCAAGCTCATTTCGAGTGAAATTATCCGCCTGGGCCAATGCAATTCGCCTGATAAGCTCATCGGCAAGAGCCTTGGATGAGAGGCCGTGCAGGGCTTTTTCCTCATTCCAACGCTCTTGGGCAACATCTCCCGTCTCATAAGTACCAGGTGTAGGGGTACGAATATAGCGCGGCCCCAGCCCCGTCAAAATCCATTCAGGGGGAACATCCTTAGCCCGTATAATTGTCACAAGCCAGTCAGCCGGAATTTTGCCGCGCCTTTTTGCAGCGGCTACGGAAGACTGACGAATTCCCAAAAAGTCAGCAAGCGCCTCTTGGGTTTTCTTACCCGTCACCTCCTGTATGCGCCTCATTTGCTCTTCAAAAACTCTATTGCCATTCTCCTTGTTGTCCATAATCTACCTTACCATTTTGAGAGTAAAAAAATCTGAAAATATCATTGATACACAACAGTTATTTTCACTCAATGATACTTATAGTCTGTAGACTTATAGTCATCATTTCTGATTCTGGCAAGATACACGAGGTGACAATTTATGCCAGAATACAGCAAAAGCGATTTGAAAATACTAAAAGCGTTTGGTGACATGGTGCGTAACAAACGTGAAGCGCTGGGCAACATGTCCCAAGAAGAATTGGCAGGCCGAGCCGGACTGCACAGAACCTACATTGGAGGTGTGGAGCAAGGCCGCAGGAATTTAAGCTTGCTGAACATTATGAAAATAGCCACAGCGCTTGAGGTGGAACCGGAAGAATTGTTGGCTGGTATGGGTAAGGTGAGGAGAAAGGTAAAGGGTGGAAATTAGGCGACTTTATCAACAACGGATAATTGCCTCACTCTAATAGCTAGGCAAGATTTAAAGCGATAACGCATCTAAAAAATTACTTATTTCAAAGAAACATTGCCGACATGAACTGATGCAGGAAACACGTCTATCTAACACGCCTCTCAGGCTGCTTCCAATGCATTCTGTCGGCCAAATAGAAGAGCCCCAAGAGTGTCACAGTTACCATTTGGAAAAAGAAAAAAAGAACAACGGAAAAACATATCCATTCAACTAAAAAACCCGCTTTTTCGTTATATAAACTCACTATGGCGACAGGAGATACTTTTTGGATTAATGTCCCCAATAAGAACAAAGTAAGACTTAAAAAACTTAAATATCCGAATAAGTAACAAAGCAACCTACGCCTTGTTAGATTACGCGTCTTGATCGCACCATTTTCACTTGCCTTGAGAGAAATAGGATTTCCATCAATCTCAGTATCCATCATTTTTCTATTAAAAGAAGCAACCGCCGCCAAAGCTGCTATATAAAAACCAGGTAATATTTGTAGGATATTTACTATAGATGATAATAATGCCTCATTTGACTTGGTTATGTTCAACTCTTTTGGGTAAAAAAACAAATAACACACTGTAACAATTGTAAAAACAGCTGGATAAACCCAATTATATACTCCAAGACCAGCTCCTCCTATTTTCAAATAGTTAAGCGGTCTTAAGAGCCTACTTTTTTCTAACAGCATATTTTGTCTCTAAATTATTTAATTCTATCACAGCCCAATCGCTTAATTTTTTTGCCATTTCTTGATGCACCTCTTTGCATTGTTGCTCAATCTTTTTATTAACATGTAGCAGTTCTTTTCTCTCAAAAAGATGCTTCTCAATATCTCCATCAGTCAATTCTTGAAGACTCAATGACAGTGAGCCATTCCTTTGCGGACTAGAATATTCTATAAAAACTTCCTCGTATTTCTCATTTTTCAGTTTAATGATTGCTTTTTTAATCGCACTAACTGCATTATCTTGAATCAGAGTATCATTTGGAGTGATTCTAATAGCTTGGTCCTTTTTGCGGATAGAAAAATTTTCATCAAATTTGTTATTGTTGCCTTGCTGTACTTTTACGGCCCTAATCCCTTTCAGTTTTCTCACTGCAAAAGATTCTTTTAAGCTTTGAGATGGTAAACGGTTAATTTTAATTCTTGGTGTAGCTTTAAATTCGTCACCATCTTCGTCCTCCAACGTATCTTGAGCATTTGAGTTAATCATAGCGTTTAATGCTTTTTCTACAACACCTTTGCCAAATAAAGGAACGTCCTCCTTAAGCATTATATATCCACCCAACGGTGTCGGCTTTAGATTTATAACAACATGGCATGAGAATCCGACAACTTCGTTAGTTTTCGTGTTCTCCGTACGCGTGTCATCATCAACATGGTTCCAGAAACAAGGGTCAACATTTTCTGAATCCCCTCCTCCCCAAAGCAATATGGCCGTACACTTCTTTGTATCAAACAAAATTTCCCTTAAACCAACAACAACACGCTCATTATTATACTCCTTTTTTAAGGGGCCATCTTTCAAACATTTTTGAAGTCTCTTAAGTGTATCAGTAATACTTGGCTTTATTTCAATATTTCTTCCTCTTGCAGAGTAATCCATGTCAAACCGAAGAAACTGGATAATTCGTGTATTTTTTTAAGCATTATTGCACTTCAAATTTTATTATTTAATATAGTATAACATAAATTAGAATTTAAATAAATAGTACTATAATACATGTGAAAACACCAAAAAGAGGACTTACATTTATTTTGGTAAGTCTTTTTGTAAATATCCTGTAAAGAGGAGGGGCTCAGAAATAAACCCACATCTGTGCCAATAAACTGCGCCTGCAACAATTGTTGCAGGCGCAGTTTATTGGCACACCCTCTTTTTACTAAAGTCGCGGGGTCAAGGGGGTTCACACCCCCTTGCGGGTCTGGGCAGCGCCCAGATCTTATAAAATCTGGCTTCATCCTCTCATATTCTATTCGTCTTCCCCTCACTGCCCCCCAGTATGCCTTAAGTTCGCGCCGTTCAGAATAAAGTAGGTTTGTTCGGCTATGTTGGCGGCGCGGCGGCAGATGCGGTTTAGGGAGTGGCAGATTAGTATGCCGTGCATGCCTGCGAGGTAAACCGAGCCGTTATCTTGGCCCGCCTCGCTCCTGAACAGGTCCATTATGCGGTGCAGGGCTTGCACTTCGTTTTGCTGGCTTTCGTCTTCCTGTCGGCTCAGGGCCAGGGCTTTGCGCTCGTCTTCGTTACGCAGTGCGTCGATGGCATCGGCGTATAGTTTGCTGGCAGCGGAGGCAAGGGGCTCTATGGCTTCTTGCATGGGTTTGGGGAGCGCGCCGCCCAGCACCAGCACTTTTTCGGCAATGCTGGCGGCTTCGTCGCCAATACGCTCCAGGTCGCCTATCATGCGCAGGGAGGCCACTATAAAGCGCAGGTCTTGCGCCACGGGCTGGTTGCGGGCCAGCAGCATAAGGGCCATGCCGTCAATTTCGTTTTCCAGCTCGTCTATGCCGGCGTCGCCATCCACCACGGCCTGGGCGCGTTTTATGTCGCCGTCTTTAAGGGCCAGGCAGGTTTCTTCCAAAGCCATGCCGGAGCTGGCGCACATAACCAGCAATCTGGCGCGCAGCCGTACCAGCTCGTGCTGCAATCTTGTTTCTTTCATAATTATCCGAACCTGCCTGTAATGTAGTCTTTGGTTTGCTGCAACCGGGGCCTGGTGAACATGGTATCGGTATCGTCCGTCTCAATGAGCTTGCCCATGTAAAAGAAGGCCGTGTAGTCCGAAATACGCGCCGCCTGCTGCATGTTGTGTGTTACTATAACTATGGTCAAACGGCTTTTAAGCTCGTACACGCTCTCTTCAATGCGCTGGGTGGCTATGGGGTCAAGGGCGCTGGCGGGCTCGTCCATAAGCAGCACCTCCGGGTCCACGGCCAGAGCGCGGGCTATGCACAGCCGCTGCTGCTGCCCGCCTGAAAGGCCAAGGGCCGAACTGTGCAGCCGGTCTTTCACCTCATCAAAAATGGCGGCCCGGCGCAGCGATTCCTCCACCCGGCCTCTTATTTCCGACTTGTTTTTCATGCCGTTCACGCGCAGGCCGTAAGCCACGTTCTCGAAGATGCTCTTGGGGAAGGGGTTGGGCTTTTGAAACACCATGCCCACCCGGCGGCGCAGAGAGACCACGTCCATTTTCGGGCTGTTTATATCTTCGCCGTTCAGGCGGATTTCGCCTTTTACCTTCGCGCCGGGTATCAGATCGTTCATACGGTTGAGGCAGCGCAAAAAGGTGCTCTTGCCGCAGCCCGAAGGCCCTATAAGCGCCGTTACCTTGTTGACCTCAAAATCAAGATCAACATCGTGCAGCACCTGGTTGCTTCCGTAAAAAAAGTCCACATGTTGCGCGGTAAGTGTTGTATTAGCTGTCATTATATACCTATGCCCGCAGCGGTATGGTAAAGAGCATGGCCGTGGAAGCGCCCTGCCACGGGCTTTCGGCCCAAATGCGCCCGCCGTGCCGCTCGATTATATGTTTGCATATTGCAAGGCCAATGCCGGATGTGCCGCTGTTGCGCTCTTTGCGCACCTGATAAAAACGCTCGAATATGCGCGAAAGCTCGCCCGCGGCAATGCCCGGACCCTGATCCGACACCGTAACCAGCATCTGACCGGCCTGAACAGTAGACGTTACGCGTATCTCGCCGCCCTCCGGCGAGTAGCGACAGGCATTTTCCAGCAGATTGCGAAAAACCTGCGTCATAAGCTGTTTATCGGCCATAACCGGGGTTGGAGCCATATTGATGTTAAAAGTGACGCCTTTATCCGCCGCCTGGCTGGCGCACACGGCCACGGCCGCCTCCAGCGGATCGGCCAGAGCCACCGGCTGCGCATCCACTGCCTCGGCGGCGTTTTCTATTCTGGCCAAAGACAGCAAATCGCTGATCACCCTGCCCAGCATAAGGGCGTGTTTGTGAATAACGCCGGCAAAGCGCCTGCTCTCTTCCGGCAGTTCCGGCGAATCCGCCAGCGTTTCGGCGTATCCCGCAATAGCCGTAAGGGGCGTGCGCAACTCGTGCGATATATTCGCCACAAAGTCTCGGCGCACGTTTTCCAGCCGCATAAGCTCAGTTACATCATATATGACTATCACCGCGCCCAGAATGCCGCTGTTATCCACAGGCCGCGAGGCGTCGGCCATCAGAAACCTGCCCTTGGGCATTTCAAAATGCGCCGGGCCTTCATCGACGCCTTTATTTGACAAAAGCGCATCTACCTTGCGCTGCAGCACGGGCACGGGTATGCCTTCTATCACCGGTTTGCCCTGCGCTTTGGCAACGGCGGGGAACATGCCCTCCGCAGCCTTGTTCCAGCGCCTTATGTTGCCCGCCGGGCCCAGCACCAGCACGCCTTCGCGCATGCTGTTCAAAATGGTTTCCAACTGGCTTTTCTGGTCCGCCGTGGTACTCAGGTATTCTTCTATGGAATCGGCCATCTGGTTTACGGATGCGGCCAGCGGCTCAAACTCCGCGTAAGGGGCCTCCAGCAGGTGGTGTTTGCCCTTGTCGCGCGCTATGGCCGAGACTACCTCGCCCATATCTTCCAGCCCGTGCCGTACCCTGCGGGTGATAAATACGGAGAGCAGCAGGCAAAAAACCGCAACCAGCCCCACAATCAACCCCAAAGACGGGGCCGAGGCCTCGAAATCGTGCCGTATATCGGCCAGAGGCATGGCAATGCGCAAGGTTCCGCCGCTTTGCAGCGGCACGGCGGCGTACACAGCGTCTATGCCCAAGCTGTTGCTGTGGCGTAGCGATATGCCCGCGCCCTTGGCTCTGGCGTCTTCAATTTCCGGCCTGTCGCCGTGATTGTCCAAATTTGGCAAGGCCTGCGCGCCCACATGCGAATCGCGCAGCACGCGGCCTTGGGCATCCAACAAGGTTATACGGAAAGAAAGCTCTCTGGCCCCTTCAAACAGCCGCGTCAGTTCGTCTTCCGAAGGCTCCGGCTCCAGCAGGCGCCGCACGAAAACGGCCTGGGCCATGGCTTCTTTTCCGGCCAGCAGCAGGCGTTCCTCATAGAGGTTGCCGCGCATGTACAGCACCGGCACGGCCGCCGCGATTACGGTGACCACGGCAAAAGCCGCGAACAGTCTGGCTTGCAGTGATTTAAGGCGCATTATGCCAACCCTTTGGCGCGGTAGCCCAAGCCCCGCACGGTTTCAATATTTTCGGCCTCCGCGCCCAGCTTGGCGCGCAAGCGGCGCACGTGCGTATCCACGGTTCTGGCATAGCCCTCAAAGCTGTAGCCCCACACTGTATCCAGCAACTGCTCGCGGCTGCGCACCTTGCCCTTGTTGCGCAACAAGTCCTCCAGCAGGCGGAATTCCGTTATGGTCAGTTCCACCGGCCCGCCGCCAACGCTCACGCCATGGCTGCCCGTATCCAGCTTTATGCCGCCGCAACTCAGCAAAACCACCTCGCCACCCGTATCCCTTTTACGGCGCAGCACGGACTTTACGCGCAAAATTACCTCGCGCACGCTAAAAGGCTTTACTATATAATCGTCCGCCCCCAGCTCCAGGCCCACGATGCGGTCCACCTCCTCCCCCTTGGCCGTAAGCATGATAACGGGAATGGAAGCGCCGCGCGCGTCACGCTGCAAAGCCTTGCTCACGCTCAGGCCGTCAAGGCCGGGCAGCATTATATCCAGCAGAATCAAATCCGGCAGCTTCTCCAAAGCCAGCTCCACGGCCTTGATCCCATCGCCAGCCTCCAGCACGCCAAAACCCTCGCGCCGCAGGTTTATAGCCAGAAGCTCGCGTATGTCACCCTCGTCTTCAACTACAAGTATTACTTCAGACATTGGTATCTCCTGAAGACAATTAGCTGATGAAGCCAGATTTATAGTAACCGGGGCGCTGCCCCGGACCCCGCAAGGAGCTGAGCCCCTTGACCCCTTAAGTTATATAATTTGGTTGTGCTCAATTTCATAGCATGCAACCAGCAATCAAGGTGATAGTCAAAAATATTCAGCGCCGTTATTTTTATAACAATTGCGGGGTCAAGGGGCCTCACGGCCCCTTGCGGGGCCTGGTGTGGCTCGCTTTGACAAAGCACAACAATTTAGCACCGATAAGCATAAGGCGAGCAGTACTTGTTGGCGATGCTCTTTCGCGCCCCAGATCTCATAAATCTGGCTTCATCCGTACTGCCTTTCTCTTTCTTCTTCCCGTCAAACCTCGCGCCCTTACGAGGCGATTATGTGAAGCTAAGGTTACGGTTGTGTGACGAATTTGCCATGAATAATTCGTTTTTCCGTCACATATTTGTAACATGCCGGATCGAGAGTGCACGCACGGGCACTGGAAACGCGCCTTTAACGGCGACAACCAAGGAGACTTTAATATGAAACGTGGATTCCTTACAACTTTGATTACTGGCGCTCTGTTGAGCGTGCTGTGCGCAGGCCCCGCTTTGGCCGCCGACGAAATAGTAATAACCGGCTCCACCACCGTGCTACCGGTGATGCAAAAGGCTGGCGAGGCTTTTATGGCCGCCAACCCCAGCATATCTCTGGCCATTTCCGGCGGCGGCTCGGGCAACGGCATCAAGGCGCTGAACGAGGGTTTGTGCCAGGTAGCCATGTCCTCGCGCGACATTAAAGCAACGGAAGTGGAGCAGGGCAAGGCGCGCGGCGTAACCCCCGTGGGCACGGCCATAGCCGTTGACGCCCTTGTGCCGGTGGCGCACCCCGAAAACAAGGTGCAAAACCTTAGCGCCCAGCAACTGAAAGATATTTACATGGGCAAGATTACCAACTGGAAGGAAGTTGGCGGAGCTGACAGTAAAATAGTTGTGATTTCTCGCGACACCTCTTCCGGCACTTATGAGACCTGGGAAGATATCATTATGAAGAAAGAACGCGTGGCTCCTTCCGCCCTCTTGCAGGCCTCCAACGGGGCCGTGGTGCAGGCCGTGTCCAAAAACAAGCGCGCGCTGGGCTACATAGGTTTCGGCTACGTCACGCCTTCCATCAAAAAGTTGAACGTGAACGGCATTGAAGCCACCGCCGCCACGGCCCTTTCCGGCAACTGGCCCATAGCCCGCGAGCTTTACATATTCACCAACGGCAAGCCTGCCGGAGCCGTAAAAAAGCTGGTGGACTACCTGCTTGACCCGCAAAAGGGCCAGAAGGCCGTTGCGGAAACCGGCTATATCCCGCTGCAGGGCCGCTAGATAGTGTTGACACGAGGGTCTTTTTGCCCTCTGCCTGCGTCAAAAAGTCTTTTTATTTCGGTCGAGTGCCATAAGAGTACACTCCCTAACTAAAAAAACATTTTTCCTTGGCAGAGAACAAAAATCCTCCTCGTGTCAACACTATCGCGGAAACAAAATCCATCTTTTTGAAAACAGCCCGGAGGAGCAAGATATGAAAACCGGCACTGCCCGCAAGGAAAAACTAATTCGCCTTATCCTGGCTGGTATTGCCGGGTGCTCCCTGCTCTTTCTGGGCCTCATCATGGTGTTCCTGTTCATGGAGGGCCTGCCCATTTTTACGCATGTAGCGCCCAAAGGCTTCTTTTTGGGCATGGATTGGTATCCCACTTCCGAGCCGCCCGCCTTTGGCATTTTCGCCATGCTCGCGGGTTCGGTGTGCGTCACCTTGGTGGCCTCGGCCATGGCTATTCCCCTTGGGGTAATGACCGCCGCCTGGCTTACGGAAATAGCCCCTTCCGCCGTGCGCAGAATATGCAAGCCGCTCATCGAGCTTTTGGCCGCTCTGCCCTCGGTGGTGATAGGATTTTTCGGCATGGCCGTGGTAGCGCCCTTTTTGCAGGAATATTTCGATCTTGATACCGGCCTCAACCTCTTCACCGCCGGGCTCATGCTGGCCTTTATGAGCGTGCCCACCATCTGCTCGGTGGCGGAAGACGCCCTCTACGTGGTGCCAACCTCACTGCGCGAGGCCTCGCTGGCCTTGGGCGCCACCAAGTGGGAGACTACCATTAAAGTAGTAATACCCGCCGCTTTTTCCGGCATAGGCACGGCCTGCATGCTGGGCATGTCGCGCAGCATAGGCGAGACCATGGTTGTGCTTATGGTGGCTGGCGGGGCCAACATGCTGCCCGCATCCATTTTCGACCCCGTGCGGCCCATGCCCGCCGCCATTGCGGCGGAAATGGCCGAAGCGCCCTTTCAAAGCGAGCATTATCACGCCCTCTTCGCCATAGGCATGGTGCTGTTCATATTCACGCTGGCCTTCAACATAATAGCCCGGCACATAACGGAAAAAAGACGCCAGAGCTTGGGGTAAGAGGCATAGAGGATGAAAACAAGGGAAAATTCATAATGGATGAAGCCAGATTTTATAAGATCTGGGGCGCGAAAGAGCATCGCCAACAAGTACTGCTCGCCTTATGCTTATCGGTGCTAAATTGTTGTGCTTTGTCAAAGCGAGCCACACCAGGCCCCGCAAGGGAGCTGAGCTCCCTTGACCCTGCATAAATTATATAATTTGGTTGTGCCAATTTGGTGGAAATGCGTGTTGCTTGGCGGGTAGAAAGGCAGAATTGTATGGATGGAGCCAAACCAAGCAACGGTAGAGGCAGCCACTGCTGAAAATATTGCAAGCTCTGGCCCCCTAGTTGCGGGATTCCAAAGGGGTTGAAATAGCACCTCAACAGTAGTGCCGGCACCCTAGCTTTTAAGCCAAACACTGTTACGCTTGGGCAATATGAGCTACACCTTTGGCCGCCGGAGGCGAAAATACGATCTGATGAATTTTAATGTCTTTCTGATGTATTCTAGTATTTTAACGAGGTATATATGCTTTCCAATGTCGGCATCAGACGCCGCCTTATTACCCAATCCTGCATGTTCTCGCTGCTGCGGCTGGCGGCGGCCATAAACATAGCGGCGCTCTTGGGCGTATGCGCCTTTCTGGTAATAAACGGCCTGCCAGCCATATCTTGGGAATTTCTCACCCAGCCGCCGCGCAATTCCATGACGGCAGGGGGCATCTGGCCCTGCATAGCGGGCACCGTGCTGCTGGCTTTGGGTGCGCTGGCCGTGTCCTTTCCCCTTGGGGTGGCCTCCGCCGTGTATTTGCATGAATATGCGGGCAACTCGCGCTTTGCCGGTTACATACGGCTGGGCGTTAACAACCTTGCCGGCGTGCCTTCCATAGTTTTCGGGCTGTTCGGCATGAGCTTTTTCGTCATCGCCTGCGGCTTCGGGGTCTCGCTGCTTTCCGGCGTGCTTACTCTGGCCGTGCTTACCCTGCCCGTGGTTATAAGCACGGCGGAAGAAGCCCTGCGTCAGGTGCCGGGCGCCTACCGCGAGGCCTCGCTGGCTTTGGGAGCCACCAAAAGCCAGACCATAGCCCGCGTGGTGCTGCCCTGCGCCGTGCCGGGCATGCTCACCGGGGCTATTCTGGGCCTGGCCCGCGCCGCTGGCGAGACCGCCGTAATTATGTTCACGGCCGCCGTGTTTTTCACCAAAAAGGATATCAATTCCATTTTCAGCCCCGTAATGGCCCTGCCCAACCACATGTACGTGCTGGCCACCTCCGGTACTGAAATAGATAAGACCATGCCATTGCAATACGGAACAGGCCTGGTGCTGCTGGTAATAGTGCTGGGCATGAACCTCATAGCCATTATCGCCCGCGACAGAATACAAAAAAAGCGCTAGGCCGCTGCCATCACGCCCGCGCAATAGGCGGGCGCTATACCTCTAAGTGAGAATGGTGAAACTCTCCGTAATCAAAACGCACAGCGCCAACAGTATATTGAATCTGTAACAAATAAAGGCCCGCTGGAGCGTTCCTGCGGGTCTTTATTGTGAAGTGCAGCATTATTTGCACTTGCCCATAGGCTTTGCGGGCGGCCTGTCAGACCCGGATACCGGCCTTGTGCGATTTGGCTTCCGCAATTATGATCCGGAGGCGTGAAGGTTTACTTCGCTGGATCCTCTTGGCGATACAGGCGGGGACCACGACTTGTATGATTATTGCGTGGATGATCCGGTCAGCGCCAAAGATGAGACAGGATTGATTGCGCCGCTCGTTGCTGGTGCTATAGCAGTTGCGCCTGCGGTAGCCATGTATGCGCCAAGGCTTGCGCCCATGGCTTCGCGAGCGGCCACGGCCATAGGCGCGAGAGGCCAGCAAATCGCAACGGGCATTAGTAACCTGGCTGCGCGGGCGCATGCGGCTTATAGTGGCTCGCCTATGCTTCAAAATGCCGCTGGCGCTTTGGAAGGTTTTTCCGTGCCGGGGCCGCCGCAAACCAATTCTGCGGGAACCATTCTTGGTTTAGGTTACAGCACATACAAGAAAGATATAGATGCTGCAGTAGCAAAAGGTATCAGCAACGCTCAGGCTATCACCGCCGCCAATGCACAGCGGCAGCAGGAACGCGACAAAGCAGCCAAAATAGCACAGACTGAAGCAATAGATGCCATGATGAATGGGCAACGCACCACAGTGCCTGTGCCGGACATATCGAAGATAATCAGTGAGGGTATAGATAATCTACGTACAACTAACAAAGAGCGTGAAGTTGAGCTAAAAGCTGCGCGTAATAAAAAGAAAGATATGTAAACTGAGAAATGAATGGGTTATCATAAGTTGTGTAACAACACATACTATATATAGTGAGGTAGTCTCGACTTGATCTGACAGTTGCGCATTGCAAGAATAGGTTAACTCCGTTTTGATGGAAGTGTAAAGGCTCACTATCATCAAAATTATTTGTAGTAGTGCGCACTTACTCTGTGCTGCTACGGTCTTGTGCTTTTCATTTAGCAATAGTTTGAATTTGTAGATAGTTAAGCTTATGGTTAACAGAACACTGGAATGATCCTTATGCTAAAAAATCTTGTTTTTCAAATTATTATGGCAATACTGGTCATCAATTTGGGGTGGAAAGTAATACAGGCAGATGGCAATTGGCTTGTCTATGGCGCAGTGCCTCTTTACCCCATAGCGGGTATGGCCGCCATTATTTTTGGGGTAATATCGATAATTTGGGCCGGTCATCGGTTCTGGCAGCAAAAATACCGCCCCCATATTATCCAAAAGAATCTGGACGATGCCGTTATCAAAGCCAAAGCTGAAATTGACGCCTCACTCGACCCGCGCCTTGATAGAAAAATGATTCGAGAGATTAACGAATTCTATGAAAGAAACGACATAGAAACTACCGATACGGCCAAAGCTGAAGCAGCCAAAGACAAGAAACATAGCTAATTCGCCGCATTTTAAAACTGCTCTTGAAACCACCGTTACCATAATACACATAATTACCGTTTGGATGAGCCGGTCATAAAAGATGAGACCCCCAAGAAGCCGTTCTGTTCTTGGGCGGTTTCTTGGGGGAATTTGGAATTATATTCGGATACTGATATCTTCATTTTTTTCTAGCGCATTAATATAGAGATCAATCTTCTCAGGTGGCAAGATATAGCCGTTTTCATCCAATTCCTCCAGTTCGTTCATAACGCCTGCTATAGCATCGCTATGTTCATCTGAGTAATCGTATAATTCAGTGAACCATATAATATTCACCCAATATACCAAATCTTCTATAGACAAACGCCCTTCTTTGACTGCTTGCAGTACAAATATTAAGTCTTTGTTGTCTACAATAACCTGATCACCTTCTTCAATATCAACATTAAGAAGATTTTCTCCCAACTTATCATGTAACTCAAGATTAGTAATTTTAAGTGTTTTATAATCAGCTAGTATTTTTTGCAGCATATCATTCATTATGATGCTCCTTTTTACTTGGATTTACAGGTTTTTCTCTAGTATGAACGAAATTACCCTTTGGATCGTATGTTTCTTTGTAATTCCACCTCATACTTCACCAAAATTTCACACAAAATGCGCCTTCGCCACATACGGTTATCTTGCAGTCCAGGTAGTTTTGCCTCCGTAAACCGCGCAAGCGGGCATCTTCACACCTGCACACTCAAGGAGACCGCGCATGAGCCAGAACGACAACAATAACAACGGCAATACGGGCCAAATCAATCGCAACCATGCCAATGACAATACCGGCCCGATCAACCCCGGCGATATTAGCGGCAATGCAAGCCCAAGCAATAACAGCGAGATTAACGCCAACACCGGCCGGACAAACCGCATCAACAGCGCCGGGGCCTTTGAGCAGGCCCCCCAAACTCCGCCGTCACCCCCCCGCCACGATTACGCCCGCGAAGGGCTTAAAACCATAAAGGGCATCTTGCCCAAAAAGCCCAAAAGCGGCCGTTTTTCCGGCCCCTTGGCCCGCTGCGTCTTCATAGCCCTTATCACCATCATGCTGCTTGTGCCCCTTGGGCTGGTGGAAGGCATGGTTTTCGAGCGCAGCTACCTGTACGACGACGCCACGCACGAAATAGCCTCTAGTTGGGGCGGTGAGCAAACCGTTAGCGGCCCCGCCCTGATCATACCCTACCAGGTCTGGCACGACCGCAAGGACATGATTAAGGTAATAGTCGGCAACAAAGAACAGTTGCAGGAGAAAATAACCCGCGAATATCACACCCGCCACAAAGTGGTGCTGCCCTCAGATCTCACCTTTGACGCCGCGCTGGCCACAGAAATGCGCTACCGCGGCATTTACAAGCAGGCCCTCTATACCGCGCCCGTTGACATACACGGCAGCTTCACCCTGCCCCAGGTCAAAGACTTTTCCGCCAATACCACCAAGATATATTGGGACCAAGCCTGGCTGAGCATAGGCATTACCGACCTCAAAACCATAGCCGAGGCCGAGCCGCCCCTGTTTAACGGCAAGCCCCTGCCCGCCTACAAGCCCGGCGCCGAAGCAGGCTCCATTCTCGGCCCCGGCTTTCACTCCGATGCCGCGCTGGACGAGCAGAGCGCTGGCCAAACCATACCCTTCGCCCTCAAACTAAAAATACGCGGCAGCGGCGGCATAGCCTTCACCCCCGTGGGCGAAAAAACCGTAATAAACATGTCCGGCAACTGGTCATCGCCCAGTTTTCAAGGCAATCTTCTTCCGGCGGAACGCACCATTACGGACAAAGACTTCAGCGCCAGGTGGGTTATCTCCAACCTCACCCGCTCCTACCCGCAAACCGGCGATCTCGAGACCTACCGCTCTGGAAAAGACTATGGCAACTATGAAGGCAAAAGCGCCATCACTGGCTTTACCGCCGGAATGACCCTGCTGGAGCCCGTGTCCCTTTACCGCATGGTCAAGCGCTCGGTGGCGTACGGAATTCTCTTCATAGCCGTTACCTTTGTGGCCCTCTTCGCCTTCGAGATGATCAGCCGCCGCCGCATGCACCTTTTGCAGTACGCCATGGTAGGTCTTTCCATGTCGCTGTTTTATCTGGCGCTGCTCTCCCTCTCCGAGCACATCGGCTTCGGCCCCGCCTTCACCGCCGCTGCGGCAGTTACAGTGCTCATGAACAGCCTCTATCTGGCCTCGGCCCTGCAAAGCCTCGCCAAGGGCCTCTTAATGGGCGGCCTGCTCTCCGGCCTTTACGCCCTGCTCTTCTCCCTGCTGCGCATGCAAGACTTTGCTCTGGTAATGGGCACCGGGCTCGTCCTCACCATGATGGCCGTGCTCATGTTCGTCACCCGCAAGCTGCCCCAGTATCAGCCTGGGCAGGAGTAGGGATAAGATAAAAGGCAATAGAGGATGAAGCCAGATTTGCGAGGTGGGGGGGGGGGGGGCCGGCCCCCCCCCGGGGGGGGTCG
>JAVBON010000016.1:0-13375 GCA_031550525.1 Desulfovibrionaceae bacterium
CCCCTCTGGCGGGGTGAATTTTTGCGCGGAATGAAATGGAGCGCAAAAAGAGGGGCGAGCAGCCCCTATCTTACCGGCGCCCCGAAGGGGCTTCAATATTCTCTTACCCGCCGTGGCGAATGCCACTTCCACACCTCATACAATATAGGGGCAGACTAAAACTCTGCCCCTATATTACTGTGCGGCCACGCCGCTTCAATACTATCTTATATCCGCCCCCGGCAGGGGGCAGCCTCATCATCCACCGCATCCCTTTTTATTCCCAGCCAGCTTTTTCAAATGCACCTCAATGCACCCGATAGCGGCGGGCGTAACGCCGGAAACCCTTGCGGCCTGCCCAAGGGTACGTGGCTGTATGGCGCTGAGCTTTTCCACCACCTCGCGGCTAAGGCCGTGTACTTCGGTGTAGATTACGCCTTCTATAATTTTGTCTTCCAGCTTGCGGTCGCGCTCGGCCAGCTCCTGCTGTCTATCCACATAACCGGCATACAGCAGCAGGCTTTGGGCTTCGGAACGGGTTTGGGCCGCGTAATCCATAATGCCCGGCCAGAAACGGGCTATTTTTTCGGCATTCATGCCGGGGCGGCGCAGTAAATCGGCCAGGGGCACGCTTTTGCCGGGCAGGGCCTCGCCTATTTCTTCAAAAATCGCGCGGGTGGGGGCATCGGGCTTTATGTTGCGCTCGCGCAATTCGGCCAGCAGCCGCTCCAATGCGCCGTGTTTGGCGCTAAAGGCGGCCCAGTGCGCGTCATCCACCAGACCTATTTGGCGGCCCAGCGGGGTAAGGCGGGCATCGGCATTGCTGTGCCGCAAAAGCAGCCGGTGCTCGGCCCGCGAGGTGAGCATGCGGTAGGGCTCGTCAGTGCCTTTTGTTACCAGATCATCAACCAGCACGGCCATGTAGGATTCGTGCCTGCCGGGCAAAAACGGCTCTTGCCCGCGCAGGTGCTGAAAAATGTTCAGAGCGGCCCATAGGCCTTGCGCCGCCGCTTCTTCATAGCCGGAACTGCCGTTAAGCTGCCCCGCGCACCACAGGCCCGGCACGGCTTTAGCCTCCAGCGTGGGCTTTAGCTGGGTGGGGTAAACGTAATCGTATTCCACCGCATAGCCGGGCCGCACCACCTGGGCGTTTTCCAGCCCCGGTATTTTTTTGAGAAAGGCCTTTTGCACCTCAAGAGGCATGCCTGTGGGCATGCCGTTGGGGTAGACTTCCATTGAATCCAGACCCTCTGGCTCGATGAACATCTGGTGCCGGGTCTTGTCGGGGTAGCGGGCTATTTTATCTTCTATGGCCGGGCAATAGCGGGGGCCGGGGCCTGGTATTGTGCCGTTATACATGGGCGAGAGGGCGAGGTTATCGGCAATTACCTTGTGCGCCTCAGGCGTGCTCCAGGTAAGGTGGCAGGCCAGTTGCCGCAAGGGCGGCGTTGAGCCGGTAAAGCTGAACCGCGGTATGGGCTCGTCGCCGTATTGCGGCTCCATTACCGAGTAATCTATTGAATCCTTTGCAAGGCGCGGGGTGGTGCAGGTCATAAGCCGCCCCAGCTTCAGGCCCAAAGCCTCCAGCGCGGGCGTCAGGCCAAGGCTGGGCGCATCGCCCAGTCGCCCGCCGGCGAAGCTGTGCGGCCCCACATGCAAGAGGCCACGCGTAAAAGTGCCGGTGGTAAGCAACAAGGCGCGGGCGGCGAATTTTTGCCCCAGCCAGGTGCTGGCCCCGGCTACTTTTCCCCCGCTAATGATGGGGGCTTCAACAAAATCCTGGTACAGCCAGATATTGGGGTGGCCCAGAATATCGCGCTGCACGGCAGCCATATAGGCGGCACGGTCCATTTGCGCGCGCGGGGCCTGCACGGCCGGGCCTTTGCTGGCGTTGAGAATACGGAACTGAATTCCGCCCTGGTCGGCCCAGCGGCCCATCATGCCGCCAAGGGCGTCTATCTCGCGCACCATATGGCCCTTGCCCAAACCGCCAATGGCCGGATTGCAGGATAAATGCCCGATGCGGTCAAGGTTGCTGGTAACCACCAGCACCTTGAGGCCAAGGCTGGCAAGGGCCATGGCGGCCTCGCACCCGGCATGGCCCGCGCCAGCCACAATGGCGTCAAAAATCTCAGGCGCGCGGCGCTTAACGCCGCCGCGCGCCTGTATGGAAGATACGCTTGAGTTCATTGGAATCCGTTCAACTTTACCCACGCTTGGCGTGGCGTTTGGGATACAAAGACTATAGAGGCTGAAGCCAGATTTATAAGATCTGGGCGCTGCCCAGACCCGCAAAGGTGTAGCTCGTATCACAAAAGCACAACAGTTTTTGGCTGGCAAGCTATAAGCCAGCAAGCGCGTTGGAGTGCTATTCCGACCCCCCTTGACCCCGCAATTAGGGGTAAGGGTTTGTCTGTAATCTTAGGGTTTACAATAAACTGCCGCTCTTTGGGGCAATACCCGCAGCAGCAGCTTCGACCTTGTGGTTATACAGAGCTTGACTGAAATAGGCAAACTCAAAAACAAAGCTATTACATAGCGCTAAACCTGATTAGAAGCATACGGGCAACATCATGCATGCCAATAAGACAGCCGGAATTTCGTTATGAATATTCCGGCTTTATCCTTCATGCCTTTCCCTGTGCCACATTCCGGCTACAACGGCCAAACCCACAGTATGGCCGCCGTGCCGCAGGCGAGGCAGAGGGCGGACAAAGGCAGCCCCATTTTCCAGTAATCGCCGAATTTGTAGCCGCCGGGCGACATTACCAGCGTATTGCACTGGTGCCCTATGGGCGTGAGGAAGGGGCAGGAGGAGCCTATGACCACGGCCATTAAGAAGGGATCTGGCGATACGTGCAGGCCGGTGGCTAGACCAACGGCCACCGGCGCGGCCAGTATGGCGGTGGCGGAGTGGTTGAGCACGTTGCCCAAGAGCATTACCCCGGCCATAAGCACGGCCACCATTACGGCCGGAGAAAACTCGCGGCCAAGCTGAAGCAGCAGGTCGGCCAGCAGTTTGGAGCCGCCGCTGCTCTCAAGGGCCATGCCCACGGGCAGCATGGCGGCCAGCAGCACCAACACGGGCATTTCAATGGTCTCGTAAACCTCGCGCAGGGGTATAAGGCCCATGGAAATCATAGCCAGCGCGCAGGCCGTCATGCCCACGGCGGCGGAGACCAGATTGGCCGCAATAAGCGCGATGACAAGAGCAAACGAGCCAGCCGCCAGCAGCACCTTGCGGCCTTGCCCTATGCGCAGGCCGCGCGAGGCCAGGGGCAGGCAGCCAAGCTCGTTAAGGTCCGTCAGGGCGGTATCTTCGTGTACTTGCAGCAGCAAAATATCGCCGCCCGCAAAGCGTATTTGGTCCACCCGCTGGCGCAGGCGCATGCCTTCACGCGCTATTGCCAGCACGTTAACATGGTGGTTGTCGCGCAGGCTAAGGCGGTTTGCGCTTTGCCCCACCAGCATGGAAGCGGGCGTGACAATGGCCTCCATAAGCTTGAGGTCGCGCCGGTCTTCTTCGGTACGCTCACGGCTTTCGGCATCCGGAGCCAGTTCCAGGCCGGTCACGTCCATAAATTTTTTAATGTTGTCGGCGTCGGCCTCTATAAGCAGAATATCCAGCTCGCGCAGCACGGTGTAAGGCTTGGGCATGTTGGAGCGCTTGCCGTCGCGGTAGAGGGCAAGCACCAAAAACTCCGCATCGCCGCCAACTTTGTCTGTAATATCCTGCAGGGTCTGGCCTACAAATTTGGAGCCCTCGGGCAGGCGCAGCTCAGTAAGGTAGGCGTTAACCTCGAACAGATCCTGACTGCCGGAGTTATCTTTTCTGTGCGGTATCAAGCGCCAGCCTATGAGCGAGATGAAAGCGACGCCTGCCACGGTTATAGCCAGGCCGGCTGGCAGAAAGTCGAACATCTTGTAGCCCGCACCCAAAGCTGTTTGCCGGTAGGTGGAAACCAGAATGTTAGGCGGAGTGCCTATAAGCGTAAGAGATCCGCCCAACAACGAGCCGAAAGACAGCGGCATGAGCAGCAGGCCCGGCGAGCGGTCGCTCTGGCGCGACATCCAGATAGCCACCGGCATGAACAGGGCCAGAGCGCCGGTATTGTTCATAAAGCCGGAGCAAATGGCGACCAGCGAGGTAAGCACGGCCACCTGCGCCCAAACCCTGTTGCCAACGCGGGTAAGCTGCCTGGCCATTACATCAACCACACCGGCATTAAGCAGCCCCCGGCTTATAAGCAGCACGGCGGCTACCGTAACCACCGCCGGGTTGCCAAAGCCCGAAAAAGCCTGAGCCGCCGGAATCACACCCGTAAGCGTAACTACCAGCAAGGCCCCAAGAGCCACAAAGTCATAGCGGATGCGATTCCACAAAAACAGCACCAGCGCCGCGCCCAGCACCGCGAAAACAATAATTTGCTCCCTTGTCATACCATGGCCCCCACCTTTTGTTTGCACGCCCGCGCCGTGGCATGGGCATAGTAGGAGCAACTGTAACAACAAAATTAGTTGGGATATATTATAAGCAGCACTAGAGCATTTTAACTTTGGAAAAGTTGAAACGCTCTAGCGGCCCCGAAGGGGACGCCCGCAAGCGCGTAGCGCGGCGTGCCTTTAGCAAAGCCGCTTGGGCTTTGCGTATACGATAAAAGAGTGCTTTAGTTTTTATACCTTTATAGGGTAGCAGCATTCAGCTTTAAAAAAATATATAAAATTTCAAAGTTAAAATGCCCTAGCGGGGTACGGTAAATGCAGATGAGGACGAAGCCGGATCTTACAAATCCGGCTTCGTCCTCATCTGCATTTTATTAGTACAATTTATGGCGTAACTTCTATTTCAACATCTGTGCCGTCATCGTCGTCATCATCCGGCTCAAGGTCGCGCAGGTGCTCAAAGGGCGCGTTGAATTCAAGCTCTTCTTGCAGGCGCCACATTTCTTCCACCAGCTCGTCAAAGCCCGCGCCTTCCGGTCCGGTTTTATGCAGGGCGGAGATGAAGAACAGGCGTCTGCCGTCGTTTTCCGCGCGTGCTTGCAGGGCTTGTAACGCTGCCGGGTCCAGCAGGTCTGTCTTGTTTACCACTTCAATCTGGCGGCGGGTGGCCAGAGCCTCGTCAAACAGGCGCAGTTCCTCGTTAATCAGGTCAAAGCCGGACCACGGGTTTTCGCCTTGCAGGTCTATATCTTCCGCGCTCAGAATATGCAGCAGAAAGCGGTTGCGCTCCACATGCTTCAAAAAGCGGTGGCCCAGGCCCACGCCCATATGCGCGCCTTCAATAAGGCCCGGTATGTCGGCTATGACCATGCGTTTGTCGTAGTCGTTATCGTGCAGCATAACGCCCAGGTTGGGTACCAGCGTGGTAAAGGGGTAGGCCGCTATTTTAGGCCTGGCGGCGGAAACCGCTGAAATGAAGGTGGATTTTCCGGCATTGGGCAGGCCCAAGAGGCCGCAGTCGGCCAGAATTTTAAGCTCCAGCCGCACGCGTAAGAATTCGCCTTCCTCACCCGGCTGGGCAAAGCGCGGGGCCTGCTGCGTAGACGACTTGAAAAACTCGTTGCCTTTGCCGCCGCGCCCGCCTTTGGCTATGGGCACTTCCACTCCGGCTTCCGGCAGGTCGGTGAGCATGCGCTCGCCCTCGTCGGTAATTTCAAAAATCTGCGTGCCTATGGGCAAATCGATAATCAGATCGACACCCTTGCGGCCATGGCACTGCGAGCCTTCGCCGGGTCTGCCGTTTTCCGCCTCGTAATTGCGCTTCAGGCGGAAATCGTAAAGCGAGAGCAGCTTTGAGGAAGCCCGCAGAATAATACTGCCGCCATCGCCGCCATTGCCGCCGCTGGGGCCGCCAAAAGGCAGAAATTTTTCGCGCCTGAAGGCCACGCAGCCAGCGCCGCCCTTGCCCGCGCGCAAGGTGATTGTTGCTTCGTCTATAAAACGCATAAGCGCCTCCGCGCTGTAAACAAAAAAAAGGCGAAAGCGCAAAGCTCCCGCCTTAAAAATACTATGCAAAGCGCTTAGGCGGCGTTAGCCGGCACCACATGCACTCTGGTGAGCACCCTTTTTTTGCGCATATACTTTTCAAACTTCACAACACCGTCGCAGGTGGCGAAAATGGTGAAGTCGCGGCCGAGGCCAACGTTTTTGCCGGGGTGCACCTTGGTGCCTACCTGGCGTACGATAATGTTGCCGGAAAGTACCGGCTGGCCGCCAAAGCGCTTAATGCCGCGCCTTTGGCCCTGACTGTCGCGTCCGTTGCGGGAACTGCCGCCTGCTTTCTTATGTGCCATGATTAGCTCCCTTAACTAGGCCTTGATGGATTTAATCTTGAGGGTGGTATATCTTTGGCGGTGACCGGCGGTACGCATACTGTCGTTGCGGCGCCATTTTTTAAATATCACCAGCTTTTCGCCCTGAATATGGTCCAGCACTTCGGCGGTAACGGAAGCGCCCTGCACATAGGGCTTGCCGACGACAAAATTGCCGCCGCCAATCATTAACACCTTATCAAGCTGCACTTCTTCGCCCACATTGGCTTTGAGCAAATCCACACGGATTTTGCCGCCTTCTTCAACGCGGAACTGTTGGCAGCCGCTTTCAACTATTGCGTACATAAATTCCTCCAGCAAAAGAGAAAGGGACATTTAGCGCCCCCTACTCATAAAGTCAAGTGCAAAATTATAATTCAGCGGGATTTTTTGAAAGAGCCCCACGCGCTCTTACAATCTTTTTTTCCTAACTCATTTCATAATCACAATTTTTGCTCTCTAACGCGGCCAGAGGGCAAAAGACGCTTTTTAGAAACAGCACCTAGTGGTGGCTTACATGGTCGCCGCGCTTAATGCGCATGGCGGCGGCCGAAAGTATGATTACAAAGTAAATAAAAATAAGGCCCACGCCAACAGCGCCCTGCGGGGTGGAATGAAGTGCGCTGGAAATAAGCTCGCTTACCCATGCCGCAATGGTGGAAAATAATTCTGCCATGACATCCTCCTGGCGCGTTGCCGGTCAGTTTCAGACGTTTTGTTTGCTTTTCGCCAAAAAGTCAAGCCTTTTGTCCGGCCTGTAAAATACACAAGTATTTACTTTGAAAAAAAACGATATTGATGCTAAAGCCTGCCCAGCCCGCACGCGCTTGCAGCGCCGCGCAAAAAACTCCGCCGCCCAAAGGGCAACCCAGATTGCCGTAACGCGGACCTGAAACAAGACATATCAGCCACGGGCAAGGCTGGCAATAAAAACATGCCCGGAAGAAACATGCAAAAAGCCATTATGCCCGCCGCCGGAGCGGAACTTGAACTGATTATTTCCGACCTTAATTCCGATGGCGGCTCCGTGGCCCGGCACGAAGGCCTGGTCTATTTTTTGGATAAAGGCCTGCCCGGCGAGCAAGTGTTAGCCAGGGTAAGCTCCGTAAAAAAGAATCTGGTGGAGGCAAACGTAACCGCCACCCTGCGCCCGTCTCCGCACAAAGTTACGCCTTTTTGCCGCCATTTTGGCGACTGCGGCGGCTGCCCGTGGCAAGATTTGGACTACGAGGCCCAGCTTATGTGGAAGCGCGGCCGCGTTGAGGCGACCCTGGCCCGCATAGCCAAGCTGGAAGCCGACGTGCCGCCTGTTATCGCATCGCCCGCCCGGCAGGGCTACCGCAATAAAATGGAATACGCCTTTGCGCCTGATGGGGTTGGCGTGGCCTTGGGCCTGCGCCGCCGCGCCTCGCTGGATATTTGCCCCATAGATTTTTGCCCGTTGCAGTCGCCGGAATCCGGCGCGGTGTTGCGGGCCGTGCGCGAGTGGGCGGCCAAGCACGCCTTTAGCGCGTGGGATGGCCAGCGCGGCGTGCTGCGCTACCTGGTGCTGCGCGAGCCCGCCTACCAGCCCGAGGGTAAACCCGAGCGCATGGTGGAGCTTATTTGCGGCGAAGTGCCCCCGGCGCCGGCCCAGCAAGAGCTTTGGGCCACCCTTGGCGCCTTGGGCGTTACATCTTTTATGGTAAGCCAGCGCCGTAACCGCCTGGCCCTTGCCAAGGGCGAAAAAACCGTGCGCCGCTTTGGCCGCGAGACCCTGCGCGAGAAAATAGGCCACCTTATGCTGGAGTTTCCGGCCCAAGGCTTTGTGCAGACCAATACGGCGGCGGCAACCCTGCTGTACGGGCAGGTGCGCTCCCTGGCCGCCCTTAAAGGCGGAGAAACCGTGTGGGACGTTTATTCCGGCGTGGGCAGCCTTGGCCTTTTTCTGGCCGACCAAGCCTCGGCCCTGCTCGGGCTGGAGCTGGAAAAAGAAGCCGTGCGCATTGCCATAAAAAACGCCGCCGCCCTTGGCTTTAGCCACTGCCGCTTTGTGGCCGGAGACGCCGCCAAAATGCTGCCCGCCCAAAACGGCCAGCCGCATCTGCTGGTTACGGACCCGCCGCGCGGCGGCATGTCGCCCACCCTCATACCCGTTATTAAAGCCAAAAGTCCCGACAAAATCATCTACGTCTCCTGCGACCCTGCCACTCTGGCCCGCGACGCGGCCGCGCTGGCCCCAAAATACAGCCTGGAAGAAATACGCGTGGTGGATATGTTTCCCCATACCCCGCATATAGAAACCGTGGCTTTGTTAAGACGTACGGATATATAAGAACGGCGCTGGAGGACGAGGCCGTATTTGCGAGATCAGGGGCGCTGCCCCAGGCCACGCGAGTGTGGCCCCCGCACCGAGGGCGCAACAGTTTTTGGCCGGAGGTCTAGGGGCTGTTTCTAAAAAGATGGATTTTGTTCCCTGGCAAGGAAAGCGCCGATTTTGAACCCTCTTGCCCCCGCAAAGGTCAAACTGTTGTTGAATTGCTTTGGCCGCCTTACTCCCGCTGCTGTTTGGCGGGCCAGGTCTTGTCAACTTGGGCCAGCCAGTCTTTAAAGGCGTTTCTGGCGGCTTCTTTTTGGGCGTTTGTTCCGTCAGCCCCAGCCATATTAAGCGCGGCGGCGCACTGGCCGTATTGCTTGTACAGGGCGGCTTCCGGGCCGCTCATCAGGGTGCGGGCCTTGTTGTAGGCGGTGTCGCCGGGCGCGTTGGGGGCGGCGCTTAACTGCGCGAGGGCGGTTTTATCCAGCTTTATGCCAAGGCTGGCAAAGTCGTCGGCCAAGGCCCCAAAATCGGGGAAGGGCACGTAAGCCGACATGGAGTCATCCTCCGCGCGGGCGTAAGAAATCATACCGGCGCTGAGTTTAGCCAGAAAAGCGGCTTTTTCCTTCTCGCCCATGCTCAAGGCGGCGGACATCCAGTTGAAGAGAATGGTGGATTGCTCCAGCGGCTGGCGTTGCTCGGTATAAAGGGGCAGAACATCCACTGCTGCCGTGGCCGCGCTTTTGCCGTCGCTCATGGCGCTTGCGGCAAATAGCCGGGTGGATTTGAAATTGGCCGTTTCCGCCGCGTGCTCTCCGTAGGTTTTTATAATGCCGGGCAGGTTTTCGCCGGCAAGGGCAAAGGCCGCTTCCGGGTGGCCGCCGTCAATGCTTAACAGGCAGAACATCCACTTCAGGCGCAGGGCCAAGGGGCCGTATTCTCCGCCCTGTGCGGCGGCCAGCCGTATTTGCCGCGCCAGCGCGTCCGCCGCTTTAAAGCCGTCGCCTTGGGCCATGTAATAGGCGGGTTCTTCCATGGCTTTATCAAAAGCTTCGGCAAGGGCATCCTCATCAAAGCCATCCGGAGGGTTCCCAGCCCGCGCGGGGGCTTGCTCCTGCGGTTCCGCACCGCTTAACGGGCTTTGTGTTTTATCCGCCAGCGCGGCGGCTTGGCTCTGTTTGGCGGGCGCGCCGCCAACCGGCGCGGCTTGCCCGCCTTGCGCGGGTGGCTGGGCCGCTTGCGCCGGGGCAGATAAAAAACAGCACAATAGCATGCAGATTAAAAAGGCCTGTGCAAAAGCTCGCATATGGTAGCCCCTTTGGCTGGCCGCGCGGGTGCGTGTTTGGATGTTGGACAGGTTTTGCGGAAGGCCGCTTACGTGTTTGAATGCCGGATATGCTCAGGGGCGCGTATTATGTGTTTGCGCGCGGGGTATGGGCGCTGCGAATTTGTTGCGGTAATCCGCCTGTATGGGCTGAGGGCGGAATTATGCCCCGTTTTTTACGTCTTCCAAAAGTTGCAGCAGTTTTTGCGTTTCGGCGGGGGTAAGGTTAAAGCGCATGCCTGCTTCATCCACCAGGCTGTGCGGCGATTTTTTTGGGTTTTCGGCCCGCTCGCTCATAATCCATTCAAGGGCGCGGCGCACAAGCTCGCTTTGGGGCATGATGGTGCTCATGTGGTTTTTACCGTACTTTTCGGGTTAATAGTTGTTTTACGGCCTGCCGTGGGGCTTTGCGGCAGCGCTGCGGTCAGGGCTGTAACATGCCCGCAACCGGGCGCGTAAAAGGCGCTGTAGCGCCTGTTTTGTTGTAACGCGGCGGCAACTCCGGCCACTGTGCCATGTGTGGCAAGGCATTACGCAAGGCCAGCCTGGCAAGTAGCTTTATGTAAGGCCCGCCTGGTAAAGGGCACTGCGCAAGGCTGGCCCGGCAATGTTTCTGCGCTGGCAACCGGCGCAAAAGGCAATGGCGTTGGCCTAAACAGCGGCCTGCGGCCATGCTTGCGCTTAGCCTAAACAGCGGCGTGCGGCCATGTTTGCGCTTGGCCTAAACGGAGGCCTGCGGCCATGCCCGCGCCTTGCCCGCGCGGCGTTTGCCGCCGTTGCCGTTTTTGGCCGCGCTCGCCACGCCAAATATAGGGCAGGGGAGCAAAGCTTGCAAGGGCCGGTGCAATGATATATTTTTGACGCAGTAAATTTTCGGGGGCGTTATGGGCAATTTGATGCAGGCGGTAGTATTGGGCCTTGTGGAAGGGCTTACGGAGTTTTTGCCGGTTTCTTCCACTGGGCATCTGATTTTGTCGGGCGAGCTTATGGGCCTTGGCGGCGCGGCGGTGGAGACCTTTGAGGTTTTTATCCAGCTTGGGGCCATATTGGCGGTTGTGGTGCTGTATTGGCAGCGTTTTTGGGGGCTTTTGCGGCCCAGGCCCGGCCAGAGTTTTTCCGGCCTGCGCGGGCTTTGGCTGCTTTTTCTTACCTGCCTGCCCGCCGGGCTGCTGGGGCTTTTGGGGCATTCTTTCATCAAGGAGCATTTGTTCAATCCGGCCACGGTGGCACTGGCTTTGGGCGTTGGCGCTCTGCTTATGCTGCTGCTGGAAAAATTCAAACCCGCGCCCAAGTATACGTCGCTGGATCAAATGACGCCGGGGCTGGCCCTGGGCATAGGCTGCTGCCAGTGTCTGTCGTTATGGCCCGGCTTTTCGCGCTCCGCCTCCACCATAATGGGCGGCATGCTGCTGCGGGCGGACCGCACTCTGGCGGCGGAATACTCTTTTATAGCGGCTGTGCCGCTTATGTTTGCCGCCACCAGTTTTGATTTGTACAAAAACTGGACGGCGCTGGGCGCGGAGCATTTGCCGTTTTTCGCGGTGGGGTTTGCGGTGTCTTTTGTTTCGGCCTGGGCGGCCATAAAGGTTTTTATCAGTCTGGTAGGGCGTTTGGGGCTGGCCCCCTTTGCCTGGTACCGGCTGGCGCTGGCCCCGCTGGTGTATTGGTTTATGGTGCGTTAGGCGGTGGTGGCCTTAGGGGCTGTTTCTAAAAAGCGTCTTTTGCCCCCTGTACTGCGTCAAGCGCCCATTTTTGCCCAGGGCTGTGCCATTAGGGTACTATCCCTGTCCTAAAATCGACGCTTTCCTTGCCAGGGAACAAAATACGTCTTTTTAGAGAAAGCCCCTAGGGTGAAAATACCTAAAAAAAAGCTTGCCAAGAAATATACTCTTGGATAAGAGAGTTGCCTCAGCGGTATGCTCCGCTTTTTGTGGCAAGGTAGCTCAGTTGGTCAGAGCATACGGTTCATACCCGTAGTGTCGAGAGTTCAAATCTCCCCCTTGCTACCAAATTTTCGTCCGGCGGGACGTAAAACCCTGAAAGCCTTTGCAGGTTTTCAGGGTTTTTTGTTATCGCCCATTTCATCAACCGGCGGGGCAACTTCGCCGATTTTTCTTTTAAAGGCTTCAAAATCCGGGTGTTGCAAGGCCCGGCGCAGCAATTCGTTAAAAAGCTCTTGGGCGGAGCATTTTTTAGGCGGCCTTACTTCGCTAATGCGAATAACATGCGGCACATACTGTTCAGGCCCCATGGCAGAGAGATATTTCACGCCCGCGCCGTAACGGATCCAATCGGGGTTGATCCGCTTTTTGTCGAACAGTTTCAAAAACCATTCGGGCGGTACGGTTTCGCGCCGTTTGGCGTCTGAAATGGAGGACTGTTTAACTTCCAAAAGCGCGGCCAGCTCTACTTGCGTGTTGCATTCGGCGGCTTCGAATACGCGGCGGAACTGCGCGTTAAAGTCGTTTTGCGGCGTTGAGCCGTAACATGTTGATTTTTTTGGCATGGCGCTCTCCGGCGTTGCTGGTGGGCAATTGCCTGGGAGCAATTGCCGGGAGCTCAATACCGCCCAAGGACGGCGGGTTTATTCCCCCCGAAGGGGTATTGTATTCACCGCACTCCCGACAGCATACGCAGAGAGGTGGCTGCGCTTGCAAAAGCAAGGGCAACCCCGCGTGTGTCGGCGGCGGGTCCGCCTTGGGAAGGTGTATTGAGCACCTGACAGAAAATATGCCTGAAAAGATTATTGAAATCAAGGTTAGGATAAGTTTACAATGTGTTTGACATTGAAAATCAATTTCATATACTGCCGTAATCAGTAAAACGCAGCAAACCCTTTGGAGGGAATTTGAGATGATTAACAGATTCGGCACCACATCAGACATGGTTATACAGCAGGTTGAGGAAGCAGGCGTTAGGTACGCTTTGGCAATTGACGGCAAGGGCCTTTACCTGACCTTGCCCGATCGCCTTGATTCAATGCTGGCCGACACGTACCGCTATGACGCAAGGCGGGCGGGCATGGAGGCGCGGCTGACGGCTTTGGGCCTGGACCCGGCCGCGCTGTTTAAGGAAAACCGGCACCGCATCAAGGCGGCGGCTGGGGAGCCAGCCAAAAAGGTGAACCCGCTTAAGGCCTCAAAACGCGCCATGAAAAAGTAACCCGCGTTTGTTAATGCTGTTGGGGCGTGTTGGCGCAACGGGTCTTTTTTGCCCCCGCGCCAACCGCCATAACGCGCCGCGCGCTGATGATTACGGAAAAAAGCGGTTTTATGTTGCATTTTATTTACATATACGCTATAATGGAACATCAAACGGCATAAAAGTGCCGCCCACAAAACCAGAGCGTCTTAGCGTCTTAGCGTCTTAGCGTCTTAGCGTCTTAGCGTCTTAGCGTCTTAGCGTCTTAGCGTCTTAGCGTCTTAGCGTCTTAGCGTCTTAGCGTCTTAGCGTCTTAGCGTC
>JAVBON010000036.1:0-16872 GCA_031550525.1 Desulfovibrionaceae bacterium
GGGGGCCCCCTCCCCCCTCCCGCGGGTGGGGGTTATTTTTGTTTGGGCTTACTGTTGTTAGCCAAAAAAAAATGAGGGGCGAGCAGCCCCTATCCTGTTGTCGCGGCACAGCCGCTTCCCTACAACATATAATATAGAGGCAGGCTAAAACTCTGCCCCTAGCTTATATTGTCGCGGCGGTGCCGCCGCCATATAATCTTAATTCTCCACAGAAATGGTCATTTCTTAACTGCCTGAAAGGTATTAAGAGACAGGGGGCTGACGCCCCCAAACCCCGCCGGAGGGGAATCAGCCACCAACACGCGCCGCTATTCTCTTGGCCGGTATCAGCCCGGTGGCGGCAGCGGCCACAATATTACCCGATACCCCAGGGCCGTCTCCGGCCACAAACAGGCCTTGCACGGTTGTTTCCAGATGGTTGTCAGTTTCAACCTGAGTGGCGAAAAACTTTATTTCCGGCGCGTACAGCAAGGTTTCTTCATTGGATACGCCTGGTATGACGGAATTTAGCTGTTCCAGCCCTTCAACCAGGTTGGTCACGATGCGGTCCGGCAGGGCGATGCTGATGTCGCCGGGGGTTACGTTTTTAAGGGTGGGCTCTATGTAGCCCTTGCCTATACGGTTCCAGGTGGAACGACGGCCCCGCTTGAGGTCGCCGAAGCGCTGCAATATGGGCTTGCCGCCGCCTATTATGGTGGCCAGCCGCCCTATGGCCTCGCCATAGCCTTGGTTGTCGGACACCGGGTCGGTAAGCACCACCTTGGAGAGAAAGGCAAAGTTGGTATTTTCGGATTTCTCGTGCTTAAGCGAGTGCCCGTTCACGCAGACGAATTTTTCATAATTTTCCAGGCTCACAAAGCCGCCGGGGTTGGTGCAGAAGGTGCGGGTCTGGTCGTCGTAACGCCTGGTTTGTATAAAAAAGGTGGGGTCATAGATAATGTCGGTAATGTCGCGCATAATGTCGCCATGCACCTCTACCCGCACGCCCACTTCAATACCGCGCTGGCTTACCTTGAGGCCGAAACGCGCGGCCAAGGCGCCCATCCAATCCGCCCCCACCCGGCCGGGGGCCAGAATAACAGCCCCGGCGCGCAGTTCTTCTTTATCGGTCAGCACTCCGGCCACGCGACCGTTTTCCGCTATAACATCCTTAACGCTCTCGCCGGTGCGCAGGGTAAGGCCTTTTTGCTCCATATATGAACACATGCCGTCTATATAGGTAGGCATGCAGTCGCTGCCCAGATGCTTTTGCTTGATCAGCAGCAGATCCACGCCATGCATTTTGGCATTTTTACGCAGGTTACGGGCAGCAGCGTCGTCGGAAGGGTAAACCTCGCCATCCATGCCGAAACGGTTGAACATGGCTTCGGTCTCGTCAATAAGGCGCATGGCCTCGGCACGGGGCATAAACTGGCCCAGGTCGGACTTGCCCAGTTTGTAAATATAGTTGAGCTTGCCGTCGGAAAAAAGCCCGGCCCCGCCCATGCCGCCAAGTATATGGCAACTGGGCTTGCACTGCACGCATTTGCCGGTTTTGGCAATAGGGCAGGCCCGCTGCTTGACGCGCAAGCCTTTTTCCACCAGGCATACCCTAAGACTAGTATTGTCGCACAGCCAACAGGCGCTAAAAAGCCCTGCCGGCCCGCCGCCCACTATAATCACATCAAATTCCGCAGTCATACCAGCCCCCATACTCAGTGCCGCCGGAACGGATGCATGGCCAAAACGCCCCGGCTTGTTAAAACCAGTCTTACATTGATTGCCGCCGGGAGCAACGCCTTAATTGCCCAACAGCCGTATAAATAACGCAGGGTAGTTTTCCACATGGCATGTTAGAGCGCACCACCACGCCTGCTCCCCTCGCAGTTATGATCAAGAGTAGCCATCTTAAAATTTTCCCCCTCACAGCTATGATCACGAGTAGCCATATTAAAGTTTTCTCCCTTCGCGGATATTACCTGGAGCATCCAAATCAGAGTTCCCTGCCAGCTCAGGCGGACCAATCACAGCGCAGCCCTTCCGGCAGCGCCAGCGGGGGCAAGTAACACAAGGCTCCTCCGCCACCACAACAAGAGCGCCAATGGAGCATATGCCGTAGGCAGCGCCTTGCCTGCGGCAACAAAACAACCGCATTACAGCGAAAACCTTGGGCCGCGCGAGACGGCATCGTCCGCGATCCATAAGTAAGGGACGGGAGAGTTTTCCACAACGACGGTTCCCCCTCGCGGATATTACCGGGAGCAGACAAATCAAAGTTCCTTCGTCATCTCCGTGGGAGCGTCAATGGTGCCTTGGGCGGGGCCTTGTATGCTCCGCTGGTAAAACCTGAAACAGCAAGCGATATGAACATCGGTGGGCGACAAGGCCCCGCCCACACCGCGACGAAAGCCGGGTCCAGGGCGGCAGCCATGGCGCGCGGGGAGTCCAGAGGGGTGTGCGCGCACACACCCCTCTGGCGGGGTGAATTTTTTTGTGTAGCGAATGCTCCACAAAAAGAGAGGGGCAAGCGCCCCTCTCTTATATTGTCGCGGCTACGCCGCTTCCATATTTATCTTTTATTTCTCCCCAAAAAATAAAAAAGGCCACCCCGCCATATGTAGCGGGTTGACCTTTTTAAATTACACGCGCGAATTACATCTGCCCAAGGGCTTCCATATCTTCGCCAGAAAGCAGCTTATCAAGATCCAGCAAAATAAGCAGGCGGTCATGCAGTTTGCCCACGCCGCTGATGTATTCTGATTCCACCCCGGCCACAACGGCAGGTGGCGGCTCCACCGTGCTGGAAGGAATGCGCAAAACCTCTGAAACCGCATCCACTACAAAGCCGACAATCATATTGCCTATTTCAATAACGATTATGCGGGTATGCTTGTCATATTCCTTTGAAGCAAGGTGAAAACGGCGGCGCAAATCGATAATGGGAATAACCTTTCCACGCAGGTTTATAACGCCTTCAACAAAGGCTTCGGCCCTGGGAACCTTGGTTATCTCCATGGTGCGGATAATTTCCTGCACCTTCAAAATATCAACGCCGAACTCTTCTTCACCTATGCTGAAGGTTACCAGTTGGATGAGCTCGTCATCCTGTCTTTTCTGATTTTCAGCCATACGTTACCCCGTTATATGCCGCCAATGGGCGCGGCATTGCTTATTTTACGAACTACACACACATTATACATATCAAATCTGTGTATAAACTTCCAGATTTAAATGTAGCAGCATTTATCATCGCAAATTTTTTCGCCTCTGCCTATACAAAAATATGCAAAACCCTGTTCGGCCAAATGAGCCGGAGAGTATAGGTTTCTGCCGTCAAAAAGTACGGGGGCGCTCAACATTTTTTTGATGCGCTTGAAATCCGGCGTGCGAAACTGGTTCCACTCCGTGGCTACCAGCAGGGCGGCAGCGCCTTCCAGCGCGGAATATTGCTCGTCCACCACCGTTACCAGAGGGTTGCCTTTAAACACCTTGCGACCGTTAGGCCCGGCCACCGGGTCGTAAATGCGCACCCGCATGCCCTGCTCCGTAAGATATTTTACCACTTCCACCGGCGCGGATTCGCGCAAATCGTCGGTATTGGCCTTAAAGGCCAGCCCCCACAGCGCCAGGGTTTTGCCCTTTACGCCGCCTTGGCAGGCAAAGTAGTCGGCTATGCGTTGCGCAATAACCAGCTTTTGGCGCATGTTCACGTCTTCCACCGCTTCCAGAAGCTGCGGGCGCATGCCGTGCTCGTGGGCGGTGTGAATAAGAGCGCGTACGTCCTTGGGGAAACATGAACCGCCAAAGCCCATGCCGGGGTAAATAAAGTGATAGCCTATGCGTTGGTCAGCGCCTATGCCGGTGCGCACGTCGCGCACATCCGCCCCCACCAGCTCGCAAAGGTTGGCTATTTCGTTAATAAACGAAATTTTGGTGGCCAGCATGCAGTTGGCCGCATATTTGGTCATTTCCGCGCTACGCACGCTCATGCTTATAAACTTCTCACGGCTGCGCGCAAAGGGCGCGTACAGCGCCTTCAAAATTTCGGTGGCATCTGGCGAATCTGTACCTACTACCACACGGTCCGGCTTCATAAAGTCGCTTACCGCGTCGCCCTCTTTCAAAAACTCGGGGTTGGAGGCCACATAAAATTTTATGCTTGCGCCGCGCTTTTGCAGTTCTTCCTTTATAATGCCGCGCACCATATCGGCGGTGCCCACCGGCACGGTGGATTTATCCACCACCACCAGCGGGGCGGTCATTTTTTGCCCCACCTCGCGGGCCACGGCCTGCACATAGCCCAAATCGGCCGAGCCGTCGGGCTTGGATGGCGTGCCCACGCAAATAAACAACACTTCGGCATCTTGCAGGCCTTCTTCCAGTTTGGTGGTAAAAGCCAGCCTGCCCTGGCTGTAGTTGTGCAAAACCAACGATTCAAGCCCCGGCTCGTAAATGGGTATAACGCCGTTTTTCAGCTTTTCCACCACTTGGGGGTTTACATCAACGCAGCACACGTCGTTGCCCATTTCGGCAAAACAGGCCGCGCTTACCAGCCCCACATATCCGGTGCCAACCATGCATAATTTCATATATTTCCACCTTAAAATGAATTACCTTTCACATAGCGCGAATTGCATAAATGCGCGTAGAATCGCCCAATGCAATACAGGCAAACATCTTAACGCGCAAAGCTGATAATATCCACAAGCGGCTCATGCGTAAAGGTTTTTCAATCCAATGCTGGACATGGCGGCAAAAACCTGCAAGAAAACCGCCAAACGCCCGAATGAAGGACAATATGATTACAGGAATAGGCATAGACCTTGTGGAGATACCGCGCATACGCCATAATTGGGAGCGCTTCGGTCTGGCATTTGCCAGCAAAATTCTGCATGAGGACGAGCTGGCCGTTTTGCCCGCAAACCCGGCCGCATTTCTGGCCGCGCGCTTTGCCGCCAAAGAGGCGGCTGTTAAAGCGCTGGGCACGGGCTTTACGCAGGGCATCTGGTTTCAGCATTTTTGCGTGCGCAACCTGCCCGGCGGACAGCCGCAGTTAAGCCTGTACGGCGCGGCCCTGCGCCGCTTTAACGAGCTTGGCGCGGCCCACTGCCACCTTAGCCTTACCCACGGGCGTGAAAGCGCCGCCGCCGTGGTTATTCTTGAAAGTTAGCCTGCCCTATTAATCCGCCCATGAATACCGATAAGATTATACCAGCCGCTCAAAAGACAGGCCCAGCAACGCCCCCCATAGGCAAAAACTCTCCATGGCTGGCCCCTCTGGCAGGGCATACGGATTTGGCCTTTAGAGTGCTTTGCCGCGAGCAGGGCGCGGCAGTGGCCTGCACTGAAATGGTAAGCGCCAAGGGCCTTATTTATGGCGAGCGCAGCCGTAAAGGCAACCAGGGCACAAAAGAGCTGCTGCTTACCACTCCGCTGCCTGGTTTTCCGGCGACGGAGCGGGCCGATGCCCCGCTGGTGGTGCAGCTTTTTGGCGAAGACGCATCTTTTTTGGGCGAGGCCACAGCCTTGCTGCGCGAGTGGGGTTTTACCCATTTTGATTTGAACCTGGGCTGTTCCGTGCCCAAAGTGGTAAAAACCGGCGCGGGCGCGGCCCTGGCCCGCAACCTGCCGGCAACGCTGAAAGTGGCGGAAGCCATGCTCAAAGCGGCCGGGCCGGGCCGGGTTGGCTTCAAGTTCCGGCTGGGCTGGAGCAAAGACGAAGAAAATTACCTGGCCCTGGGGCAGGCCTTGCAAGACGCGGGCGCGGCCTGGCTTACCCTGCACCCGCGCTATGCCAGGCAGGCTTTTAACGGGCAGGCCGACTGGCAGGCATTGGCTAAATTGAAAAAATATGTAAACATCCCGTTAATTGCCAGCGGAGATTTGTTTTGCGCCGCCGACGCCGTAAACTGCATGGAGCGCGGCGGAGCCGATGCGGTAATGTTTGCGCGCGGGGCCATGCAAAACCCGGCCGTTTTTGCGGAGTACCTCAGCCTGGTAACGGGAAGCGGGCAAAGCCCGCTGGATGAAAGCGAGGCCGTGCGCGCGCGGGCCGCGCGCATACGGCGCGTGGTGCTGCGGCATGCGGAGCTGGCCCGCGCCATGCCGCAAACAGGTAGGCCGGATGAGGAAAAAAAACCGCCCATGAGCCTTTTGAAAATGCGCGGGGCCATACCCCGTTATGTAAAAGAGCTGCCCGGCAGCCGCCTGTTCCGGCAAGATATGTCCAAATGCGGCAGTTGGCGGGCGTTTTATGAAATTGTGGATCTGTATTTTTCCGGGGTGGAAAATACCCCGTTGGGCAACAGGGATATATATGCAGGTAATTAAAGCAAATACAGCTGGTTTTTGCATGGGCGTGAGCCTGGCCATGCGCAAGCTGGATAAAGCCCTGCTGGAAATGGAAGCCGGCGGTAACGGGCTATATACCTTGGGGCCTATAATCCATAACCCGCAGGTGGTTAAGGAATACGAGGCCAAAGGGGCCGTATGCCTTCATGCCCCGCAAGATGCCCCCCCGGGCTCCACTGTGGTTATACGCGCGCACGGGCTGCCCTATGATATTGAAAAAAATCTGCACGAGCGCGGCCTTAAAGTGGTGGATGCAACCTGCCCCAAGGTAAAAGCGGCCCAGGTGGCCATAAGAAAAGCCCGCGAATCCGGCAAAGGCACCCTCTTGCTGTTTGGCGAGAAAGACCACCCGGAGGTGCAGGGGCTACTAAGCTATGCCGGGCCGGACGCTCTGGTTTTTAGCGGGCTGGACGAGCTTGCCGCCCTGCCGCTGGATAAAAGCCGCGATTACTTTGTGGCTGCCCAAACCACCCAAGAAAAAAATATTTTTGAAAAAGCCCTTGTCTGGCTGAGTGATTTTTTCGGCCACCCTCTTCCGGTGCTGCGCACCATTTGCGATGCCACGCAAAACCGGCAGGACGATATAATAGAGCTTGCCGGCAGGGTAAAAAGCATGGTCATAGTGGGCGGCATGAACAGCGGCAACACTCGCAGGCTGGCGGAGATATCTTCCAACTTGGGCGTGTTTACCGTGCACTGCGAAAACGCCGAGAACCTGCCCCTGGCCAGGCTTAAGGAATTGCAGCCTGTGGGGCTTAGTGCCGGGGCATCCACCCCGGATACCCATATAAATGAGGTGGAAAGGGTTTTAATTCAAAACTAGTTCTGCTAATATCCAATATGTAATATTTTATTGCGGACTCTTTTTGCGAGACCAAACATCAAGCTGTACTTCTTGTAGTTTATCGCATATTTTTGCTAATGATTGTTATTCTGTTGTCTGATATATTGTTACAATAAAAAACGTGCTCGGCAGAGCTTCATTCGGAGGGAGAATGAGCCAGACCAATATTTTGCTTGAAGCAGGCACCAACGAACTGGAAATAGTCGAGTTTTATCTGGATGAACGCGACCCGTCCGATGGAGCTACCTATAAAGGATATTACGGCGTTAACGTGGCTAAGGTGCTTGAGATAATACGCATGCCCAAGGTTACGGAAATGCCCGAAGTAAAGCACAAATCCGTGCTGGGCGCTTTTAACCTGCGCTCGCAAATTATCCCGCTGGTTGATCTTTCGGTCTGGCTGGGCAAGGAACGCGCGGTTACGGCCGAAGAGCCAAAAGTGGTAGTTACCGAATTCAACAACGTGGATACAGCCTTTCTCGTTTCCGGCGTAAACCGCATTCACCGCATAAGCTGGGAAGAGGTGGAAGCGCCCAATGCCTATGTTTCGGCCATTACCAACAACAGCATAACCGGCGTTGTAAAAATGGACGGGCGCATCATATTCCTGCTCGACCTGGAGCGCATAGTAAGCGACCTTAACCCGCAACTGGGCCTGCGCCTGGACGAGGCCATAGACTGGTCCGCTTCCAAAAACTACCGCGCCCTTATTGCCGACGACTCCAACGTTATACGCGAGATGATCAAAGACCTGCTGCAAAAAGCCGGTTTCAGCGTGGAGGCCGTAACCAACGGCAAAGACGGCTGGGAAAGGCTGGTTGACCTTAAACACAAGGCGGAAAACGAAAATCGCCCCATTACCGACTACGTGCAGGTGGTTATCTCCGACATAGAAATGCCCCAGATGGACGGACACAACTTCTGCCGCCGCATTAAAGAAGACACCACCCTCAAAAGGCTGCCGGTCATTCTGTTTTCATCCCTCATTACCGACAAACTGCGCCATAAAGGCGAATCAGTCGGCGCCGACGACCAAATAGCCAAGCCGGAAATAACCTATGTGGCCCAACGCTCCATTGCCCTTATAGAGCAGGCGGTCAAGGACGCCAAAGCCGGAAAGTAAAAATACAAAACGCAATAACGGTAACAGGCGGAAAACCTTTGGGTTTTCCGCCTGTTATCGTTATTGCTCACAATACTAGAGCATTTTAACTTTGACGTTTTATACATATTTTTAAAAAACTAAAATACGTTACTCTAAAAAAGTATAAAGGTTAGAGCACTCTTTTATCGTACACGCAAAGCCGAAGCGGCTTTGCTAAAGGCACGCTGCGCTGCTCGCTTGCGGGCGTCCCCTGCGGGGGCAACACAAGCATTTTAACTTTTTCAAAGTTAAAATGCTCTAGTAATGCGAAATACTAGCGATATTTCCATGCATCGTTTTAATCATCTCCGGCGGCAGGCTGCTGTGCCAATGCCCGGTAGCCAAGGCCGCCACATAGCACAAATACAACAAGCCCAGCGCGGCCAGCGGAATTACCCAGGGGCGCATTCTCTTGCCTTTTACGCCATAGCCGCACTTTACCCCAAGGCAGCCCGTTATTGGGCAGGCGGCCACGCATTCCAAACACCCTTGGCACTCCGGCCCGCTCACCCTTCTGAGCGACTGTACGGGAATACGCGTGGGGCAGGCGGCGTTACAACGCCCGCACCGTATGCATTTGCCCTCATCGCGCGTAACGGCCAGGGGAGAAAACATGGAGAACAAGCCCAGCAAAGCCCCATACGGGCAAAGGCCCCGGCACCAAAAACCGGGTATGAGCATGCAGCCCAGGGCTATTACCACCAAAGCCACCAGCAGAGTGACTGAGGGGTTTAAAAAGAGCAGCAGCATTTTGCTATCCACCACCATATTATAGGGGCTGGTCATAAAGCCCTCTATGGCGGCGGCATCCATGCCCAACAGTATGATTTGCGCAAAAAAAAGCAGCAGCAGATATTTGGGGATGGAAAGCAGCCAAGACACATACTTGCGCGGGCGGCGCGCCATGCCTAAACGCTTGCCCAAATTGCCAAGACGCCCCGTAATAAAGCCCACCGGGCAAAAATACCCGCAAAAAGCCTTGCGGGCGGCCAGCGAAACCAGCATGGCCATAATAAAAATAACCAGACCGGCCGGGTGAACAGGGTCCCAATTGCCGCTTGCCAGCAAATATTTAAATGAGACCAGACCAGCTATGGGTAAAAAAGCCTCGGCAGCCGGCGGCTTGGCCACATACACAGCGCTGCCGCCGGTAACCCAAAGATAATACTGAAAGAACTCCCAGCTTACATAAACAAAAAAAGCGGCAAAGGCGGCCTGAATATAAAAACGCAGAACAGAAGGGTTGGATATGGGCGCAAATTTCACTGCGGGCTCCGGTAACTGTAAAAAAAATCAACTAGGCATTTTAACTTGGAAATCTTATATGTTTTTTTAAAAAGCTGAATGCTGCTGCCCTAAAAAGGCATAAAAACTAAAGCGCTCTTTTATCGTATACGCAAAGACGAAGCGGCTTTGCTAAAGGCGCGCCGCGCTGCGCGCTTGCGGGCGCCACCTTCGTGGGCGGCACAAGTATTTCAACCCTTCCAAAGTTAAATGCTCCATGGGTAAAGCCGGATTTATAGAATCCGGGCCGATTTGGCGCTTCATGTGCCTAATCGGCATCTATAAAGCCGAGATGCTCCGCTCAATGCTATACGCATTTTGCGTGTATGTGTCCAGAATGTATAAATTACTTTATTTTAATCACAATTAAAAAATAGGTATTTGGCAGGGTGAAAATCTTGCCCGCCTGAAACTATCTTACCATTGACGCAAAACAAAACCCGCCCTAACCGGCAAAACCGGAAGAGCGGGCTGAAAAATAGTGCCGCGCGGTGTTATTTTTTGTTAATGCTTCTCTGGAGGTACAGAACAGCGCCCACAGTGCATACAAGCCCTGCAAAGAAAAATACGAAATCCATGTTTCCCTCCTGAATGTTGCCGGGGCAGCCATGTTTTACATGACCAAGCCAACCCCGAATATACAATCGCAACCGAAAGCGTTTAAACTTCAGCGCGGCCTGCCGCTACGCGAACCAAGGTGGTGGGCCCACCAGGACTTGAACCTGGGACCGACCGGTTATGAGCCGGGAGCTCTACCAACTGAGCTATAGGCCCTTGTTCGCGAATGAGAAATGTTTTTACGGCGCAAGTGCCCGTCTGTCAAGTAATGAAGACAAAAATATTATTTATTTTCCATCGGGCCGGGGCACGGCGCTAAAAGCCCAACTGGGCCAGCAAATCGTCCACATCTTTTTGCGATGCGTCCAGCGTGGGTCCGCGTAATTCCGAGCTTACAACCGCATCGGCTTTTTTCTTGCTCTCTTCCGCAATGGCGTTTAAGTCCTTTTCCGGCTCCTCTTCGCTCTTTTTGAGCATGAGCCCTGCCGAAACATACGTCTGCACCACGGTTTGATGTATGCTGCCCAGGGCGTGCACCACCTTTTTAATGCGCTGGCCGGTTAAATCCTGAAAACTTAAAGCCAGCACAATGGCGCTTACAGCCTCACGGTTGGTCAAAAGCAACTCGTGCAACTTGCGCAGCCCTACGGCCTCGCTGGGGGTTGCGGCCACAGCTATAAGCGTGTCCAGCAGGCCTTCCACCACATTCTGGTTGCGCTGTATGGTCTCGGCCTTATCCATTATATTGTCGGCCGCCTCCAGAGTGGTGGTCATTATTTCGTCCAGTTGCTTGGAGGCCTCATGAAAAATGGCCGTGGCGTCCGTCTCGCTTTTCGGGGCCTCAGCGCCTTGGGGGCCGGAGGCAACCGCCACCTGCGCTATTTCTTTATAAATTGTTTGCAGGCCTTGCAGCATATCTTCATTCAAACGCTTATGAAATTCTTTTTCCTGCCTGGTTCTTTCAATTTCTTCCTTCAAAGCAGTCTCAATGGTCTCCAGCAATACTGGCTTTAACTCGGCCTTTTCCGGGCGCTCTACAATATCCACCAGTTGCTTGAGCAGTTCTTCTATCTGGGCCATGGCGTCTTCCTGTGATAAGTTTTCTTATTCTTCACAATAGAATATTTTGCGAAGTATTTCAATATACAACGTGCGCGGGCAGCTTTTTAACATGCGGCGGGCGCATATTGCCCCATACCCTACCTGTTAAACGGGCGCAACCTGTCTGTCAAATTCAGTAAATACTTGTGAAAACGCGCAGGCTGTGTATATATGTTTTCTTGTGCCGGTGCTGCCGGCTCTTTTATGTAAGGAGCTACTTTATGAAAAGAAAACCAATACTCTGTCTGCTGGCGCTGTGCCTGGCCGCTTTGGGAGGCTGCACGTCGGCGCATACCGGTTTGGATGGCCAGACCATGTACACCGATACGTATATCGACCTGGCTGTCAGCCCCAAAAACGGCATGGCGCCGCTGCGTTACGTTAATACCGCGCTGGATATAAATACAGACAGCAACATTACCGCCCGCGCCAATGTGCGCTACGCCATGTATGGCGATGCGGCGGAAAACCCCGTTAAACGCCACGGCCACGTAATTTTTGCCAGCCTTACCGATAAACGCGCCTATACCTTTAACCCCGAATCCTTCGCCAACAGCAACGAGCTGGAGCTGAACACCGTTGAAATAAACGGAAGCAGTGACTGGAAGGAACATATCATGTATGTCGAAGCGCAGGGCGACTGGTTTAGCAAAGTGCTCAGCTACAACGACCGCATAGTGCCAAAGGTATGGATAGGCAAACGCTGGTCGCGCACCTTTGCCCGCTCAACCCGCGTGATAGTGGAATATCGCGAGCCCCTGCCAGACTGCGCTACCCTTGATAAAAAAACCATTGCCGCCCTTTTTCATGACGTAAGCATAGGCACCACCAGTGACCAGTGCAAGCGCGATGTAGATGCCGTGTTTGACCGCGCCAACAAAGCCTTTTCCATAACCAACGCACGGGGCGTATACACCCCCACCGGCGAGGTTCCGGCGGACGTGCTCCCCAAAACCCCGCTGGGCGCAATGAATACCGAAAACAACATCGGCACCGCCTCCATGATCAATCCGGTTATGAGCGACTAGATTATTTAAGGGTACAGCTGACCAGTACGGAGTTGTAAACTCCGGGCTTATTCGGCACTTTCCGTGCCTCACAAGTCGCTTCGATCCGGCGGGCAATTTTGCGGGAAGGCAAAATTGCCCGCCCAGATTATATACATCTGTCCTGGGGACTGTTTCTAAAAAGAATTCCCCGCGTTGCCAAAGCTGCGCGGGGAATTCTTTATTATTTTTAACAGCCGCCGGCTGTCGGCATTAGTCTTGTCAGCCGCCGCAAGTATTGGGCATTTCAATCATGCCTGGTTTATCGGCGGGCAAACCCAAAGCAAAGCCCATTCCGCCCAAGGCGGGCTGGGCCGCAGCCAAGCCAAAGCCTGAAGGCGCGGGAACGGGGGCAACAGCGTCAAAGCCTTGCGCGCCAAGCACGGGCAGGGCAAAATTAAGCGGCGCAAGCTGTGGCGCGACTTCCGCCACAGGCGCGACCGCAGGGGCCGAAATAGCGGCCACGGGCACGTCACGCAATTGCGGGGCGACTTTATCCATGGTAAGGGCTGTTTCGGAGCCAGGCATGGCTTTGCTTGTCTGCAGGGGCACGGCAACAGGCCGCGCGTTAAGCTCCACCCGGCCCAACGAATGGGGGCGATCAAGGCTGCTGCCCAAAATAGGCCTTCTGGCCAAAGCAACTTCCGCTGTATTGGCGCCAAAAGGATTATGGCGCGCAACCAAAACCGCCGCGCCCTCTCTGGGTGAAAAAACCGACCGGCCCGCGCTTGCGGCGCGAAATGCGCCAGCGGCCCGCGCCGGCTCTCTCGGCACAAGGGTGGCCGGGCCATGCGCCATGTGCGCTCCGCTTTTGGAAGCGCCGCTTTGCACGGCGGCCTTGGCCAGCTCGCGCCTTATATCACCCCACGAGGCCTCGTTACGGCAAGCCGGGCAAAGCTCTTGCGACTTGGGGTTAAGCGGGTGCAGTTCATAACTTGCGCCGCATTTTGGACATAGGGAAGTCCGCATTCAAACAACCTCCGGAACAACAGCATTCGTTACTGCGAAACTTTCTATACTTTCTCTAAAAAACCGGCGCATGTAAAGCGTCATAACCACATGAATTTACATTAACCAATTGTTTTAAAAGGATATTTTGTTCAACAAAAAAACTCATAAAGGGACTGTAAGCTCAATTTTTTTTTTATTCAATGCCGCTTTTTCAAATAAAAGGCTTGACCTCACCCATTTGATTGCAGCGCAAGGAAAAGTTTTTTTCAAAAATATTTTATAATATAACAGCGTGTTATTATTAATCAAATAGCATGATAACCTAATAAAGAGGCAGTCTTTGCAAAACGCCAGGCGGTTACAAAACCGTGGCGCTCCTGCCGCCTTTTTAACGATATGTTTTTTACAAACTTATATTTTGATGGGCGCTCTTGACGCACGGCCCACGGCAATACATAAAGGCGGTGTGCCCGCCAACCCTAACCCGGCCCATACTTTTATGACCAGCATCTACCTTACCGGCCCCCGCGCCTGCGGCAAAAACACCGTTGGCATATTGCTTGCCGCAAGCCTGGGCGCTGATTTTCTTGATATGGACGACGAGATAATGCGCCGTAACGCGAGCACTATTGCCGAAATAGTGCAAGAAGCAGGCTGGCCCGCTTTTCGCCGCCTTGAAACCGCCCTGCTGCTGGAAAGCGCCTCTTACGGGCGGCCAGATGCGCAATATGCCGTTATAGCCACTGGCGGCGGCGTGGTGCTGGCGGAAGAAAACCGCCGCTTTCTGCAAAGCCGCCTGACAATATACCTGGAGGCGAGCCCGCAAACACTGGCCCGAAGGCTGTTGAGCAACCCCGACCAAAACCGCCGGCCATCCCTTACCGGGCAAAAGCCGCATGAGGAAATAGCCCGAGTGCTGGCCGAGCGCGAGGCGCTGTACAAACAAACCGCCACCCTCACCCAGCCCGCCGAAGGCCAACCAGAGCAGATAGCGCAAGCCATACATAGCTATATTAAAAGTCTTGGGCAGGGGGAGTAAAGTAAAAGACATAGATGAATATTACATACCAAACAAAAAAACGGGCGAGCGCAAACAGACAGGGTGATATTCGGCTGAATTAAACAGATAATGCCTAATGCGCTTATGTCAAGCTGGCTCAAAACCTCAATGCATATAGCTGGCGCAAATATACAGCAGGCTAAAGCGGCCCGCGCAAGGCCTGGGCCTTTTGCTCGAAGCGTTTGACCAGCCCGTGGCAAACTCTGTAGGGGTGTTTTTCCAGATACCTCTGGTGGTATTCCTCAGCCCGATAAAAAGGCATGGCCGGTTGCAGGCGTGTAACAACCGCATAGCCGTTTTGCTCCAGCAGCTTTATCTGCTCTTGCGCCACAGCCCGCTCATCTTCATTGGCATAAAAAATTACCGATCGATACTGCGGGCCTATGTCCGGCCCCTGGCCGCCAACCTGCGTCGGGTCATGCAGCTCGAAAAACAGACGCACCAAATCTTTATACCCGGTTTGAGCCGGGTCGTAATAAACCCGTACCGCTTCAACATAATCCGTTAGTCCGGACGAAACCATACGATAGTCCGGGTCAGGCTCCGTGCCGCCGCAGTAGCCTGATTCCGCCCTTAGAACGCCCCTGGCCCCGGCGAATTGGTATTCCACGCCCCAAAAACACCCCCCCGCGAAAATTGCGCTTTTCATACCAGCCTCGCTACTTTTGCGGCTTCCATGCAGCTTCGCTCAGTCCCTCAGGTTTTTCATCACCGGCCGGAACAAAATACAATGACACGGAGTTGACGCAATGGCGCACGCCTTTTGGCGTAAAGCCCTCGCCGGTAAACATATGGCCCAAATGCGCCCCGCATTTGGCGCAGGTTATTTCGGTGCGCCGCCCGTCGGCATCTGGCGTTTCACGCACGGCGCCAGGTATGGCCGCGTCAAAACTGGGCCAGCCGCAGCCGGCCTCAAACCTGTCTTCCCCCCTGAAAAGCGGCTCGGCGCATACCCTGCAAACATATACGCCCGCCGCCCTGGCCGCCGCCAACGCCCCGCTGAAGGGCGGCTCCGTTGCTTTGCCCCAAACCACGGCCAGCTCAAAGGCATTCAATTCCGGCAATTTATTTTTACTCATGTCCTAACATACACCGCCGACAGGCGTTATAGCCATTATAAAACCTTTTCATAACCGGCTTTTCTCGCCATAAAACAGCCCTGCCCTCAATTTTTACGGCCAATGTCCATTGTCATGTCTGAGCCGTTAAGACGAACATGAGTGATACATCCAGCGCGTCCGTAGGCGGCCATAACGCCGTAAGGCCGCCGTCCAGATGCTTTTCTTCCAGCGCGTCCTCATCCCTGTATTCATTCTTCATCCAACCGTCGCTATACTCTGGCCCGCGCCGGAAAACCCAACTCCGCCAGCTCCGCCAGCACCGCGCCGCACAGCTTGCCTTGGCTGGCTTTGCCAGCATCCGACAGTTCCGGGCTCAAGTCCGAAATGCTCAGGGGCTCCATGCCCAGCACCACCGCCTTGGGGCGCTTCCCATGGCTCAACTCGCACATAATCAGCGTATCCACCAAATCCAACTGGTGCATGGAATCTGAAAGGCCCAAACTGCTCCGCAGGCCCTCGTCCTCCAGCCTGTAAACCGCGCCTGGCGCGCCGCCGCCGCGTACCGCATCCAGCACAATCAAAAAATCGCTCTCCGCGATATATTCCATAAGGCTTATACCCAAAGTGCCGCCATCCATCAGCCGCACATTGGGCGCAAAGTCATAGCCGTTCTGCAACACCCGCACCGTGTGCACGCCCACGCCCTCGTCGCCCAACAGAATATTGCCAACGCCCAGAATAAGTATGTTCATAAAAACCTCGGGGAATATGTATGGAAGTGGACTGTAGTAATTCGAGGGAGGGGGAGAAGGAACCCTTTGAAAAGGGCTTCCTTCTCCCCCTCCCTCGAGCTCCCACCCCCTCATCTTCCTAAACTTTTTAGTTAGTTTTTGTCAGGGAGTGGTAAATACCTGTCACAAAATAGTGTCACAAGTATACTAGGAATTATATCTCAAAAGTAACCGCAAGTTAAAACAATTCAGGTTTGCTACGTTTCACGCGCACAACCTTAATCGTGCAATTTTACAACTTCACTTACCACCTGAACATCCGTCCAAGCACAACCCATCAATGCAACCCTTCGCGGGTCAAGGGGGCCGCTGTGACAAAACTATTTCGCGCGGCCGCACTGCCGCGCGGACCTTACTCGCTGCGCCGGGGGTGTACCCCGGCTTGCTCCGCTTCGCGGGCTACAACTTAATGTATTTAAGCACCCAAAACTTACCGCCACAACAGCCACCTAACCACACCGCCACAATATCCATATGCGAGGTCCAGGAGCCGCCGTGACCAAAACTAGTTCGTGCGGCCGCACTGCCGTGCGGACCTTACTCGCAGCGCCGGGGGTGAACCCCGGCTTGCTCCGCTTCGCGGGCTAAAGCTTGATGTATTCAAGCATCCAAAACTTACCGCCAAAACAGCCGCCTAACCACAACTCACCAATATCCATATGCGAGGTCCAGGAGCCGCTGCTCCTGGCGTGTGAGGGGGGT
>JAVBON010000030.1:0-68800 GCA_031550525.1 Desulfovibrionaceae bacterium
TCCCCCCGGACCCCCCTCACCCGCCAGGAGCGGCGGCTCCTGGACCTCGCATATAAATGTTGGGGCGGTGTGGTTGGCGGCTGTTCAGGCGGTAAGTTTTGTATGCTTGAATACGCTCAAGCTTTAGCCCGCGAAGCGGAGCAAGGCGGGGTTCACCCCCGGCGCTGCGAGTAAGGTCCGCACGGCAGTGCGGCCGCACGAACTAGTTTTGGTCACGGCGGCTCCTGGACCTCGCATATGGATATTGGGGCGGTGTGCTGAAGCTGGTGTTGTGCCATTGAGTCAAGTTGCTGGCTATAGCTTGAGACTTTGCCCGCGAAGGGGTCATATTGGTAGGAGTTTAAGCGGACGCATGTTGTGCCGATAAGCTATGCTTGACTATACAGTTTAAATTCAAATCTCCGGCCCGCCGGAGATTTTGCGAATTTTTTATAAACGTAAATTATCAGCAAAAGTTAATTTAACCTCACCTCCTACAATAACTAATTGAAAAGTTTAGGGGGATGGGGATAGGAGAGCTCGACAATTCCGCAGGAAGGCGGAATTGGACGGCGCAGCGGAGCGCAGCCGCCCCGAAGGGGTGAGCCGCAGGACGCGGCGAATCAAAGGGGGGAATATATCGCCCCTTTTTAAAGGGGCCCTTCCCCTTCTCTCGCGAATTTCCGTAACGCGGCGCAGCCGCTTTCAACTAAAGGCCGAGCATGTCGTCACCGCTAGTCAAGTTTCCCGCACCTGGTTGTATTGTTGAGTTTATGCACGGCAATAGGCCGGTGTTGGCTTGGGTTATGGAGGCGCAGGCTTCGCAACTGCGCCTTTACACTATCAATAAGCGCGAGATGAGGCTGGCGCCGGGCCGCCTTTTGCCGTGGTCCGGGCCTGCTTACGGCGCGTCGGCCAGCAGGGCGGATATTGAGGAGCGTCTGGAGCTGCACAGGGCTAGGCGCGAGGAGTTGGCGGCCGGTATAAATACGCGGGAATTGTGGGATTTGGCCCAGGGCGAGGTGGCGCAAGCCGATATTATGTGGTTTGCGGAGCTGTTGTGGTCTGAGCCGGATATAGATCAGGTTGCGGCGCTGGGTATGGCCATGTTGGGTGAGAAAGCGCATTTCAGGTTTTCTCCGCCTTGGTTTGAGATTTTTACTGCGGAGCAGGTGGAGGCCCGCCTGCAAAAAGAGGCGCATGAGCAGAAGCTGGCGGAAGTGGTGCAAGCTGGCACGGAGTTTTTCCGCAAGCTTTACGAGGCTTCTCGCGCTCAGCAGCGCATAGCGCCGGGCGAGGCGCCGCCAGAAGAGATTGCTGCGGATTTGCGCGCTTTGCTTTTGGAGCGCATTGCTGACCCTGACGCGCACGATGCCGATAATATTTGGAAAATTCTTACTAAAAATTTGTCGCCCAAGGGCGGGGTGGAAGATGCGTTTTTGCCGCTGGCCCTGGCCGTAAGTTGGGGCATTTTGCCCGAGCATTACAATTTTTTGCTGGACCGCGCGGGCTACGACGGCGCTGCAGATTGGGATGCGCCGCATGCGGAGGCTTGCGCGGAAGTGTGGGCCGAAGCAGGCAAGGCATTGGAGCAAATGCCCGCAGTGGCTGATGAGCGCGTTTTTGTTACCGTGGACCCGGCCAGTACCAGAGACTGGGACGATGCCTCTAATTTGCGCAGGGTGCCGGGCGGTTATGAATGGAGTGTGGCCGTGGCCTGCCCTAGCTTGGTCTGGCCTTTCGGCGGAGCGTTGGACAAGGCGGTTTTACGCCGCGCTTCCAGCTTATATTTGCCCGAGGGTGCGCACTTTATGTTGCCGGAGGCGCTGTGCCGCGATGTTTTCAGCCTGCGGGCTGGCGAAGAGCGCCTTATGCTGCGGGTAAGCATCCTTTTGAGCGAAGAGCTGGATGTGCGGGAAACCGGCGTAAGCATAACCCATGGGCGCATCGCCGCCAATATCTCGCTGGATGAAAGCGAGGCCGCGCTGTCTGGACGGGCGGAGATGGAGCACGCTCAAAGGCTTAGGGATTTTTACGAGTTGTCGCTCATACTGCGGCAGCGGCGCATAGATAACGGCGCCGTAATAACCGAGCGCAACGATCCGGATGTTGCGCTGCGCAAGGATGAAAACGGTAACGTGCTGGTGGATGTGACCCCTGGCGAGGACTATGAGCGCAGCCACCTGATGGTGGGCGAGGCTATGATTTTGTGTAACAGCGAGCTGGCCCGCTGGGGGCGCGACAGAGGCATACCGCTTATTTACCGCACGCAGGTGGCCAATTTGCCCAGAGAAAGCGCGGGGGTATGGACCAGACCTGACGAAGTGAACCAGGTGCTTAAAAGCATGCCGCCCGCCAGGCTTTCGTTGGAAGCCAAGCCACACGCAGGGGTAGGGGCGTCGGTGTACTCGTCTTTTACCGCGCCCATGCGCCGTTACCTTGATTTGATAAACCAGGCCCAGATTGTTTCGTTTTTGCAAAACGGAGCACCCAGGCTGGATCAGGCCGCGCTGGAGGCCTTGCTGCCGCAAATAAGCGCCCGTATGGACAGCGCGGCGCAAATTCAGCGTTTCCGCACCCGCTACTGGAAGCTGCTCTATTTGCAGCAGCAGGAGCAAAAGCGCAAAGGCGCCCTGAATTATTGGGAAGCGATAATAACCGACGACGTGAACAACCTGGTAACGGTAGTGCTGCTGCTAACCGGCCTGGTGCTGCGCGGCCCGCGCGGCCTGTTTGGCGACCGCGTATCGGTGGGCAACACCGTAGGCGTGCGCGTGGGCAAAATAAACCCCGTGCGCAACGAAATACAAATTATGGAAGTTGTGGATTATTAAATATAGACATACAGGAAAGCGGCTGCGCCGCGATTGAAAGAATACGAGAGGGAAGGAAAAGGAAACTTTTTCAAAAGTTTCCTTTTCCTTCCCTCTCGCGCTCTCCCATCCTTATCCTTCAAAACTTTTTATAAGGGCATTTTTAGTGGGGTAGTTACATACGCAGGTATATAATATGCACACAGGCTGTTAATATATTTGCGCTGTTCAAAAGAAATAAACAAGCCACCCGCAGTTACACGGGCAGCTTATAATTTTAGGCAAAACTTACTTATACACAAATTGCGGGTCAAGGGGTTCGAAATAGCACCTCCGCAGTCGTACTGGCTATGGAACTTTCCTGCCAAAAGCTGTTACGCTTGTGCGGTACGGGCTACACTTGCGGGTCTGGGCGGACAATTCTGCGGGAGAGCGGAATTGGACGGCGCAACGCAGTGAAGCCGCCCCTAAGGGGTGAGCCGCAGGACGCGGCGAATCAGCCCAGATCTCATAAATCTGGCTTCATCCTCTCATATTCTTACTTGGCAATCATCGCCCGCAGCATGTCGGCGCAGCCTTCGGCGCTGTGGCTCATGGCGTGCAGTTGCTTGATAAAGTGTATGATCAGGTAAATGTCTTTAAAGTCCATATCGCTGTTGAATATCAGGGGTATAATCTCGTTATGGGCTTTGGTGACGAGTTTATGGTTGGCGCGCACGGCGCGAAAGTAGGTTTTAACGTCTTCGCGGTCTATGGTCTCGCCGGTAACAAGAGCTATGGTGGCTTCCAGCGCGGGGCGCAGCAGGCGTATGGTCTGGGCTACTTCATCCATGTAAAAGATCAGGTCTTTCTGAAATTTTTCCGGTATGCTCAGGGGGCGCATGGAGAGCCAGTAAAGGCTGTTCTGCCCGGCATCCAGAATATCGTCCTGCTGCCGGGTGTAGTTGAAAAACAGCACCCGGTCCACGGGCAGTATAAAGCCGCGCGGCGTATGGTTGCGGATGTAGCGTTTTATCTGATCCGCCTTGTCTTCCACTTCGTTCACTTCATCAATGAGGGAGCGAAATTCTTTGCATTGGCTCCCCTCTGTGCCGTAACCGATGAAACACTCCATGGATTCTCCTATAAGCTCCATGCCTTTGGCAATTTGCTCATAGTGTTCCAAAAGTCCGGACATTGGGGATCTGTGCGTAAGCATACCGAAAAAAGGGAGCCGAATCATTGTTACCTCCGCCGTAAAGGCAGCCGGATATAAAATTAAAGTTTGCCGGTGTAAAGGGCCTTAGAAAAATATCCCGCGTAAAATAAAGAAAATTACTATGCAACTGAAGGCCGCAATAGGCACGGTGAGCACCCAGTATAAAACTATTTTGCCAAGTACGCGAAAATCCACCGCGCCAAAGCCTCTGGCCAGGCCAACCCCCACAACCGAGCCCACGGCGGCATGGGTGGTGGAAACGGGCATGCCAAGATTGGAGGCAAGCAACACGGTGGTGGCCGAGCCAAAGGCTACGGCAAAGCCTCGCGAGTTGTTCATTTTGGTTATGCGCTCGCCAACGGTGCCCATAACTCTGTGCCCCATAAGCATAATGCCCAACGCTATGCCCACGCCGCCCATTATCAGCAGCCAAATCGGCATATCGACGGAACTGAGCAACTGGTGATTTTTGGCTATCATATAAATGGCGGCCACCGGGCCTATGGCGTTGGCCACGTCGTTGGCCCCCTGCGAAAGGGCCACATAGCAGGCCGTGCCCATTTGCATGCGCCTGAACAGCTCTTCCACCTGCTTTGGGGGGGCCGCGGGTTTTTCGCCGTTGTTCTTGCGCCTTGCTGAAACTTTAGGCCATATGAACTTGCTGCCGGCTATGAATATGAACATGAGCAGCGCCGCCACTATTGAGCCGGACACCCAGGTAAAATGCATCTTTTTGCCTATGGGCGTTTTAAACATTACGGAAAGGGCTATTAGCGTAAAGGTAAGGCCCATCCATACGGGGGCCCAGCGCATTGCGCCAAGCAGCATGTTTTTACTGTACAGTATGGTTTTGCGTATGTGTATGAAAACAAGGTAGGCTATAAACGCGCCGAAAAACGGCGAGATGATCCAGGCCAGAAAAATGCTGATGAGCACCTTCCATTCCACCACCGAGGGCCCCCCAATAACCAGGCCCATGCCTATTATGCCGCCGACAATGGAGTGAGTGGAGGAGACGGGCAGGCCGGTTACGGTGGCTATAAGCACCCAAAGGCCGGAAGAGAGCAGCGCCGCAAGCATGCCCACCATAAGCAGGTTGTGATCCGGCACTTGCGAGGCGTCTATAATGCCCGTGGCAACGGTTGCGGCCACTTGCGAGCCCAAAAATATTGACCCCGCGCAGTTAAGGGCGGCCGCAATAACAACGGCCTGACGTATGGTGATGGCTTTGGAGCCCACGGCGGCGGCCATGGAGTTGGCCACATCGTTGGCTCCCAGGCTGAAAGCCATAAGAAAGCCCGCCACAACCGACAGAATTAGAACGATATTGACTGTATCCATGCTTTCCTTGATTTAAAAGTCGGATGCAGAACCTAAACCAGCATACAGGCCATGGGCCTGTTGCGGATTGTGGTTATGTGGATTGTTGTTCCTGAAAGATATAAATAAGATGGAACAACGCTTATTTTCGGCCCGGCAGGTGTCCTGCGGGTTTTCAAAGCCTATAGCCTCACCCGCCTGCGCTGTCAAAGAATAATAAAGACATCTTGTTGATTTTTAAGGCTAATTCGCCGATAATATTAGACTAAATTTTTCATTTCTTGTGCTGGGCGCTACTTTGCATGGCTGGCTCAGTTTAAGCTTGCACGGCTGTAGATTGTGTTAACGCGCCCTGATACTCCTATGGCGCTAAATGTAAGATTTTTTCGGGCTTGCCTATGAGCAGCAGCCGCTCCCCTTGGCGCAGGGGTGCGGTCGGATCTGGCACAAAGGCGAATTCGCCTTCTCCTCCGTCTTTTTTGGCCACCACCATTACACCAAGGCGGCTGGGCAGGGCCAACTGGGCAAGGGTTTTGCCCGCCCAGTTTTCCACAATAGCCTCTTGCAACATAACTCCGCCCCCGGCGGGCAACAAGTCCAACATGCCGGGGTTGTTTATGCGGTGCGCCGTTTGAATTGCGGCGTCGCGCTCCGGCTGCACCACCTGATGCACGCCAAGCCGCTCCATTACCATGGCGTGTTGGGCGCTTACAACTTTTACAATTATATGGCGTGTTTGCAGTTTTTGCAGGTTAAGGGTGATGAGGATGGAGCTTTCCATGGAGTGCCCCACGCTTACAATAACCGTATCCATATCCTGAAAGCGCAGTTGCTCAAGGGTCGGCAGGCTGGCCGCGTCGCCGGAGTATACCGCCGCCAGTCTGGTATCGGCCCTTTGCACCGGCTGTGTCTCATAATCCAGGCCAATCACCCTGTGCCCGAGTTGGGTAAGGGTCATGCCCAGTTGCAGGCCGAATTTGCCCAGGCCTATAATGCCGATTTCTTTCTTTTTCATGCCTGACTCCGCTTTTTCCAAAATATATGTTGATTAGGCACAACCTAGGGGCGCTCGCGTTGCTCACGTCCAATGCTACTTTCCCGCAAAATTGCCGGCCTCGCTGCCGCTCGCGCCTCGCTCGCCACGCCGGAAGTGAACCCCGGCTTGCTCCGCTTTGCGGCGGCCTTAGCTTATACAAAGGGCAAAACCTGGCTTGTATCCTCTATGAGTTTACTCGCCTACCCCACGCTTACATCATTTTCCGGCAACCTGTAGGCCTTGTCGCTTTGGAATTGTTGAATGGTTGTAACCAGCCAGATGGGGCCAAGCCTGCCTATGAACATGAGGAGGCTGACAATGAATTTGCCAGGGTCGGACAGAGAAGGCGTGACCCCTGTGGTAAGCCCCACGGTGGCAAAGGCCGATACTGTCTCGAAAAATAAGTCCAGCACCTGAAAAGGCGTTTTGCCGTGCGTGCTGAAGCCTCCCTCGGTAAGGGTGAGCATAAAAGTTCCGGCTACAACAGTAATGATTGCGAAAATAAGCAGAGTAAGGGCCTTGTTTACAACTTGGTAGCTCACACCCTTTCCGGCGACTGTTACCTGGCTGTTACCTTGTAATGTCGACTTGACCATTCCGGCCAATACCCTGAAAGTGCCTGTTTTTATGCCGCCTGCGCAAGAGCCTGAAGACCCGCCGATGAACATTAAGCCAATGAGCACCAACAGTGTAACGTCCGTTAACTTACCGATATTTACAGTGTTAAAACCGGCTGTACGGCTGGTTACAGATTGGAAAAACGCAGGCAGTATTACTTTTGAAGGGTCAAAAAAATCGTCGCTGTTTACAAAGTATTCAAACAGAAAAAATATCCCGGCTCCAGCAAACACCAGCGCCAGGCTTGTACGTATAACCAGCTTGGCCTGAAAACTGAGGGGCCGCGGCTTGGGCGCAAACGGCCGGCGCGATGGCAAGGCCGTGTAATATCTTAACCTGTGCCACAAATGGCGCAGGCATTCGTCAAGCACGGCAAAACCAAGGCCTCCAAACACAATAAGGCTCATAACCACCAGGTTTACGCCGTTATGCTGCTGCCAGCCCATAAGGTTGTCGCTCCAAGGCGCGAAACCTGCGTTGCAAAAGGACGATACTGCCAGAAACAAGGCATTGAAGCCGCCTATGCGTTCCGGCTCCATAACATATAGCAGCGCCGCTCCGGCCAGTTCCATGCCCAGCACCACCAGCACAATGCGCCGCACAAAAAAACCCAAATGGAAGGACTGGTCACTAAGTAAAGCCTGCCCCACGGCCAGGCGGTCGGTTAGGGATATTTTACGGCTAAGTATGAAAAATAGCAGGGTGCTGTAAGTTATTATACCCAAGCCGCCCAATTGCATGAGCGCGAGCATAACCGCCATGCCGAAGCCGGAATAGGTAGAAACCGCATCCACCGTGGAGAGCCCCGTGACACACACGGCGGAAGTGGACATGAATATGGCGTCCCACACATCGGCATGGCCCACATGCTGGCTGGCGTCCCACCACAACAAAGCAGCGCCTGCGGCAACCGCAAGCACAAAAGACGCCACAGGCAATACAAAAGGTAGCACAAAACGTTTATTATACATGGCTCTATATAACTGCTGCAAATATTAAAAACAATTAAAATTACCTGGTTGCCGTTGTATTTTTTAGCTGTAAGCGGCTGTGCCGCGCTTGTAAAGATTCGAGAAAGTGTAGAAGTAACCCTTTGAAAATGGAATGTGTATACCCATTTTAATTGGCCACGTCCAGCGGCTTAATGCTTCGGGGCGCCTTTGAGCCAACACAGCCGGGCATAACTGACCGGCACAATATTTTCGCTTTATACAAGAGCCGGCCTTCTATTATATATAGATGACAAACGGGCCGTAACAGGGTAATTGTTTCGGGTTGCGGTTTTACGGTGCAGTCTAAGGATTTGATGGTGGCGTTACGGCGTGGTAACTGACGAGGTTATGCCGCTGTACGGCCGCTGTATTATATAAATTATGTGGAGTTTTCAGTTTTTATGAGTAAAAAGCCAGTTTCCGTTTCCGCTGAAAAGCTTTACGCCTCCTTACCCATGGAGCGTATCGCCTATGAAGACAGCAGCAAAATTCCCTTGCGCAAAAAGCTGGAGCCGCCGCAGCCAAGGGCGCTGGCCGCCCTTGAGCTGGCCCTGAATATTCAAGAAACAGGCTACAACATATACCTTTCTGGTGAGGTCAACCTTGGCCGCACCTATATGATTAACGATTTTATCGAGCCCAAGGCCAAAAAAGGCGCTACTCCGCCGGATTTGGTGTACGTAAACAACTTTGAGGATTCAGACGCGCCGTTGCTGCTTAGCCTGCCCGCCGGGCAGGGCCAGAAGCTGAAAAGCGCCTTGGCCAAGGCTTTGGCCCGCATTCGCAAGGAATTGCCCATTTATATGGAGCGCGACAGCTACACCCAGCGCCGCTCGTCACTTATGGGCACTTTTCAGAACAAGAAAAGCCGCATTTTCCAAGATATGGATAAAGTGGCGGGCACGCAGGGGTTCAAGCTGGATATGGATGACAGCGGCACCATGTCGCTATACCCCGTAGTGCAAGGCAAGCGCCTTTCGGAGCAGGATTTCGACCAGTTGGACGACGGGGCCCGCGACGATTTGAAGCGCAAGGGCGACCACCTGGCCAACTCCATGCACGGCTACCTGCGCAAACTGGGCCGTATGGAGCAGGACCTTATGGATAACGAGCGCTCGCTGGAGCGCGAGGCCGCCGCAGAGTTAATCCGCTCCATTATTGCCCCCGTGGCGGAAAAATTCAAAAATTCTTGCAATGGCTCTTTGCCGGAAGGCTACTTTGGCGAGTTGCAGGAAGATATTCTGGAAAGTCTCGATTATTTTCTGCCGCCGGAGCACAGCGGGCAGGGCGGCCCGCAGCACCCCTTCGGCCTGCCTGACGGCCCCCATTTTGACGAAATCGCCCACCGCTACGACGTAAACATATTTGTGGACAACAGCCGCACCGTGGGTTCGCCCATTGTGCTTGAAGATAACCCCACCGCCGCCAACGTATTGGGCTGCATAGAGCGCGAATCAGAAATGGGCGCTCTTGTAACCAACTTCACCCTCATCAAGGCCGGGGCCCTGCACAAGGCCAACGGCGGCTTTCTGGTGCTGCAGATGGATGATATAATCCAGCACCCGCAAGCCTGGGAGGGACTCTTGCGCGCCTTGCGCTCCGGACAGGCCAAAATGGACGATCTGGGCGAGGGCGACGGCGTAAAAACCAAGGGCATACGCCCGGCCCCACTGCCCTTGCAAATCAAGGTGCTGCTCATCGGCAACGATGAGATGTACGAGGCGCTGCTCTCCGCCGATTCGCGCTTCAGCAAGCTTTTCAAGATCAAGGCCCAAATGACCGGCCATATGCCGCGCAACGGCAAAGGCATAAAAGTATACCTTATGCAGATGCGCCGCATTATCGAAGAGGCCGGCCTCCTGCACTTTGACCGCGACGCCTTGGCCGGATTGGTGGATTTCGGCTCGCTCCTGCTGGAAGATCAGAAAAACCTCTCCCTCGAGTTCCCGCTGCTGCGCGAGCTCATGGTGGAGGCTTCGGCCCACGCCCGCATGGCCGGGGCGGATATGGTCTGCCGCGCCCATCTTAACAAGGCCATGGAGGCCCGCGACTTCCGCATAAATCTGGTGGAAGAGCTGTTTATGGAAGAATATGACCGCAAGCTCATAAAAGTGCGCACCAGCGGGCAGGATACCGGCACTGTCAACGGCCTTTCCGTCACCGGCTACGGAGACTACGAGTTCGGCCTGCCCCATCAGATATCCTGCACCGTGGGCGTGGGCCACGGCGGCATCGTAGACCTCGAGCGCGAAGCCGAGCTTGGCGGCCCCATTCACACCAAGGCCATCATGATTCTCAAAAGCTATCTGGTGGCGCAGTTTGCCCGTAAAAAGCCCCTTATTCTCACAGGCAGCATCTGCTTCGAGCAAAGTTACGTGGGCATTGAAGGCGACTCCGCCTCCGGCGCGGAGTTGGCCGCTCTCCTCTCCGCCATAGCCGAAGTGCCCCTGCGCCTTGACCTGGCCTTTACCGGCGCCCTCAGCCAGTCCGGCCAGATTATGGCCGTGGGCGGCGTTACCCACAAAGTGGAAGGATTTTTCGAGGTTTGCCGCCGCCACGGCCTCACCGGCAGCCAAGGCGTCATATTGCCCAAAGACAACATCGAGCACCTCATGCTCAAAAAATCCGTGCGCGAGGCCGTGCGGCAAGGCCAGTTTCACATCTACCCCGTGGAACACATAAGTCAGGCCATGGAACTCTTGACCGGACTCTCCTGCGGCGTGCGCCGCAAAGACGGCACCTTTACCCCCGGCTCCATCTTTCAAATGGTCGACCGTCGCCTGACAGAACTGGCCAAACTGGCTAGAAAAAACGGTACTGGCAAGTTTTAGAAGAGTTTTTTAAGAGTTATTTTTGCCTCCGGCGGGCGGGCTCTGCCCTGCACCCGCTGGTGTGGCATGTGAGGCCAAGGCACAACAGCCTCGCCTCGACCAATGCAAGAGAGGCAGTACTTGCGGCGATGCTCTTTCAGGCCCCAGACCCCATTGTAGCGCTTGGGCGCTTGAAATTTATGTTACGGTTTTCACCGAACGTGGAAGCGGCAGGGGCGCATTTTATATGGCTTGTGCTGTAAATTAGGGTATAGCGTGATGTTTTTTTAGACTTTGTTGTTTGAGGGTAGAACTTTTTTAGGGCGCCATGCCACCGCCGCACGCAGCGAAAAAGCCCGGCAGTTACCAGCGAAAGCCGCAGACAGCGATAAGCAACAACAATAACCAACACCTCACAATACCCCCCAATGGGGTCTGGGGCCTGAGGCCCCAGCGGGTGCAGGGCAGAGCCCGCCCGCCGGAGGCAAAAACCAATCAAAAAAATATTATGGCAAAAGGTCTTCAAAACAGGGCTTCCAATGATCCCAGGGCGGCCAGTTTGCTGGCGCTGGGCAGGGTTATTGGCGGGCAGGCGGACAGCCAGGCGGCGTTGGACAAGCAGCTCGAGGCTTCGCAACTGGTGCCTACGGACAAGGGCTTGTGTACGGAGTTGTTTTACGGCGTGCTGCGCTGCCATTTGCGGCTGGAGTGGTTCTTGCGGCAAAAGCTTGCAAAGCCCGATAACTTGCCGGTGGAGATGCGGCTGGCGCTGGAGCAGGGGCTGTACGAAATAATGCATACGCGCATACCTGAGCATGCGGCGGTAAACTGGGTGGTCAATCTGGTTTCCAACCGTTTCGGGCAGGGTTTGGGCAAGGTTGCCAACGGGGTGTTGCGCGGGGCCATACGCGGCAGAAAAGCGGAGTATGAGAACAAGGCTTTTTACGCCGGCGTAACTGGCCGGGCGGCGGATTCGGCGGAGGTGCTGGGTCTTTTGCACGCCATGCCCGACTGGATTGTGGAAATGTGGCTCAAGGCTTACGGGCCTGCAAGCACGCAGGCGTTTTTAAAGGCGGGTTTGCGCGCCGCGCCGCAGGCCTTGCGGGTTAACCTGAGCAAGGCGGAAAAAGAGGAAGTTACACAGGAGTTACAGGCGCAAAACGCGCGGCTGCTGCAACCGGCCTGCTGGGTGCTAGAGCCTGGGAGCCGTTTGCCCATGCGCGACTGGCATAAGCGGGGGCTGGCAAGCCGCCAGTCCGGCGCGGCTTATGAGGCGTTGTTCAGCCTGCGCCCTGCGGAATGGGGCGGGCCGTTGTGGGATGCCTGCGCGGGCAGAGGTAATAAAACCCTGGCCTTGCTGGAAAGCGGCATTGCCGTGCATACGGTTGGCGACCCCAATACAAAGCGCCTGCAAGGCCTGCAAAGCGAGCTGGAGCGTTTGGGTTTGCCGCCGCAGCCCGTTATAGAGCATGGCTGTGACGGCAACGAATGCACCATTGACTTTGCCAAGCTGGCTGCGGCCAAAAAAGCGGCATTGCCCAAGCCGGAGGTGTTTGCCGGTTCCGCCGCAGAGGCTGGGTTCGAGAATATGTTCGGCACGGTGCTGGTGGATGCGCCCTGTTCCGGGCTGGGCACCTTGTCGCATAGGCCGGAGATACGCTGGCGGCGCACGCGGGCGGATGTTGAAAAACTCTGTGCCGTGCAAGGCGATATTTTGGCCGCCGCGCATAAGGCGCTTATAAAAACGCCCGGCAGCCGCATAATTTATATGACCTGCACTCTTAACCCGGCGGAAAACAGGGAGCAGGCGGAGAAATTTTTGACCGCTCACCCTGAGTATAAACTGGCGCGCGAGTTCCAAACTCCGCCGGATTCAGTCTTATCCGAGTTTTTTTATGCGGCGGAGCTGGTAATGGAAGGCCAGTAGTATAGGGCCATTGGCGGGCATATTGTGCCCTTTGAGGTCTTCCTGTATCTGCTTTGTTGGTGCTATCAATTTAACATAAGTTGCGGGGTCAAGGGGGTTCGAAATAGCACTCCAGCAGTATTGCCTGCTATATAGTTATTCAGCCAAAAACTGTTGTGCTTTCGCAATACAAGCTACACCCTTGCGGGTCTGGGCGGACAATTTTGCAGGAAAGCAAAATTGGACACCAGAATGAAATGACGGTGCCCCGCAGGGGTGAGCCGCAGGACGCGGCGAATCAGCCCAGATCTTTTGAATATGACTTAGTCCACTGTGCTTTTAACTGCCAGTATCCGGCACTATAATATTGCCTTACCCCATATTTTGGCAGTATATTGGACGGGTACCTAGTTTACGCTTTTTCATCACAAAATCAGAGGGTATTGTGAAAAAGATTTTAGGTTTTGCCGTTATTGCCGCCATAGCCGCAGCTTCTTTTCTTACACCGGAGATCAAGGTACTGGACGGAGACTATGGCTCGCTTAAAGAGTATATTTTGTTGCAGCCTTTGGCACGTATATGCCTGGCCGCTTACTTGATGGGCTCTATTCCGTTTGGTTTGATTATCGCCAAGGTTTTTTGCGGTATAGACCCGCGCGAGCAGGGCAGCAAAAACGTGGGCTCCACCAATGTGGCCCGCTTGTGCGGCTTCAAATACGGCGTGCTCACCTTGGTGTTTGACGCGCTAAAAGGGCTTTTGCCCACCTGGTACGCGCTGCATGTGCTGGGGTTCCCTCTGTGGGCCAGCCTGGTGGCCCTTTGCGCTCTGGTTGGGCACCTTTTTTCCATTTTTCTTGATTTTAAAGGCGGCAAAGCCGTGGCTACCACCGTTGGCGTGTTCATTCCGCTGTCTTTTCCGGCTTTGCTGGTATCCGCCCTTATCTGCGTGGCCGTTATCTGGCGCTCGGGTTACGTCTCGCTGGGCTCCCTAACTCTGGCCACCTGCCTGCCCATTACTCTGGCCATGTTCGGCCGTTTTGAGCTTATCCCTTTTGCCTTGGCCGTCATGCTGCTTATTTTTGTAAAGCACCGGGGCAATATTCAAAGATTAATGGCCGGTGAAGAGAAGAGCTTTCTGAAAAGCAGGCAGAAGGACGAGGCAAAATCTGAACAAATGACTAAAGAGTAGGGTGCGCCTTACTCCGGCCTCACTTATTCTTGCCAAAACCCGCTCTATTATATAAGCCATGAATACCGTAGCGCCCCGTGGCGCTCGTTTCACATTAACCATAACGTGGAAAATCTTATGAAAAAACTGACCATTGCCACCAGGGGCAGCCGTCTGGCCCTATGGCAAGCCGAACATATAAAAAGTTTGCTTACCCGGCAGCATGCCGGTTTGCAGATAGAACTGCTGGTGCTCAAAACCAAGGGCGACATCATTCTGGACGTGCCGCTGGCCAAAGTAGGCGGAAAAGGCTTGTTCGTAAAAGAAATTGAAGAAGCGCTTTTGGACGGCCGGGCCGACCTGGCCGTGCACTCGATGAAAGACGTGCCTATGGAGTTGCCCCAAAGCCTTGTGCTGGGCGTGGTGCCCAAGCGCGAAGACCCGGCGGACATGCTGCTTTCAGTAAAATACGCCGGTTTGGAAGACCTGCCCAAAGGGGCCGTGGTAGGCACCAGCAGCCTGCGCCGCCAGGCCCAGCTTCTGGCCCTGCGCCCGGATCTGCAGGTGGTAAGCCTGCGCGGCAATGTGGATACCCGCCTGCGCAAGCTGGAAGAAGGCCAGTTTGACGCCATTATCATGGCCGCCGCCGGTATGAAGCGCCTTGGCCTTACTGCCCCCAAAGAAAAAATTCTGCCGGTTAAAGATTTTGTTCCAGCCAGCGGGCAAGGCGCATTGGGCATAGAATATGCCGAAAACCGCGCCGATGTGGCGGAACTCTTGGCCTTTCTCAACCACCCCGCAACCCGTTGCTGTGTCGAGGCCGAACGGGGCTTTTTAAATGCTCTTGAAGGCGGCTGCCAAACCCCCATAGCCGCCCACGCCGCCATGCATGGCGCCGATTCCATAACACTGGACGGACTTGTGGCCGATCTCTCCGGCGCTCGCATAATACGCAAGCAAATGCGCGGCAAATGCGCCGACGCCGAACACATAGGGCGCGAGCTTGCCGAAATGATCAAAAACGCCGGCGGCAAAGAAATTCTGGAAGAACTCTATAACGCCGCCGAGGCTGGAAATAAGGATTAGTGGATGCGGCTTCGCCGCGTTGTAAGAATACGAGAGGGAAGGTAAGGAAACTTTTGAAAAAGTTTCCTTACCTTCCCTCTCGTGCTCTCCCATCCTATCCTTCAAAACTTTTTATAAGGGGTTTTTATGGGGGAGATTATGCTGAACTATTAGTTTTGAATCTGACTTTAGCCTAATTATAGATAATTATTTATTTTTTATATTAACAAATAAAAACTGCCACCTTTTCAAAAATTTGAGTACGGAGGCACCTTCTTTTTATGGCGCCATTCAAGAATAACTAATTAAAAAGTTTAGGAAGATGAGGGGAGAGAGCGCGAGAGAGGGGAGAAGGCAACCCTTTCCAAAGGGTTCCTTCTCCCCTCTCTCGCATTTTTAGTGCCCGCAGCTGCCGCAGTTGCCTCCGGCGCACGAGCCGCAGCCGCCACCGCCGGATGAGGGGTAGGTTACGGTTTGGCCTACGCGGCTGGGCGCGGCAAAGTGTATGGTGGGGCGCGAGAGCATTTTTTCGGTTTTTGCGTTCCCGCATTTGGGGCAGGGCGGCAGGGCCGCGCCGAACACCAGGTCCTCAAATTTATGTTGGCATTTTGGGCAGTTGAACTCAAAAATAGGCATGGCAGGCTCCTCTAAACATTTTACAGTAAAAGCTTATGGTTATTTTTCAGTATTATGACTGTTTTTACACCCAAAACTATTGGCGCCAGCTAACGCGCGGAGCAGGGAGCTATTACAGATATTCCCGCATGGCTTGCACATTTTCAAACAGATAATGGTCGCAGAGCAGGCAGATAAGGTGCTCAACAGCCAGATGCACCTCTTGCACCAGCGGGGTGCTGGGGTGGTCGACGTTTATGAGCAGGTCACAAAGGGTTGCCATGGCTCCGCCTTTTCCGCCGGTAAGGCCTATAACCTGCATGCCTTTTTCACGGGCGGCGGCAATGGCTTTAAGCACGTTGCCGCTGTTGCCGGAGGTGGATATGGCCAGCAGCACGTCGCCGGGGCAGCCCAAGGCCTGCACTTGCTTGGAAAATACCAGATCGTAGCCGAAGTCGTTGCCTATGGCGGTAAGCACCGAGGTATCGGTGCTCAGGGCAATGGCGGGCAGGGGCGGGCGGTTCATAATAAAGCGGTTTACAAATTCTCCGGCCACGTGCTGGGCGTCGGCGGCGCTCCCGCCGTTACCGCAAAGCAACAGCTTGCCTTGTTTAGCCAAGGCAACGGCAATCATAAATGCGGCTTTATCCACCAACTCGGCCTTTTCAGTGAAAAAGCGCTCGCGCAGTGAGCAACCTTCGGTGGAATGATCTTTTATAATGTCGCTAGCGAGTTTAGCCATATTCAACCGCCTTTTCATTTGTTGGGACAATATCAAGTTTTTGAAAAAACAATTGTAAAATCAATAAATTATCATTTTCTTTATAAACTGCGAGGCCAAGGGGCCTCAAAACAATACCCCTGCAGTACCGCCATTTATCTGGTTTTTCAGCCAAAAACTGTTGCGCTTTGGCTATACGGGCTACATCTGGCTGGCTTGGGCGGTTCCCAGCGCTCATAAATCTGTCTTGGTCCACTATGTCTTTTTCAGATAGCTTCTAATCACTTTTTTGGGCAGCGGCAAGATACGCCGTGCGCAAATCAGGCAGTTCCGGCAGGTTTTCGGCCAGCAGCAGGTAAATAAGGCGCAAATATTGTTTGTGTATGTCAGGGGCTTCGCGCAGACGGCGCTTAATTAGGCGTTGGTCTGTTCCATCCGCGCGCCACTTGACAATAATATCAAGCAGTTCGGCGGCACGGTGTGTGCCAAGGTGATTGGCGGTTACCTTGCGGAAACCGCTACGCGCGACCCTGAGGCGCAGGTCTTCATCCTGCAACAGGGTTTGGGCCGATGCCGCCAAACCTGCGAGATCGTCCTGATTGTATAGAAATAAATCTGCGCCGTTATTGAAGAGCGCTTCCAGCCCGTGCCCGATACGGGGGGTGAGCAGGCAGGCGCCGCTGCCCAGCGCCTCGAACACGCGAAAATTCAAATCTCCCGCTATGCTGTGGTTAAGCACCAGTTTGGCCTTTGGATAGAGCGCGTTAAAGTTGCCGGAAGTGTAGTGAAATGAAGGCAACAAGGTTTGCAGATCACGCATGAATTTAACCCGCTCAGGGTTTATGCGCTCGTTTACAGTGCCCACAAACAGCAAGTCCCATTCCTTTTTGGCGGCCAAGGGGCTATCGGGGCTTACCGGCTCGGTAAGGCAGCAGGGAGGCATCCAGCGCACTTGTTCCGGCAACAGGCGCTGGTCCGAAAAGGAATTCAGATGGTCTTTAAGGCTTACCAGGCAAAGATCAAAGGCTTGGGCGTAATATGGGTACCAGGAGTGAATGTGCGAATCTACCACATACAGCACGGTAAGGCAGGGAAAGCGCTCTATCCCCAGCACAGGTGGCGGCAGGCTTTTGTCGCCCACAACCAAAATATCGGATGGGGCTATGGGGTGTTTTGCGTTAAGCGCGCGCCAGTCAAGATATTCGCCCGGCGCAAAATCGACAAAACGCACCGAGAAATTTTCATGTTCGATGAAAGGAGCGAAAAAGCGGTTTCCTACCCAAATTATGTTTGTCATAAATACTAACGCGATATCAAATGTAAGTAGTTGATATTTTTTGCATGCATTGACGTAATACGTTTTTTATAATAGATATTGTTGTCTATGTGCCGAATGGGCGGATTTTTTAATAACACAATTACTCAGTTATTTTATGTCCAAACTACGCATATTGCCATATATTTTCCTTTTTCTGGCAGCAACCTTGTTGCTGTCTGCCGACTATATCTTTATCACCAATTATATTCACAAGGCAAAGCAAGAATCTGCGCAAAAGCGCCATGAGCAAATTGCAGCGGAAATGGCGCGGCTGGATGTCGATATGCGCGAGGCTGGCATGGAAAACGCCGTGTTAAGCCCGCGCCTTAAAATGCTTTGCGATTCCGCAAAGGTGGATTACCTGCTGCTGTTGTCTGATGACAACAGCACAATGGCTTCTTGCGCAAACAACATTCCGGAGCAAGAGCTTGCGCGCCTGCCCGAGGCCTACGCCGCTGGCGGATACTCCTGGCCAGGCGCTACCGACGTCATACACGTTATGCTTGCAAACACGTTGTACCACAGCCGTAGCGCCATATTGGCGCATATGGGCGGAGCGCATATTGTGTATGGCACGTCTGCCGCAGGTGGGGATGACGTCGCGCGGCACATCCGCAACATCAATTTTTATCTTATGGCCTTGGCGCTGTCATGCCTTGCCGTTGCCTCACTGTTCATATATTGGAGGTCCGGCGCAAAGCCGGAGGAAGCCGCGAAAGTGCGTGCCATTGAGCTTGATGATCTTAAGGAGCGGCTGCGGCAGGAAAGCGCCGGGCGGCATCTGGCGGAGCAAGCCTTGGCCGGGGCTGAGGCGCGTTACCAAGAAATGGTAAACAACTCCACCGAGGGCATTGTGCAAATTGCGCCAGATGGACGCATTATTTCAGCCAATGCCGCCATGGCCCGCATTTTGGGCTATGACTCGGCGGACGCCCTGCTTGAAGCCTACAAGCAGCCGGGCGGGCATATAAGTTACACAGTCGAGATGCATCAGGCCATTTCCGAGCTTTTGGAAGTGCGCGGCTGGGTGAAAAAAATGGAGTTTCAGGCGGCCATGCGCGACGGCACCTTGGTGTGGGTGTCCGTCAATGCCAGGCGCGTGTGGGGTCTTAATGGCGAAACTCTGTATTATGAAGCGTTTATAGAAGACATTGCCAGCCGCAAACAGACTGAAGAAAAGCTGGTGCATCAGGCCTTTCACGATCCTCTTACCGGCCTGCCCAACCGCGCGCTGTTTATGGATAGATTGCGCATGGCCATACGCCGTGCCAAACGTCATAATGAATATATATTTGCCGTGCTGCACCTTGATTTGGACAATTTTAAAAGCATTAACGATACCTTTGGGCACAGGGCGGGTGATAAAATACTCAACCGTGTTACGGAAAGGCTTTTGCAATGCGTGCGCGATGCCGACACCGTGGCCCGTTTTAGCGGCGACGAGTTTGCCCTGCTCATTGCCGATTTGGAGCGTCCGGCCCAGGCTGTGCATATTGCCAAGCGCATAAGCAAGGCTTTGAGCGACGTGATTGTTTTTAATGGTCAGGATATAAGAATAAGTGCCAGCATGGGCATATTTTTAAACAGCGCTGGCTGCGGATCGCCGGAAGAGGTGCTGCGCGACGCCGATACCGCCATGTACCGTGCCAAACGCCATGGTCGCGGCCGCTTTGCGGTATTCAACAAGCGCATGCGTGAAGAAACCATGTCCGCGCTGGTAATAGAAAGCGATTTGCGCGGCGCCGTGGAGCGTAAGGAAATAGAGGTTCATTACCAACCCTTGGTTCAAACGGCCGACGGCAAGGTATACGGTTTTGAGGCGCTTATGCGCTGGCGGCGTAACGGCGAGATGGTAGGCCCCCTTACTTTTATACCCATTGCCGAGGAAACGGGCCTTATAAACGAACTTGGCCTTGAATTGCTTAAAATGGCGAGTCTGCAGATTATTGAGTGGAACAAAGCGCTGGGGCATGACAATTTTAACGTGCATGTGAATATATCCGGCAAGCAGCTTATGGCCAGGCGTTTTTGGCGCGATGCGCTGGCAATACTTGAAAAAAGCGGAGTTAACCCGCGCCAGCTTGTTTTTGAAATTACCGAAAGCGTATTTTTGGACTACGGCAGTCAGGTTATAAGCGCCATGGGCAAACTGCGTGAAGCTGGAATACGTTTTTGCCTGGACGATTTCGGCACAGGTTTTTCATCTTTCAGTTATCTGCGCCTTATGCCGCTGGATAGCCTGAAGGTAGACCGCAGTTTTATAATGGATTTGCCGGCAGACAGCCCGGCGGAGTCCATTGTGCGCAACCTCGTGTCATTAGGCAAGGACCTTGGCCTGGATGTGATTGCCGAAGGCATAGAGCAGTGCGGGCAGGCGGATCTTTTGCGCTCCATAGGGTGCATGTATGCGCAGGGCTATTACTTCTCCCGTCCGCTCATCCCGTCTGACGCTCTGGATTACCTGCTGCGGCATGATCACGGCAACGCGCCGCTTTAATTCTGAAATGCCTTTAAGGCGCGGCTTCCCCACTTCCATAAAAAGCCAACTGTTGGTATATACTTTGGTGTCAACCAAGGGGGAGATATGCGTTATCCGGTAATGCGCGTGGCGGCCGTGCATGATTTATCCGGCTTTGGCCGGGCCTCGCTTACCGTTGCCATTCCGGTGCTTTCCGGTATGGGCATACAGGTATGCCCACTGCCCACGGCGGTATTGTCCACTCAAACCGGCGGCTTTGACGACTTTTGCTTTGTGGATTTAAGCGCGCCCATGCGCGATTTTCTGGCCCACTGGCAAAAATTGGGCCTGCGTTTCGACGCCGTTTACAGCGGTTTTTTGGGCTCGCCGGGGCAGGCCAAAACCGTGGCTGAGTGTATAGACACCTGCCTGCTTGAAGGCGGGCTGGCGGTGGTGGACCCCGTGCTTGGCGACAACGGCAAGCTGGACCCCACCATGAGCATGGAAATGGTGGAAAGCTTGCGCTGGCTGGCGCGCAAGGCCAACTGTATAACGCCCAACCTTACGGAAGCCGCCTTGCTGCTGGGCGAGCCAATGCCCGATGCTGCCGTGGACCAACGCAGCGCGTATATGGATGAGCTGGAGATTAAAGATTGGCTTGTAAGGCTTGCGGAGATGGGCCCGGAATATGCCGTTATAACCAGCGTGCCTTTGGCGCGTAAAATCAAGGGCGGTAGCGCGGCCGTGGCTTACAACCGTAACGAGGGCCGTTTCTGGAAGGTGGACTGTGAGTATATTCCCGCCTTTTACCCCGGCACGGGCGATACCTTTACCAGCGTGCTCACCGGCTGCCTTTTGCAGGGCGAAAGCCTGCCCATGGCCATGGATAGGGCGGTGCAGTTTGTAACCCTTGGCATAAGGGCGACTTTTGGGTATGACCTGCCCACGCGCGATGGCATTATTTTGGAAAAAGCCCTTGGCTCTTTGCATGCGCCCCTCGTGGTAAGCACTTATGAAATTTTGTAATTAGAGCATGTTAACTTCAAAAAAGTTTAAATGGCGCTTTAATTTTTATGTCTTTTGGTGAACACTTATTTTAATATTTCAAAAAGCGTATGTAACTTTTCAAAGTTAAAATGCTCTAGCGGATATATAAATGAAAACTGATTTGCCTGTGGGCGTGTTTGATTCCGGCGTTGGCGGCCTTACAGTGCTGCGCGCCATACAGCAGCGCCTGCCGCATGAAGATATGCTCTACCTTGGCGACACCGCCAGGCTCCCATACGGCACCAAAAGCTCGCAAACTGTAAGCCGCTATGCGGCTCAGGCCGCAGCCAAACTGGTGGAGCGCCGCATAAAGCTGCTGGTTGTGGCCTGTAACACGGCCAGCGCTGCCGCGCTGGATACGCTTAAAGCCCTTTGGCCTGATTTGCCGGTTATAGGCGTGGTGGAGCCAGGCGCGCAGGCTGCCTGCGCTGCCACCAAAAATGGCGCAATTGCAGTTATAGCCACGGAATCGACCATAAAAAACCAGGCCTACCATAAGGCAATACAGCGCATCAGCCCGCAGGCCAAGGTCAGCTCCCAGGCCTGCTCGTTATTCGTTTCTCTGGCTGAGGAAGGCTGGCTGGACGGGCCTATTGTGGAATCGGTAGCTGAACGTTACCTGACCCCTTTGTTCCGGAACAGTGCTGCCGGAGGCGCAGGCCCAGATTGTCTGGTGCTGGGATGCACACATTTTCCGGCGCTGGCCGGCGCCATTGCAAAGGTTGTCGGCAAAGGCGTGCGCATAGTAGATTCCGCCGCAACCACCGCCAGGGCGGTGGAAGATGAGCTTGCGGCCATGGGCGGTCTCAACCCGCAAAGCGGCGCTGGCCACCTTGCCTTTATGACCACGGACGATACGGCGCGTTTTGCCCGTACCGGCGGTATTTTTCTGGGCCGCGAGGTTAAGGCGGAAGATGTTGAGCTGATCAACCTGTAGAGGCGCCCGGTTTGTGGCCTGCTGCCCTTTTGGCCGTCGCGCCGCGTTTGGTATTTTAGCGAAGTGTTTGCAACAAAATTTATGATAAGTTATCGTAAATTTTCTTTTCATGGTAAACAGTATAAAACTAACGGATGAACCGTATGCCCAGCAATTTTAAACCCAGAGACGCAAAAGAAGACGGGCGCAGGCCGAAGCAGAGCCTGTCCGAAGAAATAATCAAACTGGATGAAGAGGTCATTCGTTTGCTCGCACGCCGTTCCGTGCTCATGCAAAAATTGCGCAAGGGCAAGGCGCATGCCGCCACCCCGGCCATAATCAGGTCGGAAAAAGAAATTCGCGGCGCATGGGAGGCGCGAGCCAGTAAAATAAGCCGCAACCCGCGTTTGATCCGGCAACTGTTCGGGTTGATTCAAGATTTGGATATTCAAGCCCAAAACACCGAACAAGCCTATACTCCATTCAATCTGGCCCCCGCCCGTCAGCCGGTTGATGTAAACCTGCCCGGTCCGGCTTCTTCCGCCTATGCAAGGCTATGGGTGGCTTTGGCCGCCGCTGCCGGAAAAAAACTCGTCTTGCCGCAGGTGCCGCGCTCCGCCGCGCTTAACGATTGCGTAAAAGCCTTCGCGCAATGCGGGGTGCCGCACGAATGGAAGCCCAGCGAGACTGGCCCGGCCATATTGGAGCTGGTCGGCGGCAACTTGCCTGATTACCACAATAAAACTATTTTTGTGGGTGACGACGTACTTACTTTCTACCTTATGGCGTTTCTTGGCGCGGCCAAGCCTGGTAAAATGCGTTTTACCGGCGATGTTGGCATGAAAAGCGCCGATCTGGGCGCTCTTGCGCAATTCATGCCCAGCCTTGGGGCGCGTCTGGCATTGGTGGTGCCGGGGTCCAAGGGCTTGCCCGCAACTCTGGAGTGTTCCGGGCAATTGCCGCCCCAACTGGAAATTCCGGCCGGGCTGCCCGAACCGGCGGTTATAGCGCTGCTTGTAGCCGCTCTGACGTGGAATGTGAAAATTAGCATCAGCCTGCCCAACTGGCCGCAGACCGAGTTAAAAAAGCTTACCTTTCTACTGCGGCCCTTGTTTCAGGCTCTATCCAGCCAAGTGCAGATTTTGGGCGATACTGTGGAATATGCCGGTTTCAACGTGGTGGATCTGGATTTACCCGCAGTGGCGGATTGTATGCTTGATTCCGTATTGTGCGCTCCAATGTTGAGCCTGCCTCTTTTTGCCGGAGGTTCTGTAAAACTTACCGGTAAGCTTACAAATATGGCGGGCTTTGATGATCTGCTTGATCTGCTCAAGGCCTTTTCTTTGGAAGTAAAGGCCGATAATCGTGGTGTATCTTGCCTTGCCGGGCCGAATACGCATTGGCCCAAAGCCCTTGAGCGGGCGGAACTTGCCCCTGCGCTACACCCGCTTTTCTGGCTTTTCAACGCGCGCATCGCGCATAAAACCAAGGCTCCGGTACTGATAACGGTGTACCCTGCCGGGGCGGATCTGGATTTGGGCACGGAGTTTCTGGCCCAGGCCGGGTTTAACCTTGCGCCGCAAGAGCGTGGCCTCAGCCTTAGCCTTATGGATGCCGAAGAATTCAAGAATACCGCCTCCAAAAATTACGGCTGGTCCAGCCCGGATGCAAACTGGGGCATGGCTCTCTCACTGGCGGCTTTTATGCGGGCCAATTTGAAGCTGAGCAACCCTGATTGTGTTTCTTCAGTTTTGCCTGGGTATTGGATGTTTTATAACGGCCTGCCCAGCCCCAAGCTTAGAACAGCAAGCAGTGCTGCTGAATCTGAAAAGCCCAAGCGCCGCCGTATTATGACCAATCTGGTAATTGAGCCGGAATTGCCGCCGGACCCTGCCAGCGAAGGGGAATAATACATGATCCGGCCCCCGCAAGCTCCTGCCAAAAGCGCTCTTTCCCAAAGTGACACCCTGCCGGATTCGCTTATGGAGTTGTCCGCATGCCTGCAGGAGCTGCAAGATGAGACAAGGCTCTGGCAAGATTATATCCGCCAGCTTTACGCCTTGGAAAATGCCGCCCAGGGCCGCTTTTATCCCGCGCAACTGCACGAGGCCAAGCAGTTCAAAATGCAGCTTGAGTATAAACAAGCCTGCTGCCGCGCCAAAATAAACCGCATTAAAATGATGGAAGAGTTTTAGTAAAGATATTTGATGATGCGGTTGCGCCGCGATCACGAAAATTGAGAGGAAATGGAAAGTAACCTTTTGAAAAAGTTTATTTTCCATTTCCTTTTATTGTGGCATCGGCCCGTTGAGCAGGTAATACGAAGCGAAACAAAAAACCACCCGCTATGATATGCCCCCCCCATCAGATATACTTTCGTGCTACACGTTCCACCCTTGCTAATTTGGGCAACGTCCAGATCAAGCAAATCTATCTTCATCCCATCCGCCTTTATTACCTTTCAAGCGTATTTTGAATGACGGTAGCAAGACCGGATTTAAATTTACATATAGGCTGTAAAATGCTACAAAATCATTAATTTGGCGGATGAGGCAAGTCGTTTGTAATTTAGGTATAAACCGTATTTTAAAGGGCAGTTATCATGCAGTTGGCAGAGCGAGTTGTACAGTTGAAGCCTTCGGCCACTCTGGCTGTGAATGCTCTGGCGCAGGAGCTTGCGGCGTCAGGGCGCGACATTATAAGCCTTTCTCTGGGCGAGCCGGATTTTGACACGCCAAGGGCCATAAAAGATGCGGCCATAGCGGCCATTGAAAGCGGTTTTACCAAATACACGGCTGAATCCGGCATAAGCGAGCTGCGCAAGGCCGCAGCGGAGTATTTTAACCGTAATTACGGCGCAGGGGCCGAAGCCAGCCATATACTTATAGGCAACGGCGGCAAGCAGTGCCTGTTCAACGCCATAATGGCGCTGCTTAATCCGGGTGATGAAGCCATTATACCGGCCCCATATTGGGTAAGCTACCCGGCCATGGTGGAAATTGCCGGGGGCGTGCCTGTTTTTGCCCCTGCCGGGGCCGACAAAGGGTTTAAAGTAACGGTTGAAGCGCTGGAGCGCTGCTATACCCCTAAAACCCGCATTTGCATAATCAACTCACCCTCCAACCCCACCGGTATTCTGTATTCGGAAGAGGAGCGCGACGCCCTGGCCCAGTGGGCGGTACGGCGCAATATCATGCTGATAGCCGATGAAATTTACGACCAGCTTGTTTACGGCGGCTTGCGGCATGCCAGCTTTTGCGGCTGGTGGAAGAAACACCCTGAAAATTTCTGCATAGTTAACGGAGTGGCCAAAAGTTTTGCCATGACCGGCTGGCGCGTGGGCTATTTGCTGGCTCACCCCGAGTTGATCAAGGCTGCCGGAAAATTGCAGGGCCAGAGCACCTCCAACGTTTGCTCCATTTCGCAAAAGGCCGCTTTGGCCGCCCTTACGCTGGATTTGCCGGAAATGGCCCAAATGCGCGCTGCCTTTGAGCGCCGCTGCAAACTGGTGGTGGATATTCTTTCTACCTGGAAGAATGTGGAGTGCCCCACGCCCCAGGGCGCTTTTTACGCCTTCCCAGACGTGCACCGTTTGTACAACGGTAAAATAAAGGGCTCCGGCGACATGTGTTCTTACCTGCTGGAAGAGGCGGGGGTAGCCATGGTGCCGGGTGTGGCTTTTGGCGACGATAATTGCATACGCATATCTTACGCCACGGATGATGCCACCATTGAAAAGGCTTTGGGGAAGGCTGCCAAGGCTTTATTTAAATAATTGATTCGGTAAGATATTTGCTTTTTAAATAAGCAACCGGTAGCTTTTTGATTTTACAGATGTGGTGGGCAGGCCAGTGGGCGTGCAGTTGGCGCAACTGCCGCAACCACAGCGACTGGGCGGGCGTAAGAGTTATAGCCGGGGCACAGTCGCTCCGCCAGGCGATAAGCTGCTTAGGCAAACTTTTCTGGCCTGAGGCTTTGGCGGGCATCACATCCAAGCTTGTGCAGGGAGGAATTGCATATGAGCGTTAACCGTTTGCATTGGGGCCAATCGCGCCGGGGGCGCATGGCCAGTGTTGAATATTTTGGGGCGGGGCTGGATGCCGCGGCGCGCGGGCATGTGCCTTTTCTCAAGGCCGAGCTTGCTGGCGGCAGGCTCCCCTTTATAAGCATGCCTTACCGGAGTGCTCTCGAAGCCGAGTTGCCCAAGGTAATGGAGCGTTTTAGCGGCAGGTGCAAGCATATGCTGCTCTTGGGCATAGGCGGTTCGGCTCTGGGGCCGCGCGCCTTGCAAAAGGCCTTTATGCCGCAGCAAGATTGGCCGGGGCACACCGGCCCCTGGCTCTGGATTGCCGATAACGTGGATTCCAACAGCCTTTCCGGCTGGCTGGACAAGTTGCCCCCCAAAGAAACCATGGTGGTTGTAATTTCCAAATCCGGCGGCACCATTGAAACCATGGCCCAGTATTTTATAGTGCGCGACTGGCTGCAGGCGCGTTTGGGCGAGGCCTGGACGCAGCAGGTGCTGATGGTTACCGATGAAAAACAGGGCGCGCTGCGGCAGGAGGCTATGGAAAAGAATCTGCCTTCGCTGCCGGTTCCGGACTATCTGGGCGGGCGTTTTTCCGTGCTTTCGGCTGTGGGTATGGTTCCGGCTTATTTTTGCGGCATGGATTGGAAGGGCATTCTGGCTGGCGCGGCCAGCGTGCTGGCCCCAGTGGCCGCCGCTCCGGAAAAGATGGCCGAGCATCCGGCCTGGCGCTTGGCCGTGTGGAATAAGGCCCTTATGGATAACGGCTACAACCAGCTTATTTTCTTTACCTATATTCCGGCCTGGGCCTGTTTTGGGGCATGGTTCGGCCAGTTGTGGGCCGAGAGCTTGGGCAAGCAGGGTAACGGCTCCATGCCGCTTCCGGCAACTGGAGTGACAGATCAGCACTCTTTGCAGCAAATGTTTCTTGATGGCCCCAAAAACAAGGCCTGCCTGTTTCTTGAAGGGCAAAACATGCCGCGCGGCCCGCAGTTTAGCGCGGGCACGCCGGATAAATGGAGCTATTTGCGCGGCCAGCATTTCGGCGACGTGCTGGCGGCCGAAACCATAGGCACGCTGGGCGCTTTTGCGGCCAACGACATACCTCTGGTGCGCATGAGCATGGGTGAGGTAACGGAACAGGGCGCGGGCAGGCTGATGGCCCTTTTGGAGCTGACCACCCTGTTTACCGGCTGGCTACTTAAAATAGACCCGCTGGACCAACCGGCGGTGGAATACGGAAAACGCCTGGCCAACGCCAGGTTGGGCGCCGCCGGATACGCGCAGGAAGAAAAGGATTTGCAGGCCTATTTCGCCGCGCCGGATGAAACTGTGGAGTTTTAGTGGCATTTGATAAAAACACCCCTGAGCCGCCCAATGGCGCGGGCCAGACGCCCTCCGCAAACCATGGCGGAGGGCAAGCGCCATTGCTGCCACGGCCGCTAAAGGCCTCGCCCGGCGCAGCCCCGAAAGGGGACGGAACTTTGGGGCAGGGCGCTTTTTCCCTTACCGGAAAACTACCGGAAGACGCGCGCAATAATTATGCTCAGGGTAAAAAAGCGGCCCAGCCCGGCGCGCAGGCGGCCCAGCCAGTAGAGCCTGTTATAGGGGTGGCCCGTTATCTGGTGTGGGTTCTGCTGGTGCTGGTGCTGGGGCTGGCGCTTTTTCTCTCCCTCATGATCGGGCGTAGCGCCCGCGAGGTTATGCTGGAAAAGCAATATGCCTTTGCTTCGCTCTTGGCCGAGAACCTCAACCACCAGATTTACCGCCGCTATACCTTGCCCACGCTTATAGGCTATGGGCGCATAGCTTTAAACCAACCGGTGCAGTATGAGCGTCTTGATCAGCTTATCGGTCAGTTAATTCATGGTATGAATGTGCAGGAACTGCGCATTTACGATCACAGCCAGGTAATTTCCTATACCACAAATCAGGCCAATCTTGGGCGCAACGATCTGGCTTCTCCGGCGGTGGTGCTTGCCATGACCAGCACTGAGCCGATTTTTGACCTGGATACGCAGCAGCCTTGGTGGAAGTCCTTTTTCATGCCCCGGCTGGAAGAAGGCAGCATCATACTGCGCACCACCTACCCCTTGCGCATTGAAAACCGCCTGACCTCGTCGGAAGAAGAGGGTCCGGTAATGGGCGTGCTGGAGTTCCGGCAGGATATTACCAAAGATATGGTGAGCGTGCTGCGTTTTCAGTGGAGCATTATCGGCACTACCTTGGTATCCAGCCTGCTTATTTTTTCGTTGCTTATCTATTTGCTGTATAGGGCGGACCGCGCTCTGGCCGCGCGGGTTGAAGAGCGCGATAAGTTGCAGGAAAAACTGTACCAGCACGAAAAACTGGCCGGCATGGGCCGGGTGGTGGCGGGTATAGCACACGAAATACGCAACCCGCTGGGCATAATCTGCTCCAGCGCCGAACTGCTTTTGCGCAGGGTGAAGAATCTGGATGAAAGCAGCCGGGGTATTTTGCAAGCCATATTTGACGAATCCAAACGTCTTTCAAAGACAGTTACCGATTTTCTGGATTACGCCCGGCCCCGCTCGCCTCGGCAGGATATGGTGGATATGGGTAAGGTGGTGGAGCAGGCCGCAATTTTCATGCATCCGGAGCTGGAGCGCCACGGCATTTCGCTCCACCTGATGTTGCCGGAACCTCCGGTATTTGTAATAGGCGACAAAGATCTGCTTTATCGCGCTATTTACAACGTATTGGGCAACGCGGTGCAGGCGTTGAGCATTTCCGGCGTGGGTGCGGCCTGCAAGCAGGCCGACCCCACCGCGCGGGGCGAGATTTGGGCGGACGTGGCTTACTGCGCCCCGGCGGAAGAGAAGATGCCTGTGGGGCTGGATGTTTTTAACGGCGAAGGCATGGTCAGCCTTGGCGAAGTGCCCATGCCCACGCCAGAGCCGCACGAGGCCTGCATAGTAATCAGAGACAATGGACCTGGGTTTGATCTGGAAGATACACGTACCTATATGGATCCGTTTTTTACCACCAAGGCCAGCGGTTCCGGCCTGGGGTTGGCAATTGTCCACAGCATTATCGGCAGCCATAAAGGCAGGTTGGAGTTATCCAATTATAACGGCCCAGGAAGCGGCGCCGTGGTTAAGGTATTTTTGCCTTCAAGCAAGTGAGCGGTAAACTTATGAATGATAAAACGCATGTACTTATTCTGGATGACGAGCGCAATTACCTGCTGGTGCTCGGCGCCTTGCTTGAAGACGCTGGCTACAAGGTAACCAGCCTTAACGACCCGCACAACGCCTTGGTTTTTTTGGATGAATCTGAAGTCGACGTTTTGATTACCGATATGAAAATGCCCGGATTATCAGGTCTGGATGTGCTGGAACATGTTAAAAAGAATTACCCGCATATTCCGGTACTGGTAATGACGGCCTTCGGCAGCATAGAAAGCGCCGTGGGAGTAATGAAAGTAGGGGCCTTTGACTATATAACCAAGCCATTTTCCAACGACGAGCTCCTGCTCTCGGTGCAGAACGCGGCCGCTTTGGCCAAGGCCCACTTGCGCTACCGTTTGCTTTACGAAAACATGCAGGAACGTTTTGACAAACAAAAGGTAATTATAGGCAAAAGCAAAGGCATACAGGCTGTTATGTCCATGGTGGAGCGCGCCGCGCCCAGCCGCAGCAACGTGCTTATAACCGGCGAAAGCGGCACGGGCAAAGAGCTTGTCGCCCGCGCCATACACCTTGGCTCGCCGCGCAAAGACGGCCCTTTTATCAGCATAAACTGCGCGGCTCTTAACCCAAATGTGTTGGAAAGCGAGCTGTTCGGCCATGAGAAAGGTTCTTTCACCGGAGCCATTGCCATGCGCCGGGGCCGTTTTGAGCTGGCCCACCAAGGCACGTTGTTTTTGGACGAAATCGGCGAGTTAAGCCCGGATTTGCAGGTAAAGCTCTTGCGCGTGCTGCAGGAGCGCAAGCTGGAGCGTGTGGGCGGCGCGGAAGAAATAGAGGTGGATATACGCATAGTCGCCGCCACCAATAAAGATTTGCTCAAGGCAGTGGAGAACGGCTCCTTCCGCGAAGATCTATATTATCGCCTTAACGTTGTGCATATAGCCCTGCCCAGCCTGCGCGAGCGTCGCGAGGACATACCCCTTCTGGTCAGCCATTTCGTCAGCAAGCTGGCGGCGGAAAATAATCTGCAGCCCAAAACCTTCAGCCCGGCGGCGCTGGATTACCTTATAGGCTACGAATGGCCTGGTAACATACGCCAGTTGGAAAACGTGGTGGAGCGCTGCATGGTCATGCAGCCGGACGAGATTATAGAGGTTTCCGACCTGCCGCCGGAAGTGACGGACGAAGACAGCCAATTTAAAAGCGCCATAGATCTGCTGCCCGTGCAACTGGATTTGGCCGATACGCTGGATAAGCTGGAATCGGCCCTGATTCGCAGGGCGTTGGCCAAGGCCGATTTTGTGCAGGTAAAGGCGGCGGAGCTTTTGGGCATTTCAAAAAGCCTGCTGCAATACAAGCTGCGCAAGTATGATATCGGTCATTGATTGATAAGTTTGTTTTTGATAGACTGCGTGAGACGTTCAATATCAGCCCGGATCTTTAAATCTGGCTTCATCCGCTATGTCTTTGCCAATAGTAAAAATTATGCAACCCAAGTCCAACAATACCCCTTTGTTATCGCCGGAGCCGCAGGTGCAAATCAGCGGCACGCTGGAGCGCGTGCTCTTCCATAATGAAGACAACGGCTACAGCGTGCTCAAAATAAAGCCGCACAACAAGCCGGATAGTATTACGGTAGTGGGCAACATGCACTCCCCGCAGGTGGGGGTGGGGCTAAAGATTGCCGGCGATTGGGCCGAACATCCGCGCTTTGGCAGGCAGTTGCAGTTCAGCCGGTACGAGGTGGAAATGCCAGCCACTACCGAGGGCATACGGCATTACCTTGGCTCCGGTCTGATCAAGGGCGTGCGCCAGGCCATGGCCAAGCGCATTGTGGCGCATTTTGGCGAAGATACCCTGCGCATTCTGGATGAAGAGCCGGACCGCCTCTCCGAAGTAAAGGGCCTTACCGTAAAGGTGGCCAGCGCCATACGCCAGTCGTGGGAAGAACACCAGAGCATACGCTCGCTGATTATGTTTTTGCAGCCGCACGATATTTCCACTTCTTACGCCGTGCGCATTTTTCGTTTTTACGGGCCGGAGGCGCTGGAGGTTGTGCGCGAAAATCCCTACCGTCTGGCCATGGACATACACGGAATCGGCTTTAACACCGCCGATATGCTGGCCCGCAAGCTGGGCGTTGAGCATGACAGCCCCCTGAGGGCCGAGGCCGGAGTCTTGTACATACTGCGCGCCCTTAACGATGAAGGCCATGTCTACTACCCGCTGGACAAGCTGCTGGAAAAAAGCGCGGCGGATCTGGGCGTGGACGAAATAATAGCAAGAAGCGCTGTGGAAAGGTTGCAAGCCACGGAGCGCGTGGTTGTGGAAGATTTGCAAAATAGCGAAGGTTTTCAGCATACTGCGGTATATCTTTCACGTAACCACCATTGCGAATACGGCATAGCACATTATTTGCGCCGCATCATCAACTCTCCAAAGTCCGTGCGTATTGAAGACGTGGAGAGCGCGCTTAACCAAGGGCTTGCCAAAACTCCGGTGGAATTGGGAGAGGATCAGATCAACGCCGTGCGCATGGCGCTGGAAAGCAAGGTAATGGTAATTACCGGCGGGCCGGGCACCGGCAAGACCACGGTAATAAACACCATTATCAAGGTGTTTGAAGGTCGCAAAAGCAAGATATTGCTGGCCGCGCCCACCGGCCGGGCCGCCAAGCGCATGAGCGAGACCAGCGGGCGCGAGGCCAAAACCCTGCACCGTCTGCTGGAATACAGCCCCGGAGAAGACGGCTTCGGCCGTAACGAAAACAACCCTCTGGCCTGCGGCCTCCTGGTGGTTGATGAAGCCTCCATGCTGGATACCTTGCTCATGTACTACCTGGTAAAGGCCATACCCCTAGGGGCCACGGTCATTTTTGTGGGCGATGTGAACCAGTTGCCATCGGTGGGCGCGGGTAACGTGCTGCGCGACATTATGGCCTCCAAATCCGTGCCGGTGGTGGAGCTGACGGAAATTTTCCGCCAGGCCGCCGAAAGCGCCATTATTCTGAACGCCCACCGCATCAACCTGGGGCAGCCGCCTTTCCCCCAGCCGGAAGACGGCACTTTGAGCGACTTTTACTTCATACGTCAGGAAGACCCTGAAAAATGCGCCGACATGGTGGTGGATTTGGTATGCAACCATATTCCGCGCCGTTTTCACTTTAATCCGGTGGATGAGGTGCAGGTGCTTACGCCCATGCACAAGGGGGCGGCCGGGGCAACGGTGCTAAACATGCGCCTGCAACGCGCCCTTAACCGCCAGACCCAGTTTTTGCAACGCGGCGAGCGGCATTTTTATCTGGATGACAAGGTCATGCAGATTCGCAACAACTACGAAAAAGACGTGTTCAACGGCGACATAGGCCGCATATGCCATGTGGATAATGAGGATAAAGAGATCACCGTGCGCTTTGAAGACAAAAACGTGATCTACGGCATGGACGAACTGGACGAACTTGTACCGGCATACGCAATCTCTGTTCACAAATCGCAGGGGTCGGAATATGCGGCAGTAGTGATGCCGCTGCTCACCCAGCACTATATGTTGCTCCAGCGTAACCTGCTCTATACCGGTGTTACACGTGGAAAAAAGCTAGTTATTATAGTTGGTTCTCTCAGAGCCTTACACATAGCCGTAAGCAACGATAAAACCCATAAACGCTATACCTGGCTGGGTGAGAGGCTTGGCGCGAAGTAAAATATTTTTCAGATTTTTTGTTGCAAATTTTAAGATAAGTTTCCGATAAGCTTATAATTTTATTTAGCTGTATTATAAAGATATTTTTTGGTTGTTTATATGCAACCAAGCCGTAACTTTGGCCTTTTGCGCCATAACCGGCGCTTACCGTATGATTCCGCTGTTTTCATTGCGTTTATTATTTTCCGACCTCCATACGGGTTTTGTTTATGCCGCGCGTATCGCTTTGCTCCTATACCTACAACGACGCCGCTCTTCTGCACGGGCTGCTGGCCTCCGTGCCTGCCTGGAGCGTGCGGCCGGATGAAATAATCCTGCTGGACGACGGCTCCTCCGAGCCCTTTATACTTACGGAAAGCGAACAGGCGCTGCCCATGCCCGTAAAGCTGCTGCGGCACGAAATCAACCTGGGCTTTACACGCGCCAAACACAACTGCATATCCGCCGCATCCGGCGACTGCATAATAGCCCTAGATTGTGACGCGCGGGTGACTGACGACTTTCTTGAGGGCTGCCTGGCGGTTTTGCGGAACAAAAGCGTGGGTATGGTCGGCGGTACCGCATCCTCTCCGCCGACGGACGACTACACCTCTTGGTACGCTTACGCGTTTTCCTTTGGCGCTGAAAAAGCCGAGGGGGATGATGCCAAAGCTGTAAAATGCGAAAAAACGCCTGAGAAGGCCCTTTGCGCCGTAACAGCCGAAACCTTGGAAACCAGCTTTATCTGCGGCTACACCTTCGCTCTCCGGCGCGAAGTGTGGCAAGAGGTAGGCGGCTTCAGCAATTTTAACAAAGCCTTGCTGGAAGATTCTTACCTTTCTGACGCCATACGTGCGCGCGGCTATACCTTGCAAACCCTGCAAAAGCCCATAAAACTTATGCGCGTGCTCACGCGGGCCGCGCTCTGCCGCCGCTACTGGAAGTGGGGCTTAGGCTATGGCTGGTTGGATTCGGTTATAACAGCCGGGCAAAGTCTGCCACAGGCTTTGGGGCACTTTCTAAACTCCATGCAGTCGCGCTGTAGGTCTATTGAAGAAAACAGGCTCACCCCCATATTCTATTATTACGAAATGCTCATTCTGCTTCACACGCTGCTGGAGTTTTGCAACGCGCTGGGCCCGCAAGGGCATTTGCCACCCACGGCCGGGCAAGACCTGCTCTCTGCGGTACAAAAGCATCTTGTCCCCTATCCCAGGCTCTGGATGCTCCTTAAATCCGACCTGTTGCAAGCCCGCGCCTTGCCCCTTCAACCTTCCGTCGCCCCAGCCGCTTCCAACCGCGCCGCCCTTGCCACGCAATGCGACTGGCAGCCCATGCTTGTATTCTTCAATTACTTTCAGGCCGGGCAAATATTGCACTACCTCGAAAAAGAAGGCGTACCCCTGATTTTGCGCGATGACCGTGAAGTTACACCAGATTTTTCAGTATATTAGATGGAAAGCGGCTGCGCCGCGATTGTAAGAATGCGAGAGGGAAGGGAAAGGCCCCCTTTGAAAAGGGGGCCTTTCCCTTCCCTCTCGCGCTCTCCCATCCCTATCCACCTAAACTTTTCACAAGGGGATTTTTTATGGGGAGGTTGCCTTGGGCTGTCAGGTTTTAACCCCACTCCCATCGGAGCACATACCAACCTGAACGTTTTCGTATTCGCCCAAAAAACAAGTATCTTGCCAGGTTGAGCACAGACGAAAGTTTTTTTAATGGCAACAGCCGACAATAACTAATTGAAAAGTTTAGGAGGATAGGGGGAGAGCTCGAGAGGGGGAAAGGACAATTCCACAGGAAAGCGGAATTGGACGGCGTAGCGAGGCGCAGCCGCCCCGAAGGGGTGAGCCGCAGGACGCGGCGAATCAAGCCCTTTTCAAAGGGTTCCTTTCCCCATCTCGAATTCTTCATAACCTAACATATTCTCGGCAACTGTTCGCCTTCCAGCATGCCCAGCAGGCGTTTGCCGCCCAGGGGGGTTTCCAGAATCACCTGTCCGGCTTTGGCTGGGGTATCTTTGGCTGGCTCAAGCACTGTGCCTACTTGGGCGGCGTTTTTGCCTTCGGGGAAGCGCCGCATTATTTCCAGCGCTTTTGCGGTCTGAGCTTGGGGCAGTATGCAGATAAGCTTACCCTCGTTGGCTAGGTAGAGCGGGTCAAGGCCGATTACAGAACACCATTCTTTAACGCTGGGGTTTATGGGCACAAGGTTTTCTTTAATCTCGCAAACTACATTGGATTGTTCCGCAATCTCGTTTAAAGTTGTGGCCAGCCCACCTCTGGTGGGGTCTCGCAGTACGTGTATTGTATCTATTTCAGCAATAAGCGCTGCTATTATGTGGTTAAGGGAGGCGGAATCAGAAGCTATGCTGTTGCTTACATTAAGGTTGTCACGGCGGGAGAGCACGGTAAGGCCATGGTCGCCCATGCTGCCGGAAACCAGTATGGCGTCGCCGGGCCTGGCGTTTTTGCCCTGGGGCGGGTTGGGGGTAAGAATGCGGCCGATGCCGGTGGTGTTAATAAACAGCTTGTCAGCCGCGCCTTTGGGCACCACTTTGGTGTCGCCGGTAACAATAAGTACTCCCGCGTGCCGGGCGGCATCGGCCATGCTTTTCACTATGCGTTCCAGCAAATCCAGCGGCAGCCCTTCTTCAATAATGAATCCGCAACTCAGGTACTTGGGCTCCGCCCCCATCATGGATACGTCGTTAACCGTGCCGTGCACGGCCAGAGTGCCTATGTTGCCGCCGGGGAACTCCAGCGGGTCGACGGTATAAGAATCCGTGCTCATGGCGATAGGGCCGCTTATGTCCAAAATGGCCGCGTCGTCCATACTGTTAAGGGCAGGGTTGGAAAAGTACCTGAAAAACAGTCCGGTGATCAGGCGCTGAGAGGCTTTGCCGCCGCTGCCCGCGTCCAGAAGAATCATTTCGTTGCTCATATGTAGCCTTTTTTAATATGCCTCCGGGGGCCAAAGGGGGTGAAATAGCACCCCAACAGTTCTGCCATCTATTCAATTTGCAAGCCAAAAACTGTTTTGCTGTAGCAATGCGAGCTACACTTTGGAAACCCTTTCGCCCGTGCGGAGGTTGTACTTGCTGTGGGGGTAGTCTCTCGCCACGCAGGTTTTAAATTTTTTGTTTAACGGTGGTGATGGTAAATAACTAGTTGATAATCTTTAAAATTTTAAAGATGGATGTACTTTAGATATATGCCACCCACCCCCATATCACAAAACTTGCGGGTCAAGGGGCTCACGCCCCTTGCGGGGTCTGGGGCAGCGCCCCAGATCTAAATAAATCTGGCTTCATTCAATTATATCTTCTCTTACATCTTATACTTAAAATAAGCCGCGCAGCTGCCTTCGGTGGATACCATGCATGGTCCCACAGGCTTGGCCGGGGTGCAGGCTTTGCCGAACAGGGGGCAGTCGTTGGGCATCATCTGGCCTTTAAGCACCGCGCCGCATTTGCAGCCTTTTATCTCCGGCACGTCGGGCAGGGTAAGGTCAAATTCCTTCCAGGCGTCAAAGGCGGCGTAAGGCGCACGCATAAACAGGCCGCTTTGCGGCACGCTCCCTATACCGCGCCAGAGGGCATCGCCGGTTTCAAACACTTCGTCCATAATGCGGCGGGCTTTTGGGTTGCCCTGGTCGGCTACCGCGCGGCTGTATTGATTTATAATGTCGGCTTTGCCGCCCATAATCATTTCAAGCATCAGCAATAGAGATTGCAGAATATCGGCAGGGTCAAAGCCGCCTATTATGCCGGGTTTGTTAAATTCGCTTGCTACAAAACGGTAAGGCTCAATGCCGAGCACAGTGGAAACGTGGCCGGGCAGCAAAAAGGCGTCTATATCCGCCTCATCTCCGGCCAGCAGTATGCGCAGGGCGGGCGGCACCAGCTTGTGAAAGCTGAGGATGTAAAAGTTGTTTATATTTTTGGCCCTGGCCATTTGCACGGTGGCGGCCACGGTGGGGGCTGTGGTTTCAAAGCCAACGCCCAAAAACACCACTTTGGCGGCGGGGTTGTTCTGGGCCAGAGTAAGGGCGTCGTGTGGGGAATAGACTATTTCCACCTTTGCGCCACGGGCCTGAGCCTCTTTAAGGTTCTTGCCGCCGGGGCCGGGCACGCGCATAAGGTCGCCAAAAGTGGCTATAATTACGCCCGGCTTTTCGGCCAATTGCAGGTAGGCGGCAACCTCACGGTCGTGCGTAACGCATACGGGGCAGCCGGGGCCGGAAAGATGGGTTATGGACGTGGGCAAAAGGCTGCGCAGGCCACTGCGAAATATGCTTACGGTGTGCGTGCCGCATACCTCCATAAAGCGCAGGGGCCTGCTGTATTCGCCCATAAGGACATCGAGTTTTTTAAGCAGGCCCTTGCATAAATCCGGGTCGGAAAAAGTTTTGAGGGCGCTGAACAAATTTTGGTCCGGCATGGCTTTCTCGCAAAAAACTAAGGTGGCAACTTTTAACAGCCCCCAGGTTATAAAGAATTTTTTGAAATAAGAAAAGCCGGTTGGCAGAGAATCAATGGAGCCAGATGTTGTTCTGTAGATTGCAAAAGCCTGAAATCTGAAAAATGAATTGAATATTTAGCTGCGCGCAAGATGCAAACCAGAAATTTTTTGCCGCAAAACAGCGTTAAAACATAAGACAACAGCCCGTTTTTTACAGAAATTTCACGGTTATTTTCTGTAAAAACGGGCTGTTAGCCGCTCTCGGAATTAGCACGAACGCATTTGGAGGGCAACCACGGCCAACGGCTTTCAGGCATACCGCCTCACTCTAAAATAGCACGAACGAATTTGGAGGGCAACCACGGCGCTCTCGCGCTGGGAGAGGCACATGGAGCATAAAATTAACACAAACAAACCTTAAGGTTAACCATAGCTCTTACCCCCTACTCTATTACTGCCGGCGGCGTTTCCGGCATCACGTGATGCAGGCGGTGCAAAGCCAGTGCGGCCAGTATGGCGGCTAAAACCCACAGGCTGGCCAGTGGTTGGCCTACCTCGGCCAGGCTGGCCCCCCGAAAAATACGCGCAAAGCCTTCCATTGCATGGCTGGAAGGCAGCAAAGCCCTGAAGGCGCGCACAATACCCGGCATGGCTGTTGTCTGCCAGAGAGTGCCAGAAATAAGCAGCAGCGGTATGGAGGCGGCAACAACATAAAATATGCCGTAACCAGCCAGACGCGTGTAAGAGCCTAAAATAATGCCCAAAAATATTACACTTATAAAAAACGGGGTTAGAAACAACAGGGCGTGGGTGAATTGGCCCTTAAATGGTATGTTGAAGGGCAGTGTCAGGGCGAATAAAAGCAGGGCCTGCGCCAGCATGAGGCCGAAGTAAAGTACAAGTTTCGCCCCCAGGCGGGTTGAGGGCGGAGTGCAAATAAAGGTTTGGCGCATAAAAATGCATTCGTCGGCGGTGCTCATGCTTATGACGGTAATTATAAACTGATGGCAGATCAGCAGAAAAATAGCGGGCAAAACGTAGGCGGCCAGACTGCTTGCCGGGCTATAAAAGCTTGGCGCTTTACCAATGGCTGGGGTGGCACGCTCAAGCGTTCCCGTTGCCTGCAGGGGTTGCAAAGCAACCAAAACCCCCATGGCCCCCGCTGCATCGTGCACCATGTCCAAAGCTCTAATGTAAGATTTTGAGGGTTTGCTGTCGCTGTACAAAGTGACTGCGGTATGGTTGCCGCGCAAAAGCTTGCGCTGAAAGCCAGTGGGGATAATGAGCGCGGCATAAGCCTTGTTCCTGTGGAACAGCTCTTTGGCGTCCACCAGGTTCTCGGCTGGGATTACTGTTATATTTTGAGCTATATCCAGCATACGGCTGAATTTGCGTGAAAGCCTGGTATTGTCTTGATCCGCCACAATCAGCGGCATGACCGGCTGTATTTCGGTAATTTGAGGCAGGGTGTGCAAAAGGCCGTATAGAACAGGAATAAGCAAAAATGCTGCCAATATTCCGGGTCGATTAATGCACTGCTTGATTTCAATATGTAACTGGCGGATGAAAATGTGATTAGTAGTCATGTGAGATTCTCCAGCAAATGAATAGGTCGAATATGCGAGGCTGGCAGTGCGTCCGGCATTTTACGCGGGCTATGCTGTTGCACGGCGCGACGATGAGTGCGAGGCTTTTGTCTGCAAAGCTCCTTTGTCAAACGCAACAAACGGGCTGATTACAGCCAGCCAAGCCCGCCTCAGGCTGACAGCCGGCGATTATTATATTGCCTGTGCGCCTCTCATTTTCTAAAATTGCACATTGCGGACGTGCCTGGCCTGAGATTGGCAATAGGAATTACCGGACGCATGTACACTTCCAATCGGCGCAAACCAGCTTTATCGGCAATAGTTATTGCGTTTGAGATTACGGCCGCATCCTGCGAGGCCGCATAAATTACCTCCGCCTCATATTCCTGTTCCGGCGCTGCCAGTAGACTAACCTTGAACCTTTTTCCTGTTTTGAAGTCAGCCATGAGATCTTCGCGCACATTAAAAACAAACCAGATGTCGGAATAATCTTCAATTGTGACTAGCGGAAAATCATAACTTACCAGATCGCCGCGCGAAAAAACCACTGTAGTCACCTCTCCGTTTACAGGTGAGGTCAGAATCGTGTCTTCAAGATAGCTTGATACCGTGGCATACGCGCCGTAAGTCAGCGCCTCAGCTATATAATCCGCCAAGGCGTCGCCACCCTGGCTGGCTGTGCTGCCGCTTGCGGCATAAAGCGGCTGCCAGCTGGCCCGCAGAATGCTATGGAGCAGCTCCGGCGCATCCAGCGTGACAAGAATATCCCCAGCTTTAACAACATCGCCTTCTTTTACGTAAATCTCGGCCATGCGGCCGGATACTTTAGCGGGAACTATTGTCTCTGCGGCTTCGGCCACGCCATATATCTCAATTTCACGCGGCTTTGCGCTAAAGTGGGCCGCAAGTGAAAATACCACTGCCAATGCGGTAATCCAGCCTATTATTGTTAGTTTTTTCATATCATTATCTTAATATTTGCACTGTTTTATTTATCAAAGGCTCACGCGTTGAGGCCACCACGGCAAAAATATGTTGGGCTAAGGCCCCTGATTGACCGTGTATTCCAGGCCACAGCCAGCCAGGCAGAAACAGCAAGACGCGCAAAGACGTTTTTACGCGCGTTGCTTCCTCTGGAATACTTTGACTAGTATATTGGTAAGCAGGTGAGACGACAGAAGATATTATAAACTGGCAGCAATTAGGAAAATACTGCGGCTTGCTAATATAAAGTAATTTGCTGGTGTTTTAGAAAGGTTTTAGAGGGCGGCAGCCGCAAATATGAATTAAGTTGTTGGGAATAATGCGGAATAATTTGCAAATAACACGTAACCACCCTGCTTTTGCCGTTTTTAATCCAACTTATGTTGCTTTTTGTATTGATATGCCATATTGAGAGTGTCACTTTAGGATGCCAACCGTAGTTTTTCACTCAACATTAAGTGGAGTTGTCTATGAAAAATTTGCGCATTTTAGCGCTGGCCTGCGCCCTTACGGTAATATCCGTATCAGGCGCCATGGCTGAAGGCTTTGCTGTTTATGAATGGAGCGCCCGTGGTGTGGCTTTGGGCGGTGCGACCATGGCGCGCACGCCAGATCCTTCCGCTCTGGCAAGCAACCCCGCCGCCATAACCCGCGTGCCCGGCACCCAGGTACAGGTGGGTTTGAGCGCGATTATGCCTTACGGCAAAATAAAGTTTGACGATTCGGCCATACAGCCGGCCAGCCGCCAGCACGAAAGCGACGAGATTAAAAAAGATAACTGGTTTATGCCCTCCATGTATTTTACCTATCAGGTAGACAAGCGGCTTTCCGTTGGCATTGCCGAATACACCCGCTTCGGCCTTGGCTTTGAATACGACAAAGATTGGGTGGGCGCGGCCAATATTTATGAGGTTAACCTTACCACCGCTTCTGTTACTCCCGTAATGTCATACAAAATTACCGACAAGTTCTCGGTGGGCGCGGGCGTTGAGGTAATGTATCTGGACATTACCCTGAAAAAGAAAAAGCCATTGGGGTCGGGCGTAAACGCCTATTTTGACATTGAGGGCGACAACGTGGCCTATGGCGGCCTTGTGGGGCTGCATTACCAGTTTAACGACCAATGGGCGGCCGGTGTGGTTTACCGCCATTTCGTAAGGCATAATGTGGAAGGCGACGCCGACATAAGCATCTCTCCTTCGTCCATGACGCCTTTTGTGCCTCCTTATCTCACTGACCAGGACGTTTCCGCCACTGTAACGCTGCCGGAATCGGTTTCTTTTGCCGTTTCCTATACGCCGGTAAAGCAATTCTCGGTGGAAGCGGGCGCAATATGGACGCGCTGGAGCCGCTTTGAAAACCTTGACCTCAACTTTGAGTACATAGGGCATCAGCCCAACAAAAAAGACTGGGCCAACGCCTGGCGTTTTAATATCGGTCTGGAATACATGCCCACCGACTGGCTGGCCCTGCGCGCCGGTTACGTATGGGACGGCTGCCCCGTGGAAGAGAGATACGAAGACTACCTCATACCTACCGATGGCCGTAACATCTACAGCCTTGGCGTCGGCTTCAACTTCGGCTCCTTCACCATTGATACCGCCTACGCCTTTGTAGACCCGCACGAGCGCACCTACAGCAGCCGCCCGGCTGACGGCGTATATTCCTCTGAAACCTACAGCTCAGGCACGCACATCGCTTCTGTATCTTTAGGTTACAAGTTTTAAGAATTAATGGATGCGGCCGCGCCGCGTCTGAAAAATTCGATAGAGAAGGGAGGTAAACTCTTGAAAGAGTTTACCTCCCTTCCTTTGATTCTCCGCGTCCTGCGGCTCACCCCTTAGGGGCGGCTGTGCTGCGCTACGCCGTCCAATTTTGTCGTCCTGCAAAATTGTCGCGCTCTCTCATCCCACCTTTCAGAACTTTTTATAAGGGTGTTTTTTGTGGGGTATGTAAGTGCCAGTTGTTAACGTATTCTTGCTTCACTACATGTAATCCTTCACTTTTTAGTAGTAACCCCTAAAAGAAACTGCACCTTTTCCAACCTTGGAATACAGTGGAAGTTCCTTTTATGGTAAAACCAAATAATAACTAATCGAAAAGTTTTGAAGGATAGGGATGGGAGAGCCCGAGAGGGAAGGGAAAGGAAACTTTTTCAAAAGTTTCCTTTCCCTTCCCTCTCGAATTCTTAATTGAACACGCCGTGTTCGAGCAGAATTTTGATGCCTATGGCTATTAGAACCAGGCCGCCTATGGCGTTGGCTTTGTTGTTGAGGGTGCTGTTCTCGCGTATTACCATGCGGCCTATGTGCATGCCAGTTGCCGTAATGATGAAGCAAACCGCGCCTATTATGGCGGCGGGGTACCATATGCTTACGTCCAGCACGGCCATGGATACCCCCACGGCCAAGGCGTCAATGCTGGTGGCTACAGCCAGCATAACCAGGGTGAAGCCGCGCGTGGGGTCGGGGCATTTTTCGTCGTCAGCGGTTTTAAACGATTCGTGCAGCATTTTACCGCCTACAAGCAAAAGCAGGGCCATGGCTATCCAGTGGTCGTAGCTTTCAATATATGAGCGTACAGATACGCCCATAAGCCAGCCGACGACAGGCATGGCAAACTGAAATCCGCCAAAGGCCGAGGCCATGCGCAAAGTCTGGCCCATGGTGCAGCGCATGCGCAAACCAGTGGCTATTGCCACGGCAAAAGCATCCATAGCCAGGGCTACGGCAATGGCGAAAATTTCTACTATTCCCATAAAAGATTCCGCTTGTTGTTTGATCGGCCTGATAATCCGATGGTTAAAGATGTGGCCCGGCGTTGCCGGACCGCGTTTTTGCGGCATGGGCGCTGCGTTTTCACCCTGCCAAAGCCTCATTGCTTTTTGTCAGGGTTTTGGCGTAGCGCTCGTTCTCGCTGAACAGACAGCCGCAATACTGCTGGCGATATATGTTCCATTCTTTTGAAATATTGATGCCCTCCTGCCAATCCGGCCTGAAATCTTTATATAAAAAAATCGGGCTTGGCGTGGTTGCGGCGTTGTTACCGGCCAGATCCGCAGCCTTTTGCGCGATGTAATCGTGCTGCTGGTAACGCGAATAAAGTAGCGAAGAGGTGAAGGCGTCAAACCCGCCGGCCTTGGCCTCGGCAAAAACCCGCTCCAGGCGTTGCCCCCAGCACAGGGGGCAGCGCTTGTCCTGCTGCGCGCTCACCATGCGCAGCCAGGCCAAGGTGTTGTAATCTTCAGGCGCAACGGCCCAGCGCATGGCTATGCCATAGCGCGCGGCAACCTGCTCCGCGCCCTCGCGCCGCCGTAAATATTCGGTCAACGGGTGGATGTTGGGGTTGTAAAAGTAACCCGTAACCGTGTGCCCTTCGTCCAAAAGGCGGCGTATGGGCATAATGGCGCACGGGCCGCAACAGATGTGCAACAGAACGTTCATGCAAGCAGCCGGTTTTAAGATTAAAAATTTGGTTACATCAACTTAACAATATAAAAAATATTACATGATTATAAATAAATGCAATGTTATTTTGAAGTAACGCTGGGTTATGGATGTTATTGCCGCAAAGCGCTGCCCAACATAGCCGCAAAATCGCATCTTGAAAAGTCTTGCGGGGTGTATTTGATCTCGGTTTTATGACTGATGGAGAACGGTGCCAATGCGCAACTATTGGAATGCGCGGTTTGTTAGATAGTGTAGCCACGAGGGTTTTTTTGCCTCGCGCAGGCCGCGCCTGCTCTGCCTGCGTCAAAAAGTCTTTTTATTTGACGAGGCACGTCCTGTGCCTCGCCCCTCCGGGGCGCTCGCATTGCTCGCGTCCAATTATGCTTTCCTGCATAATTGTCGGTCGAGTACCATAAGAGCACACTCCCTCAATAAAAAGCCTTTTTCCTTGGCAGAGAACAAAAATCCTCCTCGTGACGACACTATCTAGTGAAGAGCTGAAGCGGGAACTGCGTCAGTTTCGCGGGATAGCGGAATTGGACGGCGCAACGCAGTGAAGCCGCCCCTAAGGGGTGAGCCGCAGGACGCGGCGAATCAGCCCAGATCTAAATAAATCTGGCTTCATCCCTAATGCCTTTATGTCTTTCTTGGCCTCCTGAGTACCAACCCTAGGCCTGTTCTCTATCCAGCACGCGGCAGTTTATGGCTTCGGCCAGATGGCGCACGGCGATGTTATTGGCGTGGTCCAGGTCGGCTATGGTGCGGGAAAGGCGGAGTATTCTGGTGTAGGAGCGCGCGGAGAGGGCCAGACTTTCCACTGCCTGACGCAGAAAGTCGCTTCCCTCTTTGTTCAGAGCGCAGTGTTTTTCCAAAAGGCTGCCGTTTAGCTCGGCGTTGTTGCGGCAGGTTGTGCCATGGTAACGCTGCTGTTGCAGGGTTCTGGCCTGTATAACGCGCTCGCGCATCTGGGAGGAGGTTGCCCCGGCGTTTTGGGCGCGCAGGTCTTCGTAAGGCACGGCAGGCACTTCTATGTGCAGGTCTATGCGATCCAGCAGGGGGCCGGAGAGTTTGGCGCGGTAGCGTTGCACTGCCTGTGGGGCGCAGGTGCAGCGCCGCGCCTGGTCGCCGTAATATCCGCAGGGGCAGGGGTTCATGGCGGCAACCAGCATTATTTGCGCGGGGTAACTTACGGTAACGGCGGCGCGGGCAAGGGTTATTTTACCGTCTTCCAGCGGCTGGCGCAGCACTTCCAGAGTTTGTTTTTGAAACTCCGGCAGTTCGTCCAAAAAGAGTACGCCCCTGTGCGCCAGAGAGACCTCGCCCGGTTTGGGGTTGGCTGTGCCGCCAACCAGCCCGGCGTTGGAAATGGTGTGATGTGGCGACCTGAACGGCCTTGCGCGTAAAAGGGCCTGCCCGGATCGCAACAGGCCGGATACGCTGTAAATGCGGGTTACTTCCAACGATTCTTCAAAGGAAAGAGGCGGCAATATGCCCGGCATGCGCTGGGCCAGCATGGTTTTTCCGCTGCCAGGCGGACCTATGAGCAAAATATTGTGCCCTCCGGCGGCTGCCACCTCTATGGCCCGTTTGGCGTGCTCCTGCCCTTTTACATCGGCAAAATCGAAGGCGAAATTGTCGTAACCTGGGCATTCATCTTGCGCATAGGGCTGTTCGGGCTGCAAGTGCAGAACGCCGCCCAAAAAATTTACAGCTTCAAGCAGGTTACGCGCGCCGTATACATCCAACCCGCGTACCACGGCTGCCTCTTTGGCGTTATCGGCGGGTACCAGCAGTCCTTTTGCGCCTTGCTCTTTGGCAAGCATGGCAACGGAAAGTATGCCCGGCACGCCGCGCAGCTCGCCGGTAAGCGAGAGCTCGCCAAGGCAATAGAAACCGTTCAGACGCTCGGCGGGCAAAATTCCGGTCGAGGCAAGCAGACCAAGAGCCAAAGGCAGGTCGTAGGCGGAGCCTGCCTTGCGGCAATCAGCCGGAGCCAAGTTAACCGTAACGCGGCCGCCGGGCATGTGAAAGGCGCAGTTGCGCAGGGCCGTGAACACGCGGCTGCCTGCTTCTTTAACCGCGCCCTCGGCCAGGCCCACCATGCTGAAACTGGGCAACCCCCCGCGTGTGAAATCCGCCTCCAGCTTAACTTCAAAGGCTTCAACCCCATGCAGGGCCGCGCAAGATACTTTTGCAATCATGTAACATCCGTTTTGCTGGTGAAATTAGCCGGTTGGGGCCTGCCAGACTCGCGCCGGGCCGCAGTCTGATAAAGACGGCAGCACACATAAAATTGGTAATACCTATTTAAGCGTCTTATATAACAATATGCCACATTCAGCAAACGCTATCGCAGGCCTTGCGAGTGCGCGTAAACAGAGTTAACCTTGCACTAAATTGTGAAATTTTTATGGAGACCCCTTGGAAAAGCCTGATTTAACCCGCATACCGGATACGCCCGGCGTATATCTTTTCGCCAACGGGCAAGGGCAGGTCATATACGCAGGCAAGGCCAAAAACCTGCGCCGCCGTCTTTCTTCTTACTTTCGCCCGGAAGATCAACTCACCCCCAAAACCAGAGCCATGGTATCCCGCGCGGCCAGCTTGGAGACCATAAGCACCAGTACGGACAATGAGGCTTTTTTGCTTGAGGCCAGCCTGATTAAAAAGCACAGGCCGCGCTACAATATTATTTTGCGTGACGACAAGGAATACATGCTTTTCCGTCTGTCACAGGAAAACCCCTACCCGCGCCTGGAAATGGTGCGGCAGGTAAAACGCGGCAAAACAAGACGCAAGGCCAGATTTTTCGGGCCTTTTTCTTCAGCGCGTGACGCCAAGGCCGCATGGAAGGCCATACACAAGCTTTTTCCATTGCGCCGCTGCACCGACAGAGCCATGAAAAACCGCGCCAAGCCCTGCCTGTATTACCACATGCGCCAATGCCTGGCCCCATGCGTGTTTGATATTGCGCCGGAACAATACGCCGCCATGATCGATAAAGTGATACTGCTTCTGGAGGGCAAGTCGCGCGAGCTTTTGCAGGAACTGGCAACGGAAATGGCTTCGGCTTCGGAAAAACTGGAGTTTGAAAAGGCAGCGGAATTGCGCGATCAGATAAGAGCCGTGGAGAGCACGGTAGAGCGGCAATCGGTGGTGCTTGAAAACGAGCGTGACCTGGATGCAGTGGGCTTGATGGAAAACGAGCATGGCCTTGGCCTGGGGGTGTTAATCGTGCGCGGCGGGTCTTTGCTGGGCAACCAAAATTATTTTTGGCCCGGCCTTGGTCTGGAGGACGCGGGCGAGCTGCTCTCCAGTTTTTTGCTGCAATATTATATGGACGCGGAAACCATACCCGGCCAGGTTCTGCTGCCTTGGCTGCCTGGCAGGCAGTGGCCGGAACCAACTATTTGTTACATGGAATCTTTGCCGTTGGCGGGCGCGCATGAAGGCGGCGGTGCGGCAACAGGGCGGATGGAGGCCATGGAGACGGTATGGGAAGATAGCGAGGATTTTTTCAACCGTGAGGCGTTGGAGGAACTTTTAAGCGCCCAACGCGGCGGTCCAGTGCATATAAGCCTGCCAAAGCCGGGCGCGGAGTCAGACCTGGTTTGTCTTGCCGCCGCCAATGCGCGCGATGCGGCGCGCAAGCGGCAGGAGAACGATCTTCCTGCCCTGCTGGCGGCGGCTTTTATGCGCGGCGAGCCTGTGGAGCGCATTGAGGCCGTGGACGTTTCGCACACTTCCGGCGCGGCCACCAGAGCGGCCATGGTGGTGTTCGAAAACGGGCAACCGGCGCGTAACGACTGGCGCACTTATGCTTTTGAAGAGGGCGGCGGCGACGATTATGCAGTGCTGGCGGCCTGGGCCGCACGGCGGGCCGAGGCCGGCCCGCCGTGGCCAGATCTTATGCTCATAGACGGAGGTCGCGGGCAGCTTGCGGTGGTGTATAAGGTATTTACCGGTTACGGGCTGGAAAAGTCTTTTAGCCTTGCCGCCATAGCCAAGGCCAGGGATGAAGACGGCCATAGCGACCGCCGGGCTGGTAACGTAAGTGACAGAATATTTTTGCCTGGGCGCAGTAACCCGCTCAATATCAAGCCCGGCTCGCCGGAGTTGCTGTTTTTACAGCATGTGCGCAACAACGCGCATGACTTTGTAATAGGCAGGCACCGCAAGGCTCGCGCCAGCCTGGCCATGCAGGGCGAGCTTAGCCGCATACCAGGTTTTGGCCCGGCATATGTGCGCCGTTTATGGGAAAAATTCGATTCGCTGCAAGCCATGGCGGTTGCCAGCGATGAAGAGCTGAGGCAGGTGCCAGGCCTGGGCGAGGCGCGCATAAAAGCCTTGCGTGCCCACCTGGCAAATGTGGTGGATAAAGGTAAAAATACTGCTTAGGGGCTGTTGGCGCCAAGGCCTTTTTGGCTTGCGCCATGGAAGATCTGTTTTTTCATGAAAGTGTCATATTTCCAAATATAACAAACATTTCACGTGGGCCATTTCGGCAAAGCCTTTTTTGTGCCTATAGAGCGCCATAAAAGTGTACTTTCCACGTGAAAGTTTTTTTTATGGCCTTCGGCTAGCGCTTAATTTGTTTACAACTATGCTCTTGGTATGAATATTTTATAGTGCTTACCCCAAAAATGTTTCTGCTTTTTTTGTTTGGAGTAAAGAAAATATAAAACAATGCTTGTATTTTTTTTAGGGCGTGGTATAAGTATTAGTACTTGTATACACAAAACTATATTTGAATATTGAAGCTGATAATCCTCCTCACCCCCATCTGTTCGCCATATCTGTCCGTACTAATTGCGTATCTTCTTCTTCGTTCTGACTCGTTTATGTTAAAAATGGCATTAGACTTTTTTGCTGAGCCACTCAAATCCGCTTTTTGCGCACTTATGCCCTGTTGCTTTACTGGTAAGGTTTTGCCATGGCTATTATGAAATAAAAATTAATAATCTGTTTCAAAGGTTGCGGCAGTTATAATTTGACTGTAATACTAATTAATATTTATAGAGTATTTTATTTAACTACTCTCATTAAAATCCACAATGAAAAACAGTAACACTCTAAAAAAAATCTAAAAGAATATCTAATGAAACATTAAGTTATTGCATGCATTACAGGATAAAATATAAAAAGGGCTAGTTTTAGTATTTGCCAGCCTATAAAGAAAACGATATAGATAAAAACATATCAGGCAGTAAAAAAAATAAACACTGCCCGGTGTTGTACACGTCATCGCATAAGGAGGCTAAGTATGCGTTCAGACTTGATCAAAATCCTTCATAATCTGGTGCTCGACAACCCGACACCCGCGAAGGTACTGGCAAAGGAAATTGGCAAACCGTATTCAACTTTGCTGCGCGAAATCAACCCCTATGATACCGGCGCAAAACTAGGCGTGGAAACTCTGCTTCAAATTATGAAGTTTACAAAAAACGTTACGCCGTTGGAGTACATGGCCAATCAGCTCGGTTACTCTTTGACCCCGAACAGTCAAAGCAGCGCCGAAGCTAGCGATAATTTTGGCGACTCTCTGAAGCCCAGCCGCCACACTATGTAGCTGTACTTCAGCAGGCCGCTTTATTGTCGGCATCATTTGGGACCGGCGCGTTGCCTTACCGGAGGCAGCGCGCCGGATTCTATTGTGTCGCGCTGAATTTTATTGTGGCGCAACGGATTGGTATGTCAGGTAATTTAAACGCGCAAGCTATTTGCTTGTTGTAACTGCTTTATTTGGGTATAATGCTGTAAACAGGAAGAAGATGCGCTTGCACCCGAAAAAATTGATTCCTCATGCAGAAATACATGATTCTCCGCTCAGTTCCAGTATAAGCGTGGAAGAAAACGACCGTTACAGGCGTTATATAACCAGCTTTACCTGCACCATCATCAGTATATTTTTTTTTGTCGGCATGGCCTTGCTGAATATTGCGCAGGGCCATGAGCGCTTGGCTGCAATTTTGTTGGCCTGCGTGGCAGTTTGTTTTGTATGCATATTCATGCAAATGCGTACCGGAGATCAGCATTTACCGTCTTTATTGCTTTGTTCCACACATATAATACTGACATGGTTCATGTTCACCATAGGTTCGTTTAACCTGTGGAGCCTGATGTGGACGTTTGCCTACCCGCATGCTTTCATGCTCTGGCTGGGTTTGACCGAGGGCACTGCCATGAGCGTGTTTTTTATAAGCTCCATGGTGGTGCTAAGCAGCCCGCCGGTTCAGCATATGTTGCCGGTGGCGCACGAAACCGAGGCAGTGGTTCTTTATACCGTGGTGCTGATCGGCTCTTTTGTGTTCGCATTTTCCTCGGAGTTTTTGCGCGACAAGGTACAAAAAAAACTTACCCTGCTCACCCTGCAGATGGAGAAAATGGCCCTTACCGATCCTCTTACAGGTTTGGGTAACAGGCTGGCTTTTGAGCAGCATCTTAAAAGAGAGTATGCGCGTTTTTTGCGCTTTAGCGACAGTTTCAGCCTGATTATGGGCGATATAGATTATTTTAAGAATATCAACGACGAAAAAGGCCATACCGTTGGCGATGCTGTGTTGCAACACACCGCCGAGCTTATGCAGGGGAGGCTCCGCCCGCAGGACGGCATTTTCCGTTGGGGAGGCGAGGAGTTTGTTATAGCGCTGTCGGGGCTTTCTCCAGACGAAACCGACGGCGTGGCGGAAAAATTGCGCCTTGCCATTGCCGAAACTCCGTGCCCGTACCAAAATGATTCCATACACTACACCATGAGTTTTGGCGCGCATTATTGCTCCAGAGGCGAATCGCCGGAACAGGCCATGGAAAAGGTGGATGCGTTGCTCTATGCGGCAAAAAGAACTGGCCGAAACAGGATTGTAAGCGATGGCTCCGCAGTCTAACCCCGCGCCGGGCGCAAAGTACCGCCGCGCCTTGGGCATGAAGGTGTTCATGCAAATGTTTATCCGTTGGCTTGCGCCATCGGAAAACATGCGTTTGACCATAGATTCCGAATTGCCAGCCGGAAAATCCTTCAGGCTGTTTTCAGCCTATATTTTTTGCATCTTCACCCTGATACTGATGTGTCTTTTATTCATTACCGAATTCATTTTGGGCAGGGCCGACCTGGCCTTTTTGCCCTTGGCCGGGCTTGCTTTGGGCAGCATATTGTGCAGCCTGTACATATCGTACAGCGGAAACGCCACCGCCCCCATGCTTTGGCTGGCCCTGTATATTTTTGTAATTTGCGCTTATTACCTCGTAACAGGTAATGTGGACGAATATTTTTTGTTTTACTACTTCTGGGTGCCGCCAATGCTTGTTTTTTGTTTGCATGCGCGCCTGGGGGGGCTGTTAAGTTTTGTTTTTATGGCCATGCTGACCATACTTTTTTTGCCCTCGGTACACGCGCTGCTGCCGCGCAGGCTTGACCCCGAGTTCCGCCAGCGTTTCATCGCCGCCATGCTTTGCGTATATTCCGTTGCAACCCTGGCGGAGCTGGTTATTGCCAGAATTATGCGCTCAATCTACAAGCTTAACACAAGCCTGGAGCAGTATTCCCTTACCGATCCGCTTACCGGTCTGGGCAACAGGCGCAACTGCATAAACCAGTTTCAGCGTTTGCACGCCATGCAAATACGCTCTGGCGAGCCTTTTTGCATTATTATGATAGATATGGACCACTTTAAAGCCATCAACGACAACTACGGCCACATGCTTGGCGATGAGGTGCTGCGCTTTGTGGCCGCCACCCTTAACCAGTCGTTGCGGCAGCAGGATAGTTTGTTCCGTTGGGGAGGGGAGGAGTTTATAATGCTTCTGTCCGGCTCCGGCATAGAGCAGGCCGAAGTTGCCGCCGAAAGGCTGCGCAGGGTGATAGCGGACAGCCCTTTTGAGAATGAGAAGCTGAGTTTGCCTCTTACGGCCAGTTTCGGCGTTTATAGCGTTACTACAACGCAAGATATGCAGGAGCATCTGAAAAACGTTGATCGCCTGCTCTACCATGCCAAGGCCTCCGGCCGTAATCGTGTGGCCTCGGCCAGGCTGGTCACGGTGTAGAAATCTTTTTGCAAAACCAATCAGCATGTATTTTTGTCAGCCGGTTGCGCGGCAGCGCGGCCTTGCGCGCATGGCTGCGTTGCATGCCGTTTTGTCTGGGCTGATGCTGGCGCTATATGGTTTTTAACGCTGCGCATGACAAAAAATCACCTCAGTAAGTTTGAACAAGGAGTTAATGCGATGAAAGCGGTTTTGGATTTTCTGAAAGGCAAAGTGTTTTATCTGGCTACCGTGGATGGCGACCAGCCCCATGTGCGCCCCTTGGGGCTTGTGTTTGAATATGAGGGAGCCATTTGCCTTGGCACTGGCAATTTCAAGGACATGTACAAGCAGATTGTGAAAAACCCCAAGGTGGAGATTACTTGCGTGGACGCGCAAAACAATACTTTGCGCGTTACGGCAAAGGCAGTGCGTTGCACCTCTGAAGCAAGCCAGAAAAAGGTTTTTGATGTCTCGCCGGGGCTGTCTGGCCGCTATGCCGTGGGTGACGGCAGGCTGGAAGTATTGCGTCTGGAGGACGTGCGCGCCTATGTGCAGGGTATGGATAACAGCAGAAAGGTTTTGATCTAGGCTGTGCCGACATTCAGGCGCTTTTGCCCTCTGGCTGCGCCAGTAAGGCTTTGCCCCCCAGTCGAATACCGTAAGAGTTTACTCTTTCGGTTCAAAGCCTTGCTTCCTTGCCAGATAACAAAATCACTCTGAATGTCGGCACAGCCTAGCTTTTTTACTTATTGTTTTTGAGTGTTGCCGCCTCCGGGCCGCGTGGCGGGCCGGAGGTTTCTATATTAAGCCGGCCTGTTCATGCCCGCCAGATAATGGAAATTTTGAAGATAGAGGGACTTTCCGCATTTGTTGCGGCGCCTGAATCCAGCTTGAAGCCAAAACCGTGTATCTCGGCAATTCTTTTGATTATGGAAATTCCCAAGCCGCTGCCGTGGTGGTCTTGCCCCGGCGGGCGGAAAAAGCGCTCGCCCAGCCTTTGGGCGTAATCTTCCGGCAGGGGGGCGGCATCGTTTGCTACAATCAGGGCTTTGTCAGTAAGGGTTACGTGTATGCAACCGCCTTCCGGCGTGTAGGCCACGGCATTGTCCAGCAGGTTGCGCGCAAGCATGGAGGCAAGGGTAGGGCAGCCTTTAACCGGCATATGTTTTGATGGTATATCGCAATTGATCTTAATTTTTTTAATTATGGCTTTATCGTTATATACATCAACAATTTCTTTTATAATATCTGGCCAGTTAAGCAATGCATATTCCTGATTATCAGCAGGCATTGCCGTATTTTTAGAGGGGCTTTGCATTGCCTCCAGCCGTGAGAGGGCAAGCAATTGATCCACCAGGCGGGCGCTACGGTCTATGCCTTGCTGTAAATTTGCCAAGGCCTCCGCGCGTAAGGCCGGAGCTATCTCAGGGTCCGCCGCCACCTGCGCCTGCACGCGCAGGCCGGCCAAGGGCGTGCGCAATTCGTGGGCGGCATCGGAAATAAAGGAGCGTTCTCTCTCCAGCATGTGGCTGGTTCTGGTGAACAAGCTGTTCAGTGATGCAACCATGGGCCGCACTTCCGCCGGTATGCTTTTCGTATCCAGCAGGGTGGCATCGTCCGGAGTTCTGTTTTGCAGGTTTTTAGCCACGCCCTGCAGGGGCGCGAGCTCGCGCGTTAGCAGGGCTATCAGGCCCAGCAGCAGTATGGGCAGCAGCAGAAGCCAAGGCAGAATTTGCTCTTTAAGCAGGTCCGCCGCAAGGTCAAAGCGGTAGTCCAGTTCCTGCCCCACTGCGATCAGGCGCTGTTTGTCCGCCGATTCCACCCACACAATGCGCCAGAGTTTTTTGGAGCCTGCAATGGGCGCGTTTACAAAGCCCTGCGCGCTGCCGGAAAATACAAAGCGGCGCCCGTTATCGCTGTCGCCGAGCAAAAGCTCGCCCTTGCGGCTGAACACGGCAAAGCCCAAGGCGTCGTCTTCCTGCTTGCCCCAGGCTTTTTTGCCGCCGCTGCTTATTATTTGCCGGGTCTCGGGCAGCATGACGCGGCTTTCCGGCATATTTGAAGCCGCCAGCATTTTTGCGAACATAAGCTGTTCGGTATCAAAAAATTCGTTGATGTATTTGCGGCATTCGTGCCAGGCAAAGGCGGCGGCGGACAGCCATGTTACAGCAAGAAATATTGCGAAAAAAATACTCAGGCGCAAACGCAAGCTTTTGGTGCTGTTTATTTTTAAGCGTTGCCCGCGCCGTTCAGCCAGATGGCGGAAAAGCCGAAAACAAAGGGCGGGCATTTGGGCAAGGCCTGTTTTAAGCAGCCTGGCTGCCTGCGCCAAAAGCCGGTTTGCAACGCCCGTTGCCGAACCTGCCTTCATTCGGCTTCTCCCAGGGCGTAACCCACCGCATGCACGGTTTTTATAAAACCATTGCCCAGTTTGCGGCGTATGCGGTGTACAAGTACTTCCACAGCGTTGCTGCTTACCTCTTCGCCCCAGGGGTGGAGTTTTTCTTCTATGGTATTTTTGGAAAGCACGTTTTGCTTGTTAAGCAAAAGCAGTTCAACCAGCATTATCTCTTTGGGGCTCAGGGGCACAGGCGCTCCGTGCAGGCATACGCCGCGCGAGACCGGATCAAAACTGACCGCGCCGTGGTTTAGCAATGCGGCTGGTGTACCGTGGCTGCGCCTTACCAGCGCGCGCAGGCGGGCTGTCAGTTCTTCCAGATCAAAAGGTTTGCCAAGGTAGTCGTCCGCCCCCAGGTTAAGGCCCTCGACACGCTGGCTTATGGCGTCGCGCGCGGTAAGCACCAGCACCGGCACCACGCTGCCTGCCTTGCGCCAGCTTTGCAGAATATCCAGCCCGTCCATGCCCGGCAGGCCCAGGTCCAGTATAACCGCGTCATAGTCGGCGGAGGCAAGGGCATGCAGGCCGGTTTTGCCGTCCCTGAACCAGTCCATGGAAAAACCGTGTTTGGAAAGTCCCATTTTGATGCCGCTGCCGATGAGGGAATCGTCTTCCACAAGCAGAATACGCATAGGTTTTGCTTTCGGGCGGGGTTGCCCGCGCCTGCGGCGGCCCGGCCATGACCGGGTCGCCGCAGGATAAGGTTATTTTTTGATAATGGAGTAAACGTCTATTTCAAATTCCATAAAATCCTTATCCACTTCGCCACGAATTTCAACCAGATCGCCAGGGCCTATGTTCTGGTCGCCCCATTTGCTCCGGCCTATCTTAAGGGTCACGGTGCCGGAATCGTCTTTGAAAAGGTATTCCTTTTTGCCAAGGTGCTGCACAATGTGCCCCACCAGCATTACATGCGCGTCGTCACTCATTTCCTTGGCTTGCGCCACAGTCACCTGGCTGGGGCCGGGGCCGGTATAGCCGCCCGTAGCGGTGGAGTTTTGCGCGTAGTAGTTATGATGATTATCTTTGGCTTGCGCGGTTAAAACTCCGCCGCCCAAAGCAAAGCCAAGGGCAAGCGCGAGAATGGCAAGGGCATGCAGGGCGTTTTTAGGGCAGAGGGCATGTGTTTTAACTGTCATAATATTCTCCGGTACGTAACAGGTACGGTTGTTGGTTTGAAGTTTATTAAATAAGTAACACAATACTTACATAATTATTACAAGATATGATTACAAGGCGATTTTTTTTACCCGCGCAGGCAGTTTGGGGTAATACGCCACTTTTTGCCTTTGCATCACTTATCAGCTACACCATAAACAGCGACGGAACAGGCGTGGCTTTCCGCCACTTGGGCGCGCACCGCCGTAAGCTCCATGGCTATGGAAAGGAGCAAGATAATAACGGCCAACAGATGTTTCGCGCCGGTTATTCGGGCTGGCAAGTTATTAAACGGCATAAGGTTCTCCATTGGGTTTTGCAAACGGTAATCAGGCATGGCTCAGGTTCGTCTTGATGACAATTCAACATGCAAAACTTACAGGGTTCTTACAAAATGAAAAAAACCACCAGGCGCTGAAAAATTTTATGGGCGGCTGACAGGCGGATTTTGTCTCAGGTTGTATTAAAGGCAAAGTGGATAAAATAAGGTTTATTTAGCGCCCGGCCGCAACCAGTTGTGCGGGTTTAAGGCCTGTGTTGCGCATAAGCGAAAGGAATTTATAATAAAATTATGGAAAATACGCTTGTTGGAATTATTGCTTTCATGCGCAAGGCCGAGAACCTTAAAAACACCCTACGCAGCGCGCATACCTCGCAGGGCAGGCAGGAAAGCAGCGCCGAGCACAGTTGGCGGCTTGGCCTGCTGGCCTTGGTTATGGGCGGTTTTTTTGAGGGCGCGGACATGCTCCGCCTGCTACAACTGGCGCTTGTGCATGATTTGGGCGAAGCTGTAAGCGGAGATATACCCGCAGTGCTGCAAGACGGCGCCCCGGATAAGCAGGAACAGGAACGGCAAGGCCTGTGCGAGCTGTGCGCGGATTTGCCTTCGCCCTTGCAGGCGCAAATGCTGGCCTTATGGGATGAGTACGAGGCCGCCGCAACGCCGGAAGCCCGTGTTATAAAAGCCCTGGACAAAATGGAGACCATTGCCCAGCACAACCAGGGCCGCAACCCGCCCGCCTTTGACTATGCCTTTAACCTTGCCTATGGGCAGGAGTATATGGATTTTCACCCCTCACTCAGGCAATTGCGCGATATGCTGGATAAAGAAACGAAGATGCGGGCTAAAGAGGCTGGCCAAAATGGATAGAGGATGAAGCCGGATTTGTGAGCGCTGGTCTGATTCGGCGCGTACAGCGCCTCACCCTTTCAGGGTGGCTTCACCGCGTTACGCCGTCTGACTCCGCTATTTCGCGGAATTGTCCGCCCAGACCCCGCGAAGGTGTAGCTCGCAGCGCTGAAACCCAGTGTGCCCTTTACTGCACGCCTTTAATAAATTCCACAAAATCTGTAAGTAGTTCAGTAAGATATGGTATGTTCATACTGACTATGGTGGCTATTACCTTGTAAACAATGGCCAACACCATGGCCGTGCCCACGGTAAAACCAAGGCCGCGCGCTATGCCCGACATAAAGTTGAGCAAAAGCACCTTGCGCTTGTTGCCCGAGACTTTAAGGTATTCCGTAAGGCCGCAATTCTCCAGCCTTATGACAAGTTGTTCCAGTTCCTTTACGGTCACGGCCGGGGCTTGGCTTTCCGCATCCTGATTTTCCGGCGCATTTAGTCCGTTTTTCGCATGTTCGTTCTGGCAGGCCTGCATGTGCGCACCTTCTTGCAAATGTGATTTCCGGCCCTTTTGATTTACGCAATAAAAGAGAGTTCGTCAAAAAGAAGTGCCTCAAGGCGAAGAATCAGCCCGGCGCTCATAAATCCGGCTTCATCCTTAAAGCGCAACTCAGGCCTTGGATTCCTGCGGGGAGCCGGCCGCGAAAATTCCGGCCAGCACCAGCGCGGCTCCGCAGTATTGCAACGGGGTGAGCCGCTCGCCCAGAATCACAAAGGCCAGAATCAGCGTGAAAACGGGTATGAGGTTGGTGTAAAGCATGGCTTGTCCGGCCTTTATTCTGGAAATGGCATAGTTGATGGCAAGATAGGTAAAAAAGCTTACCCCCAGCCCCAGGTACAGAATGGCCGCCCAAGCTTGCGGCGGCACGGCTGCCGGTAACGGCTGGAGCAAGGCCTTGGGCAAAAAGAACAAAACGCCGCCCACGCATTGCAAGGCCGATAAAAACAGAAAGGAATACCTGGCGCAGAGTTTTTTTATTATTAAGGCGTAACAGGTGGAAGACAACAAGGCACAGCAGATTAACAGGTTGCCCAGCAAAGGGTTGGGGGCATCGGCAGCCTCGCCGCCGTTGAAAGAGACCAGAATAACCCCAGCCACAGCCAGCCCCATGCCGAAAAGACCACGCCTGCTGATTGATTCCTTATAAAAAATCCAGGCCCCGGCGGCCACCACAAAGGGAAAACAGGCCACAATCATGCTTGCCTGCGAGGCTGTGGTATATTGCAGGGCGGAAGTCTCAAAAGTAAACAGCAGGCAGGGCTCGCAAAGCACCATTGCCAGCAGCCATTTCCAATCGCCGCTTTTGTAGTTTGTTACCGGCAAGTAACGCTTGTACAAAATAATGTAGCAGATGGCGCCAACGGACACGCGGCCTAGCAGAATCTGCCATAGCGGGATATAGTCCAACGCTATTTTGTTGGCTATAAAGCCGCCGGCCCAAACAATATTCGCCAGAATCAGCAGTATGCTGACTGTGCGTACGGAAAAAGCCATTTTACCCTCACTGTCACGTTTATTCAGGAATAATATTGCGAATTAAGGCTGCAATGTTTTTAAAAAACACGCAGCGCGGCTCTGGTAGGGGGGCTAACGCATGCTTGCCCGATTGTAAAGCCCGCCGTTTGCGGAATAAGCATAATTGGCGGGGTAAATCCGCATTTAGCTGTGAGCCGCAAGATAATAACGGCAATTAACTTTCATTGCCCAATATTTGCGTATACATTTCAGATAGTGTTGCCGCTAGGGGCTGTCTCTAAAAAGCGTCTTTTGCCCCCTGTACTGCGTCAAGCGTCAATTTTTGTCCAGGGCTGTACCATTAGAGCACTATCCCTGCCCCAAAATTGGCGCTTTCCTTGCCAGGGAACAAAATACGTCTTTTTAGAAACAGCTCCTGGAGTTTTTGCGCTCTGCCCGCGCCGAGAACATTTTTATTTGACTTGGAGCGCCCCGTGGCTCTTCCGGCGGTTTCTCCAGACAATTAAGTTTTTCCGCGTAATTGTGGGGTGATAGCGCGTAACCGCGCGGTATTTCAACAGAAACTATTTTTATTTGGCAGAAACAAAACCCCTCCTCACGGCCGTACTGCCGGTAATATGACCAATGCACTTTCACACTGTTAAGGAGACGAATTATGTTAGACGCGAATTTTCTGAATACTCTGGCAAAAGAAGGCGTAGCCCCCATTGTTACCTGGCATGGCGCGGAGCCGCATCTGGCCGCCACCTGGAACAGCTACATACATAAAACCCAAGACGGCAAACTGCTTATTCCGGTAATGGGCATGAAAACCACGCAGGATAACCTTGCCAAAAACAACCGTGTAAAAATGATTATAGGCAGCAAGGAAGTAGCGGGAAAATTCGGCCCCGGCGCGGGCTTTTTGCTGGAAGGCACCGCAAAAATAATACGCGAAGGCAAAGACCTGAGCATGATGAAAAAACGCTTCGATTGGGCCAATTGCCTGATGGAAGTAACAGTAATAAAGGTTACGCAGACGGTGTAGGGTTAAAAAAATCTTAATATATTATTGATGATTGTAATACCATAAGTATTAGCAATTAACATTCCCAATGCTGGTGGTGTTGTGCCTTGGCTATATGCCGATGATATGGTTTTATCATTATTGGAAACGCTCTTGTCGCACTTGAGCGCCTTGGTGAACGCCAAACAGCGATGTTACGGCAAAAAGAGCGTGAGCGGAAAAGCAGTTGGGGGACGTGATTAGGCAGATAGCAAGCACCCTTGGCAAGTGGAATTGCCAAGGGTGCTGTGGTTTGGCTTTGTTTAATACCGGCTCGACACGTGTGAGTAATGGCTGCTGTGGCTGGAATGACTGGAGTGACTCCTATGGCTGTAATGCGCGGCATACAGTTGTGAGTCGTCACCATTTTTGATGACATCTGAGAAATACAGCTTGCTACTGGTGTCCAGTGCTTCCAGCGATGGGGATATTTCAGACGGAACATGCGAAATGCTTGCATCGGCTGAATTTGTCATCCCCAAGGCAGAAGCAAAGATGCCTGCTGCGAAAAAGAGCTTGTAAATTAGTGTACGCATTCATCCCTCCTTTGTAACTGATTATTAAGGTTAAATTATTGGTAAAATATGGCTGCTTTGCACCGAAGAAGTGCTGAAAAATCCGCAGCATTCATCCCGCACCCTGCATATGGAACATTCATTAACAAAAGTATTTTTCCATGACGATATGGATTGCCGTGCAAATGCTCGGATATCCTCATGGCACAGGCATAACGGAGTATTATACACTGAAACATGTAATCCGCGTTTGTGCAGCGCGAGAACAGATTTTCGCAGTTGCAACTTGTACTCTGCGGGTTCGATGTACACAGAGCTCATGTTATCGTTAGCAGTTCCGCAAATTTCCATAGACATCAACGCATAATGGGCACAAAATGGAAAATAACGATATAGGTGCTCCGCGAATTCTGGAAGCCTGCTATAATTTTGCCTCGTCACCACATGCCGAATTTCAACCGGAAGGCGCTGTTTTGCCAGATTGTATATTCCAGCCTGGGTTTCATCATAGCTGCCTTGGACACCGACTATCTGATCATGGATTTCAGGAATGTCCGAGTGCAGAGAAACACAAAACAAATCGTTGCCACGTGGTAATTTAGCCACTTCGCGGACATATGACTCATCGGAAAATTTTTTGGCGTTTGTCAGAATATTTATATGCGCTGTTGGGTGCTCTGTATGGCACCGATGCAATATTTTCAAAAAATTGTCGGAAATAATCGTAGGCTCCCCGCCTGTGATGCAAATGTTTGTTACCGGCTTTGCCTTCAACAGATCCAGTGTTCTGTTGGCAGCATTAACCAAGGTCTGGTCATGTTTTTGGGGCGGCTGAGGGCACATTATGCAACGGCAGTTGCATGCTTCCGTAAGCATCAGGCTGTTCTGGTCAGAATTTTTTTCCCATAAAACAAGCACTTCTCCAGTTCCGGAAACACTTACGATATCCGCTTGGCCGATGAGCGCCAGGTCGCTACTGGAAATAGCCCCTATAATGTGCGGGAGAGTGATTTTATTCTCCGTAGGCGCAGAAGTTAGAATGGCGAGGTACCCCACGCACCCATTATCTACCCTATCGGTGAGCAAAACTTTGTCATGCCTCTTGTAAAAAGGCAGCCTGTGTGTGGTGACCTCGCCAATGGTGGTCGCGAAAGGTGATGAGGGCTGCCCAGCAATTCTAAGCATTGCGGTCCACCGTGGGAGAGCGAGTAATCCAACTCCATATGATATTTTCTTCCTCTTCCGACATATTGGCCAACAGGGCAAACAAGTAGTCGAATATCCCCCTGTGTTTTATGCAAAAAGGCGTACCTTCCATCTTTCTGGTTTCGCTGCCAGATTCCAAATAGTTCCGTACCGGGTCCGTACCGCAGTAGGCCTGATAGGCACAGTACGCACAGCTTGGCGTTACCTCAACGCAGGCGTCTTGGATGATATTCCTGAGTTTGGCCCCGCCGAATATGTCTTTGTATGGATCCTGATGGACATTCCCAAGGTTGAAATGGGCATCGCCCATCCGTGCAAGCATCCTGGCTTCATCGGAAGGATACACTGAACCGTCATAGTCATAGATTGCGCCGCTAATTCCTGTTCCTGCCGGAGATTGCAGGTCCACAAATCCTGTAGAGAACGGCGTCATAATCCGAGAGAGAAGTATCGTGGCGAAATGCTCGGGGAAAAAACGAGTTCTGTTGAGATGGAGAATATGCTGCAAGGCCTCGGTATATGCCCCCACAAATTCCTGCATTTCATACCCAAGCATGTCGGCCTGTTCCGCCGCGAAACCGTATGGATTCAGTGAGCGGATGAAAATTCCGTTGAAGCCCTGTGCTATGTATTCATCAATAACTTCTGGAAATTTTCTCAACGAGGATGCGGTTGTTGTCATTAGAGCATCGACATTGTCCTCTCCGACGATTTCTCGCGCGAGATACAAATTACGGATGAATAGATCATAGGTACTGCCCCCGGCCCGTAAAATCCGGTGTTTATCATGTAACGCTTTTGTGCCGTCCAATGAGGTTGAAATACAAATTCCGTGGTCATGGCAAAAAAGGAGTTGTTCTTTCGTTATGCCGGTAAGGTTGGTGCATAGGACAAAGTACAGCGCCTTGTCGGAATTTTGCCGTTTTTCCTTGGCATAAAGGACAGTTTCCTTGACAACATCCCAATGCAGGGTCGGCTCCCCACCTTGAAATTCGATTTTTATGGATTTTGATGGTGATTCAAAAATCTTGTCCACAATTTTTACTGCCGTATGTAAAGGCATGTCATACTTGTGGGCATCCTGCTCGGCACATGACACTTGGCAGTATTCACAACGCTGATTGCAGCGCAATGTCACTACCATCATGTGCAGAGAAGTAAAGTCGCGGAGATAGGCTTTTCGTGAGCGATATTTTGCAGCAGCCTTTTGTAGAGAAAATTCGTCATTGCCCGTTTCTTTTAAAAATAGACGGCTTTGCAAGTCGAAGTATAGCCTGTTATCTCTGGTAAAAGTGCCGGAAATAATATCTTCAAACGTGCTTTGGGAAACGAAAGAATAGTCCCCACATTCGTTGACCAGCAGGACTTGACCGTTAGGGTGGTATCTGAACTGAAACGGCAAGAGCTCAGTCATGATTTTTCTATTGGAGAAAATGCCTGCGCAACGATCATTTCCCTCAGTTTTCCAAAGCGGTTTTGCAGGTCATGTCTGACCTGTTGCTCTATCAGTTCGTTACAAAATATTTTTATGACGCTGGAACCGTCAGATACATCATCCTTGGGATGGATAGAGATCGCAAAATTGGCATCGCCATGAGGTTGGATCCCAACATAGTATCGATCCGTAAATTTGGCCGCCGCCGCAAAGACGGGTTCTCTTTCAAAGAACTCCTTACTTAGGATGACCGCTTCGCTGTCTCGTTTTGGCAGTGAAATCCCCTTCATTCCCCAATCTCCACAAAAAGATTTTTAGTTATTTATAAGTTGATACTAACATAGGTTGAATTATAAGTATAGACTGATCTATGTAGTTATGTTTTTGTTCTTCCTCGAAATAGCGATATGCCATCTCACCTTGTGCTCACAATACAAGCCTACCGTTAATTATTTATACAATTGTCTCAAGTATAGGTTGAGTGTTTTTATACAATTGTTAAATGAGAAAAGTACAAGGACTACCAGAGGCTTTTGGTAAAGTGATCGCGGAAGTGCGGATACGGCAGGGGATGTCCCAGGAGCAGTTAGCCGAAGCGATAGAGTCGACCAATGTCTATATCAGCTTGCTTGAAAACGGACAGCGGCAGCCGTCGCTTAATGCCGTGATTTTGATTGCGCACAGTTTGGGGATGCGGCCAGAAGAGCTTATGAGGCAGGTGTCGACTTATTTAAGAGATGGTATCTAGATGGCGCTCAAGCGAGTAGGACCTAAACTGTATCAATGCCAGCCAGTTCATTATATGTCATCTAGAAGTTTTCTGTATTTTCCTTAACCCCTCTGATAAAATCTTTACTGCTATAAATGTCCATTCAATCCATTTGTTACCTTCTTTAAGCGTTGGCTTTACTTGCTACTCGCAAGGCGTAATTATACCCGCTTACAGTAAAGTCAAAAATTTTCCCAATCTGTGGGGCAGATTTTACCCATAACAAAAAAAGGACTTACATTTTCATGTAAGTCCTTAAAATTTGGCGTCCCCAAGGGGATATGTAGGTGTAAAGTAAGTATCTATAATAAAGTATTATCTGCTGTGTCGCTTTTGTCAATACCTACACAAATACCCATAAATACAATATGTTAAAGCGCATTCTGTCGGACTGTATCGGCCAATCAGGTAGGTAGGCGGCATGCCGCCAATTTCGCCACTGGCGGTGGCCTAATTGTAACTGGTCACTCTTATGAATTGGATGAAAATGGATGAATTTGTGGCTTGACTAATTGGGTGTTTGTGGGTGTATAAATGGGTATGGTAAACACCGACACACTGAGCATCACACCGGAACTCCTTGGCCTGATTGCTGGAATTGACGAGTTCAAAGGCGCGTGGAAAGCCCTGGGAACTCTCGCGCCTGAACGCCTTTCCGCGCTACGCCGGGTCGCCACTATTGAAAGCATCGGTTCCTCCACCCGTATTGAGGGAAGCAAGTTATCCGACAGTGAAGTAGAAAAGCTGCTGTCCAATCTCTCCATTCAGTCTTTCTCTTCGCGCGACGAACAAGAGGTTGCCGGATATGCGGAAACTATGGAGCAAATTTTTCAATCCTGGGAATACATCCCACTGACGGAAAACCATATCCGTCAGCTTCATCGAGACTTATTGCGGCACAGCGACAAAGACGAGCGCCATCGTGGGAACTACAAAACCTCGCCTAATAACGTAGTGGCCTTTGACGCTGATGGCAAACAAATAGGTGTTGTTTTTGAGACTGCCACACCCTTTGATACTCCCCAACTCATGGGCGAGCTGCTTGAGTGGACGAACGCGGCTCTGGAAACCAAAAGGCTGCACCCCTTGTTGGTTATCGGCATTTTTACCGTGACCTTTCTTGCCATTCACCCTTTTCAGGACGGGAACGGGCGCTTGTCACGCATCTTGACCACGCTTTTGTTGCTGCGCTGTGGATATGCCTATACGCCGTATAGCTCCCTTGAAAGCGTGATTGAGAACAGCAAAGAGGGCTATTATCTAGCCTTACGTCAAACACAGATCACGATCCGCACGGCTGCGCCCAACTGGCAGCCTTGGCTGTTGTTCTTTTTGCGGGCCCTACATCAGCAAATGAAGCGGTTGGAAAAGAAAGTCGAGCAAGAGCACATTGTGCTAGCGGCTTTGCCGGAACTTTCTCTGCAAATTCTGGAATACGCCCGAGACCACGGGCGCGTGACTGTAAAAGATATGGTCATCCTTACTGGAGCCAGCCGCAATACCCTGAAAGAACACTTCCGCAAGCTGGTGGAAAACAGGCAAATGACTATGCAGGGTAAAGGCCGGGGGGTATGGTATAGGGTTTGGTAACGGCCATGTATGCCTGAGTAAAGTTAGCTTTTTAAACTACCATTACGAATCCCAAACAAGATCTCCAAATTCTGTCAACTCTTCCAGTGTATGATTTGAAATGACGTATAAAACTTCATTTTGCATTGCCTCGGGCAACTCAAATTTTGCCCATTTTTTAGACAACAGGTATTCGTAAGCCTCAAGTCGTGTAAACGAGTCATTAGGAATATTTTCAGCAAGCTCAATAGCTGTCGTGCGTGATAAGCCAAGGCTCATTAGGGATATCTGGGTCTTTAGTGGCACGCCAAACTCAAGTAGTAGATTTAAGTCCTTAATACTTTTAGCTAAATCTTGCCTGTCATTTCTTTCATAAAAATCTCTAAGAATGTCACTGTAGCAACTTAAGTATTTCGGGGCGGTGAATCTCGCAACATTCTCAACCTCGGCTGACCCTACCCCATTGAGTATACCAACTGTGAGTTAGTGATCTGCGTGGGGTAATAGGGTTGATTCTTTTCCCGGAACTCTTCCGGCGTCATCCAGTTCAAGGCGCTATGCGGACGTTGCCGGTTATAGTCACGTCTCCACCTTTCAAGAGTATCTCTGGCATCAGCCAGGGATACAAATGCATTCTGGTTCAGGCATTCATCTCGGAGTCTGCCGTTAAAACTTTCGATATGCCCGTTGTCCATCGGCTTACCAGGACGAATGAACTCAAGTTGTACGCCGTGATCTTGAGCCCAGGCGTCCAGGGCTTTTCCTGTAAACTCCGGGCCGTTATCCGTGCGGATTCGTTTCGGCAATCTGCCTTGCAGGCGCAGTTTGTCCAGCACTCGTACAACTCGCTGTCCCGGCAAGGACACATCTATTTCCAGCGCGGGGCTTGAGCGGTCCCACAAATCCACGATGGTCAGTACACGGATGCGGCGCCCATTCATGAGTGCGTCGCTCATGAAATCCAGACTCCATTGCTGGTCCGGCCCGAAAGGGCCGGGATGCACAACCCGCAAATGGCTTGGCCGCTTCTTTCGTTGACGCAGCCGCAGAGACAAATTTTCTTCCCGGTATATCCTTTCTGTCCGTTTATGGTTTCGCACCATGCCTTCCCGGCGCAGCATAATATGCAGACGGAGCGCACCGAAACGCCTCCTTTCTTCAGCCAACTCGCGAAGGCGGCGGCGAAGAGGCTCGTCCCAGTCCTTTGTCGGCTTACGCCGGACCGTGCGCCGGTTAACGCAAAGGACATGACAGGCCCGCCGCTCAGAGTAACCGTGCGCATCCTGGATATACCGCACGGCCTCCCGGCATGACGCGGGCCTCAGAAGTTTTTTGAGAGCACATCCTTGAGCACGGAGATATCCAGTGCTTGCTCGCCTACCAGCCGCTTCAACCGGGCATTTTCTTCTTCAAGCTGGCGCAACCGCTTGGCATCGGGCACGTTCATGCCGCCAAACTTGCTGCGCCACTTATAGAAAGTGGCATCTGAAATGCCATGCTGACGGCATAAATCAACCACACGCACACCAGCCTCAGCCTGGCGCAAAATCCCAATAATTTGTTCTTCGGTAAATCTGCTACGTTTCATCTCTGTGCTCCTATGTCAGGAACACTAACTTTTCAATGGCATACTTTTAGGGGGTGGGGTCACAGCAGCACCATCAGCATATATAATATTCCCGTGAGTGTCTTTCCCGATATGATAGGCTATAAATGTAGTTCTCTTAGCATTGTTATTTGGTTCAAAATCTAAATTAAATGTTCCAATTCGAACTGTTTTTATGTGCCCAATATGATCAATAGCCCATGCTTTAGCACTGTTGCCATCTTCGCTCACCCAGAATAGATTTTGGTTTACCATTACGGCAGAATTAGAAACGCTGACTTTGGCAAGTTGTTCTGGAAGATCTTCGATCAGAGCTTCAGGGTTGGAAGAATTAGGGACAGCAAATACAACTTTTTTTGTTTCCCCAAGATAGACAATTCTTTCGATCGCTTGTTGTAGTAATATACCTCGGTAGCCGTCACCGACCTTGTGTGCTTCGTCAATTACAAGAGCGTCAACCCTAAAATCGCTATCGGAACCTAGAAAGTAGTGTAATCTTTCCTGGGTAAATATACATAAATTGCTTTTTGTACTGCTTATAGAATATTTTGAAGGTATTGAAATGATGTTGGCGCTCAGTTCATTAATTTTAGCAAGATCGCGCAGGTCATTTTCAACTTGGTTAACTAGAGCACGTGTTGGTACAAGATAAACAATATTTATTTTGCTTCTCCGAACCTCTTCAATGATCCATTGTAAAAGAAGATACGATTTGCCAACAGATGTTGGGGCAGACAATGCTACACAATCAATATTGTTTAATGCATCCCATGCCGCCATTTGAAAGTCGTTAGCTGATATGCTCCCGGAAAGTAAATACAATTTATGTGAAAGATTCGATCGTTTGAAATTAAGGAACTGTGTTAGCCCAAATTCACGGTAATAATTTTCAAGCAATAATTCATTTTTAATTGCAAGTTCCAGTGAAAGGCTATTAGCCATTGAATTTAAAATTGAAGCAGCAGCAAGCTTGTGTGATTTCTGATAGCGTTTTGAGGTCAATGCATACTGAGCTATTCTCAATGCTACTTCGGAGTGGCTTAGTTCTGCTGATGTGGACAGAAGTGAAGAGCAATTCAAAAGGTACTCAATGCTAATATTGTTAGTATCGAATTCGTTTTTCTTTATATTATCAAATTGTGCAGACACTGAGTCAAAAAGTATTTGTTCATATTGGCTAGTAAATTCACCTTGGCTAAAAATCCAATCATGTATTTCAGGAGACATCAGTTACCCCTTAATGATGGACTTGAATTGATTTCGAAATTCTTCAGCGTCTGGAAACGGAAGGTAAATAACGTGTATGTCGAACGTATCTATATTGAATTCACCAATTTTTTTCTTAATATGTGACTTGATCCCTGGTAGCTCTTTCAAAATAAAATTCTCAGTTTCCTCAAGGTATTTATCGACTGGACAAGAGGATTCATGATTATAGCATCCCATAGTGGAACCAACAAAACAAATTGCTGAATTTTTTATATGATTAAACCCAGGAGAGTCAGGGTCAAGAAGTGTTTTAATTATTTCTGTGGTGTCGTTGTCTCCAAGGTCTAAAAAATTATTTAATAGTCGAATATCGTTATCTTGAGTCCCTCCATACTTGAATGGGGTGTCGAGAAAAGATTTTATTCCTTTTATTGCCTCAGTGAGAGCACCTGTAGCTGTTTTATGTATTTTTGATTCACACCAATATAATCTGATTTTACCATCACTAGGGTCAATATCGGCATGAATCCCATCAGAACCTTGAAAATGCATTGCAGGAGTTGTTTTTAAGGACATCTTGCTGATGATTTGAGGAATTTTTAGGACTCTTTCAGCGAACCAGAAGAGCAATAACTCACCCCCCTCGCCCGTGTCATCAAGCTCTACGAATAATTCTTTTGCCTCATCATTAAGTTTTGAAAAAAGGTGTGTAGACCCTGTGTCTTGTAACTCTTTTATGGCCTCATTGATTCTTGATCGTGGAATTGCGTAGTCTATAGCAAATCTTGCTATAGACTGTATGAATGAATCTAAGCGAATTCTGCCATTGCCATCATTTTGCAGGCAATATACATGGCTCTGTGTTTTCGTGCCGTCAACAAGGATCTTGCTTTGTATCTCCATTAAGAAAGCGCTCAACTCATCAACCCTACCACGCGCAAATGAACCTAGCGAAAAATTCTCTGGCGTGGGACAAAAGGCTAGAATATCTTCACGTCTTGGCAGGCTAGCACTCATAGCTCCCCCAATAAAAAGTATCATAGGCTAGACATTATTTTATCGCATTCAGCCTAAAACAGCAAATAAGATAGACCCAGTGAAGTATGGTAAAATATTGACGACAATTTGCTAATAAATCTAGCAAGTTGTCTATGGGGTCGAGGGGGCCAAAGAGAGCAAGTCAAATTAGCGTGAAAGCCCCTTTTTTCTAGGCTGCAATTCTGGGGTGGAAAGATCAATCTCGCGTTCCGGTTGAAAAGTGATACAGCCATTTTCCAGTGCTACGCGCTTACCCCATTTCTTAGCTGCATAGCGTTCAGCTATCCGTTGCGTTTTCACGCCATGGCTGGAAAAGAAAATCTCCTTGCCAGTGTCCCTAATAGTACCGCCGCTTTCCAGCGCGAAAATCACAATGCCCTTGCCGTCAATTCGGCGCTTGATTTCGCCAATCTCCGCGCCATCGGCGCTGGTCTCGGCGGTGATCTGCTCCATACGGAGAAACGCTCGTAGCTGCTTCTTGCCTTTGTGGGAAATATCGCCCCGCTCCTGTAGTTTGCGCTCCTTTTCGGCGTACTCGGCACGGATGGCTGTTTTGTCTGCATATTCGTTGCCGCGTTCCATCCAGCTTTTGACGAGTGGCTTTTGCCCTTGGGCCTGCTCCGGTTCGGCTACTTCCTTTCGGGAGCGCAGCACGGCCAGCGCCACCTCGTTGCCGTTCCCGGCTTCCAGCTTTAGAAAATCCTGCTATGACGTATATGGAATTTCCCGGCGGACGGCCTCGCGCTACGGCAACATGCCAAGGCAGGTTCTCACAACGGCTTCCATCGTTCAATATATTGTGAGAGCAGTTTGGAAATTTTTGCACACAAAGAAATACGAAAGCATAA
>JAVBON010000020.1:0-22879 GCA_031550525.1 Desulfovibrionaceae bacterium
CCCCCACCAGGGGGTAGTGACCCCCTGGACCCGCAAAGGGTTGATATTGGTAAGTATTGCTTGTGCCAATGTAGTGCGCGTTAGTTATGACGGCATATATGATGGACTTATAATGCACAGGCGTGAATAAGCGCTACAAACAGCGTATAAGTTCAACGCCAACTGCCATTAACTAGTATAATTTTAACAATGTTCATTGCGTATTTTCATAAACGTAAAAAATTCGTACAAGATAATTTAACCTCAGGCTCATACCAACTAATTGAAAAGTTTAGGAGGATGGGGATGGGAGAGCTCGACAATTCCGCAGGAAAGCGGAATTGGACGCTGGAACGAAGTGGAAGCGCCCCGAAGGGGTGAGGCACAGGACGTGCCGAATCAAAGGGTTCCTTCCCCTTCCCTCTCGAATTCTTACAACGCGCCGCTGGCGCTTCCATAAAAATGAAATGTGCTCAGGGAGTCTGTTATGCTGAGTGAGTCGCACAAGAAGAGAATAATTACGGGTCTTAGCCTGGCTGCTGTTTTGGTGGCTTGTCTGGCGGTTGGGGGCTGGCCTTTGCGCATACTGTTGTGCGTGGTGGTTGTGCTGGCCTTGTGGGAGCTTTACCAAATGTTCTGGCCGGGGCGTTCCAACATGCTTTGCAAGGGCGCGGGCTATGCGGGCGGGCTGCTTATAGTTTTGGGCTCGGGGCTGTGCTTCGGCCTTAACGGCGTGCTGGCAATAATAGGCCTTGGCGCCATGTTCGCGGCGGTGGCTTTTCTGGTAAATTACGGCAGGGGCAACGACAGGGCCACCTTGCAGGAAAATCTGCCGTTGGTTTTCGGGCTCATTTATATACCGCTCACCCTGCAATTCGCCCTGGGCATGCCTTTTGTGGAGCAATTCCTTGTTATTCTGGGCGCTACGGCTTCCGATATAGGGGCCTATTACGCCGGCAGCAACCTTGGCAAACATAAAATCTGGCCGCGCGTAAGCCCCAACAAAAGCTGGGAAGGCGCAATAGGCGCGGTGCTTACCAATATGGCCGCCATAGCTGTTTTTACTTTCATCTTCAAAATACCAGGCATGGAGCACGTCGCCATATGGCAATGGGCGCTGGCGGGCTTGGCCCTCAGCATAATGGCCCAGCTTGGCGACTTCTTCGAATCCGCCTTCAAACGCGCCGTGGGCGTAAAAGACTCCAGCAACCTCCTGCCTGGACACGGAGGCCTCCTCGACCGCCTGGACAGCATAATATTCGTGCTGCCAACTTACATAATACTCAAGTGGATACTTGTTTAAGAAGATAACAGATGCGGCTTGCGCCGCGCTGGTAATGCCTCCGGCGGCCGGGGGGAGTGGGCTTTGCCCCCTCCCCCCGGACCCCCCGCCCCCACCAGGAGCGGCGGCTCCTGGACCTCGCATATAGATATTAGACGGTGTGCGGGGGCGTATGTTCAGGCGGTGAGTTTTGTAGTGCTTGAACTATTTTAAATGACTGTACTACAGATTATTGTGGTGCAGTCATTTTACAAAAATGTATTTTTTCTGGCGAGCATGATGAATTGTTTGTAGCGGAAAAAATAGCAGTACAAGATAATTTTAATCTCTACCCCACACCAACGAATTGATCAGGTTAGGAGGCTAGGGGGTGGGAGCTCGAGGGAGGGGGAAAGGAACCCCTTTTCAAAGGGTTCCTTTCCCCCTCCCTCGATTCTTATAGCGCGGCGCAGCCGTACCCACTAACTATTCCACGCGCACAAGTTCCAGCAGGGCTGTTGGTATGGCTTCGGCAATATCCGTGGGCAGGTTGCCTCCGGCGGGGAATTTGCGGGCGCAGGCCACTCCGGCGCGGCCGTGGATGTATGCGCCCAGGGCGGCGGCTTTTTCGGAGGTGAAGTCCGGCAGTGGCGCGCGGGCCATGAGGGCGGCGATAATGCCGCAGAGCACGTCGCCGCTGCCGCCCACGGCCAGATTGGACTCGGCGAAATTTGTAATAGTAAGGGGCGTGCCTTGCCGGGCTATGAGGGTACCTGGCCCTTTAAGCAAAACTGCGGCGGCGGTGTGCTCAATGGCGGCGCTGAGGGCCGCTTCGCGCGCTTCTTGGGTTTGCAGGGAGGAGTTTGTAAAGGGCTGGCCCGCGCAGGGGTTGAGGCTGGGCGGCACGGAGGCGTGGCCGGAAAGCAGACGCGCCATCTCGCCGGGGTGCGGGGTAATGGCGTCGCAGGCCCTGAGCATGGAGAGAGGTATGCAGCCCTCAAGGTCCGCTGGGTGTAAAAGGGATGCGTCAAGGGCGCGGCAATGGCGCAGACCGTCGGCATCCAATACCAAAGGCGGGCGGTGGGGCAGGTCTAGTATATATTTGACTAATTTTATGGCTATTTTATCCGCACCCAGGCCTGGCCCTAACACGATGGCGGAATGATCCGGCATGCCAGCAACATAATCCAGCAGGCGGGCAAGTTCCGTACCGGCCGGCCCAACCGTGCCGTCTGAGCCGCCAAGCACCGCCTCCCAGTCATGGCCGTGCAGAGGCAGGGTCATCAGTTCGGGGTGGGCGATGCTCAAGCCCGCGCAAAGAGGGGCTGGCGCGGCCACGGTAATAAGCCCCACACCGGTACGAGCGGCGGCCAGAGCGGACAGGATGGGCGCCCCGTTAAACCCGGCGGAGCCGCCTATAACCAGCACGCGGCCTTTTTGCCCTTTGTGGGCGTAATGCGCTGTTTTGGGCACAGCGCCTTCTTGCGGGCAAGCCAGCCTGCGCCGTGGTGGAAGGGCCAACATAAGAGCGCGGGGCAGGCCTATCTCGCACACCCGCACCGGGCCTGTGTAAGGGGCGGACCAAGGCAGACACAGGCCGGGCTTGAGGGCGGCAAAGGTAATGGTAAGGTTTGCCCGCGCGGCTTCCGGCTCCGGCCTGCCGCTAATGGCGTTAAGGCCGGATGGGGTATCCAGACTGAGCACATAGCTGTTTTTGCGGCTGTTGATGTAACGGACCAGCGCAAGGGTATCGTCCCGCAACGGGCCTTTGAAGCCCGCTCCGAGCAGCGCGTCCACCACCACTGCCGGGTTTTCGGGCAGATTGATTTGCGCATGGGCTGAATCACCTTGTGCGGAAGCGAAGTCATTTTCCGTTGTTTGCGAAGTACCGGAGGTGTTTGCAACTGGCCCTGAGATAAAGGAGTTTGGACTATTCTCAGAATCTTGTCGGGAGTAGGGGCTATTTTCCGCATTTTTGGCGCTGGCGCCGTTTATCGGCCTTTGGCAGGCAAGGGAGGCAATTTGTATATCCACACCTGCCCGCCCTGCCATGTCGTAATGGGCCAGAGCAATGCCTGTGTAGCTATCGCGCCCTTTAAGGGTACGCACGGCCACTGCGCAACCGGCGTTATGCAGGCGGCGGGCCAAGGCCAGGCCGTCGCCGCCGTTGTTGCCGCTTCCGGCCAAAACAAGCACATCAAGGCCAGGGGTAATGCCGTGTTCCAGAGCAAAAACATCACAGGCGGCACGGGCGGCGTTTTCCATAAGCATCAGGGCGGGAACGCCATATTCCGACTCCGCCAAGCTGTCCCATTGGGCTATTTCGGCTGGGGAAGGGGCGGGAGCGAATAAAAGGTCGGGGTTGTATGTCATTTTATATGCTCCCGGTGATAAAATTTTATTTTTTGCGGCCGCTAGGTTTTTTACCGCCGAAGCAGGTTTTGGTTATGGCATCCAGGCTCAGGGACTTCTCAACCAGAGCCACCCCTACCTTAATTTGGGGCAACTCGTGAAATTTTTGGGAGTTCAGTATGGCGGACATACGGCGGGCCACCTTGTAGCTGTCTTCTTGCACTACAATCAAAGGCACACCGGCTTCTTCGGCCTTGGCGCGAATAAGCTCGTGCGGGCCGAGATTTCCCGTAAGAATTATGCAAGGGGCTTTACCTTGCAAAGCCGCAAGTTGCAAATCGGCCCTATCGCCGCCAACTATTACGGCGCGGCCTGGGTTGATGCGCAGGTGGCTCATAAAATTCTCCACCTGCATGGTGCCTATGATAAAGCCCTCCAGCAAATTGGACGATTTGCGGTTGCCAGCCACGATGCGCCCGTTTAAAGCGTAGGCCAAATCCATAACCCGTATGCTGTTAAGGCGCGACTCATGCGGAATTATGCCTAAAACCGCAATGCCGTTTTCTTGCAAAAAAGGCAGCATAACGCGTTGCAGGGCGGGGGCATCGTTTTCCGGCACATCGTTTATAACCACACCGGCAAGCCTTTCGCCGAGCATCTTATGCATGAAAAGCAAAGAATCATAGTTAACGCCGCCTTGGGCGTAGCGCTCCACCAGCAATACCTTAAGATTAAGCTCCCGCGACAGGGTGAGGCTGTCCAGCCCGGCGAAGCTGCCCGCAAAAGGCGCTGCATGCGTGCCGCTTACCAGCATTACGTCCTTACCCTTGGCTATTGCGGCATATGATTTTTTTACCACGGAAAGATTAGTGGCTGCGGCATCGCTGTGCTGGGCCAGCAGCAGGGAGGACGAGGACGGCATCATAACTGGAGTGAGTTCTTCCGGTTTTACGTCCTGCCCCAGCACCTCCTGCACAATCAGGGCGTCGGCGTCGCCGTTTCCGGCCTCCATGCGCTTGAGTTGCGAGCCCAAGGGCTTCATGAAGCCGACTTTGTAACCGTGCTTCTGCAAAAGCACGCCCATGGAGCAGGTAAGCAGCGTCTTACCGGCCCAGGGCTGGGTGGAAGCAATGTATAAACCCTGCATACATACTCCTGTATAAGGCAAATTTACTTAAGTTACTGACAAAAATTATTATTGTCCAAAGTTGCGGGGGCAAGGGGCCTCGAAACAGCACTCCGGCAGCCTTGCTGACTACCTAACTTGCAAGCCAAAAACTGTTGTGCTTTTGCGATACGAGCTACACCCTTGCGGGCCCGGGCGGACAATTTTGCAGGAAAGCAAAATTGAACACCGGAGCGGAGCAACGATGCCCCGCAGGGGTGAGCCGCAGAACGCGGCGAATCAGCCCGGATCTCATAAATATGGCTTCGGCTTTAAACTATTAGTTCGGCCTCGCTGCCGCTCGGACCTCACTCGCTGCGCCGGGACTGAATCCCGGCTTGCTCCGCTTCGCGGCTAAGGATTTAGCCTATACAAAAATAAAAACTAACTTTGTATCCAACACCAAATTTATCATACCAATTTCATTTATATGAAAGTTGCGGGGTCAAGGAGCCTCATGGCCCCTTGCGGGTCTGGGCGGAGCCCAGATCTGATAAATCTGTCTTCATCCATTATACCTTTTACGCCAGCACTTCCAGCACGGTGCGGGCTATTTCCAACTCTTCATTGGTGGGTATTACCAGCACCGGCACTTTGGCTCCGGCGGGGCTTACGGAGCGCGGCTCGGGGCTGCGGGCGGCGTTTTTGGCCGGGTCCAGGCTCAGGCCCCAGCTTTCCAGCCCCGCTATGCTGCCCTGGCGCACTTCCGGGTCGTTTTCGCCTATGCCAGCGGTAAAGACCACGGCGTCCACCTTGCCCAAGGTAGCCCACAGCGCGCCCAACTGGCGGCGTATGCTGTGGCAGAACATCTCAAAGGCCAGTTGGGCGTTGGCATCGCCTTGCGCCCGCGCGGCGTGCAGGTCGCGCAGGTCGCTAACGCCGCCAATGCCTTTAAGGCCGCTTTCTTTGTTCAAAATCCTGTCTACTTCGGATGGCTCAAAGCCTTTGGAAATGAGAAAAAGCGGCACGGCCGGGTCTATATCGCCGCAGCGCGTGCCCATTATGGTACCGGCCAAAGGGGTGAAGCCCATGCTGGTGTCTATGCTGCGCCCGCCTTTTATGGCCGTCATGGAGCAACCGTTGCCCAAATGGCAGGTGATCAGGTTTATTTCCTCAATATGGCGGCCAAGCAACTGAGCGGCCTTACGGCTTACATACCTGTGCGAGGTGCCGTGAAAACCATAACGGCGTATGCCGAAATCGCTGTAGAATTTATGCGGCACGGCATAACGAAAGGCTTTTGGCGGCATGGTGGCGTGAAACTCCGTATCAAACACCGCCACGGACGGCGCGTGCGGGCACAGGGCCAGAGCCACATCTATGCCTTGCAGGTTGGCCGGGTTATGCAAAGGCGCAAGAGCGGCCAGGCCGCGAATTATCTCCCGCTCTTTGGCTCCCACAACACAGGCCTTTTGCAGGGCCTCGCCCCCCTGCACCACGCGGTGCCCTATGGCTTTTATTTCTTCAATACTCCGAACCGAGCCGCGCCCGGCATCGGTCAGGGTAGCCAGCACGGCTTTAAGGGCGGAACTATGGTCGGCGTAACGCTCCTCTGTTTTAAAAACAAGAGGCTCTCCTCCAGCATATTTCTTGTGAATAAAATTGCCTTTTTCTTCTCCTATGCGTTCCACCAGCCCGGAGCAAAGCAGGGTTTCCGTATCCATTTCCAGCAATTGATATTTAAAAGACGAGCTACCGCAGTTAATGACAAGCACTACCATATATTTTACCTGTGAAGAGTTTTAAAATTGATAAAAAAACAGCCTTACCTCATGAAAGCAAGGCACATTTTTTATTTCACAAAACCGGCGCCGCCGCAAGCACCCAAGCGCTATTTCGCAAGCGGGCCACGGCGGATGTAAATATACCATCACACAAGGCACTTTCTTTTTTAACTAAAGCAATATAGGTTCAACCGCACTTTGTGATTTTTTAAACTTACTCCCCCACCATTTTCAAGCGAGGACGATCAATGGCAATGCCCGACAGCGGTAAAGCGGCCAAGACCGCCTTAATAGGCCTTGTCTTTGTGACGTTGGCCTATATAAGCACCATGTTTTTACGGGCCTGCCCGGCCATTCTGGTGCTGGACCTGCAAGAAAGCTTTCAGGCTGGGCCAGCGGAAGTAGCCCTGTTCAGTTCCGCCGTGCTGTTGGGTTACGGCCTTATGCAAATGCCATCCGGCCTGATTACCGACGCCATTGGCGGGCGCAAGGCCATGACCATGTTTATGGGCCTGGCCGCCATGGCCACTTTGGGCTTTGCCTATGCCCCCACCCTGCCGCTGGGCGTAGCCGCCCGTTTTGTAGCGGGGTTGTGCATGGCAGCCACGCCGCCAATGGTGGCTATTATAGCATACAGCGTACCGGCCAGCGCTTATACCCGCGCCTTGGGCTTTTGCATGGCCATGGGCGGCGCGGGTTTTTTGCTGGCCTCGGAGCCGCTGGCCCGCCTGAGCACGGCCATGGGCTGGCGCAATTCCTTGGCGCTTGTGGCCCTGATTATGGGTGTTTTGGCCACAGGGGTATTTTTTACGGTTAAAGACGGCTCGCAAAAAACAAAGGCTGCGGCCACGCGCAAGCCCGTAACCCTTGGCGGCATAGGCCGCAATATGCTGCGTGTGTTCAAAACCAAAGAATTCTGGCCTCTGGCCCTGACCCAGTTGTGCGCCATGGCGGCGTGCTTTTCTTTTATGACCATGTGGGCCGGGCCCTACCTTATAAGCGCATACGGCATGACCAAGGTGGAGGCCTCGCGCCTGCTTTTCATACAAAGCTTGTCACCCCTTGTGGTTATTCCGTTGCTTTCGGCGCTGGCCGACAGACTTAACTCACGCAAGGCCGTGCTGGTATTGTCGTTGTGCATGGGCAGCCTTGGCGGGCTTGGGCTTGCGCTTTTTGCCGGTCAGTTGGGCCAGACGGCGCTGGTGGTTTGCATAATGCTGTTCAACGCCTCCGCAGGCGGCTGCGGCACGCTGGTTTTCGCCCTCATAGCCCGCAACTTTCCAAGAGAAATGACTGGCACGGGCTCCGGTTGCGTGAATATGTTCTGGCCCATTGCCACCTCGGTGCTGAACGTGCTGTTGGGCGTGCTTTTGAAGGCCAAAATGGAAACTTCGCTGGCGCGGGACGAAATTGTGGAGCTGGCCGTGGACAACCCCGTGGCCGCCAATATAGCGGCCTCGGCCGAAAGTTACGGGGCTTTGATGCTGGTGCTCACGGGCCTGTGGCTTATAGCCCTTATCATCACGGTATTTTTTGTGAAAGAAAACTTCACGGTGACTTCAAAGTAATGCCTGGAGCATTTTAACTTTTGCAAAGTTAAAATGCTCCAGGCATTGGCTGGCGGCATTCCCAAGCACTGCCCGGCAGCCGCGACGCCGGTGAAAAATATCACCATTAAACGGCTGGCCAAGCATAACAACCCGTAAAACGGATTGTTATGCTTGGCCAGCCTCGTATTACCAAATCACCAAGCCAAAGGATGCAAAAAATCGTCCTGAACCTGTTGTTGCACCATTATTTAACTTTGTTGAAGTATAAACTCATGTTGGCTTTGTCGCGCGGGTCGTAAAAAAACATATATTTGTCGTTGGCGAACTCAATAATAAACTCTTCGCCGTCTTGCGCGGCTATGCGCAGTTGGTTGCCTTTATTGGCAAGAATTTTAAAGCTGCCGCTGGGCTCTTTTTTACCGTCAATCACCATGCCCATACTTGAAGTCTTGGTATCGAAAAAAATTATCAGCCTTTCCAATTCGCCGCGTATTTCTTGTGTTTGGTCTTCTTTGGGCAACAAGGGCATTGTAGCCACCACATCGCACTTCCATGCGCCCTCAAGCCTGGTGACGTTATCTGCGGCGAAAAGCTGGCCAGACACAAGCAACATGGCCGCCATAAGCAAAAAAATCTTTTTCATATCAACTCCAAAAGGTTTGGCTGGCTGCGCCAGAAGGTAAAAACGCCGCCTGCAAGGCTGCGCGCGGCTTGTAACCCTACACCTGCAACATGGCTACATTAACCGCGTAAATATGCAATTAAAAAATACACGCCCGCAACTTTGCCCGCAATGTGAAACAACACCACGGCACGGGCCAGAAAAGCGGCAGAGCCGGCAAGGGCTCGGCTTAACTGGCCAAGGGGTACCTTTGCAAAAAGCCCTGCTCCGCCTCTTGCGAGCCTATGATAATAAGCTCGTCGCCATCTTCAAAGGGCATATCCGGGTCCGGGTTGGCGCGTATGTTGCCGTCGCGCTGCATAGCCACAACATTGCAGCGGGTGGTCTTGCGTATGTCGCTGTTGCGCAGGTTTTTGCCCACCAGCCCCGGCGGCATGGATACACGGAATATATTCAGACCCTCTGTAAGCATATAGGTTTTATCAGGCGTTATGGCATTAAGCACGTAATGCGACGCCAAGCTTGAAATAGCCATAACCAGGTTGGCCCCGGCGCTGTAAAGGGCTTTGATATTGCGGCTCAGGTTGCAGCGGGCTATAATTTGAATTTCCGGCCTCAGCTTGCGGCAGTACAACGTCAGATAAATATTAAGATCATCGTCATGCGTGGTAATTACTATGCTGTGCGCTTCCTCCAGCTTGGCCAGGCGCAACGCGTTTATATCCTCCGCGTCACCCAGCACGAAGCGCGGATCGTCATTTTTGGCGACTGAAGGTTTTTTGTCCAGCAATATGAAGGGAATGCCGCGCCCGATCATGTTTTCCACCACGGCAAGGCCAACTTTGCCTCCGCCCAAAATGAGCACCGGGTTCTTTTCAGGGTCGGTTTCGTCTTTCTTTTGCGTGGAGGATTGAATAAAAGCGTCGAATTTTTCCAGATTTTCCTTGTTTCCGGCAATAAGCAGAACAGCGCCCTCGTCAATAACAATATCGGGGTGCGCGTTCATAAATTCCGAACCCTGCCATATGCCTACCACGTTTACGCCCAGTTTGGCGCGCAAGTTAAGCTGCAAAAGGCTTTTTCCCACCAGCGGGGTATTGCCGGTTTGGGCCTCGGCTATATGCAAATCGTCAAAGCTGGCTATGATGTTGCTTTCCAGCTTGCCCGCGAATACGCGGCGGCCCATTACGCGGCCCAGCATGCTGGTAAAGTTGAACACATTGTTGCAGCCCGCCAAAAGCAGTATATCCGCAGCATTTTCGTTGCTTACACTGGCCACCAGTTGCACATCGGGCGACACATCGCGCACGGTGGCGGCAATGTTGGTGTTTTTAAGGTTGTCTTGCAGGGCAACCACCAGCCTGGCCTGCCGCACCTGCGCGTTAAGGTAGGTGTCTGAAGAATCCAGAGCGCCCAACATTACAGGCATGCCTGATTCAAACAGGGCAATAGCCGTTTGTTGATCCGGCGTAATTATGTAGCTGGGCACATGAAACTGGCGCAGGCGCTCCAGCACGTTCAAAGCGATATCGTCCGCGCCCAGAATAAGCACGTGCCCGCTTGTGTTCACGGGCAGCGCGTGCGGCACGATGCTTTGGTTGTGCGCCTCCAGCCAAGGCTGGTAAATAAAGCGTATAAATATGAACGGCAGCATCATCATAAACAGGATAATGCCCGAAAACAGCACTATAATGCTGAAAAAACGCCCGAAATCACTCTCAAAGGTTATATCGCCGAAGCCTAAGGTGGACATGGTGGTAAGCGTCCAGTACAGCCCCGTGATCATGCTGAACTCCCGCCCTTCCAGCAGCATTATGTAGTGAAAAGACGCCGTGTACAGGCAGATAAGCGCAAGCATGGTAACGCTGAACTTGCACAGAAAGCGCATGTTGCGTTTATTGCTGCTCTGGGCGAGAAACACGGACATTTGAGAAAATATGAATCGCATGTTGTAGTGGTGTTGAGGTTACGTTTTACAAAGACCAAGCCGCCGCGAAAGCGGCTTTGCCCACGCCGGTGTAAAACACGCGCGAACAGGCTGGATAATCTGAAACCCTTGCGCAATTTTACAGCGGAACTTTACTTGTAATTTGCGCGGGTGGCAATGTTTTTGGGTATAACAGCCGCGAAAACGATGCCATATGCGCCAGGCAAGGCAAAAAAACATCGCCATGGGCGCGGCAGAAGGGGCCTGCGCCAAGGGCGCAAGCGGGCAAAGGCTGATTCGAATGCGTAAAAACCAAACGCGCAACGAGGGCTGCCGGCCGCAAGCCGGACGTCACACTAAAGAATTGGCATAAAACCCCGTTACGGGGCGCGTGTAACCGCAAAGCTACATGGCTTTGAGAACTTCCAGAATAAGCTGCTGCATACCCGTGGCTGCTAAAGATGAAACCCTGATGACGTCTTCAAGCGAGGCCTTTTCCATGCAATCAGGCAGGTTTTTGTTGGAAAGGGCCGAAAGGCCAAGCACCCTCATGTCCAAATGGCGGGCCGCAATCACTTCCGTAACGGTGGACATGCCAACGGCGTCCGCCCCCCATTGGCGGAACATGCGCGTTTCGGCCCTTGTTTCCATTTGCGGCCCGCGCAGGCCAAGGTAAACGCCCTTGCGCAAAACCAGGCCAAGACGCAAGGCGGTTTTTTCCGCCAGCGCTATCAGTTCCGCATCATACACGCGGGTCATATCCACAAAGCGGCTGCGCCCGCCTTCGTCCAGCATGCCGGTAAGGGGGCTTTGGCCGGTAAAGTTGATATGATCATCGATAATCATAACCTCGCCGGCGTTAAACAAAGGGTTAAGGGCCCCTGCCGCATTGGTTATTACAAGGGTATGCGCCCCAAGAGCGCCCATAAGCCGCACGCCCAAGGCCACGTCATCCGGGCTGTAGCCTTCATATAAATGGCAGCGGCCCTCCTGCAACATTACCGGCACCCCCGCGATACTGCCGAAACTGAAGCGCCCCGAATGCGAATCCACGGTGGACGCGGGGTAGCCTGGTATGGCGGAATAAGGAATTGATACGGCATTTTCAAGCTGCTCCGCAATGCCGCCAAGGCCGGTGCCCAAAACAATGCCCACGGCAGGCCCCTGAGGGTACTGCTTAAAAAAACGAGAGTCGCGCTCTAAAAAACTGCGTAATTCTCCAGCGCGTATCTGGACTTTTTCAGTGTTTCGCATAAAATACCCTTGATTTAAGTATGGGCCTTTTGCTATTGCGCGTGGCGCCGCCCCGGTTTACGCACCAAGGTTTCTACCAGTTATCTTCCTTTGCGTCTGCCGTCAAACTTGCGCAATGCGCGCAAACTGGGTAGAATACCCGCCACCGGGTTTGATACGTAAAAACGTCATGCCCCGGGTCGGCCTGCATTATTTACGGACGCGCTCCCGCCAACGGGTGCGGTCTGTTTGTGTATTTATAAAACAAGCGAATTACGGGCACTGCCCAAGACGCTCCGGAGAGGTTTATTTTGGATATATCAGAACATAAAGTGCTTGTCGCCAACCGCGGCGAGATAGCCATACGCATAGTGCAGGCCTGTAAAAAGCTGGGGGTGAATTTTGTATGCGTGCATACGGCTGAAGACCACGCCTCCGGCCATGTGCGCCTGGCCCGTGAAACGGGCGGCGAAAAAAGCCTGTACTGCATATCATCCTACCACGACGCCAACGAGCTTATGGCTGTGGCCGACGAATCCGGCGCAACCGCCATTCACCCCGGCTACGGCTTTTTCGCCGAAGATTACCGCTTTGCCCGCCGCGTTATTCAGCGCGATCGCGGCATGATTTTTTTAGGGCCTTCCTGGCGCGTAATCCGCGAGCTGGGCGACAAAATAAACACCAAGCGCCTGGCCCGCGGCCTTGGCGTGCCCACGGTGCCGGGCTCTGACCGGCCCATATATGATGAAATGGAAGCCGAAGAGCTGGCCTACAACCTCTTCGACTTTCAAATGGCCAACAAAATAAGCGACCCGCTAGTGCTCATCAAAGCCTCGGCAGGCGGCGGCGGCATGGGCATTGAAGAGGTGCACGACCTCGACCTCTTCCGCTCCGTATACCGCCGGGTGCGCAACTACGCGGCCCGCCAGTTTAAAGACGAAGGCGTGCTCATAGAGCAGCGCATACGCGACTTCAACCACCTTGAAGTGCAGGTGCTGGCCGACCGCAACTGCAAAAACGCCGTGCACTTCGGCACCCGCAACTGCTCCATACAAAGCACCGGCCTGCAAAAACGCGTTGAAATAGCCCCCGGCTTCGATTCCTCTTCCATTTCCTACCGCTTCGACGCCGATAAGGTGCTGGAAGATATCATCCGCCACTCCCTTACCATGGCCAAACAGGTGCGCTATGACAGCGTGGGCACCTGGGAGTGGATTGTTACCCGCGAGGGCAACCCCTACCTGATGGAAGTAAATACCCGCATTCAGGTTGAAAACGGCGTTTCCGCCGCCATTGCCCGCATACGCGGCAAAGACGGGGTGGACCTTATAGCCGAGCAAATCCGCACCGGCCTTGGCGAGCCGCTTGGTTACACCCAAGATGACATCACCTTTGAAGGCATGGGCATAGAATACCGCATAATCGCCGAAGACCCCGACAACCGCTTTACCCCATGGGTTGGCCGCATAGACAAGTTCAGTTGGAAGGACGCCGCCTGGCTTAAAATGCACACCCACGTGCCTACTGATAAACCCTACGACATCCCCACGGAATTCGACCCCAACCTGGCCCTGGGCATAGTCTGGGGCAAAGATATTAAAGAGGTTAAATCCAGAGGGTTGGAGTTTCTTAAAAGCCTCACGTTGGGCGGCCAAACCGCCCAGGGCGACCCTATGAAGACCAATATTGACTTTTTGGCCAAAAAAACACCGGATATTCTGAAGTTCTAACTCCGGACGCCGGCGTTTTCCGGCTTGCATATATCGAAAATACCCGCCCAAGCGCGGTTACACATGAGTTCAGTTATGGATACAGATAAAAAATTACAGCAGCTTGTCGAGCAATATAACTACATGCGCGACATTCTGGCGGGCAAAAACAACGAAAATCTGCGCCTGCTCTCTTCCCGCCTGGGCGAGTTGCAATCGCGCCTCGGGGCTTTGGGCGCGGCCGAACGCAAAGAGGCCGTTACCGCCCTTTTCGACCTGTTCAGCTTTGTGGGTAAAAAACTGGAAGCGGAACTGACCCCCATGGATAAAGTGCGCATAGTGCGCCACCCGCAACGAATCTGCCTGCGCGACATACTTGAAAACGTGTACGACAACTACACCGAAATAGGCAGCATGGGCGAGCACTCCATAGACCCCTCCATCCTTATAGCCCGCGCCTACATTACCCGCCGCCAGGGCAAAAAAATGATGAACCAGTCCGTTATGGTAATAGGGCAGGAAAAAGGCCATGGCGAGGAAATACGCAACGGAGGCTCCGTCAAGCCATGGGGCAACGCCAAGGCCCTGCACTACATGAAAGTTGCCGAAACCGAAAATATTCCCATTCACACCTATGTGTTCACGCCCGGTTCCTTCCCCATTGAAGACACCCCCGGCGCGGCCCAGCAGATAGCCCAGAACATTTATGAAATGGGCAACCTGCGCGTGCCGGTGCTGGCCGTTATTTCCGAAGGCGGCAGCGGCGGGGCCGAAGCCGTGGCCCTGGCCGACCGCCGCCTCATGTTCTCGCACGGCTATTATTCCGTCATCTCCCCCGAAGGCGGGGCCGCCATTGAGGGCAACCTCAAGCACACCAAAGGCCGCGCTACCTCCGAGCTGATTGAGGACTGCGCCAAAAACCTGTGTATTACCGCCGAAGACAACCTGCGCATGGGCTATATTGATGAAATAATTCAAGAGCCCCCCTTGGGCGCGCGTTGCCACAACTTCGACTTTTTCCGCCAATTGCGGCAGGAAGTGCTGCGCGCCACCGACGAAATCGTGCTGGGAGTGCGCGGCGTGGAGCCAATGCGCTCCATGTCGTTGCGCGCCCGCCGTAAAAAGGTAAAATCCGAAGGCGGCCTGAACATGGAAACCGTGTACATGCGCTGGCGTCTTTCCCCCTCAGCGCAGGAGCGCCTCTTGGAGCGCAGGCACCGCAAGTTCCGCCACCTTTCCACCGGCGCCTTCACCGACAAGCGCGGCAGCATGGAAATTATGCAGGACCGTGTTGAAAGCTTCGGGTGGGAGCTGGTCTCCTACATAAAATACGATCTGTTCCGCCGCCGCCAGCAGAACCTTTCCAACTTTATAGGCGAGTTGCAGTCTGAAACCGCCTTCTTTGTCAAAAAGCAAACCGCCCCGATGCGCCAGCTTCTGGGCAAGTTCCTGCCCACCAACGGTGGACGCAAAAAAAACAGCGACGCCGAGCAGCAACTGACGGCCCTGTCCGATTGGGACGACAGCCAGGAGCAACGCGGCGGGCAGTGGGCCTATGTAAGCCCCAAAGCCAAGGAAGACCGTACCATTACCTGCCCCAACTCCACCACCCACGGCTGCCTTGATATGTGGGCGCCGGACCTTTACGGCGAGTTCGCGGGCGTGTGCACCAGTTGCGGGCATCACTTCCCCATGGAATATCAATGGTTCCTCTATAACGTTTTCGACCCCGCTTCGGTAAAAGAATTCAACGCCAATATCGAATCGGCCAACCCCCTGAACTACCCCGGCTTTGACGTAAAACTTGAGCAAGCCAAGGAAAAAACCAGCCAGAAAAGCGGCTGCATGACCTTTGAAGCCCAGATAAACGGCATCAATATGGTCGCCGCCATACTTCTCGCACCCTTCCGCGGCGGCTCCGTGGGCGCGGCCGAAGGCGAAAAGCTCATTCTGGCCGCTGAGCGCGCCTCCAAAAAGCGCTACCCCCTGCTAGTTTACGCCCACGGCACCGCCGGCATACGAATTCAGGAAGGCACCAACGGCCTCATTCAAATGCCGCGCGTTACCATGGCCATGCGCCGCTACATTGACGAAGGCGGCCTCTATCTCGTTGTATACGACACCAACGCCTATGGCGGCTCCGTTGCCAGCTTTCTGGGCTGCTCGCCCTATCAGTTCGGCATACGCTCCTCCAACATAGGCTTCGCCGGGCCGGGCGTTATTGCCGAAACCACCGGCGAAGCGCCGCCCCCGCACTATCACAGCGTGTACAAAGCCATGTCGCGCGGGCATATTCAAGGCATATGGGATAGGCGCGAATCACGCTTTAACCTATACCAGGCCATGCTCACCATGGGCGGGCGTAACTTGTATTATAAGTAAGAGTTTTTAGATGATGCGGCTAGCGCCGCGTTGTGAGATGCCTCCGGCGGCCGGGGGCAAGGGCTTTGCCCTCTCCCCCGGACCCCCTCTCCCACCAGGGGGTAGTGACCCCCTGGACCCGCAAGGGGCTCATATTGGCGGGTTGTGCTGGGGCGAATGTTTTGCTGATGAGTTATGAAAAGCTAAGTTATATGGTTTAGGCGCCAGTGCGGCGGTATGCGCCAAGTTGCACCAAATGCCAACAAATAACGCTTTAAATAATTTTTTTGACAACATACTTTGCGAATTCTTGTTAAACATAAAATATTCGCACAAGATAGTTTAACCCCAACTCCAGACCAACTAATTGAAAAGTTTAGGAGGATAGGGGGTGAGAGCTCGAGAGAGGGGGAAAGGAAGCCCTTTTCAAAGGGTTCCTTTCTCCCTCTCTCGAATTTTTAAAGGGCAACTTATGTTAGATATTAGCGCATTGCTTGACGAAATAAAGGCGGCTCCGTTTGTGGAGTCCAGCATAGTGGCTCCGCATTGCGGGGTGGTTAGTTTTAACGCCGAGGTAGTGCCGGGCACCAAGATAATTGGGGCCACGGGCACTTACAAAGAGAGGCCCGGCACTTTGCTGGCTACCCTTGAGCGTGAGCGCAACCAAAAACCTATACGGGCCTTGGAGAAAGGCGAGATTGTCTCCTGCAATACGGATGTGGCCGGAGCTTTTGTGGAGGCGGGAACGGAGCTTATACGCGTGCGCCACTTCCTTTCCAAAGAGGAAGTGCTGCAGTCCATTTTGAAAAAAGCGCTGTTCCTGTTCAACGCTCCAGAAAAGGCCAAATACTATTTTAACCCGGCAGTGGATGTTAAAATAAAGAATACCGGCCCCAAAAGCGTAAGCGTTACAGACGGCATGGAGCTGTTCATAATATCGCGCATGAAGCGTGAAACAACCTTGCGCTATACGGGGCCAGACGGCGTCATTTACGCCGTGTACTTCGGCTTTAACCAGAACGTGGATGCGGGCCAGCCGCTTATAGGCGTATGCCCGCCCGATATGGTGGAGCAAATTGAAGACGCTTCCGTACGCGTGCAAACGGAATGGCAGGAACAATAGCTGCGGCGCGCAGGCTGAACGGACGGAGCAATAGCCCCTGCGCGCGAATGAAACGCCTTGTGCCATGCTGTCTTTTGCGCTGTGACGCAATAGCCGCATGGAAGATGAAAACTATGGAGAAATAGTTGGGCAAGCTGCTGAACATACGGGTTATGGCCCAAACCTATAACGAAGAAGACGTGGCTAAAGCTTGGCCGCGCCTCTGCGCTCTGGCCTGGCCCCAATGGTCAACCAAGCTGGGGCTTAAGGATTTGGGCATTAAAACCTCTGTGTCGGTGGAGTCATCCCTTGGCGCGCGCCCGCATGGCGTGGTGGAATTGGCCTCGGCCCTGCCGGATTTGCTCAAATTCGGCGACTTGCCCAAAAACGTGGCAGAAGTTTTGCAAGCGCCGGTAAAAGAAGTAGCTGGAATAAACCACGCCTTGGCCGTGGCGCTGGGAGACTGGCGCACCAAAGAGGCGTTGGAGCTCGCCACAGCCCTTGAAGAAGCGCTGGATAAAGCCGAGCAAAGCATAACTAAAAATTTGTAAAAAAGCCGAATATACTTGAAAGTTATATAAGCGGCGCAGTGGATTTTAAATAAAATCCACTGCGCCGTTCAAATTTTCAATTAGCGCCAGTTATGCGTGCCCCAACCGCAAAACAACGCCATGCGCCCGCGTGCGTATTTTCATTTATCATGCGAAATCCACCTGATGGTATCACGCCAAATTTTGCGAATAACATAACTGTCAATTTCTATACTTTTTAACGTTACAAAAGAATCTCCAAATACCATTTCAAACGCTCTTCAAGATATTGCGACACCATTTCCACCATTGGCGTGGCGGTTTTATCTTTGTAGTAGCTGTCAAAACAGGCGTAATAACGTTTTCTATCCGTAAATTTGACATTGACTGGCGGGTAGCCGTTTCGCATAAGCATAAGGTTAAGAAGAAGCCTGCCGGTGCGCCCGTTACCATCAATAAACGGGTGTATGCCTTCAAAATGCAGGTGAAACACAGCGGCATGCTCTATGGGATGGCATTTCGTCTCTTTTTGCGCGGCAATAAGCCGCTCCATTTGCACCGGCACCAAATAAGGCTGTGGCGGCTCATGCCAGGCGCCCATAATTGTAACTGGAATTCTGCGGTAAACACCCTTGTCCTCCGGCCTATCCATCAGCACAAGCGAATGAATTTCTTTAATGATCTTTTCAGATATCGGGGCTTTTTCTGTAACAAGCCGCTGCGCATATAAAAAAGCATCCCTGTGGCCGACGGCCTCCAGATGCTCTTTAAGCGGTTTTTTATCTATAGTAACGCCTGCCAACACCAAGGCTGTTTCCCGCAAGGTCAGGGTGTTTCCTTCCATAGCGTTGGAGTTATAGGTAAACTCCACAAGAAACTCTTCTTGCAACCTCTTTAATTCTCCCTGCGTTAAAGAGCGGCGCTTGCCAAGCTGCTTTTTGAGCGCATCAACCCGCGCAAACATGGCGGCATATTCCGGCGAAATAATTTTACCGCGCGCAATACGGCCATCAAGCGGCCTAATGGCGTTGGCCGGTATTCGGTAAGAACGCCCTTCACGAATCATGCCTTCAATTTTTCCCTGCTCGCAAAGCAACCGTACCCGCCGGTCTGAAAGACCCCATTTTTCCGCCGTTTGCCGCACGCTGATATAATTCACGTGAACACTCCTATTTTGATAGTGCATTACACCTTAGTATCGGAATATTACCAAGTATTATATAAAAAACTGAAATATCATTCCGATAAATAATGATCTCAGCATCAAAGCTGGCTGCGCGCAAACATAGTGCGATTCTGGTTTATACAAAAAAAGCAGTTGGGCATTCCAACGCACCTTTCTTAGCCCCGGCGCTTGGCGCGTCCCCGTGGCAAGCGATATCCTCTTGCCATCAAAGGCAAACTCCAATAACGTGCTTTTTCTGAATTAACGGCGTCTGCAAGTTATGCGGCAGCGGTTTTATGCCCACGGCGCCTATAGGGTACGGAGCAGCGGGTTTTATGCGTGTAGATATTCCATCTTTAAGCCACACCGCCAAGCTGGGGCAAGCCATGGCGGCGGTTTGGGCCGCGCGGCCCGATTTGCCGCTTTTACTGCTCTTGCATGGGCAAATGGGCGCGGGTAAAACCACCCTCACCCGCTTTATGGTGGAATCTCTCCCCGGCGGCGATCTGGCGGAGGTAAGCAGCCCAAGCTTCACGCTGTGCAACTCCTACCCCACCCGGCCGCCCGTGCTGCATTTTGACCTGTACCGGCTGGAAGAGGGCCAGTATGACGATACCCTGCCGGAAGCCTTGTATGAGGCGGAATATGCCCCTACTATCATACTGGTTGAATGGCCCGAAAGAATGGATAAATCTTTTTTACCCGATTCATATGTATATTGCCGCTTGACAGAAAGCGAAAATAATCGCAGGGCATTTTTTGAAGGTTATGGCGAAGCGGCTGCCGCTTTTCTGTCCCTGCTCAAAGCGGAAGCGGAAAAAAGCGGCCTCTCCGTGGCAGGTTAGAAGGCGGCTTGTAGTTGTAATTTATGTTCCAGCGGCAAGGTGGACGGATTCGGCCCAAGCGTACTATGCCAATGCGCATAAGCTTAAGCTGGAACAATCTGGCGCGGCCATCAGGCATAATACAATTACAGGGCAACTTGCGGGCTTGGTATTTTTAAACCGCTAACTCTGTTACGGGGTACGGGAAAAATACGGTTTTCCCAGTCGGTAATGTCTGGCAGGGTTCAGCCCTGTATAACTCGGCGGCACAACATACAAAGGACGAAATCGTGCGGATTTTGGTGCAGAAATTCGGCGGCACTTCGGTTGCCGACCTGGCCCGCATGCAGCGGGTGCGGGAAAAAGTCAAACGCGGTCTGGCCGAGGGCTATAAAGTGGTGGTGGTATTGTCGGCTCGATCCGGCGAGACCAACCGGCTGCTTGCCCTTGCCGATGAATGGTCCGCCACTCCGGACCCGGCGGAATGCGATTCGCTGGTTTCCACCGGCGAGCAGGTTTCCATAGCCCTTTTTACCATGCTCCTTAAAGATGACGGCATCAGCGCCCGCTCGGTGCTGGGTTTTCAAATACCCATCATCACCAACGAAGAGCACGGCAAAGCCCGCATACAGTCCATAGACAAAATCCGGCTGCAGGAGATGCTGCTGGAGCATGATGTGCTGGTAATCGCAGGGTTTCAGGGCATTACAAAGTCCGGCCGCATCACCACCCTTGGGCGCGGCGGTTCCGATACCTCGGCCGTGGCCGTGGCCGCCGCCCTTACCGCCAATATGTGCGAAATTTATACCGACGTTGACGGCGTTTATACCACAGACCCCAACATAGCCTCCAACGCCCGCAAGCTAGAGCGCATCTCCTACGACGAAATGCTCGAAATGGCCAGCATGGGCGCAAAAGTGCTAGAAATACGCTCCGTGGAATTCGCCAAAAAATATAAAGTGCCCGTGCACGTGCGTTCCAGCTTCAACGACCGCCCCGGCACCCTGCTCACACATGAGGATAAACAGATGGAACATGTTCTTGTTTCCGGCATTGCCCTTGATAGAGACCAGGCCCGCATTACCCTGCGCTCCTGCCCCGACCGCCCCGGCGTTTCCGCCAGCATATTCGGCCCCCTGGCCCAGGCCAACGTGGGCGTGGATATGATAGTGCAAAACCCCAGCCGCGGCGGCGTTACCGACATGACCTTCACCGTGTCGCGCAAGGAGCTTAAAAAAGCCCTCGCCGTTATGGAAAACCTCAAAAGCGGCGATATGAACGGCATGGAAGTGCTGCACGACGCCTCCGTCTGCAAAGTATCCATCATCGGCGTGGGCATGCGCAACCACTCCGGCGTGGCCGCCAAGGCCTTCGACGCCCTCTACCGCGAGAACATCAACATTCTCATGATCAGTACCTCCGAAATCAAAATATCCTGCCTCATTGAGGAAAAATACGCCGAACTCGCCGTACGCACCCTGCACGACACCTTTGAGCTGGATAAAATTCACTGCCTGGAAGCGTAAGGGAATCACGCGAGATAAATTAACCCCAACCCGCCTAAACAACTAATTGAAAAGTTTAGGAGGATAGGGGGCGGGAGCTCGAGGGAGGGGGAAAGGAAGCCCTTTTCAAAGGGTTCCTTTCCCCCTCCCTCGAATTTCTTAATCGCGGCGCAGCCGCATCCAAATTTATGCGAAAGATTACCATTTATGACACTACGTTGCGTGACGGGGCTCAATCTGAGGACGTTAACCTTACGCTTGAGGACAAGATCAAGATAGCCCTCAAGCTGGATGAGTTCGGCATTGCGTATATTGAAGGCGGCTGGCCGGGCGCGAGCCCGCTGGATACCGCTTTTTTTCAGGAGATACGCAATTACGAGCTGCATAACGCGGTAATCAGCGCTTTCGGCTCAACGCACCACCCGGCCAACAGTGTGGAAAGCGATGGAACGCTCAAGGCCATAATCGCATCGGGCGCCAAGGCCTGCGCTATTTTCGGCAAATCTTGCGAGCTGCACGCCAAAGAAGCCTTGCGCATAACGCCGGAGCGTAACCTTGAGGTAATAGGCGCATCGGTAGCGCACCTTAAAAAGTATATACCGCAAGTGTTTTACGATGCCGAGCATTTTTTTGACGGCTACAGGCGCAACCGCGACTATGCCATGAGCGTGCTGCAAACGGCCCGTAAAAGCGGGGCCGATACGCTGGTGCTGTGCGATACCAACGGGGGCTGCCTGCCCTCGGAGGTGCACGCCATAGTTAAGGATGTGGCCAAGGCCTTGCCTGGCGTAACGCTGGGCATACATACGCATAACGACTGCGAGCTGGCCGTGGCCAATTCTCTGGCGGCGGTGGATGCGGGGGCGAATATGGTGCAGGGCACCATTAACGGCGTGGGCGAGCGTTGCGGCAACGCCAACCTGTGCTCCATAATCCCCTGCCTGGAGCTTAAGAAAAGCGGCTTCCAGTGCCTGCCCGCAGGCAAGCTGACCATGGCGCAGTCCGTATCCAACTATGTGTCGGAAGTGGCGAATATGTCGCCCTTCAGCCGTCAGCCTTTTGTGGGGCGCTCGGCCTTTGCCCACAAGGGTGGGGTGCATGTGAGCGCCGTGGCTCGCAACTCCAGCCTGTACGAGCATATCGACCCCAACCAGGTGGGCAACGCCCAGCGCGTGCTGCTTACCGATCTGGCCGGGCGCAGTAACATCATAAGCCTGGCAAAGCGCTTCGGTTTTCATCTGGATAAAGACCAGCCCGTGGTCAAGGGCCTCTTGGCCGAGCTTAAAGGCAAAGCCAACCTGGGCTACGACTACGCCGCCGCCGAAGCCTCGGTGGAGCTTTTGCTGCTGCGCAAGCTGGGCAGGCGCGGTGTGCGCGAGTTTTTCAAGCTCGTGCAGTTCAAGGTCATAGAGCTTAAGCATACGCCGGATTCGCCGCCGCAGTCCGAAGCCACCGTCACGCTGGAAGTGGAAGGAGTTACCGAGCACACCGCCGCCTTTGGCGCGGGGCCAGTTAACGCCATGGACAACGCCATGCGCAAGGCTCTCTCCGGCTTCTACCCGCGCCTGAAGGAAATGCGTCTGGTGGACTTTAAAGTGCGCGTGCTCACCGCCAGCAAAGACCACAAAGGCACGGCCTCGCAAGTGCGCGTGCTCATAGAATCCGCCGACCACGAAAGCAAATGGGTAACCGTGGGCGTATCCTTCAATATCATCGAAGCCAGTTGGCAAGCGCTGGTAGACTCCATAACCTACAAGCTCTATAAAGACGAAAACAACCTGCACCCCGACGTGCAGGCTTAAAACATATTGGGATGCGGCTGCGCCGCGATTGTGAGATGCCTCCGGCGGGGGGGGGGGGGGGGGGGGGG
>JAVBON010000017.1:0-19567 GCA_031550525.1 Desulfovibrionaceae bacterium
CCCCCCCCCCCCCCCCCCCCCCCCCCCCCCCCCCCCCCCCCCCCCCCCCCCCCCCCCCCCCCCCCCCCCCCCCCCCCCGCCGGAGGCATTACTCGCGCGGCGCAAGCCGCATCCTCATCTTTCCTTTATCTCTCCACCCCCTCCGCGAGGCGTTTAAAAAAATCCTTGCGCTGTTAGTCGTACCGGCGAAATTGTAACAAGTTTGCCTGGATTATTTTAATGCTATTTCAATTTCTAACATTAGGGGCAAACGCGTGAAATTGTTTAAATCATATGTATTTATGGCTGTTTTTGCGGCTTCGGCGGCTTTTCCGGCCTTTGCGGCACAGCCGGAGGAAAAGGCGGAAGTCAGGGCGGTGCTGGATACGGTTGTGGTTACCGCCACCAAAACAGAGCACAATATAGCCGACGTGCCGGTACAGACCTATGTGATTGGCAGCGAAGAGATAGAAAAGTCCAACGCCTCCACGCTGTCGGAGCTTCTCAAGAGCATTCCGGGCTTCAACTTCTCCCAGCAGAACAACATACCGGCCTCCATGGGCTATACCAACACCGTGCGCGGCCTGAATATCGAATCGCGCTACATGCTGGTGCTGGTGGACGGGCAGCGGGTGTTTACGGGTTACCGCAGCGGCGGCATGGCCTCCGGCGGCTTCGGGCACAATGTGAACGCGGTTCCGCTGGAGCTTATTGACCATGTGGAGATAGTTACCGGCCCGAGCTCGGCGCTGTATGGGAGCGATGCGGTGGTGGGCGTTATGAATATAATCACCAAAAAGACCGACGCGCCCACGGCGGTGGGGGGCAGCTACACCTGGTACCAGGTGGGAGGCAACGACTATTTGGGCACCAAGGCCGAAGATACCGTAAGGTCCATGCAAGAAGCCCATGCCATGGTCAGCGGCAAAATTTTCGATAACTTGTCGGTTATGGGTTTCATCAACTACAATCAAAACGACGGCACCCACCCCGAATTGTATGATGTGCGGCTGACCAACCTTACCGGCAAGGCCGATTGGCGTATTCTGCCGGGCCTCAGCCTTAATTTCGGCGGGGAGTATAATTACTGGCAGGAGCAAGATAAAAAAGGCACGGCCGATAACGAGGAAAAATCGCCCCGTTTGTTCGCAACCCTGAATTATAACCCCAACCAGGCGCATAATGTAACCCTTAACGCCTACACACATCATCTGGACGGCAACTATAGCAGCGTGCTTTACGGCGCAAGCCGGGCGGATGTTCGCTACAAGGTGGCCGAGCTGCAATACAGCTTTGGCGGGTTGAAAAACTTTATGATCACCGCGGGCGGCGAGTTTTTGCGTGAGGAAGTAAAATCCAGCGGAATCGAAGATATTTCCACCGATACCAAAAGCATTTACGGCCAGGTGGAGTGGAAGCTGTTTGACGGGGCGCTGGTTATTGTGCCGGGCGTAAGATTTGACGATAACGAGCAATACGGAAGCGAGCTTAACCCTAAGCTTAGCCTGATGTACCGCCCGCTGGACGATACCACCATACGCCTTTCCGCCGGTCGCTCCTTCAAGGCGCCAAACGGCATGCAAACGCATAGCGAGCCGATAAACCATGTTGCCATGTGGGTTCTTTCCAACCCGGATCTGGACCCGGAAACGTCAGTAACCTATCAAGGCGGCATCGAGCAGTACCTGTTCAACCGGCGGCTCATGCTTTCCGCCACCTATTATCATATGAGCCTGAAAGATATGATTGTGCAGACTGATGGCGGTTTTTATATGGGCCTGCCTGTGATAGTATACGGCAACGTTGACGAGGCCAGGGTAAACGGCGTTGAGGCTGTAGCCAACATAACCATCAGCCAAAGCCTTGATTTGGGGCTTACCTACACCTACACCAACGCAAAAAACAAAACTACCGGCAAACCCTTGGAATATGCCCCCCGGCACATGGCCTCCGGCGTTATCAATTACGTAAACCGCGAGTGGGATTTCGGAGCGTCTATTTTTGGCACGTTCACCGACGCGCAAAAAAACCTCATAGTCACACCGGTTAGCCCGCAGGAGACCAAATCTTACGGCACCATGGGCCTTACCGTGTGGAAGGAAGTAAACGATACCCTCAAGATGAAGTTTACAGCCAACAATCTGCTGGACGAGAAAATGCGCGATTCCGATACCATATACGTGGGGCGCAGCTTCGCGCTGGCTCTGGAAGGCGTGTTTTAGGCCGCCTTTAGCTGGATACGGCGTAAAACATGTGGCGCGGGTGGAAGATGATCCGCCCGCGCCTGGCACGCTTAAAGGCATAGAGGATGAAGCCGGATTAGCAAGATCTGGGCTCCGCCCAGACCCGCAAGGGGGTGTGAACCCCCTTGACCCCGCAACGTTAGTATAGTTGGCGTAAGCTAAAGCCTTAGCCGCACAGCGGAGCAAGCCGGAATTCACTTCCGGCGTAGCGAGTGAGGTCCGAGCGGCAGCGAGTCCGAACGTATAGCTTAAAGCTGAAGCCATATTTGTAAGATCTGGGCTGATTCGCCGCGTCCTGTTATCAGTTCACAGGTGAAACGCAGTTCTCCACGCGTTTTCACATGCTGTAGAGAGGCTTTATAATTTTTTATTGACACTGAATTTCATTATCATTAAAAATTATATGTCTGACCAGCGGTATTGGTTAATGCCGCCACAATAAAAGAGAGAGCCCAATGAGCACAGCCGTTAGTTACTCCGCCTGCCATCCGTTTACGCAAAGCGTCGCCATACACGACGGGTTGAAGCTGGTGGTGCAGAAAAGCCCTGCCGGGAGCATGCCGCCGCTGCGTGTTGACAGCCGTGAAATGATAATCGAGGTGGGGTTTAACCTGGGCGGGCTTATAACCTGCCGCTTTGACGGAGGCAGTCGCAATAACAAGGCCGAGTGCGTGCCGGGGCAGGCATATGTAAGCATGTACCATGGCAGTTCCGGCCTGCTGGAATACCACGATAAAAAGCAAATGTGTTTTATCGGCCTGTTTCTTTCATTGGAAAACTTTAAAAAATTTTTCGACCTGCCGGAGTTTGATCTGGATTCCCGCGCCATTGCCTACGCGCAGGACGGCACGGCCTATAAATTACCCTGCCCCATTACGCCTGGCATCCGTGTGGCTTTGCAGCAAATACTCAATTGCCCCTTTGACGGAAAGACCAGAGAGCTGTTTTTTGAAAGCAAGATACTTGAGCTGGTCTCATACCTGCGCCACGATGCGCAAAGTTCCGCTTCTTCCTCTTTTTCCTCCGGCCCGGCCCGTTTGCATCTGACCGTTGGCGATCAGGAAAAAATGTGGAAGGCCAAGGCCATTTTGGACGCTAACCTGGAGAACCCGCCATCCATACTGGAACTGGCGCGGCTGGTGGGCGTAAACGAATTCAAGCTTAAAAACGGCTTCAGGCAGGTACACGGCACTACACCGTACAAATATCTTTCGGATCAACGGCTGGAAATGGCCAGAAGCCTTCTTTCGGAGCGGCGGATGAACGTTACCGAGGCAGCCGTTGCCGTGGGCTATTCCAGTTTGAGCCATTTCGCCAAAATTTTCCGCGAAAAGTTCGGCGTAAACCCGCACGAATATATGTCGGAATCGGACAAACCCGCATTCTCCTGCCCAAGCTTGCCTTTGAACATGTCTGAGCTGGGCGCGGTCGCAAGCGCCAGGGGCTGTTTCTAAAAAGCGTCTTTTGCCCCCTGAACTGCGTCAAGCGCCTGTTTTTGTCCAGGGCGGCCTCGTAAATCCATAACCCATTGTTTTAACTCCTTCGGCAGTTAGCCCGCAAGGCGGCTGGCGGCTATTTTTATACGGAATTCTTAATATGAATGCCGGATAAAGCGCCTTGGCCCACGTCTGCACTACCGTACACCGAGTCTGCCCTGATCCGGCCAAACCTATTCAGGGGTAATCATGCTTAAAGAAAACCTTCTGGCCTTAAAATGGCTGTTTTCCTTGGCCGAAGGAAACCGCGTTTTTATCTGGCTTTCCATGCTGCTGGCCGTTATGGCCGGGGCAATGGGGCTGGTTCCGGCCCTGGCGCTGTATTTTATGTCGGTGCCTCTCTTGCGGGGCGCGCCACTGCCGGAGCCTTTCTGGCTTTGGCCCGTCATGGCTCTCGCCTCCATATTCGCGCGTTACATTTTGATGTTTGTTTCCACCATGTGCTCGCATACGGCGGCTTTTCGCATGCATAGCCGGTTGCGCGGCGATATTGTGGCCCATATGGGCGTTTTGCCCATGGGTTTTTTTACGGAGCGCTCCTCCGGGGCCATCCGTAAGGTAATGAACGAAGATATTGAAAGCCTTGAAATTTTTATTGCCCACCATGTGCCAGATATGGCCAAAGCCGTTGCCGTGCCTGTGGCTGCCTTTATTCTGCTGGCCTGGCAAAACCTGCTTTTCGCCCTGTGCGTGTTTTTGCCGCTGGTTCTGGCCTGCGCCACCCTGCACCTGCAACACCGCAACCGCGCCGAAAGAACGGCGGAGTTTTTCGACAACATCGAAAAGATGAATACGGCGGTGGTGGAATACATAAGGGGCATGCCGGTCGTAAAGGTATACAACATTACCATGACCTCATACCAGAAGCTCCATTCGGCCATCGCCCGGCAGGTGGAAATAGCCGCCGCCTGGATACGCGGCACCACCCCATTTTACGCCCTGTTCAGAATAAGCCTCGATTCCGCCCCGCTGTTTCTCATGCTCTGCGCCGTCATACTGCTGCAAACTGGCAGCTTTGATCTGAACGCATGGATACTGGCCTTGTTTTTCGGCACGGCCATGGTGGCCCCGCTGGAACAAATCTATTCCTCCAGCAATTTGCTGGCCTCTTTGGTTGAAGGCATGCGCCGGGTTGATTCCCTTTTGCTCGCGCGTCCGTTACCGCAGTCCGAACATCCGGCCGTGCCGGAACGTTTCGATATAGAATACAACGGCGTAAGTTTTTCATACGGCGAGGGCCGGGCTTTAAGCGGCCTTTCGGCCCGGCTGGATGAAAAGCGCATTCACGCCTTCATTGGCGAATCCGGCTCCGGCAAAACCACGGCTACGCAACTGCTGATGCGCTTTTGGGATGTGGAAGACGGCGAGATTCGTATAGGTGGCGTGAATATACGCGATATCCCTCTGGAAAAGCTCATGCCCATGTTCTCGTTTGTGTTTCAGGACGTGTTTATTCCGGACGGCACAGTGGCGGAGAACATCGCCCTGGGCTGCCCCGGCGCGCCGCGCGAAAAAATTGTGCGGGCCGCAAAACTTGCGCAGGCGCACGATTTTATAGAGCGGCTGGAGCAAGGGTACGATACGCGCATCGGCCCCGGCGGCACCTACCTGAGCGGCGGCGAAAAACAGCGCATTTCCATAGCCCGCGCCCTGTTTAAAGACAGCCCCATTCTGGTGCTGGACGAAGCCACTTCTTCAAGTGACCCGGAAAACGCGGTGGATATCTGGCGAGCCATACGGGCTTTTTCCGGCCAGAAAACCATTATCCTCATCACCCACAGCCTGGCCTCGGCGGCGCATGCCGACAATATCCTGCTCTTCAGCCGGGGGAGCCTGGCGGGCCTGGGCAGCCACGAATCCCTTTTGCGTGACAATGCGGCGTACAAACAGATGTGGGAAAATACCCCGACTTTTAACCGGCAGGCTTTGATCGGGCCCAAGGAGGTTGCGGCATGCTGAAACTGATTAAAAAGATTACCGGCGGAGACTTGAACAAGCTGTACGGCGGTATAGTTTTTTGCGTGCTGGAAAATGCCGTTACAGCGGCATCGGTGGCATCTTTTTGCCTGTTTTTTCTGGCTCTGGCCGCCGGTGGCGGCACGACGGAGGCGTTGTGGCTCGGGTTTTGGGGCGTATGCGCCTGCTTTGTTTTAAGGGCGGTTTTTTCCATAAAAAGCTATACGCGGGCCATGACCGCCGCCTACGAGATAACCGCCGGGGTGCGCCTGAAGCTGGGCGAGCATTTGCGCAAGCTCCCCATGGGCTTTTTTATGCGCAAAGATCTTGGATCGCTGAGCAACTTCGTGCTGCAAGATACGGCCTTGCTGGATTTTCTGTTCTCGCACATCACCCTCAAGTGGCTTACCGGCATTTTGCTGCCGCTGTTCATAGCGGCGGTGCTGGCCTTTATGCACGGCCCGCTGTTCGGCATAGCCGTATTGCCGCTGTTGCTTTCTCTGCCCATTTTCATCAGGGCTGTAAGCATTATAAAAAATCAGGGCTTCGAGCGGCTGGACATTATAGATAAAACCGATTCCGCGATGCTGGAGTATATTCAGGGCATTCGCGTAATGAAATCCTACGGCATGCTCGGCGCGCAAAACAAAAAACTCATTGAGCTTATACGCACGCTTTCTCGCAAAAGCGTGCATATAGAGGCTTTGGTTGTCGGGCACGGCATGGTGTTTTCCGCGCTGGTCGAGGCGGGTTTTGCGCTTATGTTGCTGGCCGCCGCTTTTTTGTACAATCAGGGCTCCATCGCCGGGGCCATGGTGGTGGCGGTAATGTATGTGGCTTGCCGTTTTTACGCTCCGCTTTTCGACCTTATGCAATACTCGCTGCTGGCGCGCTACATGGTTAACGCCGGGCGCAGAATAGAAGAAATTATCGATACCCCGGCCATAAAACAGGCGGATACTCCCAAGCTGCCCGACGGGTGCGGCATAAAATTTGCGGACGTAAGCTTCGCTTACAGCGGGCAGGATGTGCTCAAACACATAAATTTACAGATTAAGGAAAAAACCATGACCGCCCTGGTCGGCCCCTCCGGCTCAGGCAAAACCACCATAGCTAATTTGATGGCGCGCTTCTGGGACGATTACAGAGGCAGTATCAGCATAGGCGGCGTTGAAATAAGAGATATCGACCCGGAAAAGCTCATGAGCCTTTTCGCCTTTGTTTTTCAGGACGTTTATTTGTTCAGCGACACCATCATTAACAATATACTGGCGGGCAACCCCGGCGCCACGCGCCAAGAGGCGCTGCAAGCAGCTAAAAAGGCAAACTGCCACGAGTTTATAAGCAAGCTCCCCGCCGGTTACGAAACCATGGTGGGCGAGGGTGGCAGCACCCTTTCCGGCGGCGAGAAGCAACGCATATCCATTGCCCGCGCCATGCTTAAAAACGCCCCCATAGTGGTGCTGGACGAAGCCACAACCTCCCTCGACCCCGTAAACGAAAGCCTGGTGCTGGACGCCATAAACGCGCTGGTAAAAGAGAAAACCCTCGTCGTCATAGCCCACCGCCTGCACACGGTAATTCAGGCCGATCAGGTGATTGTGCTGAATAACGGCGAAATAACGGAATCCGGCACCCACGCCGAGCTTTTCGCCCGGCAGGGCCGTTACCGCGCCATGTGGGCCTCGTTTTTGGAACAGGACGAAAAAGACCCAAACTCCGTATTGTAAAGGCATAGAGGATGGAGCCAGATTTGTAAGCGCTGGGGCGCGAAAGAGCATCGCCAACAAGTACTGCTTACCTTATGCTTATCGGTGCTAAATTGTTGTGCTTTGTCAAAACGAGCCACACCGGACCCCGCAATGGTGTAGCCCTTATCGCGAAAGCACAACAGTTTTTGGCTGGAGAGTTATATGGCTGGCAGGGCTATAGGGGTGCTAATTTTGAACGCCATTGACCCCGCCGACTTTAGCATAATTGGCGTAAGCTAAAGCTTTAGCCGCGAAGCGGAGCAAGCCGGGATTCACTTTAGCCGCCAAAAAACGTTTTCATTCCGGCGATATACCGCAACGCATACTCCTTGACGCGTCGGTAAAAATCCTTCCGCCGTTCGAGGCATGCCCCCGCGCCTGTTACATTGCTCAGGCAGGCACGGGGGTATTCCGCCCGCTTGCGGCAACAATGAACATCTTCAACAAACCGGTGAGCAGCCATGCGAAACGAGGGCATATTCAACATAAAGGATTTGGTTCTGCTGGGCGCCATGAACGCCCTGCTCGTTATTCTTTACTACTCGGTAATTATAGCAGCGCACTTGATACCGCCGCTATGGGGGTTTATCGACCCCATAGCAAGTTTTCTGCTGGCTCCGGTATACTTTTTGATGTTGCGCCTGGTGCCCAAGCCCTTTGTAATGAGCATTCACGGCGGCGTAATCGGGCTTCTTCATTTGTTTACCGGCTGGTGGCCCGGCCTGCTGGCCGGAGTTGCGGCCGGGCTTGTTGCCGATTTTACCGCTAAACTTGCGGGCGGCTACAAACGCCCTCATACCGCAATGTTGAGCATACCGATATTTTGCGCGGTCAAAATGGTTCTGTTTTATGCTCCCTTGTATTTGTTCGTGGCGATGCCGGTATTCGGCGACGTGGTCTCCACCTGGCCGGAAGAAGCCGTTAGCAGGTATACGTATGCCTTCGCGGCAGCGGTCTTGGGGCTGACCGTCGCGGCAAACCTGCTTGGGTTGATGCTGGGGCGGAAAATGTTCGCGCGCCATTTTCAAAGGTCCGGCATGGTGAGCCTGTGACGCTGTTTGAAAGGCTGGACCCGCGCACGCTGCTTTTTACAGTATCGGCCATTGTCTCGCTTGGCATTTTCGCCAACGGCGGGTGTATTAAAGAGTTGGCGCTGGCTCTGGTTTTTGCCGCCCTGTTGGCTGCGGCCGGGCGTTACAAAAATACGGTGTTCTGGCTTGTGCTGCTTGCCGCCGCGCACGGCCTGGCTTTTTGGGCGTCAGCCGCCGGTTCTGAAATGACGGCGCGCTTCGCCTGGTTGTTTGCCATGATTTTTCGCAAGCTGTTTTTTGTTGTAAGCTCCGGTATGGTTCTTGTGTCTTCCGTTAGCGTTGGCGACTGCATAAAAGGGTTGGAGAAAATGCGCGCGCCTTGGAGCTTTGTGGTGCCCACGGCCATTTGTTTCCGCTTTTTACCGGCCATAGCGTACGAAGGCCGTATGATTCGCGACGCCCTGCGCCTGCGCGGGCTATACTCCTTTTCACGCGTGCTTTTACACCCCTTGCAAACCGGCGAGCTTTTCATGGCTACGCTTTTGTTCAGGACCATGTCCATGGGCGAGGAGCTGGCTTTTTCCGTCTCCACCCGCGCGGCTTCCGGCCGCTCAAGAAAGGCCTGGTACCGCGAAAAGACCTTTGGCCCGGCGGATATACTATTCGCCTTTGTTGTCATAGGCACGGCCGCCGCTATTGTGTTCGCGCCGTGGGAGGCAGCCTTGCCCAGCGCCGCTTTTGCAAACGGCGGCCCGCTATGAGCGCGGCGGCCATTTCCATTCAGAATCTTGAGGTTACATATAATTCCCGCCGCAATCCGGCCCTTGCGGGCATAAACCTTGAGGTGAAAAAGGGCGAGTTTGTGTTGCTGGCAGGCCCCAGCGGATGCGGCAAAACCACTTTGATACGCTGCCTTAATGGCATTATTCCGCACCTTATGCCCGCAAAAATTTCCGGCGGCATAAACCTTAACGGCAAACCCGCAACCGAAATGCGGCCGCAAGAAATATCCACCCTGGCCGGTTCGGTTTTTCAAGACCCCAGAGCGCAGTTTTTTCATATAAATGTAACGGATGAAATAGCTTTCGGCCCCGAGAATATGGGGTACGCCAAACCTGAGATTCGCAGGCGGGTGGATGAAGCTTTCAGACGCTTCGGCATAGATCATCTGCGCGATAAAAAAATGTTCGACCTCTCCAGCGGTGAAAAACAAAAGGTCATTTTTGCCGCCGTGCACGCCATGGGGCCGGATATTTACATTTTGGACGAGCCCTCTTCAAATCTTGACGCCGAGGCCATAGGCCACCTGCGCGATATTTTGCGCGAGCTGAAAAACGCGGGCCGCACGGTGGTGATTGTGGAACACCGCCTGTATTATCTCGCCGGGCTTTTCGACCGCATGCTCATTCTCGATTGCGGCGGAATAGCCAAAGAAGTGAGCGGCGTTGAGGCGTTGCCCGAGGCCGAGCGCAAGCGTTACGGCCTGCGCAGCCTGCAAGAGCCGCATTTGCCCACTGGCGCGGCTGCCCTGCCGGCGGCAGGTGTTCAGGCAGCGCCCGCCGCAACGGCAGGCGTTAGGGCGGGCCGCGCTGAGGCGCATTGTTCCGGCGCCGCCCGCGCCAAAGCTGGCGGTAACTCGGCCTCTCTTAAAGTAGACGGGCTTTGCTTCAGGTACCCGCATAACAACAGGAACGCGCTGGAATCAATAGCGGCGGTTTTGCCCGCCGGGGCGAAAACCGCCATAATAGGCCCCAACGGCTCCGGCAAAACCACCTTCATAAAAATACTCACCGGCCTGTTGCATGAAAAAACCGGCAGCATAAGCTGCGGCCCTGTTTTGCTTACCCCAGCCAAGCGCTTTAAAAAATGCGGCTTTGTCATGCAAGAGAGCGGGCATCAGTTGTTTTTTCCCACCGTGCGTGAAGAACTGGCCTCCGGCTTCGGCAAGGCCAAAGCGGAAGACGTGTCGCAATTGCTTGAAGCGTTGGATTTAAGCGCGGTAGCGGAGGCTCACCCGCAAACCCTCTCCGGCGGGCAGCAGCAGCGCCTTGTTATCGGCACGGCGCTGGCCCGACGCCCCGGCGTGCTGGTGCTGGACGAGCCCACCTCCGGCCTTGACGCCGCCCACATGCTCCAACTTGCCGCCCTGCTGGACAAAGAAGCCGCCCGTGACGCCACTGTAGTAATTGTAACGCATGATATCGAATTCATCCGCCACTGTTGCGACTACGTCCTGCCCTTCAACAGCGGCAAAGCCGCCGCGCTTTGCCCCGTGACTCCGCCGGAATAGTAAAGGCATAGTGGACGCAGCCAGATTTATGAGAACCGGGGCGCGAAAGAGCATCGCCAACAAGTACTGCTTGCCTTATGCTTATCGGTGCTAAATTGTTGTGTTTTGTTAAAACGAGCCACAGCGGACCCCGCAAGGGGGTGTGACAATTTCGCAGGAAAGCGAAATTGGACGGCGAGCGGAGTGAGCCGCCCCGAAGGGGTGAGGCACAGGAAGTGCCGAATCAACCCCCTTGACCCCGCCACGTTGGTATAATTATAGTTTTTAATTAGTTTGTCGGTCTGCTTCAAAAGTATCTAGACAGCATGGCTTATATTATTATTATGAGAGATTTCTAATATTTTGGACATAAATTAACACATAACTTGCCGGTACAACTCCTGCACCAGGCACAACCCATCAATATACCCCTTCGCGGGTCCAGGGAGCCGCTGCTCCCTGGTGGGAGAAGGGGTCCGGGGGAGAGGGCAAAGCCCTCGCCCCCGGCCGCCGGAGGCATTACCAGAGCGGCGCAGCCGCATCCACTAAACTCTTCTTCAAAACCGGCGTAAAATGCTCTACACTGCCGGGGTTATGGGCGACAATACATCAAACACACAACCTGGCGGGCTTGTACGGGTGGCGCAGGCGGCTTTATTGAGTCCGCCTTTTTCCACCTTGAGCTATCTGCTGCCTGAGGGGTTCGGAGCCGATTTCTGGCAGCCGGGCCTGCGTTTGGCCGTGCCTCTTGGGCGCGGGGTAAGGGCGGCGGTGCTGCTGGAAGTGGCGGAAATGGATGTGGCGGCGCAGGAGTTCAGTTTTAAGGAAGTAACCTGGCCGTTGGAGCAACTGGGGCAAAGCGGGCCGCTGCTCACGCCGGAATACCTTGATTACGCCCGGCAGTTCGCCTTAAGGCAGGCACAGCCGGTGGGGCGGGTGCTTTCCAACATGATACCGGCGGGCCTGCGCGATACGGCTTTGCGTTTGAGGTTTTTCAGCCCCACTGTGCCGCAGGATATGGAACTGCGTAAAATGGGCAACCTTGCGCCGGCGGAACGCGAGCAACTGGCCGGTTTGTGGCGGAGCGGACAAGGCAAGGTGCTGCACGCGCTCAAAAGCGCTGACGAAGAATATTATGTCTTGAAAAAATCTCCGCCATGGCCGGTAATGCCTTCGGCCAGCAGACAGATACAGGTGCTGGAGTTTTTGGAGGCGCACCGGCAGGTAAGCCGCAGGCGCATAACCCGCGAGTTGGGCGCGGAGATTTCATCCGCTTTAAAAACACTGTTGAGCCGTGGCCTTATAGAGCTGAAGCAGCAAGAGGAACAGACGGCTGAGGTTGGAGCAAGCCGGGCCGAGTGGCTTGAAAAACACGGCGATATTTTGCGGAGCCAGCCGCCCTTTGCGCTGAATGCGGAACAGGAAACCGCCCTGAACGACTTTGTGGAGTTGGCGCAAGCCAAACAACCCGCCACCCGCCTGCTTTACGGCATAACCGGCAGCGGCAAGACGGCGGTGTATCTGGAGCTTGCGGCAAGGGTGCTGCAAAGCGGGCGCAAGGTGCTGCTGCTGGCCCCGGAAGTGGCTTTGGCCCTGAAGCTGCGCAACAATGCCCGGCAACGCTTCCCCAGCCTGCCTGTGCATCTTTTTCACGGCTACCAGACAACGGTACAGCGCGAGAATATGTTCCGCGCCCTTTCGCGTTGCGACGAGCCCGCTTTGGTGGTGGGCACGCGCTCGGCCATGTTTTTGCAGTTGCAAGATATAGGGCTGATTATACTGGATGAGGAGCACGATTCATCTTTCAAGCAAGACGAGCGGTTAAACTACCAGGCCAAGGAACTGGCCTGGTTTCTTGCCCGGCGCGACGGCGCGCTGCTTCTGCTGGGCTCGGCCACACCGGATTTGAAAACTTTTTACGCGGTACGGCAAGGCCATATAAAAATGCACAGGCTGGCCGAGCGTGTGGGGGGCGGGGCCTTGCCGGAGGTAACTCTGGCTCTTATGCCAAGAACCGCAGGCGGGGCCAGCGTGCTTACGCCGGAAGGCGAAGAGGCGCTTACGGCCTGCGTGGCGGCGGGCGATCAGGCGGTAATTCTGCTAAACCGCCGGGGCTACTCGCCCAGCATGTATTGTCTGGCTTGCGGCACGGTGGCCCGTTGCCCCCATTGCGAAATTGCCTTTACCTACCACAAGGGCCGCGAGAAGCTGGTTTGCCATTATTGCGGCTATTCAGTGCCTTTCCCTTACCCTTGCCCCACCTGCAAGGCCCTGCATTACCTGCCCATGGGCGAAGGCACCGAAAAGCTTGAAGAGCGCCTTAACACACTTTTGCCCACAGGCACGCGCGTATTGCGGCTGGATAGAGACAGCACCAGCCGCTCCGGCGCCATGGAAGAAATTCTGGATTCCTTCGGCCGGGGCGAGGCCGAGGTGTTGGTAGGCACGCAAATGCTCTCCAAGGGGCATCATTTTCCACGCGTAAGCTTGGCCATAGTGGCGGATGGCGACATGGGCCTGAGCATGCCGGACTACAACGCCGCCGAACGCACCTTTCAACTGGTCTTGCAGGCCTCCGGCCGCGCCGGGCGCGGTGAAAAGCCGGGCAAGGTCATTATCCAAACCCGCGACCCGGGCCATTATTGCTGGGAGTATATCCTCAAAAACGATTACGAGGGCTTTTACCAGAGAGAGCTGGAACTGCGCCGCCGCCGCAACTACCCGCCCTTCACCCGCTTGGCGCTCATACGTATAAGCTACCCGCTGGGCTGGCCTGAAGGCCCGAACCTGCTAAATACGCTAGCGGAGAAACTGCAAGCAGCCGGAGCCAGCCTGGGCGTTGCCGTGCTAGGCCCCGCCCCAGCCCCGCACCCCATACGCGAGCGGCAATACCGCTTTCAATGCCTGCTAAAAGGCGACGACTGGCAGCGCATACGCGGCGTATACAACGCCGCCGCCGCTGCCGTGCCGTCAGGCTCAAAACTCGGCATCAGCCTAGATATAGACCCGGCCGCTACCAGTTAGAGCATTTCAACTTTTCAAAGTTAAAATGCTCTAACTGGTATAGTGCTACATTTGGCGGGAGAGTTTGAGAGGGCTTAAGCCCTCTCAAAAGTTTCAGGTATCAGTTATTTTTTTGCCCCATGTTCCGCAGCCAGGCGCTCATACGAATCACGCAAAAACTTGCTGGCGTATTCACGGCCACCGGGGATGGATTCGGTGTTGTTGGCTTCGATAATAAGCTTCTTATATTCCGGTTTTTCCATCAATTTTAGCATAACAGCGCTCAATTTATTGATGATTTCGTCCGGTACTCCCTTTTTGGTAAAAAGTACTAACGTTGCGTCAAAAGGGGCCATTTGAACGCCTTGCTCAATCAGGGTGGGAATTTCAGGTAACTGCTGTATACGCCTGCCTCCCAGGCTGGCAAGCACCTTTATTTTTCCGGCCTTGCTGTTTTCTACCGCTATGGTTCCTAAAATGCCCAAGTCCATATGCCTGCCCAAAATACCGGTAAGAATGGGTGTTCCGCCTTGCTGCGGAACCAGGGCGACCCTAACCCCGGCCTCCTTGGCCAGCCTTTCCATCAGTGTGCGCGAACGGGCGTCCATTACCCCAACTTTTAGGGTAAGGTTTTTGGCTTTGGCCTCATCAAAGGCATCTTGCAGCGAGTTCCAGGCGCGATCCGGCTGGGTAATAAGGGCCAGGCTGGATATGCTTATCATGCTTATGGGCGCCAGATCTTCAAATTTGTAGCGTACATCCAACAGGAAAAAGTTGTCGACAAATGGGTTTCCGCCGGTTGTACACAGGGTATAGCCGTCTGACGGCGCAGCCAGAAGCATGTTGACGGCCACGTTTCCACCCGCGCCGGGGTGGTTGCTTACCAGTACCGACTGCCCAAGTTCGGCGCTTAGCATGGTGGCAAGCTGGCGGGTAGTTGTATCAATAACGGACCCGGGAGCAGCCTGGGTAATGATGCGTATGGGGCGCACGGGGTAATCTTGAGCCGCTTGGGCAACAGATGCGCAAACTAGTCCAAGCCCAAGGACAAGTATGGTAATTACACGTTTCATTCCTGTCTCCTTCATAAATAATGATTGATTGCATCTTGTTAAAACACTCCCTAACCCAACGCAGGTTGAGGCAGGTAAATTCCGCGTAATAGTTACGCTTTGCGTTTTTGCATGAAAAAAATAAGGCTGGGAATCAACTTCCAGATAAAAAATACCGCCAGGGCCAAAAGCAATGCCAAGCTGATGGGGCGCCGCAGAATTTCCATATAGTCGGAACTGTAGGCAATAACGGTTTGCTGTAAAGAAAGCTCCAGCGACGGCCCTAAAATGAAACCGATAACAAAGCTGACAAAGGGGAAAGCAAATTTTTTCATCAAATAACCCAAAAGGGCGCAACTAACTGTAACGCCTACACTAAAAAGTGCTTGCTCGCTCAAATATGCTCCTACCAGGCATATGAACATGATAACGGGGTATAAAATTTGCTTGGGCAGCAGAAGTACTTTTGTGAATATACGAATACCCAGCATACCCGCCGCAATAAGGGCGAAGTTGCCTATGACCATGGTTCCGTAAATGCCGTAGACCATGCGCCCTTGCTGTTCAAACAGCAAGGGGCCTACGGTCATTCCATGCATGATAAACACGCCAATCAAAAGGGCTGTGGACAGGCAACCGGGGATGCCCAGAGTAAATAGTGGAATAAGAGCAGCGCCAGCAACGGCGTTATTTGCGCTTTCTGGCGCGGCAAGGCCCTGCAGGGTGCCTTTGCCGAATTCTTCCGGGGCGCGTGAGGCCTTTTTGGCTGCGCCATAGGCCATAAAGGCCGCTATGGCTGCACCCAGGCCAGGCATGGCTCCAATAACCGCACCAATGCCGGAAGAGCGAATCATGGTGCCGAAGCAGCTTTTGAATTCTTGCCACGAAATGCGGTTATCTTCCCGCTTGGGCGAAAACTCTATGCTGGCTGTTAGCCCTTTGTCAGCGCCATTTTTGGAAGTAAGTTGTTCAGATTGCAGTAATATTTCCGATAGCGCAAGCAGCCCAATGGTGATGCCCACCAGGCTAAATCCCGCTTCAAACTGGTATATGTCAAAGGTTAGCCTGGGCATACCCACTACCGGGTCAATGCCTATGGTGCTTATAAGCATGCCGGTGGAAGCGACAAAAATGCCTTTGGCCATTGACGCTGTGGTTAAGCCAGAAATCATGACAAGGGAGAACACAATTAGCAGAAAAATTTCTGAAGGCCCCATTTTTAACGCCATGGAGGCAATTGGACCAGCCACGCCAATAAGCAAAATGGTGGAAAAACATTCCCCAACAAAGGAAGAATAGAGGCACAGCTTCATTGCTTTTCTGGCTTTACCCTGCTTGGCTAGCGGGTACCCGTCCAAGGTTGTGGCGACAGCGGCCGCAGCCCCCGGAGTATTAATGCAAACCGCCGCAATAGAGCCGCCAAAAGAGGACCCCTTGCTTATGCCCATTAAGAAGCCTATGGCCGTAACCGGGCCCATGGTATAGGTAAGCGGTACTGCCAAGGCTATAGCCATAGGCCCGTTTAAGCCAGGAATGGCGCCAACCACTACGCCAACAAAAACCCCCATTGCCACATACAAAATGGTAGCCAGGTTCAGGGCATCGGAAAAACCGCCGAGAATAAGATCCATATATCACTCCGTCTGATTGTTAACTTAGTAATACCGCTGTTACGGCATGGGCACCTGCATGCCGTAATGCATAAAACAGTAGGCAGCCATGGTGGTTATTATGGTCACCAGCGCAATTGTAAGCGGTTTGCGTTGACCTGACAGGTATTGTAGTATGACCAGAACAATACATGCAGCCGGAATAAATCCGATCCAGCTCATCAGGGGGAAGGCCAGGAAAAATACCGGCATATACTTGATTAGGGTCAGCAGTTGCGTTTTGCCCAGAACTGGGGCTTCGCCCCGCCCTGCGCCGGTAACAAGTGTTTTTAGCAACAACCATCCGGAGCAGATGAGCATAATTATAGCAAGCACGTAGGGTAAAAAGGCTGGAGACAATCCGTAACCGACAGATTCCGGAGTATAGGCCGGAATCAGCCATACCAGCAGCAAGGCGCTGAGCAAAAACAGCAAGCTGTAGACAATGACATTGCTTTTGTACATTTTTTTGTTCCAGTGCCGGCCCTTTCCCCAGGCTGGCAGTTTGGTCTTTGGCATAAACGCCAGACGTTAATTTTGCCTATTTTGGAGATTCAAATGAACACCGAGTTTACGGGTGACTTTTTGCAGCAGATGCGTGGTTTTTATTATGCCGCAACGACCGGCAGCATAATAAAAGCCGCGTCCATCATGCATCGCAGTCAATCCAGCGTAAGCAGGTTAATTCAGCAATTTGAAGCCTCGCTTGGGGTTACGCTGCTGCAGCGGCATAACAACGGTGTACGTCTTACCGCTGAAGGCGAGCGGATTATGGGTATGGTAATCGCCATCTTCGAGCAGCTCAGCCTTTTGCATTCGGAAGTAACCCAGCAGCCTTTCGGCCCGGTAGAGGGTGCAGTAAGTGTGCTTATGGCCCAGGTTATATACATGCATTTTATGCGCCCGCTTTTGCCGGCCCTGCGTCGTGAACTGCCGGGGCTTGAGCTCAATTTCTGCTCCCCCAGCAGCGGCATTGAAGGCATTTTGCATATGATTCATACCCATAGTGTGGACTTTGCCATTGCATCCAAGCCTGACTATTTAGACCATTTTGAGTTTGAGCCGCTTTTTTCTTCGCGCATGCTTCTTGCTGTGCCTGGCGAACTTGCAGCGCGGTTACATGAGCCAATCAGCTTTGAAACTCTGGTCGCTCTGCCCTGTATTGAACTGCCTGCCGCTACGGCGCCCATGATGTATATTCGCCGCCACCTTCCCCCGCATATGTCCCTTAAGGCCGTGCACTTTGCCTTTAGCCACCAGGCAAGGGCGGATTTGGTCAAGGCGGGATATGGCGCGGCTATTCTTGACGAGTATGTCGTGCAAAGTCATCTGTCGGGACAAGATAATGTACGCGTTTTCACTTTGGATCACCTGTTTCCGCCCCGGCGATTCGGGCTTGTGTACAGGAAAAAAGCCTGCTTTACCTTGCAGGCAAAAGCTTTTATGGCTTTTTTAAAACGGAACCGCCAATTACCGCCTACTAGTAATTAGTATTATAATTCACTGCTAATGTTTTTTTTCACAAGCGCAAGTTTTGCATGTGCACATGCATTGTTTGCATATCAGCGGTAAGATTAACGCGCGCGAGCCGCGCCACCAGATGGGCGCCGTGCTCTATGCGCGCACTGCCCTGGCGGGAGTGGCTAGCTTGCCAGCCTACGCCATGCGGGAAAAGCCGGGATGTATTGTTTGGGGTTTAAGGGCGAGCAAAAGGCGCATGAGGTCGGGGTCGGTGTTTTTCAGTTCGCGGCGCAGAACGCGCTCGTAACCGGCGGAGCCTGACAGTTCGAGGGTCGCCATGTTCACGGCTTGCCCCGCGCCGCCTGTGGGTATACTGCCTTGCAGGACGTATTTTATGCCGGCAACCGCCTCGTTTGGGGCGGCCCCCGGTCCGGCGTCAAGGCCGCGCGCGGCGCTAACCGGGCTTTGGCTGTAAAAGGCCAGCTCCAGGCCCGAGGCCGCCGGGCACAGCCAGGGCACGAAGAAAAAGCCCATAAGCCCGTGCGGGCGCAACTGCTCTATCAGGGCTAGGCGGTACAGGTTCATTTCATCGTGTGTTTTTTGGGCCTCGCCGTCTTTCCGCACGAAAGCGGCGTAACGCTTTTGCGCCGCGCGCCAGTATTCGCCCCGTCCGGTAGGCAAGGCGGCGTCTTGGGTTGTTGCGTTTTCTTCATTACTTGTGGTTTCGGCGGGGGAGTCCGCGCTGTCAGGGGGGTATCCGGCATTTTCGCTAACAGATGCGCCTCCAAAGTCCAGTATAGTCTCGGGCAGTGCGGCGGGGAAAGGGACGGATAAATCTTCGCCTTGCCAAAGGCGCTCGCGCAGGGCCGCATCCAGCGCGTTTCTTTTCTGGCTGTAGCGGGCCGCAAGCTGAGTTAGGGGCAGCTTTAAAAGACTGCGGCGCTGTATGGCCTGCTGCTCCAGCAGCAAGGCTTGGGCCAAAGCGTCGTCATTTTTTTGACCGTTTTTTTCATGCAGGCCCAGCATGCGCAGCACCGGCTCAGGCTCAAGGCTCTCCAGCGCAAAATAGCAGACATCGCCATTTTTAAGCGGAAAATCCGCCTCGCGCACGCCTGTGGGCATGGCCCCCGCGCCTTGCCCTTTGGCTATCAATAGCGCTGCCTCCGCCAAATCCGGCGGCAGCCCCGCCAGCAGCGAGCTGCCTTCAAAATTGACCCAAGCCGTGCCAGGGGCGGCATGTTCCAAACGTACGAAAACTCCGCGCACAATTTCACCCGGCTTGTGCGCGCGCCTGAACCGCGCCAGGTTTTCCCGCCGCTCGTCCTGATAGGCCCCGCCGCCCGCGCCGCGCCCGTATATTCTCAAATCGTCCGACATGCCCGCAGGATAATGCTTTTAGCAGTAGTTTGGAATTAATATTTCCACATAAAGGCATAATGGCTGGAGCCAGATTTATAAGCGTTGGGGCGCGAAAGAGCATCGCCAACAAGTACTGCTTACCGTATGCTTATCGGTGCTAAATTGTTGTGCTTTGTCAAAACGAGCCACACCGGACCCCGCAAAGGGGTAGCTCGTATTGCGAAAGCACAACAGTTTTTGACTTGATAGTTATATGGCTGGCAGGATTATGGGGGTGCTAATTTTGAACCCCCTTGACCCCGCAACTTTGCTATAATT
>JAVBON010000027.1:0-24543 GCA_031550525.1 Desulfovibrionaceae bacterium
TGCTGCATGGCTGTCGTCAGCTCGTGCCGTGAGGTGTTGGGTTAAGTCCCGCAACGAGCGCAACCCCTGTCCTTAGTTGCCAGCAGGTAAAGCTGGGCACTCTAAGGAGACCGCCCCGGTTAACGGGGAGGAAGGTGGGGATGACGTCAAGTCATCATGGCCCTTACGTCTGGGGCTACACACGTACTACAATGGCGCGTACAAAGGGCAGCAAGACCGCGAGGTGGAGCCAATCCCAAAAAACGCGTCCCAGTCCGGATCGCAGTCTGCAACTCGACTGCGTGAAGTTGGAATCGCTAGTAATTCCGGATCAGCATGCCGGGGTGAATGCGTTCCCGGGCCTTGTACACACCGCCCGTCACACCACGAAAGTTGGTTTTACCCGAAGCCGGCGAGCTAACTAGCAATAGAGGCAGCCGTTTACGGTAGGGCCGATGATTGGGGTGAAGTCGTAACAAGGTAGCCGTAGGGGAACCTGCGGCTGGATCACCTCCTTTATAGATTCAAAACCCGACTTGCTATTTAATTGTCTGGGAACCGACAAAATAGCCGCCTGTTTACGCAGGCGGCTATTTTATTGTGGCTTCAGCCAGTTGGGCGAGTAATACGAAGCGAAATCATAACCACCCGTTTTACGGGTGGTTATGATTTTTAAAGTCTATTTACCTTTCGACGGCGGGTTGTTATCGCGCCCTTTGCCGGAAGGTAGGCCGGTGGTGCTGGGTTTGCCCGCCGGTGCGCCTTTTCCGGCAGCCGGTTTGGGGCTGCCGCCTGAACTCTTGCCGCTTGCTGGGGTTGTGCCTGGTTTAGCCATTTTTTTGCTCCCATAAGTTAAAGTGTTGGTTTTATCTAAGCCTGCAACTACAGCTTGATATCTTGCACTTTAGACCGCAATTATTTTACAACCGCCAAGGGCCGTTTTTATTAATAATTACAGCGGGTGGTCTTTTATTCTCCAATGGTTTTTATCTATGCTTCGCCCTGATGGAATTTTCTGGCGAAAGTTTCCGTTATGTTTTAAATAGACCGCTCACAGCCCGTTTACGTTCAACGCTTTTTCATGCGGGCAAGTCCATTAGTCCATTATCGGCCTATAGTCTTAAAACGCCTATATGCCGCGCAGGCACGTAAAAAGGAGTTCTTGTGGCGAGTATTGAAAAAATTTGGGAAGCCTTTCAGGCCAACAAGGTCTGTTTTCTGGCAACGGTGGAAAACGGCGAGCCCAAGGTGCGCCCCGTAAGCCCCATGGCCTTGAGCGAGGGCAAACTGTGGTTTTGCACCTTCCGCAGCCGCAACATATACCGCCAGCTTACCATTCACCCCGGTTTGCAGATGTTCTCGCTGGGGCAGGATACCTCCAGCGTGCGCATTACGGCCAAGGCCGTGTTTGAAGACAACCGCGCGGTAAAACAGATTGGGCTGGATACCAGGCCTAACCTGCCCCGGCTGTTTGGCAGGGCCGACAACCCCGAGTTTATTGCCTATTATCTGGCTGAGGCCAAAGCTGAGCTCCGTTCCGCCCCCAACCTGCCGCCGGAAATTTTTGAATTTTAGTGTAAGGACTCTGGGTGCTGTCTCTAAAAAGACGGATTTTAAAAGCCGTTTGCCAATAAAAAAACTCGCCGGAGAAATCCGGCGTTTTTTATTGCGAGCGGCGTGATGACAAAACTGTGCCTAATGGTTAAAAATGCTCAAACACATAGGCGGAACGGCATGTTTTCAGTTTATATCCAAGGCCTCTTCATGGGGGCCAGCCTTATTATCGCCATAGGGGCGCAAAACGCCTATGTGCTGGTGCAGGCCTTGCGCCGCAACCACCACTTTTTGCTGGCCGGAATCTGCGCGCTTATTGATGCCTTGCTTATTGCGGTGGGCGTGCTGGGTGTGGGCACGCTGGTGGCCTCCAGCCAGGCCCTGCGCCTTACGGCGGGGCTGGGCGGGGCCGCTTTTCTGCTCTGGTTCGGGTATGGCGCGGCTAAAGCGGCGCGGGCGCAAAACAGCATGGAATTGAACACGGCCCTGGCCACGAATGTTTCGCTCAAAAAAACGCTGCTCACCCTGTTGGCTGTATCGCTGCTAAACCCGCATGTGTATCTGGATACTGTGGTCATGCTGGGAGCCATAAGCGGCAATTACCCCGGCGCGGGGCGTTATCTGTTCGGGGCGGGGGCGGCCACGGCATCGGTGATCTGGTTTTTTTCGCTGGCCTTTTTCGGCTCGCGGCTGGCTCCGGTTTTTTCCAGGCCGCGCTCGTGGCAAATTTTAAATCTGCTGGTGGCGCTTATGGTGTGGGGCGTGGCTTTGGGGCTGCTGGCCGGGGTATGGCGCGATTTGACGGGCACTACTGTTTAAAACCTGTAATATGCGCCTATGCTTACGTTTTGTATCATATTACGGTTTTCCAGTTTGCTCTGCATTTTGTTATCGCGGGCTTCCGGCCTTATTTTGCTTGTCAGATTGGCATTGCCCAGGCACAGGGCGTAATAACCCAGGTTGACACTGGCGCGTGGCGAGAACTTCCAGCCAACGCCCAGGGCAAAATTTCCGGCAAAAACGGTTTGTTTTTTATTGCCTATGCTCAAATAACTTTCCGCAACGTTTGATTGCGGCCAGCCGCCCATTTCACCATCCGGCCCGGCGCCGGTTTCAATCAAGGCGAGCCCCACACCAAGCCCCACATAAGGCGTAAAGCTTACGCCCTTAAGCTCGCAATGGAAGTTGACCAGAGCCGTGCTGATCTGCTCATTTTCATAACCTGCCTGCCGCCGCCACTCGTCCAGGGCCCCGCTGTTGTTCACAGGCGTATGGACCATGTGCCTGAAAGCCACCTCATATGACGCTTGCGGCATTTTTTCCGGTACTGAGCCGCCCGTTTCGTCCAGCGTTGAAAACGCCCCTGTTACGTCCACTTCCGGCGCAAACACGTTGCCTTGCGTTTTAAAAATACTATTGCTGGCTTCCGCCCCGTTCGGGCTAGGCGCGGCGCAGAGCATGCCTGTTGCCGCCAGAAAAATGCAAAGGGTAAAAAGAAGTATTTTACGCATTATATATCTCTATTTTTGCCGGGCCTTAAACAGCCGCCGCAAAATATCGCTTGTTGATTATAACGTGATAATAATATTGCGTGGGAAAGTGTCAATGCCCAACGGGCATCATTGGGGACGAGGCTGAACTGGACAGGCGCGGGAAGCGCCCAATCATCCTCAAGTTTATCAATCCGGCTTACCCATTATGCTTTTACAGGCACCCGCGTTAGCTCCGGCATCCGGCTTTGTTTTTGCGTCAAAAGCTGTTAAGTTGCGAAACAAGCTGGGGGTTTACCCATATACGGCGCAGGCGGTTGCGCCTGCCGGAGGTGTGGCTGCAAGTATGAGCGCGAAAAAACGTTTTCTTAATTTGGGGTGCGGGCGCATCTTCAACCCGGATTGGATAAATGTGGATTTTGAAAGCTCCGGCCCCGATGTGCTGCCCTATGATCTGCGCCTGGGTTTGCCTTTTCCGGACGAAAGCATGGAGTTGGTTTACCACTCGCACGTGCTGGAGCACTTCAGCAAAAGGCGGGGCGAGTTTTTACTGCGCGAGTGCCTGCGGGTACTGCGGCCAGGCGGGCTCTTGCGCCTGGCCGTGCCGGATTTGGAAAACATAACCCGCGCCTACCTTAAAGCTTTGGATGAGGTCAGGGAGGCGGGCGCTTCAGGCCCTTCCCAAACTTCCTCCGCCTCCTCCGCTGAGGCGCAAGCCCGCCACCAGTGGATGCTCATCGAGCTGGTGGATCAGCTTACCCGCGAGCGGAGCGGTGGAGAAACTCTGCCCCTCTGGACGCGCGACCCTTTGCCCGCCGAAGATTTTATTATTGAGCGCACCGGGCAGGAATATATTTTTTTCAGAAAAGGGCTTTCTCCGGCGCAGTTGAACGCGCCTCAGCCGCCGCTCGGCCTGCCGGATTTTAAAAGCGGTTTCAGGCACGGCGGCGAGCCGCACCGCTGGATGTATGACGAGGTCTCGCTACGCGCCTTATTGCTGGAGCTTGGCTTTACGGGCGTAACAAAACAAAGTTTCGATTCCTCTTTGGAGCCGGAAGCCGGAACCGGCAGGCTGGATGCGGATTTCCTCTCCGGCAGGCCGGACCGCGCGCGCAAGCCCGATTCGCTGTTCATGGAGGCGCGTAAACCAGCCGCTCCCGCTTTTTTAGGCATAAAATCCGCCTTGTTCAGCTCCACGGACCGTGGCGGGGCAGGCATAGCCGCCTTGCGCCAGCACGAAGCCGTCCGGCAAAGCGGCATAGCCAGCCACCTGTACGTGGCTGCGCAATCCGGCCTTGCGCCGGGCGTGCATGTTTTCCCCACGCCCTCGCGCCCGGCCGCTCCAGAGCCCGGCGGCAGCTACGCCTTGCCGGACTTTATGGATGCGCACAACGCCACCCCGGCCCGTTTGGCCGAAATTTACCCCAACCGCCCGCATGGCGCGGAGTTTTATTCCATTCTTGACGGTACCTGCGATTTTGCCGCTCTACCCTGTGCCGAAGACTTCGATCTTTTTCACCTGCACTGGGTCAGCAACTTCATGCAGTTGGAAAGCCTGCCCAAGCTTTTGGCAGGCCGCCCTCTGGTATGGACCCTGCACGACCTGCGCCCCTTTACCGGCGGCTGCCACTACGCGGGCGAGTGTAAAGGCTACCTTGAAAAATGCGGCTCCTGCCCGCAGCTTGGCTCGCACAGCCAGCAAGACCCCAGCCGCCTGAACTGGCTGCGCCAAAAAGAGATATACAGCCAAATAAACCTGCACGTCGTCGCACCCAGCCAGTGGCTGGCCGCAGAGGCCGCCAAAAGCGGGCTGTTTAAAAATGTGCCGGTGCATCACATAGCCAACCCGCACCCGCTGGATGTTTTCCGCCCGTTGGAAAAAGCCGCCCTGCGCCAGCGGGCCGGGCTAACGCCGGATAATCTCGTGCTGTTGTTCAGCTCGGTATTTTTGGGTAATACGCGCAAAGGCATAAACTACCTTCTGGAATGCATGGGAGTGCTGGCTCAAAGCCATCTGGCCGACAAGCTGCGCATCCTCATGCTGGGCGCGGATCCGCACCCGGCCTTTTTTGAAACAGGCCTCTCCGTCATACCCGTAGGGGCCATAGCCGATGCGCAGGAAATGGCCCAAATTTACAACCTGGCCGACGGCGTGCTGGCGCCATCGCTGGAAGACAACCAGCCCAGCGTCATCTGCGAGGCTCTGGCCTGCGGCGTGCCCGTGGCCGCCTTTAACAGCGGCGGCATAGCCGAAATGATTATACATGGGCATACCGGCTGGCTGGCCCCCGCCAAAGACGCCATGAGCCTCGCCGAAGGCGTGGTCTGGCTGGACGCCTCCCGCAAAAATCCCGCAATAAGCCGCCAGTGCCGCGCCTTTGCTCTGGAACACTGGCATCACGGCAAGCAAGGCAAAGCCTATGCTGAGTTGTACAGGCAAGCGGCGGGTAAGAGGTAAGAGTTAGAGGATGCGGCTTCGCCGCGCTTGAAAGATGCGAGGGAGGTGGAGAAGGAACCCTTTGAAAAGGGCTTCCTTCTCCCCCTCCCTCGCGCTCCCTCCCCCTCTTTCTCCTAAACTTGTCATTATTGGTATATGTTAAGAAAAATGACGAACCAATTTTTTGACAAAATTACGGGTCAAGGGGTTGAACCCCTTGCGGGGTGTGGGGCAGCGCCACACATATGGTAAATCTGGCTTCATCCATTATATCTTTATTTTTAAACATGGCGGCAGAGCCGCGCTTGCCGCGTATCAAATAAAGCAGTATTTTGTCGCTCTTGTTGTTCAGGTATGTATTTATTCCGGTACGAGTATGTCGCAGTTATATAACGAATTATCCACGCTGTTCGGCTTCAAGTCGTTCAGGCCGCATCAGGAGGCGGTGGTCAAAGCCGTGCTTGACGGGCGCGACACCTTTACCATTATGCCCACGGGCGGCGGCAAGTCGCTGTGCTACCAGCTTCCGGCACGGCTTATGGATGGCGTTTGCGTTGTAATAAGCCCGCTCATATCACTTATGAAAGATCAGGTGGACGCGGCCAACGCCACCGGCCTGAAAGCGGCGGCCATAAACAGCGCCAACAGCATGGCGAAAAATAGCGCGGTGTTTGGCGGAATAAGGCGCGGGGAGTACGACCTGCTCTATGTCTCGCCAGAGCGCATGAGCCTGCCGGATTTCACGCTTTTTCTGCAAACTCTTAAAATATCCTTTTTCGCCATAGATGAAGCCCACTGTATTTCGGAATGGGGGCACGACTTCAGGCCGGATTATCTGGCCCTTTCCGCTTTGCGGGCGAATTTTCCGGCAGTGCCTTTGGCCGCTTTTACCGCCACGGCCACCAGCCGGGTGGCGCAAGATATAGTGGCGCGCCTGGGGCTGCGCGATCCGTTGCTTACCAACGCCTCTTTCAACCGGCCCAACCTGTTTTACCAGGTCATGCCCAAAGGTGACGAGGCTGGGCAGATTATGGCCTTTTTGCGCGAGCATCAGGGTGAATCGGGCATTATCTACCGCACCACGCGTAAAAATGTGGAGGCCACGGCGGAGTTTTTGCGCGGGCAGGGCATTGAGGCCCTGGCCTACCACGCAGGGCTTGCCGACGCCGAGCGCGGCAGGGCGCAAGAGGCCTTTCAGCGTGACGAATGCCAGCTTATAGTAGCCACCATAGCCTTTGGCATGGGCATAGATAAATCCAACGTGCGCTTTGTAATACATGCGGATTTGCCCAAGAATATTGAAGGATATTATCAGGAGACCGGCCGCGCCGGGCGCGACGGCGAGCCCGCCCACTGCCTGCTGCTGTATGGCCGCAAAGACATAGCCCAGCTTATGCGCTTTGCCGAGGGTATTGCCGATGAGAGCGCCCGCGAGGTTGCCAAAAACCAGCTTTACCGCATGATGGATTACACGCAAAAAGACCTGTGCCGTCGTAAAGCCCTGCTGGCCTACTTTGGCGAGGTTTTTCCGCAGGATAACTGCGGCGCTTGCGATATTTGCACCGGCCGGGTGGAGCGCGAAGACGCCAGCGTATCCGCCCAAAAGCTGCTTTCGGCCATGGTGCGCACCGGCTGCCGTTTTGGCGCCCGCCACGCCATAAACATAGTGCTGGGCAAAGAAAACAAACGCATACTGGAATGCGGGCATAACCAACTGCCCACCTTCGGCTGCGGGAGCGACCACGACGCGCCCTACTGGCACAGGGTGTTGGATGCCCTGCTGGCACAGGGTATGGCTGTTATAACCGACCCCACCTTTCCCATACCGCAGGTCACGCCCTTGGGGTGGGAAACCCTGCGCGGCCAGCGCCAGTGCTTTATAGTGCGGGGTGAGGAAACCGCCCGCCAGAGCGCGCGCCGCCGCAGGCCAGAGGATGATCCGCTGTTCCTGTTGCTGCGTGACGAGCGCAAACGTTTGGCTGCCGAGGCTCAGGTGCCGCCCTATGTGGTGTTCTCCGACCGTACCCTGCGCGAAATGGCGGCCCTGGTGCCGCTAAGTGGTGAAGCCCTGCTGCAAGTGCACGGCGTGGGCAGCCGCAAGCTGGAAAGCTACGGGCAAGAATTTTTGAGCCTGCTTGTGAAATGGAGCGCGGATAACCCTGAAGATGCCGAGCGCCGCAGGGCGGAAGGCAAACAGTCCGGCGATCCGGATCTTGCCGCCAGGCGCGAGCAGGCGGCAGAGCGTGAGAGAACAGCCGGGCGTAAACAAGCCGAAGAGGGTGAACAATCCGCAAGGCGCGCGCGGGCCGCTAGGCCGGAGCAGCACGCGCGGAGTGGGCAGGGCGGCGCGCATGAGCAGTTTGAAGGATTTGCGCATAATGGCGATTCCTATCTTGAATCACACGGCTGGCACGATGAAGGCGGGGAAGAAGCCGCCCGCCCCCGCCCCGCCCGCCACGGACGGAACGATGAAGGAAGCAATGACGCCCCTACCGCGCCCCGCCGCGAAAAAGGCGATACAGCCCGCGAGACCGGCAGGCTTTTGGACGAAGGCTTTACCTTGCATCAGGTTTGCGTGGCCCGTAACCTTAAAATAGCTACCGTGCTGGGGCATATGGAACAGATGGCCCAAGACGGCAAAAGCTTCGGGCACTTGCAACTGCTGCCGGAAGAAACTCTTAATTTCTGCCGCGATTTGTTTAAGGCCTCTGGCTCGTGGATGCTGACGCCCATGATGGAACTGGCCAGAAAGGGATTGGACGAAAGCGAGCCTGCCCCCATTACTTTTGAAGACGCCCGCCTGGCCCGCCTGCTGTTGCAGGAAGAAGAGAATTGGTAGGTGTTTTTGATAAACCCTGAGTTTGCTAACGTTGCGGGGGCAAGGCTGTTCAAAATAGCACCCCGGCGGTATTGCGTGCCACATGGCTCTCCAGCCAAAAACTGTTGCGCTTTTGCGATACCGGCGACACCTTTGCGGGTCTGGCCGGTGCCCAGACCTGAATAAATCTGTCTTAGCCCGCTGTGTATTCGCAAAAGTTCTGATTGATACTATTTGAGATTGAAAACATGAAAAAACATATCTTTGCCATTGTATTTATATTTGTTTCAGCCTTTCCGGCTTTTGGGGCCGCGCCAGACGCCTCCTGCCTTGCGGATGCGGCCATGTTGGACAAACTCCAGCAAGACGCTTTCAAGTACATGTGGGATGGGGGTGAGGCCAATTCCGGCATGGCTTACGAGGGTAATTTCGATTGGGGGCAGCGCCCCGTGGCCGTTGGCGGAACTGGCTTCGGAGTTGCCGCCATAGTGGTTGCCGCCGATCGGGGCTGGATAAGCCGCGAGGAAGCCGTAACCCGCCTGCGTAAAATAACTCTGTTTTTGCGCGACAAAACCCCGCGCAAAGAGCTGCATGGGGCTTTTCCACACTGGCTGGACGGCGCATCCGGCCAAACCGTGAGTTTTGACAAGCGCGATAACGGCGCGGATATTGTGGAAACATCGCTCCTTATGCAGGGGCTGCTTATAGCCCGCGCCTATTTTAACGGGCCTGGCCCTGAGGCGGAACTGCGCTCTATTATTACCGCCCTGTGGGAGGGTGTGGATTGGAACTGGTTTACCAATGGGGAGGAAAACGGCCTGTACTGGCACTGGAGCCCGAAAACCGGCCATTCCGGCCTGAGGATTTTGGGTAACAACGAGTGCCTTATCACCTATGTGCTGGCGTTGGCCTCGCCCACGCGCCCCATATCGCGCAAGGCTTACGGCTACTGGACCTCCGGCAACGGCTACAAGCCGAAAAACGTATACGGCTACCGCATCGAGGCTGCCCTGCCCGGCGCGGGTCCGCTTTTTCTGGCTCACTATTCATTTATAGGGCTTGACCCGCGCCATATGGCCGATTCTTTTGTGCCGGGCGGCTATTTTGCCCGCAATACGCGTCATACCCTCAGTAACCGCGGCTATTGCCTGCAAAACGCGCCTGCGGCCAACCTTTACAGCGCCGGCTACTGGGGGCTTACCGCCAGCCAGGTGAAAGGCGGTTACGCCGCCACAGAGCCCAGCCGCGATTCAGGCACTGTGGCTCCAACAGCGGCCATATCATCCATGCCGTACACCCCGCACTATTCCATGCAGGTGCTGGGCAACATTCTGGCCGAGCCGCGCGGCGCGTACGCGGAGTTACGCAAAAAACTCTGGGGGCCGCATGGCCCCTACGATGCATTTAGCCTGCGCGACAAATGGGTAAGCGATCGCTACCTGGCCATAGATCAACTGCCCATGGTCTGCATGGTGGAAAACTACCGTAGCGGCCTGCTGTGGAATTTGCTGATGTCAGACGCCGACGTGCGCGCCGGGCTGGAAAAGGCTGGCATACATGAGCCGGAATTTGCCACGGGTTTTCCCGAAGCCGTGGTCACGCTGCTGAAAAAGGGCGGAAAATACCTGCCGGATGCCTATGATCTGCGCCGCCACCCTGACAGCGGGCTATACCTTATACCCTACTGGAACGGCGGGGCAGCGGCGGAGTTTACCTTTATAATCAAGGATTCCGCCGCCACCCAACTTATGATTTATCGGCAAAAAGCCGCACCAGGCCGCAATACGCTGGCTTTTGAGCAGTTCCACCAGGCGGACGGAAAAGTTCTTACCTTCATACTGCAAGAGCCGGACGGCACGGAGCACAGGCTGCCCGTGCGGTTGCATTAGGGCATTTTAACTTTGAAAAAGTTAAAATGCCCTAGATCGCGCTGGCGAACGGCCTTTGAAAAAGTCGAGATGCTTTGGAAGCCGCCGGCTTTAAGCCTCCGGCAACCTTTTAAGCATGCAGCTTATCCAGCAGCGCCTTAAGGGCTTGGGCCGAGCGCGACAGATCCTGCACGGCCGATGCGGCGTTAGTCATGCCGGCATTGGTCTCCCCTGCTATTTTGTTTATATCCTCAATGGCGCGGTTAATTTCTTCCGAGGTGGCGGACTGCTCCTCGGCCGCCGTGGCAATGCTGGCAACCAGAGAGGCGTTGTCCGTGGCCAGATGCACTATTTCCGACAAGGCCGTGCCTGAAGTGCCAGCCAGTTCCGTGGCCTCGCTTACGCTTTTGCCGGCGGCGTTCACCCGCTCGATATTGCTAATGGTGGATTGTTGAATGCCGCGAATGCTTGTGCCCACCTCGGTGGTGGCGCCCATGGTTTTTTCCGCCAGTTTGCGCACTTCGTCGGCCACCACGGCAAAACCGCGCCCCGCTTCACCCGCGCGGGCGGCTTCTATGGCGGCGTTAAGGGCCAGCAGGTTGGTCTGGTCCGCAATATCGGAAATTACGTTCATGACGCCGTTAATGGATTCGGCCTGTTTGCCCAGTTCCTGCATGGAGTTTTGCATTTCCGTAGCCACGCTGTTCACCTGCTTGACGGCGGATACAACCTTGCCCACCAGTTCCGCGCCATGCGCGGCTTTAACTTTGGTGCTTTCCGCCTGTTCGCTGGCCTGAGCCGCGTTACGGGCTACTTCCAAAACAGTGGAGTTCATCTGCACCATGGCTGTTGCCGTGGTACCCACCCGGTTGCGCTGTACCTCCGTGCCCCGGCTTACTTCCGCCACCTGGGCAGAAATCTGCTCAGAGGCCGTGGCCACGCTGTTGGCAATATCCAAAGACTTGGACGCCACCTCAATAATGGTGCGCTGGGTGGCCTTGATTGAGGTAAGATCGGTGATGAGCTGCAAAATGAAGGCGGTTTTGCCTTGGGCGTCAAGTACCGGAATGCTGGTATAGCTTATGTCCATATCCTTGCCGTTGGGGTGTATGCGGGTTTCCGCCTCGCCCGGCCTGCCCGAGGCCTGGGCCTTTCGCAACGCGCAATCGGACTGGACCGCGTCATCCGGGCGGAACAGCTCGTTGTAGGTGTTGTCTTTATAGGCCGTGGTTGTAAGTCTGGATGCCACGGTATTCATGTAGCGCACCTTCAGGGAGGCATCCAGAATAACCGTGGGCGCGGGAATTTTATCTATAACCATGCGAAAACGCTCAAGTATGGCGTTGGTGCCGCTTACAAGTTTGGCAAATTCGCCGGGCAGGTGGCCGGGGTCGGCCGCGGCGTCAAGCTGCCCGCCTTCAATGCTGTTTTCAAGCTGGCGATATTCGGTGAATATGCCCCGCAATGTATCCGGAATGGTGCGCAAGGCTTGGGCAAGCTTGCCTATTTCATCCTTGCGCCTGATATCAAGAGTGCCGGAAAGATCTCCGGCGGCAATCCGGCCGGCAAAGCTCATGCTGGCATTAATGCCGCGCAGCACGGGGCGGAGGATGAAGAAAATAAGCAGGCTGCTCAGCGCTATGGCGGCAACGGCGATAAATACGGCGTTATTGCGCATGCCCGCCAGCCCCGCGAACACGTCATCGTACTCGGCCTGAACCACGGCGGTTACGCCGGAGAACTTGTCTTTGGCGTAATAGTTAATCACGTACGCTCCGGTATTGCCGGTAAATTCCTTGACGCCCCGCTCGGGGGCGGATGCCATCTCTTTGTAATACGGCAGGGAGCTCAGCTTGTCGTTAAGCACCCAGTCCGCATTTTTGTGGGCAGCTATAAGTCCGTCCGGCCCGAGAATGAAAGCGTACCCGCGCTGGCCTATAACCACGGGCTCAATGAAGGTTTTGTACAATTTTTCGAGAGACAGTATGCAGTAGGCCACACCGATAACGGTATTGCCCTGCTTGACCGGCACCGCTGCGGCCATAACCCCTTTGCCGGTGACGGAGCTTTTATAGGGAGGAGCCAGAAAAGGCCTGCCCTGAACCGCCGACTGAAAATAGTTACGGTCGGCGAAGCTGCGCCCTATGGTGCCCTCGTCAGTGGAGGCCACGATAATGCCTTTGGTGTCCATCAGGCTGAGCCGCTCGAAATCGGGGTACATGACGGCTATCTTTTTTAAGGCGGCGCTTGCGTCCATAGCCGCGCTCTTGTCATGAATGTCCTGCGCGTAAAAACTGATCACCGCATCGTATTCCGGCACGCGGGCCATATCCGCCAGCGCGTCCGCGCCGGTGTTGTTTACGGCCCGCACCAGGGCGGCGGCTTCGCCCTCCATATTGTCTATAAGCGCGAGTTTAAGGTTGTCGGCGGATTTGGTGTAGGCCATATAGCCGCTTATGCCGAACAATACGGCCAGCAAACATATGATAGGCAATTGAATTTTCAGACTGAGGTTCATTAAACGGGCTCCTTGGCGCTTGAGATGCCGAGCGTGATTGAGAGTGGGTAGCTAGGCCCGCACGAATCAATGTGCAAAACGGTGAGGGCAGGTAACTAAATAATTAGGTAGTAATAGTCCCGCGCAATAAAAAAAACAAGGTGCTATTGCATGATACTAATGGCACTTTGGTTATAATTTAGTCGTATTTATGCCCAGTCCGCCAAAGCTGGAGGATACGGCGGTGTGGTGGCGCTTTTGCCATTAAGGCGTTATCGTGGTTAATTTTTTAGACATAATGCATGTAAAGCGTAAAAAAAAGGAGGCTGACTTGGTCTGCCCCTTTATCACGCACCAATGAGGGTAAATTCATATATTCCGCGTCTGGCTCCGCCCCGGCTTTGAAACTTAGTTTATGCCCCAAAGCGCGGCTTTTTCGGCATTCAGTTCCCACACGGCGCGGTGCAGGCGCATAAGCGCCTCCGGGGCACTCAGTACGGCCATTTTTTCAGCCTGGCTTAGGGCATCCGGGCCCTGCGCCAGAGCCTTTTCCAGCAATTTTTGGAGCAGGTCGTTTTTCAGGATGCCCTTGCGGCGCTGACCGGCCAAAGAGTAATGCAGGGCAAACACGCCAGGCATGGTTACCGCGCGGGTAAAACCGTCGTTGTCGGACTGTGTTAAATTTTTGCCCCGCAACGGTTTGCGCAGGTTTTTCTCTAGTTGCGCAAGCTCATCGGCAGGCTCTGTGTCCGCCGGGGTGCGGAAAAGGCCAATTTTACACGCTCTTTCACCCAGGCTTACCCGGCTGGTCCATACCGAAAGCGGAATGGACAAAGCCAAGCCCAGCATAATGGGCGACATCCATATAAAAAACGCCGGATTTACGAAGTAGATAAGCCCGCCCCAGGCCAGGCCCAGGGCCGTTCCCTTCCAATGAAAACGCGCGGCGTCGGCCCAAGAGGTGCCGGAGTCGTCGCGGTTTTGCGTGTTCCAGCCGCTATTGCGGCCCAAAAGAGCGCTCATTACGAACAGACTGTGAAACAGCATGCGCACCGGGGCCAGAAAGGTGGATACCATTACTTCGGCCAAAAGGCTGGCGGCCATGGCCCAGCCTCCGCCAAAGGCCTTTGCGCCGCCTTTTAGCAACACCAGCAGGGCCGCGAAAATTTTGGGCAAAAACAGCAATGTAAGGGTGCCGCTGAACATGGTAAGCGCCCAGTTGGGAAAATACTGAGGCCAGTCTGGAAACAGGCTGTAGCCGGATGGAAAATAGGCCGGAACCACAAACAGTTCGGCCATGGCCTGCGCCGAGCTGGCTACCAGAAACAAAAACCAGAGTAGGGCCGAAAAGTATGACATGATGCCGTTTATAAAAAGCGCCCGGTGCGTGGGGAAAAATCCGCCCGCAAAAACCAGGCGGCTGTGCTGCAGGTTGCCTTGGCACCAGCGCCGGTCACGTATAAGCTCGTCTATAAGGCTGGGGGGGCCTTGCTCGTAAGAGCCCGGCAAATCATAGGCCAGCCACACGCCGTAGCCTGCCCGGCGCATCAGGGCGGCTTCCACAAAGTCGTGGCTTAAAATCTCGCCGCCCAGCGGCGCGCGGCCCGGCAGCACGGGCAACTGGCAATGGCGCATGAAAGGCTCAACCCTTATAATGGCGTTATGCCCCCAGTACTGGGCGTCGCCAAGCTGCCAGTAATGCAGCCCGGCCGCGAAAATAGGCCCGTAAAGATGGTTGGAAAACTGCTGGATGCGGGCAATAAGCGAGCGTGATTTTATTATTTTGGGCGGGGTCTGCAATATGCCAACGCCGGGGTTGGCCTCCATTATGCGCACCATGCGCGTAAGACTGTCGCCGGACATGAGGCTGTCCGCGTCAAATACGACCATATATTTATAGTTTGCGCCCCAGCGGCGGCAAAAGTCCGCTATGTTGCCGCTTTTGCGCTTGCGGTTTTTTCTGCGGCGGCGGTAAAATACCTGCCCAAAGGCGTTTTCTTCGGCGCACAGGGCGTGCCAGGCCTCTTCTTCCCGTATCCAGGCGTCGGGCTTTGTGGAATCGCTTAGTATGAAAATATCAAAATGTTTTTCCCGCCCCAGCTCGCGCAACGATTGCAGCACCGTGCGCACGCCCGCCGTAACGCTGAGCGCGTCTTCGTTATATATAGGAAAAAGCAGGGCTGTGCGCTCATGTTCCGGCAGCGCTCCGGTTTCCGGCAAGTTTCCGGTAAGGGAAAAGCGATTGTAGCGGCGCAGCAGCATGATCAGGCCAGAGACCGCGCTCCAGAAGCCCACGGAGATCCAGATGAACAAAACGGTGAACAGGGCCGTGATGATAACGCGCAAAAGCGGGTACCCGCCCGTGGGCAGCAGCGTGTGCATAACGCTGGAGGCAAAAAAGGAAGGCACGAGAATAAGAAAAAGCAGCAGCAGACGGCGCCTTAAGCCTACTTTAGCCCACTCCACCTCAGCGTTTTCGCGTGTTTTTTCAGAAACATCGGCGGATGCCGTTGCGCCCCTGCCGCCGCGCAGTTTTTGGCATAGGCGGGCGATGCCCGAACGCAAGGGCGAAAGGTTCATCTCCTCTGCCAGCATGGTTGTACGGTTTAGGGGAGGGGCGCTTTGCAGGGCCTGCCCGTTGCGCGTAACGCCAAGTTTTATGCCTTTTTCATCCAGCAGGCCGCGCAGTATGCGCATGGCCTCAGCCAGGGCGATTTCGTCCGTTCCTTTCTGCGTCTCCGCCTTGATAAGGGCGGGCAGGGCCTCGCCGGTACGGCGCAGGCTTTCCAAAGCCAAAGCAACGCCCGAGACCGCGTCAATATCCAGCCCTTGCACGTACAGGAGCACCCGGCTGCACACACAGGGGCTTATCGGCCCTTGCTCTGAAAATTCCGGCTGGCTACAAGCCGCGCCATGATTAAGGCAAGTCATAGACCCAAATTTCCGTAAGCGCGTCTGGCAGGTTTTCGCCCTTTTTCAGAAGGGCGCGAAAACGTGGGCGCGGCGCACCTTCTCTGGCCGATATTATGCTTTGCACCACGCCTTCCTGCGCCGGGCGGCGCACTTTAAAGGTAAGCCGCCAGCCGCCGGTAGCCGGATTTTTAGCCAGGTGTTTTTCAATAAGCTGCACCTGCTCGGGCGTTTCCACCACGCTGGTAAGGCCGGTATCCGCCGGTATGGCCTTGAGGGCCTCGCCCTCAAAATCTATTACAAAAGTCAGGGAATCCTGCGCGGTGTGGGCTATGTGGGTGGCGGCGGCCCGCCCCAGCGCGTGCGGCGTAACGCCGGGGTCCATCCAATAAAGGCGGTAGGCCAGAGACAAGGCCTGCGTGGCGCTTTCAGCAGTTTCTGGCGCGGGTGTTGCCGGTACCCAGTAGGCATTGATATTGTTGTGAATTTCAGATTTTGTCGGAATCTCCACCAACTCCAGAGTGCCTTCGCCCCAGTTGCCCTGCGGCTCTACCCATATGGAACCGCAACGGTCATAGCGCCGGTTTATGTCCAGATAGTGGTCGAATTTGTTGTCGCGCTGCAAAAGGCCGAAACCGCGCGGGTTGCGCAGGGAAAAGCCCTGCACCGACAGCCGCGCCGGGTTGGTTAGCGGCCGCCAGACAAACTCATTTTCGCCGTTACGGTACAAAAGTCCGTCGGAGTTATGCACTTCTGGCCGGTAGTCGTCAGCAGGGCGGCTGGAGTACTCCGCGAAAACAAACATGCTGTTCATACCGGCCAGGCCTATTTTTTGCGGGGCGGAACTGCCCTTGCGCAAAAACAGCCTGCACTCCACATCCATTACCGTGGAAGTGCCGGGGGTTATAATAAAACGATATGCCCCCGACATGCTGGGCGAATCCAGCAGGGCGAAAAGGGTGATGGAGGTATCGCCCTTTTTGGGCTTGAGCAGCCAGAACTCTTTAAAGTATGGGAATTCCTCGCCGCCAGGCGTGGCTGTGTTAAGGGCTATGCCCCTGGCCGTTACGCCCGGCGCGGCGTTTTTACCGCTGGACTGAAAGTACGAGGCGCCTAAAAATTGCGCCACATCGCGCCTGTTTTCAGGCGAAGCGCCCACGGCAACAAGGCTCAGTCCCGCAAAACCCGTGGAGGACTGGCGCAGTTTTTCCAACGGAAAATCCTCGCCGTACTTAAACATGTCGGGTGAGAACTCCAGTTCGGATACGGCCTCGCCTTCAACCACATTTATAGTCACAGCGCGGTTGAAGATATTGCCGGGGTGAAAAAAACGCGCCTCAAAAGGCAAACCTTCGTTAAGCCAGAGCGCGTATTCCTCTTTAAAACGTATTTGCTGCCAGTCGTTCATATTCAGGGCCAGCAAAAAGTCCGGCACCTTGCGGGCCGGGTCTTTGTAATCTTTGGAAGCCCTTTTTTCCGCATCTTGTATTACGGCGGCAAACAGGCCTTGCGCTGGTTCTACATCCGGGCGCAGGTAAACGCCCGCGCGCGCGGGCTGGGCCGCTTGCTGCGCGCCGGATGGCTTGGCTGGTTGCGGGGCGCCAACTTGCGCTGGCTGGGCGGATTGCCGCGCGCGGGCAGGCGAAGGGGCCTGCCGCCCGCCAACGGGCTGGGAGGTTTGCTGTGCCCAGGCGGTGACTGAACACATAACAAGAGCGCAAATAGCGCAAAGTACTATACGGCGTATGGACAAGCCAAATATATTCAAAAACATAAACAGGTTTTTCCTAAGGTATAAAGCCCGGCAGAACCGGGCTAGAAGCTTATTTCTGTAAAACTTCCGTATAGTAACCGCAGTTGCGCATAATAACAATACGAAATGGAAAAAGACCAACGGAGGCCTGCCGGAGCGAACACAGGATAAATATGCAAGCGGCCGCGCCGCGCATATAATAGAGGGGCGAAGCTGGTCTGCCCCCCCCGTCGAGTAAACAAATAAAAAAGCGTGTCAGCATTTTGAGCGGGTAATACGAAGCGAAACAAAAAACCACCCGTGAATGGTCTGCCCCCTCTACTTGATATGGGGCAGACCATTCACGGGTGGTTATTATTTGTCGCCCCCAAGGGGCATACATACGTTATTGCCGGTGCGGCGCGGCCGCTTGCTGGCTAGTCTTTCGGCGCTATATCCATACCCAGCCTGCCAACGCCAGACATGCCGCCGCATACGCTTCTGGTATTGCTTACGCCCAGTTCGGACAGAATAAGCTGGGCTTCATACGAACGCAGGCCGGTGTTGCAGATTAATACGATGTCTCTGTCTTTTGGCACTTCATTAATGCGTTTTCTTATTTCATCAGTGGGTATGTTGTGCCAGTATTCCGGAAAGCGATTCATAATAGGCTGGGCGCTGCGGTTTACGCGCGCGTCTATCACGTAAAGGTTGTCCGGTGTTCTGTCATCCCACATTTTGTTGAACTCGTCGGGGTTGATGGGCCTGAGGCTCCCTGCCAGCAGATTGTCCGCCACGTTGCCCGCCACGTTAACCACATCCATGGCCGATGAGAAGGGCGGCGAATAGGCCACCTCAAGGTTGCTTACATCTTCCACGCTGCACTTGTGCTGCAAAAGCACGGCCACGGGGTTGATGCGGGCCAGAAGGCCGTCGCCGTCGGCGCTGGTACCCTGAATGCCCAAGACGCGGCGGGTGGGTTTATCCACTATCAGCTCAAGGGCAATCATGGCGCGGCCTGGGTAGTAGTGGGCGCGGTTAACCTGCTCCACATGCACGCTTACGGCGTCGTAGCCCTCGCGCAGGGCAGCGGCCAGGGTAAGCCCAGCTCCGGCGGCGTTCTGCTCGAACAATTTAACGGCCCAGGTGCCCACGGCGCCGGGGAAGCGCGCCGTACCGCCAGCCAGGTTGGTGCCTATAACGCGGCCTTGCCGGTTGGACATGGAACCCAGCGGGAACCAGCCCTTGCCGCCGGTAACAAGGTTGCGCACCACAGCGCAGTCGCCGCCCGAGAAAATAAGCGGGTCGGAGGTGCGCATCTGATCGTCCACTATAATCATGCCGCGATCGGTAAGAGCCAGGCCCGCATCGCGCGCTATGTCGGTATTTGCCTTCACTCCGGCGGACATAATGACCAGATCGGCCTTTATCTCGCGTTTGTCGGTTATGAGTTTGGTCACTTTGCCGTTTTCACCCTCAAGGCGCAGCACTTTTTCACCGGCAAAAACCCGCACGTCGTGTTCTTCCAAATCTTTTGTAGCCATGGCGGCCATGGCCGGCGAAAGGGTGCCGGGCAGAATATGCGGGGCCACTTCCACCACGCTGGTGGGTATACCCCACATGTCGGCAAGGGCCACGGCCACTTCCAGGCCTATAAAGCCGCCGCCCACCACCACGGCGTTATTAACTGTGCCTGCCGCCACGGTGGTTTTTATATATTCGGCTTCGTCCAGGTTGGTGCAGGGGCTTATGCCTTCCAGATCCATACCTGGTATGGGCAGGCGGTTGGGTGTGCTGCCCAGGCCCAGCACCAGTTTATCGTAGGTGATGGTGGATTTTTCTTTGGTTATCAGGCTCTCAACGGTTACGGTTCTGTTTTTGCGGTCAATGGCCGTGGCGCGTGTGTTTACAAGCACATCTATGCCCTTGTTGGATTTGAAAAAATCCGCATCGCGAATAATGCCGTAAGGCGTGGCCTGCAATTCTTCAATACGGTTGATCTCGCCGGAAATGTAGAAAGGTATGCCGCATCCGCCGTAAGAAATGCGGGAAGATTGGTCAATCATGGTCACCTTGGCATCGGGCATCAGGCGTTTAAAACGGCTGGCGGCCTTGGGCCCCAGTGCAACCGCCCCAATAACTACAACATGCATGGGCTTGCTCCTGTATCATTTTGCTTGTTCAAAAACTCCGCCTCGCGGCAAAACGCGGCAGGCAAAGAGAATTCCTAAAAACTTCGTTTGCCAAAAACCTTATCAAAATATTTGGCTTTTGCATATAGTGTAAAAAAAATTACCGGCACATAAGTTTATGCGCAAGCCTCTATACAGGCAAGGCCAAATACATTTGCCAACGGCGCCTGGTCATAAAAATAGCCCCCGGCGTTTGGCGCGGGCTATGCCTTGCTTGTGCCGGTAATCAGGCCCGTGAGCACGAATTGCCGTAATGCAGCGGCAGTTCATGGCCAGGTAGTTAGAAAAGCCTGAGTAAGCAGACCAGCCAAGCGGAACAAGGGAAAAATGGGGCTTGCAAGAGCGCCTGCAAAGCGGTAGACCTTACGGGTGCCAGAGGTATAACAATACTACTTCGGTACGGTATTAATGCCTTGCAACAGTTCTTGCCCGCGCATCGGCAAACAGCCCGCGCCACAGGCCCCGGCAAGCCCTTACAGGGTTGCGGCATTGTATTTATGGAGGTGAATATGTTTGACGTTACCTTGGATGCGGCTGCAAAACAGCTACTGGACGAGCACTTTAAAGAAAACCCCAAATCCGGCAAACTGCGTTTGTACGTGCGCCCACGCCAAAGCAGCAAAGGCCGTACCTTGGCCCTTAGGCCGGATACCTCAACCGACCGCGATTTGGAGCAGGAAGTTTCCGGCTACCATTTTATCATCAGCCGCCATTTGGCGGATCAAATCGGCTCATGGGCTAAAATAAGCACCAATGACAAAGGCGGCTTTTACATAACAGCCGAGAAGTGCTTCAACCAATACTGCGAAGTAAGTTGCACATTATCAGACGCCTGCGCCGGGTAGCTCCCTTCGGGCCGGGGGTGGGGCGCGGTGCCTCTTGATGCCATTCGGGGATTTAGGAGAATGCCGCTTCGGGGGTAAGCTTGGAAAAGACCCCACGGGGCGAATATAATATGAGCGCAAGCGGCAGTGCCGCGACAGTAAGAGAGTATGGACGCCCCTTTGGGGGAGCCAACAATAAAGGGGCAAGCAGCCCCTTTATTGTTGGCGCGGCGCAGCCGCTTACGCTTATGCTTTTAATTACCCTTTACACTTCTCTGCCAATGCCAAGCCTATGGTTTTGCCAAGCTGCCGGGCGGCAGCCAAATTTTCGGCTGTGGGTTTGTAGCTGCACTTTAGCGCTTCCGCCGGCATTTCCATTTTCATACTTTCCAGCATTTCGTGCATTTGTTTGGGGGCCTCGCCGGACCAGCCGAAGGAGCCAAAGGCCGCGCCTATGCGGTTTTGCGGGCGCAGGCCTTTCATATATGTGAGCATGGAGCTTACCATGGGCATAACGCCGTTGTTATGCGTGGGCGAGCCTGCTATTACCGCGCCGCAGTTGGCAAGTTCGGTCATAACCTCGCTGTGGTGGTGGTTTTTAAGGAACATTACGCGGTAGGGCACACCGGCTTCGGCCAGCCCGTTGCCTATGGAGTAAGCCAGCTGTTCGGTGCTGTGCCACATGGTGTCGTAAAAAATTACGGCCTTCTTTTGGGGCTTTTGCTCGGCCATGGCGCGGTATTTGGCCAGTATGTAGGCGATATCTTCTGGCGTGCGGAAGATGAGGCCGTGGTCCGGAGCGATCATGTCAATATCCAGCTTCATTTCGGCGGCCAGCGCCAGAGTTTTTAGCACCTGCGGCGAGAAGGGCAGCACTATATTGTAGTAGTATTCCTCCAGGGCCTTTTCCAGTTCGCAGCGTTTTACCTCGTCGGCGTACAAAAAGCTGCTGGCGATGTTTTGGCCGAAGGCGTCATTGCTTATAAGCAGTTTGTCTTCGGGTATGTACGAGAACATGCTGTCTGGCCAGTGCAGCATGCGGGTTTCCACAAAATGGATGTTGCGTTTTCCTATGTTGATGACATCGCCGGTTTTAACGGCCTGCACGGGCCAGCCGGTTATGTCGAAATATCCGGCCATGGATTTGAGGCCCATGGTGGAGCAGAAGATTTTTTCCGGCTTGCAGCGCTCCACAAAGCGGGCCAGGCACCCGGCATGATCCGGCTCCAGGTGGTTTAGCACTATGTAGTCTATTTTTTGCGGGTCAATTACTTGCCCGACGTGCGCGTACATGGCCTCAAATTCGTGGGCCTGCACGGTATCGAACAGCACGTTTTTTTTGTCTTTAATCAGGTAGGAGTTATAGGTGGTGCCTCTGGGGGCTATGGAATAGCCGTGAAAGTTGTGGCAGCCGAAATCCACCGCTCCAACCCAGAACACGTCTTTTTTTATCTCGACAGATATCATGCAAAACTCCGCGACAGTTATATATGGTTTGTTTGTATGTTTGGCGCCATGCGCGGGGCAGGCACGGTCAGTATATATTGGCGGGCCGTGAAAGCGCAACCCGTGAACAGCCATAATTAATTAAGGGGGCCTAAGCCCCCTTTGAGACCAACGCTCGCCAGCCTGATATTATATCAGGTTAATGCCGGCGAACTCAATTTTAAGCCAAGTCACTGGGCCAAGGTGGTTCAAAATCAGCACCCCCGCAGGCCTGCCCGCTGTATAGCCCTCCAGCTAAAAACTGTTACACTTTAGCAGTACGGGCTACACTTGCGGGTCTGGACAGCGCCCAGCACTTATAAATCCGGCTTCATCCGCTATTTATTGCTTCTCAAAATCGCCTTTACTCGCGCCGCAGATGGGGCAAACCCAGTCGGCAGGTATTTTTTCAAAGGGGGTGCCGGGGGCTATGCCGCTATCGGGGTCGCCTTCGGCCGGGTCGTATACGTATCCGCAAAGTGTGCATACATATTTATCCATTTCAATTCTCCTGATTAGGTTGGCGCTTGCCGGGGCAGCCCGGCAGCGCTTATCTATTTGATAGCATAGCTTTATGCTAAATGTAATATCCAATATTACCTTTACGTAAAGCTCAGGTATTTTTTAGTTGTTGGAGGCCCAATGCCCATGCAGGTTGCAATATTCTCTGGCCGTAACTTTATCCGCCTTTACGCAGAATTCGGCTTCAGGGGCCTGGCCGGGCTTGAGGAACTGGCGGTAGGATTTGCCGTCGGCCACCAGTTCAATCCATTCAATCCAGTGGGCCGCTTCCATCGGGTGGGCCACGGAGCCAACTTTTACCTTGTAGCCGGTGGCGGTTTTTTCAATAACCGGCACGTGCTTTTCTTTGGCACCGTCAGTGGTGCCCTCTTTCATCAGCTTCATAGGCTCGCCGCAGCACACCAGCGCACTGGCCCCGGCATGCACAACGGCAATAATATTTTCACACTTGGTGCACTTGTACACTTGGTTTAATTCAGTCATGACTTTCTCCTCCAGTTTTATGACTTATTTTTATTAGTAATAATTCCTATTAAAAGTAATATCAAGATAATTCTTATAGGAATATACTTACGCTTTCAGTCCGCTTAATGTAAAGAAGCGCTTTTATAAACAATACTCCAGAAATGAGTAATATTGGAGCATAGCCGCAAATATATTTGCGACAAAGTATTTTTTGGTTTTTTTGCCCGCCTTTTACTGATAATATGTCCGCAGGCGGCACAGATAAAACATAATCGGCCGATAGAATTTTTTATAATGCCGCCGGGCCGCAAAGCCTTGTGCTGTTGCCTCTTATAAAGTAACTTGTAAACACGCCGTATTGCGCTTGGTCAGACGCCTTGCGGCACAACAGAATATGCAGGAGCTAGCGATGAATGTACTAAAAATGAGCGCTCTGGATTTGAAAGGCAAGCGCGTATTGATCCGTCAGGATTTGAACGTGCCTGTTAAAAACGGGGTTGTGCAGAGCGACGCCCGCATACGTGCTTCCATTCCCACCATTCAGGCGGCTTTGGCGGCAGGGGCCGGAGTTATGGTTATGTCGCACCTGGGCCGCCCCACTGAAGGCGAATATAGCGGCGAATTTTCCATGGCCCCCGTGGCCAAGCGCCTTGGCGAGCTTTTAAAGCGCAATGTAACGGTAGTAAAAGACTACCTGGGCGGCGTGCCCCTTAAAAGCGGCGATCTGGTGCTGTTGGAAAACGTGCGCTTTCTTAAAGGCGAAAAAAAGAACGACCCCGAGCTGGGTCGCAAATACGCCGCCTTGTGCGACGTGTTTGTAATGGACGCCTTTGGCACCGCCCACCGCGCGGAGGCCACCACCAGCGCCGTGGCGCAATTCGCGCCCGTTGCCTGCGCCGGGCCCCTGCTGGCCGCCGAGCTTGAGGCGCTGGATAAAGCCGTGCAAAACCCCAAGCGCCCGCTGGTTGCCATTATTGGAGGCTCCAAGGTTTCCACCAAGCTTACCATACTCGAAAGCCTGCTGGATAAGGTAGATACACTTATAGTAGGCGGCGGCATTGCCAACAACTTCCTTATGGACTTGGGGCTCCCTCTTGGCAAATCACTCAGCGAGCCGGATTTGGCTGGCGAAGCCAAGAAGATTATGGATAAAGCCAAGGCCAAAAAGGTAAATATTCCGCTGCCCGTGGATGTGATTACCGGCACGGGCCTTAGCCCGGAAAGCCCCGCCGTTGTAAAAAAAGCAGCCGACGTAGCCTCTGACGACATGATTTTGGACATAGGCCCTGAAACCGCCAAACTCTACCGCGACGTTATCCTTAAAGCCGGTACGGTGGTTTGGAACGGACCCGTGGGCGCGTTTGAAATAGACCAGTTCGGCAAAGGCACCGAAGCCATCTGCAAAGCCATTGCCGACAGCTCCGCCTTCTCCATAGTCGGCGGCGGCGACAGCCTGGCTGCCTTGGAAAAGTATAAGGCCGAAGACAAAATGTCCTACATCTCCACCGGCGGAGGAGCCTTCTTGGAGTTTCTGGAAGGCAAGATACTGCCCGCCGTGGCCGTGCTGGAAGAAAGAGCTAAAGGGTAAGCAAAAAGACAATTATGAGTTTATGCGGCCGCGCCGCGATTGAAAGAATGGGGGGGGGGGGGGGGGGGGGGGGGGGGGGGGGGGGGGGGGGGGGGGGGGGGGGGGGGGGGGGGGGGGGGGGGGGGGGGGGGGGGGGGGGGGGGGGGGGGGGGGGGGGGGGGGGGGGGGGGGGGGGGGGGGGG
>JAVBON010000032.1:0-57490 GCA_031550525.1 Desulfovibrionaceae bacterium
CCCCCCCCCCCCCCCCCCCCCCCCCCCCCCCCCCCCCCCCCCCCCCCCCCCCCCCCCCCCCCCCCCCCCCCCCCCCCCCCCCCCCCCCCCCCCCCCCCCCCCCCCCCCCCCCCCCCAAATTTTAAAGCGCGCCGCAGGCGCATCCACTAACAAAAACTATGACCAAACCAGGCTTTAACATATGCGTGGGTCCAGACCCGGTGCTGCTCAAGGATTATATTGAGCAGCAGGTCTTGCTGCATGCGCCGGAGCAGGGCGGCGAGTGGGAGTGGTTTACGTTTTGGGGTGAGGAGCCGCTGGCGGAGGAATTTTGGGAGCAGTTGACTCTGCAGGGGCTTTTTCAGCGGCCAAAGGTGGTTGTGCTAAGGCATGCGCAGGATTTGAAGCTGGATACCTTAAAAAAGCTTTCGGCGGCCTTGGGCAAGCCTTATGCGCAAACTTGGCCTTTTATCTGCTTCGAGGTGGATTTTGAAAAGGGCAAACCCAAGCTGGGCGCGCATATACCAAAATTGCAGTGTGTGAGCTTCGCGCAAAAAAAGGGCTGGCTGGCGGAAGTGCCGCCTTTGGACGCAAGGGCCAAAAAGGCTTTTATCCAAAAAGAAGCCAAGGCGGCCGGGTTACGGCTGGAGGCGGCGGATGCGGAGCGCATAGCGCCGGCTTTGCCGCAAGACGCCGGGGCTATACGGCTGGAGCTGGGCAAGCTGGCGCTGGCTGCTGACGCTGAAGGCGGGCTTACCCAGCAGGCTTTGCAAATGCTGAATTTTGAGCAGGAAATGAATATTTTTGCCTTTTTGCAGGGCCTGCAAAGCGGTAAAAGGCCCGAGCAGGTGTGGGCGCAGTTTAACCGTGACAGCGATGGCGCGGCGGACGCGGGCCTGTTCGGATTTTTGGCTATGTTGCAGCGCGAGGCGCGCATAATGTGGCAGCTTTTGGCTGGCGAAAACGTGTTTTTGCCCGGCGCGGTGCAGGGTGAAAAGCTGGCTTTGGCGCGCGGCTTGGGCTTTGGCGGCCTCTCGCGCATATGGGACTTGGCCCTGCGGGCCGATAAAGGCGTAAAAACGGGCGAGCGCGGCGCTCATCAAGCCTTTGAACTGCTTATAGCGGATTTGTTCAGGCTGTTTACCAGAAAATGAGTACAGATAAACACTACCACGGCCACAGAGCGCGTTTGCGCGAGCGCATGAGCAAGCACCCGCACGACCTTCAGGATTATGAAGTGCTGGAGCTTCTGCTCGGCAAAGTGCTGACGCGTAAGGATACAAAACCTCTGGCCAAAGAGCTTTTGCTGCGTTTTCAAAACATACGCGGAGTGCTGGACGCCAAACCGGCGGAGCTTTTATCCGTGGAGGGCTTTGGCCCGGTGCTTGCGCACTACTGGGTGCTGCTGCGCGAGCTTATGGCCCGCTATGAGGAAGCCCCGCTCAGGCGCAAAGAGGTGCTGAGCACTCCGGAGCAGGTGGCCAGAGCCGCCAAGCGCCGTTTGGCCGGGCATGATCATGAAGAAGTATGGATAGCCTTTGTGGACGCGCAAAACCACCTGCTCTCGTGGGAGTTTAACCATAAAGGCAGTGTGGATAACGTGGCTGTGTACACGCGCGATATTCTCGAGCGCGGCCTATTGCTCAAGGCCATGGGCTTCATACTGGTGCATAACCACCCCAGCGGCAACTCCAGCCCTTCTGGCGCGGACCTTGAAATAACCGCCATGCTCAAACGCGCCGCCCAATCAGTTGAAATGCGCTTCATCGATCATATTATAGTTACAGATACCGACTGCTACAGCGTCTCGGCCGAAGGCCTGATATAGGCCCGGCCAGCGGCTTGCCGCACCTCAGGCAGGCTCCGTAAAAAAGCCCATATAGGCCAACCGTTCAACCTGACGGCAGCATGTCACGCCACGGCCTTTCCAATTTTTCCCGCCATTGGGCGGATTTTTCTTCCGGATACATACTGCAAAAGTTGTTCCTTTTTACCCGCGTTCCGGCGGGTGTTCTTGACCGCACAAATTATCATGGCGGCGCTTGCCGCTTTTGCCGCCGCTCCGGCTGCCGGCCTTGCGGTATCTGTTTTCCGCCGTATTATGTAAAAAACTATATAACAGCCAAGACAATAATTGCCTTAACACTCCCAAAGGGAATAGTCTTGGCATAAATCGCTCAAAGCCCTGCCATGCTCCAGATTATGCGTTGCGCGGCGGTAGCGGCACAAAGTTTTGCCGTGGCTATTGAAGAATAAAATTTAGTGGTTATGTACACAATGTATGCCCAGCGGCGGCTGTGCCGCCCCTTGCCGAAAAAAAATTCCCTGCCCACGAGGTAAGATATGAGTGATCACGACGATAAAAATAAATTTGGCGACGCAGGCAAAGACAACGCGGTAAACCAGGCGGCAAAACCAGATGAGCAGGCCAAGCCAGGCTCCGGCCCGGAGCAAACCGCCGGGGGCGGGGCTGCCGCCGGCAAGGCATCTTCCGCCGCCATACCCCTTGGCGCGGCCGAAGAGCCGCTGGCCATAAGCGCTAAAAATGGCGATGAAAACACCAAAAGCGCCGAGTCTGCTGAAGAAAGCTCCAACAGGACTGAAGAAATGTCCTTCTTTCCAGACACCCCCGACTCCAGCACCCTGCCGCCAACGGACATACCGCCGGTTCTTCCGGTGCTGCCCGTGCGCGACGTGGTCATATTCAACTACATGATGCTCCCGCTGTTTGTGGGCCGCGAAACCTCGGTGCAAGCGGTGGATGCGGCCCTTAACGGCAACCGTTACCTGCTTATTCTCACCCAGAAGGACGAATCGGTTGAAAACCCGCAACCGGAGGATTTGCACAGCATTGGCACGGTTGTGGTGATCATGCGCATGCTTAAAATGCCAGACGGCCGCCTCAAGCTGCTGGTGCAGGGCATCAGCCGGGCCAAAGCCACGGAAATTACGCATAACGGCAAGTTTTTAGAGGCCAGAGCCGAGCTTATGCCTGAAAGGGCTGAGCATCCGGCGGGTATGGAAGAAGAAGCCATGATTCGCGCCGCCCGCGACCTGAGTGAGAAAATTTTGAGCATGCGCGGCATCAGCAACCCAGAAATCAACGCCGTACTGGCCGGGGTGGATCATCCAGGCCGCCTGGCCGATATAATATCCGCCAACCTGCGGCTTAAAGTAAACGAGGCGCAGGAACTGCTGGAAACGCTGGACCCCGTGCAACGCCTGAACAAGGTTAACAAGCACCTGGCAAAAGAGGCGGAGCTTGCCTCAATGCAGGTGCATATACAGGAAAGCGCCCGCGAGGGTATGGATAAAGCCCAGCGCGACTACTACCTGCGCGAGCAGCTAAAGGCCATACGCCGCGAATTGGGCGAAACAGGACAGGACGGCAATGATTTTGACGAATTGCGCGAGGCCCTGCTTAAAGCCAAACTGCCGCCGGAAGTGCAAAAAGAGGCCGACAAACAGCTCAAGCGGCTGGCGGGCATGCACGGCGATTCTTCAGAATCTTCGGTGCTGCGCACTTATCTGGAGTGGATTGCGGACCTGCCCTGGAGCAAAACTTCACGTGATACTTTAGATATTGTGAAGGCCAAGAAAATACTGGATGACGACCATTACGGCCTGGAAAAGGTAAAGGACCGTATTCTCGAATATCTCTCGGTGCGCAAGCTTAACCCCAAATCCAAGGGGCCCATCCTGTGCTTCGCGGGGCCTCCGGGCGTGGGCAAAACCTCGCTGGGCCGCTCCATCGCGCGGGCCATGGGGCGCAAGTTTTTCCGCATGTCTCTTGGCGGCATGCGTGACGAAGCCGAAATTCGCGGCCACCGCCGCACTTACGTGGGGGCCATGCCCGGCCGCATTATACAGGCCATGAAGCAGGCCGGAACGCGCAACCCAATAATAATGCTGGACGAAATAGACAAAATTGGCTCGGATTTCAGGGGCGATCCCTCCTCCGCCCTGCTGGAAGTATTGGACCCGGAACAGAACTTCAGCTTTACCGACCATTATCTGAACATGCCTTTTGATCTTTCAAGGGTAATGTTCATATGCACGGCCAACACGCTGGACACAATACCCGGCCCCCTGCGCGACCGCATGGAAATTATATCCCTCCCCGGCTACACCATGCAGGAAAAGGTAGCCATAGCCAAACGCTACCTCATAGAGCGCCAGACCAAAGAAAACGGCCTGAAAAAAGGCGACGTGGCCTTTGCCGGTGACGATGTGCTCCAGCTTGTGGCCCGCGAGTATACGCGCGAGGCAGGGCTGCGCAACCTTGAGCGCGAAATAGGCTCCATTTGCCGCAAACTGGCCCGCAAAAAGGCCGAAGGCGAAAAGCCGCCCTTTACCGTTACCGCCGATGTGACGCACGAGCTTTTAGGCATACCGCGCTTTATGGATGAGGAACTGGACAAGGTCTTGCAGCCCGGCGTGGCCCTTGGCCTGGCCTGGACCCCCGTTGGCGGCGAAATACTGCACATAGAGGCCAGCACCATGCCGGGCAAGGGCTCCGTATCCCTTACCGGCCAGCTTGGCGATGTGATGAAGGAAAGCGCCCAGGCCGCCATAAGCTATGCCCGCGCGCATGCCAAAGACCTTGGCATTGACCCGCAGTTTAACGAAAAGCAGGATATCCACATTCACGTTCCCGCAGGCGCGACGCCCAAAGACGGCCCCTCCGCCGGGGTTACTCTGGCTACCGCCCTTATATCGGCCCTTAGCGGCAAACCGGTTTCGGCCGACCTGTGCATGACCGGCGAAATAACCCTGCGCGGCAACGTGCTGCCCGTGGGTGGCATAAAAGAAAAAATACTGGCCGCCGTGGGCCGTGGCATCAAACACGCCATCATACCCAAGCAGAATAAAAAGGACCTGGAAGACATACCCAAAGAACTGCGCGACCAGATAGACATAAAACTGGCCTCCACACTGTACGAAGTGCTGGATTTGGCCCTGCCCGGCGCAAAAGCCGCGGGTAAAGCCAAAGGCAAAAGCAAGGTAAAAGAAACGGCTTAGCAATATGCCGCGGATTTTATAAAGGCATAGAGGATGAAGCCAGATTTATGAGATCTGGGGCGCGAAAGAGCATCGCCAACAGGTATTGCTTGCCTTATGCTTATCGGTGCTAAATTGTTGTGCTTTGTCAAAACAAGCCACACCAGACCCCGTAAGGTGTAGCTTGTACCGCCAAAGCATGACAGTTTTTGGCGGGAAAGTCAGATAGACTGCATAACTGTTGAGGTGCTAATTTTGAACCCCCTTGACCCCGCAAGTTTGGCGATAGTTATGTTTTACAATTAATCAAATCAGCCGGAATATTCATAACGATATTCCGGCTGTCTTATTGTTGGTGCTATGCCCTTTCATATTCCCATTTACCCGAACCACGCCGCCACGTTGGCAAATACCATCCCTGTGCTCTACTAAATTGTCATAACTTCAGGTGACCATCTAATGAACTATGCAAAAAATCACCAAGCACTTCAGTCATCTCTCTTAACCCGCTCCAAAGGCGCACCAGCTTCCCTGCGCTCACATCCTTGTACTTCGCGCCGCGATACCTACAGGGAGGCAAGCACGTAACTAATGCGCGAATGGAACTCGTTGAGGTAGACTTGGTAAAAATAAGAATTTTTTGATTTTCCGGATGGTTTTTCGTTTTTTTGCGGCTGACAATTTTGCAGGAAAGCAAAATTGGACGGCGTAGCGAAGCGTAGCCGCCCCGAAGGGGTGAGGCACAGGAAGTGCCGAATCAGTGTACTCACGTACTCGATGACACAGAAAAATGAAAATCGGCCCGGAAAACGGAAAAGGCTGTTTTTGCCTAGTATGCGGAAACAGATCTCCCGCCCCTTTACCCGCAATCTCTGCCCACGATAAGTAAATCCCAGATCATACAATCCGGCTTCATCCTCTACGCCTTTAACGCATAAAACCGCCGTCACCGGCGGTTTTATGCGTTATTGTTTTTATGTCGCGCCTAGAAGGGCCAGACTATGTCTATTACGCGGCTGAGCCAGCCGGGGCTTTGCTTGTCGGCCAACACGCCCTGCCCGTAGTATTCTATGCTGGAGTTGGCTAGCTGGGTAGAGAGTATGGAGTTGTCAGAAAGCACGTCGCTGCTGCGCACCAGGCCACGCACAACCATATACTCGGTTTCGTTGTTCACTTTTACGCTGCGCCCGGCGGCTATTTCCAACACTCCGTTGGGCAGCACGTTAATAACCCGCCCGCCTATGGTGGTGGTAACATAGTTTTCACGCTTGGTCTCGCCGGTGGCGCTGTGGTTAAGCTTGGTGGTGGCGCCGACAATGGGGGTGGTGCCTACTTTGCCTGCAAGCAACCCGCCGAAAATAAGGGGGGAGATTTTGCTGCGACCGAAAGCCGCGCTCACGCCCACATCCACATCGCTCTGGCGCTCGGCCGTGGTATCGGCCTTGCTTTTGGAGGTGGTGTTCTCCACAATTTTAATAAGCACCAGGTCGCCCACCCTGCGGGCGCGGGTGTCTTCAAACAACAGGCCGGAGGAGGAATCGGTAAAAATGGAACCTGGGTTGCCGTAGCGTTCTTCAGGCTCGGTGTAGGGCTGGGTGTTGCCCATGGCCCCCATTACGGGGGTGGGCTGCTCCGCCCCGCCGCCGCAAGCCGCAAGGCTAAGGCAAGCCGCTACAAACAACATTGTAAGGGTTACGTTGGTCTTTATCATAATTCACCTCTCCCGCCTGCAACAGGCGTAACATTTGCTACCTGGCCCGGAGTTTGGGCCAGTTGAACGGCTGCGGAATAGACAACCACGGTATTGGCGTCATAAACCACGGCATAAACCTGCCGTTTGCTCTGCACGTTTTTTACAGGAATAGTCTCGCCGCTCACCCCGTCGGAGAGGGCCTCCACCGCTGCGCTAAGGCGCACGGTACCGCTGGCGAACACAAGCTTGACTATGCTGCCTTTTTTTATGGTGGGCACATAGCTTAAATCCGACTCAAAAATGGGCTGATCCAGCGATATTGCGCGCCCGGCCTGCCAAGGGCCGCCGCGCCCGTCCCAGGGCATTTCGCGCATATAGGCCAGATTTTTCCGCACAAAGGTAATGTTTTCCGGCTTTACAAGCTCGCCTTTGTTTATGGGGGCCGTCACCGTGGGCACTGCCGCCCAGCAGTCTATGAACACGCTGCCGGTAAGGCGGCGCGCCACAGTTCCATCCAGTTCCTTTATGCTGTAGCGCAGGCTCAGGCGGCCTGGGGCCACCTTTTGCGGCTCTTCCAGCTCAAAGGTCTGCGCGTTGTGCGCCAAAAACACGTTGCCCGGCAGGCGGAAGTCTGAGAATTGCGCTTCACCCGGCAGAGCGGCCAAAAATGGAGCCAAAATTTTGACAGTCATATCCTGCACGGCGGCGGCGTCCAAAAGCTTGCCCCCGCGCTGAAGCATGGTGGATGGCGGGTAAAGGCACAGGGCCGCGAAATCCTGCCCCATGCTGCCTGCCATGGCCTGCTGCAAACGCGGGCGGGTAAGGTTTACCGGCTTGCCGGAATCTTCCGGCGCAAGCCACAACTGGCTGGCGGCAAGCTCGTTCCACAAGGCTTCGGGCATTGGCCCTGCCGGCTCGGCTATTTCGCCCAGCAGCACCATGGGGCCGTTTACCACGGCGGCCTCAAATATGCGTATGCGCCATGGTTCGTCTGGCCCGAAGCCGATGGCGGGAGCATTTGGCCGGGCTTGGGCGGCGGGCGCGCGCTGCGCGCCCAAGGTATCCGCCCCGGCTGAAGGCGCGCTTTGCGTCTGGCGGGCCTGTTTAACCGTGGTTTGCGCGGCACTGCCAGCCAGGGTGTTGTTAAACCCTGCGGCCTGCGCCACGGTGCTGAGCGAAATCCAGAAAACCACGGCCAGTATGAGCAGCAGCAGCATAAAGGCCGCATGCTCGGCAAAAATGCGATAGCGGGGCGTGCCCCATCGCTCTCTCGTTTCAAAATAGGTCTTGCGCATATTCTCCCCCATCATCCCCTTATGGCGGTTACGAGCGCTTGAGCTGAATGGCCGTCTGCAACATGGAGTCGGAGGTCTGAATGGCCTTGGAGTTCATTTCGTAAGCGCGCTGGCCCACAATCATGTTTACCATTTCATCCACTACTTCCACGTTGGACATTTCCAGAAAGCCCTGAGCTATGGTGCCCACGTTTTCTTCGCCGGGCACGCCCTCTTGGGCGTCACCGGAGGCGTCGGTAACGTTGAACAGGTTGCGGCCCATGGCTTCAAGCCCGGCCGGGTTTATAAAGGTGTAAAGCGGTATGTCGGCCTCGGCCAGCGGGTTGTTGTTGCCGTCAAGGGCGGCTATGTGGCCGTTTTCCGTAACCACCACGGTTTTGGTCTCGATAGGCACGGTAAATTCCGGCTGTAGCACGTAACCGTTGGAGCTTACTATGGTGCCGTCCTGGTTGAGCTTGAAAGCCCCCGCTCTGGTATAACGCTCTTCGCCGTTAACCATTACCTGAAAAAATCCGTCGCCTTCAATGGCCAGATCCAGCGGGTTGTTGGTGTTCTGGTAATCACCCTGCCCGAAAACCTTGTGCACCGCCGTGGCGCGCACGCCCATGCCCACCTGTATGCCGGTGGGTATGCGCTGGTCGCCGTCCGCACCGGTAATGGAACCGGCAATGCGCATGTTCTGATAAATAAGGTCTTCAAACTCGGCCCTGTTCTTTTTAAAGCCGGTTGTGTTGACGTTGGCCAGGTTGTTGGAAATAACGTCTATATTCAGTTGTTGGGCCTGCATGCCGGTGGCCGCCGTCCACAATGAGCGCATCATAATTCTATCCTCCCGCGGAAAAAGCTCCGCAAATTGTTACCTTATTAAACCGGGCCGGGCCTTATTTGGCACGTCCCACTTTTGTTATGGCCTCGCGGTCCACCGTGTCGCTGGTTTGCATTACTTTCTGATAAGCCTCAAACTGACGCTGGGCCTCGATCATATTGACCATTTCGTACACAACATCCACGTTGGGCATTTCCAAAAAACCCTGCACCATAAAGCCGGGCGCTTCCACTTCCGCCACTTGCGCGCCGGGGCGCGCGCGGTAGAGGTTGCCGCCCATTTTCTCCAGGCTGGTCTGGTCATCCACACCCACAAGGCTGATCTGGCCCACCAGGTTGCCGTCGCCGAAAATACGGCCGTCTTCCGCTATGACCACATCTTTTATACCAGCCGGTATGGTGATTTCGGAGCCGTCCTGCAACACCTGAAAGCCCTGCTCGGTAATAAGCGTACCCTCGGGGGTTAGCCTAAAATGGCCGTTGCGCGAGTAATAGTCGCCCTCTGGCGTGCGTATGGTAAAAAAGCCCTCGCCGCTTATGGCTACATCCAGCGGGCCGCCGGTGGCCTTAAGGCCGCCCTGCGAGAAATCCGTCTGCGCTTCGGCCAGACGCGGCCGGGCCATATGTTTGGGATCGGGAAAAAGCTTTTCCGAGCGCACGTTGGCTACAGGCTCCATAATCTGATCGTGCGCGAACATTATAAAGGTATCACGAAAGGCCAGAGAATCGCGCTTGTAACCGGTGGTGTTAACGTTAGCCAAATTGTTGGCTATGCTGTTCATGCGATGCTCGTTGGTCAAAGCGCCGAAAAGCCCGCTGTACATACTGTTTTGCATAAATCCTCCGCATGGCCGGCGTGTTTTGCGCAATGCGCCGCCGCCCACGGATTGTGGGTTTGCCATAGGTATAGCAACTTGCGGGCCAACTTGTTTATTTTCATATTTCACGCCACTTTTCAGGCAATAGTGTAAAAAAAAACCGCCAGCCGTTTGCAAGGTGACGGTTTTCTGACCCAGACGCGCGGCAGGCCCTAAACCTTGGCAAATCAAGCCTTGGCAGGTAATCAGCATGCCGTATGATAAGAGATCAAATTAGTTAGACATAATTAGTATAAAGGCATACAAAAAAATGTACGGTGTGGGCGATTACCGAATACTTGAGTACTTTAAGAAGGTGCATGAAAAAGGTGTGTTATTTTGGCGTCATGGGCGTTTTTTTTTCAGCAACATGCTAAAAACAGTCATATTTTGGGGTATATTTAACTTTTAACCGAATTGAGGAGTCGGTATGCCTGGTTTCATATACTTTTTTCTGGCAGTGGCCGCGCTTATTGTTGGTTATATCATCTACAGTAAAATTATAGAGAAGGTGTTCGGTGCTAACCCCGGCCGCCCTACTCCGGCCGATACCATGGCCGATGGCGTTGACTACATAAAACTGCCCAAAGCCAAGGTATTTCTCATTCAACTGCTTAACATAGCGGGCGTCGGCCCGGTGTTCGGCCCCATAATGGGCGCTTTGTACGGCCCGGTGGCCTTGCTCTGGATTGTGATAGGCGCAATTTTCGCCGGGGCCGTGCATGACTATTTTTCAGGCATGCTTTCGGTACGCTATAACGGCACATCCATTCCCGATGTGGTTGGCTACACCTTGGGCAACGGCTTCAAGCAGTTCATGCGCGTGTTCTCCATAGTGCTGCTGGTGCTGGTGGGCGTGGTGTTCGTCTCCGCCCCGGCGGGCATACTGGCCAAGCTTACGGGCATGAACATGCTTATTTTGGTGGGCATTATCTTCTGTTACTATTTTCTCGCCACCATTTTGCCCATCAACATCATTATAGGCCGCCTTTATCCGCTGTTCGCGGTGGTGCTTATAGTCATGGCCGTGGGCGTTATAGGCGGGCTGCTCTTTCAAGGTTACGAGTTCTATTCGTGGGCGGAGTGGAAAAACCAGCACCCCCAAGGCCTGCCCATATGGCCTTTGCTGTTTGTAACCATCGCTTGCGGAGCCCTTAGCGGTTTTCACGCCACACAGTCGCCACTTATGTCGCGCTGTCTGCCCAACGAAAGCTGCGGGCGCGGCGCTTTTTACGGCGCCATGATTGCCGAGGCCGTTATCGCCCTTATCTGGTGCACAGCGGGCATGACTTTTTACCCCAGCGCCCAGGCCCTTTTGGCGGCAGGCGCGGCGGCCAACGTGGTTAATGAAGTGTGTAACACCTTGCTGGGGCCGGTTGGCGGCGTTCTGGCAATCCTTGGCGTTGTGGTGCTGCCCATTACCTCCGGCGATACGGCTTTTCGCGCCGCCCGACTGATAATTGCCGACTTCACCAAAGTTAAGCAGGAAAAGGCGGTAAACCGCCTGCTTATCGCCATACCCTTGTTCGCGATAGGCATAATTCTCTCGCGCGTTGATTTTGACATTATCTGGCGTTACTTCGGCTGGGCTAACCAAACCCTGGCCACGGTAGTGCTGTGGTCTTCCGCCGCTTATATAGTAAAGCGCAACGGGCCGCACTGGCTGGCAAGCGTTCCCGCCGCCATTATGACCAGCGTTGTAATAGCTTACATATGCAATGCCAAAATCGGCTTCAATATGCCTTATAACGTCTCCGTTATCATCGGCTTCGCGGCCGCCGCGATTTCGCTGGGCCTGTTCCTGTACTGCAGAAACTGGTTCAAGAAGAATGTAATGATAGAACTGCCGGTGCCCCGCAATAATTAGACAGACGCAAATAGGGACGCGCGAAGCGCGTCATTAAGATATGGGCGGATAAAAATCCGCCCATATCTTTTGTTTTAGGGGCGGCAGCCAGATGGCAAGAGAGTGGCTTCCGGGCGAATAAGGCTTGCGCTTGTTAACTTGTCTTGATTCTAGATTCCTTTGCCCCTGCAGTGAAATAGACGTTGCCTTGGCGGCGGCTTGGGCTTAAAAGTGGGCATGGACAATAGCATGCTTAAGGACTTTGGGTTGTTGGCCGTTGCCGTAAGCGGCGGGGCGGACAGCCTTTATAGCCTGGCCGCGCTCAAGGCGGCTGGGGCGCGCGTATTTGCGCTGCATGCGGTACTTTTGCCAGAGGCTTTGCGTTCAGCCCGGCACACCACCATGCTGGAGGCTTTGCGCAAAGCCTGCGCGGCGCTGCAAACCGAGCTTGTTGTGGCGGATTTGTCCAGCCGTTTTGAAGAGTTGGTTATAAAACCCTTTGCCGGGTCTTATTTGTCCGGCCACACCCCCAACCCCTGCGCTTTTTGCAATCGTCTGGTCAAGTTCGGACTGTTTTGGGAGGAAGCCTCGGCGCGTGGCGCCAGCAGGCTGGTAACAGGGCACTACGTTCGCCTGGACGAAGCCGACGAAAGCGTTGGGCTGCCGCCAGGCCCGGCCATTTTTGCCGCTGCCGACGAGGGCAAGGACCAAAGCTACTTTTTGGCCCTTACCCCTTTGAGCAGTCTGGCCCGTGGGTATTTTCCGCTGGCCGGGCTATACAAACGCGACGTGTTGGCGCAACTGGAGGCGCAGGGTCTTGAGCCGCCGCAAAAAGGCGAGAGTCAGGAAATTTGTTTTGTGCCGCGTGACGACTACCGGAAATTTCTGCAAAGTTACGCAGACTTGCCGGGACCTGAGCTTTTAAAAGCGCTGGCCGAGCATGAGGCGAATCTGGCCAAAGCCGCCCGCAAAAAGGGCCGCCGGAGCGCCAGCCAAACGCCGGAGCGTGGCTCTTTTGACACTATGCCAACGTTAGAGGCTGGCTGTGCGCCAATGGAGAAGACAGGCCTTATGCCATTGGCTGGAGAAGGGCATATTTCCAAGGCAGAGTTGGGCCGTATGCCAATGGCCGAGCCTGCGCGCATGCCCTTAAGCCACGGCCCGGCCCTTTTGCCGGACGGCACACGCGTGGGCACGCATTACGGGTTGTGGAACTATACTCAGGGGCAGCGCCACGGCTTGGGCATAGCCTGGCGGGAACCATTATTTGTGCTGGGCAAGAATTTGCAGGCCAACGCCCTGCTGGTAGGCCCGAAATCGGCCTTTACCCCCGCCGCATGCGCCTGCGTGGATATAAATTTTCTTGTGCCTTCATGCTATTGGCCTGAGGTCATCTTGGCAAAAACCCGCTACCGCCAAGAAGCCCGCCCGGCCCGCTACCGGTTTTGGGAAGAACACGGGCGGCCCATGCTGCAACTTGATTTTGTGGGCGAAGAGTCATCTCCGCCAGTCGCCCCAGGCCAGGTAGCGGCCATATATGCCCCCACGGCCCAAGGCCTGCGCCTGCTGGCCGGAGCTGTCATTATTTAGAGCATTTTAACTTTGAAAAAGTTAAAATGCTCTGGCGCCCCCGAAGGGGACGCCCGCAAGCGAGCAGCGCAACGTGCCTTTAGCAAAGCCGCTTCGGCTTTGCGTATACGATAAAAGAGTGCTCTGGCCTTTATGCTTTTTTAGAGTAACGTATTTTAGTTTTTTAAAAATATATATAAAAAGTCAAAGTTAAAATACTCTAATTGACTCAGGTTTATGATAATTGAAACCCAGGCCACGCCCACACCGCGACAAAAGCCGAGGCGGAGACCGGCGCGAGGCTTGCCTTGACCTCTGGCCTTTCAGTAGTGCTTGTTCCTTCGGAAAATTCCAAGAAAAACCATGTTCAATAACAAGGGTGGTGGGCGCATCCCTCTGGCCGGGTAAATTTTTGCGCGCAACGAGCGCGGAGCGCAAAAAGATAGGCGAGCAGCCCCTATATTACTGGGGCGGCCACGCAGCCTTCATTATTGCTTCGCGCCTTCGCCTGCGCCGCGATCAAGGGCCAGAATTTTATTCAGGTAACTTATGGATTCGGCGACAACAGCCTGAATCTGGTCAAAGTTGTCTATATGGCGGGTGTAGGTAATGTTCAGCACCTTGCCGTGCCGCCACAGCACGCTGGCGGTAATGCAGGAGTACTCCGGCTGACCGGTGGGGCCGGTGTGTTTTACTATTTTCAAAAAACTTATGTGCAGCGGGCTGGAATCCACCAGCCCAAGATTATAGGTAAATTCTTTTTCGGCCAGCAGCCGGGCGGAAGCGGCTTCTTCAAAAAATGTAAACGTGTTCTGGTTGAAGGTGACGGACTGCTCTTGCCACGGCTGTATCATTTTCAGAAAATCCAAAGACGATATGCTTACGTTAAGCCATTTGGTCAGGGTGCTTACACGCAGGTTGTCGCGCCGCGCGATATTTTGCGCTGTCTGGTCCGGAGCTGCCGCTTCGCCGGTTTTTTCAAACAGGCAGAGCAAGGTTTCCGCGCTGCCCATAGTGGTTTGCACGGAGCGCATAAGCTGATGATCGTGCGGAATGCGTTTTAAACCCGTTGGCACGGGCATGGGCATTTGCGTGTTGCCCACGGTCAGCATGGGCTCGCTGGGGGCGGGCTGGGTTTTAGCCGCTTCGGCATTTTCCTGTCTGGTCGCCTGCCTTGGCGGGCCAAAGCTTTTTTCATCACAGCCGCACAACGGTAAAACCATTATCAGCGCCAGCAGACAGGCAACATGGGCACACGCTGAGGTATATGGCACAGCCGTTTTTGAGGTTTTGGTCATACTGGTTCAGCTTTTACTTTTTATATATGACGGCAACACTTGCGTTAATAATAAAACATTTAATGTAAAGCTGCAAAAACAATGCAGTTCAAATTTTAGAGCAAGATATTATGCTGAATTATCATGGTTTTACATTAAAGCCTATCGTTTTGTTTATATGGGAGCTTTGGAAACGGCATTCTTTTCGGCTTTGCCGGAAAGTTGCCTGTTACCGGAAGAGCGCGGGCCGGATGTGGGATTGGCCTCGCCGGTTGCCGTATCCGGCCCCACTTCGCCGGCGCGTATGGCTGAGGCCACCATGTTCATGTAGGCGGCGTTTTCTTCCATAAGGGCCTGTATGTCATAGGCGCCGGCCAGAGGGGCGCTGAAATACACGTTAAAATATCTGCCGCCCAGCAGCATTACGTTTTGCACTACAATTTTATGGTAGGCCCCGGCAAAATACCGATTAAACCATTGCTGATCCGGCGTTTCAGGAGCCTCAGGCCTGGTTTCCTCAGGGTAGCTGGATGCCGCGCCGTTGCCGAAGGTGCCGCCTTCACGCACTATACGGGCAATGCTCAGGCTGTAGCGGGTGGAATGAAACACCCCCAGGCTGTGTGAAAAGGAATCCTGATTTATGTAGTAGGTTTCGGTCAGCCTTTTAAAATGCTCCAGCGAGTCGGTTTCCCAACTGCCGTTCACACGTTGCAAATCTTTGCGCAAGGCCTGAAAAAACTGCATTTCCACATATTCGCCCATAAATTCCGGGCGGGCGCTTACAATTACGAAACGGCGGTCGCGCAGCAGTTTGCTTTCCGCCGCCGCAGGCATGTCTGAAGGCATGAACAGGGCGAAAATATTTTCCGGCGGGGCCAGGGTAAGGGAGGCAGCCTGACGGGCGCCATCGCCGGAGGGCACTGCGGAGTAGCCTTCCGGCCCGGTCATTTTTATGCGTATTCCGCCCATGGTAAAATAGGTATATTCGCGCCCTTGCCGCACTGCCGTGGTTTTGTCCGGCTGCGCGCCGGAAACGCCCGGCGCAAGCGGCAGGCAGCCGGAAACGGCGGGCAGGCAGGCAAGCAGCAGTAGCATAGCGGGGGCAAGATATTTGGTTGCGCCAAAATTAAACATGCGCGGAATCCTTACTTCAAATTGAATGAAAAACTCGCGGCAGGGTATCAGCTTAACTATAAAAAGCAAATACCCTGCCGCAGCATTGAATTTTGTATAAAATTGCCGCCACAACCTTTTTATTTCTCTTCAACCCGCATGGCGGGCAGCCCTATGCCCAGCCGGGCCGCGGTTTTTACCAGGGCTTCATACTCGGCCTTGGTGAAGGTTTGGTCCAACAGCTCATATTCTTTGGCTTCCAGAGGCCCCCATGGCGAATTTATTTGCGTTTCGCGCCGGGGCAGAGTTACGCGGCCAAGCCTGCTAATGCGTATGCCCAAGCTGTGCGTGTGGCGGAACATCTCGGCCTGTATTTGCGGCATCTGTTCCGGCTTGCAGAGCACGCGCAACTCTCCGGCAGGGCGGTTTTTTTTGGTAAGGCCGGTAAGCCACAGCACGTCCAGAGCTCCTGCTTTATCCAGCATTTGCACGGCATAGCCTATTTCTTCGCCCGTAAGATGATCTATATGGCAGGAAAGCTGCGCTACCTCGTCCATAATATAGTTGTACTGCATATTCCGGCCGGGCCTGGCAAAAAGGTGCAGGCGCAGGCCGCGCCCGGCCCAATCGCTTTGGGCGGAAGGCTCGCGGCTGCCGTAACCAAGGCCGCTGCGCTCAAAAACAGCTACCGTGCCGGCATCGGCAGGCGCGAAGCTCGTTGCCAGCGTATCCAGCAACAAAGCGCCCGTTGGGGTAACAAGCTCTTCCAGGGCAGTGGTGGCTACGGTGGGTTTGCCTTCCAGCAGTTTGGCAGTGGCCGGGGCAGGCAGGGCCATGCGCCCGTGCGAGCAATCCACAAAACCGCCAAACCATGGCACGGGGGTGGAGACGACTTCGTCCGCCTCAAGCTGCGCCAGCCCCCATACCGCGCCCAGCACATCCACCAGGGTGTCTATGGCGCCGACTTCGTGAAAGTGCACTTCTTCAAGCGGCACGCCATGCACGGCAGCCTCCGCGCTTGCCAGGCGCGCGAGCATGGCGCAGGCTTTTTCACGTATTTTCAAGGGCAGTTGCAGCCTGTTTATAATATCTGTCAAATCTGGCAGGTGACGCAAAGGCTGGCCGCCGGGCCAGGTTATATCGGTGCGCAGGCCGGGCCCTGCCATGCGGTTTACGGGGCTTGTCTTTATGCTTATTTCCAGCCCGGCCTGTTTGAATATACCTTGCAGAGTTTCGAAGTTAACACCCAAACCGGCCAGGGCGGAGATGAACATATCGCCGCTTATGCCTGAGGAACAATCTATCAAGATGCGTTTTGACATATATTTTTTCCGTTTGTTCGCGTTTTGCGCAAATTTGCAATGAATTTTACAGTACACACTCACATCTTTTAATAATATAGCCGCCTTTTTAAAAAGTGAAGCCTTTTTGCCGCCGCCGCTGACTTTTGCCGGAGCGCCGTTGCCTGTTTTGTTTTTGCAGGCGTAAATACTGGAAAAACTTTCAATGTCGGTATACAATTCCACATCGAAAAGTGGTTGTCTTTTTATTGTCTGTAGCTCCTGCGGCGCTCCCGTGCCTTCGTAATCACTGCGGAGGAGTGAAATTATTACTCGTTAAGGCAAATTATTTATGCATATACTGTTGATGGACCTCGGACCTGCCGACCGTGAAAAAAAACGTCATCTCGCCCAATTGGCAGCTCTTTTTCAAAATAGCGGAAACCACGTCCCGTTTATTTTGTGCCGTGAAGGCTCGCACCTGCAAAATTTCGCGCGTCAAAGCGGGCTTGATGCCCTGACCGCGCGTGATAGTTTTTTAAGCCGCATTGTATTACGTCTGAAGCTTGGCTGGCGCTTGCGCAACAACAGCTCCCCATGGGTTTTGCAGTGCTTTGACCCGGCTTCTTTTGCGCTGGCCTTGCGTCTGGCCCGTAAAAAGGATCATGTTCATGTGGTGTATGCCGCCTTAAGCCCAGAGTGCCCCGCCATAAAAAAACTTGAAGAGAAGCTGCATCTGGTTAGCGCCGTAATCACGTCCACCAGGGAAATAGCGGATAAATTCGCGGAACACGGCTTTTTGCCCTCGCGTATGTTTACCATATATAACTGCATAGACGCCTCTGAATACGAGCATAGGCAACCGCGTGGCGACGGCAGGACCATTTTTGCCTGCAGCGACAGTCTGGAGCGGGGCTATGGCTATGATACCCTTACGCAGGCGCTGAGTTGCCTGCTCAAAAATTCGCAAATGCCGCCGTGGGAGCTGCGCATAGCCGGAGGCGGAGCGTTGTTCGACGAGTTTCTGGAGCAGGCCGTGGCTTTGGGCGTTGACGGCCGCATAGCCATTTTCGGCAAGGAACATGGCGCGGACATATTGAAGGACTGCGACATTCTTGTTGCCCCCTCCGGCGATAAACAAGCTGGCCTTGCCATAAAAGAAGGTTGGGCCTCGGGGTTGCCGGTTGTTTGCGCCGATGCGCCGGGTAATATGGAGTTGGTGGAGGATGGAGCCAACGGTGTGCTTTTTGAAGGCGGAAATCCGGAAAGTTTGGCTGAAAAAATGCACGCGCTGGCTGTGAATGAGCCTTTGCGGCGCAAACTGGCCCAGGCCGGTTTTGAAAGCCTTGAAAATTACGGGTGCGATGCCATGCTGCAAAAGCACCTTGAGGTTTTCAGCCGCATAAGTAAAGAGTATAATGTGCTTGAAAGCGCTGATATATAAAAGGATGCGCGAAGCGCGCCATAAAGATACGGGCGGATTTTTATCCGCCCGTATCTTTTGTTTTATTGGCATCAATATTTATCTTATATGCGCGGCCGCGCCGCCTCCATACTCATCTTATATTCACCGCAAGGCGGCATTTTCTTAAATGCCTAAAAGGCATCAAGAGGCAGGGGCCTACCGCCCCAAGCCACGGCCTGGAGTGGCTCCCTACAAAATCTTAAAACAATTTAAGCTGCTCCACCCTGCTGCTGGTTTTAGCCACCAGCATGCTGTGCTTAACCATATCCAGCGGCAAATCGGCCAGAAAACTGGAGGGCTGCAAACGGTGCTCGCGCGCGTAAATATGCCTTTTTTGCGCGTGGGACAAAAACAGCCCTTCCTTGGCTCTGGTTATACCCACAAAAAACAGCCGCCGCTCTTCATCCACATCTTCCGGCATGGGCGGGTGGCCGTTTAAAAAGTCCATTCCGGCAAAGGGCAGCAGGCCTTCTTCCAGCGCGGGCATGAACACTATGGGGAACTCAAGGCCCTTTGAGGCGTGCAGGGTAAGCAACTGCACCTTTTCGCCCATGGCCCGCACCTGCTCAAGCTCGTTCTGCAGGCCCAGCCAGTTGATAAGACCTGGCCAGCCATTGTGCGCTTCAAAGGCCTTGCACAAATCCTTGAAGGCCTTGGAGTGCCAGAAGGCGGAATCAAAGGGATCGCTGTTGCCCCAGTAGGCGGCCATGCTATCCGGCCCTTTTACAAGCACCTTGTCGGGGCACTCCGGCAGGGCGCTCTTTTGCTCGCCTTTTTCCGGCAGCGGCACACTTATGCCCAGCATGCGCCCGGCCACCTGCAATATTTTGACAACGCGCGGCTCATGCCAGAAGGGATCGGCCCCCGGCTGGCTAAAAGGTATGCCGCTGCGCTCAAGGGCGCGGCGTATGGGGTGCAGCAGCACCCTGCTGCGCACCAGCACGGCAAAATCGCCCGGCGTGTACGGGCCTTGCAGCACCGTATCCTTTTCCTTCTTGCTGTCCATAAGCGTATGGCTGGTAGCGCCAAGGTAATGGCGAATCTGCCCTGCTATCCAGGTAGCTTCGCTTTCGGCGCTGGAGGCCTCAAAATAATGCACCTCCGCCGCTATCTGGCTCATGGCCTTAAGACCGGCCACACCCGGCGCGGCGCTGAACATTTTTTGCGCGCAGTGCAATATGCGCGCGCCGGAGCGGAAGTTCTCCTGCAAGTATACGGTTTGCAGGCGCGGCCACACCTCGCCGAAATATTCCGCCGCCCGCCCGTGCGCTCCCCTGAAGCCGTAAATGGACTGGTTGGGGTCGCCTATGCCGAAAAAGCCCTGACCGCCCTCCGGAGCTATGGCTACAATAAGGTCCAACTGCAAGGGCGAGAGATCCTGAATCTCATCCACCATTATGTGGTCCCAGTGCTTGGCGTACAAGCCGCCCTTGGCCTGGCTTAGCCAGAACTCCAAAAGATCGGTATAGTCGGCCTGATTCCAGGCGTCTTTATGCGCGGTATAGCGTTTGTAAAAGGGCTGAAATTCTTCCGGAAGCGGCTGCCGCTTCTCGCGGCACAGGTTTATTACGCTCCAGGCCTCTTTGCGTTTGTAGGCAGGCTCGGTGCTGTTGCTTTCGGCAAAAACGCGCAAGGCCGACTCTTCATTGAGCAGGACCGGACTTTCGCCCTGCACGCGGTGCCAGAACTCCAAAGCCAGCGCATGCAGGGTATCGGTACGTGGCAATGCCGCTTTTGCAGGCTCCTGCCCGCCCTCGCCGGTGGCGCCATGGGACGGGGCAAGCAGCGCCCGCAGGCGCTCGTCAAGCTCCTGCGCCGCCCTGCGCGTAAAGGTGAGGGCCAAAATGCGCTTGCTGGGCACGCCCTCAGCCACCAGGCGGTGAATGCGCTCCACCAGAGTATGAGTTTTGCCAGTGCCCGGCCCGGCCAGCGTTAAAACCGGCCCCGGCCCAGCCTGCGCGGCCTTTAGCTGGCGCTCGTTGAGCCTGGCAGCGGGCTTTGCGTCTGGCGCAACACCTTGCCCCGCCCGCGCGGCTTCGCCAGCCGCCAATGCCTGTACAGGCGCGGCGGGCTGACCTGCCCGCGCGTTTTCGATAGAAGCCCGCGCGGGCGCAAGGGTCTGGCCCGCCACAGGCTGCGCGCTTGCGCACGCGCCGGTTGCCGGCTGAGTTTGCTGTGCCCCGCCAGACAAAACAGCTTGCCCCAAGGCCACAACCTCTTTGGCTTTGGCCTTGCGCGCGGGCTTTTCTTTGCCTTTGGGCTCCGGCGCGGCAAAGCCCGGCAACATGTTGGCCGTGCCGCCGGTATGGCCGGAAGAGCGCCCGACGCCCTTGAGCTCGCGGCGTTCCTCAGGCGTAAATACGCTTATAACGCCAAATTCCCCATCGTACCCGCCTTTGCGTATAACCGTGCCGGCACGCATGCGCCTGACGCCTTCGGCCAATGCTTCAGAGTGCCTGGCGATATCTTCCGGCGCATGGCCCAGCAGAATATCCAGTTCCGAACCCATCTCACCCAATAACTCCTGGTAAAGGCGTGAAACTTTAACGCTTTTTGAACCGGCGCCCAAAACTTCGCCCAAGAGTTCCGGCAGGGGTATTAAAGAGGTAAAGGCGTCATCCGGCCCGTATTCCGGCTGGGCGCGGTCCGCCAGCTCGCGCACCCTGTATAGCACGCCAACGGTAAGCGGCTTGCCGCATACTGGGCAAATGCCGTTATTGGCTCTGGTTTCCTCTGGGGTCAATACCACTCCGCAGGCGCGGTGTCCGTCCAGATGGTATTTGCCTTCGTCCGGAAAAAACTCGTAAGTGCCCATAAAACGGGTGGGCAGCCCTTGCTGCCTTTTGGCCTTGAGCGCGCCGAAAATACCGCTGTAGCTCATCTCGCCGCTGAAAATATTGGCCTCGCGGGCCAGATTTTCGCCTGAGTGGGCATCGGAGTTGGAGATGAGTTTGTATTGATCCAAGGCGCTGAGGCAGCGGTTCATTTCCGGATCAGAGGAGAGGCCGGTCTCCAGCGCGAAGATGTGGGAACTCAGGTCGGCAAAACAGTCTTCAATGCGGTCGAAGCCAGACTTGGAACCGAACAGCGAGAACCAGGGCGTCCAGATATGCGCGGGCACAAGATAGGCCTGCGGGTCCGTTTCCAGCACCAGCTCAAGTAAATCGCGCGAGTCCAGGCCTAAAATCGGCCTGCCGTCGGAGTGCAGGTTGCCTATTTGCTCCAGGCGCAGACTGAGTTTTTCCGCCGCTTCCAGCGTGGGCATGAACACCAGGTTGTGCACCTTGCGCACTTTGCCGCCGCGTTTGTAAATAGAGCTGATTTCGGCCTGGGGCATAAAACGGGTTTGCCCGGCTGCCCGCATAAGTAAAGGGCTTTTCAAAAGCTCAGGCATATCGGCAAAATACGCGGCTATGTCGCCGGGCCTTTTTATCTTGTAAAGCCCACTGGCTTCTTCATATTCCAGATGCTCGCCAAGCTCGGCTCGCCAGGCCGGGTGCGTAAAATCGCCCGTACCCAGCACCTGCAAGCCCTTTAAAGCGGCCCAGCCCGCCAGCACCGGCACATTAAGCTTGCTGCTGGTAGCCCGTGAAAAACGGGAATGAATATGTAAATCCGCCCTGAAATCTTGAAGGCCCATAACCGCTCTCTTCACTGTTTATGCCCTACGGCGTTGAGCTATAGCTGTAGACTTTTTCTAGAAGATTGTCTTTCAAAATGCGTAAAAAATCAAGACGCAAGCCGATTTTGGCGGGAATTGCCTGAATAGTATTTAATGAAGCCCCTTTGGGACGAATCAAGAAAATATGGAGTGACCTTGCAATGTCAGGCAAGGTATGCAATTGCTCGAAAATGTGTATTATCCGCGTAGAAACAAGCTTACCATAGCCAATCAGTCAAACCCCATCCGCATAATCCGCGCCAACCGGGCAATAAAACAAAATCGTCAGGTCGTTTCTAGTAACCTGACGATTTTATTAATTTTTTTGCGGAGGAGGAAACTATTGCGATTACGGGCTTACAAAAGTATCAAGTATGCCATCACTTACAGCATATGACACAAAAAAAGCCTTTAAGAAATACAAGATTTTGCCGCCAAGTGGCTTTGGAGCTATAATAAGGATCGCCAAACATGGGCATCGACGGGATAACCCCGCGATGAAGCTGAAACAAGCGGCATAAGCTATGCTTTGAACAGATGCCAGAAAAGGGATAATTACCAGTGCAAGTTGAAAACCGTGATTTTTCTTGCGCATGGAGATTGGCATTGCCTATTGTATACAAGTGATATAATTTATAATTACTTATTATTTACCGTGTGATGTTTATTGTATGATATTTCAAGTTGTTATGGATTACATGTCGATTTCTTATGTATGGATAATTTTGGGGGAAATTTAAATATTCCCTTTTAAATGGGAAAGGACGGAGCAGAGTATGATAACGATGTATACCGCCCGTACTTCGGAAATAGACGAAATTTCCGAAGCCGTAAGCGAAATTAAAAGCCAAATCGATTTTTCTGCCCTTAAAAAAAATTCCGGCGGTATTATTTTTTGCCATATGGACTTTGTGGACAGCGGTGTGGTTGCCGCACTGTGCGAAATTATGCCTTTCAGCGTTATTGGCATGACTTCCATGGCAAGCGCGGACGAGCACGGATACGGCCTTTACGAGCTTACCCTAACCGTGCTGACCAGCGACGAAGTTTTATTTGAAGCGGGCATGACAGCCGGCATTAACCACGACAATTACGCAGACGAGGTCGACAAGCTGTACAAAAGTATACGCAGCCGCACGGCCGACAACCCGGCGCTTATTTTTACCTTCATGCCATATGTGTGCGATGTGTCGGGTTATGAAGTGGTTAAAGCCATGGATGCTTCGTGCGGCGGTATACCAATGTGGGGTTCCATTACAAACAACTTGGACTTCAACTACGAAACCGTGCAGACCATTTGCAACGGTAAAAGCCTTCCGGCTGGCATTGCCATGATGTTTGTAAACGGCCCGGTGGAACCTAAATTTATAGTGTCTTCCATTCCCGAGCGTAATATTGCCAGCAACCGTGCTGTTATTACCAAAAGCGACAAGGCGGTTTTGAACGAAGTAAACGACATGCCTATATTAAAATATTTGGCCGATATAGGGCTTGTAATCACCAAAGCGAACATTACAACGACGCCTCTAATGGTCTATTATGAAAAAGAAACGGAGCCGGTGGCCTTAGGCTTTTATACACTTTTTGAAGACGGTTCTGTTTTAACCGGGGGCGAAATGCCCGTGGGCACCTCGTTTGCAGTGGGCAGCATTGATGTGGAAGGCATATTTGAATCAGCGGAAGAAGGACTCAGGCAAATACTGGCAAGCAATAATCGTCAGGCCACTCTGCTGTTGCCCTGTGTAACTCGCTACATAATGCTTTCACCTGACCAGGAAAGTGAGCTTAGGCAAATAATGGAACAGCTTTCGGGCAGCGGCAAGCCTTTTATGATGGGATATTCCGGCGGAGAAATTTGCCCTATGCGCGGGGCAGACGGAAAGTTGCACAATCACTTTCATAATTACTCATTTTGCGCATGCCTTTTATAGGCAGTAGGCCAAAGCACGCCGTGTAGGGGAACGTTTTGAGTACGCAAAACGAAGAAAAAGCTGTGCTTGCCCGCGAAGCGCAGCTTGAACGCGAAAACCGCAAGCTCCATCGCGAGATCATTCATTTAAAAAACGCCATTGTTCAAGAGAAGCTGGCTTCTACCACCATCTTGAACCAGCACAAGGCCGCCACTTTCCTCCAACGGGAAAGGGACCGGTACTTGGCGCTTTTGCTTGCCAACTCCCCAAGTATTATTCTGTTTTTAAACCAAGCAAGCCGGGTTGAATTCTGCACGCAATATTTTATCAGCAAGGCAGGCTTCAAAAGTGCAACGGAAGTGCAGGGGCATACCATCTCAGAAATTTTTGCCCGCTTTTTAAGCGCTGCCGCCCTTAAAGAGTTGCTGCAGCAGGCTCAAAGTGTGGCCGCTAAAAACATTTCTCTCACTTTTGAAACGAGTTTTCGTTTCAACCATGATGGCGCGGAAGAAAATTTTGCGGGAGTGCTGGTCCCTATGAAGGATGAAGAGCAGCACAGCGGCGGAATTATGCTGATGTTCCACGACGTGACCGACTTGAAGCGTTCGCGTGAAGAAGCTTTGGCGGCAAGCAAGGCCAAAAGCGCTTTTCTTTCAAATATGAGCCATGAAATACGCACGCCTATGAATGCCATTATAGGCATGACATCCATAGGAAAGCGGGAAGCGGACGTAGCGCGCAAAAACTATGCCTTCGAAAAAATAGAAAATGCCTCAACACATTTGCTTGGCGTTATAAACGATATTTTGGACATATCGAAGATAGAGTCGGGAAAGATGGAGTTGTCGCATATAGTATTCAGCTTTTCCCAGATGCTCAGCAGGGTGTTCAGCGTTATTTCCCAAAAAATGCAAGACAAACGGCAGCATTTTTCAGTTACATTGGATCCGGAAATTCCTGAAACACTGTTCGGTGACGATCAGCGCGTGGCACAGGTTATTACCAACATTCTTTCAAACGCCACAAAGTTCACCGCAGAAGAAGGACGCATTGAACTTTCTGCAAAATTACTGAACAGGTGGAACGATGCCTGCGTTGTAGAGATAGCGATAAGAGATTCCGGAATCGGCATGTCGCCGGAAGAGCAGAGTAAACTGTTCAATATTTTTCAACAGGCACAGGCCGGCACGTCGAGAAAATACGGCGGCAGCGGCTTGGGGCTGGCTATCTCAAAGCGCATCTTAGAACTGATGGGTGGTGATATTTGGGTGGAATCGGAAAAGGGCAAAGGCACCTGCTTTTTCTTTACGGTGCCTCTGGGCATTCAAAATAATGCGGAATCCCCGGCGGCGGCGGGCGAGAGCGCCAGGCGACATGACTTCGACTTTTCAGACAAAGTTATACTGCTTGCCGATGACGTTGATATAAATATTGAAATTGTAACGGCGCTGCTGGAACCGACCAAGATTACAATAGACACGGTAAAAAACGGTAAAGAAGCCATCGAGGCCTTCACTGCAACCCCCGAACGGTATGATCTTATTCTTATGGACGTGCAAATGCCGGAAATGGACGGCCTGCAGGCTACCCAAATTATAAGGGCGCTGAATACGCCCAGGGCTGCGGCAGTGCCTATTATAGCAATGACGGCGAACGTTTTTAAAGAAGATATACAGCAGTGCCTGAACGCCGGAATGAATGATCACTTGGGAAAACCCCTAATGCTGCAGGACATCCTTAATCTGCTTTCGCGTTACCTGCACGGGGCTTAGCGGATATTTACCTTAATTAACCCTATTTTCCCAACAACAGGCTTACCATAGTCAATCACCCAGAACCCCACCCGCCGAATCTGCGCGGGCACGGCCATAAAACAAAAATCGCCGAGTTGCTTTATGCAACTCGGCGATTCTATTCTTTTTCTGGCGGAGGAGGAGGGATTCGAACCCCCGGAGGGCGTAAACCCTCAACGGTTTTCAAGACCGCCGCGTTCAACCGCTCTGCCACTCCTCCGTTACGTTGCCTGTTCCGGCAACAAAAAGCTATTAACTCACTACCCTGAAATACTCAATTTAAAAGTTTCCAGCAAAGCCCACAATTGCAATAAGGTAATTTGGTATTAAAAAGGCCGAAGCGGGTCTTTATGAATTATCTTTACTGGTAATGTCGGTTATAGTATCATCTTTACGTTCATAAAATAAGTTTTATGAATATTTTATTGCCTTTCACAATGTGCTTTGCGACTATGCCGGTTCTTCCGCCAATGGATTCGACCGTAAATTTTTCAAGGCATGCACCCCGTTGCTTCATTTGCAAAAACAATAACCAGAGTGCATGTGGGGCAACAGTTCGAACACGACAAACGCCGTAAACGGGGACATCATCTTCAATACCTAAATCCGCAATGCCTCCCATAAAATACATTTTACCTTGCCTGTTCACCTTTCGCACAGAGGAACAATGTTGCGATGTAAAACTGTTTTGCAAGCAAATTTCTCCGCCAGCCATAGACTTATCGTTAAATTGTAACGATTTGCGCTTGACTAATGCTGTTATGAATATTAAGCCGATGCACTCCAAATTTGCATCGTATGGCTCATTCTCTTATTAGGTTTACCACTTGGAATATAAACAATGCGAGGATATGAAACATGGTTTGGAAAAACCTTGGGTTAAGTAAAAAAATAGCCTTTTCAATGGGTACAATGGTAATAATTATATGCTCCATGGCTTTCCTGTTCATACGCGCCACAAGCTCAATTTCTGGAGAAATGAATGAGTTGCAACAGGTTGAGGGCATGTCCACCACCATGTTGCAACGTGAAATTGATCACCTGGTCTGGATCAGCTCTTTGCAACGTTTTGTATATGACGAATCACAAAGCAACCTGACCATCCAACAAGATGGCGCAAAATGCAATTTGGGAAAGTGGTATTACGGTGATGAGCGTAAAATAGCTGAACAGTCTTTTCCAGCGCTGAAAACAGTGTTGAATAACCTTGAAGAGCCGCACCTGGCGCTGCATAAATCCGCCGGAGCAATTCAAAAACTACGTTCAGAAGGTAAAGACAAAGAAGCTGTAGACCACTTTGAAACCGTTACCATGCCCAATTTGGCCATAGTGCAAAAAAATCTGGACACTGTGATCAATGACATGCAAACGGCCAAAAAGAACACCATCACATCCTTCTCCTCTTTAATCGATCTGGCCTCGGCCACCACATATGTAAGCGCCGCCATAGGGCTGGTGCTGGCGCTGATAATGTCTCTACTTATAGCGAAAAGCATTACCAAACCTACCATTGCCCTGGCCCGCTATGCGGATCTGGTGGCTGCCGGCGACTACAAAGTAAAATCCGACATCAGCAGGGGTGATGAGCTTGGGCGTCTGGCCAAAAGCATAGAAATTATGGTGGATAATATGGTCGCCACCATCGCCAGGGCGGACGAAAAAACCTCCGAGGCCGAAGCCAGCTCTCAAAAAGCGCAGGAAGCAGTATTGAGGGCTGAGGAAGCCCAGCGCGAGGCTGCCGGAGCCACCCAAAGGGGCATGCGCGACGCGGCCGCCCGCCTGGAAAGCATTGTGGCCGACACCATGGCCGCCTGCCATTCTCTCAGCGCCAGTATGGCAACAGCGGCTGACGGCACTGAAGAACAACGCCGCCATGCCACCGAAACGGTAACAGCCATGACGCAAATGACCGGCGCGGTGCTGGAGATAGCCAAAAACGCGTCTTCAGCCTCGGAAAATGCCGATTTAGCCAAAGGCAACGCCGGAGAGGGGGCATCCATTGTGCAAAACACCCTTAAGGCCATAGAAGAAGTGCGGCAGCAAACCCTGGTGATGACGGAAACCATGGGGGCGCTGGGCAAGCAGGCCGAGGGCGTAAGCCAGGTTATGAGCGTTATTTCCGACGTGGCGGATCAAACCAACCTGCTGGCCCTTAACGCCGCCATTGAAGCCGCGCGCGCCGGCGAGGCAGGCAGGGGCTTTGCCGTTGTAGCCGACGAGGTGCGCAAACTTGCCGAAAGGACCATGCAGGCCACGCAGGAAGTGGGGCAGGTAATACGCGGCATACAAGAAAGCGCCAAAGAGAACATAGCTGCCATGACCCAAACCGCCAAAGTGGTGGAGCAAAGCAACGAGTTGGCCCACAACGCCGGTACGTGCCTTGCCCAGATTGTGGAAATAGTTTCCGATACCGCTGGTCAGGTTCAGTCCATAGCGGCCGCCAGTGAGGAGCAATCCGCCACCAGCGAGCAAATAAACCGCAGTACAGAAGAGATAAACCGCCTGGCTGTGGAGAACTCCTCGCTCATGGAGCAGGCTGGCTCATCTGTGGCGGATTTGGAAAACCTGACCAAGCATATCTCCGATTTGGTGGAAGAACTGAAACGAGCCTAAAAGATACAAAGGCATAACTGCGTTTACCATAAAACCAGGCGCTTATGCTCTCACGAGCGCCTGGTTTATTCTTTGCCTGACACGGGCACAGCTTTTTTTAGTCGGCTGCTTTGTCCGGCGGCAGTGCCGCCAGCCCATGCCGCGAGACTAAAAAAAGAAAAAGCCGGGCCTAAGCGGCCCGGCACAATCCGGTTTGCGTATGCTATCTTGCCAGCAGCACTGGTATATCTTCCACCAGGTGCAGCACACGGTGCGAAATGCTGCCCAACAGCAGGCTGCTCAAAGCGCCCTGGCCGCGCGCGCCCATTACGATCATGCCGCACTTTTCCGCTTTGGCGGTTTCAACTATTATAGTAGCCACATCTCCCTGGGCCAGCTTGGTGCTGCAGGTTATGCCCATACCCGTAAGCTTTTTCTTGTAGTCTTGCAGCATTTCTTCAGCAGCAACGCGCAAATCCCTGTCCAGATTCATGCGTATATTGTCGTCCATAATCATGCTGGGGATGGGAGCGAGCACGTGCATGATTATTACCGGAACGTGCTCGGCCTTGCTCATCATGGCTGCCAGCTCAATGCCGCTTCTGGAACAATCGGAGTTATCCACCGCAAACAAAATCTTATTTAACGCCATAAACTTTTCCTCCATGTTTTTTGTTTAATATCAGCATGTTATTTAACAACTGGAAAAACTCTGCTCCTATAATCACAATACATATTTACAATACATACTACAAGCTGAAAATATTTTAATTATTATTGTGGCGTACGGTTTGATTTTGTTTGCACATCAAGTAAAAAAACGCTAAACGGGTGGAAGGTTAATATTTTATAGAATTATTAATACTGCTTGAAGGAAGATAAAAAAGCCATGAACGGCCAGCCGCTTCAAACTGTTACCGGCTATATCGTTTCCATCCCGCGTCATAACGGCATTAAAGAAGAAGGCGCCAAAGTCGCGCTGCACGACGACGCAGGCAATGAGTACCACATTTTGCCCAAAGGCGTGGGCATAGACATGGTGGACCATATAAACGCCAAAGTGCAAATAACCGGACTGGTGCAAAGCAAAGACGACGTGCAATACCTGCAGGTGCGCAGTTATGTTATTGACGACGCATTTGAAGACGGCTGGTACGACGACGATAAATAAAAGTCTTCCGTTCCAATAAAAATGAAAAAGGTAACAACTCCGCGCCAGGCGGGTTTGTTACCTTTTTTTCGTATTTCAAGGTACGGCAACTCACATTAAGCGTGTTTCCATACCATCTTGCTTAAAGCTGCGTTGGCATTGCACACCTGCGCGGCCCCCGCGCAAGCAGGTTTGGTCGCGCGGCTAGCGATGTGTGTTAGCGAAAGTACAGAGCCAACCGAAAAGCGCCAATCCAAACAGTCGCTGGGGGCAAAGGGGGCTGACTCGGCACTTCCTGTGCCTCACCCCTTCGGGGCGGCTTCACTTCGTTACGCCGTCCAATTTTGCTTTCCTGCAAAATTGGCACACCCCCTTGCGGGTCTGGGCGGGGCCCAGATCTTATTAATCTGGCTTCGTCCTCTATGTCTTTCTCTCAAATCTCACCACCCGTTTAACTTTCCAGCGCCAGCTCGAGCAAAGTGCGCAGGCCGAAGGCGGTGGCCCCGCCGGGGTTGGTGGGCTCCGGCTTTTGCGTGTAGGCGGGGCCGGCTATATCCAGGTGTACCCAGGGGGTTTCGTCTTTTACAAACTGTTTCAGAAAGAGTGCGGCAAACAGCGCCCCGCCCTCGCGCGGGCCAGTGTTGTTAAGGTCTGCGGGGGTGCCGCCGCTCAGCACGTCCAGGTCTTCGTCCCACACCGGCAAACGCCACATGCGCTCGCCGCTTTGAGCGGCCAAGGCCAGCACCTTGTTGCCAAGTCCATCATTATTGGTAAAGAGCCCGGCGGTTTTCTCGCCCAAGGCCACTACGCAGGCCCCGGTAAGGGTGGCTATATCTACAAGGGCGGCGGGTTTTGCCATATTCTGGGCCATGGTCAGACAATCGCAGAGGATTAAGCGGCCTTCGGCGTCGGTATTGGTTATTTCCACCGTTTTGCCCGAAAGGGTCTTAACTATGTCGCCGGGGCGGGTGGCCTTGCCATCTGGCATATTCTCCGTGCAGGGCATAATGCCTATTATGCGCCTGCCTGCAAGGCCGGATTCGCCCAAGGCCTTGAACAGCCCCAGCACGGTGCCGGCGCCTGCCATGTCGCGCTTCATCTTTTCCATGCCCGCCGAGGGTTTAAGGCTGATACCGCCAGAATCGAAGGTAATGCCCTTGCCCACCACGATTAGCGGCTGTTCCTGCTCTTTGCCTTTGGGGCAATGCTCCAGCACTATGAGGCGCGGCTCCACCGCCGAGCCAAGGCTCACTGCCAAAAATGCGCCCATGCCCTGCTCCCGCAAAAATTCCGGCCCGTGGGCTTCAACCTTAAATCCGTGCACTTTAGCCAGCTTGCGGGCTGTTTCTTCCATATACTCCGGCGTAACCACGTTGGCCGGGCCGTTTATTACGTCACGGGCGTAGCAGATGCCCCCAGCCAGCGCTTCCGCTTTACGCGCGGCTGCCTGCACGTCATCCGGCACATATTCTTCAGCAAAGAGCAGGCTTAAATACTCCGGCCTGAAGGCTTTATCATCGTCCTTGCTGCTCTTGTATTCCGTAAACTCGTAAACGCCCAGCAAGGCGCCCAGAACGGCCTCTTCCACCAACCGGAGAGCTTCCGGCTTATCGGCCGCCAGCAGGCGCAGGCTTTCCACCGGCAAGGCCAGGTGGCGTATTTTGCGCTCGGAGAGCTCTTTAACGGCCATGGCCATAACCTCGCGCAAGGCTGCGGGCTTAAAGTCCTCACGCTTGCCAAGGCCTATGAAAAAAGCGCGGGATATAGGCAAATCGGGGTGGCCGTACAAAAACGCGGTGTGCCCTTTGCCGCCCCTGAAATCGCGCAGGCCGGGGCTTATGCTCAGCCAGGGCGCGGCATCGGCCAGCGCGGGTATAAAACTTAAAGGTTTGTCACCTTTAAAAACCGGCACAACAACGCATTCTGCGCGCCATTCCACCATCTCTTCAAGCTTGGCCATATTTTTGGGCATGGCCTGAAATCTGATATCCATAATAAAAATCTCCTTAACGGAAGCGCCCCGGCGCATTTTTACGGCTTTATTCATCATAAGCTTTGGCACATGCCTCAGCCTGTCGTTTACTAACAATCTAAACTTGCAGACTAAAAATAAATTTCAAAAAAAGAGGCCCGCATCATTGCCAAGGCTCCGGCCTTGTCTTAGTTGAAGAAATGGTGCATGAAACAAGCGGTTGAATTACCGTATGAAGAGACTGCCTGCTCTTCCGGCTCTTATTAAGCACTTTAGCTGTAATTGCAATATACATTTCCCGCATTCCGGGGTGGAGATACAATGATTAAGTACATTGCCCGCAAGATTTTCGGCTCGCAAAACGAGAGATATTTGAAAAGCGCGCAGCCCTTGGTGGACGCCATAAACGGTCTTGAATCAAGAATGCAGGCTTTGTCCGACGATGAAATAAAAGCCCAGATAGAAAAATATAAGCAGGAAGTGCAAAACGGGCGCTCCATTGACGACCTGCGCACCGAGGTCTTCGCGCTGGTGCGCGAGGCCTCCAGACGGGTGCTGGGCATGCGCCACTTTGATGTGCAGCTTGTGGGCGGCCTGGTGCTGCATGACGGCAAGATAGCCGAAATGAAAACCGGCGAAGGCAAAACCCTTGTAGCCACCCTGCCCGTTGTGCTCAACGCCCTGGCCGGAAAAGGCGTGCACGTCGTAACCGTTAACGATTACCTGGCCAAACGCGACTCCGAATGGATGGGCAAGCTCTACAACTTTTTGGGGCTCTCCGTGGGCGTTATAGTTCACGGCCTGAGCGACGAGCAGCGCAAAGCCGCCTATGGGGCCGACATAACCTACGGCACCAACAACGAGTTCGGCTTTGACTACCTGCGCGACAATATGAAGTTTTACAAAGAGCAGCTTGTGCAGCGCGGCCTCTTCTTCGCCATAGTGGACGAAGTAGACTCCATCCTCATAGACGAGGCCAGAACCCCACTGATCATCTCCGGCCCCTCCGACGAATCGACGGATCTGTACCGCAGAGCCGACGCCATAATACCCAAGCTCAAGCCAGAAGAACACTTTACGGTGGACGAAAAAGGCCGCACCGCCAGCCTGACCGAGGCCGGAGTAGCCCGAGCCGAAGAGCTTTTGGGCGTGGACAACCTCTTTGACGCGCACAACGTCTCATTGCAGCACAACGTGCTGCAATCGCTTAAGGCCCACCATGTGTTCAAGCGTGATGTGGACTACATTGTCAATGAAGGCCAGGTGGTAATTGTAGACGAATTTACCGGCCGCCTCATGCCGGGCCGCCGTTTTTCCGACGGTCTGCACCAGGCGCTGGAAGCCAAGGAAAAAGTCAAGGTGGAAGCCGAAAACCAGACCCTGGCCTCCATTACCTTTCAGAACTACTTCCGCCTTTACGCCAAGCTCTCTGGCATGACCGGCACGGCCGATACCGAAGCTGTGGAATTTCATGAAATTTACGGTCTCACCGTTATCTCCATTCCCACCAACAAGCCGATGGTCCGCAAAGATCTGCCGGATTTAATCTACCGCACCAAAGAAGAAAAGTACGGCGCCATCGTCAAGTCCATCAAGGAATTGCAGCAAAAAGGCCAGCCCGTGCTGGTGGGCACCATATCCATTGAAACTTCCGAGCTTTTGTCGGCCATGCTCAAAAAATCCGGCGTGCAGCACGAGGTGCTCAACGCCAAGCAGCATGAGCGTGAAGCCGCCATTATTGCCGAGGCAGGCCAGAAAGGCCACGTTACCATAGCCACCAACATGGCCGGGCGCGGCACCGACATTGTGCTGGGCGAAGGCGTGCGCGAGCTGGGCGGCCTGCATATTCTGGGCACCGAGCGCCACGAGAGCCGCCGCATAGACAACCAGTTGCGCGGCCGCTCCGGCCGGCAGGGCGACCCCGGCTCCTCGCGCTTTTACGTGGCGCTTGAAGACGATCTCATGCGTATTTTCGGCGCGGACAAGCACATGGGCATTATGGAAAAGCTCGGCCTTAAAGACGGCGAAGCCATAGAGCACCCGCTGGTCTCGCGCAGCATCCAGAATGCGCAGAAGCGCGTGGAAGGCCACAACTTTGAAATACGCAAAACCCTGCTGGACTTTGACAACGTAATGAACCAGCAGCGCCAGGTAATTTACTCCATACGCCGCGAGGCCATGGAAAGCGCAAGCACGGACGGCATTGTGCGCGAATTTATCGAAGATGTGCTGGATGCGGAAATAGGGCCGCTCCTCGAAACCAAAAACGAGCTGGATCTGGAACAGGCCGAAGCCGCCCTGCAGCACCTTAACGACGTATTTCACATAAGCCGCATCTGGCCAGACGGCATGCCCGAAGGCACAACCATACCCAGCATAGAAGAAGTGCGGGAAGGCGTTTTCGCCATGCTGGACGATCTTAAAGCCACCGCGCCGGAAATGTACGAGCCGGTGTTGCGCTACTTTCTGCTTGAAGAACTGGACCGCTGCTGGAAAGAGCACCTCCTGGCCATGGACCAGCTACGCGACGGCATAGGCCTGCGCGGCTACGGCCAGCGCGATCCCAAGCAGGAATACAAGCGCGAAGGCTTTGCCATGTTCCAAGAAATGATCTTGCGCATCAAAACCGGCGTGTGCCGCGACCTGGTGTGGGCCAAAATACAACGCCCCGGCGAAGATCGCCCTGAAGGATACAGCGAAGTGGGCAACCCTGACGCCGCAGCTTCCTCCGGCACTGCCGGCAGCCCCGCCCCGTCAGGCGAAGCCAGCCAAGACGCCGGACACGGGCAAACTCAAGCCGCCCAAGCCCAGCAGTTGGGCTTTAAACACAAGGAGAGCCGCTCCCTCTCTTACTCCGGCAGCAGCCAGCCCCAAAAAACCACTGTTAAACGCGAAGAGCCGAAAATAGGCCGAAACGACCTCTGCCCCTGCGGCAGCGGCAAAAAATACAAAAAGTGCTGCGGCGCTTAGAGACTTAAGAATGCGAGGGAGGAAAGGGCAATTCCGCAGGAAAGCGTAATTGGACACCGAAGCGAAGCGTAGGCGCCCGCAGGGCGAGGCACAGGACGTGCCGAGTCAGCCCTTTGAAAAGGGCTTCCTTTCCCCTCCCTCGCGCTCCTACCCCTATCCTCCTAAACTTTTAATGAAGCAAAAAAGGGGGCAAGCAGCCCCCTATCTTATTGTCGCGGCGCGGCCGCTTACATATTTTCTTAATTTGCCCCGAAGGGGCTTTCCTATTTTTTATGCAAAAACACCTTGGCCGGCTGGGCCGGGTCTGATTGCGGCACTTGCAGGCCCAGGCGGGCTTCGTGGTTTATTACCACGGGGCCCATCAGGTTAAGGCAGGTTTCGTCGGGCTTTCCGGCGGGTATGGATACCGTTACCAGCACCGATACCTGTTCTGGACTGGTAATGTTAAGCATGTTCTGCTCGGCGTCGTTTATCTGTATTGAGTAGTCCGTTATAAAACTGTAAGGGTCGGCCACCATAAGGCCGAGTGAAGGGTCCTCAAGGCTTTGCAGCACAAGAAAAGGCACGCCCTCGCGTATTTGCAGCAAGGCGAAATCCCTTTTGTCCTCATAGCCTATAAGGCCTCTGGGAAAGCGCAGTATGCGGTCGAAGGCCACTTTCTGCACACCCAGGCGGGTTTCAAATTCCATTATTTTCTGATCTGCCATATATTTGCCGCCGCAAGTAAATCGCTGTTACTGGCCATGATAGCCTGCGTGTTTTCATCCTTTATGCGCAGGTATACCTCTTCGCGGTACACCATGGTATCCGCCGGAACATCTATGCCCAGCTTAACCTGTTTGCCCTGAATGCTGAACACGGTTATTTTAATATTATCGCCTATATGCAGGCTTTCACCCGCCCGGCGGGCCAGTATCAACATATAAATTTCCTAGAGGTAGTTCATAAGGCTAATCTGCATAATCATTGAAGAAGACTGCAACACGCTTTTGTAGGCCAAATCCTGCTGGCTGAGCTTTACCATAAGCTCGCTCAGGTCGGCGTCTTCCAAAGTGCTCAGGCGATCGTTCACGTCAAGGTTAAGCGAATCAAGCTGATATTTTACCGCGTCAACGCGGTTCAAACGCGCGCCTATGGTGGTGCGCGACTGGCCCACATGGGCGTCAATCTTGAGGCACCTATCCAGAATTTCCTGAGCCCCAGTTTGACTGTTTGTCTCCAAAAAAGCAACAGCCTGACCCAACACTTCGAACAAGTTTTTATTCAAATCTTCGGGATACGGCTGGGCCCCTTCCGTGCCGAAGGGCTTGGCATAGAGGCCGCCGAAAATATCAAGGCCAACGTTGTTTATGGTAATGCTGGCATTCTCGCCTATGGTCAGGTCAATATCCGCCCTGTGCGGCCGGATGACAAACTGCGAGCCTATGGTAGGCGAGGCGTCCAGGCTTAAAAAACCGCCCTGCACCGGCAACTTTCTTGGCGCCGTGTCTGGCGCGGAACCGGCCGTCCAGCTTATGCCGTCGTCGGTGCTGTACGAATACAGAATATTGCCGCCCACTATGTCGTCTATGCGCACGCTGACGTCGCGCTTGAACACGCCGCTGGCCGATCCGGTAACCGGGTCGTTATACGGGTAGCTTTGCACCACGGTGGGCTCGTTGGTATCGCCTTTATACTGCGCGGCCGGGTGCACATATACCCAGGTGCCGGTTTCGTTCATGGACGAATAGTCGGTAATGGCGGTAGCCGTAACACCTGTGATATTGTGCAGGGTTATATCCACATCTGGCCCGCACTGCATGGTGTTGCCCGACCAGGTGCCGTTAACCCAGGTTGCGCCGCTGTCCAGCGAATATCTGAATGTGGGCTGGTTGCTCAAAAGGTCGGTTTGGGTAAACTGCACTATGGCGGATTTGGAGAGATCGCCCGTTACCTCGTAACGCACGTTGGCCATGCCCGCATCGCGCGAGTATGCGCCCATGGTCATTTCATAGGGCGAGCTGTCGGTCTTGTGCCCACCAAAAATATAGCGCTCGTTAAATTTGGTGTTGCCGTAAGATACCATCTGCTCCATAATTTGGCGCATTTCGTCGGCTATGGTCTTGCGGTTGTTGCCATCGTAAGTGCCGGAGGCGGCCTGCTGCATAATGGCTATAACGCGTTCCATCTGCGTCTGCACCTGCCCCAGGGCGGATTCGGCGGCATTAAGCCAGCCTTTGGACATGCTGAGGTTGTCCTTATACTGGGTTATGGAGCTGAGTTCCTGATACGAAGCCATAATCTGGGCGGAACCGTAAGGATCGTCCGAAGGGCGGTTGACCTTTTTTTGTGTGGTCATCTGCTCCTGCGTTTTCATGTATGCGCTGAGATTACCGTTCATGTTGTACAGTAATGACGAGTACATCTGACGTTGTGATACACGCATGCTCATAGCTCCTTTAAACCTGTATTACCCTTAAAACCTACTGCTTAAGCGAAAGCAGCGTTTGCAGCATTTCGTCCGCTGTGGTTATAAGTTTTGCGGCGGCCTTGTATGAAGACTGAAACTTTATAAGGCTGGTCATTTCTTCATCAAGGTTGACGCCGGAAATTTCGCTCTGGCGCTCCTCCAATTGCAACGCCACGGCCTGGGTGGATTTGCTGTAAAAGTTGGAGGTGGCTGCAAAGCTGCCAACACCAGAAACCAAAGCAGCGTAATAGCTTGTAATGCTTTGGGTGGTGGTGCGGCCTGTCCAGTCTCTGAACACCAGGTTTTTGCTGGTAAGCTCGCCTATTTCTCTGGCCGATATGTTGTCGCCGTTGTTGGATTCGGCCCCGCCGTTAATACGCCCGGCGTTAATCTTGTTTATGTCTTGCGCTACCGTGTCGGTAAGAGAAATGGTAGAGGCCGAGCTGCCCTTGAAGTAGGTGTTTATGCCAAGGGCGGCCAAAACGCCGGTAGTGTCGTTGCCAAAGCCGAACTCAAAGCCGTTTTTGCCCTGAATGCTGAGGCGGTTGTCCACAATACTTATATCTAAAAAATTGGTTATTGGCGTGCCGGAGTAAACGGTGCCGTTGTGGTCGGTGCCGTCAACGGTTATGGCCTGCATGTGGTTGACCAGGTCTTGCAGGCTCCAGCTTGGATCAAAATTTATGTCCAAGGCGCTTTTAAGGCCCGGATCTATCATAACAGGCTTGCCGGTGACGGAATCGTACAAGGCCAGGCTGAAGCTGCCTTCTTGCAACCTATTCGCCCAAGGCATGCCGATATAGTCGGAGTTAAGCGGGTAGCTGGCGTCACGCACCTTGTAGTCGCCCATAACATGCGAATACTGCGTAAGACCGGAACCTTGGCTGTGTATGCGGTTTACTTCCCAAGTAAAGTTTTTGCTGAATTCGTCCAGCTTGTCCTGAATCTGCCCGGCCTGATAATCTATGAACATCAGGTTGCCGCTAATGGTGCCGCCGTTGGCCCGATATTGGCTGTAGGAGCCGTCGGCATACTGCTGCGGGCTGATCAGAACGGGGCCGACAGTGGGCTTTACATGGTACAGCGCGTTCTTGGGCACTATGGTAAAGTGGTCGCCCACTATAAAGTTGTTGTTGGTGCCGGCCTCGAAGTAAATATCCAGATCTTTCACTTTTACCGGCTTGTTAACGTCATTGGCCGCAAACTCCATAACGTTGCCCTGTTCGTCTGTAACCCAGGTGCGCCCGCCGTCGAGAGAGACCTTGAACTTGGCCGTGCCGGAGTTGAGAGCGCCGGCCTGCGTGAACTCCACGGTGTATTCATAGCCGTCCACGCCGTCAAAACCTATCTGGCCGTTAAAGGTAGTGGTGGTGGTTCTGGTTTGAAAAGCCTTGGGGCCGTCATAAGAGAGCGAAAAGCCAACGACGCCCTCAACCAGGGTATGCCCGCTCTTGGTGTTGACTATGTAGTCGCCGGCCCCGTGGTCTATCACGTCCACGTCAATAAGCGCCGAAAGCTCGCGCGTAAGCAGGTCGCGCTCGTCCAGCAGGGTGTTGGGGTTGTTGCGCCCCGCAACGTAGTGCTGGTTGATCTCCTTGTTCAGAGAGGCAATGGATGAAATAATCTGGTTGGCCCGTTCCACCTGTTCCGATATTTCGGAATCGGAGCGCTCAATCTGCTTTTGCAAACTGCTGTTAGCTGCCTGTATGGAGCTGGTAAGGGTTTCCGTATTGGAAAGCAAAGTCTGGCGCCCGGCAGGGTCGTCCGGAAACTGGCTGACCTTTTCCCAAGAGGAAAAAAAGCTGCTCATAAGCGAGCTTATGCCGTAGCCGCCGCTTTCGTTGAAAATGGTTTCAACGCTTTTCATGTTGTCAGACATGGCGGACCAGCGAGCATATTCGCCATTTTTGGCTAAAAAAGTACGCTCAACGAATTTGTCGAAGTAACGTATTACTTCGGTGGCGTTTACGCCCTGGCCGATTTGGCCTGGGTAGTAATCCAGCGCGGGCCAGCTTTCAAGGCGCACGGCCTGTCGGCTGTAGCCGGGGGTGTTTACGTTGGAGACGTTGTTGCTAACGGTCTGCAATGAGGCTTGCGAAGCAAACAGGGCCCCCGCGCCCATGTTGAGTATACTGTTTACGCCTATGGCCATTACAGCCTCCCGTTAAGTATGGCGGCAGCCGGACGGTGGTTGGTGTAAGCGCCCTTGGAGCCGTAAACCACCTGGTTTTTGGGCTGAATACTCCTGTACAGCGTGCTCATGAGGTCATGGCTTTGATCAAGCAGGGCCAGCGAAAGACTGGTATTCTTCTCAGCCTGTCTGGCGCAGCGTTGCTCGGCCATGTCTATAATTTTGAAGAGCCTGCGCACGCGCTCGCCCTGATCTTCAGGCAGCATACCGGCATATTCCATAAGTTTGGTGCCCTGCATGCTCTGTTTAAGGTCGTCGCGCTCAACGGCAAGCTGACGCAAAAGCTCATGTATGGAAAATTCCAAAGCGCTCACTTCTTCAGACTTCAGAGCCGCCAGCAAATCAAATTCTTCCATCTGCAGGCGTTCAAGCAATTCCAGCCCTTTGGCCTGGCGCGTAAGATTCTCTACTATTTGAGCGTACATAATAACTCCAATACTCGCATTCCGGCCGCCACCCTTACGTCAATATCTTGTTGGGACGGCATAAAATGCCTGGTTTGCAATAGATATTGCAAAATACGTGCCTAAATTACAGATGGTGCATTTCAAGTTTTTCAAAATCAAAACTATCCAACCCTGTGCGTCAGCTAGGCTCGCGCCCCTGCGCTGGCATGCCGGAGTAAGATTTGAGCAATTCGGCCAAATCCGCGCGCTTCGCTTCGTTAATATTTTCCTGCAAGGCGGTTTGCAGTATGTTTTTTTCATCAGCGCCAAGTTTTACTTCGCTCTCAGGCCGCGCCACTGGCGCGCCCGTTGCAGGCTCTGCCGCATTAAACTCTTCCGCCAGCATATGCTGGCTTAGGCCCTCAAAATCTTCCTCCACCGGTCTGGGCGCGGCAACGGGTTGCACGGGCTGCTCCTGCGCCGGCGCTTGCGTCTCGTTGACTTGTGGCGCGGCAAAATCGTCTTGCGGCACGGCTGTTTCATACAGCGGCCGGAACTGCTGCCTGTTAAGGGCCATGCCCTGCGGCTGCGGCATGGCTATGCCGGGCTGCGCTTCAGCATTAAGGCCGTTAAGGTTTTGCGGAATCTGGCTGGGCAGGCTGCCTGCCGGTATTATGGGAAGCCGCGGGTTATTTTGCGTGCTGGTGGTACGGCTGCTCTCGCCCAAACGTTGCGAAAGCTGCTCGTACAGCATATCCGCCAGGCCTATGCCGCCGGCCTCAGTCATTTTTTTGGCGAACTCGGCATCATACATGCCCTGATACATCTGCTCGTCACGGCTGTGCAGGTAACTGTCATGCTGCACGTTTTTACGCATCTGCTCCCATATTTTCTGGACGAAAACAGATTCGAACCCCTCGCAGGCCTCGCGCAATTTTTCTTCCTTGCTTTGGCCGTTGTTCAGGTGACTGCGCAGGCGGTCCATTTCCAGCTTGCGCTGTACCATGTCCTGCTGGCTCAGGCTCATAATGGCCATTGGGTCGGCGGAGGTTCCCATACTCATTTTAAATTACCTCCAGGTTTGCATGCAAAGCGCCGGCAGCCTTGATGGTGCGTAAAATGGATATTACGTCGCGCGGGGTTGCGCCCACGGAGTTAAGTCCATCCACCAGTTCCTGCAGGGTTGCGCCTTCCATTACATTCAAACGGCGTTTTTCTTCAACTCCGGAGATCTGGGAGTTGGGGGTAACAACCGTAGTGCCGGAGCTGAAGGGGCCGGGCTGGGATACGTCAAAACCTTCCTGCACCAGCACCTCAAGGTTGCCGTGGGCAACGGCCACGCGTGATATGCGCACGCTCTGGCCCAGCACGATAGTGCCGGTTTTTTCGTCCACAACCACTTTGGCCGCCATATCCGGGGTAATTTCTATATTCTCTATGGAGGCCATAAGCGGCACCAGGTTGCCCTTAAAGTCGTTCGGGACGTTGAGCTCCACCGTGCTTATATCAACGGCTCTGGCAAAGCTGCCGCCCAGCACGTTGTTAAGGCGGCTGGCCACCTGCTGGGTGGTGGAAAAATCCGGCGCGTGCATGTTGAGCACAAGGGAGCTTTGGCTGTTAAAGTCAAAGGGGATGCCGCGCTCAATAGTCGCCCCACCTGGCAGCACGCCCACGGTGGTAATGTTTTTCATGGCTCCGGCCTGGTTGCCCTGAATATTGAAGCCGCCTATGGTAAGCGAGCCTTGGGCCAGGGCGTAAATCTTGCCGTCAATGCCTTTAAGCGGGGTTTGCAGCAGCACGCCCCCCAAAAGGCTGGTGGAGTCGCCCAGCGAGGATACCGTAACGTCCATGCGCGTGCCGGGCTTGGACGATACCGGCATTTTGGCCGTAACCATAACAGCGGCCACGTTTTTTGGCTTCATTTGCTTCTGGTCGACGGAAATGCCCATTTTTTCCAGCATGCTCACCATGGAGCGCATGGTAAAGGCGGAATCCTTTTTATCGCCGGTACCTTGCAGGCCGACCACCAGGCCATAGCCTATAAGCTGGTTGTCACGCACGCCGCCAAAGGTGGCAATGTCTTTAATGCGCACGGCCTGGGCCGGAACGGCCAGACTGAGGCTTACCAACAAGACCATTGCCGCCGCTGCCATCAGGCGGAGGTGTGTTGAAAATTTAGCGTTCATCCTTAATCTCCTTTGTTTGCAGCGTTCGCGCCGGTGGCGCGGGCTACTCACGCTATGCTTGGTTAAGCAAGAAGCGGGCCATATAAAAATATTCATATATTTTAACTTATTATATTAGAAGAAGACACCCAGGAATAGTGTAGCGTCAGTAAACTGGCAGGGCAGGCACATATAAAAAAGCCCGCGCCCGGCGCTGCAATAAAGTTTGCAGGGCCGGGCGGCGCCTTAAAATACTCTGATTGCAAAACACGTGGTGGTGCTAAATACAATCACCTCGCAAGGCTTTTGTTTGATCTTTTATCCTGGCAAGCTACCTCGCATTTTAGCTTCAACTCTACTCCGCCAAAATTGAATAATACATTGGCAAAGCGCAAGTAAGTTCATAATATCGCTATATTAGTTTATAAATTATATGCGTAATGCATTATCTAAATTTGTTATGGTGAAATAAATGGTTAACAACTAATGCATTTTATGTTATATTGTAAAAGTTAACTTATTACATAAAAAATAAAATAATACACAAGCTGGTATGTTACATGAAAGTACATTATTTTCAAAGGTATCATGGCAAAGAGAATGTAGATACTGCAAATTCAATGCTTTTATTATCGCGTTTATATTCTTATGCACCTTCAAAATTTTATAAATTTATATCCAATATACTTCCGGAAACCGCTGAAGTGGAGACTAGCATAAACATACAGGAAAAATGCAAAAATAGCGTGCCGGATGCAACAATATCTCAGCCAAGCTTCAAGATAGTTATTGAAACAAAACTGAATAGTCAGTTTGATATTAAGCAGTTATTAGACCATACATCATCTTTTAATGACGAAAAATATAAAGTGCTTCTTACTCTTGACCCCAATAAGTTTGCTAATAGTCTGGAAACAGAACTGCAAATGGAACTAGCAAAAAAAGGCGCGTTAATTTATCATAAACATTTGACATTTGATGAGTTTATCAAAAATGTGGAAGATGTGATTTATGAAAGAGATTTCGAACTGCAAGCAATACTTGATGACTACAAAGAGTATTGCTCTGACAGCAAGCTAATTCGTAATGACTGGAAACAAATGCGCGTGCGCGTGGCTAGCGTGACAATGGACTTTAACATAGAAAACGGCCTGTACTATGACAATGCCAGCCACGGCTTTTCAGGGCATCGTTACATTGGGTTATATACGGAAAAAGCGGTGCGTGCCGTTGGCGAACTTACAGCAATAGTAACGGCGGTTATGGATGGTGACAGCCTTATAATTACCGATACGCGCGAAGGCGCCGTAAACGAAGACATGAAGCGCAAAATACGCGCCGCCATTGAAAAAGCAAAATCATATGGGTGGGATATAGGCACAATTCCACATAATTACTTCTTTGTCGCCAAATTTTATAGAACAGAGTACCGCAAAGCTTCTTTGCACGCGTTGCTAGGAACAAGGTTTTTTGATTTATGTGAGGTTTTGGGCATGGATAAACTGCCGGAAACAGAAGAGATCGCCAGGCTGCTAAACGACAAACAATGGCTCTAAACCACCGCCAGGCGGGCAAAAATGCGCTGCCCCCTGCTTAGGCGTATGCAAATATTCTTTTAAGTATCAGTTAGTTCCGCAAAAAAAGCAGTAAGGATAAAGCCAAATAGAAGGAGGGGCTGGGCGCGTTGGCATAGGCGAAGCTTATCAAGACTGTGCAATCTGATTAATTACCGATAACTCTTTTAAAAATATTATAAAAAAATAACATATTAACAGTAGGCATTACAGAGAATTACACTCTGCTACCCACATGTTTAAAGCTCCAAAAACGATAACCCAGATAGCTAGCCGTTACGGTTACGGGCAAAGAGAATATATAGCTAAGTATTCGGCCTAACCCGAATGATGTGAGAAGGTACATCATCATAAGACCAAGACCGAGGCTGCACAGGTTGACTGCGGCAAATCTGAGCATAGGTAAAAACCCTTTGTCTGTAGCCCGAAAAGTCCATGTTTTGTTCAGAAAATAGCTGCATACGCAACCAGCGCCCCAAGAAAAAGCATTGGCGGCATAGCGGTTTATGAACTCAGAAAAAATAATGTAAAGGCAAAATGCGATACCTGTATTCAATACACCGATGCAGCAAAACCTGAACACGCGTCTAAGTCCGTCTGATGCGCGCGCGTAATGTAAAAAGTCATACATGCGGCACATACTCCCTACAATTTTTTCTCCACAATATACCTTGGGCGGCGCTTCACTTCAGTATATATTTTAGCCAGATATTCTCCAATAAGAGCAATACAAAAAAGCTGTATCGAGCCCATAAACAGCATGACAATCATCAGGGAAGTCCATCCGGCAACGGCTTCACCACGCGCCCAAGCCCATAAAGCCAGAAGGGTCTGCAAAAGGGCCAAGAGCAAAGTACCAAGGCTGAGCGCCCCAGCAAGGCGTAATGGTAAGCTACTGTAAGACGTAACCCCCTGCCAGGCGAATGAAAGCATGCGGAGCAGCGGATATTTGGTCTCCCCATACTGTCGCTCTTTACGCGTATAGGTCACTGTAGCACTACGAAACCCCATGGAAGGAAAAAGCCCGCGCAAAAATAGGTTGTTTTCACCATACTGCGCCAACACATTTACTACCTGCTGGCTAACCAATCGGTAATCCGCATGCTGTGGCACTATGCGTATGCCGATGCTGCTCATCATCGCGTAAAATAGCCCAGCTGTGCCGCGCTTGAAACGGGTGTCCGAATCTCGGTTGCATCGTACCCCGTATACAATGTTACAACCTTCGGCAAAGTGCTCCAGCATGGTCGGAATAACATTTATGTCATCTTGCAAATCCGCATCCATACTGATCAGACAGTCTATATCTCCCATTATTTCCAGCATTCCGGCCAGCAAAGCATTTTGGTGGCCAACATTGCCTGCCAGTTTAAGGCCCTTACAATAAGGATAACGAGCATTATTTTCTTCAATGACGCGCCATGTTTCGTCACAGCTGCCATCATCTACATACAACGCAAAGCTATCATCACGCACCAAGCCATCTTGTTTTAGTCCGGCAAGAAAACGCTCCAGCGTTTCGATTACATGAGGAAGTCCAGCTTCTTCATTATAGCAAGGAATTACCAAAGCAAGGCGAGGGATAACGCGCTCCATGAAATACCCCATGATTGTTGCTAATTTTGAACTGCGTGTGCTTTTTCAGATCGGCTAAGCAGAAAGGCCTTTTCCTGCCCTGCAACAGAATTATAACCGGACGCACCGCCCCGCATCAGTTGGAAATTGCCATAAAGTCTTGCCGCCAGAGCATCTGCCGGCCTCCAGTCACCAACATCTAAAAACAACGCTGCATTGTGGTTACCCAATGTTAGTCCCAGTTCAGCCATAGCGACATGCACAGGATTTTGTGTAATAGAATGCCTATACAACCATTTCAGCGAGTTAACTTCTCCAGTTACTCCTATGGCGAGGATGTAAAGCAGAAAAATTCTAGCAAGCATTTTATTTTGTCTTTGCATCAGCGTGTACACTGCATCCAGAAAAACCCCCAGCAATATGGCGATGAAAGGAAAGGCAGGATAAATGTACCAATACAATTTTGATGCGGACATGGAATATAAAAACAATGGCACGGTTGCTGCAAGCACAAGTTTTGCGACGACTGTTTTCTCTGGGTGTAATAGCATTGCCACAAACCCAAGTTCGCAACTAGCTTTAATTCGCAAGGCAAAAATAACACATATCGCAAAAACAAGAGTATAAAACCATATTTTATAATTAGTTACAGTAAATTCCAAATAGTACATGGGGCCACCAACGTGCCCTTCAATGGTGTTTGTAGCTCTTTCGAGCAGATCATAAAAAATCATCTGTTCAAAAAACAAACTTCCGTCAACCTTAAACCTAGCCACCACCCATATAGCTAGCGGGGCAAGCGCAATCAGCAAGCATAACATAGCCTGCTTTAAGGACTTTCGAGAAATCCTAAAGTCCATCAAAAAAAATATCACAAGCAACAATACCATGGGAACGGCATGAAAGCTTTTTGTTAAAAAAGTCAGTCCTGCCAAAAAAGACGCTGCCCAATAGGCGGCATGGCGCTTGGGCCAAGCCAGTACAAGCAGTAACCCCGCGATATAAAAAAAGATAAAAAGGGCGTCAGGATCGGCCGTGCGGGCGTTATGCCGCCCGAAAAATCTGTATAGTGAAATCAAGACAAGGCCGGTAGCGATGGTGACACTGGGAGAAATCTTTTTATAACAGAATATAAGCAATCCAAAAAGCGTCAGGCAGCTCAATGTAGCGGAAAAAAAACGTAAACCAAGCAGGTTGTAACCAAACAACTTATAGCCAAGCGCAACGGTCCAAAAACTCAACGGGGGCTTAGCATTCCAATAATCAAGCTTATAATCATAAGTATTAATTAAAAAATTCCCACTTTGTACCATTTCATAGGCGCTTACACCGTGTCTGGCCTCATCCCAATCCTCCAATTCAGCATGAGAAAGCAACAAAAAACAATTCACAACAATACCAAGGCATATCAACCCCAATAGAATTGTATAGACGGGTTTAGTAATAGGCGAGGCGACAGTGGTTTGCATGGTAATTATAATCAATTATACATAGTTAATTATTATTAAGACTATAAAAAGACAGTACGGCAATATAAAAAAGTACAGAACCCATTATAAATAAAGAAAATTTTAATGTCATTAATTATCATGCTTTTCTTCTAAACGCAATTGCCGACCCCCTGGCATTCTTCGGAGTATGTAATGGAATATAGCAATACATCCACATTGCGGTAGCGCGTTACTGAATAAGCAAAACCGGCCCAGCACTTCCGCGCAGGGCCGGTTTATTACGTCTTTTACAGTCAACCGTACAGTTTACTTTACGCGTTCAAGCTACTTTTTGTTCAACTCAACTTCCTGCGGGAAGATGGGCAGGTAGCGGTAGGATACGCTCAGCAGCAAAGCGCCGTAAGCGAGCACCAGAGCGCTGGCGGCCCATTCCACCCAGTTGGGCATGTAAACTGCCCATTCATCAAAGGGCATTACCGGCAGGGCCAGTGTTTGCACCGTCATGACATAGCGGTTTACGGTCACGCCAAGGCATATGAGTATGGCCGAGAAGTAGAATACCGCTGGCTTGTCGCGCAGCGACTTTTTGAGCAGTATCAGGCAGGGCAGCACCCCGCAGATGATAAGCTCCAGCACCAGCATCCACTTGCCGTAAACCCAGCCGTGGAACATCTGATCAAAGGTCATGCCCGCGCGGTTGGGCAGCGTATCCACAATCCACCACCATGTATCAAGAAACTTAAACACAAGGTAAACGGCCAACATGGTGGCGGCAATTTTACCCATAATGCTCTTTACTTCCCAGCTCACCAGCTTTTTGCCGGTAATCTTTTCCATCAGCGTGGCGATGAGCACCGTGAAAAGCGGGCCGGAGCCCACGGCGGAAAGCACGAAGAGGAAGAAGGTCCAGGGCCAGATGAAGAAGCCTTCGCGGAAGGCGTATGGGCGGCCGAAAAGCACGCCGTACATGCCGCCGAGCGAGCCTTGGTGGAAGGTGGAAAGGAACGCGCCTATGCCCGCGAACAAGGGCATGATCACGTGGAAGTTATGGGCGATGTGCCTGATTAGCGGGATGCGGTTAAGCTGGCGCTGCTCAAGAACAAGCGGCACGTACTCAATAACCAGCACGGTACAGTAACAGGTGATGCAGAAGATAACTTCGGTCAGCATGGAGTGCACGTTGGCATGCCAGTAACCGAACCAGGCGCGCAGGGGCTGGCCTATGTCAAGCACCAGTATGAGCATGGCGCCGGAGTAACAGATAAAGCCCACTATCACCGCGAGGTTTATAATGTTTTTAAGCGGATCGATGTTGAGTATGTAGCGCAGGAGGCCGGTAAAAAAGGCCCCGGCGCCCAAGGCGATAACGGCAAGGTCAAAGGTAATCCACAAGCCGAAACCGAAGTAATCGTCCAGGCCGGTTACGCCAAGGCCGTTGCTGAGCACCCTGAAGGCCGCGTAAAGCCCCCAGAGCAGCACCAGACCGATAGGCCCGAGCCAGAGGAAAAACTTGGTAAGGGAGCAACGCGTGGTCCCTTCAGGAAACATCTCAGCATCGAGGGGAAGATTGTAGTTAACTTTCATTTTGGCTACCCCTTGATTTTTTCATCGGCAAGATAGTTGTCGCCCTGCTTGCGCACCCACTCGCGGCGGCTCATGTAATAAACCTGCGGGTCGGTGCCAAGGCGTTCCAAAAGGCGGAAAACGGTGGGGTTCTTTTCGGTCTTGTACTCCCCGTTCTCGCCATATACCAGCTTGTGCACGCGGTGCTCGACATTTTGCAAATCGCCGAAGGCAATGGCCCCGTTGGGGCAGGCCTCGGTGCACGAGGTAACGTACTCGCCGTCTTCCAGTTCAAATATGTCACGCCCTTCAACTCTGGCCTTGTCTTTGGCCTTCATGAAGCGATGGTGGCAGAAGGTGCATTTTTCCACCACGCCGCGCGGCCGTACGGACGCGTCGGGGGTGATGACTTTATCCAGACCTTCGGGCCATACCGGGTCGAGCCAGTTAAAATAACGGGCATGGTATGGGCAAGCCGCCATGCAATAACGGCAACCGATACAGCGAGGATAAATCTGGCTTACAATGCCGCCTTCCTCATTTTTCTCGGTGGCTATTACGGGGCATACCGAGGCGCATGGCTGCGTGCCGCACTGCATGCAGGGGCGGGGCAGGTAGGCCGTTTCGTGCTCGGGGTAAGCCTTGCCGTTGGAGAGCTCGTATACCACAAGCCAGTTCATTACTTTCATTTTATTGGAGGCGTCCGCCACCGGGGCCAGGTTGTTTTCAGCCTGGCAGGCCACCATGCAGGCGCCGCAACCGGTGCATTTGTCAAGGTCTATGACCATGCCCCACTTTGTTTTGAATTCCTTATGTGCTGCTGACATGGTTCCCCCTACGCCTTAACGATGCTGACGCCAGTTTGGTTCCATACGGTAAGGCCGGTGCCTTCTTCAGGAATGGCGGTAAAAAGTTCAGCGGCGTTGGCGCCTTTATTCTGACTGAATGCGTCAAGAGCGGTATGCCCAAAGCCCAGATACACAGCAACGGTATCCGGCGCTATGCCTTCGTAAATGAGCGTACGGGCAAAAATATCGTTGCCCGCAGCGCTTATTTTTACGCGGTCGCCGTTCACAAACCCGCGGCTGGAGGCCGTGGCTCCGTTCATAACCACGCACATGTCCGAGCCTATAAGCTCTTTACCGCGAATGGTTTTTACGTTGAAAGGCGGAATGCCGGTTTGGGCCGTGCCCATGGCTATTTTCTGCATGGGGGCGAGGCTTACCGCCGCTCCGGCGGTTTTGCGGTCCACAGCTTTGTAGATGGTGTCGGGCAGCAGCTTTACCTGGCCTATGCTCTGGGCTTCGGCCATATAAACCGCGCCGTTGGAAAGGTTTGCAAAGGTAGTGCCAAGACCGGCGGCCTTGGTGTTAAGCACCTCTTGCCAAGAGGGAGCAAGCATGCTGCCTATTTTGGCGGATGCGGCCAGCAGCACTTCCATGCCGTGTTTGGCGTCCACCACCGGGGCCATGGTTTTGCGGCTGAGGGTGTAATAACTCTTGCCGCAGCCGTAGGGGCTTTCTATGTCGTCAAGGCGCTCCAGGCCCAAGGGCATGGGCAGCACCAGGTCGCACATGGCGGAGGTTTCGTCAAGGAAGGCGCTGAAGCTTACCTTGAAAGGCACGGCTTTAATAGCTTCCTTAACCTTTTGCGGGCTGGGCAGGGCGTAAACCGGGTTTGCTTCGTAAAAAAGCATTACCTTGGCTTTGGGGCCCGAGGCTATGTAAGCCACCAGATCCTTGGCGAACAGGGTATTGCGGTTTTCCGCTCCTTTCAGGGCGGTGTTGCCCAACGGCACATTCTTTATATTCTTGCCGCCCAAAAGCAGGTTAACGGCCACGCCGGCCATAATGGGGGTAGCGCCTCCACCCTGGTTGAATTCAGAACCGGCAACCACCAAGGGGCTGGACGCCTGCATAAGCTTTTTAACAACATTCTCAAGGGTTTTTGCCGGAACGCCGGTAAGGGATGCCACCTTTTGCGGGGTGAATTCCTTAATCATTTCCTTGAAGGCCGCGAAGTCCGGCGCATTAATGGCGCGGCCCTGCTGTACCAGCAGGTTGGCAAGGCCAAGGGCGAACACCGTTTCGGTGCCGGGCTTAAGGCCTATCCACTGGTCGGCCACGGCCGCGCCGCCTGCCTGCACAGGGCCTGCGTATACAAAGGCGGCCTGTGGCGCTTCGCCGTGCGGGCGCTTGGTTGCGAAAACCTTGCGGTTGGCTATGAAAGTGCCCCAAGATTCAAGCACGTTGGCGCCTATGGCCAGCACGAAGTCGCTGTTTTCAAAGTCGTAGCCAATCTGGCCGTTGCCACCCATAAGCTGCCAGGCGCGGCTTGCGGCCTGGGCTTCGGAGGGCATCATATACATATCGGCAGCGCCGCGCGCCTTCATAAAGGCGGAGAGAACGTCCATGCTGCTGCCGGTTTCGTCTCCGCTCACGCAGGCCAGACTAGAGCCTGCCTCTTTAAGTTTGGCGGCCAAAAGCGCTTCGGCTTCGTCCCAGGTAATGCGCACAAAGGCGCCGTCGCTCTTGCGCTGCAAGGGAGCCTTCACACGGGCCGGGCTGTACATAAGCTGCACTTCAGCCGCAGCCAGAGCCGATATGCCGCCGCCAAACGGATGCTCGGGGTTGCTTACCGCGCGTACGGGGTTGCCGGCAACAAGGCGCACCTTAAGGCCGCAGGCCGAGGGGCAAAGCTTGGAGGTAGTAAGCTCGTAAGTATTTACGCCTTTGGGGTTTTTAGGAATCCATGACCAGTTCTGCGACCAGATGGATACGTCATCAAGCATTTTCCAGACCACGGGCGTGGCCAGAATGCCCGCGCCCGCGCCTGTGGCGAATTTTAAAAAAGCACGTCTATCGAGACCCATATTCCACCCCTTTACTTATGGCAGGTATAGCAGGCATTATTGGAGTTGGTGGTGCCGTAATGCCCTGGGTTGGCATGGCACTGCTCGCACTGCCACATTTTCATGGTCGTTTTGCTATAGCCGGTGAGCCTGTCTTCTTTAAAGGTCAGGTTCTTGTCCAGTTCCTCAACGGATGGATGGCACAGGTTGCAAAACGCGTCCGGCTTAACGTAATTTTCGTCAGACGGGTCCAGTTCAGAGTTTTCAGGGTCGAATTCCGTATGGCAGTTGGCGCATGCGCTCTGCATATGGGCCGCGTGGCTGAAAAACACGTTGTCGGGCTGGTACTGGTGCACAAGCCAGTCAACTTCTTTTTCCTGTTCCACGTATTTTTCCACGTAGTCACGCTCAACAGCGTAAAACTCCGAGCCTTCCTCGCTCATTATGCCGCTGTGGCAGCCGGCGCATACGGCGGTGGAGGGCAGGCCCGAAAAACTGCCGTCCTCGCGCAAAAAATGGCAATCCGCGCAGGTTTGGCCGGCGTTTTCAACGTGAATTTTGTGGCTGAAGTAAACCGGTTGCTGTTTTTCGCTGTAAAGGAGGCTGGGGAAGGCCCACCAGCCAAAAATAAGCGCCACAACCAGACCAAGGATGAAAGGCGCGATACCGCATAAACTACAGCCTGCGCCTGTGGCTTTTTGTTGTTTCTCCTCCATACCCTTTGCCTCGCGACTTAAACTTTGAACAAAGCTTGCGGCTTTGTGCGCCGGAATGGCGCGTTGCAGCCAAACCGCGCTCTTGCGGGCAAAACCCGAAATTACGCGGAATAACTAAATACTAATGTGGCTATGTACAAAAAATTTGTGCAAGTTCTAAATTAGGCGAGCCGTTACGTCAAGCCTAATCAACAGGTAAACGCCAAGCCCCGCGCGGCTTTGCTTGTGCATAAATCAACAAGCGCCTCGGGACGGGAAACGCGGCATTGCCGCGCAAAACGCAAAGCAACACCAGCGGCAAACTAAAACGGCGATTCAATATCGCGCAGGCATGGCTGGCGTTTGTCTTTATCGGACATTATGGGCTCAATATCCGGCCAGGGTATGCCCAGCTCAGGGTCGTTCCAGGCCACGCCGCCCTCGGTTTCAGGCGCGTAATAAGCGTCTACTTTATATTGAACTTCCGTGCCGGGCTCCAAGGTCATATAGCCGTGGGCAAAGCCTCTGGGCACCAAAAGGCGCAGAAAATTACCGGCGGAAAGGGAAAAGGCCTCCCATTTGCCGAAGGTGGGGGAATCTTTGCGCAGGTCTACCACCACATCAAAAATAGACCCTCTTGTCACCCAAACAAATTTGGCCTGAGCGGCGGGTGGTTTCTGGTAGTGCAAACCGCGCAACACGCCGCGCTGCTCCGAGCGGGCGTGGTTATCCTGAATAAATACCATTTTCGGAGCAATTTTCTCCAGTGTGGCGGAGCGATAACTCTCAATAAAAAAGCCGCGTTCATCCTGTATGATATTGGGTTTGAAAAGCGTAACCCCTTGAAGTTTTGAACGGACTATAAGCATATTCACTCCTTGCTCGTCTGAGACATTAGAGCATTTTTCTTTTTTTTTAAAGCCCAGAACAGGATAACAAAGTAAAAAATATTGAAGGCAAGCCCTTGCCAGCAACCGACCTTAAGGGTTAGAAGCCAACTCATAATTGCATTTTTGTCTCGCTTGAGGCCGCGCCTGCTCTGGCTGCGTCAGTTTGGTCCAGCCCGAAGCTTATGTATGCCTGTATACACCTCGCTCCGGCCTGACAATTTGACAGGATAGCCAAATTGGACGGCGTAACGCAGTGAAGCCGCCCCGAAGGGGTGAGCCGCAGGACGCGGCGCATCAACCAACCTTCCTTGCCAGAGAACAAAAATTCTAATTATGAGATGGCTTCGTGCGTGCTTTTATTTCGCGTGGCAAGATGTTGCGGCATTTTACCCGCGACAAGACCAAAATACAACTATAAACAAAGCTTTAATAGCGTAATTACATATGTCTGGAGTATAATGATGAGTATTTCCGCTGAGTTTCGCCCCGATTTCGCCAAGTGCGGAGGGTTGGCCCCGGCCATAGCGCAAAACGCGCAAACCGGCGAAGTCTTGATGCTGGCCTACATGAATGAGGAAGCTTGGGATAAAACTCTGGCGACCGGCGAGGCCTATTATTACAGCCGCAGCCGTCAGGAATTGTGGCATAAGGGCGGAAGCTCCGGACACGTGCAAAAAATAAAGTCCATACGCCTTGATTGCGATAGCGACGCCATAGTGCTTGTGGTGGACCAAATAGGCGGCGCGGCCTGCCATACCGGCTACGCCAGTTGTTTTTACCGCGAGCTTAAAGACGGAAATGTCAGCGAATGCTGCCCCAAAATATTCGACCCCAAGGAGGTTTACAAATAGATGAACCAGCCCACCCTTAAATTCGGCATACCCAAAGGCTCGCTGGAAGAAGCCACCATTGCCCTTTTCGCCAAATCCGGCTGGAAGATAAGCATGCGCGCGCGCAATTACTTTCCTGAGGTAAACGACCCCGAGCTAAGCACCCGCCTGTGCCGCCCGCAAGAAATGCCCCGTTACGTGGCCGACGGCGTGCTTGACGCGGGCCTTACCGGCAAGGACTGGATTATGGAAAACCAGGCCAACGTACACTTGGTATCCGACCTCATATATTCCAAGGTAAGCAACCGCCCGGCCCGCTGGGTGCTGGCCGTTGCCGGAGACTCGCCCTACCACAAGCCCGAAGATTTGGCCGGAAAACGCGTGGCCACGGAAATTACCGGCCTGGCCCAGCGTTATTTTGAAGCTAAGGGTATACCCGTAAAGGTAGAGTATTCTTGGGGCGCCACCGAAGCCAAAGTAGTGGAAGGCCTGGCCGACGCCATTGTGGAAGTTACGGAAACGGAAACCACCATACGCGCCCACGGGCTGCGCATTATAGATGAAGTGCTGGTGACCAACACCCAGCTAATAGCCACCCCCGCGGCCTGGGCCGACCCGTGGAAGCGCAAGAAAATAGAACAGATTAACATGCTGCTGCAAGGCGCGTTAAAGGCCGAATCGCTGGTAGGTTTGAAAATGAACGTGCGTACGGCCAACCTGCAATGCGTTATAGATTTGCTGCCCTCCCTCAACTCGCCCACCATCGCCAGCCTGCGTGACTCCGACTGGCACGCCCTTGAGGCGATAATAACGGTAAAAACCGTGCGTGACCTTATACCACGCCTGGTGGAGGCTGGGGCGGAGGGGATTATAGAATACCCCTTGAATAAGGTAATTTAAGGGCAACTCCCTTTACCCCGGCCCACTTCGGGAGTAGGGTGATGCCCCTGCCGGGACGAATATAAAAGAATATGGATGCCGCTATGCGGCATCCATATTCTTTTATATTCGCCTCAACAGGGTATTTTCTTGAATGTCTGAAAGACATCAAGAGGCAGAGGGCCGCCGCCCCCAAACCGCGCCCGGAAGGGCTCCTTACCAGGGAGTCGTCAATACTTCAAAATGATCCATGGGGTGCGCGCAGGCCGGGCACAATTTAAGGGCTGACGTTCCTTCATGGATGTAGCCGCAGTTATGGCAGCGCCATTTAGTGGCCTGTTCCCGCGCGAACACGCGGCCTTCCTTAATATTTTTGGCAAAGGCCAAAAACCGCGTTTCGTGCCAGTGTTCCGCCACTGCTATGGCCCGCATGGCAGCGGCAATTTCCGCAAAGCCCTCTTGCTCGGCTATTTTGGCAAAACCGGGATACATCTCGGTATATTCATAATGCTCACCGGCGGCAGAGGCAACCAGGTTGCCCTCGGTCGCGCCTATAACGCCAAAGGGGAAAGCGGCCGTAATTTCAACCTCGCCGCCATCCATAAACTTGAAAAGCCTCTTGGCGTGCTCTTTTTCCTGATCGGCGGTTTCAGCAAAAATGTTTGATATTTGCACAAAACCGTCCTTTTTTGCCTGGCTGGCAAAATAGGTGTAGCGGTTTCTGGCCTGCGATTCACCAGCAAATGCGGCTAACAGGTTCTTTGCCGTTGCGGTCCCCTTCAAAGATTTCATAGATTCCTCCCTGGTATTTGCCTGTAAAAGTGGCAACAGGCATCTTGGCGTTGATTGGGCCAACGTCGGATTTATATACTCTCGCGTATATATTCCAATACGATTTATATAGTATAAAACTATTACGTAAAAAGGATCTGTTATTTTTTGGCTGCGTACACAAACTAGTTACCCCGCTAGCTCAAATAAAGCTGGCTGCTTATACTCTTTAACAGTAACAGTTATTATTATATATCGAATACTACGTCAAGCTACTTTTTTCAAGCAAGCGGATCATATCCGTAATTGCCCGGTTAAGTGGAGTCTCCAAACCGCCCTTGCGGGCCATAGTGGCGATGGCTCCGTTTATACTTTCTATTTCAGTGGCGCGGCTATTCAAAATGTCCTGCAACATTGAAGCCGAGTTGCTGCCGGTATTTTCAGCCACAGCCAGCGCGTAGGCCGCCGGGTCGTCCGTCTCCAGCCTTATACCGAGCATACTGGCCACTTGAGCGCCCTCCTCCGCCAGTTGCCGCATAAGCCTGCGGCTCTCCTCGCAGGCCGCCAAGCGCCCGTTGCTCAGCCTGGTAAGAGCGGCCAAGGGGTTTATTGCCGCGTTTACTATGGCTTTGGTCCAGATATGCCCCTGAATGTTTTCAGAAATCTGCACCGGCAGGCCGCTGCCGCCAATAAGCTCCGCAACTCGCCGCAGGCGCGGGGTCATTTTTGAGTCCATCTCGCCTATTATAGTCGGCCCCACCCCGCCCAGCATCACCTCGCCCGGCTTAATCCGTGTGCCTCCAGTATAGCTGACGCCCGCGATGATCTGATGAGCCGGGATGAATTCGGATATTTTTTCAACGTTCCCCAACCCGTTTTGCAGCGTTAAAAGCGTGCATCCGGCTGGAATATAGGGGGCGGCCCCGGCAGCGGCCTCAGCGGTATCAGGCCCTTTAACCAAGAACAGCAGCAAATCCGGCGCAGGGGTCTCGCTTATGTGAAATACCGCCCGCGCCCTTGTATATGTTTTGCAGCCATCCGCCCGCCGCAGGCACAGGCCGCCGGAATTAATGGCTTGTGCCTCTTCGGCGCGCCTGACTATAAGCGTTACCTCGCAACCGCCCTCCGAAAGATAAGCCCCATAAATGCTGCCAAGGGCGCCTGCCCCCAACACGCTTACTTTGGGCGGCAAAGCGCCGGCGTAATCTGTTTTACAGGTTTGCATGCAGCTTTCCTTGCACTCGCGCAAATATATATCGCATATGCTCCTCCTGAGCCCGGCATATTTCACGGCCTGGCATCCAGCCTGTACGGCTAACAACGGTTTTAGCTCCGGGCCGGGCGCATGCGGTCGCGCGCATCCGGCTCGCGCGTCTGGCAAGCTTCCACAAGCATAAAAGCCAGCCTTAGGGGGAGATTACTAATATTCCCACAGTAGGGCAATAAAACGGCAGGTATAAAAAATATCCCCCAGCACTGTGACATGCCCCAATCAAGATAGATAAAGTAAGAAAGCCCCACTAGGCTGAAGGTTTAGAAATCCTGATGGGGGCATATCATAGCGGGAGGTATTCAATTTACAAAAAAAAGACGCTGTAAACAGCGTCGTAAAATTGGCGCAAGCTGGCGCGGCAACATGAGTTTGCAAAATATTCATGTAAAAAATGGTGGCGAAAACATTACGGAAGCCCTGCGGAGAGCGCCAGCCATAAACTTTACAAGCCAGCATCCCCTGCCCGCTTCAAGCTGATCCTCCGGTCCGAAGCACGGCTCCGAACCGGAGAACCTTTTGGGGAGGGGATGATTCCTGCACTGATGGCAGTCAGGGCAGGATTTACGCCGCTATGTGGGCGTAAAGCTCTTGGGCGTTGGCGTTGGCCGGATTTTTGCCCAGTAAAATTTCAAGTTGCCCGCGCGCTTCGCCGTTACGGCCAAGATAGCTCAAACAGCCGGCCATGGTAAAGCGTATGGTGTCGTTATCTTCTTCAGCCAGCGCGGCCTCAAAGCGGGGCAGCATTTCTTCCACCCTGCCAAGCTGGTAGGCCAGTTGCAGCATGGAGTTCATGGCAATCATGTTCATGGCGTTCAGTCTTAAAGATTCGCCAAAGTGCGCGAAGGCTTCGTTGTGCGCGTTGCGCTCCATTTCCACCAGCCCGAGACCGGCATAAGCCTTGTCGCTGGGGTCGATATCCACAGCCATCTTGTAGTTGACTATGGCATCATCCAACTTGCCCTTTTGCACGGCAATGGTGGCCAGGCCAAGGTAGGGAGCGGCATTGCCGGTTTCGCAATCCACAGCCTTTTTGTAATAGTCGGCGGCCTTGTCGTATTCGCCCATAAACAGGTAGCATTCGCCAAGTTCGCGGTTGATTTCGTAATCGATATGTTTGCTCATTTTAAACCCCTCCGAAAAGAACTTGCAGCCAGCATTATGCCCTTTGCGTTTTTTGGCTGCATGGTTAAAGAATCATCCATGCCTTGGCACTAGCAAAGCTCGTGCCAAAGGGGATGCGCAAAAATTAATCAATTGAATTAATTGATTAATTTTTGCGCATTGGAAAGATAAAATTGGAACCCGGCAATTTTTTACTAGTGACAGTGACAATTTTTTGAAGCCCCTTCGAGGCGATTGTAAGATAATAAGGGGGGAGTCCCCCCTTCGGGGCGGAGTAAGATAAATATGGAAGCGGCGTAGCCGCGACAATATAAGAGAGGGGCGCTCGCCCCTCTTTTTTTGTGGAGCAGTGGCTCCACAAAAACATTCACCCCGGGGGGGGGGGGGGGGGGGGCCCCCCCCCCCCGGCAACCCCCCCGGCGCGGCGGGGCGCCCCCGGCCCCCGCGGGGCGCGGGGGGGGGGGGGGGGGGGGGGGGGGGGGGGGGGGGGGGGGGGGGGGGGGGGGGGGAGCATCGCGCGGAGTGCGGCGAGTTCGGCGTCGTGTGCGGCGAAGTCGGCGTCGTGTGCGGCACGTTC
>JAVBON010000037.1:0-28205 GCA_031550525.1 Desulfovibrionaceae bacterium
CCCCCCCCCCCCCCCCCCCCCCCCCCCCCCCCCCCCCCCCCCCCCCCCCCCCCCCCCCCCCCCCCCCCCCCCCCCCCCCCCCCCCCCCCCCCCCCCCCCCCCCCCCAAAAAAGGACCACCAATGCCACAACAGTATGACAACCTGGATGATTACATCAGCAATTTGCGGGCGCAGGCAGCGCAATCGCCGGACTGTGCCTCGCACCATTACAATTTGGGCTTGGCGCTTTTGAGCAAGCGCGATTTTGCGGCGGCCGAAGAATCTTTCCGCAGCGCGGTTGAGCATGCGCCGCGTTTGTCTGAAGCTTACGTGCAGCTTGGCGGCATTTGCCTGCAGCGCGGCGATTTGGACGGCTGCCTTAACTATAATAAGGAGGCGGCCAACTGCCAGCCGCGTTTTGCCATTGCCTGGGCCAATATAGGCTTTGTGCATTTGCAGAAGGGTGAGGCCGAAGATGCCGTAGCCGCCTTTAAAAAGGCCGTCAAGTGGGACCCCAAGTTTGTGCAGGCTTTGTCTTCGCTGGGCGCGGCCTATTACATGCTTGGCGATTTGGACTCCGCCATTTCCATGAACGAGCAGGCCTTGAAAATTCACCCGAATTTCGCCCCGGCCTTTAACAATCTGGCCTTGGTGTATTTGGAAAAGGGCGACGGTAAAAAGGCTGTTGAATATGCCGACAAGGCTGTGAAAAACGGCTTTGAAACGCCGGAAGCCTTTTTGAAGGAACTGGAGCCTTTTAGAAAGTAAGTTCGAGTCCGGTACCGCGTATGTATTTACAATGAAGAAGCCGTTGCGGTTGCAACGGCTTCTTTATTGTAACGTATTTGGGAGCGCCGGTTAAAAGCGGTAGGAAAAGCCTATGCTTACAATGGGGTATACGCCCCATTTATCCACGTCGTCTTCTATGTCTTTTATTTCGTTATCCACGGCGTCCACATACTCTTGGTATTTGGCGTGGCCAACGAGAGATGGGTCGGAAATGGGGCCGGTGGCCTTGTATGTAACCTTGGTGCCGGAGAGCCACATAGCGCCTATGTCGAAATCAAGGCTGAAGTTGGAGTGTTTGCCGCCGCCCATGCCCCAGCCCAGGCCAACATACGGGGCCCACTTGTCAAAGGTTATGTTGCCTTCCAGTTTTCCTACCTCAGAGGCCTGAAACCTGTAATCGCCTATATCCACAGCCTTGTGTGGCGTGGCGGTAAGGTCGACATCAAAGTCGCGGTAGTAAAGGCCAGCGCTTATGCGGAATTTGCCGGAAAATGGGTGCAGATCAAGCAATAGACCGGCTGTGGGGCTTTTGGTCTCGATATCATACTCGATATCTTCAATTTCATGCGAAAAATCCAGCGGCAGGTAGTTGCCGTTAAGGCGTATTTTAAACCAGTCGGTAAACTGGTAGCCAACATCCATGCCAACACCCAGCGTGCTTACCTTTACGCCGGTAAATACGCCGCTGGCCGTGGCCGGTGCTGCAAGGGCCAGTAAAATAGCCATGGAAATAATCAGTTTCAGGCAGTTTCTGCTTTTCATAAACATCCTTTTGCCGTCAAATACGGGCGGTATGATTAGGAATTTTGAAGCATATTTATAGAACATTTCAATATAGGTTGTCCAGTTGAGGTTTTTGCGCCCCAGACGCAAAACATTTGCCAGATTTTTGGTTGCGTGATAATCTAATGCAGTTTGTGAAAAAATGTCCAATCACCGCAAGAATTTGTTTTACTTGTGTATTGTACATTTTCCGTGGCCGGATTTTGCTCCGCAAGCCGCGGGTTTGCATGTGGCTGCACAGGCCGCGTTAATGGCGGCGTTTAAGTGGTTCTACCTGGTATTTTTACAAAAGGAGAAGTGTTATGGGTCATCCAAGTGTGTACCCGTCCGGCGCTACTATCTATAATCCGGATAAGTGCTGGAACGGATTCACCATTTTTCAGGCGAACACCAAAGGTGCTTTGCTTATCGACATGAATGGCAACGAGCTGCACCTGTGGCGCGACTTGCAGGGTTTTCCCAATAAAATTCTGCCCGGCGGCTTTGTAATGGGCAGCCGCGCCAAGCGCGACGTGCGTTATGGCTTTCAGGATCAAACCGACCTGGTGCAGGTGGATTTTGACGGCAACATCGTATGGAAGTTCGATAAGGCCGAACTGATTGAAGACCCAGGCCATGAGCCTACCTGGATGGCCCGCCAGCACCACGACTACCAGCGCGAAGGCAGCACCACCGGCTACTACGCGCCCGGCGCCGAGGCCAAGACCGATTCCGGCAACACTTTGGTGCTTAGCCATAGAAACGTTAAAAATCCCTACATCAGCGAGCATGCTCTGCTGGATGACGTGATTTACGAAGTTAACTGGAAAGGCGAAATAATTTGGGAATGGCTGTGCAGCGACCACGTTGAGGAAATGGGCTTTGACGAAGTGGCCCGCAATGCCCTTGCCCGCAGCCCCAACCGTAAAGCAGGCGGCTTCAGCGCTGGCGGCCCCGATGTTGGCGACTGGATGCACGTAAACTCCATGTCCGTGCTCGGACCCAACAGATGGTATGATCAGGGCGACGAACGCTTTCACCCCGACAACATCATTATAGATGGCCGCGAAACCAACATAATCCTTATACTCAGCAAAAAGACCGGCAAAATAGTCTGGCAGCTTGGGCCGGATTACAGCCGTACGCCGGAACTGCGCAAAATGGGCTGGATTATAGGCCAGCACCACGCGCATATGATCCCGCGCGGCCTGCCGGGTGAAGGCAACATACTTGTGTTCGACAACGGCGGCTGGGCCGGCTACGGCGCGCCGAACCCGTCTGCCCCCATAGGCGGCAAAAACGCCCTGCGCGACTATTCCCGCATTTTGGAAATAGACCCGACCACGCTGGAAGTAGTGTGGCAGTGCAACGCCAAGTCTCTTGGCTACATGATGCCCATGGACGCCTTCCGTTTTTACAGCCCCTACATCAGCAGCGCCCAGCGCCTGCCCAACGGCAACACCATGATTTGCGAAGGCGCGGCAGGGCGCTTCCTTGAAGTGACCAAAGACTTTGAACTGGTATGGGAATACGTCTCCCCGCACTGGGGTACCGGCGGCCGCTATATCAACATGGTGTACCGCTCCTACCGCCTGCCCTACGAATGGGTTCCGCAACTGCCCAAACCCAAAGAAGTGGCCATACCCCGCATAGATGTGACCACCTGGCGCGTGCCCGGCGCGGGCAAGCCCGGCTTCCAGAAAGAAGTGCGCGTCGAAGGTACCGAAGAGCCAGACGACAAGATGGGTTAAAAACAAGGCGCGGGTTAGACCGCGACTTATAAGACAAATAAATGCATAGAGGATGAAGGCAGATCTTATAAATCTGGCTTCATCCTCTATGCATTTATCGCTTATTCGGCAATCTTCTCCGCCAGATATAACACTTCGTAGTTGCCTGGCTTGTTGCAAAAGTCGTAGCGGGCCACGCGCCAGCTTTGCCAGGGCAGGGCGCTCATCCATCCGTTTACGGCTTCGGCTTCTTCCGGGCCGTGTTCTTGCCCCGTGTAGCAGTGCGCTGTGATTAGGCCTTGGGGTATTAGGGGCGCAGCCAAGGCATTAAGGGCCGCCAGGCTGCTTTGGGGCAGGGTGGTAAGCCGGGGCGGGCCGCCGGGCAGAAAACCCAGGTTGAACATGGCTATGGCCGGGCGCGAGTTTTGCGGCAAATGGGCGGGTATGTTAGCGTGGCTGTCGTTTATAAGGCGCACGCGCGGCAAAAGCCCGCCCCGCTCAAGGCGTTGGCGGGTGTTTTCAAGGGCTTTTTCCTGAATATCGAAGGCCAGCACCAGCCCGTTTGGGCCTATGTAGCGGGCCAGGTGCTCGGTATCGTTTCCGTTTCCGGCTGTGGCATCCACGGCCAGCGGCCAGGGCGCGGCGCAGGGGCGTGTTGCGCGGGCGCGGGCCAAAGCGGCTGCCGTGGCGCGCCGCGTAAAGGCTAAAAGATCGTCTGCAATAAGGCGCGGCATTACTGTATTTTTGTGGAAAAATCCGGGCTTTCGCTGTCGGCCATGCGCAGGCGGGCCACATAGTCCTTTATGCTTGGCTGCTCGCTCCACAGCATGAAGTTGTCGCGCCATTGGGCAAAGGAGAGCACCTGCTCATCCAGCTTTTCTTCTTCGGCTTGCACCCAAAAGCTTAGCAACTGTAATACCAGCCGGAACCTATCTCCGGCCAGCACTTGTGCCCAGGCTTGGCCGTCCAGCGCGTAAGGGCCGCTGATCATGCTGTCGCACAAGGCGCTGAGGGCGGTTTGGTGGTCTATTTCGCGGTCGTTTAAAGCCACGGCTATGGGGAATAAATCCGGATGCATGGTTTTGGAATGCTCAAATTCTTTTTCCGGCATGCGCAAAAAGAGTTTTCCATCTTCTTCAGAGATAAAATAAAAACGGAGCCATTGCTCGAAAAAGACCAGATCCATGGCGTGCCGCATGTTTTGGTCGGAGTTTTTACCGGACGCGTTAGGCATATGAACCTCAGTATGGTTGTTGGCGTTCTTATAAACATACGCGCATAACAGTGGCATATCAAGAAAGAGCTTTGTCCGCCGGTAAAAAAACGCATAGGTGGGATAAAAAATACCGGCACAAACCTGCCAAACAGGTTTGTGCCAACAATAAAACACTATACGGAATCATAAGCCCGGCGGTATACCCAAAACTTGATTTATGCTTATCGCCTTTTGCTTTCTTGCGAAATTGCCGGCTTTGCTGCCGCTCGGGCCCCTATAATTTTTTGATCAGTATATCCACCAGTGCGGGGATGGTGTAATCAGTTGGTTGAAAATCGCAACTCAGGCCGTATTTCTCCAGCGTTTTTGAGGTAATGGGCCCAATGCAGGCAAACTTGAGGTTGGGGTACTCCTTGAGCTTGGAGGCGGGAATGAGCGAGAGAAAGTTATCAACGGTGGAGGATGATCCGAAGGTAACGCACTGTATGTCGCCGTTTTCCAGCATTTCCAACACTTCTTCCCTGCGTCCCTGTCCGGGTTTGGTCTCGTATATGGGCAGCACGTCCACGCAGGCTCCGGCCTTGCCAAGTTGCTCGGGCAGCACGTCGCGGGCCACTTTGGCGCGGGGTATGAGTATGCGTTTGTTGGAAATGCCCAAGGCGGTAAGCCCTTGCACAACGCTTTCGGCCACAAAACGCTCCGGCACAAAATCGGGTTTTATGCCGCGTTTTTTCAGGGCTTGGGCCGTGGCCGGGCCTATGGCCGCAATTTTGCACCCGGCCAGGGCGCGGGCATCGGCGCCTATGGCGTAAAGCTGCTCGAAAAAGTAGCTTACGCCGTTAACCGAGGTAAAGGCTACCCAGTCGTAGGAGTTGAGGTAGCCCAAGGTTTTGCGCACGGCGGAGTAATCGTCCAGCGGCTGTATGTCTATGGTGGGGAACTGTATAACGTTGGCGCCCTGCTCGGCCAGAAGCGAGGCAATGTCGCTGGCCTGCTCGCGGGCGCGGGTAACCACCACGCCTTTGCCCAGCAGCGGTTTTTTCTCAAACCAGCCTATGGTGTCGTGCATGCTTACCACTTTGCCTATGATAATAAGGCTGGGGGCGGAAAAACCGTGCTTTTGCGCGTCGGCTGGCAAGGCTTTGAGCGTGCTTACAAGGCTTTTATGCTTGGGGGTGGTGCCCCAGCGTATAAGGGCTGCCGGAGTGCGCGGGGCCATACCGGCGGCCAGAAGTTTTGAGCATATTTCGGGCAGGTTTTTCATGCCCATAAAGAAAACCAGGGTGGAACTGCTTTTGGCCAGCGCCTCCCAGTTATGGGCCGATTCCGGCTTGGTTGGGTCTTCGTGCCCTGTGGCAAAAGTAACGGAAGAAGACATGGCCCGGTGCGTAAGCGGTATTCCGGCATAGGCCGCAGCCCCTATGGCGCTGGTAACGCCCGGCACCACTTCAAAGGGGACGCCGGCTTCCGCCAGTTCCTCGGCTTCTTCGCCGCCCCGCCCAAACATATAGGGGTCGCCGCCCTTAAGGCGGGCCACCACTTTGCCTTCTTTGGCCTTTTTGACTATAAGCTGGTTTATTTCTTCTTGCGAAAGGGTGTGATCTCCGCCTTTTTTGCCCACATAAATAATTTCGGCGTCAGGCCGCGCAAAATTAAGAAAACTGCTATTGGCAAGGTAATCGTACACAAGCACGTCGGCTTTGTGCAATACGTCTTTGCCCTTAATTGTCAACAGTCCGGGGTCGCCTGGTCCTGCTCCTATGAGATATACTTTCATAACATCCTCAATTTGCATAGTTCAAAATCCGGCGCTGTCGCGTACAGCCTAGGCGTCGGCCAGTTTAGTTGCCGTCCATTGGTAAGAGAATATGGGCGACTTGTCCAGAGCTTAAAAACCAGTAATTCATCTATTTTTTCTAACCATGCGGCTTTTTTTATATTGTGCCGGGTATATGAGCGGAGGGAAAAGAAATATCTTGACTAAAGTTCGATATCGAACTAAACAATGGGCATGAAGAACGAAATACAAGTTACGCCAATACTTAACATGATAGGCAGGCTGCGCGGCCTGGGGCAGGATTTTATTATCAAAAGTCTGGCCGGCAATGGGGTGCATGATATTATGCCGCAGCACGGCGACGTGCTTTTGGCTTTAATGGGCGGCCCCCTTAACATGGGTGAGCTGGCCGTTGCCACCAAACGTAAAAAGAACACCTTGACCACACTGGTGCAGAGCCTGGAGCGTAACGGCTACATAGCGCGCGAGACCGTGGCCGATGACGCGCGGGTGCAGCTTGTAAAGCTTACGCCCAAAGGCATGCTTTTATGCGAAACTGCCGAGGATATCTCGTATAAGCTGCACAAAATCATGTGGCAGGATATGAGCAAGGCGGATCAAGACCAGCTTATAGCGCTGCTGGGCCGTGTTATCGACAATTTATCCGGGTCTGAAAACGGATAATTTTTCAATAGTTAAACCATCACTTCAACAAGCAGGAGAGCAGCCATGAGCACTGAAATTATGAATGGTATTATCGGGCAGTATAAACGCGCCGCCGGAATGTTTGACAAGTTCATAGAAATTTGCCCGGATAACATTTGGGCCCAGCCCTCCGGCAAATTTCCGGTATGGCAAACCGTTTACCACGCCGTGGCCTGCGTGCCTTTCTTTTTGAAAGGCGCCGGCGAGCAAGAAAGCATAGCTTACCCCTATGGCCGGGAAGTGCTTACTTTTCAAGATCTCACCAAAACCCCGATGGATAAAGCCAAGTTGGCCGCTTTTGCCAAAGAAATTAACGCCTGGGCCGATAAATACTTCGCCTCCATCAACGATGCCATGCTGGCTAAAAAGCACGAAGGCTTCAGCAGCCGCGTAGGCTTTGAAAGCACCCTGGCGGGCGTGCTCACCGGCCTGTCCGGGCACCATATGTATCACTTTGGCATGTGCGACGCCGCCTTGCGCGCCAACGGCAAGGAAGGGCTGTTTTAAGCGCGGGTTGCCAAGGCTTTGTAGGGCTAGCTGATGAAACAGTATTTATGAGCGCAGGGGCGCTGCCCAGGCCCCCGCAAGGAGCTGGAAAGAGCATTGCCCCTGGTAGCTATTCTTGGCCTGGTAATGCTGAATAGCTAAGCTTTGGCGCAACGAGCCCAAGCCTTGCCCCATAATTGGGTTGGAATTGGCACAGCCTAGCCGCGAAGCGGAGCAAGCCGGAAATTTTGCAGGAAAGCAAAATCGGGTGGCGTAACCAGGTGACCGCCCCAAAGGGGTGAGACGCAGGAAGTGTCGAAATCTGGTTTGGATGCGTCTTTTGCATGTTGTTAGGGCAGACAGGTTTTTTTTGCGCGGCCCTCCGGTATATAACCGGTAAACCGCTAACTTACCGTTAATCGGGAGGTTTGCCATGAGTAAAAAATATGTTCATACTTTGGCCGAAGGGGCTGAAGTACTTGAAGTAAAAGAATTATCACTGAGCAGTCTGGAGGGTTTTACCCTTAACCGCGTTTTCGCCAAACCAACGCACTTTAAAGGGCGCGATTGCATTGAGGTGCGGTATAACCCTGATACGCCGTTTATAGGCGAAGATCCGCCGGATTTTATATATCTGCCTGATTTGGATTTGCATAACGGGGTAATAGAGGTGGATGTGGCGGGCGATATGGCCCCCGGCGCGCCGGGCCTGGCACGCGGTTTTGTGGGTGTGGCTTTTCGCATCACGCCCGACTTGAAGCACGAGGGCATTTATATTCGACCGGCCAACGGGCGGGCGGAAGATCAAATCCGCCGCAACCACTCCTGCCAGTATTACGCTTTTCCGGATCATCCCTGGAGCCGCTTGCGCAAGGAAGAGCCTGAAAAGTACGAATCTTACGTGGATTTGGAACTGAATGCCTGGACCAGCCTGCGGGTAGAGTTCCGCGACGGCAAGGCCCGGTTGTACGTGCATGGCAACAGCCACCCTACGCTGGTGGTGAACGACATGAAAATGGATGCAGCCAGACACGGCTGGGTGGCGTTGTGGCTGGGCACGGGCACGCTGGCGCATTTCTCCAACCTGAAGATCACCAGGTGGAAGTAAAAAATCCGCTTGGCGGGACATGCCAAAAAACATAAACGCGCGCATCGCGTCAGTAGAAGAGGGGCTGTTTGTTCAGCCCCTCTTCCATATTCGTCTCAAAGGGCATGATTACTGTCTTACAGAGGTGTTTTGCGCGCCCATGGCCCTGCGGGGGCATTCTTATTCCAGCTCGCCCTTCAGGGTATGCCTGCCGGTACCGGTTATACGCACGTTAACCAGATCGCCCGCCTGTATATGCCGTTCCGGCGGCACCGCTATATTTACGGAGAACCCGTAAGGGTCTTTGCCGTGCCAGCTTTGATGCGCCACCGCGTTATCCGGCATTTCGTTTTTCAGGCTGCCGCCCTCAATAATCACAGTGGTATCAGAACCTGTTCTGGCCTCCAGAATGCGGGAGGCGTTTTTGTCCTGCCATGCCTGCAAACGGGCCAGCCTTTGCAGGGCCAGCTTGTGCGGTATTTTATCGGGCATTTGGCTGGCCCTGGCGCCGGGCCTGTCGGAATATGCAAAGGAGAAGCTGGCCGCGAAATCCGCCTCTTGCATAGCCGAGAGCGTGGCTTCAAAATCCTCTTCGTCCTCGCCGGGGAAGCCCACAATAATGTCGGTGGAAAGCTGTAAATCCGGCCGCGCCTCGCGCAGGCCGCGCACCAGGCTCATATAGCGCCGCAAATCGTATTTGCGGCCCATGGCCTTGAGTATGCGGTCGGAACCGGATTGCAGCGGCAGGTGCAGGCGCGGGGCCAGATTGGGCAGATCGGCAAAGGCAGCAATCAGTTCCGGGGCCATGTCTTTGGGGTGCGAGGTCATAAAGCGCAGGCGGGCAAGGCCCGGCAAGGCGGCAACTTGGCGCAGCAAATCCGTAAAGCTGGAGCCGTCGCCTTGCGCATCCTGCCCAAAGGAGTTTACGTTCTGGCCTAGCAGGGTAATCTCGCGCCTGCCGTGCTCCAGAAGGCTCCGGCATTCTTGCAGAATAGCCGCGGCAGCGCGAGATTTTTGCCTGCCGCGCACAAAAGGCACTATGCAGTAAGCGCAAAAATTGTCGCAGCCCTGCATGATATTTACAAAAGCCGACGGGCTGGCCGGGGCGGAAAGTATTTTGGGGTCGCGCTCGGTAAATTCTTTTGAAAAATCCAGCAAAGCCAACTTCTGGCCTGGGTTTTGCGCCAGCATATCAATGGCCGCAGGAGTGGCGGCAATGCCGTCGGTTCCAAATACCAGCCGCAACTCCTTGGAACGGGCGAAAAGCTTTTCGCCCACCTGCTGGGCCACGCAGCCGCCCACACAGGCCATAATGTCACGTTGCGGGTTGGCTTTGGCCAAAAGGCGTATCTGCCCCAGCTCGGTGTAGACCTTGTTTTCCGGCTTGTCGCGCACCGAGCAGGTGTTGAGTATGTGAATATCGGCATCCGCGTAAGCGGCTTCAATATAGCCCAAATCCGTGAGCGAGCGGGCCAGCCAGTCCGAATCGTTAACATTCATCTGGCAGCCGAAAGTGGTTATATGAAAAGTACGTGCAGGCATATGCAAAACTTATCCGCGCCATGCGGCCGCGCAGGTAAAAATTAAAGGAAATATTACTTCCAACCCAGTCGGTATCAAGGCCTTTCTGCCTACCGCAATTTCAGGCCCGGCGCAATGTCTTTGCGCTTGTCCGTTATTTGCAGGGCGCGTCAAAACAGCAATACGCCAGAAAAACCTTTGTCTCAAAGGCCTGCTGCCGCTCACAGGCCTTGCTTCAGCTCCGCGCCGACTCCGGCGAAAAATACAACCCGAATTATAAATTTTCGCAATTGACATAAGTGTTATAGGAGACTACCTATTATTGCAGAGTTAACAAGTACGATTTTAACATATTTATTTTTAAGGATATAAGGCTAAAATTATGGATCTGACAGTCACATACAACAAGAAGGGCAACCGGCAGTTAATGGAGCTTGAATCGCAATGCATGGACGACATTGAGATAGATTACACCAATATTCCCGAAGGCGAGCGCGGCGGCGCGGCCAAACAGCTTTTGGCGGCATCGGTGCTTAACTGTTTTGCCAGCGCCTTTGCCAAGGCCCTTGAGGTGCGCGGCGCGCATTATGAAAAAATTACCGGCAAAGCCACCCTGCACGTTGGCCTGAACGAGCGCAAGCAGGCCCGCGTGCTTGGCATAGATATAGATGTGGCCGCGCATATGCCCGAAGAATTCGCTGATATTTTTGATCGCGTAACCAAGGTTATGCGCCACGGCTGTCTTATCTCCGCTTCCCTCGAGCCTGCCATGGCCATAAGCTACGACATGCGGCACATCTGCGCCGGCGAATGCTCGCTGGAGTTTAACAGCGAGGAACACGCCGTGCATTACGCCCCTGCCGGGCAGGCGCAATAATGCGGTAAGCTGCCTCGCCTAAATTGAAAAAATGCGAGAGAGGGAAAGGAGCCATTTTCAATGGGTTTCTTTCCCTCATCTCTTATTCGCCGCGTCCTGCGGCTCACTTCTCCGGGCGCTTTTAATACGTTAAGGCCTCCAGTTTCCATTTTTATGCAGAATCGCCGCGCTCTCACCACTTATCTTCCTCAACTTTTTATAACGTTATTATTGTAACTATTTTCAACCATGCATTAATACAAAAATACTGGTCTATTTTGTCCTGAGGCACTATATTAATATCAGATACCAAAAGGAGGATAAAATGGCCAAGAAACTTTGCATATACGGCATACAAGGCACGCCGGACTGTCAGCAGACCCTTACCAGCCTGGTGCAGACCGCCACGGGCATTGAAGAGGCGCGTATAAATATGGCTACCGGCGAGATAACTTACGGCCCTGCCCCCTGCCCCGTAAATACCGCCAAGTTACGCAAAGCGGTGGAAGATGCGGGTTACCGGCTGGAAGAAATTGAAGAGGAATAAGGACCGGCTGGATGAATATTTGCCGCAAGGCTGAAAATGGAGCGGTAAAATACTCTTGGGCTTTACTTAAAATGATGGCTGCAATTATTCGGCTGCGCCGCGATTAAAGCGGCATGCGTTCATTAAACTTGCCTTTTGTACCGGCCCGGCGCAAATTACGCGCCGGGCCGGTTTATTTTATGCAAATTGCTGGTCAAGGGGGCCGTAACAGCGCCTCCACGGTCCCGCCCGCTATATAGCTCTCCAGCCAAAACATGTTGTGCTTGGGCGATACTGGCCCCACTCGCGGGGCTTGGGGCGGCCCCCGGATCGCATAAATCCGGCTTCATCCACTATGCATTTGCCAGACGCTTGGCTGGCTGGTGGCGCAAGCAAAATTATTTTGTTATATCCGGCTGGCAACACATTTTCAGCGGCTTGCGCATTGCATGCCCGCCCTTCATAAGGAGATTTCATGAAAAAACTGTTCCTCATCCTGCTGTGCTGCGTCTGCCTTGGCGGTGGGCACAGCCCCTTTGCCTTTGGCGCGGCAGGCGCTTCCATATCCAAAAGCATGACCGGAGACCAGTTGGCCGAGGCCGGCAACAAATTGAGCTATTACGCGCAGGTGCTTAACGACTACATGACCATGAAGTTTGACGCGGCCATAGAAGACCGCATTATAGCCACGGAGAAATGGCATAAAGACCTCAAGGATAACGACCCCTACAATAACAGCCCACAGCCGTTTTTTCGCCAGCAGTCCAGCGGTTTCGGCTCGCGTTTTGACCGCGCCATGGAAAATAACGGTAAAACCGAGCTTCGGCTGGATCCGGCGGATAAAGCCATGAGCGGCATTGCGGAAATATACCCCCGCCTGCTGGGCAAGATGAAAACGCTGGATCAATACTACCAGCGCCAAGATTATCAGGACGACAAATACGTAAAAAGCGAAAGGCTGACCAAAGAGCTGGAGCAGGATCTGGTAGCCCTGCGCAAATCGCGTGATGAGTTGGACAAGGCTTTTGATCAGCTATCTGCCGCTTACGCGCAGGTGGCTTTGGAGCGTTTTGAAAAAGCCAACGGCAAAAAACTGTTCTGGTTGCACGGCTCGCTTATGCTGGAGGCAAAAAAGCTACTGTTGGCAGCCCCGGCGGATATGAAGGATTTTAAACTGGAAGCCTTTGACGCGCAGTTTAAAAAATTCAAAGAAATTACCGATCAGTATGAAGAATATATAAACACGGCTGGTGATAAGCTGCGGCAGGAAGCCAACGGCAAGATAAAGCCGGACTGGATTTCGGAATACATTAACGCCGCCCGCACCATAATGGGCGCCAAGCGCGAAGACGTGCCGCGCCGCTACGCCAACACGGTGGAAACGCTGTATACTTATTACAGAAATATGGCTGTCAACTCCAACGAGATAACCTTCTCCAACCCGCCGGATTACCCGCGCTGGGCCGTAAAACTCATTTATTTGACCCCGCCCAGTAAAGATTAGCGGATGAAGCCGGATTTGTTTGGGTCTGGGCTGATTCGGCGCGTCCCGTGCCTCACCCCTGCGGTGCGCTCGCGTGGCTCGCGTCCAATTTCGCTTTCCTGCGAAATTGTCACACCACCTTGCGGGGTACGGGGCGGCGCCCCGGATCTTACAAATCTGGCTTCATCCTCTATGCCTTTCTCACTTCTTTTTAAACATCACCCAACAGCGTGTAACCACCAGCAGCACGCAGGCAACAAGCAGCACCATGCTTACGGGGCGGTGTATTATAAAGCTTAAATCGCTGTGTACCTGAAAAGCCTCGCGCATGCGCGTTTCCAAAATAGGCCCCAGCACCACGCCCATTACCAGGTTTATTACCGGCCAGTGCGACTTTAGCAGGTAATAGCCCACCAGCCCGAAGGCGAGGGATACCACTATGTCCAGCGCCATGGAGTTCATGCTGTATATGCCCACCAGCGAGAGAATGCCCACCACGGCGGCCAGTATGGTGTTGGGCACCCGCACGATCATGGCAAAGGGGCGCAGGCAGAAGATAAGCAGCGCGAGGCATACTATGTTGATGAAAAAAAGCGAAACGTACAGGGTGTTGATAAGCGCCGGTTCCTTTACCAGCAGCAAGGGGCCGGGGAAAATTCCGTTTACGGTGAACACCATAAGCAGCAGGGCGGCCGTGCCGTCGCCGGGTATGCCCAGGGTGAGGAGGGGCACCATGGTCCCGGCGGGCACGGCGTTGTTGGCGGATTCGGCGCCTATGCAGCCTTCCACCATGCCAGAGCCGAATTTTTCCGGCTCCTTGGAGATTTTTCTGGCAGTCTCATAGCCGAGGTAAGAGGCCAAAATAGCCCCGGTGCCTGGCAGCACGCCAATCATGGTGCCTACAAAACCGGAGGCGATCATGGTTTTCCAGTGTCTGAAGGTTTGCAGAATCATTGAAAAATCCAAAGTGCTTTTGGAGAGATTAAGCGAATTGGTCTGCAAAATGCGTTGCTCGGTAAGCAACAAGGCCTGCCCTATGCCGAACAGCCCGAGGCAAATGGAGGGTATGGGCAGCCCGTTAAAAAGCTCTAAAATACCAAAGGTATAGCGGTCTGAATAAGTTGAAGAATCCACACCTATGGTGGCAAGCCACAGCCCCAGGCCCATAAGCATTATGGAGCGCATCATGGTTTCTTTTTTACCTGTAAGCACCACCAGCAGTATGCCGAACAGCGTGGAGAAAAAATACTCCCAAGGCCCGAATTCAACGGTCAGGGCGGCCAGCATGGGGGCCAGCACTATCAGCAGCAGTACGCTGAGCATACCGCCGGAAAAGGAGCCCATTATCACGCCGGAGAGGGCCTTTTGCGACTCGCCCCGCTGGGTGAGCGGGAAACCGTCAAAAGATGTTACCAGCGAGGCAGGTACGCCAGGCGTGCGAATAAGCACGGCCGGAATGCCGCCGCCAAAATACCCGCCGCAAAATACGCCCAAGAGCAGCGAAAGGGCCAGCGAGGGCGACATGGAAAAACTCAAGGGCATAAGAATAACCATGCCCACCATGGGCCCAAGGCCGGGCAACACGCCCACGATAATGCCTATTACCGAGCCCGCCAGCAGCACAAAAAGGTTGGTAGGGTCCATAGCCCCCACAAAGCCCATCCACAAATTACCCAGGTCAAACATGCTAGTTTCCTCCCAGGAGCGAGTTGATAAGCGGCGGCGGAAAATAGATGTCGAGCAGAAAGACGAATACAAACCAAACCACCAGAGTAACCGTGCCGGAAATAATCAGGGCCGATTTTTTATGCCCGTACATAAAAAGGCCTATGCCGAGCAGAATGAACACTGTTGGCGACACTCCAATCAGTAAAAGGCAAGGCAAAAAGGCCAGCAGAACCAGCAGCATTTTGGCGGAAGACCTCTTCAGCTTTAAAAAAGACAGCACAGCGGACGGGGAAAAACCGTGCGAACTGATAATGCGCCAGGCCGAGGGGAGCGAAGAGAGCACGCACACGCCCAAAGTGAGCAGTGGAAAAATAAGCGGGCCGCTGCTCCAATGGCGGTCGCCTTTAACCACGATTAAGCGGTCGTTGAAAATAATAAGCAACAGACAAAACAAGCCCAGCAGAAACAAACCCGTATCATGCGGCTTGATTTTCAATTTGTCGCTTTTAGCCTGCTTGTTAAGCTCTTCCATACTTCACTCCCGCTTATCCGGTTACTGCATTTATGGTTTGGCCCGCCGCCGGAAAAAACGCTTTCCGGCGGCGGGGAACAATCTATTTAATCATGCCGAGTTCTTTCATAAGCTTTTCATACTGCGCAAATTCGCGCGCGTATTGCTCTTTGGCCGCCTGCGAAGTGCCAGCCTCCGGCATAACGCCCATTTTGTTCATCATTTCCATCATCTTGGGGCTGGTAAAGCACTTGGTAAAGGCCGCGCGGAATTTTTCCGCCACTGCCGGGTCGGTACCCACCGGAGCCCACAGCCCGGCCCAAATAGCGTAGGCCGGCCCAAAACCCTGCTCGGCCACGGTAGGCACGTCGGGGAAGGCCGTGGAGCGGTGCGGCAGCAGCATGGCCAGCACTTTAATATCGCCCTTTTCCACATAGTCGCGCAGGGGCGCGGCCGCGCCAATCATCACGTCCACGCTTTTTTGCAGCAGCACCAGCGGGCTTAAATCCTGAAAAGTTATGGTCTTCCACGGGAATTTGCCTTCAGAGGCAATATTCATGGCCATCAGGTAGCGTATGTCGCCCACGCCGCCGTCGCCCAGGCGCACTTCGTTCTTGCGGGCGTAAGCTGCCAGCTCGGTCAGGTTGTTGTACGGGGCCGAGGCCAGGGCGGAAAGCGCGGTGGAGTTGTAATACAGCACGCTCAGGGCGTTCAGGTCTTTCTGCTTATAGGGCGCATTGCCCAGCAAAATCTGGCTGATGGTGGGTCCTATGGGCGATATGCCGAAGGTGTAGCCGTCCGGCCGGGCGCGAATAAACTCGTTGGTGCCTATAACGCCGCCGCCGCCGGTTTTGTTGATTATTTTAACCGGCACGCCCAGCTCGGCCTGCAAATCCGGCAGCATGGCCGTTACCAGGGTCGTGGCGGTATCTCCGGCCGGAGGCCATGGTATGACTATTTGAATGGGCTTGCTCGGCCAGGCTGCGGCCAGCGCCGAGCCGGCGGCTAGCGCGCCGGTGAGGATTAAAACTGCGAAAGCGCAGCAGAACAGTGAAAAACGTAGCCCGTTGTTTTTACGCATGGTAAACTCCTTACTGCTTATACATATTAAGAATTACAGCCTATCAATTCGCCCCAAGCCTTCCATGGGCCTTCAGGGCACTGTGGGACAAAGGGTGTTTTACGGGTTAGCTGGCGTCCGGCCAGGCCTGGGTAGTCCCTTACATAGCGGTGCGCCCTGTGTACGGCGTTGGTGGCGGGGCTGCCGGTGTTTGTGGCCTCGGTGAGTATGGCGCGCGGGCCCTGTTTGGTCATAGGGTTTACGAATTCCCACACAATCTCGCCGCCGGAGCCGTTAGGTCCGCCGCTTGGGTCTACCTCCACAAAGTGGCCGTGCTCGGTGGCGCAGGCCAGCACATTGCCGTTGGGCAGCAGTTGCACCCCGCTTTGGATTGCGGAATAAAAGCTGTTGCCCGTGCCCGCGTGCCACTGCCAGATTATGGAGTCGCTGCTTCTATCCACAATCAGCATGCGCGAGCGGTTGCCCAACGGGTGCATCCAGCCGTTGTCAAACACCAGCACCTTGCCGTCGCCCAGCCAGGTGGCGCAATGGGGGCCGAACAGTTGCTGGTCGCCGGGGTCGATAAACGAGGGGCCCTGCCCCCTGCCGCTGGCGGCCGGGTTGCCGAAACGGTAGGTGATGCGCCCTGTTTTGCGGCTTACAAACATAAACTCCGAAAAAGTGCGCGAGCAAAGCAGAATTTCGCCATGCTCCGGCACATCGTCAACATTGTTTACATGCGCCCAGTCTAGCAGGCCTTGCTTGTAGTGCTGGTTGGAGACAACGTAATTGAGGTCGAAACAATCCGGAGCGCCACCGGCATGATCCCACATGTTCCAGCTCCAAACCACCGAGCCCGCTGGCGTAACTTCTTCCACAAAATTTACCCAGAGCCCTTCCTGGTATTCGGGCAGATCAGGGGCCGGCATCCATTGCTCAAGGCGGCCTCTTTCGCGGGCCTCCTCCCAACTGTAGCGCCGCCAGCACAAAATAAGGGTATTGCCGTTGCTCATGCGCTTGAAGGCGTGGTGCTGGCAGCTCTCCGGCCTATGGTGCCGGTATTCCCAAACTATATTGCCGTCCCAGTCAATTTCCTGCACCGCTCCGCCTTCGCCGCCGTGATCGGTATATTTGGGCTCGCACAAGGCCCCGCGCAGCAGGTTGCCGTTTTCCAGCAGCACACTGTATAGGCCTGGGGTGGTGTCGTGCGCCCATTGGTGCACTATGTAACCTTCCATATCTATGAGAAAGGTCTGTTTTTGCCGCATGGGTGAGAACAGAGTGTAGCCGTCGCAGGCCCGCCCCGGCGAATAGCGCAGGGTCCCAGTGGGTAAAATGCAACTCTCCATCAAATCCTCCATATTTGCGCCGTTTGCCGGCAAGGGCCGGGGTATAGGCAGTAACGCGAATACCCCGCGTACAGGCATGGAGATACAAATATTGTTCCAAAATTAACAAGCTGAAAGTATTATATTTTTTTCAAACTTGAAATTTATTTACTAAATATGGTAAATAAATTTCTAAATATCATAAAATTATTAAATATGGAGAAATATATGCTGCGGATAATATCACATAGTGAAATTTCTCCCTATTACCCGCGCGGCTCCATTGACGAGAAAAACCTGAACTGGGAAGCGGCGCGCGCCTTTTGCGAAGGCCTTGACCCGCTGAAAACTCTGGATAAGGGCCTTGATTTTCTTGGCCGCTCCATGCCTGCGGAGGTGCTGGTATGCGGTTTTTTGCCCAAAAATTCCAAAACTACTCTCAACTTCGTAGCCGGTAAAATTTTTGAGAATACCATTCGGGAGATAGAAATATCCATACCCGACGCGCGCCGCGTCGAAATATTCGGCCGTACGGGCAGTTATGTGGAGATAAGCCACGAAGATACCGACCTGGCCATGATCAGGGTGCTCAAAACCTTTTTGCCGGGGCAAAAATTCAGTTCCATAACCTACAGAACCCTGCTGGAAGGGGAGGACTGCATAGCCACCCTCAGCGTGATCAGCAGCGGCCACAACCGCTACAGCATAAGCGACGCCGGTTTTCTGTTCGCCATCGGCGCGCCTGTGAACATATTTTTCAAAAACCTGTTGGAATATCAGCGCACTGTGCAGCAAAACCGCATGCTGGCCCAATCCAACATTATCCTGCGCCGCATGAGCAGGGCAGGCTATATAAGGCTGGAAGATCTGCCGGGGTTGAAGGATGTGGTGCGGCAAATAAAGCACGTGGCGCCGCTGGAGTTTCCGGTGCTGATTCTGGGTGAAACAGGAGTGGGCAAAGAGGTGGTGGCCGACGCGCTGCAGGAAAACTCCATACGGGCTCAGGCCCCCTATGTTAAGGTAAACTGCGGGGGCATACCGGAACAGTTGGTGGATAGCGAGCTGTTCGGCCACGAGAAAGGCGCTTTCACCGGAGCCGTGAACAGCCGTATGGGCCGTTTTGAAAGGGCCAATAAGGGCACGCTGCTGCTGGACGAAATTGGCGAGTTGCCCTTGCAAATTCAGGCCCGGCTGCTGCGCGTGCTCCAGTCCGGAGAGCTGGACAGGGTGGGCGGCTCGCGCACCACCACGGTGGATGTGCGGGTATTGGCCGCCACCAACGTAAATTTGCAAGAAAAGGTAGTGGATGGCCTTTTTAGGGAAGATTTGTTCTTTCGCCTGAACATCTTCCCCATTATCATCCCGCCGCTGCGCAACCGGCCGGAAGACATTATAGCGCTGGCCCGGCACTTTGCCGCATCCTTCGCCGAAAAAGCCCGGCTGCCTCAGCCGGAGCTTACCCAGCGCCATCTTGAGCAGCTTTGCGCCTACCCTTGGCCCGGCAACGTGCGTCAGCTTAAGAACACGCTGGAGCATTCCATGGTGCTCTGGGGGGCTTTTCCGGCTGCCCCGTTCTTTTTGCGCATGCCGGAATCGGCCCCTCTGCCGGCGCCCGCCGCGTTGCCACCCGCCCCCAGCCACTTTCAGACGCTGGACGAAGTGGTGGCCCAGCATATCCGCATGGCTCTTGAGCAAACCCACGGCCGCGTAAACGGCCCCAACGGGGCCGCCGCCCTGCTGGGCGTAAACCCCAGCACCCTGCGCGCCCGTATGGATAAGCTGGGTATCGTTTATGGAATTAAGGGGAGGTATTAGAGCATGTTAACTTTGAAAAAGTTAACATGCTCTAGATCTAGAAGCTAAACCACTTGGCTTCCGCAATTTTCAAAGCTGAACGGAACATGCAGCAGACCTAATGCATTTTTAACCTGCGCCTGTTTTTCCGGCGGCACATAAAATAAAATAAAGCCCCCGCCCCCAGCGCCAAGCAACTTGCCGCCCAATGCCCCGTTTGAGATGGCGGTTTTATAAATTCCGTCCACAGTATCAGTTGATATTTTTTTACTGAGAGTTCGCTTGAGCTTCCATGTGCTATCCAGCAACCGCCCGAAATCATCAAGATCCATATTTGAGGAAAGTATGTAGGAAGCCTTAAATACCAATTCATACATGGCCTGTAGCTGCTCTATGTTTTTGTGGGTATTTTCAATTTGCTCGCCCGCTATTTCAGATGCGGTTCTTGATAAGCCCGTAAAAAAAAGCATAAGGCGGGCGTTGAGAGCCAACAATCTTTCCGGGGCTATACTTACGGGCGTTATGTTCAAATGCGTGTTTTCCCCACCGCCGAATCTGACCAAATTAAACCCGCCATGAGCCGCAATTGTTTGATCTTGTGAGCCGACATTTTCATGAAGAACTTGCTGCTCAATATATATAGCTTTGTCAGCCAACATTTTTTTGCTGACAGGCTCTTCTTGCAATTTATAAAGAGCGTGCAGCAGCCCGACTGTAAACGATGAGCTTGAGCCGAGACCTGTTCTGGCCGGCAGATCTCCAATATGGTGTATTTCCAGCCCGCAATCTTGCGGCGAGCGCATCAGCTTAAGGCATGCGCGTACCGAGGGGTGTGTAATATCATCGAAGCTTTGCACGGTTTCGACAATTGACCACACAATGCGATGTTTATGCTCGAAAAATGGAGGAAGTTCCCGAAGGTTGATGTAACAATACTTGTCTATTGTCGTGGCTAATACCGCCCCTGGGTGAGACGAATAATATGAAGGGTAGTCGGTGCCCCCACCAAAAAAAGATATGCGGTATGGTGTTTTGGTTGTAATCATTGCTGATATATTGGTTTAGGTTGTGCCGACATTCAGAGTGATTTTGCCCTCTGGCAAGGAAGCAAGGCTTTGAACCGAAAGAGTATACTCTTACTTGTATTCGACTGAGGGGCAAAGCTTTGCTGACGCAGCGAGAGGGCAAAAGCCCCTGAATGTCGGCACAACTTAGCGGTGTCGCGCAAAAAAACTGCAGGCTCCAATACGCGAAGCGCGGGATAAACGGGGTTAACCGGAAGTCTGTCCGGTTTGCTCTTTTGAGCCGCCATCAAGGGTGCGCTCCGTTTTTAGTTGCCCATGCAGTTCAACACTGCCCGCACTATATGTTCTTTTCCAATATAAAATGCATTTTCAAGCACATGTCCGGCAGGGGTTGGCGCATCAGCAGGCGTAACGCGGGCAACCGGCGCTTTGAGGCAAGCCTGCCCCCCGCCTGCCGCCACCGCGGCAATTTCAGCCGCGGCTCCGGCTCTCGGCCCCCCTGTGTCGGCCACTACCAGGCGGCCTGTCTTGGCAATTGACGCCAATACAAGTTGCTCATCAAGCGGGCGCAGGCTGCGTAAATCTATTACTTCCGCCTCAATTCCCCTGCCCGCAAGTTCTTCGGCCGCAAGCCACGCATCATGCACCAGGTGTGATATGGCTACAATAGTCACATCCGAGCCCGAACGGCGGATTGCCGCCTTGCCGAAAGGAGTACGGTATGGCTCCGCGGGCACTGTGCCGCTCATTGCGAAATTGCGCCGGTGGTCAAGAATTACCACGGGATTATTGTCACTAATAGCGGCCAGCATAAAACCTTTGGCATCTTGGCAGGTGGCGGGCATGACGACCTTAAGCCCCGGAATTTGCATGAGCATGCCATGTATGGTTTGGGAGTGCTGCGCCCCCGACCCCCACCCCCGGCCGGTACAAGCCCATATAACAAGAGGCACAGGCACTTGTCCCGCAAACATGCCCGACCATTTTGCCGCATGGTTAACCAACTGATCCATGGCAAGGTACAAAAAATCCGGCCTGTTATGAAAATATACCGGCCTCATGCCGGCTTGCGCGGCTCCAACGGCTATGCCGGTAAGGGCGTTTTCCGCCAGCGGCGTATCAAATACACGCGCGCCGCCGAAGCGTTTGTGCAGGTCTTTTGTAACCCCGAACATGCCGGAGGGATCATCCACTCCCTGTCCCATAATAAATACCGAAGGGTCCAGCTCCATGGCCTGGGTTAACGCTTCGCGCGTGGCCTCCGCCCACGGCAGCGTGCGGCCTGAAGAAAATTGCTCCGCATACTTTGGCTCCGCGCATGTTTGTATTTTGGACCAAGGCATCTCAACGTCTCACTATTGGTTGTAAACCCACGTTTCAAGCTCTTCCGGCTGCGGCCAGGGCGAAGACAGGGCATAGGCGAAGGCCGCATCCAGTTCCCGCGCGATGCGTTCCTCCCATTCCGCAATCATCTCCTCTGTAACCGTGTTATCTGTCAATAACCGTGCCGCATACAAGGCAACAGGGCACTTCTTTTTCCAGGCGTTTATTTCCTCAGCTTGGCGGTACCCTTGCGGGTCTTGCTCCGCGCAACCAGCATGGCCGAGCATGCGGTAAGTGGAGCAGCCTATAAGGGAGGGTCCGGCCTGCGCGCGGGCTCTTTGTAAGGCATATTGAGCGGCGCCGCGCACCGCTTCGACATCGTTTCCGTCAATACTGGCAGTCCACAGGGCTTCCGGCGGCAAGCCGCTGAAAAAAACGTTCCGGGTTGCCTGACGATTTTTTACGGGCGAACAGACCGCGTATTGGTTGTCCTCAATAATAAACACTACAGGCAATTTTTTCAGGACAGCAAAATTCACGCTTTCATAAAAGGCCCCTTCTTCAGACGCCCCGTCACCGAGAAAAACGGCACTGACGCGCGCTTCACCACGCATTGCAAAAGCCAAGGCATGCCCGGTGCCAACAGGTATTCCACCCGCGACTATTGCGGAAGATCCCAAATGCCCTATGGCCTTGTCCACTATGTGCATTGACCCGCCAAAGCCTTTGGAACAACCGGTGGCACGGCCGTGCAGCTCGGCTATAAGAGCCTTAAGGTTGCCCCCCTTGGCCAAATAGTGCCCGTGGCCGCGATGATTGCTGCTTATTACGTCGCTGTCGCTCAAAACGGAGCACACCCCGGCGGCAATGGCCTCCTGCCCTATACATAGATGTATGGGCGTACGCATGTTATCCTGAAGATAATTATCAGCTATTCTTTCCTGCGTACGCCTTATGCGTAGCATGGAGTATAAAAGGCCGCGCTTGTTCTCGGCATTGCGCATGGCGCTAACCCTCCGCTATCTTACACTGTGCATGCCGTGCTTTTTAATTTTCTGACGCCAGTAGTTCATCAGATCAAGCATGGTTTGATCAAAGGCAATTTCAGGTTTCCAGCCGGTATGCTCTGTAAACTTGCGCGTATCCGGCACTTGCAAATCGGCATCAAGAGGGCGGATACGCTCCGGGTCGACTTCCACTCTGATATTTTTCCGGCAGGTGGAAAGAGATATCAGATGATCCAGCATTTCACGCACGGTGCAGTTGAAAGAACCGCCTATGTTATAGCACTCGCCGGGTTGCGGGTTTACTGTAAGCAACATGTGGTAAGCCCGCACGGCATCGCGTACGTCGGCCCATGTGCGCATCGAATCCAGGTTGCCTACCTTTATGACGGGCTCTATAAGGCCAGCTTCGGCCAGAGCGATTTGCTTGGCAAAAGTTGATTCCACAAAAACATCGCCGCGGCGTGGCCCTGTATGCGTAAACATGCGGGTCACCATGCATTTTTGCCCGTATGCCTCAGCATGAAAACGGCCTATAAAATCAGTGCCGATTTTGGATATGGAGTATGGTGAGGCAGGATGAAACGCGCACTCTTCATTGATGGGCAATTTATCGGCAGTTACGCGCCCAAAGACCTCGGATGATGAACAGATATGGATCAATGGGTCCACATCTTTGTTTGCGCGCAGTGCCTCCAACAGGCGCTCCGTGCCCAATATATTTGTATCTAGGGTTGCTATGGGTGAGCTGAAGCTGGTTTTGGGGTAACTTTGGGCGGCGAGGTGAAAAACATAATCGGGCCTTGCCTCGTCCACCACAGTTTGTAACGAGCCTTGATCGCACAGATCGCCATATGCAAGAAAGACGCGATCTTTATTATTAACCCGTTCAAGCAGATGTGTTATGTTATCCAACGGGCTGCGCCAACGGCACATACCGTAAATATCCCAGTCGGTACACGCCAGCAGATAATCGGCAAGGTGAGAGCCCACCATGCCCGTAACGCCTGTAATAAGAGCGCGCTTTGCACTCATTTCCCATTCCTTGTTTTACCATGCAAAAATTCTGCAACGATATCTATGAAATAATCAATGTCATCAGACGAGATATCTTGATGTACCCCTATGTGAATACCCTGTCTACCAACGTATTCGCTGTGCGGAAAATCGCCGGGCCTATGGCCTAAAAATTCGTAGCCCCCGCACTGGGTAGGTATTGACGAAAACAACGTGCGTGGGTCTATACTGTTACGCTGAAGGTAAACCAGCAGCTCGTCGCGCGTAAACGGCGCTCCGGGTTTTACTACAAACGGGAAAGCATGGGGGCCGATTACTTCATGTTCCTCCTCTGTAAAGGTCCACAAAAATTCGGCAAACTGCGCAAAACGCTTTATCATGGCGGTAAGATTGCGGCGGCGTATTCCGAGTATTTCATCGTAACATTCCAACGAGCCTATGCCCAGCGCGGCCTCCAGATCGTTCATACGGCTGGAATAGCCGATACGCTGAAAGTGAAAACGCCGGTCGCCTATTTCGGCATCGGCAAAACGCCGCTCGCAACGGCCGCCGCTTACGGTGGAAACGCACTCCTTACAGGCGCAGGCGCGGCCATGGCCGCGCAGAGAGCGCAATACTTCGGCATACTCGGCGTTGTTAGTGGTTACAATGCCCCCGTCGCCGGTGGTTATTATATGCGCGACATACAAACTGAAGGCCGCCATGTCCCCCAAAGCGCCGGCCGGGCGCCCCTTGTACATGGCGCCCCATGCTTCGGCGGCGTCTTCCACCACGGCCAACCCGTACTTGCTGGCTATGGCGTTTATTTCATCCATTGCCGCTGGCTTGCCCATAAGGTGTACCGGCATGATGGCTCTTGTGCGGGGTGTAATTTGCTTTTCGATGCCTTGCACATCAATATTCATGGTGGAAGGATCAATATCAACAAATTTCGGTATGAATCCGGCGTGGATTACCGCATGAGCCGTGGCAACGTAGGTAAGGGCAGGTATTATTACCTCATCGTGCCTTTTTGCCCCAAAATCATGCAGTACGGCCAATGCCAGAGTATCGGCGTCTGTGCCTGAGCTCACCGCTACGGCTTCTTGCACTCCAAATAGCGCGGATATTTTTTCCTCAAATATACGTACCAACCGCCCTCCCGAAACGCGCTTGCGCGTAAGGCAGTCGTTTATCAACTCTATTGTTTTTGGTGTGACAGTCATTGTGCCGAATGGAATGCGCATTTAATATTCCTTGTTTCACAAATTATCATTAACCATGGCTTATGCGGGTTGGAAAAAACAGGACAGCTCCTTTTTCGCCCGTTCCAAATCTTCTTGAACTCCGATATCGATAAAATAGTCTTCATATATACCGAACGTAAGAGTATGATTGCCGGCAAGCATTGGCAGCAGTTGCGACTCAAGGGAGAAACAGGCGGAAGGAGCATATTCCAGTATGTTACGCCGCAGATGATAAATTCCGGCATTGACCAGACAGGGCGTGGATACTTTGGTAGCCGAGGTGAAAGAACAGATACGGTTTTTGTCAATTCCAACCTCGCCGTACCTGGTGTTGCGCGCTACCTGGCGCAATGCGATTCTGGCCAATGCGTCTTCCGGCAAAGGTACGGAATAAAATTCGCGTAAGTCTATGTTGAAAAAACTATCGCCGTTAAGCAACAGAAAATCGTCTTGCAGGTATGGCAGCGCATTTAGTAACGCTCCGCCTGTGCCAAGCTGAGTAGGCTCTGATATTACATTTACAGAGACAGAATGCGGATAAGCGCCGGGTATTTTACTTGAAAAATAATCTTCAATTATTTCAGATTTGTACCCGGCAAGTAGTAAAAAGTCATTAAAACCATAACGTGAGACTTTTGAAATAAGATGATGCAAAAAAGGGTAGCCGCAGACTTCAAGCATGGGCTTTGGGGTGTGTTTTACATATTCTCCCAGGCGGGTCCCCAAGCCACCCGCCAAAATGACACATTGAACTCGCGAGCCGGACATGCGCATTTTATTTACCATCTGGTGAAGGTAATTCACTGATAATGTTAAAGCTTTTTTCCACCAATACCTTCCAGTCCAACTCATACTGTTCTGTAAATACGTTGTTTGTTGGCGACACAATTTTACCCAATACAAAAGTGCTTTTTGCATAGTCTTCACGCGGATTGGCATATGGCAGATCCGCCAAGTACCAGTTCTCGTGGCTATGCAGCACTCCGGGCTTGTTTGCTATGCTCGTGAATATGCTGCCGGCCCCATGCGGCGAGATAAAAAAGTCAATGCGCGCCGCCCAGCATATAGTGTCGTAAAGGGAGCCACCTATTGTTGAGAATTGGGGTATTTCAGTTCCCACAACCTTGCGTATGGCTTCTTCCCGCGGTTTTTCAACCGGGGCTCCATCGTAAAGCACGCCAAGGCCGGGGTATTGTTCTTTCAAGGCAAGCACCACCTGTGGCACTCCTTGCAATTCAGACACCCAGCAGCGCGTATGCCCGCGCAAGGTAATCATTACCATAGGCCAGCAAAGAGATGCCGCATGCATTTGTTCCTCCAGGCCGGGCGATTTAAGCTTTCGCGCAAATTCCACCACGCGCCTGCCTAAAGAATTGCCAAAAGGGCTGCTGGAGCCCACCCGCATAACCGTGAGGGAATGATGCATGGCTGCCTTGAAAAGCGTTTCAGGTGAGAAACGCTTTGATTCGTTGCCGCCTTGCGCGGGCAGCGGGACTATATTTCCCGCTTCATAGCCATGCCATGGCAGCTCTGGAAACAGCTTCGGGCTGTCAAATTTATCCTGGTCTCCCCATAAAAATATACATTCCGCCGCTGGTTCTTTAGCAACCAGATCCAGACCATTCAGCTCGTTAATTACCTGATGCCCTATATTGTTTGTAAAACCACTTGCAATTGCCCGGAGTTTTTTAGTGTTCTTCAAATATTTGACGACTGACGGCATATGCCTCAGCATCGCATTTTGCAGATTATATACCATTTGATTAAATCGTTTGATGCCGTAATACTGTGCCCTTATATCGTTATCCATGCATCCGAGTAATGATATTACGAGTTTTAAGGATGGTATATATATGGCACACCGTGATTGATTTGGAAACGTATAAATTATGTAAAAATCAGTACAACATGAAAATAGAAAAAATGTTGTCAAGTCATAAGTATGATCATAATACGGAAAAGACTTATCTGAAAATACTGCCTTACCACAAAATGGGCATCTTGCGCTAAGACCGCCTGTTTTAAAAAAAGACTGTATTATTGGTTCTATTTTAGAATTACTACTAATATATTGTAGAAATCCTGCTTCACTTAACATTTTATCTTCATATGCAAATGAATCAAAATCATTACTGCATTTCTTATCGTAATAGTCATATGAAGATAAATTAAAATAATCATTTAATATAGCAATATTAAATTTATACTTTTTAATAAATTCCATGTCTGAATTTGTCATATACCCAACAGTAATAAGGGTATCGGGATTATTAGACAAAAATTTTTTTATAACTCCAGGTAGCGGAGCAAAAGGTATAATATTTTTTTTAAAGAATATTAAAAATCGTGTTTTCAATTTCATTTTAGTAGTTTAATTTTTTAATATTTTCAAATTGTTAACATGGAAAGTGTTCTGTATTATTATAATTCCGGCGCAACAGACAACCACGTGTCTTATAGCTTTTTAGAAACATCCCCTAGGGTTAATTGCCGGAAAAATAAATTCCAAGCGTATCACAAAAATTTGTCACACGAATTTACGTATTATTAAAAGATGATACTAAAAAGTGTAAACGTTATCGGTAATGGCGGCAAAACATTTTTAGGGCATATCGCGCATACAGCCGCGCCAAAATTATACTGTCCGCGTTTTATGCTCCGTGCTAATGCTGAAATAAACACCAGCAGGAGGGGCATATGCCTGAAAAACAACTTACAAATAAAACTGTCGATAACATCCCCGACGCGCAGGAGCAGGTAAGCACTGTTGTAACGACGAGGGACGGAACCGAACAAGCGCACTTCAACATGAGCACAGGCGAGGTAACCTATGGCCCGCCCAAATGCGACCCCAAGGGCCGCCCCTTGAGCACGGGGGTTTTGGACGCCGCTGGGAAAATGGGCTTGCTGTCCGGCTCCAAGGCAAAGAGGTCTTGAGGAATTGGCCATGCGTAAGCGGCTGAGGCCTGTGCGCGAAAACGTTCGCGCGCAGGCCTTTTATGATGTTGAAATTTTTTTTTTATTTTTTAATTAAAAAGTTATTGACGAAGCGCCGAGTATGATGCATATACCCCTCCTGCGCATGAGGGAGCTGAGTTTGACATTTCCTCCTTGCCGGGGCGGTAGCCGCCCAAGTTGGAAGGCGATGTTGTTCAGTAAGCTGAATGTGCATTTTTTTGGGCCAAGTCCCGAACAGGTTCTTTGACAATTAAATAGCGAGTCGGGTTTGAATAAAGCCTCTGCACCTCCCCCCGTGGGTCGTTGTAAGAGGCAGCTTCGAGCGGGAGACCGTTTGAGGCGAGTAATTCAGCCAGTTTGGTTGGGAGGTGTC
>JAVBON010000003.1:0-182600 GCA_031550525.1 Desulfovibrionaceae bacterium
ATGAACCCCCATTTAGGCTGTTTGTCAACATTTTTTATTGGATTCTATGAGACGAGAAAGCGGAAATAATTGCCGGTATTACTATATTTTATGGCTATCGTGAGATATGGCTAGATACCTCTGAGTTCATCCAGATAGTCAGCCCACTCCTGCATCATCTTCCGCCGTTCATCCATGTAGAGGGCATGGTTATAGGCGGCTCTGACGCTACTGCGTTCGTGGTGGGAGAGTTGGGCTTCGATCACATCCGCCCGGTAGCCTTGTTCATTGAGCAGGGTAGAGGCCATGCCACGAAAGCCGTGGATCGTCATTTCATCCTTGGCATAACCCATGCGGCGCAGGGCGTTGAGTAGCCCCATATCCGAAATTTGCCGGTTTACATTAAACGGGCTTGGAAAGAGCAGCCTGCCGCTGCCGGTAATCTCCTGTAAATTTTTGAGAAGTTCGATCACCTGGCGGGCCAATGGCACGGTATGGGGCGAACGCATGTTCTTAACACTTTTCATGCGTATGGCCGGAATAACCCATTCGGCGGCATCAAAATCGATTTCAGACCACTCGGCCCCGCGTATTTCCTTGGAACGCAGAAAGACATACGGAAGCAGTTTCAGAGCATATAAGACGCTTATATCGCCCGGATAATCATCGATGCTTCGTAGAAGCTGCCCAACCTTGGCGGGATCCGTGAGTGTGGCATAGTGTTCTTTCTGAACTTTCGGCAGGGCTTCGGTCAAGCCACTGGCGGCATCGTATTTTACATAGCCGCAAATTCGGGCATAGCGGCAGATTTGACCGGCAAGCTGCACTACGCGCCTGGCCGTTTCAATGTTGCCCTTTTTTTCAGCATGACGAGCAGCGGCGAGAACGTCAGGCGGTTCGAGCTTGGCTATCTGTATGTTGCCGATATGGGGGAACAGCTGATTCTCGATGCGGGAGAGGATTTGCTTTCTATAGCCGGGTGTCAGTTCAGTTGTTTTTTTGTCGTACCATTCGCGGGCAACCACTTCAAAGGTCAGGGCTTCTTCGCGCTCGGCGGCAAGAGCACTGGCCTTGGCTTCTTTACGCTGTGCGCCGGGGTCAATGCCTTGGGCAAGGAGTTTTTTGGCTTCTTCGCGCCGTTCTCTGGCCTCTTTCAGGCTAATGGTAGGGTAGACGCCAAGGGAAATTCTTTTTTCCTTACCCGCAAAGCGGTATTTAAGCCGCCACCACTTGCCCCCGGCAGGGGCAATTTCCAGATACAGGCCTCCGCCGTCGAAAAGCTTAAAAGCCTTGCTGCGTGGCGGCTCTTTACGGATTTTGACATCGGTAAGGGGGGTCATGGGGGCAACTCCTTTTCAGAGGTGACGAGCACTTTGATTCTGCCCCCAAAATTGCCCCCTTTTTGGGGGCATGTCAACGGTTTAACCGAGACTATGCGAGAGTGAGTGTTTGAAATAAAGTCAAGTCCCGCAAGGCTTTTTGGGCTTTGCGGGACTTGGTGAGACTCTTAATTGGTGGGTCGTGAAGGATTCGAACCTTCGGCCCCCTCCTTAAAAGGGAGGTACTCTACCTGCTGAGTTAACGACCCGGACAGAAGGGAGTAAATATATTATTCAATTGTAAGGGTCAACCCCTTTTTTCAAAAAAAATCCAATAAGTCCGCGATGGGCGGCGTTATTTTAATTTACAGGCATTTCAATGGCTTCCAGCCCATCCATATAAGGGCGCAGGGCCTTTGGTATGACAAAAGAGCCGTCTTTGCGCTGGCCATTTTCTATTATACCCACCATGGTGCGCCCCACGGGCAGGCCGGAGCCGTTGAGGGTGTGCACAAGTTCCGGCTTGCCGCCGCCTTGCGGGCGGAAGCGTATGTTGGCGCGGCGGGCCTGAAAATCGGTGCAGTTGGAGCAGGACGAGATCTCGCGGTAAGTATTCTGGCCGGGCAGCCATACTTCAACATCATAAGTCTTGGCGGAGCCGAAGCCCATATCGCCCGTGCACAGGGTAATTACGCGGTAGGGCAGCTCAAGGCGCTGCAATATTTTTTCCGCATGGCCGCGCATCAGCTCAAGATCATCAAAGGATTTGTCAGGGTGGGCAAAGCGCACCATTTCCACCTTGGTGAACTGGTGCTGGCGTATGAGCCCTCTGGTGTCTTTGCCGTAGCTGCCCGCTTCGGAGCGGAAGCAGGCCGTCTGCGCGGTATAGGCCAGGGGCAGGTCGGATTCTTCAAGCACTTCGTCGGCATGCAGGTTGGTAAGAGGCACTTCGGCCGTGGGAATGAGAAAATAGTCCCAATTTTCCAGCTTGAACAGGTCTTCGGCAAATTTTGGCAACTGGCCAGTGCCCTGCATGGTTTTACGGTTTACCATCTGCGGGGGTAGAATTTCCGTATAGCCGTGCTCTTTGGTTTGCATATCCAGAAAAAAGTTTACCAGCGCGCGCTCAAGGCGGGCGGCCCAGCGCCAAGATACCGAGAAGCGGCTGCCGGCCAGGCGGCTGCCGCGCTCAAAATCAAGCCCGCCAAGGTTTGTGCCTATTTCCCAGTGCTCTTTGGGAGCAAAATCCAAAACAGGTGGAGTGCCCCAGCGGTGCAGCTCGGGGTTGTCATGCTCGTCTTTGCCAACGGGCACGCTTGAGTGCGGCACGTTGGGCACGCCAAGCATCCAGTCCGTAAGGGCGGTTTTTACCGCTTCGGCCTCGGCGTCCAGTTGTTTGGTTTCTTCAGCCATGGCGGAACTGCGCTGTACCAGCGCTTCGGCCTCCTCCCCCTTGCGCTTGAGGACGGCGATTTCAGCGGATATTTTATTACGCTCGCTTTTCAAGGTTTCCACCTTGGTCAGCAGGGCGCGTCGTTTTTCGTCCAAGGTCTGAAACTCTTCAATTTTTATGGGCGAGTGGCGGTCGGCAAGGGCCTTGGCCACAATTTCCGGCTGTTTTTGCAACAGTTTCAAATCAAGCATGGTTGTCTCCGGCTGGTAGGTTTCGCGGCAGTGCCGCCGCATCATAAATAGCGGAAGTAGCGCCTTTAGGCAATGCATGGCGTTGGCTCAAGGCTGTTCTTAATGCCGCGCCGCGCAGTGCGAATACGCCAACTCGCGTTCAAATTTTTTTATTTGCGCAGGCAGCCTCGCACGTGCCGGTTTGTGGGGGGCAAAAAAAATTTATGTGGCGGTATTGTTACGGTTTTTTAGAGCAGTTTGGGCAAGGCGGTACAAAAAATTTTACGTTATATGCATTATACCTGGTGTATTTTATTTGACTAATATACTGAAATATCACAATAAAAATTATTTAAAACTCATGCCGTGTTTTGGCATGGCTATTGCTATAAGCTAAACACCTTCCTTTGCAAGCAGCTTTCAGGGCGGTGGTTGCGGGTGGTCCGCAACCACTTCCCTGTACAGCCTTTTATGTACATACCAAGCCTCCTTGTGGCGGTTACGGCTTTCTGGCCGGGCCGCCACAATATATTTTAAAGGGCCCGGCGGCGCGGGCGTGCCGCGCAACCGCGCCTTACCGCCCAACGCTGTTGGGATTCGGCAGTTTTTATACTCCGCAACCGCGTTTGCATGCGTGCAATACGACGCAAAGCGCCGGAGCGCCTGTTCAATCCGGTTCGGCCAATATTTTTTACAGGTTGGACTATTTGTGTTTTTTTGTATATCTTGCGCCCATGCATGAACTAGCCCTTGCCACCGGACTTATGGATATTGTCAGCGACGAGCTTGCGCGCCACGGCGCCACCCGTCTTTTGCTGGTGCGCGTGCGCTATGGCGCTTTATCAAACGTGGTGCCTGAAGCGCTGGAGATGGCCTTTGAGTCGCTAATTCACGATACAGCCTATGCCGGAGCGGTGCTGGAAATGGTTGAGGAACCAATGGTGCTTGCTTGCGGGCAGTGCGGCCGCGACTTTACGCCTGACGAGCCCTCGCCTTTTGCTGACTGCCCCTATTGCGGGCATGGCGTTTTCCATACCGTAAAAAGCGGCAAGGAGCTTTACCTGGACCATCTGGAAGCGGAGTAAGCAATGGAAATTTCAGTGGGGCGTTCCCTTTTTGAGAACAATGACCAGCGAGCCGAGGAGCTGCGCCGCATTTTTCAGCGCGACAAAGTGCTGGCGCTTAACCTTATAAGCTCGCCCGGCGCGGGTAAAACCTCGCTTTTGGAGCGCACGCTCCGTGATTTGGCGGGCGAGTTCAACATGGCCGTAATCGAAGGCGACCTGCAGACGGATAACGACGCCAGACGCGTGGCCGCAACTGGCGCAAAAGCCGTGCAGATTAACACCGACGGCGGCTGTCACCTTGACGCCAGAATGATTATGGATGTGCTGCCCGAATTCGACCTGCCCGCCACCGACATACTTTTTATAGAAAACGTGGGCAATCTGGTCTGCCCTGTGGAGTTCAACTGCGGCGAAGACCATAAAATAGCCCTGCTCAGCGTGGCCGAGGGCGACGATAAGCCGGAGAAATATCCTCTCCTTTTCAACCTTTCCACCGTAATGCTGCTTAACAAGGTAGATTTGCTGCCTTATGTGGATTTTGACGTGGACCGCGCAATACGCTTTGCCAAGGCCGTTAACAAAGATTTGCTGGCCCTGCCGGTAGCCTGCCGCGGCGCGGGGCAGGGGCTTGAGGCCTGGTACGAGTGGCTGCGCGGGGCCGTGCGGGCCAAGTGTGATAAATGCGCAGCGGGCTAGGTTGTGTCCACATTCAGGCGCTTTTTTCCTCTGGCAGCGTCAGCAATACTTTGCCCCTCAGCCGAATACCATAAGAGTATACTCTTTCGGTGCAAAACCTTGCTTCCTTGCCAGAGAACAAAATCACTCTGCATATAGGCACAACCTAAGACAGATTTATTATTGATATCTGGGCGCTGCCCAGACCAGCAAGTGCGGCTGGTACCGCAAAAGCACGATATTTTTTGGCTTGAGAGTCATATAGACAGCAGGACTGTTGAAGGGCTGTCTCGACCACCTGGTCTTGCAAGTGGTGACATGGGTTGCGTTATTATTTGAAGCGCAGAGCTTTTTTTATGGCATATGCCGGTAAGGCTTTTTATGGTGTCAGACAAAGAAACCAATAGTGAGAATAGTTTTTTCAATCCGTTTGAGGGGTTGAAAAAGCGTCTGCCTGCACCGGCACGGCCCGCCGGCAAGCACGACTCCGATAAAACCAAATCTCAGGTTGGCGGCAAACAAGCCAAGACGGGCGGCGCGCGCACTGCAAAGGCGCAGCCGGAAGAGAGCGTTGCGGCGCAAGAAGCGGAAGATTCCGCCATGTTTCTGTCGGCCATGCGGAGTACCCCGCGCTATGCCAAAAGCTATTCCAGCGGCGAAGACGTTTTTAACGCTGTAGAGCCTGGTATGGCCGAACTTTTGGCTGCCTCCGGCAATGCCAAAGGCACGCAGCCTGGCCCGGCCATGATGCGGGAGACAGCGCCGGTTCCTCCGGTTGCGCTAAAAAAAACCGCCCCCCGCAACAAGGCCCCACGTGAAATTAATGTTGAGGATTTGCCGCAACTGAGCGGAGAAGATTCCGGCAGCTTTGCCAAAGCCATGCGTGGGGTGCGCCCTGTGGACGGCAAGGGGCGCGATTTGCCCCCGGCAGTGCGTCCTGTCCCCCAAAAAGGCGTGGCGGAGCCGGACTACCTTACGGAATTTACCCAGGGTAAATTCGAGTTCGCTCTGGAATATACCGAAGAATTTTTTGAAGGCCACGTGATGGGCCTTGACCCGCTGGTAATTGCCAAAATCAGGGCAGGGCAATACAGCCCTGAGGCGCACATAGACCTGCACGGCCTCAATGCCGAGCAAGCTTACGCGGCGTTGCTGGAGTTTGTGCGCCACTCTTACAATCAGGGCCGGCGCTCGCTGGTGGTGGTTACTGGCCGGGGCAAAAATTCGCCTGGCGGGTTTGCCGTATTGCGCCAGCATATGCAGGACTGGCTAACCAAAGATCCGTTAAAACGGGTGGTTCTGGCCTTTTGCACGGCCCAGCCCAAAGACGGCGGCGCGGGCGCGCTGTATGTGATGCTGCGCAAGTTCAAGAAAAACAATGGTAAAATACGCTGGGATAAAAGCGTTTAGGGCCGGAATCGGCTATCGTAGGGGTTGCCGCGGCTGCATTTTTGTTCTCCTCCGTTTTTTCAATCCAACTACTCTTTGAATATTTTAAAGTAGCGCCCTTGGGTAGTGTAGTCCCGAGGGTCTTTTTGCCTCGCACAGGCCGCGCCTGCTCTGCCAGCGTCAATTTGATTCGGCACGTTCTGTGCATCACCCCTGCGGGGCGCTTGCGTTGCTCGCGTCCAATTATGCATTCCGGCATAATTGTAGGTCGAGTACCGTAAGAGTACACTCCCTCAATAAAAAGCCCTTTTTCCTTGGCAGGGAACAAAAATCACCCTCGTGATACACTCTCTAAGGTTTTGATGCTTGCCGGGCAACATTTTTTCTAAAGCCGTTTCAACTCATAACTAATTAGTTTATATTCCTTTAGTCCTATTCCCGTTGCCCTCTTGGCGGCAAATTCTTTAAAAAAAATCTAAAAAAGCGTTTTACCCCCTTCCCTATCTGGCTGTTATGTCATAATATTGACGGTGATTTTGTGCCGTTATCCATACGCCGCAACTTCGCCTTTTTGCTATTACCCTGGGTATGCCTTTGCAGGCTGCCGTTTTGCAGCGATTAACGACTTCTTCTATATAAGCTCACATTGCCTTTGCGCGCGCCGGAGGAGAAATGGAATTGGATACGGGTATTATAGGGCAAAGCACTTCCCTTAAAGAAGTATTTCGTATTCTTGATAAAGTGGCCCCCACGGACAGTACTGTTCTGGTAACCGGAGAATCCGGCACGGGCAAAGAGCTTATGGTGCGCGCCCTGCATGAGCACAGCGCGCGTAAGGATAAACCCTTTGTCCCCATAAACTGCGGCGCCATACCCAAAGATTTGCTCGAGTCCGAGCTGTTCGGCCATGAAAAGGGCGCTTTTACCCATGCCTTGCGCACCAGACCAGGCCGTTTTGAAATGGCCGACAGCGGCACTATTTTTTTGGATGAAATAGGCGAAATGGATATGAGCCTGCAAGTCAAAATCTTGCGGGTGCTGCAGGAAAAAGAAATAGAGCGCGTGGGCGGGAGCGGCGTAAAAAAGGTGGATGTGCGCATAATTGCCGCCACCAACCGCGACCTGGAAAAAGAGGTGGATGCCGGGCGTTTTCGCGAAGATTTGTTCTATCGCCTTAACGTTATTCCCGTGCATTTGCCGCCATTGCGCGAGCGTGGCGGCGATATAGCCCTGCTGGCCGAATATTTTCTGAATTCATTCGCCCGTAAAAACGGGCGTAAAAAGCTTACCTTCTCGCCGGAGGCGCGCCGCGCGCTGGAGCATTACAACTGGCCCGGCAACGTGCGCGAGCTTGAGAATATTATGGAGCGCCTGACCATACTGTGCGATGGCGATATAGTTAAGCTAAGCGATTTGCCCAGAAAAATTCTGGAACATATGGGCGATGTGGCGGCCCTGCCTGAAGTGCCAGATACCGCCGTGGCGCAAGTGACGGCTGTGGAGCAGCCCTTGGTGCCAACCCCGCAAGGCTTTGTGTGGCCCACTCTGGCTGACCTGGAAAAACACCAGCTTAACCTGAAGGATTTTTTGGATAATATTGAAGAAAAACTGCTGCTGGAAGCTCTGGAAGTTTCGGCTGGCGTAAAGAACCAGGCGGCGGAGATTCTTGGCATAAAGCGTACAACTTTGATTGAGAAGTTGAAAAAAAGAAATCTGGAGTGATTTTTATCCGGCATGGATATTGCAGTATATTAGCTCTGTAGTCTATACTGGCGCGGAATTGACAGCGTACATAAGTAATATTTTTTGAAACTATTTTTGCGGCAAAACAAGTGACTAAACTTAACCTGATCAACAGAATTTGTCTTGCGGGCGCGTTTTTGCTCGCATTTTCAGCGCATGCGCCTGAGGCCTCCGCCCTTTCTGTTGAGTGGCGCAACCTTGATGCGCGCGAGCGTATAATCATAAAGCTGGAACCTTCGGACGGGCGCACCGGAGCCATTGTGCGCAGTGCCGCCCAGAGCGTGCATATACCGTTTTCTTCGGGCAGCAAGGTTTTTGTCATGGCCGCGCCAAAATCCAGCAGGCTTTTCGGCGGCATTGGCGAAGCGCCCGGCGGAATCACCCTTAAACTTAAAACGGCAGATTTCGGTTTTGTAGTTACCCGTCCCTCCAAAGACGTGCTGTATATAGATCTTTTTGCCGATCCGCTTGGCCGTCGTTGGAGCAAGGGAGCGGCCCAGTCTGCATCAGCCGTGCGGCAGGCCGTTTCTGGCGATACGCCTGCGGCAAACCCTGAAGTAAGCGCAAAACCAGTCGCGCCCGCCAACCAGCCCGCGCCTGTAATAAGCCCTAAAAGCGGCGGCGACAACGCTGTGCTGTACCCTCCTGTGCCGGGTAGCCCCAGCCAGACTTCGGACGCGCTGTTTGAAAACGATCCTGCTCCGGTTTTCTCCGGCAAAATATCTCCGCCGCAAGACTCCGGCAGCACCCCAAAATCTCCTCTTGATAACGATATAGCGCCTGTAAAGGTAACGCCGCCCCAAGCGGTGGAGCAGGATGAGCCTGTTGCTGTTAAACCTGTTGATTCCGCAAAGCCTGTGGAACCCGCAAAACCAGTTATTCCGGCAAAGCAATCGGATGCGGTAAAACCTGCCGAGCCCGCCAAGCCGGTGGAAGCCGCTAAACCTGCCGACTCAGCCAAGCCGGTGGAAGCAGCTAAACCTGTTGCTCCAGCGAAAGCGGCGGAGCAGCAGGCTGCCGCCAAACCGGCAGTGCAGCAGCAGAGCGCCGCGTCGCAAGGCAGCCCCGATGTTCCTCCTCTGGGCCAGAATATACGCCAGGCGCCACGGCTTGGCGACCCGGCTCTTAACCCTGACGACGAGCGTGAGGCTTACAAACTGCCCGCGTGGCCGCCCATGGAGATGCCCGCTTCGCTCCCCAAGCCTCCTCCGCCACCGCCGGCCGGGGTTGATCAAATGTCCAGCCATACACGCGGGCATATGCCCGCGTTTGCCGTTGCGGGGGCGGGCCATGAGGCGGCTTATGATAGCGGAAGCGCCGCTGCCTTTGCCTTTTTTATATTGCGTAACGAGCTTGCCGTGCGCGTATTTTCTTCGCGATGGCTGCCTTTTGGCGCCGCTCCGGCTTTTGCGGCCGCTGAAAGCGCGGGCGAGTACCATACGGTGGAAGTGCCTTTTGCCTACAGAGCTAAAGTAAACAAGAGCCGCGACCCCAACTGGAGCGAGCAGCCCATACCGGTAATGCTCAGTGTGCCCAAATCCGTAACTTTTGCCGACCCCAATGCGGTTGTTCCGCCAGGCGCAATTGAGGCCCCTGCCGTTTCAGCGCCTATGCAAACCGGAGGGGGGCAGGGTGCGCCCGCGCCCACGGGTACAGCCAGCGGAGGGCAGACAGCCGTAAGCCCGAGCACGGGGGCTGCCAGCCAGAGCAGGCCAAGTGCCGGAGGCACGCTTACACCTGCCGGGCAGGCAACTGCAACTGCGCCTGCCGCATCGGCCGGAGCAGCCGCGCCAGCAGCGCAATCAGGCACAACTTCCGGCTCCGGCGCCGTCGGTGGCTCTACTTCTGTTTCGCCTTCCGGCGCTGGAGCGCCCGGCGGTTCCACTCCAGCTTCGCCTTCCGGCACGGGATCGGCGGGTTTAGCGCAGGTTCCATCCGCAAACGCCGGTAGTGCCGTTGCACCTGCAACTGCCGCATCCGGAGGAGCGTCCACTCAAGTGGCAGCCGCCGGGCCATCTACACAAGCGCGAGCGGGGGCAAGCGGGCAGGCCGCAGCTTCAGCGCCTGTACAGGCCAAACCGGCTACGCCGGAACAGCCTCAAAAGACAGTCGTTTATGTGGATGAAGCGGGCAATCCGGTGGATGCTCCGCTTAACCCAGACACCGCCTCCAAAGATGTGGAGCGCCACGCCAACAACGGCGAGTATGACCCTGCTCTGGCCATATTGGATAAACTGCTTAAGCAGCATGATCTTACACAGGCGCAACGCGAGACTTTTTTGCACCGCAAGGCTGATCTGGTTTTTTCCAAATACGAGAAAGACTTGGCCCCCCACTATCAGGAAATACGCGAAGCCACCACCTCGGCCGTCAATTTTAACACGCAGTCGCGGCGCAACGCGGCGGCCTACATGCGCCTTGGCTATATTAACATTATAGTAAACAACTCATACGAGGCCGCCGCTTATTTTAATCTGCTGCGCCAGAAGTTTCCCAATTACGAAAATTTGCCTTTAACCTACTATTATTGGGGCAATTATCAGTACGAGCAGGGCAACCTGCCCGAGGCAGCCGAGCAGTTCAACTATGTTGTGCTTAACTACCCCGAGCATCCCATATCGCGCGATGCGGCCCTTGGCCTTACCCGAACCTACTACCGCATGGGATCGTATCAGGAAGCCTACCGCATAATGGAATTTGTGGAATTGCGCTGGCCGTCTTTTTATCTGGATTATCCGCCCATGCTCAGTATGCTGGGCGACGTGGCCCTGCGCGCCGGTAGTGTGGATAAAGCCAGAGCCGCCTACTGGCTGTATTACAATCTGGTGCCTGACGCCCCTGACGCCGATATAATTCTTACCCGCCTTGGCGACATATACATGTCCGGCAAGTTTCACAGCGCGGCGGTGCAGGTGTACACCGAGGCCATGGAGCGTTTTCCCGCCAAGGACGGCGGCATTATCTCTCTTATGCGCCTGGCTGAAGACGGTATTTATGACGACCCATCCATAAGCGCCATGTTCAAGGTGTTTGACAGGCCTTACGACCGCCGGCCGGCCGAAGCCTACCGCACCATTATACGCGAGTATCCGCAAAACCCTCTGGTTACTTTGGCCAAACTAAAGCTCTCCATGTGGAATTTGCGCCAGAAAGATTACATTGGAGCATTGGATTTATGTTCCGAAATTGTCTCAGACACCCCCAACAGCCCGCTGGTGCCCCGCGCCCGCGAAGTGGCCATGAGCGCCTTTACGCTGCTGGCGGCCGAAGATGCCGGTGACAAACGCTACACCCGTGCGCGCGAGGTATGGCAGCGCTACCCCATACTGCGCACGCAGGAAGAATTTTTGGACCCAGAAAGCCGCCTGGCCCTGGCCGTAAGCCAGTGGAACACCGGTTTTCAGGACGAGGCCCTGTACACGCTTCAGCCGTTTTTTTACGGCAACAAGGCAGGGGAGATTTCCGAACTGGCCATGTATCTGGCCCTTAATATACTCACCGAGCATTTCCGTTGGGAGCAGATTGTGGAATTGGCCCAGCGCATAGAGCTTTGGGAGCTTACCCCGCCCGCAAAGGCCCAGTTGGATTATGCCCTGGGTCTGGCCTACGAGAATATGGACCGAGCCGATTCCGCCGCGCCAATTTGGGCCTCGCTGTACGAAAGCAAGCTCCTGCCGCCCACGCAGCAGGCTAACGTGGCTTTTTACTTTGCCCGCAGCGTGGAGCGCAAACGCGACTTTGAAAGCGCCTACTATGTGGGGCAGGATTCTCTCCGCCAGTTGCAGGAGTTGGCAGCTGTAAACCCAAGCCTGGCCGATAACGAAAAAATAAAAAGTCAGATCATGTCGCTGATAGATATTGCGGAAACCGCCGGGCAATTACAGCTTGCCCTTGATTACGCCGGGCAATACATGAAGTACACAGCGGAAGGATCGTTGGATCAGCAGTCGGTAGTGTACCGTGTGGCGCGCATTCACAAGAAAAAAGGCGATACCGCCGACTGGCTGGCTAACCTTGAAGAACTGTCTGGCAAATACCCCGACTCGGTCTATGGCCGCATGGCCGGGGCCGAACTCTCCAGCTACCGCCTTGGTAACGAAGCCGCCAGATTCTCGCCTGGGAATATATAAGAAATATAATAAGTAGATGATAAAGCCAAATTTACCCGATCTGGGCGGAGCCCAGATCGGGTAAATTTGGCTTTATCATCTATGTCTTTCCGTTTTAACAAAGCTTTGCGCCGTTGGGCACTGGGCGTTCGGGGCGGGCCAGCACGATGTCGCCGTTGGCGTCGGCGAAGCCGGTGCAGAGAAACTCAGATTTGAAGGGGCCTATTTGCCGGGGCGGAAAGTTTACCACGCCTATAACCTGCTGGCCCACAAGGGTTTCCGGCGTGTAGTGCCTGGTAACTTGAGCGCTGCATTTAAGGGTGCCTATTTCCGGACCGAAATCCACCCACAATTTGTAGGCGGGCTTGCGTGCTTCGGGAAACTCCTCCACGCGCAGCACTGTTCCGGCGCGCAATTCTACCTGCACGAAATCAGCTATGGTAATTTCTTTCATATACTTATAACGCCTTTATCTGATGTATTAAAGAGGTGGTGGAGAAGCCGGGCAGGAGTTCCAATGCAAGCACCTTGCCGCCGTCGGCCTCCACTTCGGCACGGCCTACTATCTTTTCCAGGGGCCAGTCTCCGCCCTTTATGAGCACATTGGGTCGCACGGCTTTTATTAGATTAAGCGGAGTATCTTCATCAAATCCGGTGATATAATCTACCGATTCAAGATACGCCAGCACAAAGGCGCGTACCTCAAAGGCATTTATGGGGCGGGGCGGGGTTTTGCCTTGGCGGCGCACTGAGTTGTCGCTATTCAGGCCCAGCACCAGAATATCGCCCTGTGCCTTGCAGCGGGCCAGCAAATCCACATGGCCTGGGTGCATAATATCGAAGCAGCCGTTGGTAAACACAATTTTTTCGCCTGCCGCGCGGGCCGGGGCCAGCCTGCGCAATAGTTCCGGCAGGGGGAGTATTTTGGGGTGCTTCAGGTTCTCGTACATGGATGTATTTATATTTGCTTTATCTTAATAATCCATTTGCATGGCTTTACGCGCGGCGGCCATGGTGGCATCGGCGGTTTTTTGGGCGCGTTCGTCTCCGGCTTTGAGTACTTCCCATACCATGCCGGGCTTGGCTTCTATTTTCGCCCTTCTTTCGTGAATGGGCTCCAGAAAGCGGGCCAGACCTTGCAGGAGTATACGTTTACACTCCACACAACCCATGGCGGCGGTGGTGCAGCCTTCGCGTATTTTAGCCTGGGTTGGGGCATCGGTAAGCAGCACGTGGTAGGGGAAGAGGTTGCACACGTCAGGATTGCCTGGATCTGTTTTGCGCAGCCGGGCCGGGTCTGTGAGCATGCCCATTACTTTTGGGCTGAGTTCTTCGACTGTATCGCGCAGAAAAATGCCGTTGTTGTAGCTTTTGGACATCTTGCGCCCGTCCAGGCCTGGGCATTTGGCCGTGGGGGTGAGTTTTGCCTCGGGCTCTGGGAAAACCTCGCCGTAAAAGGAGTTGAAGCGGCGGGCTATTTCGCGCGACATTTCAAGATGCGGCACCTGGTCGGCCCCCACCGGCACCCAGCGGGCCTGCATTATTATTATGTCCGCCGTCATCAGCACCGGGTAGCCCAAAAAGCCGTAGTTTCCCAAATCTTTGTGGGTAATGTTCTGCTGCTGCTCTTTGTAGGTAGGGCAGCGCTCCAGCCAGCCAAGAGGCGTGACCATGGAGAGCAGCAAATGCAACTCGGCCAGCTCTTTTATGTGCGACTGCAGGTAAATGGCGGTTTTGTCCGGGTCGAGGCCAACGGCCAGCCAGTCTTTAACCATTTCTTCCACGTAGGTCTTTACGTTGGAGGTATCGGCGTAATCGCTGGTAAGGGCGTGCCAATCCACTACGGAGAAATAGCATTCCAGTTCTTCCTGCATTTCAACCCAGTTTTTCAGGGCTCCGAAATAGTGGCCTATATGCAACTGCCCGGTGGGGCGCATGCCGGATATGGCGCGTTTGTTGGGGTCGTGGGTCCAGCCTTTGCTAATGCTCATTTGGTTCACCTGACTTTATGATATAAAATAAAATTGGGGCATGCGTTGGGCAGCTAAAAGACAATCATGGTGAAAATATTCACGGTAATGTCTATAAGCGGGCTTAAAATACGGCCGATCAAGCCGGACATGAGCAGCAGTATTACGATAATCATGCCGTAACGCTCAATGCTCATGTAACTTGCGGCCATTTTGGGAGGCATAAGGCAGGCCACTACCTTGCTGCCGTCCAGTGGTGGGATGGGGAGCAGGTTAAACCAGGCAAGTATGCAGTTTATGATAACGCCCAGTTGGAACATTTGCACCAGGTAGCTGTTGTTGGTAATGAGCTTGTCCGGCAGAACGCTGCCGAATTCAAGCAACAGCCTGAGCAGTAAGGTAAACAGAAAGGCCAGTATGAGGTTGGTGACGGCTCCGGCCAAAGAAACCAGAAATATGCCTTGGCGCAAGTTGCGAAAGTTAATCGGGTTAATAGGCACAGGCTTGGCCCAGCCGAAAATAAAGGTATGCCCGGCGGCGGTGCTGAGTATTGCCGTTAGAATAAAGCAGGCCGTGCCCATGGGGTCAATGTGCCGTGATGGGTTGAATGAAAGCCGCCCCATCAGTTTTGCCGTGGGGTCGCCCATTTTGTAGGCCATCCAGCCGTGCGCCACCTCATGCAGCATCATGCCCAGCACCATGGGCACAATGGCTATGGCGATAGTTTGGATGGCTTGGTATAAATTGAATGAGTCCATCAGGTTTTACTATCATTTGTACGGGTTCAAGGCAATATGTCGGCGTGGATTGAACCGTGGGCGGAGAAAAGGGCGCAAAGCCTTTTCAGGCGCTGATTATAGCCTGTTAACACAACGGTCTTTTTGCCCGCGCAAGCCGCGCCTGCTCCGGACTGCGTAAGAAATTTTTTTATGAGCCCCGGCCCGGCCTTGGGCCGATACCCTGCGGGGCGGCTTACGCCGTCCATTTCCACGTCTGCGGTATTAAGCCGGTCACATAGCGTAAGAGTATGCTACCCGCATAAAAAGCCTTCTTACTTGCCAGATGGAAAAAACCGTGCTGCTAACACGCCCAAGGGGCTGTTTCTAAAAAGACGGATTTTGTTCCCTGGCAAGGAAAGTGCCGATTTTTGTCCAGGGATAGTACTCTAATGGTACAGCCCTGGACAAAAATAGGCGCTTGACGCAGTACAGGGGGAAAAAGACGCTTTTTAGAAACAGCACCTAGCGCGCTTGAACAGGCTTTGTTTAAACGAGAACGTGCCGCGCTATTTGGATTTTTTAGCCAGAGCGGCTTTGACCTTGGTTTTAAGTTCCGTAAGGTCCACCGATTTTACGACGTAAAAATCCGCCGCAATTGATTTCAGGTCGTGCTGAAAACTATCGTAGGCCGTACTTAGAATAACCGGCAGGTTTGGGTAAGGGCCGCGAAGTTGCTGCAAAAGATCAAGCCCGGATATATCCGGCCCTATCTTGATATCCAGAATAAGAAGCTGCGGCTTCTCGCGGGCTATCAAATCCACCACGGGCTCATGCCCGTCGGAAATCGTAACGTTATAGCCTTCATGCTTCAATTCTTCCTGGTACAACATGCGCACATGCTTTTCGTCGTCTATTACAAGTATTTTTTCGCCCATAAAGTTCCGCCTTTGCGTTGGTACCCGCAGGTTTGACGTTTGCGCTCCATACTACCTGCGCTCTGGTGCCTCTGGTTTCTATTTTAATATATCTGCAATAAAAGTGCGAATCAAGCATAACAGCAAAAAGGAGCGTTCAAATTATTATTTAAACGCATTTTTTCGAGGCATGCGGCTAATAATCAGGAGGCAGTGGGGGAAGAAAAACTATAATTACGAGATGGTTTACAGGCGGCTTTAGCCGTTAAAAGGCACGCTCACACCCGGCGCGGCTTCTTCAAACCTGGTGAAGCCCGGCACGTAAATGAGGCTGGCCGTGCCGGTTTGGCCGTTACGGTGTTTGCCTATAATAAGCTCGGCAGGCTCGACTTTGGGTTTATCGTCGGTTTTATTGTACATTTCCTGCCGGTAGATGAACATGATGAGGTCGGCATCCTGCTCAATGGCGCCGGATTCGCGCAGGTCGGAGAGCATTGGTCGTTTGTCGCTGCGTTCTTCCACCTTGCGGTTAAGCTGGGAAAGGGCGATTACCGGAATATTCAGCTCTTTTGCCAGCGACTTGAGGCCGCGCGATATTTCGGAAATTTCCAGCTCGCGCGAATCCACCTTGCGCGAGGAGCGCATCAGTTGCAGGTAATCCACCAGCACAAAGCCTATTTTGTGCTCGCGGTGCAGGCGGCGGGCGCGAGCGCGCAAATCGCCTATGGAAAGGGCCGGGGTGTCGTCTATGAAAATTTTGGCCTGACTCAGGCGGTTGGCCCCTTCCATAAGTCCGCTCCAGTCATCGTCCGTAAGCATGTTGCGGCGCAAATCCGAAAGGTTTACCCGCCCCTCGGAGCAGAGCAAGCGCTGCATAAGCTGATCCATGCTCATTTCAAGCGAGAAAACGGCTACGGGTATGCCTGGGTGCATGCCGTTGCCTATGGCGGCGTTGGCGGCCAGGTTAAGGGCGAAAGCGGTTTTACCCATGCCGGGGCGCGCGGCCAGTATGATAAGGTCGGAGCGCTGCAAGCCGCCTGTCATGTTATTAAGGTTGCGGTAGCCCGTATTTATGCCGGTAAGGGAGCGTTTATCCTTGGCGCGCTCGTTAAGCTGCTCGAATATTTTCTCGCTGAGCTCTTTGGAGCTCATATAGGTACGGTCGGTACGGCGCTCGCCCACGGCTAGAATCTGGGTTTCGGATTCGTCCAGCAGTTCTTTAACGGCTATGCCCGGCTCAAAGCTGCGGCTTATGATGGTGGAGCAGGAGCTGATGAGGGCGCGCACCTGCGCTTTATCGCGCACAATGCCCGCGTAATAGTCGGCGCGGGCCGAGCTTACGGCCATTTCCGCCAGGCTGGCAAGGCCTATGGAGCCGCCCGCCTCTTCAAGCAGGCCGTGATCTTGCAGGTAGGTTTTTACGGCCACCAGGTCTACCGGCGCGCGTTGGTCGAATAAGGTGGTGCTGGCGGTGAAAATAAGACGGTGGGCAGGCAGGTAAAAGTCTTCCGCTTTTACTATCCCCATAATTTCACTAATAATCTCTGGGGTAAGCAAAATGCCGCTCAGTACCGCCTGCTCAGCTTCCACGCTGTGCGGGGGGACGTTGCGGACTAAATCGGCCTCGGCTCTGGTTTGCAGCTCGCTGACAGGGTCCCCTTCTTCCAAAGGGGACCCGTCAGATGCTACAAAAGGGCTATTCTTGGGCCGCTTCAGCCTCATCAGCGGAGCTTTCCGCCGCTGCTGGGGTTGCGGGCTGTTCGTCATGGTTTATTCTGTCTTCAGGCTGCACTTTTACTTTAAGTTTGGCGTTGATATCGGCATGCAGACGCACGCGCACGCCAAACTCGCCCAGAGTACGGATGGGGGCGTCCAGCAGGATGCGGTGGCGGTCCACTTCAACGCCCAACTTGGCGAGTTCGGCGGCAATCATGCTGGTGGTTACGGAGCCGTAAAGCTTGTTGTTGTCGCCAACGCGCATGGCAATGGCAACTTCAACGGCTTCGATTCTCTTGGCCAGATCCGCGGCGGAGTTGCGGATGGCGTCCATTTTGGCCTGCAGTTTTTTGCGTTCCTGCTCAAACACTTTCATGTTGGAGGTGGTAGCCAGCATGGCATAGCCTTGGGGCAGCAGATAGTTACGGCCATAGCCGGGTTTTACTTCCACCACATCGCCAAGGCGGCCCAATTTTTCAATATCCGCCCTAAGAATTATTTTCATCTCGGCCTCCTACAATACGCTCTTTTTGAGCACTTCTGTGGAGTGCGTGGCGGTGTAGATCATAAAGCCCATCTGGCGGGCGCGTTTAATTTCAACCGTAAGCGCGCGCTGGTGAAAAGCGCAGGTTCCGGTTATGCGGCGGGCAATAATCTTGCCGCGCTCGGTCACGAAATCCCTGAGAATGTCGGGGCGCTTGTAGTTCAACGGGGTGTCCTTGTCAGCGCAAAAACGGCAGAACTTGCGGCGGGGAGCAAATTTTTTCTTGTTGTTATTGTTATACATTCGCGGCCTCCGCTACTTCGTCTTCAAGTCTCACGGTAACAAAGCGATAAATGCCTTCGGTAATGCGGATAATGCGCTCAAGCTCGGCAATAAGCGCCGCCGGGGCATTGTACACCAGGCGCACATAGTAGCCGCGTGTGTGTTTTTTTATGGGGTAGGCCAAATCGCGCATGCCCCAATGGTCAGTTTCACTCATCTGACCGCCTTCGCGCTCAATAATCCCGATCATGGTCGAAATCAGGGTTTCCCTGGCTTCGCCGGAAAGTTCCGGGCTTAAGAGCAGCATGGTTTCAAACTTTCTCATGTGCTTCTCCTTATGGACATGTAGGCCCGCTTCACACGAAGCGAGCAAGGTTGAACTGCGGTGTATATACGTACGGGACCGAAGTGTCAAGCGGCAACGGGAAATAGTGCCGGGACTTGGAAAGGCGCTTATATGAATGAAGCCAGATTTATTTAGCGCCGGGCCTATTCGGCGCGTTCCCACTTCTGGTGGGGTTACCGCGTTACGCCGTCCAACTTTGTGGGATAGCTGTAAACAACGCGTCCTCAAAAAAAATTTCCTGTAAAACGCTATAGGTAAACCGGATGCGGGCACAAAAATAATCGGATTTTACTTTTTTGTATTGCAGTTTGCGGGACTAAAAAATATGGTAAAATTATCGTAACTCAGTGGCATTCATAAAAATTTTTAAATGATTGTTTGCTGGCGGGCGGGTGTTTTCGCCTGACACATACCATAGGAGATACATTGATATGCGGCACATTTATTTGAACCTCAAGCGTTTTGACATACCACGGGCTTTTTCTGGAGTTAACTCCCTTGCGCCGGCGCAAGAATGGGCCGGGCTCATAGTGCGCGAAACTCAGGATAAGCTAAAAGAATATGCCTCCCTTTGCGGCTTTACCATGTTTTTTCCTGAAGGCCATATTTTGGGCGCGTCAGCCGCGCTTAATTCCGGTAGCCCCATAAATATAGGCAGCCAGAGCGTTTACCGCGATAACACCGCTGCCGGGGGCAACTTTGGGGCTTTTACCTCGCACAGCCCGGCCAATGCTGTAAAAGCCTTGGGCGCAACCGCCTCCATCATAGGCCATTGCGAAGAGCGGCGCGACAAGCTTGGCATAATAGCCGAGGCCGGATGCGCCTGCGCGTCTGATGCCGCCGCCGCCGTTAACCGCCTGCTTAACAAGGAAGTGCGCTGTGCGCTGGCCGCCGGGCTTAAGGTGCTTTACTGCATAGGCGAAAGCAGCGAGGAACAGCCCGCCTGGCAGGCCGTGCTGGGCGCCCAGCTTGAGCTGGGTCTGGCCGGTTTGGATGCCGCGCAACTCAAAAACGTTTCCATCGCCTACGAGCCGGTATGGGCCATAGGGCCGGGCAAAACCCCGCCGGACAAGGAATATATCACCAAAATAGCCGCTTTTGTTAAAGAAAAAAGCGGCGGGCTCCCCCTTGTGTACGGCGGCGGTCTTAAGGCTGACAACGCCAAAATGCTGGCCTCGGTGCCGGGCATGGATGGCGGGCTTATAGCCCTTACCCGCTTCAGCGGAGAAATAGGCTTTTACCCGCAGGAGTACCTGGAGATAATACGCCTGTATCTGGCATAACGGGCAAGGCGCATGCGCCCATGCCGTTTTTAGCGTGAGCGTGTTCGGTTTTTTCATCGTCTGGTTGCTGGGCATGTCGCGCGGCCAACAGAATAAAAGGCGGTCAGTGGCTGTAAGCGTGGTTATGCCGGCCAGGTTGCCGACAACGCGGTCAAAGCGCCGCAAGCCGGTTTTATAACAATATTGCCGGCAATAAATTATGAAGGGGCAAAATATGAAGTTAGCGTTTGAATACGGCCAGGGCCTGATGGAAGCCATGCTTCCTGACAATACCGACGTTTTTATTCCGGGCGAGACCGTGCCGGACCCGGCCTATATTCCCGAAGCCAGGCTGGAGGAAGCCACCCTTGAGAGCATGCGCAACCCCATAGGCATGGAGCCATTGCGCAAACTGGCAAAAAAAGGCTCCAAAGTAGCCATCGTATTTCCCGACCGCGTCAAAGGCGGCGAGCAGGCCACTTCGCACCGCAAAATATCCATCCGCTTGGCCTTGCAAGAGCTGTATGCCGCCGGGGTGGATAAAAAAGATGTCATGCTCATCTGCTCCAATGGCCTGCACCGCAAGAACACCGAGCAGGAAATTCGCAACGTGCTTGGTGAGGAGCTGTTCAACGAGTTTTGGGGCAGCAAGCAGATTATAAACCACGACAGCGAAAACTGGGACCACCTGGTGGATTTGGGCGTTACCGAGCGCGGCGACCGCGTGATCATGAACAAATATGTGTACGACGCCGACGTGGCCGTGCTTATAGGCCACGTGCAGGGCAACCCCTACGGCGGTTATTCCGGCGGCTACAAGCACTGCGCCACCGGCATTACCCACTGGCGCTCCATAGCATCGCACCACGTGCCCTCGGTTATGCACCGCCCCGATTTCGCTCCGGTGCAAAACCATTCGCTCATGCGCACCAAGTTTGACGAAATCGGCGAGCACATGGAAAAGTGCATGGGCAAAAAATTTTTTTGCTGCGACGCCGTGCTGGATACGCAGTCGCGCCAGATTGAAATCTTCAGCGGCTGGGCCAAAGAAATGCAGCCCATATCGTGGCAGAGCGGCGACAAGCGCACCTATGTGCATTGGGCCGACAAAAAGTACGACATCATGGTTTTCGGCATGCCGCAGTTCTTTCATTACGGCGACGGCATGGGCACCAACCCCATCATGATGATGCAGGCCCTCTCCGCCCAGGTTATACGCCACAAGCGCGTTATGAGCGACAAGTGCGTGATCATATGTTCCTCCATCTGCAACGGCTATTTTCACGATGAGCTTTTCACCGGCTATCGTAAAATATACGAGATGTTTCAGCACGACCGCATGAACACCCTGCGCGACATGAACCGCTATAGCGAGTATTTCTCCACCAATGAGGAATATCTACGCATGTACCGCTACTGTAACGCCTTTCACCCCTTCCACGGCTTCTCCATGATCTCCTGCGGCCATATTGCGGAAATGAACACCTCCGCCATCTATATAGTAGGGGCGGAACAGCCCGGCTACGCCCGCGGCATGGGCCTTAAAACCCGCGCCACCTTTGAGGAGGCCCTCGAAGACGCCATGAAGAAATACACCGGCCCCAACCCCAATATTCTGGCTTTGCCCAGAGCCTTCAAAACCGCCGCAGCGCACCTGTGCATGAAAGACGGCAAGTAATATGGATAATATGGATGCGACCGCGCCGCGATTGAAAGATGTGAGGGAAGGAGAAGGGCAATTTCACGGGAAAGTGGAATTGGCCGCCAAAGCGAAGCGCAGGTGCCCGTAAATACGTTGCGCTCGCGCAAACGCAACGCCGTGCTCTATTTACGCGCCGGATTGCAGAATTTGTATGAAGAGCTGACACAACCTAAACGCTTACAGTAATTGCTTCAAATAAAAACAAACGGCGCGGCAAACTTGGTTGCCGCGCCGTTTGTTTTTATTTCAGCCAGTTTTTATGGGGTTACAATATTATACCAAGGCTCAAAATTAACCCTATAACTCAGCATTTCCTCAAAGGCTGCCTTGTTGCCGCTTATGCTCGCGCCGTTTTGCAACGCTTCGCTTAGCTCCATGCCGCCGAAAATAACCTTGCCGAGCATTTGCAAGGGTATTTGCAACGCGGCATCGGCTTTTGCCGCGTGCCTGCCTATGCTGTGGCTGACTACACCGTTGCTCAGGTAGAGCGCGGCTTTCTGGTCGCCGTCGTTTTTGCCGGTCAAGGTTATGTTAAAGGTATAAGCCAGCTCTCCGGCCTTGTAACTATCCAGCCGTATGGAGAGGTAGTCGGCCAGCAGGCCTATGTCCAAACCGCTTTCAAAGCCTTCCGGCGGTATGGGGCGTTTGTTCACTCCGTTGCGCAACTCCATGGCGCCGGTAAGGTATATGTTGCGCCAGGGGCCTGCCTCCGCCTGGTAACCCATCTGCTCGTAGGTGTCGGCCAGCAAATCTTTGGCCTGCTTGTCGTCTGGCCGGGCGAAAACTATTTTGTTAAGCAGTTCGGCGGCCCAGCGGTATTCGCCTTGGTCAAAGGCTTCTTTGCCCTTGGCGTATACGGCATCGGCCCCGCCCATGCACTCCAGATAACGCGGAGCCGATTGCGCGGGCGGCAGCGGGTTGAGAGTGGAAGGGTTTCCATCAAAATAACCAAGATAATAGTTAAATGTGCCTTTGGCGTTGTGGCTTAAAGTACCGTAGTGCCCGCGCATGGGCCAGCGGCTGTCGAGAGAGGCGGGAAAACGTATTATGTCGCCTATTTCGTCAGGGGTATAGCCAAGGCTGGCCAGGTGCAGGGTCTGGTCGTTTATGTAACGGTAGCCATCGCGGCCTATGGCAAGGTGCTTAAGCAGATTTTCACGGCCCCATACCGGCCAGCTATGGCTGTTAAAAAGCACTTCGGCCTTGTCGCCCCACATATCCATCACTTCCTGCAGCATTTTTGACCAGACCAGCGGATTGCGTATTTTGGCCCCGCGCAGGGTATAGGTGTTGTGCATCAGGTGCTCGCAGTTCTCGCTGGTGGTAATGGCCTTGAGCTGGCGGACGAGGAAGTTAAGTTCCACCGGCGCCTCAACGTCTTTGGCCAGTTGGAACTCGAAATCAAGCCCGTCTATGCGCTCAACCTGGCCTGTATGCGTGATGAAGGCCGTGGGCAGAAAGGGCTGGCGCTTGCCGCGCGCGTTGTAAATGCCTATGCCTATGCCGGCGTTGCCCGTTGCGCTTATGGGCAGGAATTGGCCGAACATGTAACCTGCGCGGCGGCGCATGGGAGTGCCTGCGAAAATAGCCTCACTTACGGCTTCAACGGCGTAGTTTTCAGGGCCGTAAATTTTTATTTTGCCGCTTTGCGCGTCTTCCGGGCTTACAAAGGCACCCATGCCGCCGTTGTGGTCGCCATGCGTGTGGGTAATAATCATGGCCTTTACCTCACGCTCGCCCCTGTGCTCAAAATACAGCTTTTTGGCCATCAAGGCCGCGCCCATGGACATGCCCGTATCCACTATAATTATTCCGGTATCGCCTTCTATAATGGTTATGGATGATCCGATGCCGCGCACCTGGTACAGCCGTTCTGTAACCTTGAACAGTCCGTTTACGCGCATCAGGCGGCTTTGCTCCAAGAGGCTCGGGTTAACCGTGGCGGAACTGCCTTCGTCATCCAAAAAGTTGAAGGCAGGCAGGTCCAGCACGGACACAGGACCGCCATCTTCAATCAACCCGCCGTTGGGCAGGGGGGTAATCAGACCGCGCGCCACGTCTTGGTTGGCGGCGCAATCGAATTTTTTCATGGCTTCGGCCATGGCTTTGTTGGCTGCCAAAGTATAGGAGCTTGGTGCTTTGGGGGTGCTGCTCATACGATTCTCCGGTTGTTGGGTTGCAGCCTTGTTGTTTTAGGCTGGCTATAGGTATTTGGGAGTTGTTGTAAAAAACATTAGTTCGATATCGAACTAATGTCAACAATTATTTTGCCTTCAGTTTCACGCTGCGTTATATCCAAAGTTAAAAGTTAGTATTCGTTCAATATTATTTTCAGCCATGTGGGGGTATGAGCATGAGCAACGAAACGGAAAACCGCAAATATAAGTTTTCATGGATTGGCACTATAGGTGAAAACATGAGCGTGGCCCGCCCTTCGCTCGGCCCCAGCCTGCGCCTTGAGGTTTACCGCCTGCTCCAGTTTTGCATGCGCGACGTGCTTGAGCAGCATTACGGCACGGCAACCACCGACGAGCTTTTCAGAGAAGCTGGGCAACTGGCCGGCAAGGCTTTTTTCAGCAAATTTTGCTCCGGGGCCAAAGATTTGAACGAGCTGGTCCGCATGCTTGACCAAAAATTTCATGAATACGGCGTGGGCATTTTGCGCATGGAAAAGGTGGATATGGTAAACATGCGGTTTACCATGACTGTGGATGAAGATTTGGATTGCTCAGGCCTGCCGGACGTACAGGATGTAGTATGCATTTATGATGAAGGTTTCATTCAAGGCATTCTGGAGTCCTTTACCGGGCAAAAGTTTGAAGTGCGCGAGGTTGACTGCTGGTGCAAGGGGTCCAGAACCTGCCGCTTCAACGCCAACGGCTTGTAGCCTGACCATGGGCCGCGCCAGTGCTTGCCAATATTGGAATGCTTCCTTATATGTTTCTGGCGGCGGGTATTTAATGGCAGTTAGGTTGTGTCTACATTCAGGCGCTTTTGCCCCCTGGCTGCGTCAGCAAGGCTTTGCCCCTCAGCCGAATACCGTAAGAATATACTCTTTCGGCTCAAAGCCTTGCTTTCTTGCCAGAGAACAAAATCACTCTGAATGCCAACACAGCCTAGTCTGATACCAGCATATTGTTTTTTACTTTAAAATTGACTGTTCTAGTTTTAAATACCTCCGGTACCCTATGAAGAGTAAAGAGCGCCTTGCCTTGGAACATATAGCGGAACTTGTCAACGCCCAAAGCGCCCCGGCCCTGCCGGAGGCGTTGGCTGGCGACGAGCTTGCCGTATGCCTGCATAACCAATTGATCCAGCTTAGAAGCGCCCTTGGCGCGTTTTCAACCGGCGATATGTCCCAGTCCATAAAAATGCGCGGTTTTATGGCCGGCAACCTAAAAGATTTGCAGGCGCATTTGCGCCATCTTATCTGGCAGGTGCAACAGGTGGAACAGGGCGACTACTCGCAGCGCGTCGCCTTTTTAGGCGATTTTTCAGTCGCTTTTAACAATATGGTCATTAAGCTGGAACAAACCGTGGGCGTACTGCGCGATAACGCCATTGCCCTGCGCGAGCAAAACAACCGCCTGCGCACAGAGGTTGATTCGCGCATGATGGCGCTGGCTGCCTTGCAGGAAGACGCCGAGCGCCTTAGCTATCTTGCCGGGCATGATTCCCTCACGGGCGTGATGAACCGCCGCTATTTTATGGAAAAGGCGCAGGATTTGCTTAAGGTATCGGCCACTCACTCCATGCCCTGCAGCTTCATTATGATGGATATAGATTTTTTCAAGCGTTTCAACGATAGCGCGGGCCACCTGGCCGGTGACGCGGCCTTGCAGCATATTGCAAAAATTTCTTCCACCACTTTACGCGCGACGGATATTATGGGCCGTTACGGCGGGGAGGAGTTTGTGTTCTGCCTGCCTTATGTTTCATCCGCTCAGGCTTTTGAGGCGGCTGAAAGAATACGAAACGCCATTGAGACAATCCCCTTAAACTTCGATAAGGCGCAGCACAGCTTCACAGCCAGCCTTGGGGTCGCTTCTGCCCGCCCCGAAGTGGGTGATGCCTTGGCGGATGTGCTGTCCGCCGTTATAGGACAGGCTGACAAGGCCCTTTATGCCGCCAAGGGCCACGGCCGTAATCGCGTGACGCAGTTTGAGGAAGGCCAGCCGGACTAGGCTCAGGCGCGATCTACTGTGAATTGTACGGGATTTTGATGTTTTACCCGCCCGTGCGGCATAAAGCTTGCGAGGCGCAGTCGTAATTTTGGTATTTTATTTTTGCCGTGCGTTTTTTTATTGAAAACCGGAAATTATTTTCACTTTTTTTACTTCTCCCCTTGACTTATTCCCTCCCGACTAGTATCACCACCTCTCGCATTACGGTATACCCTGCCCGGGTGTGCCTTAGCGCCGCCATGAACGGTTCCACGTCGCCCAGCTAGGGCGGCCAACTTAATCGGTCCTCTGGGGTGTGGGTGCGAAACGCTGCCAGACGGCTGCTGGGCTGGCTCGTAAGAGCCGGTCTATGACAAAAGTCTGGCGGGGCGGCCTTAAAGCCGCTCCGGTGCGCTTGGTTGTACTACGCCAACCAGGTTTGATATGTGCGGTTTTTTCATGGGGCTTTAAGCTTCATGCATTTGCTTGCAGCAAGGGCGCAGTCGTAACGACTGCTTTTTGTTGTGCAAGAGGTTTAAACCGCATTTCCTGCCCATCCGGCCGCTCAGGCGGCTTTCTTGGCAGGCTGGCGTAAACGGGCGAATGTTTGAAATTTTACCGGCAGGCCGGCAGGCCTCCAAAAAAAATCACATTCCACCGTAATAGTTGCCCGAAAGGGTGTGGCCGCGCCTTGATGTGTGGAACTTAAGGCGTTCAAGTTTTCCAGATTGTGGAGAAAAAAAGAATGACAGCAGTTAGCAGTGATCGTATCCGCATTAAGCTCAAAGCTTACGATTTTCGCATTCTCGACAAAGCGGTTGCGGAAATTGTCGATACGGCGCGTAATACCGGCGCTGGTGTGGCCGGCCCGATTCCGTTGCCCACCAATATCAACAAAGTTACCGTGAACCGCAGTGTGAACGTTGACAAAAAGTCCCGTGAACAATTTGAAATGCGTATTCACAAGCGCCTGATGGATATCATCGAGCCTACGCAGCAAACCGTCGACGCTTTGGGCAAGCTTTCTCTGCCCGCCGGCGTTGATGTAGAAATTAAGTTGTAGTGGGGGGAGTCATGGCTGAAAAACTCGGAATTTTAGGCCGTAAGCTTGGCATGACCCGCGTGTTTGACGGCGACGGCGTCTCCGTGCCCGTTACCGTTATTCAGGCTGGCCCCTGCCCCGTGCTGCAGGTAAAGAATCAGGAAAAAGACGGCTATGACGCCGTTCAAATAGCCTTTGGCGAAGCCAAGGAAAAACATGTGACCAAGCCCATGCAGGGCCACATGAACAAAGCCGGAAAAGGTCTTTTCCGCAGCACCCGTGAAATTCGGCTGGAATCTCCGGCCGAGTGCGGCGTGGGCGAGGACTTGACCGTAGCGATTTTTGCCGCCGGCGATTTGGTTAAAGTAACCGGCCAGAGCATAGGCAAGGGTACCGCCGGCGTTATGAAACGCTGGAACTTTGCTGGCTCCCGCGCCTCTCACGGCGCCGAAAAAGTGCACCGTTCCGGCGGCAGCATAGGTAACAACACCGAGCCCGCCAAGGTGTGGAAAGGCAAGAAAATGGCCGGACACATGGGCGCCAAGCGTGTTACCACCATTAACCTGACTGTTGTGGCCATTCGCCCCGAAGATAACGTGATCCTGGTCAAGGGCGCCATCCCCGGCCCCAAAAACGGCCTGGTCATGGTACGCAAGCAGTAAGAGAGGATGTACACATGGCTACGTTAAAAATATACGACCAGAACAAGAAGGAAGCGGGCGACATTACGCTGGCTCCTGAAATTTTTGAAGTGCCGGTGCGTCCTGAAATACTGCACCTGGTTGTGCGCTCTCAGCGCGCCGCCTGGCGTAGCGGCACCCATGCCACCCTTAGCCGCTCCATGATGAAAGGCGGCGGCGCCAAGCCGTGGCGTCAAAAAGGCACGGGCCGCGCCCGTTCCGGCTCCGGCATATCGCCCTTGTGGCGTGGCGGCGCTATCCTTTTTGGACCGCAGCCCCGCGATTATTCCTTTAAGGTAAACAAAAAGGTACGCAAGCTTGCCCTTAAAATGGCTTTGTCTTCGCGCCTTTATGACAACAAGCTCATGATTCTTAAAAATATTGAGCTGCCTGAAGCCAAAACCAAGCATTTTGCCGCCGTTGCCGCCAAGCTCGGCCTGAGCAAGGCCTTGGTAGTGCTGCCCACGGCTGATGAAAAGCTGATCCGCTCGGCCCGCAACATTCAGGGCATTACCCTGTGTACCCCCGACCAGCTCAGCGTGTATGATATTCTCAACCACCCCCAGCTTATTCTCATGGAACAGGCTGTTGAGGGTGTAATCAGCCGTCTGGCTTAGGAGAATCGGCATGGATTACACACAAATCATTCTCAAGCCGATTGTTACGGAAAAAGCCACTTTCATTAAAGAAGAGCACAATCAGGTAGCCTTTTTGGTTGCCCCGCGCGCCAACAAGCTTGAAATTAAAAAAGCCGTGGAAGAAGCCTTCAAGGTGAAAGTGGAAGATGTGAAAGTGGTTGTGCGCAAAGCAGCGCCCAAAACTCGTCACGGTCGCGTGGTGGGCAAGGTATCCGGCTGGAAGAAAGCCTATGTTACCTTGGCCGAAGGCGACAAGATTGAATTTTTTGAGGGAGTGTAAGCAATGGCCATTCGTAAGCTTAAGCCCACCTCGGCCGGATGCCGCGCCCAGACGGTTTTCACCTTTGATGAAATTACCGCCGCCAAGCCGGAAAAGTCTTTGACCGAAGGTCTGACCAAAAAGGCAGGGCGTAACAACAACGGGCGCATCACCAGCCGCCGTCGCGGTGGCGGGCACAAACGCCTTTACCGTATTATCGATTTCAAGCGCGACAAAACCGGCATTCCGGCCAAAGTCGCCACTATAGAATACGACCCCAACCGTACCGCGCGCATAGCTCTTTTGAACTATGCCGATGGTGAAAAACGCTACATTCTGGCCCCGGTGGGCCTGAACGTGGGCGATACCATTCTGGCTGGCGAAGGCGCCGACATAAAACCCGGCAACGCCATGACCATAAGCCGTATTCCGGTGGGTACCAATATTCATAACATTGAACTGCACCCCGGCCGCGGCGGCCAGTTCTGCCGCGCCGCCGGCACCTACGCCCAACTTGTGGCGAAAGAAGGCAAGTACGCCCTTCTGCGTATGCCCTCCGGCGAAGTGCGCCAGGTGCTGGCTACTGGTTTTGCTACCATAGGCCAGGTGGGCAACATTCAGTGGGAAAACATTTCGCTTGGCAAAGCAGGGCGTAACCGCTGGCTTGGCCGTCGCCCCAAAGTGCGCGGCGTTGCCATGAACCCCATTGACCACCCGTTGGGCGGCGGCGAAGGCCGTTCTTCCGGCGGCCGTCACCCGGTTTCTCCGTGGGGCTTGCCGACAAAGGGCTACAAAACCCGCAACCGCAAGAAAGCTTCTTCCAAGCTTATTGTTACCCGTCGTAAGAAGTAGGAGTAGGGCATGCCAAGATCGCTCAAAAAAGGTCCCTTTGTGGACGTATCGCTGGCTAAAAAAGTGGAGGCCGCCCAGGCCAATAATGACCGTCGCGTCATTAAAACCTGGTCCCGCCGCTCAATGGTTCTGCCTGAAATGGTGGGCCTGACCTTTGCCGTGCACAACGGTAAAAAGTTCATCCCTGTGTTTGTCACTGAAAACATGGTAGGGCACAAGCTGGGCGAGTTTTCCCTTACCCGCACCTATCATGGCCACGCAGCCGACAAAAAAAGCAAGGCCAAAAAGTAACGGTGGATATTATGGAAGCAGCTAAAGCAATTGCCAAATACATACGCGTGTCTCCCCGCAAGGCGCGGCTGGTGGCCCTTAACGTTAAGGGACGTCCGGTTGAGGACGCGATGAACATCCTGAAGTTCACCCCCAACAAGCCTGCCGGCATTATCTACAAGGTAATGCGCTCCGCCGTGGCCAACGCCGAACAGGGCGGTTACGATGTGGACGGGCTGGTGGTGCAGCAGGTTATTGTCAACGAAGGCCCCACCTGGAAGCGCTTTATGCCCCGCTCGCAAGGCCGGGCCAACACCATTTTGAAGCGCACCAGTCATATAACCGTTATTCTTGCCGCGAACTAGGAAGAGATATGGGTCAGAAAGTAAATCCTTACGGGTTCAGGTTGGGGTACAACAAGAACTGGCAATCCCGCTGGTACAGCAACAAGGAGTATCCGGCTTTTGTGTTCGAAGATCACAAGATCCGCGGTTATGTAAAAAAACTCCTGTTCAGCGCCGGTCTTTCCAAGATCGAAATCGAGCGCGCCGGCGGCAAGGTCCGTCTTATTCTGTACACCGCCCGTCCCGGCATTGTAATTGGTCGTAAAGGCGTTGAAATTGAAAAACTGCGTGGAGATCTTAAAAAGAGGTTCAACCGCGAGTTTTCCATTGAAGTAAATGAAATACGCCGCCCCGAAGTGGAAGCTCAGCTTGTGGCCGAGAACATCGCCCAGCAGCTTGAGCGCCGCGTGGCTTTCCGCCGCGCCATGAAGCGCACGGTGGCCATGAGCCGCAAATTTGGGGCCGAAGGCATAAAAATTAACTGCGCGGGTCGTCTGGCCGGTGCCGAAATCGCCCGTACCGAATGGTACCGCGACGGCAGAGTGCCGCTGCAAACCCTGCGCGCCGATATTGACTACGGCTTTGCCGAAGCCAGCACCACTTACGGCCTTATAGGCATCAAGGTGTGGGTTTTCAAAGGCGAGCTTATGGACAACGAGGTGAATGCAAATGCTCAGTCCTAAGAAAGTAAAATTCCGCAAATGGCAGAAAGGCCGTATAAAAGGCCCTGCCAACTCCGGCAACTATATCGCTTTTGGCGAAATAGGCCTTAAGGCGCTGGAACACGGCAAAGTGACCAGCCAGCAGATCGAAGCGGCCCGTATTGCCATGATGCGCCACATAAAGCGCGGCGGTAACGTGTGGATTCGTATATTCCCCGACCATCCCTACACCTCCAAGCCTCTTGAAGTGCGTATGGGTAAGGGTAAGGGCGCTCCGGCCGGCTGGTATGCTCCGGTAAAGCCCGGTCGCATCATGTATGAAATAAAGGGCGTGCCCCTGGAGCTGGCCAAAGAAGCTTTGACCCGCGCCTCGCACAAACTCCCCGTCAAGACCCAAATTGTATTGCGGGAGGTGCTGTAAATGAAATCCGTCGATTTGCGCAAAATGTCCGTTGAAGAGTTGAACAAGGCCCTTAAAGGCGCTCGTGAAAATCTTTTCAACCTGCGTTTCAAGCATGCCACGGCCCAGTTGGAAAAAGTCTCCCAAATTCCGGCCGCCAAGCGTGATATAGCCAGAATATTGACCATTTTGAAGGAAAAGGAAGCGTAAACCATGACCGGCAACAATCTTCAAGCCATGAAAGGCAGAACGCTCGAAGGCACTGTGGTCAGTAACAAGAGCGACAAGACCATAATTGTGCGCGTTGAAACTCAGGTGCAGCACCCGCTTGTTAAAAAGTATGTGCGCCGCCACAAAAAGTTTTCCGCTCACGACCCCAACAACGAATGCGGCATTGGCGACAAGGTTCAGATTATTGAATTCCGCCCCATGAGCCGCACCAAGCGCTGGCATTTAGTTTCCATTTTGGAAAAAGCCGTTTAGGAGCACGACATGATTCAGGTTGAATCCAGATTAGAGGTGGCGGATAACTCCGGCGCCAAAGAAGTTGCCTGCATCAAGGTGCCGGGCGGCTCCAAGCGTCGTTACGCCAGCATAGGCGATATAATCATAGTATCTATCAAAGACGCTATGCCCCACAGCAAGGTTAAAAAAGGCGACATCATGCAGGCCGTTATTGTGCGCACCAAAAAAGAAGTGCGCCGCGCCGACGGCAGCTATATACGCTTTGACAACAATGCCGCGGTGCTTCTCAGCAAGCAGGGCGAACCTGTTGGCACGCGTATATTCGGACCCGTAGCGCGCGAACTTAGAGCCAAGAACTTCATGAAGATCGTGTCTCTTGCGCCAGAGGTTCTGTAGGAGCGAAGCCATGCAGCAGTATCGTATACATAAAGATGACAAGGTGATGATCACCGTTGGCAAGGACAAAGGCAAGATTGGCAAAGTGCTTAAAGTGCTGCGCAAACAAGACCGCGTTCTGGTTGAAAAGGTGAACATGGCCAAGCGTCACACCCGCGGCAACCCCTATGCGGGCCAGGCTGGCGGAATAGTGGAAAAGGAAATGCCCATTCACATATCCAACGTAATGGTTATGTGTGACACCTGCGCCGGCCCCGTGCGCGTGGGTTACCGCTACGACGATAACGGAAAGAAACTCCGTTTTTGCAAAAAGTGCAATAAAACTATCGAGTAAGGTGAGTGCCAATGACACGTCTTGAAAAGATATACCGCGAGAAAGTCGTGCCGGGTTTGAATGCGGAGTTTAATTACAAATCTCCCATGCAAATTCCGGGTCTGGTTAAAGTATCGCTTAACATTGGTCTTGGCGCGGCCGCTCAGAACAACAAGCTTATGGAAGAAGCCGTTAAAGAGCTTACTGCCATTGCCGGTCAGAAGGCCACCATTACCAGGGCTAAAAAGTCCATCGCCGCTTTCAAGCTGCGCGAAGGCATGCCCATTGGCTGCCGTGTAACCCTGCGCGGCGCGCCCATGTGGGACTTTTTGGACAAACTGTTCAACTTCGCCCTGCCGCGCGTGCGCGACTTCCGTGGTATTCCGGATCGCGGTTTTGACGGCCGAGGCAACTTTACCTTGGGAATTAAAGAACACTCCATTTTCCCCGAGCTGGAAGCGGACCGTGTTGAGAACGCCAAGGGTATGAACATAACCATCGTTACCTCCGCCACCACGGATAAGGAAGGCAAGATGCTGCTCGACCAGCTCGGCCTGCCCTTTAGAAAGTAAGGAGAAAAGCTTTGTCCCGTACATCCCTTGAAGTTAAAGCTACCCGTAAGCCCAAGTTTTCAACCCGCGCTTACAACCGCTGCCCAATTTGCGGACGTCCGCGCGCCTATTTGCGTAAATTCGGCCTTTGTCGTATTTGTTTTCGCAAGATGGCGCTTAACGGAGAACTCCCCGGCGTGCGCAAATCTAGCTGGTAGCATTATTGTATAGGAATTAGAACGCTTGCCCTTGAAGTAGTTTCAAGGCGCTGGCGTCCGGCAATGCCTGACAAAATTGCGGCCGTACCCGCCCCTTGGGGGCGCAGGCGGCCGTACCCGCCGCAAAGCGGCTTTGTTTGGCCAACTGCTAATTAAGGAGATATCATGACAGATCCTATTGCCGATATGCTCACGCGTATCCGCAACGCACACATGGCCCTGCATAAGGAAGTAAGTGTGCCGCGCTCCAAAATGAAGGAATCCATAGCCGCCATCCTGCAGCAGGAAGGCTATGTAAACGATGTTGCCGTGGCTGAAGGCCAGATTAAAATCGGCCTGAAGTACCACAAGGGGCAGCCCGCCATTGCTGGCTTAAAGCGTATAAGCAAGCCCGGCCGTCGCGTTTACGTAGGTTCCACGGACATACCGCAGGTGCAGAACGGCCTGGGTATTTGCATTCTTTCCACCTCCAAAGGAGTGATGGAAGGCGCTAACGCCCGCAACACCAAGGTGGGCGGCGAACTTTTGTGCGAAATTTGGTAGGGGGCAGCCATGTCAAGAATAGGCAAAAACCCCATCATCGTGCCCGCCGGGGTAGAGGTGAAGATAGGGGAACAAGTTATAGAGGTTAAGGGTCCCAAAGGCCTTTTGACCACTCCGATATGTGATAATCTTAATTATGAGCTGGCAGGCGGCAAGGTGAGCATCACCCGTAAGGATGACGAGCGCTTTACCCGTGCCCAGCACGGTTTGCGCCGCACGTTGCTTAACAACTGCGTGGTTGGCGTTACCAAGGGCTTTACCAAAACTCTGGAAGTGATTGGCGTTGGTTATAAAGTGGCGGTAAAAGGCAGCAGCATAGAGCTTAGCCTGGGCTTCTCCCACCCCGTGCTGGTGGATTTGCCCAAAGGGCTGGAAGCCAAGGCCGACGGCAACAAGCTTACGCTTATTGGCGCCGATAAAGAAATGGTAGGCGAAATGGCCGCCCAAATCCGCCGTCTGCGCAAGCCCGAGCCCTACAAAGGCAAAGGCATTCGCTATGAAAACGAGCAGGTACGCCGCAAAGTCGGTAAGTCCGGCAAGAAATAGAGGCAGGTAAGATAATGAGTATCAGCAAAGCTGAGGCAAGACAAAGCCGTAAAATCCGTATCCGTAAAAAGATCTCCGGCACAGGCGAGCGTCCCCGGCTGGTGGTGTTCAGGTCCAACCTGCACATTTACGCCCAGATTGTGGACGACGAGAAAGGCAACACCTTGGTTTCCACCTCCACCTTGGCTCTGAACAAGGGCGGGGCAGCGGCCAAGCCCAATAAAATAGGGGCTGACCTGGTAGGCAAGGAAATTGCCCGTTTGGCTAAAGAAAAGAATATCGTTAAAGTGGTGTTTGACCGCAACGGTTATATCTATCATGGCCGCATCAAGGCTGTGGCCGATGGGGCCCGTGAAGCCGGCCTGGAATTTTAAAGGTACACAGGTAAAGGCATGGAACAGAACGAACTCGGTTTGGTTGAAAAGGTAGTTTCCCTCAACCGCGTAGCCAAAGTTGTTAAAGGCGGCCGCCGTTTCAGTTTTTCCGCCCTGGTGGTGGTAGGTGACGGCAAAGGCAGTGTGGGCTTCGGGCTGGGCAAGGCCCAAGAAGTGCCGGAGGCCCTGCGTAAGGCAACTGAGCGCGCCCGTAGGAATATGGTTGAAATCCCTCTGCTTGATGGCACTTTGCCCTATGAAATTGAAGGCAACTTCGGCGCGGGCAAAGTTATGCTCAAGCCCGCCTCGCGCGGTACCGGCATAATTGCCGGCGGCGCGGTGCGCGCGGTAATGGAAGCCGTGGGCGTGCAAGACGTGCTCACCAAGGCCATTGGCACCAACAACCCGCACAACGTGCTTAGAGCTACCGTTGCCGGACTTGTTGCCCTGCGTAGCGCCGATTCTGTCGGCGAAGTGCGCGGCAAAAAGCTTGTGGCCCCCAGAAAGTAAAGTTTAAACCGCAAACAAGGTACTACCATGATTAAGATTAAACTTATACGCAGCTGGATAGGGTGCTCGCCCAAGCAGCGCCAGGTGCTCGCAGCCCTTGGCCTGCGCAAGCCCGGCCATATGAAAGAGGTTAAGGACAATGCCGCTATGCGTGGCATGATAGCTGCCGTATCCCATATGATTGAGGTGATTTCCTAATGCAACTGCACGAATTGTATCCCTTCGCGGAAGAGCGCAAATCCCGTAAGCGGGTAGGGCGCGGTCAAGGCAGCGGTTTGGGCTCGACTTCCGGTAAAGGCCTTAAAGGCCAGAACCAGCGCTCCGGCGGCGGTGTGCGCCCCGGCTTTGAAGGCGGCCAGATGCCCTTGCAGCGTCGCTTGCCCAAACACGGCTTTAAAAACCTTTTCAAGGTCACTTACGATGTAATCAACCTTGATCAGCTCCAGTCCGCTTTTGAAGGCAAAAAAGAAATCTCGCTGGAAGATATTTATGCTCGCGGCCTCGCTAAATTTGGGGCTCCGGTAAAAATTCTCGGCGATGGCGAAGTTAAATCCGCAATTACTGTGGAAGCCCATAAATTCAGCGCGGCTGCCAAAGAAAAGCTTGAAAAAGCAGGCGGCGCCGCCAAGGCTCTGGAAGGTTAATTACCGTGGCACTAAGCGGAGCGCAAAACCTTACAAGGTCATCTGAACTGATGAAAAAGCTGGGATGGACCTTTTTGTTCCTGATTTTTTACCGGGTGGGCATTCACGTGCCCATTCCCGGTATAAACCCTGAGGCGCTGGCCGCGTTTTTTACCGAAGCCGAGAAAAATCCCTTCTTTGGAATGCTGGATATTTTCTCGGGCGGCGGTCTTTCCAACGTGTCCATTTTCGCGCTGGGCGTGATGCCTTACATCTCGTCCTCCATTATCATGCAGCTTTTACAGGTGGTAAGTCCAAACCTGAAGCGCATGGCCAGGGAAGAAGGTCAGGCTGGACGTAAAAAAGTAACGCAGTATACCCGTTACCTCACGGTGCTTATTTCCGCCGTGCAGGGTTTTGCTCTGGTCAAGGCCGTACAGGCCATGCCCAGCCCCGGCCATTTGCCGGTAGTGATTAATCCGGGCTTGCTGTTTACCTTTGTAACCGTGCTTACGGTGGTAACGGGCACCATCCTCATTATGTGGATAGGTGAGCGTATTACGGAAAAAGGCGTGGGCAACGGCATTTCGCTTATTATATTTGCCGGTATCGTTTCAAATATTCCAGGCACGCTTTATCGCCTTTACGGGCAGTTGGGCGTGAACATCTCCATTTTCACGGCCCTTGTGCTGGTTGTGGTTATGGCGGCGCTTTTGGTGTTCATAGTGTTTATGGAGCGCGGCCAGCGCCGCATTCCCATACATTACGCCAAGCGCCAGATGGGCCGTAAGATGGTTGGGGGGCAGAGCACGCATCTTCCGTTGCGTGTGAACACGGCCGGCGTTATACCGCCCATTTTTGCCTCCAGCCTTTTGATGTTCCCCACCATGATTATGCCCTACTTTGTGCAGAATGACACGGTGCGCGGAGTACTCAACCTGTTTGCGCCCGGTTCCTTGATTTATAATATTCTTTTTGTTGGGCTCATAGTCTTCTTCTGTTTCTTTTACACGGCCATTATCTTTGATCCCAAAGACATTGCCGAAAACCTTAAGAAGCAGGGCGGCTTTATACCCGGCATACGTCCCGGCGCCAAGACGCATGAGTACATTGACAAGGTGCTTACCCGCATAACCTTGTGGGGCGCCATGTACATTTCGGCCATCTGCGTATTGCCGCAGTTGTTTTTGGCCAAGTACAGCCTTTACCTGGGCGGCACCAGCATCCTTATTGTGGTGGGCGTGGCCATGGACTTTATGGGTCAGGTCGAGTCACACATGATTTCGCACCAGTATGAAGGCCTGCTGGGCAAAGCCCGCATAAAAGGCCGCCAAGGTTAGTAATTGGAATTATGAAAAAGTTTCGGGGTGTATTTCTTAAAAATGATAATGAACTGGCGCATATGCGCGAGGCTAACCGCATAGTTTACAGCATTTTGCAGGCTATGGCGGCTCAGATAAAGCCCGGCTTGCCTACCATGCATTTTGAAGAAATCGCTCAGGAAATGTGCAAAAAATACAATGTTAAGCCGTCGTTTCAAGGCTATGGGGGTTTTCCCTACGCTTTGTGCTGCTCGGTTAACGATGAGATTGTACACGGTTTTCCCTCCGCTCGCCGCATACTTAAAGAAGGCGATATCGTCAGTTTTGATATGGGCGTGATAGTGGAAGGATTTCACGGCGACGCGGCCAGAACTTTTCCGGTGGGAAAGGTATCTGATAAAGCCGAGTTGCTTATGCGCGTAACGCGCGAGGCCCTTGAGGCGGGAACAGCGGCTGCGAAACCCGGCAATAACCTTAAGGATGTCTGCGCGGCGGTGCAAAGCAAGGCCGACGAGCACGGTTTGGGTATAGTAAAACGTTTTGTGGGGCACGGCGTTGGCCGGAGCCTGCATGAAAAGCCTGAAATACCCAATTTTGTGAGCGCGGCAACGCCGGATTTGCCCTTGCAGGCGGGCATGGTGCTGGCTATTGAGCCCATGTTCACCTTGGGCGGGTGGGACGTTAAGATTCTGGACGACGACTGGACGGCAGTTACCAAGGACGGCAGCCTTGCCGCTCATTACGAGCATAGCGTGGCTGTTACATCCAAGGGTCCGGTTGTGCTTGATTATTAACCTCCGGCCTGTGCTTTTTTGCGGGTTGATTTGCGATTATATTGCGGGCTCAGGCAGGCAATTTTCGCAGCTAAGTGGGTGGAATTAATCCGCTCTGTAGCGGGTTTAAACCGCCGAGCTCAACCCGGAGAATGGCTATAACAAAAATAAAATCACTAATTGCGCCTTGACGGGGCATATTTGTGGTGCTATATCCTCCCGTCTGAGTAAAATCCGCGGCTGGATTTAATGTAATGGAGTTTATCATGAAAGTTAGACCTTCGGTAAAGCGTATTTGCCCCAAGTGCAAAGTGATCCGCCGCAAGGGCATTTTGAGAGTGCTCTGCGAAAACCCCCGGCACAAACAGCGCCAGGGATAAGGAAGCAGGAGTCATACTGTGGCCAGAATTGCTGGAGTTGATTTGCCCCGTGGCAAGAGAGCGGATATCGCCCTCACTTATATTTATGGCATAGGCCGTACAACGGCTCTCCAAATTTTAGACACGACCGGTGTTGACTGGAACCGTGGCATCGATGACCTTTCGGCGGAAGAAATTAACGAAATCCGTAAGGAAATTGAGCAAAACCACAAGGTTGAAGGTGACTTGCGCCGCGAAATAGGCATGAACATCAAGCGTTTGATGGATATTGGCTGTTACCGTGGCATTCGGCATCGCAAAGGTCTTCCCGTGCATGGGCAGCGCACCCACACCAACGCCCGCACCCGCAAGGGGCCGCGCCGTGGTGCCACCCCCAAGAAAAAATAAGCTGGCTGTTGGCAGAAAGGCGTAAGCCTCTTCAACATTTCCGGTTAACCGGCTAATTTTATTTAAATTGCGAGTTTAAATATGGCTAAAGCCAAAAAAGCGGCTAAGAAAAGAGAAAAAAAGAACGTGCCTGTGGGCCTTGCCCATATTCAGGCCACTTTTAACAATACTATAATCACGTTCACCGACACCCGCGGCAACACGGTAAGCTGGGCCTCCGCAGGCCAGGCCGGTTTCAAGGGTTCGCGCAAGTCCACGCCCTTCGCGGCGCAAAGTGCTGCCGAGCAGGCCGCCCGCCGCGCTCAGGATAACGGCATGCGCACTGTCGGCGTTTATGTAACCGGCCCCGGTTCAGGCCGTGAATCCGCCATGCGCGCCATTAACGCCGCCGGATTCAAAGTGGCCTTTATACGCGATATTACGCCTATTCCGCATAACGGTTGCCGTCCTCCCAAGCGGCGCCGCGTGTAGGGTAAGGAGGAATAAGCCTTGGCTAAGTATAACGATTCCAAATGCCGCCTGTGCAGACGCGAAGGCAGCAAGTTGTTTTTGAAAGGTGACCGTTGTTTCACCGATAAATGCGCTTATGACCGCCGCCCTTACGCCCCCGGCCAGCACGGCCGCGCCCGTAAAAAGGCCAGCGACTACGCCACCCAGATGCGCGAGAAGCAAAAAGTAAGGCGCATGTATGGCGTGCTGGAAAGACAGTTCCGCAACTATTTCGTCACGGCCGATATGGCCCAGGGCGTAACGGGCGCGAACCTGCTTACCACGCTTGAGCGCCGCCTGGATAACGTGGTTTACCGTCTCGGGTTTGCCAACTCTCGCCAACAGGCCCGCCAGTTGGTAAGGCACGGCATATTCACCCTTAACGGCCACAAAGCCAACATTCCTTCCATGCAAGTGCGCGTGGGCGATGTGCTTGAAGTGCCGGAACAGAACAGAAAAATTCCGGTACTGGCCGAAGCTCAGTCCGTGGTGGCCCGCAGAGGTTTGCCCGGCTGGCTTGAAGTGGATGCCGCTGCTTTCAAAGGCGTGGTTAAGGCCCTTCCGCAGCGCGAAGACATTCAGACCCCCATCAACGAGAATCTGATTGTCGAGCTTTACTCCAAATAATTAACGGAAGTGAGTATGCTCATTAAACAAGGTGATAAATTGATCAACGCCAGAAACTGGTCGGAACTGGTCAAGCCGGAGTCCATTACGCGCGACTCCCGCGACGGCATGTACGGCAAGTTTACTTGCGAACCTCTGGAAAAAGGCTACGGCACCACCATAGGCAACGCCTTGCGCCGTGTATTGCTTTCTTCCATGCAGGGCGCGGCGTTTGTGGCTGTTAAAATAGAAGGCATTCAACACGAGTTTACTACCATTACCGGCGTGCTGGAAGATGTTACCGACATCGTCCTCAACCTCAAGCAGGTGCGCTTGGCCATGGATACTGACGAGCCGCAGCGCCTTGAGCTTGAAGCCTCCGGCAAGGGCGCGGTTACTGCCGCCCAGATTAAAACCAACCAGCATGTGGCTGTATTGAACGAAGATACTCACCTCTTTACCCTTACTGAAGACGTGAAGGTGAAGATGGAGCTGGAAGTGCGCATGGGCAAGGGTTATGTGCCCGCCGACATGCACGACGGCCTCTCAGACGAAATAGGCCTTATTGCGCTTGACGCGAGCTTCTCGCCCGTGCGCAAGGTGGCCTTTACCGTGGAACAGGCTCGTGTAGGCCAGATGACAAACTATGACAAACTTATCCTGCAGGTATGGACCGACGGTTCGGTAAGCGCTGACGATGCTGTTGCTTACAGCGCCAAAATCCTTAAGGAACAGCTTTCCGTGTTCATCAACTTTGATGAGCAGATTGAAGGCGAAACTCAAGGCAGCAGCAGCGGCAGTTCGGATCTTAACGAAAACCTGTTCAAATCCATTGACGAGCTGGAACTTTCAGTGCGCGCCACAAACTGCCTTAAAAGCGCTAATATTGCCTATGTGGGCGAGTTGGTGCAAAAGGCCGAGAGCGACATGCTCAAAACCAAGAACTTCGGGCGCAAATCGCTGGATGAAATCCGCCGCGTGCTCTCTGAAATGAATCTTGATTTCGGCATGAAAGTGGACGGATTCGAAAAGAAATTGCAGGAATGGAAGAGGAAGACGCAAAATGAGGCATAGAAATTCCGGCCGCAAATTGGGCAGAACATCGGCCCACCGCAAGGCAATGTTCAAGAATATGGCCACCGCTTTGCTCACCTATGGCCGTATTACCACCACTGAGGCAAAAGCCAAAGAAATTCGCGGTATTGTAGAACCGTTGATCACTCTGGCGCAGCAGGATACCCTGCACGCCCGCAGAGAAGCTTACCGTGTGCTCAACAACCACAAACTGGTAAAGCGCCTCTTTGACGAAGTAGCCCCCATGTTCAAGGATATGACCAAGGGCGGTTACACCCGTGTTGCCAAGCTGGCGTTGCCGCGTAAAGGCGACTGCGCCCCCATGGCCATAGTGGAGCTTGTAAAAGGCAAACACTATGATGCCCCTGAGGCAGCCACGGCCCCCGAAGCCAAGGGTGAAGCCGCTCCGGTGAAGGAAGCAGCCGCCAAACCCAAAAAGGCCGCCGCCAAACCCAAAACCGAAAAGGCTGATAAGCCCAAAGCCGCTGCCAAGCCCAAGGCCGCCAAAAGCGAAACCAAGGCCAGCAAAGGCCCCGGCGCCAAGCCCAAGAGCACTCCGCGTAAAATCGGAAGCTAGGCTGTTTTTAATAAGTCTTGAAACGCCCTGTCACTTTGACGGGGCGTTTTTTTGCTTTTTACCACTTCGTATTGTATGTTTATTCTGATTTTATTTATATTTCAAATGTCGTTTGTTAGGCCATGCTTTTTAGTTACAAATACAGATGACTCTTGGTTATAATTAAAGATTTACTCAGTATATCCCCTATAAAATAATAAAATCAATTCTACCAATCAAAATTTAGTAATATTATTTATCATCATCGCAATCTTAATCATAAGAGGGGCTGCAATTGAGTGTACTAATAATTCCGGCTTATATCAAAACACAACGTGACTTGAATTGTTTGAACAGACTGTTTGAAAGTATCAAAATGCAGACTGAAGTATTCGAGTATGTCTATTTAATTGATGATAATAGCCAGTTACAATATGATATCACATATGATTTTGTTGAACATATAAAGTTAGATGTAAATGGGGGACCTGCACGGGCAAGAAATGTTGGCATAAAAAAGGCCCTTGCTTTTGGTGCAGATTATCTTTTTTTTACCGACCATGATTGCATCCTCGACAACGAGTGGAATGCGCAAATGATAAACTTTTTGGATAAAACAGATTTTGCCGCCGTTGGGGGTATGACATACTCATGGGGCAAAACCTTGCTAGACTATTACCACGAAATCAATGGTACGCTTGCAGGCAAGTGGCTGCTCCCGGATAAAAAAGAGCTGTGGTATATGCCATCATTGAATTTTGGCATGAAATCATTCGCGGTTAAGGAATTCCAATTTGATGAAAATTTCCCCACAGCGGCAGGGGAGGATGTAGACTTGTGCCTGCGGCTGCGCAGTAAGTACAAAATAGGATTTTGCCCAACAGCAACCCTTTGGCATGATTACGGGTACAAGAGCACTATCTCGGGATTTATCCGGTTCGTTAACCTGTTCAAAAAATATAAAAGTTCAAGTGCAACGGTCTATGACGCGGACTCGGTACTAATGTGGGATTATTCAGAGGCGATTTATAAGGAAAATATGTATGAGTCTGATATATCGGCTGAATGATAATAGTCCAGGTTTCATGCAAGCTATTTACGATTACCTGGGGGAAATAGGTGAATTTGTAAAACGCGTTAAGAATCCATTTTTGGTTGCCCCGATGATTTTCTTAAAATCAATAGAGTGGAGTATTTACAGGTGGTATAAAACCCCTGTCAGCAGATTTTACGGAATAAAGAGCAATGAGCTGATTTATATGATAACCAGCCGTTGTAATGAGCGCTGCCCAAAGTGTGGAATATGGAAAAATCCTGAATCCAATGATTGTCATTTGGAAATTCAATATTTCATTAATTGCCTTAACCGGCTACACAGAAACCTGTATCAGGTTACATTAACAGGCGGGGAGCCGCTGTTATTTAAAAATGACGTAATCAGAATAGCTGAAGAAGCGAGAAAGCTAAACATTGTATTAGTAACTATAACCAATGGAAGGCTTATCGATAAAATATTCTTGGAAAAATACAAAGAACTCCGCCATATTTTGGTTGTATCAGCAGATTCTGTTGAAAAAGAAAAATGGAATGAATTTAGAGGTAGAACAAATTTTGAGAGGGTAATGTCCAATATCATACTTGCAAAGGATATTTTAGGAGATAAATTGCGGATACAATCCGTTCTATCTAAGGAATCCGCTGCAGAAGTCCCAAAAGTTATTGAATTTTGCAAGCAACACGGAATTCAGCACAATATTCAGCTTTATCAGGATTTTGGCGGTCATTGGACGCATCTTCCTGATGAGGCCCACAGTTATGATAAAGCCCTACCATGCGCCGCACGTAAAAATATTTGCGTTTACCCCAACGGCGATATTGTAAAATGCTTTGATCATAAAAAAATTTCCATAGCAAAACAACCGCTTGGCAATATAGCCCAGAAAGATATTATTGAAATATTGTGCTCAACCCGTTCGCGCAATATTTCAAAAGCTATGAAAAATTGTAACTTTTCATGCAAAAATATGGCATGCAACAAGCCTCAAATAGACTTATTTCAATGAAACAAGAACAAGTAGACCTGATAATTATTCGAGGCGCTCCGGCCTCGGGAAAATCCCAGACAGCCAAAGAGTTATCTCATTTTTTTCCTGGTGGAGCACGGTTGGAAGTTGATACTCTCAGGCAAATGGTAATATCTGTTAATTGGAAAGATCAGGCGGAACATATTAATATGCTTGAGGCATCCACAAAACTTATATTTGAGTTTATCAGATTGAACTTTAAACCAGTAATCGTGATAGACACATTTAGCGGGGATAAAATTACAAGATTTCTTGAAATAATTTTTAATCACAATGAGAATATTTCAGTAAATGTATTTGGCTTGTTCACAACTAATGATGAATTGAAAAGAAGGCTAGCTTTACGTTCAAATGCAGAGTTTAGAGATTTTGCAATTTGTAGTAAACTGAATTATGATGTTTTAATGGTAAAATATAATGGAGAATATCAAATAGATACTACTGGTTTTTCCGCCAAACAGACTGCACGTAAAATATATGATCTGGTTACATCGGGCACGGCTGAAACCTAAACTACTACAGCTAATCAATACCCTCCCACCAGCGGGTAAATTCCTGTTCTTCATCATGTAAGCTCACTGTTTGCCCCATAATCGGGGTGAGCAGGCGATAGTGCTGGTTTTGGGCCGCCGCGGATATGCGTATTATGGGATCGTCCCAGGTGTGGTTGGAGATGCTGAAGCGCCCGAAGTGTACGGGCAGTACTGCTTTTGCCCGCAGGTCGGAGGCGGCTTGGGCGCTTTCTTCCGGCTGCATATGAATATAAGGCCAGGCTTTGTCATATTGGCCGTTTTCCATAATGGCCAGATCAAATCCGCCAAAGCGCTTGCCTATTTCAGCAAAGTGCGGGGCGTAGCCGCTGTCTCCGCTGTAGAACACGCGTTTTTCAGGTGTTTCCAGCACGTATGAGACCCAGAGGGATTTATTGCGATCCAGCCAGCGGCCGGAAAAGTGCCGGGCGGGCAGCACGTATATTTTTAGTCCGTCAACCGGATGCAACTCATCCTGCCAGTCCGCCTCCACAATCTGTTCCGGCGCAAAGCCCCAGCGCTCGAAGTGGGCGCCAACGCCCAGGCCGCAGACCACAATTTTTACCTTTTGGCGCAGGGCTGTAACCGTGGGGTGATCCAGATGATCCCAGTGGTCGTGCGAGATGAGCAGCACGTCTATTTCCGGCATTTCTTCCGGCGTATAGACGTTTTCCGTGGCAAAGGCCTTGTTGGAAAAAGGCAGGGGCGAGGCCGTATTGCTGAACACGGGGTCTATTAAAATGCGCTTGCCGCCCAATTGCAAGAGGCTGGATGAATGGCCGAACCAGACCACCGCATCGGCGTCTTCAGGTAGATCTGTGGCGTCAAATTTAAACGCAGGCAGGGGCGAGGCCGGTTTTAGGCGATCATGCCTGCCGAACATAAAGTTGAACATAATGCCGAATCTACTGGCGCCTTCAGGGTGTGTGGGTGTTGGAGTAAGGTTTTCAAAGGCTTCGCCGTTGTAATTAGGCGAGTTTTTTACGCGTTCCAGCCCTGCATCCGTGGGCAGGCTGCCTAGTTTTTCCGGCCTCAGAAAGGCGCAAGCGCCCAGAACACAGGCAATTGCCGCTGCAAGTAGTATCAGCATGATTTTTCTCATGAGTTTGCGCATGGAGATAGCTCGCGATCAAGATTAGAGCGTGGGAACCAGAGTTGAGTGGTCAAGTGAGTTCAAAAAAACACCTCTACAATACAGCCCGCTATATAACTCCCCAGCCAAAAACCGTTGTGCTTTTGCGATATGAGCTACACTTGCGGGGTCCGGGGCAGCGCCCGAATCTTATAAATCTGGCTTCGTCAACTATGTGTTCACCTGCAACTTGCTATGCGGCAGCAAGGCACAGGCCTGGGTAGTATTGTCACGAGGGTCTTTTTGCCTCGCACAGGCCGCGCCTGCTCTGCCAGCGTCAAAAAGTCTTTTCATTTGATTCTGCACGTCCTGTGCCTCACCCCTGGGGAGCGCTCGCATTGCTCGCGTCCAATTATGCATTCCTGCATAATTGCCTGCCGAGTACCGTAAGAGTATACTCTTTCGGTTCAAAGCCTTGCTTCCTTGCCAGATAACAAAGTCACTCTGAATGTAGACACAACCTAGGCAATGCCGTATTTTGCCAGATCGGCAGGCAGGCCGTTTCTTAGCTTGTAGGCGTACAGGGTGTTGACCATAAGCATGGCAATGGTCATGGGGCCAACGCCGCCGGGCACGGGGGTTATGGCGCTTACCTTGTGCTTCATGCCTTCAAAGTCGGCATCGCCCACCAGGCCGGAATCTATGCGGTTTATGCCTATATCCAGCACCACCGCGCCTTCTTTAACCATATCGGCCGTTATGCACTTGGGTTTGCCTATGGCCAGAAACAGAAAATCCGCCTCAAGGCATTCCTTTTTCAAATCTGGCGTTTTGGAATGGCACATGGTTACCGTGGCGTTGGCGTTGGGGTCGTTGGCCGCCAGCATCATGGCAAGAGGTTTGCCCACAATGTTGCTGCGCCCGGCCATTACGGCCTTTTTACCGTTGGGAGAAAGGCCGTAACGCTTCATAAGCACCATTACGCCCGCCGGGGTGCAAGGGCGAAAGCCCGGCAGCCCCAGAGTCAGCTTACCCATATTTTGCGGGTGGAAACCATCTACGTCTTTGTCCGGATGTATGCGGTCCAAAATTTTCTGGCTGTCCAGCCCGGCAGGCAAAGGCAGTTGGACAAGAATACCGTCAATGGTGTCATCGGCATTGAGGTTATCCACCAGTTTTTCCAACTCCTGCATGCTGGTGCGAGCCGGTATTTTATGTGTAACCGACTTAAAGCCCAACTCGTCACAGGCCTTGCCCTTGCTGCGCACATACACGGCCGAGGCCGGATCGTCGCCTACCAGTATAACAGCCAGGCCAGGCACACGCCCAACTTTGTCTATCAATGCCGAAGCTTCTTCTTTTAACTCCGCCCGTATGGTGGCTGCCGTAGCTTTGCCGTCTATCAGAATCATGAGTGCTCCGTATTTTTATATGCTTGGGTAATAATTGTAGCCGCTGGCTATGCCAGCGGAAGTTCCACTGTAATCATGGTGCCGCCGTTTTCAAGGCGGGAGGCGCGCACATAGCCGCGGTGGGCGGTTATTATGGAGCGCACAATAGTAAGGCCCAGGCCTGTGCCGCCTTTTTTGCGCGAGAAATAGGGCTCAAACAGGCGGTCGCGCTCCTCGTCGGTTAACAGGTCCGGGCCGTTGTCGCCTATTTCTATGCGTATTAGGCGCAAGCGCTCGTCTACCTCAGCCCGTATGAATACGGCTGGGGCTTCTACTTTATCCAAGGCTTCGGCGGCGTTGGTAAAGAGGTTCATGAAGGCGCGCTGCAGGGCCGAGGCGTCCATTTCTATATCCGGCAGGGCGTCCGCTTGCAAAGTCCATTTAATGCCGGGGAAGCTGGTTTGAAAAATAATGAAGGTATCGGCCAGCAACTTTGCTGGGTTGCCGGTTTTAAGGCTGATATCCGGCATTTTGGCAAAGGCGGAAAACTCCTGAACCATGGCCTGAATCTGCTCCACCTGGCTTACTATAAGCTCGGTGCTTTGGTTGAATACCGGATCGCCAACGATTTTGGCATAGCGTTTTTCCAGGCGCTGGGCTGAAAGCTTGATGGGCGTGAGGGGGTTTTTTATTTCGTGCGCTATGCGCCGGGCCACTTCTTGCCAGGCTGCGGTGCGCTGCATTTTTTCCATTTCCGTCACGTCTTCAAACACTACCACCGCGCCGGAAAGCGTGCCGTCGGCGGCGGAAAGACCAGCCACAATAACCAGCAAAGTGCGGTTTTGCCCGCCGCGCACATGGCGCATGGAGCGCTGAATTTGCGTATGCGGGTTTTGGGCCAGAATAATGGGAATATCCATTATGCTTTCCATTTCCTGCTCGTTCAGCATCTGCCGTACGTTTTTGCCGAGCATGTCGGCGAGGCCGCGTTCCAAAATGTTGCAGGCGGCCTTGTTGGCTGTGGTAATATTCCAGCCGGGGTCAAAAGACATTACGCCAGCGGCCAGGTTGTCCAGCACTGTTTCCACATACTGGCGCTGCTGATCCAGCACCAGGTTTTGCTGGCCCAAAAGGGCGTTGGTTTCGGTAAGCTCGCGCCTGTTGGTTATAATTTCCGAAGCCATGCTGTTGAAAGACTGCACAAGTATGCCCAGCTCGTCGCTGGAACTGTCTTCTATGTGCACGTTTTCCTCACCCTTGGCCAGCCTGCCCGTGGCCCCCACCAGGGCCATGATGGGGTCGGTCATTTCTTTGGCGACCTTGAAGGCAAACCAGATGATGGACATGGTTATAAGGCCGGTGAGCACGCTGAGGGTAAGGTAAAGCATTCCTTTAAGGTTACTTTTGAGGTTGCGCAACTGCTTGTATTCGCCGGAGCCTCCGGCAATGCGCTCCAGCTTTGCCTGAAAGCCGTAGCCCATATCCTCGCCCAGCACCAGGTAGCCGTCCGCGCCCTGCTTGATGGCAAGAATGCCGTACATGAAGTCGCCATAGGTGGCTTCGCTGAGGTAATATTTGTACCCCTGCCCGGCTATGTCCGGCCATATGGCCGTTTCTTTTACAGATTGCCAGGAGTTGCCAACGCGCGAAGTGGGGTGCCAGTTGCGCTCGAATTTTTCTCTATCCAGGTAGCCGATGAGAGCCAGGCGATATTCGCGGCTTTTGCGGTCTAAAAAGGCATCCATGTTGGGGCCGCCCCAAATGTAACCGCGCTCGGTAATTTCCTGTAAAATATTTTCAGCTTGGCCTTTAAGGCGCTCGCCGGTGCTTTTAAGTATGTTTCCGGCCAGTTCGGTGGCCGCGTCCATTGAGCTTTCCACCTGGTTTTTGAACCAGAAATCCACCGATAGCTTAACGAACTGGGCGGTGACCAGAAACATGATGAGGCAAGGCACCAGCGTCATACCGGTAATAGCCAGCACCAGCCGCGTGCGCAGGCGGGAGCCTATGATGCGGCGTTTGCGCTCCAGCACCATTTTTACGCCGTTGCGCAGTACAATAAAAAGTATGCCTACCAGCAGAATGGCGTTGAGGTTGAACAGCGCAAAAAAGATGACTGAGCCGGAGCCGATGTACTGAAGCTGGATAAAAATCAAAATCAGCATTACGGCGAAAACAGCCGCGCCCACCGTAAGCTCGCGCTGGCGGCGCGTGCGCTCTTGCGTGCGTTCCTCTCTGGTTTTTACCAGGGAACGCACCTTGGTGCGCTGCTGTTCCTGCGCTTTGGCTTGCGCGGAATTTTTGTCATCAGCGGGAAACAGGGGCATTTTCCACCTTATAATCCAAGGCTATATGTTCCGAGTTAACCACATCCTTGTTCCAGAACACCAGTGTGCGCTCAAGCCAGGAGGGTAATTCAGTGTGCTTGAGGCTTATCTCAATTTCTACCAGGTAATCTTCCCCCGGCTCGAACAGAGTTGCATCGGCAAGGGGGAGTTCGAGTTTTTTCCATGTGTTCGCAAGCAGGCGGCGCAGCAGGGGGTCGCTCGCTACCTGACCGCTTACCGGATGGGTAAGCTTGAATTCGCGGCTCAGCGGGTCATGCCGCATTATGGAGGTAAATGTTTGCTCCGCCAGATCTTTATTCAGCCATAGGGTGCGTTTTTTCTGCACCAGCGTATCTATGCGCAATTCCAGTGTGGAGCGCTCGCGTAAAAGGGCACTCAGGTCATCTTCGCTGGTAACACTCAAGGGCAGGCTTACCCATAACTTACCCGCGCGGGTAAACAGCTTTGGCTGCTCGTAGGCAAAGCTGTTTTGCGCCACCTCGGCCCGCGCCTGGCTGTGACAGTAAAACAGGCAGAGCAGCAACACGCAGACCACGCGGCAGCTTAAAGTTTTATAGGTATATTGTGTAAGCACCTGAAGGTGTTTCCCTTGGAATCGAAACAGTTTTGGATGCGTGCCGCAACCGGCTTTTAACGCCGAAATATTCTGGCATATCACACCTGCCTTGGCAAGTTATGATGTGCCCTTTGCTATCGGCCGCGCCCGCCTTTACAAGTTGCCGGAAAAGGCCATATCTTTCACTTGCGGAGGAATAAAGCTGGTTGTACAACAGGGCGTTTGGAAGCAAAAAATATTACCAGAAGCCATATCATAAAAGGATTCGTAAATGCTTAACAAGCCCCGTCTGCTTACGCCCGGCCCCACCCCCCTGCCGGAAAGCGTCCGTTTGGCAATGGCTGTGGATATGATTCACCACCGCAAGCCCGAATTTAAAAAAGTAATGGCCGAAGCCCAGCAAAATCTGCGCCTGTTGTTCGGCACCAACCAGCCGGTGCTGCCTTTGACCAGTTCAGGCACAGGGGCTATGACCGCCGCAATTTGCAACCTGTTCAGCGCCGGTGAGAAGGTGCTGGTTATAGACGGCGGCAGTTTTGCGCAACGCTGGGCCAAAATAGCCTATTCGCACGGGCTTGAGGTTGTGCTGCACCATGTGGACCATGGCCGCGCGGTTGTGCCCGCTCAGGTGGCCGAAGCCCTTAAAAGGAACCCGGACATAAAAGGCGTGTGCGTGCAGCTTTGCGAAACCTCCACCGGCGTGCAGCATCCGGTAAAAGAGCTGGCCGCCATTACCTCCAAAACAAACGCGCTGCTCTTGGTGGACGGTATCTCAGGCGTGGGCATATGCCCTTGCCCCATGGACCAATGGGGCATGGACTGCCTGCTCACAGGCTCGCAAAAGGGCCTGATGCTGCCGCCCGGCCTTGCCTTCATAGCCCTTTCGGAACGCGCCTGGAAAAAGGCCGAAGGTATAAAAAACACCAACTTCTATTTCAATTTGCCGCAGGAAAAAGCTAATATCCTCAAGAATCAAACCAGCTATACCCCGGCCATAGGCCTGCTTTTGGGGCTTAACAAGAGCCTGGAATTGTTTTTTGAAACCGGACTGGATAACGTGTACCGCAAGCAGTGGGCCCTGTGCAGCATGGCCCGCGCCGGTGTTGGGGCCATGGGCCTGCAACTGTTCGCGCCCGATGCCCCTGCCTGGGGCGTAACCAGTGTGCTTATGCCCGGCGGCATAAGCTCGGCCGACGTGCTGCGTGAGGCAGCCGCCACTTATGGCGTGGTAATGGCCGCCGGGCAGGGCGACTTTACCGACAGGATTATCCGCATAGGCCATATGGGCTGGGTGGATTGGGCCGATTTGGCCGCCGCCTTGCATGCGTTGTTTATGTCTTTTGCCGCCTGCGGCGGGTACTCCGGCTCCCGCGATTATCTGGAGCAGGCCCTTGCCGCCTATTGGCAGGCCCTTAAAAGTGATTATCCTGTTTAGAAGTCATTTCATAAATGTCTTTTTGTCCTCTGTCTGCGTCAGGCTCCCTCTGTGCGAAGCTCATGTATGTCTTTATACACTTCGCTCCGCCCAGGGTTCGCCTTCCTTGACAGAGAACAAAAATCCTATTTATGAAATGACTTCTGGACAGTGCCGCCGCGAGGGTCTTTTTGTTCCTCGTAATGACGCGGCCTGAGCTATTATTTCCAAATTCATTTTTGGCATGAGGTTTAATTATGAGCGATAAAGAACAAAAAACCGAAGAAATTCAAGATGCGCAAAACGCCGCGCCCGAAGGCGAATACGGCAAGGCGGCAGGCCAAGACAATACGCCTTTGCCCAAGGTGGATTTTGCCACCTTTGTGCTTTCCATTGCTTCCAGCGCCTTGGTTTACCTTGGCGAGGTGCCCAACCCCGAAACCGGTAAGAATGAAGAAAATCTTGACATAGCCAAGCATAATATAGATCTGCTGGATATGCTGCAGAACAAGATAACCAGCGGCCTCACCCCGGAAGAAACCCGTCTGCTGGAAGGCGTTTTGTATGAACTGCGCATGAAGTATGTGATAAAATCGAGTTAAGGAGACGCAAATGCAGATTCCTCAGGTTAAAGCCGGCCTTGTAGGCGTAACCGGCTACACCGGCATGGAGCTGGCGCGCATTGCCGCCTCGCACCCGGCCATAAAGCTTGTGGCTGTTACCTCACGTGCCGAGGCCGGACGCCCGCTGCACGAAATATATCCATTTTTGCAGGGTTTTGAGCTGGGGGATTTGGTAATAAGCGACTCCAACCCCGATGAGCTCGCCAAAAAATGCGATGTGGTTTTTCTGGCCGTGCCGCACGGCACTGCCATGGAGATGACCGGCCAGTTGCGCGCGCGCGGCGTTAAGGTTATAGACCTTTCCGCCGATTTTCGCCTGCGTGACGCCGCCACTTACACCCAATGGTACAAGGTGGAGCATCAGCAGCCCGCCTGTCTGGCTGAAGCGGTGTACGGGCTGCCAGAGCTTTATGCGGAGAGTATCCGCAAGGCCTCCCTTATAGCCAACCCCGGCTGCTACCCCACAGCCAGCATATTGGGGCTGTATCCGGCCCTCAAGCACAAGCTGGTGGAAACCGGCGACATAGTCATAGACGCAAAATCTGGCACTACCGGCGCTGGGCGCAAGCCTGGCGTGCCCACGCTGTTTTGCGAGGTGCAGGACAGTTTTCGCGCCTACGGCCTGCCGGGGCACCGCCACACGCCGGAGATTGAGCAGGAGCTTTCCGCCATTGCCGGCGAAGGCCTGATTATATCTTTCAACCCGCATCTGTTGCCCGTAAACCGTGGCATTCTGGCTACCATATATACGCGCCTGGCTAAAAAAATAAGTCTGGAAGAAGCGCATGAAGTTTACACCAAAGCTTACGCGCCGCACAAATTCGTGCGGGTGTTGCCCCTGGGGCGGCTCCCCGAGCTGCGCAGCGTGCGCGGCACCATGTTCTGCGACATAAACCTGGTGCTTGACCCGCGCACCGGCAGGCTTATCATTATAAGCGCCATAGATAACCTTTGCCGGGGCGCTTCCGGTCAGGCCATGGCCAACGCCAACCTCATGTTCGGCCTGCCGCTGGACGCCGGGCTTAACTTCGCGCCGCTTGCGCCTTAAAGGCATAGGGGCTAAAGCCAGATTTGCGAGATCTGGGGCGCTGACCTCGCACGGGCCGAGCCTGCGGACCCTGCAAGGTGGCGTGAGCCCCATGGACCCCGCGATGGTGTTGATGGAGCTTGATGGCTGACTGCAAGTGTCGCCATTGGATTTGAATAGGCGGAGGCCTTCCGTTTAGACCTTTGCGGGTGAGGATCCGTACCGGTTTCATCACGCAATTTGAATAAGAATAGGGGTTATTCTTATTCTGAATTTTTACTTACCCTGACGTTGTCTCTAATTCCGGCGGCGGCAGCAAAATTATATGGAGCAAATATGGCCTCTACGGTTGAAGAACTCACCATAAATTATGAAGAAGACGGCGTGCTGATAGTAAAGGAACTGGACAAGGCCGTGCTTACCAAAGGCACATGGGCCACGGTGGTGTTCCGCTACCAGCAGTGGGAAGCCCCCAAAAACGCCTATAGCGAAGACAGATACACAATCCGCCGCTACCGTAAGATGCAGGGCGAATACAGGGCGCAGTCCAAATTTAACATTTCCGGTAAAGAACAGGCCGGAAAGCTCATAGAAATTCTGCAAGAATGGATTAAGTAGCTGCCGGAATAGTGGCGCGGGTTCGGGCGCTGTCTGGCTTTGCCACCGTTATGGAGTTTTTGGCCTTTGCCCGCGCGGGCAAGGTTTTTATTCCGCACGCATACTTTTATGGTATGTGGTCAGAATAAAAACCTTTTTTTTTGGGGCAGGCTTAAAAGGGAAGTGGCAGCCACTACAGCGCATATAGGGGCGTGGGCAATGCTTGCGGTGCGGCAGGCCTGCGGGCATGCCGCCGTTTGCGGCGCGGACGCCCCAAGTTTTTGAAGCGCTCAGGCCAGCGCGTCCCAGACGTACTTTAAGGCCGTACCCAATATGATGAGGCTGAGCATCCATTTTATGGCGGCGGCGGATACGTATTTTTGCAGGCGCGAGCCGCAGTACATGCCCAGCGCTCCGCCAAGGCCGAACATAAGGCCGAGCAGCCAGTCAGGCGTTACCGAAAGCTCTGGAAAGAACGGCGCCAAAATTTCATAGAAGATCACGCCTGTGACCGATGTAAGAAATGTGCCCATAAGGGTAGCGCCGCTTATGGTATGCACGGGCAGCCCGAACCACGAGACCAGAAAGGGCGCTATAATTGAACCGCCGCCTATGCCGTAGGCTCCGCCAATCATGCCGACCACAAGGCTCATGCAGAAAATGCCCCCGGTGGGGCAAGACTGCGCCTGCCCTTGGAAGCTGTACGTAATGCGGCGCAACGAAAACTCTTGCACCTGCACGGTAAAGTCAGGGTTTGGCGGAACATGGGTTTTTTCGCCGCGCTGTTTGAAGAGCAAATCCTTAAACAGCCGTGCGCCTATAAATAGCAGCACGCAGGCCACAAAGGGCTTGAACAGCTTTGCATCCGGCATCCAGACAATACGGGCCAGAGCGCCCAGCAGAACGCCCGGCAGGGTGCCTGCCGCCACCGTTATGGTAAGCGGCCAGACCATGCGGCCTTCCCTGATATATCTGTATACTCCGCCGGGTATGGCTACAACGTTGTAAAACTGGTTGGTGGCGCTGAGGGAGGGGTTGGAGTAACCCAAGGCTGACATTTGAAAAGGCACCAGCATAAAAGCGCCGGAAACTCCGCCCATGGACGAGAAAACAGATATGGCAAAAGCCACCAGGGGCGGCACATAAAGCGGCACTTCAATGTCAGCCACGGGAAAGTACACGGGTGCTCCTTGAAGGTTGCGTTGCATGCGGAACTTGCCGGCAAGTTCTCTGCTTTAACCGGCGCTTTAAATTTGAACTCGTAAGTATTTAACACATTGCGGCGCTATAATGAATACCCCCAGGTGCTGTCTCTAAAAAGCGTCTTTTGCCCCTGTACTGCGTCAAGCGCCAATTTTTGTCCAGGGCTGTGCCATTAGAGTACTATCCCTGTTCTAAAATCGACGCTTTTCTTGCCAGGGAACAAAATACGTCTTTTTAGAGACAGCCCCTGGCCAAGGCCTAAAGCTGGACAGGACCGCCGTTCCGTATTCTGGTGGAGTATTCTGGTTTTTTTCGCCGCCCGGCGGTCCGTCATTCCTTTAGGGCGTAAAAAAGGGGGCTGATGCCCCCTTTACATCCGCAAAAGCTTTGGAATTAATCCAGCGGAATTTGAATGCCGGATATATTGTAGCCCGCGTCCACGAAAAGGGTTTCGCCGCTAACGCCGGAACTTAGGTCGGAGGCGAGGAAGAGGGCGGTGTTGCCAACTTCATCGATGGTTACGTTTTTCTTGAGCGGGGTGTGCTTTTCGATGTGGTTGAGTATATGGCTGAAGCCGGAAATGCCGGAAGAAGCCAGTGTTTTGATGGGGCCGGCGCTTATGGCGTTAACGCGTATGCCGCGCACGCCAAGGTCATAGGCAAGGTAACGCACGCCGGCCTGCAGGGCGGCCTTGGCCACGCCCATTACGTTGTAGTTGGCAATCCATTTATCCGCGCCATAATAGGTAAGGGTCATAACAGAGCCGTTATCATTGAGCATTGGCTCAAAGGCCTTGCACAGGGCGGGCAGGGAGTAGGCGGAAATATCCAGAGCCATGGCGTAACCCGCGCGGGTGGTATCAATAAAACGTCCGGTCAGGTCATTTTTATCCGCAAAAGCCACGGCATGCACCAATATGTCAAAATTGCCCCAGTTCTTTTTTACGGTAGCGGCTGCTGTTGCAATCTGCTCGTCGCTAGTAACGTCGCAGGGGAAGGTGAATTCGCCGCCCAATTCTTCCGACAGCGGCTCAACGCGTTTTTTTATGGCTTCGCCGGCCCACGAAAAGGCCATTTTAGCGCCGTGTTCTTTAAAGGATTTGGCAATGCCGTAGGCAATGCTGCGGTTGTTGGCCAGACCGAAAATGAGAGCTTTTTTACCTGCGAGTAACATTCAATATACCCCTCTGTTTGCTTATTGCAGCCGTGGCACGGCTGTTATCAAAAGCGGGAACGATTATACCCCCAAAGGTAAAACGGCCCGCGCCATTATATATTACAATAGAACAAAAAGCCTTATTACAAGCGTATCGCGCAGATTACTCATAACCCTTGTTTTTATAAACGTTAAGTGCCAAGGGCTAAAAATTAGCACCCATACAGTCCTGCCATCTATATAACTCTCCAGCCAAAAACTGTTGCGCTTTGGCGATACGGGCTACATACTCGCGGCTCTGGCTGGGTCCGGCGCTAAATAAATCTGCCCTGGCCGCTATGTTTTTTTAGTTATTACGGCAGATTCAGCGCTTCGCCGGTAATTATTTTATATGCTTCCTGATACTTTTTGGCTGTTTCGTCTATGACATTTTGCGGCAAGCGCGGAGCCGGCGGGGTTTTATCCCAGGGCTGGGCGCTCAGCCAGTCGCGCAAATACTGTTTGTCGAAGCTGGGCTGGCTTTTGCCCGGCTCATAGCCTTGCATGGGCCAGAAGCGCGAGGAGTCTGGAGTAAGCACCTCGTCAATCAGTATCAGTTCGCCATCCAGAAGTCCGAATTCAAATTTTGTATCGGCTATTATAATGCCGCGCTCTTCGGCGTATTCACGGGCGTTGCTGAATAGCTCCAAAGACAGATCACGCGCTTTTACAAACAGTTCTTTGCCCAGCAGATTAATGGCCTGCTCGTGTGTTATGTTTTCGTCATGCTGCCCCAGTTCCGCCTTGGTGGATGGGGTAAACAGCGGTTTTTCCAGCTTGGCGGATTCAGGCAGCCCGGCGGGAAGCTTCTGCCCGTCCACCGTGCCGCTATTTTTATATTCGGCCCAGCCGGAACCGGCCAGATGCCCGCGCACAATGCATTCTATTGGCAGGGGCCGCGCTTTGCGGGCCACTACGGAGCGGCCTTTTAAGGAAGCGGAGTAACGCTGCAAATCCTCCGGAAACTTTTCAAAATCTTCAGTAAAAATATGATTCTTGATGAGGCCTTTGAACCGCTTCATCCAGAACAGCGTAAGCTGGTTGAGCACAACGCCTTTGTATGGAATAGGCTCGTTCATGATCACATCAAAGGCGGACATGCGGTCAGTGGTGACAATGAGCAGGGTAGCGTCGTCAATTTCGAATATATCGCGCACTTTACCGCGTGAAAATAGGGGAAACTCAACTAAATCGACTTGAGTAACCACTTTCATAAAAAACAGCTCCAGTACATTTATTGTTGCGAATGCTATATAAAATCCGGCACTTGGGCAAGGTTTAATTATAATTCCCATACCACAAGCAGGCAACGCAAGGCTTGCCTGGGTGTACCGGCCAAGCGCGGTTGGCCGGGGCATATGATCATAGCCGTGCTGTGCCCTAGCGCCTGAGCGGCTGCCGGTTGTTTTTATTTGCCGCTCTTTTTGTCTCTGGCTTCGGCCGAGCGGGCGTGGGCCTCCAGCCCCTCAAGGCGCGCCAGACGGGCCACGTGCTTGGCCGCATATTGCGCGAAAACGGGGCTGGAGCAAATTACGTTGCTGCGCGTCATAAAGGTTTGCACGCCAAGGCCGGAGGCAAAGCGGGCCGTGCCCATGGTGGGCAGCACATGGTTGGGGCCCGCGAAATAATCGCCAAGCGCCTCAGCGGAATTGTGACCCAGAAAAATGGAACCGGCGGCGTGCAGATGCGGCAACAGCTCCATGGCGTGGTCGCACATAACCTCAAGGTGCTCCGGCGCTATTTCGTTTGCCAGCGCGCAGGCATCCTGCAAAGACGGCATGTAGACCACCGCCCCCCAGTTTTTAAGCGATTCCGCAGCCAGTTTGGCCCTGGGCAGTTCCGCGCACTGGCTTTTAAGCTCAGCGCACAAAGGGTTGATCAGGTCTTTATCGGTAATAAGACAAATGGAGCTGGCCAGAGGATCATGCTCGGCCTGGCCCAGCATATCGGCGGCCAGAGTGGAGGGGCTTGCGGAACTGTCGGCAATAATGGCTATTTCGCTGGGGCCCGCGATCATATCTATGCCTACCTGACCTATGACTAAGCGCTTGGCTGTTGTTACCCAAAGGTTGCCCGGCCCGGCTATTACATCCACCGGTTTAAGCTCACCCGCCCCGTATACCAACGCGCCTATGCCCCAGGCGCTGCCGCAGGCGTATACTTCCGATATGCCCAAAAGCGCGGCCGCTCCTAAAATAAACGGGTTTATGCTTCCGTCTGCCCGCGCTGGGGTAATTACGGCAATTTCCTTTACTCCGGCCACCATGGCCGGAACAGCCGTCATCAAAAGGCTGGAAATAAGCGGGGTTTCCCCACCCTTGCCGCCGGGCACGTACAGCCCGGCCCGGCGCACGGGGTTTACAACCTGCCCCAGTATGGTGCCGTCAGGGCGGTTGATAAACCAGGCCTTTTCCTTTTGTTCGCGATGAAAGGAACGGATATTTTCCGCCGCCTCCAGAATAACCCCTACATCGGTACAGCAAAGCTCCTGCGCCGCTTTTTGGAGTGCCTCCTTGGATACGCGAAACATTTGCGGGGTAAAGGAGGGTGAATCGAACTTGCGGTTATATTTTACCACGGCCTCAAGGCCGTTCTTTTTCACGTCGGCCAGAATGGCGCGCACTTTTTCTTCTATGCCGGAATCGCCGGAATCCAGACCCATGTCGCGGCGTTGGGCTAGCATGCCGCGCAAACGCCGCAGGTCTTCCTCGCGCGAGCCGTCAAGAACTATACAAGGCATTTTTGCACCTTTTTGATTACGGTTTGTAAAAAGTAAGACTAGCGCAAGAAAATGGAAAAGTCGATATTCCGCTGCCCGGCGCTTTGCTTATTCCAGCGGCAGATTATTCAGGCGCAGGAAAGAAAGCTTGTCCCAATAGCCTCTCTGAAAAATTATTACCCCATCTCGCACCTGAAAAAAACCGCAGCCGCGCAGGCCCGTGGGGTCGCGCCACTCCATTATGGCCCACTCGCCGTCTTCAAACATGTTTTCCACAATGCAGGTCATATTGGCGGTGCTGAACTCGCGCCGGAACATTTCGCGTATATTCTCGCGCCCGCGCACCGGATCGTTTGCTACCTGATGGTTTATGGCGTCCGGCGCGTACAGTGCGGCCATGGCGTTGTAATCGCCCGCATTAAACAGCTCCACGAATCTGGCAAGAACTTGTTTTGGCGTCATATTTGCTCCTGTATCAGAGGGGGTTAACTCAACGGTTTTTTGCCCTCCAGGTTGTGTCGACATTCAGGTGTTTTTTCCCTCTGTCTGCGTCAGCAAGGCTTTGCCCCTCAGTTGAATATCGCAAGAGTATACTCTTGCGGTTCAAAGCCTTGCTTCCTTGCCAGAGGGTAAAAAGACCGTTGTGTCAATACTGCCCTGGGCGGAAGGGTTTTTATTCATGCTTGGCGGGTGGAAGGCCTTTCATTAATGCTTAGCGGGCGGCAGACAAAACCTGTTGCTCCGTCACGGCGCAGTTCCAGGCGGTTCAAAGCCGCGCAGTCTTGCGGGATGTCGCGCAGGCCGTTGGCAAGGCTGCCCGGCATGCCCAAATGATGCAGAATTACACGGTTTACAGATTGATGTGCCGCCAGCAGCACATAATCGTGCCGGATCATTTTGGGGTATAGGGCTTCAAAAGCCGGCAGCACCCGCGCCGCCAATGTGTTGAAACTCTCGCCTCCAGGCGGGGCGCAGGCGGCAAAGTCGTTGCCGCGCTGCTGCCATTCCTGCGGGTATAGTCGCATTACTTCGGCTTTGGGCATGTTCTCCCATACGCCCAGCGATATTTCACGTAACTCCGGCACAACTGCCGGGGCAGGGGCGGCTGATTGAGCGGCCGCTATAATTTCCGCGCTTTCACGCGCCCTGCGCAGCGGGCTGCAAAACAGCAGGCCTATGGGCAGGGCGGCCAGAGCAGAGCCCCAGGCGCGCATTTCGGCCCGGCCCGCATCGGTTAGGGCAAAATCGCGGGCTCCAGCCATAATTCCGGCTGGCGCCGCCTGGCCGTGGCGTAGCAGTAGTATGTTACTCATCATTTTGCCTGGTTTGTTTAGATAGTGTAGTCACGAGGGTCTTTTTGCCCTCTGCCTGCGTCAAAAAATCTTTTTATTTCGGTCGAGTACCGTAAGAGTACACTCCCTCAATAAAAAGCCCTTTTTCCTTGGCAGAGAACAAAAATCCTCCTCGTGACTACACTATCTAGTGCGTCGCTCAACATAAAAAATCGATCCGCCAGGCTGCAATATTCCTTAAAACTACAATTTGCCCCTGCGCCATTGAATTAGCTGGGCCATGATGCTGACGGCTATTTCTTCCGGAGTTTCGGCCCCTATGGGCAAGCCTATGGGCGAATGCACGCGCTGCAGTGCATTTTGGGCAAAGCCGTTTTTCAGCAGCGCGTCGTAAATTTGCGTACGTTTGGCCGAACTGCCGATCATGCCTATGTATCCGGCTCCGGTGCGGAGCGACGCGGCCAAAGCCTCTTTGTCAAAGGCGTGCCCGCGTGTGACTATGACCACCGCGTCGTGCCGGTTTATTGGTGTTACGCCAAAATAGTTATCCAGAGATTTTTCGCTCAAGTCAGGGGGCAGGACCAGTCTGGAGTGCGGAAAACGCTCCCGCGTGGCGAATTCCGCCCTATCATCCAGCACAATTGTTGCAAAGCCGGTGGTTTCGGCAATATCCGCCAAAGCTTTGGAAACATGCCCAGCGCCGATTATGTGAATACGCTCGCGCTCGCTGAAAGGCTCAAGCAGCCACGGGCCGCAAGGCTGTGGGCTAATGAAAGGAGCAGGGGCTTTTATGCCTTGCAGCAATTCATTACGCGCCGGAGCGCCAGCGGGGAGTGTTTCGCAATGCTCGGGCAAGTACAAGAGCCGGGTGATACTGCCGTCCGCTACCCCATTCAGGCAGGCTGGGTCTGAAATATCTTGCGCAAAGCTCAGGGACGAGGCGAACAGAAACGGCGCGCCGGCCTCCTGCGCTTTCGCGGCCAGCTCAAACATGTTTTTAGTCTGTTCGTAAGGGCTGATAAGCTCAAGCAGAATGAGCACATCGCCGCCGCAAATCATATCCATGTCTCCGGCATTGTTCAGGGCAAAGCGCATGATTTTGGCGGGCATTGCGCCGCCGGAACCGGATGCTTCACGGTGGCTGCCCAGCAGCGCCCAGGCCGCGCGCATGGTTTCGGCCTCGTAACGCCCGCCGCCGACCGTACCCCAGATGCTGCCGTCCGGGTAAACAAGCATGCGGGCTCCGGCCGTGCGCGGCGCGGAGCCTGACTGGGTTATTATGCTTGCCAACACAAGGCTGGTGCCTGTAAGTAATGAATTCAGTATGGTTAAGCAAAGGTTTTGCATCAGTAACCGCCTTTATTGGTAAAAAAATATACGGCCAAAGCCAGCGCAAGGCAATTGCTTTTGGGAGATCTGTAATGACTGCGGAAACACGCGCCGTAAGCAGGGTAATAGTGTTTGACCCCGGCATGGGCATGCGCGCCGGGCATCATTACCCGTACAATATGTGCATACAGAAGGCCTTTGCGGATGCAGGCATACCTGTAACCGTGCTTTGCAACAGCTATGCCCAGCCTGACGTTGTGGCCGAGTTTGACGACTGCCGGGCCGTTGTTGCCGGCGTGCATTATCTGCCGCCACGGGAGCACATGGACGAGCGCGCGGATTACGAAAGCAGAGTGGCGGCGCTGTTTGCGGCCCTGCACGAGCACGTTACGCCACTGCTTGGCGAAGGCACGGTTCTTATAAGCCATACCAGCAAACCCTTTACCATAAAGGCGCTGGATTTATGGTCGAGGGGGCTTGGGCGGGGAGTGAAGCCGCAGATGTTTTTCAATCTGCACGGCTACCCCGGCGGCACGCGGTTTATAAAAGACTTGCAGGATGCAACCGCGGTGCTTAAGGCCGAGCCCAAGGCGCATCTTTTGGGCAGCTACGCCAGCATAGCCGCCAGACTTGAAAAAATGACCGGCATGCCTGCCGGGGTGTTGCCCGCGCCGCTTGCGCTGCCGCCTGCCGCTCTGGCTATGCCGCGTCCTGCCAAAACTGTTTTCGGTTTTGCTGGAGAGGGGCGCGAAACCAAGAACATGCATCTGTTGCCGCTGAGCGTGCTGGAATATATGGGGCAGGGCGGCCAGGGCGATTTCAGCTTCAGCTTTTACCCCATGGACGATGCGGCCATGTACGCGGCGCAAAAGTTAAATTCCATACGTCTTATGCAACCAGAGCGCATGCGCCTTGACCCCAACTATCTTTCGCATGAGGATTATTACAAAGCAATTGCGGGCATGAGTTGCCTGTTGCTCACCTATGGCGAGAATTCACCCGTGCCTTCCGGAGTTTTGCAGGAGGCCATGTGTTTGGGCGTGCCGGTTATTCTACCTGGCAAGGGTGCGTTGTATGACGAGATATCGCGTTTGGGCGGAGGCTTTGTGGAGGTGGCGGCGTTATCGCCCCAAAGCATGGCGGAAGCGATGCGTTATTTTGATAATAACCGTGGCGAGATTATTGGAAGGGCGAAGTTGCTGGCCGCACGTTACAGGGCTTTTCATAGCGCCGGTAACCTTGTGAAGTTTTTGTGCGGAGCAGAGGATGCGTTGACAGCGGTTTAACAGACCTGCCCGTTAGTGTTCGCGCAAGAGTTTATGATTATGCATCACGCCCTATATGTTTTTGGAGCGGGCCTGGTCTGGCGCAACAGCGCTTACAGGCCGGGGCGGCGGGTTTTCCAGCGGCGGTGCATCCAGAACCATTGTTCGGGGTATCGGCGCACTATATCTTCCACCGCTTTTGTATAAAATATGGCGATTTGGCGGCTTTTTTCGGCAATGCCGCCTTCAAGGGCGGCGGTATCCAGCGGAGGCATGACGACCATCTCATACTTATGGTCTGGCTTGCGAATAAGGAACATGGGATAGACCATGGCCTTGCCGCGCAGGGCCAAAAGCGCTGGGCCAACGTTTACGGCCGCCTCTTCCCCAAGAAACGGCAGAAAAACGGCTTCGTTCCTGCTGCTGTTGTGGTCCACCAAAAAAGCGGTGGTGCCCTGGTTGCGCAGGGCTTTAACCACAGAAGCGGCAGCCATGCGGTGCCCCACCACCTCGGCCCCGGCTGCGCCGCGCATGCGGTAAATAAGCTCGTTGGCCGCGCGGTTTTTTTGATTGCGCACAACTACTATGCGCGGGTATTCCGTGCGAAAGCCAGCCAGAATTCCAGCCAGCAACTCCCACGCCCCTATATGTGCCGTAGTGGCTACCACTGCCCTTTCTTCTTGCATGGCCTGTTTAAAAATGTCGCCAGTATCCAGCAAATGCGGGTTGCCGTGCAAGGTAAAATTTTTGGTTAGCACTATCTCAAGAAAAGACTGAAAGTTGTTGGTAAAGCTGGCGCGGGCTATGCGCACGGCCTCGGGCCGCGCCACTTTCAGGTGTTTTTCCACAGACTCAACAGCTTGCTTGCGGCGCGCAGGCAAGCAATGCCACACAATAAAAGCCAGGGCCGAGGCAAGGGCGGCAATGCCGCCGTAGCCCAATGCCCGTAAAATACGCATGGCGCCCAGCATAAAATTGAGCTGGATTTTTTGTATGTTATTTAAATCTTTCCGTCCGCTCATAATTATTGGCGATACCCTTCAGATGCGTAACTTTCCAGCGCGTCCATGCTTACTTTAAGCTTGCCGCGCTCCGCATCGAGAAACTGAGCTTCAAGCTGGGTGGCTTCAAGCCGGTAGGGTTCGCCATATACGACACGCACGCGGCTGAAGGGGAAGGGCAGGATAAAACGATCCCACGAGTTAAAACGTTTGCCCCGCGTGTAAAAGGCCCGTACCGGCGCAATCCAGCCGTTGCCCAGGCGGGCAAGGTAGAAAACCCCGTCTTTTATTTCGTGCCGGGGCCCACGCGGGCCATCCATGGTTATGCAGGGGCTGTACCCTTTGCGCATGGCTTTTACCGCCGCCCGCAAGGCTTCGGCCCCGCCCTTGGAGCTGGAGCCGCGCGCCAGATGAAAGCCCAGTTTATCGGCCACGCGCGCGAGAAATTCGCCGTCTTTGCTCTTGCTTACCACAGCCACCATTTTAAGCTTGCGCACATTATAAAGCACCGAGAAGATATCGTGGTGCCACCCGCACAGCACAAAACTGCCGCCCGAGGCGGAAATTTCCTCCAGCCTGTTTTTGCCTATTTCCTCATAACGCAGGGTAGCAGCCCACAATTTATATAGGGATGGCAGAATCAGGTGGGCGATGCGCGCGGAAAGCTTCATTATTGAGTTCCAAATTGCAGGGCGTAAAGTTTTGCATACAGGTTGCAGGAAGAAAGCAACTCGTCGTGTGTGCCTTGGGCTTCAATGTTGCCGCTTTGCATTACCAGAATGCGGTCGGAAGCAAGCACGGTGGAAAGGCGATGCGCTATTACTATGCTGGTGCGGCCTTTCATAAGATTTTCAAGCGCTTGCTGCACTATTTTTTCCGATTCGGAGTCAAGGGCGCTGGTGGCTTCGTCCAATATAAGCAACGGGGCATTTTTGGCAATGGCCCTGGCAATGGTAAGGCGCTGCTTTTGTCCGCCCGAAAGCTTAACCCCGCGCTCGCCTATAACCGTATTATACCCGTCCGGCATGGACATTATGAAGTCGTGGGCATAGGCGGCTTTGGCGGCCTCTATTACCTTTGCCTCGGGCATCTCCGGCTGGGCGTAGGCGATGTTGTCGCGTATGCTGTAGTTGAAGAGGAAGTTATCCTGCGAGACTATGGCGATGTTGCGGCGCAGGGAGGCCAGGGTATACTCGCGCAAATCCATGCCGTTAAGCTTGATGCTGCCGGATGTTGGATCGTAAAAACGGGGCAGCAGATTTATAAATGTGGTTTTGCCCGCTCCGGAAGGCCCGACAATAGCCAACCTTTCGCCCTGATGTATGGAAAGGTTGATGTTTTTTAAGGCAACCTCGCCCGTACTGTAGGCAAAAGATACGTTTTCAAAATTTATGGCCATGCTGGAAAGAGGAACTTCGGCCTGCACAGTGCCGCCTTCTTCTTCAATGTCTTCTTTGGAGTCGATAATTTCAAAAACCCGCTCAGCACCGGCCAAAGCCCTTTGTACTTGGTTGTTATTGGTGTTTATTTTCTTAAATGGCTCGTACAGCATGATCAGTGAGGCTACAAAAGCACCGAAATCTCCGGGGGTAATTTCCTTACTTATTACCTGCATGCCGCCCACAACTACTACTATGGCTATGCCGACCGCGCCAACAATTTCCATAACCATGTTAGAAAATTCTCCGGCCATGGTAGCGCGCAGGCTGACTTTGTAAAGCCTGCGGTTTTCGTGGTCGAATCTTTCACCTTCTTTCTTTTCCGTGGCAAAGGCCTTGATTACACGTATACCGTTGAGAATTTCGTGCAGCAGCACGGAGGCGTCGGCGGTTATGGCCTGGTTGCGCCTGCTCAGTTTACGTAGTTTGCGGCCGTAGTAGACCACTGGAAAAAAAATTATGGGCAGCCCGAAAAAAGAGACCAGGGCAAGTTTGAAATTCATGTAAAAAGCCACGCCCAACAAGCCGAAAATGGTTATGGTTTCGCGGATTATTATAACAATGGCGTTCAAGCTGTTACGCATAAGGGCCACATCGTTGATAATGCGCGACATGAGGTTGCCGGCCTGTGCCCCCTCATAATAGCGCAGGGGCAGTTTTATAACCTTGGTGTAAAGCTCGTCGCGCAGGCGTTCAATTACTTTTAACCCACTGGATTGCATAAAATAGTTCTGCGATACGCGCCCAAGTCCTTTAAGCGTGCTGAGCCCTACAAAGCTCAGAGCGATGAAAACCAGGGAGGAAAATGGCGTGTTTTTGTCGAACATCCCGTCAAGAATGGGTTTTATAATGGCGGCGGTACCGCCGGTGGCTCCTGATACGCACAACAAAGACACAATGGCAAGCGCTATTGCCAGCTTGTAAGGTGCAAAATACTTCAAGATGCGCTTCAATAGATATTTATTGTAGCCCTTCTCGCCCTGCTTTGGAATTTTTTGCCCGCTTTCTTCTCTCGCCTTTTGGGCGGATTCCGCCAACTCCGCAGTTCCGTCAAAAGCATCTGTCGGTGGGGTGTTTTCAACCGTGGTGGCGGGTGATGCGCTTTTATCGCTGTTTTTCATAAGTTCGGCCATATATGTCGTTAATTTCCGTTTTATTGCCGCGCGGTTTAATAATGTCTTTTACCGCATACGGGTGCTAGAAGTAGGGCATAATTCACACCAGGAGGCGGCACTATGCCAGAAAGTTGTCTGAACTGCCAGCACCTTCCCAACCCCGAACCTCTGCGCATGGTGCGCAAAATGGTGGCCTCCGGGCCGCCGCAGCCGTTTCAGGTTACTGTAGATAATTCCGATGCCCGCGAAGAAATTGTAAATTTTTTGGGGGCACAGGGCTATTCAGTGCAAGGTCAGCAAAAAGACGGGGTTTGGTATCTTGATGCCAAGCCTTTGCTTGAGCAAATGCCGGATATAGCCCAGCTTTCGCCGTCTCCCAGCGCCGTTCAAAACGAGCAGCGCCGCACCATGATTATGCTTTTATCCGACAAAATGGGCCAGGGCGACGATGCGCTGGGCGCAAAGCTCATGTACAATTTTGTCGCCTCGCTGGGAGAATTCGGCACCAATTTGTGGCGCATAACGCTTATGAACAGCGCTGTGCGGCTTGCAACGTACAATAGCCCAGTGCTGCAATATCTGCAACAATATGAGAAAAACGGCTCTGGGGTGCTGCTGTGCAAAGAGTGCGTCTACCACTACAACTTACAGCACCATATCGGCGTGGGCACTATGTTTGAAATGTCCGAGCTTGTCACCACCATACAGATGGCCGAAAAGGTGCTGAGATTTTAATGCCTTGATAGCGGATGGGCAGGCAGGCTCAGTCCTGCCTGCCTGAGCTGTTGCAGGTAACGGCGTTACCCGCTTCGCAAAAAACTGCCAACTTGGCACCGAGAGCCGAAAGAAAGGCAATACCGGCGGCGATGTTCTTATCACACCCTTGCAGGCGTGAGTGGCAGATCCTAAGTTATGGCAACTGCCCACATAGCGTAAGCCTGTTTCATCCAATTAAAAAATTCGGCTTTCATTTGCCGGCGGCCTGTATTAGATTGCGCTCATGCCAGATAAAAATAATGTAGACAAACAGGACATTGTAGCGCAATTGCGCATAAACAAGGCCATGGCTTTGGCCGGGCTTTGCTCGCGCAGGCAGGCCGATGAGTGGATATTGGCCGGTATGGTGCGCGTAAACGGCTCAACCGTGCGCGAGCCCGGCACGCGGGTGAGCGAGGGCGATCTCATAAGCGCTGGCGGCAAAGAAGCGCGCGTGGTTATGGAAGCGCCTGGCGGCTATACCTATCTTATGCTGAACAAGCCGGTGCAGGTGGTTTGCACACTTAGCGACCCGCAAGGCCGCGCTACCGTGCGCGAGCTGCTGCCGCCGCAATATGCCGGTAAACGCTTGTACCCTGTGGGGCGGCTGGACTTTTTTTCCGAAGGCCTGTTGCTTGTTACCGACGACGGCGAGCTGACCAAGCGGCTTACCCACCCCAGCTTTCATTTGCCCAAGCATTATGAGTTGCTGGTGCGCGAGGCGGTTATGGATGAGCAGCTTGATATTATGCGCCGCGGCATGACCTTGGCCGAAGGCGAAAAGTTGGCTCCGGTACAGGCCGAGCGTATGGGAAAACACGAGCGCGGCACACTTTTGCAATTGACCCTGGGGCAGGGGGTGAACCGCCAGATCCGGCGCATGTGCCGAGATTTGGGCCTGACCGTGCTGCGGTTGCGGCGCATCAAACAAGGCAGCGTGAACCTGGGAGATCTGGCCTCCGGCCGATGCAGGGCTCTTACCGATAATGAAGTGGCCGAGCTTAAAAAATCCGTCAGGTTGAACTGACTTTGACTGTATATAACTTTTATATTTTTATCCCCCACGCGCTGCCGTAAGGCGATGGGGGATGTTTTTTGCAGTACAGGTTTAGGTTTGCCGTATGGCGCCCGCAGCGGCGCTTAAGTGGTTTGGCCTGAGAATGAATGTACCTCAGCCAAGCCGTTTTTGCATCTTTAGCACCAGGTTGGTGCATAAAAAAGGCCGCTCAAAGAGCGGCCTTTTTTAATCTCTTAGCTGCGTGGATTAGGCGCAGTCATGCTTGTCCCAGGGCTCGTGGGTGTCGCGGTTCATGGCGCGTTCCATGGATTCCAGGGAGGCTTTCAGTTTGTTTATTTCTTCAACGTAGATGTTCGGATCCTGCAGGGCTTCGTACACTACCGCGCCTTCGGCGTTAATCGGGTAAGGCAGTCCGGAGCAGTAGCACAGGGTCGGCACGAGGTCCACAAGGCGGTTAGGACGTGTAATGCGGTAACCTTTCTTTATGTTCGGGCCGGACAGGATAAACGTGGTTTTGGTTTCGCCCAATGGTTTGCTGACGGCGGTCGGCAGAATCGGGCCGTGCTGGGCGCCCCACTCGGGGTAAATGGTGTAAATAACGTCGCCTATGCGGTCGCCGTAGAGGCCCAGAACAGCGGCATCGCGCTTGGTGATGGCCAGGGCCACCGGGCGGCGGTTGCCCATGTTCGGGTCGCGGTAGGCGTACAGGGCGTCGATAATTTCAAGCTGGGTTTGCTCGTAGTCTTTAGGATCCACAATACCGTTGGGATCGCGGCCCTTAAGGTTGATGTACACGTAGGTTTCACGCTGCGGTACGGCACGGGTTTTGGCCCAGTTGATTTTTTCAATGGTGTGGCCCAGCACCTTGGCGAGCAGGGCGGTGTTCGGGTCGTCGGCTTCGTGGGCGTTTGTAACCACTTCGCGGGTGGCGAGGCCAGCCTGGATAAGGGCTTCAAACGGGTTGAACACTGGGCCATCGGGGGTGGCGCCGTGGTCGGATACGATGCCAACCAGGGTGTCTTTGCCGGCTTTTTCAACTATTTTGCCCACCATCTTGTCTTCAGACATGAAGATGCGCTTGTGGCCGTACCAGGCGTCGGTTTTGGCTTTGCTTTCGCCTTCAAGGGCCATATTCGTGATTTCGGCATGGTAGTACCAGTCAATGGGGTGGGAGTGCATATAGAACAGATCCCAATCCGGAATGGCATCCATAAGGTTGGTGGCGGCCTGAGTAAGCCACTTGGTCAGCTCTTCGGAGATTTCCAGGTAGGTTTCAAGGTCGATAACCTTGCCGGTCATATACAGGTGCATGCCGCCGGAGCGGTGCAGGCAGGCGTCGCCGTTAAGAATTTTAGCCGCCAGTTCGGGGCGGGAGCACCAGTCGCCGTCGGTGGTGATCATGGCGCCCATGAAGGTACGCACTTCTTCACCGTCGGGGTCCAGTTCCATGTTCTTGAAGCGGAAGAATACTTCTTTTTCTTCGCCGCCCTTAAGCTTAAGGGTGGTTACGCATTTTTTGGACCATTCTTTCGGGCCAAGGTGAGCGAAGGCGGTGTTCCAGTCTTTCTGGGTGCACACGGCTACCTGGGTGTAGTCGTCTTCGCCCGGCTTTTTGTAAATGAGCAACTGCCATACGATGTGGCTGAGGTCTTCTTTCACGCCCTTGGCAGGCAAAGTGAAGGTAAGGCTCAACGGATCTTCGTCGGCGATGTCGTCAGGGATGTTTTTCCAGCCGTCCGCGTCAACTATGTCGCCACGCTGGGTCCAGGCGCCGAAGCGGTTGGAGATTACAAAGTCCTGAGAGAGGCCGAATTCGGCATCCAGGTGGGGCATACCGTCGCGGTGGTCGCCGGGGATGAAGCCGTCACCGGAAACGATGACGCCATTTTTCATATGGCTCGGCCAAGAACCGGGGAAGGTGAGCACTATGCATTTTTTACCGGCTTTGTCGGCCGCGTCCCAAATGGGCTCGGCCTGCCAGCGGTTGCTGCTCCAAGACTGGAAAATGTTGGTGTTGTCCGGGTTGGTGCCGGGTTGATGGTAGTGGAAGCAAGTTACACCGTGGGTTCCGGGCCATGCGCCGGTGGCGATGGTGGCCCAGTTGGGCGGAGTAATGGTGGGCAGAGCCCCCAAGCAGCATTCGGCGAAGGTGCCCTTTTCGGCCAGTTTAGCCAGGTTCGGCACGGCGCCTTCGTCAATGTACTTTTGCAGCAGGGTCGGCATACAGCAGTCGAGACCTATCAGCGCAACTCTTTTAGCCAGTTTAGCCATTTTAAGTCATCCTCCTTGGGAGCTTTCCGGCACAACAGACCGCGCCGGGCTAATTTCCCAGTTGTTAATTGCTACTAACCAGTTTAGTAAGCCGCATCAGCGGCAGGGGGTTGCCACTTAGTGGGAGTAAGTAGATGTAAGACAAGATAGTTACAAAAATCACTAACACCTAATCGTTTTACATCTTAACCAAAATAATACAAGCGCAATTGTAATTTGTAATTTGCATGAAGAGCAATGCATGATTAACATGAGTGGCAAATTTACAATACAATTCACACTATTATAAATGTCTTGGCAGTAGGGGCGATTAAAAATCTAGCTACCGTCCCCCACTATATAGGTACTCCCGACGGTTTTGTAAATACGTCTTGCCCGCTCAAGAATTTTTTCACCATTATCAATATTGGCGGACTTCATTTGCGCCAGCCATGCCTCTTTTGCCGCAGGTTCCAAGGCCAAGCGCCATTCTTCGGCTTCCGCCGCGTCCTGTTTTTGCATGCGCAGACCGTTTTGCGCCAGGGTATTTTGCGTGTTTTTACAAGCATTATCCAGAGCTTGCGCAATTTTTAAAGATAATTTTTCTCCGCTGGCCGCTTCTATAATCTGGCGGCAATCGCGGGGCAGCGCTTCCCATTCGTTCTTGTTCATGCCCAGCCAGCAAGGCATTACCGAAAGATCAACCTGCCTGCTGTAGGTTACGGGCAGGCGCGCCAAGTTATATACGCCGAACATGTCAAAAGGCGCCGCCGCTCCGTCCGCGCTCAAGCTGGCGAAGTCCTGCTGCCACTCGCGCATGGGGGTTACTAGCGCTATCGCTCCGCAAGCGCCAAGCATGGCAGCAGTGTCATTATCCGGACACAGAATTTTTTTATTTTTCAGATCGGAAATTTTTTTTACGGGAAAATTTGTATGAAGTTGCAACGGAGCGGTGGTGTGCAGGGCGAGCAGCTTGATGTCCGCATACTCATTTTGCAGCTCCGGTGAGTTTCTGTATAGCCGCCACAAAGCCGCCGAGGCTTCCTGGCTGGCATTTAACGCGGAAGGCACGCGCATAACGCCGCTTACCGCCAGGCTGTTTTTGCTCAGGCCGCACAACTGGTGCGCCATAGCGGCATTGCCTTTGCGCACAGCTTCAAAGTGCATGCTTTCAGGGAAAAGCGTGTCGGGGTTATAATATGTAATTATTACACGGCCATTGGTTTTTTCGTCTATCTCTCTGGCCCAGGGCAACAATACACCGGCAACCGCCGGGTGCGAGTCGGGGTAGCTGCCGGTCAGGGAAAGGCGGTAAACCTGCGGCGAGTTTGTTGCCGCGCACATGGCATATGAGGGCATGCAAAGGCTTGCCGCCAGAAAAACGGAGCAAAAATACAAAAGGTGTTTCATGCGTTGGATCCAAATATGCGCGGCGCGGCGGTCTTGCCTGCGGCTGACTGGTAACTCCGTGCTGATGTTAACAAAAACCGCCTTATTTGAACAGATGTAAATTGCCTTGGGTTATGAGGACGCGAGCAGGGCATTTCTAACAGCCTCAAAGGCTTCGGCGTAGGGCATTGTCTGGCCGGTCCACAGGGCGAAAGCCTCGGCTGCCTGACCGACGAACATATCCAGGCCGTTTTGCGTGTGCCAGCCGGCTTGGGCAGCCTCCAGCATAAACCTGGTATTGATGGGGTTATAGACTATATCGTAGGCCAGACCGGAACCTCTGAACAATTCGCGCGGGTAGGGCGATTTATCGGCATTCTGGCCCTGCATGCCCAGCGATGTGGCGTTTATTATCAAATCCGCGCCGGTTTCGCCGCGCTTTTCCCAATCCAGCCAGGACGTTTCAAATTCGTCGGCCAGCATGCGGGCTTTATCGGCGTTGCGGTTGCAAATGGTTATTTTTGATACCTGCAAGGTCTGTAACCCGGCCAGCACCGCGCGGGCGGCCCCGCCAGCGCCCAGCACCAGCGCGTGTGTGAAGCGTTTTTGGCGTATTGGCCTGATAAAGCCTGAGATATCGGTATTTTCGCCGTGCAGCAGACCGTTTTGCCAGTAAAAGGTATTGATCGCGCCTATTTTATTGGCCTGCGCGGTGGTTATGTCAACCAAAGCCATGGCCGCCACTTTGTGCGGAATGGTGATGTTGCCGCCACTTATGGGTAGCCTGCGCGCTTGCTTGAAAAAATCTTCCAGCAGGTCAGGCGGAGTTTGAAACAGCCTATACTCTGCATCCAGACCCAGCAAGGCGAAAGAAAGGTTGTGCACCAGCGGGCTCAGGCTGTGCCCCAGCGGGTGGCCTGTCAGACCGAAAATTTTCATTGCGCTCCTTTTCCTTTGCAGCTTGCGCGGCGGCAGCCGGTACGCCTGTATAAACGGTATTTCCTGACGGCTTTTACCTGTTTACGCTGGGGAATTATTACGCGTTTTCCGGTTACACACCATAAAAATATCCCGCTCCTATAAAATGTGCGCCACACCCTGGCGGAAGCAGAAAAATCAATTGCAGCCGGGTTACTTGCAGCATCAGGCCTTGCCTGCCATACCATGAAAAAATCCGGCCTTATATGCCGGATTTTTATGGTGTGTAAGAATAACGGGAGCTATTCGGGCAAGAAACACATACGACCGCCGGAACCCAGCTTGTCGGAGTAAATGCAGCGCTCGGTGGCAATTGTCCACCACTCGCCTTTTTCATGGCCGCGCGGGGTAAATTTGGCGTAGAACTCTTCTTCGGTCATGCCCATTTTGGCTTTGTCCCACGCGCCCATCCAGGTTTTAGGGTCGGCGCCCTTGCTCAGTTTGCCCAAGGCATCACGCATGTCGAAATTATCCTTGAAATCAAAACCGGTACGCGCGGCCACCAGCTTGTCGCTTTTATCAAATACAAACAGATGAACGCCGCCGTCTTTGTCTTCAATGATCTGGTAATCATAGGTAGCTGGACCTTTCATAACACATCTCCTAACAATTGAAGTTTATATTCATAGTAGTACAGTATGACATATATATTACCTATCTTTCCTTTTGACCATGCTTATAACGTATTTTTATTTCCTTTTATTTCAGGTGGTTGTTTTTTTGTAAAAGGATTTGTGACCCCTTTGGCCACATTGCGTGGCACAAGGCGCGCGCATACGGCTTTGCGGAGCGGAATTTAGGCACATGGAGCGCCATGCGCGAAGAGCCTGAATGCCTTAGATAGTGTAGTCACGAGGGCCTTTTTGCCCTATGCCTGCGTCAAAAAATCTTTTTATTTCGGTCGAGTACCGTAAGAGTACACTCCCTCAATAAAAAGCTCTTTTTCCTTGGCAGAGAACAAAAATCCTCCTCGTGACTACACTATCTAGCTATTCCACGCCAATAGGCTCTGAAGAAAAGTGCACATAGTAATCGTGGTACCCTGCAACGGGCAGCCAGTAAGACTTGCGGGCCACCCCGCCGGAAGAAACAATTCGCGACTGGGCCTTTTGCTCCGCCAGGGCCTTACCTGCCAGGCAACCTTTATGCGCCTCGGGGTCCCCCCACTTGGCGCAAACGGAGCCGGGCTCTCTACCCCCAGCACGGCACACGGCATTGGCCGCCACAATCAGCCTGCTTTTGTGTATGAGCATGGCCGAAGCGGGGTAGTGCCCCCACATCAATTCAAAGGCTTCAAGAAGTTTGGGATCGGTATTTATGCCCATGCGTCCTCCTTTTTATGCGGGGTCTGATGTTTTAGGCCTTATTCCGGCGATGCCCCGCCGGAGCGCTTTAACGCCTGCCGGATGTTGTTTTGCATGCGCGTATAAACTTTAATAGCCCTGAAAGCGCGCGTCAATGCGCTTTTAGGCGTTGCTTACCACTCGTGAAATATGACAAAGGCCGCAGCCACAATCATGCAAAAGCCCAGAACATAGTTCCATTTAAGAGGCTCGCCCAGGTAAAACACGGCAAAACCCATAAAAACTGTAAGCGAAATAACTTCTTGTATGGTTTTAAGCTCGGCGGCCTTGAAGTAGCCAAAACCGTAACGGTTGGCCGGAACTTGCAGACAATACTCGAAAAAGGCGATGAGCCAGCTTATGACAATGACGCGCCACAGCGCTACGCCGGGGAATTTGAGATGCCCGTACCAGGCGGCTGTCATGAAGAGGTTGGAGCAGACCAAAAGCCCTATGGTTATTAGTGGAACCGGCAGTGAAAAGTTCATATGACCCCGCTGAGGATTGCATTTTTCTGGCTGATATGCCTGAAGAGATAAGCCGTCAATAGCGGCAGGTTTTTATTTTTCGCAAGGTGTTTTTGTTTTTCTCTGTTGCGGGCTGGCCGCAGAGGCGCGGTAAGCGTTTCATTTTGCATAAACCTTATTTTACGAAGAAAAATGGACCGGCTTGGCCGGTCCATTTTAGCGTTAACAGATTATCAGGCTTTATCCTTTTTTCATATCTTCAATCAAGTGGCTGAGGGCTTGAGCCTGCTCGGCCAGGTCGGACACGGCGCGCGCCGCCTCTTGCATGGTTTGGGCAGTTTGGCTGGATATGTCGTTTATGTTGGCTATGGAGCGGTTAATCTCCTCGCTGGTGGCCGATTGCTCCTCGCTGGCCGTGGCTATGGAGTGCACCTGATCCGCAGTGCTCTCGGCCATGTTTACTATCTCGCCCAAGGCCTCACCGGATTTATTGGACATTTCCGTGGCTGAGGCAATCAGGCTAACAGCGCGGTCAACTTGCGCAATACTTTCGCTAACGCTTTTGCGTATGGCGGTTACTGTATTGCCCACATCGGTGGTGGACGCCATGGTCTTTTCGGCCAGTTTGCGCACTTCATCGGCCACAACTGCGAAGCCGCGCCCGGCTTCGCCCGCGCGGGCCGCTTCTATTGCGGCGTTAAGGGCCAGCAGGTTGGTTTGATCCGCTATATCGGAGATTACACCCATAATTTGGGAGACCGAATCGGCATGCTGGGCCAGGCGGGACATATCTTCCTTAAGGGCCAGCGAGACGTTTTGCACTTCAAGTATGCCGGTAACGGACTGCTGCACTATGCGCGCGCCTTCTTCCGCTCTGGCCTTGGTTTTGCCGGAAACGTCCGAGGCAAGCCCGGCGCTTCTGGCCACTTCCAGCACGGTGGAGTTCATTTCTTCCATTGCCGTGGCGGTTTCACCAACTCGCGCCGCCTGTTCTTGCGAGCCGCGCTCGGATTCATCAATTTGGGCCGAGAGCTCTTCGGAAGCGGAAGATATGATATGCACCACGTCCTCCAGGCGATCCGCCGCAGCCAGCATGCCTTCGCGCTTGGCGTTTTCCGCTGCCGCGCGCATTTTTTCGGCTTCGCGCGTGGCCTCTTGGGCCTTTTCAGACTGCGCTAGCGCGTCGGCGCTCATTTGTTCGGCCTTCTTTATATTCTCTATAAGCGAGGCGATCATGTTTTTGAGCGCGGTACTAAGCTCTTTAACCTCTCCGCCGAATTTTTCGTCATTTATGGGCACGTTCAGGTTACCCAGGGCAATTTCTTTGGCAACACCGGCCAGTACGCCCAGCGGCTTGACGGAGGAGCGCACCACAAGCACGATGACGATGAGCGAGAGCAGCAACGCCGCTACGCTTATGCCAAGGGTCAGGCGGCTTATAAAGGTGGCTTCCGCCAGCACTTCGTCCAACGGGGCGGATACGCACAGATACCATGTTTGCCCCGTGCCTTCAAATTGAATTGGATAGTAGTAATAGAACGATTCAACCCCATCCTGCTTATGCACTTCCATAAAACTTTTTCCGTCGGCCATGGCCTTGCGCAACCCGGCCGCATCGGAGATTTCTTTGGTGTCAAATATGCTTTTACGGACAAGTTCATTCTTTTTATGGGCCACAACCGAGCCATTTTGGGTGAATAGAGCGGCCCAGCCGCTTTGGTACACTTGCACTGCCCCCACACGCTTGGCAATGGTGTCAATTTGTATGTCTATAAGCACCACACCCTGAAATTTACCCTTTTTTTGCACCACGGCCGTGGCGGTGGTCAAAAGCAGTTCCTTGCCGTCCACCGTATAGGGATACGGCATCGTAAGGTAAGCGCGGTTGCGTTTTTTGGGTTCGGCGTAATAGGCGCTGGCTTCCAAATCTTCCAACAGCACCACTTCTTGCCCGCCAACCATGTATGGGATGAAACGGCCCTTTTCGTCGCCGCCAAGTTTATTCACCCACGAGGCGTCGTCACCATCAAAGGTGTTGGGCTCAAAGGCCGCTCCGCTGGCAATGAAATCCGTGCTGCTTTGTTCTATGCCGCGCAACAGTTCCAAATACAAGTCACGGGGAATTTTGTGGTTAGCCGCAAGGGCGCTTGTGGTGGCGTCGGCCAGGGCCTTTACTTCGGCCAGTGGCACTGTAAAAAAGTTTTTAACGTCATTGCCTTCTTCGCCAGCCAAGGCGGCCAGTTCACGTTCGGCCACCGCGCGTATGGCGGCGGAGCTTCTGGACTGTATTTGCCAGGTCAGCGCGCCCAAAGCCAGCAGCAGGGCCACAGCCACAGGCAGGACTATTTTCATGCTCATGTTCAGATTTCTGTAACAATTCATACATCAGTCCTTTGTTTAATATATACGTAATTGTTAATGCGGCGAAGGAAACATAGCAGAAGTAATATAAAAAAATATATTACACTGCATACATAAAATAGCATTTCTGCGCGGGGAAAACCAGAAAAAATAATATTTGTATGACTATATTCACTGCATCTATTTTATTTAATTTGATCTTTATATTAAAAAGGTGACTATGTTTTCTGTTAAAATAACTGCAAAGAATAATAGCAATATGACTATGTTATGTGTAAATAGTTTATTTTATTGATTTTTAATGTTTGAATACATATACATTTACTTGTTAAGGTAACTACGAGAAATGATATCTGTATAGCTATATTACTGTATCTACTTTATTAAATTGATTTTTTATGTTTAATACAAGCTATGCGGTTATTTGTTAAATAGCCGCATAGCTTGTATTAAGTCTTGCAGACAGTAAGGTCCGGTTATACGAAAGGTAGCTAGATGTGTACCGCCTGACTGCAATCGCCTGGAGCGAATGCTGCCGGCCTGAGCGTGGGGATTGGCCGCAGTATTGTGCGCAGGTGGAATAGTAGATACTATAAAATGTTATTATAGCGTTATTTTTAGCGGGATGCTAAAAGAATCCTCCACGTTGCGCAGGGGGCCCCGGGCAGCTTTCGCTTTATTTGCCGTTGCTGGAAAATATGGCAATTATGTTAGTTTACTAGTCCGTGGTTTTTAATTATAAACCACGGACAAGTTGCGGTTGCGTGTCGCCCACATGGTCGGCAAGGGCCGCGCATAGCGCCCGGTTTTGGACTTTTGCGCCGGGTAAGGAATAACGGTTTGATATGCTTATAGTAATAAAGCGATGCGTTTGGCTGTTGCTTTGCCTTACCGTTTGCTGGCCGTGCGCTGCGTATGGCGAAAACGGTTTTACGGTGCAGATGAATTTTGAAAATGATGTGCAGTTCGATACAGATTGCGATTACAGCAACGGCGTGCAATTACGTTTTATTTCAGAGGCGCTGAACGAGTTTTCCATAGGTCAGAACATTTATACGCCAAAAAATAAGAAAGCTAAGGAACTGCAAGAAGACGACCGGCCTTACGCCGGATATTTATATGGCGCGCTTGATTTGCGCCGGATTAACCCTTCAAGCCTGGATACGCTGGAATTCAGCCTTGGCGTGGTGGGCCCCGCCGCTTTTGGCGAGCAGGCACAAAACGGTTTTCATAAAGTTATTAATGCCAACCGGGCCGATGGATGGGATAATCAGCTTGAAAACGAGCCGCTTTTCATGCTGACCCTTGCCCGCGTATGGAGTTTGAATCCGCAAGCAAGCGTGAATGGCGGCATGGGTTGGGATTTGCTGCCGCGTGTGTCAGCCAGTTTGGGCACGCCGTACACGCAGGCCACGGTATCTGTTGAGGCTCATGTCGGCTGGAATTTGCCCGCCGACTTTTGTTCCACAGTTATCCGCCCTGGGCCGGGCGTGCTGGTATCCGACGCTGAAGGTTTTGATGTTTATTTTTTGCTGGCTTTGGAAGGACGGGCGGTAGCCTGGAATACTTTTTTGGACGGCAACGCCTGGCGCGATTCGCATAGTGTGGATAAGTATCCTTTTGTAGGCGAATTTAGGGCTGGAATTGCGGCTTCGTATAAAAAATTGCGCCTGTCTTATGTATATATTCATAATACCAAAGAGTTTCACGGGCAGGAAGACGAGCACGATTATGGCTCCATAACCGCCAGTTGGGTGTTTTAGTTTTTTAGATAATGCGCTCTATTGTTTTCGGGCTTTTATTGGCCTGCTAATCCAGTTGATATGGACCACTTATGAGAATATTCGCCAATTTTTACTCGCCTGCCAGTGGCTGCGGAGCTTTTTTTTGTAAAATTTCCATGCCATTAAGCCTGTATTTATGCCTGCTGTGCGTCTTTAGCCCGGTTGCGCTCGCCGAAGACGACCTTGCCATGGGGCCGCCGGAGCCTGTATCGGTATCCATATACGACCGCCCTTATTCGTTGTGGGAAAGCGACACCAACATGAGGCAGATTGGGCGTAACTCCATTGTAATGGCCGGGGCTTGCGTCGGCGCCATGGGTATTTTATATTTGATGCCCACCAGTGTGACTAACTGGGAAGACGGCGACAAGGTGCCGTTCAATAAATGGTGGGATCACGTTTCGCACGCGCCGGTTTGGGATGAGGACGACTGGTTTCTTAACTATGTCACGCACCCTTATGCCGGGGCGGTCTATTATATGGGGGCAAGGTCGGCCGGGGCAAACGCGGGGTATTCATTTGTCTACTCTTTTGTTCTGTCCACTTTTTTTTGGGAGTACGGCATCGAGGCTTTTGCCGAGCGCCCTTCCATTCAGGATTTGATTGTCACACCTGTTGCGGGCGCCGTTGTGGGTGAAGGTTTTTATCTGGTCAAGCGCCACATTGTGGACAATGACTATCATTTGTTCGATTCAAAGGTGTTGGGCGTAACCACCGCCTTTTTGGTGGACCCTATTACCGAGGTAAGCGACCTTATATGGGGCGACAGCAAAAAGCCCCAGAATGTCGCTTTGCAAGCCTATCCGACGATTTCAGATCACGGTAAAATAGGCGGCTATCTTACCTGGCATATTACTTTTTAAATACTGCCCCGTTCCATTTTTAAAGGCGCGCGCCATTTGCAGGCGCGACGCAGTCCGGACCGTACGCATCGGTTTTGCCGCGTATCTGCCATGATCATGCCCATACTTCGTATCGGTTTAAATTAATTTCAGATAGGTTTTCAGTTTCAGGTTGTCCCGCCGCTTGCTTTGGCAAAAAAAATACGCATAATCGCCACATGTCAAACAACTTCTCCCGCACCAGTTTTCCCGTTGACGCCGCCATGCCTGAACTCGGTCAAGCCTTGGCCGGGCACGGCTGCGCAATTTTAACGGCCAGCCCTGGCTCAGGCAAAACCACCCGCGTGCCGCTGCTTTTGTCAGGTTTGCTTACGCTTGCCAACGGGCAAGTGGGCGTTGCCCCGCTGCCCGGAAAAATTCTGGTGCTGGAGCCGCGCCGTCTGGCCGCGCGGGCCGCTGCCCGTTACATGGCGCGGCTGCTGGGTGAGGAGGTTGGGCAACGCGTGGGCTACAGGGTGCGGCTGGAGAGCAGGGTTTCGGAAAAAACCAGGGTGGAGTTGCTTACTGAGGGTATGTTCACCCGCCGCCTTTTGGCAGATCCTGAATTATCCGGCGTTTCTTGCGTCATTTTTGACGAATTTCACGAGCGCAGCCTGCAGGCCGATCTGGGCTTGGCTTTGTGCCTGGAAAGCGCCAGGGCGCTTCGCCCTGACCTGCGGCTGCTGGTAATGTCAGCCACTCTGGAGGCTGAAGAGCTAAGCCGCTTTTTGGGCGGTTGCCCGATTATTGAGGCCGCCGGGCGCAACTGGCCGGTTGAAGTGCATTATGCCAACCGGGGCAGGAGCGTTACGCCTATGTCCAGCCTGGAAGAAACGGCCGGCAATACCGCTTTGGCCGTGCGCGAGGCGTTGCGTGACGAGCCGGGCAGCATTCTGGCGTTTTTGCCTGGTCAGGCCGAGATTCGCCGCGTTGCGGCGCTTTTGGAAAATGTTCCGGCTGATATCGATGTTTATCCGCTTTATGGCGATTTGCCCTTGCGTGAGCAGGATGCGGCCATTGCCCCGCCTTCCCAGGGGCGGCGCAAGGTGGTGTTGGCTACTGATCTGGCCCAAACCAGCCTGACTATTGAAGGCATACGCATTGTTATTGATGCCGGGCTGGCCAGAGGGCCGCGCTTTGACCCCGCCACCGGCCTGAGCCGCCTGACGACAACCCGCCTTACGGGAGATGCCGCCGCCCAGCGGGCGGGCAGGGCAGGGCGGCTTGAGCCTGGCCTGTGCCTGCGCCTCTGGCCGGAGCAGGAAGCCTTGTTGCCGCAAGCCCGCCCTGAGATTATGGATGCGGACCTGGCCCCGCTTTATCTGGACGCCCTGGCTTGGGGGAGCGAGCCAGCCGCATTGCCTTGGCTTACTCCGCCGCCGGAAGCGGCCTTGCAAAACGCGGCGGAAACGCTGCTGGAGCTGGGAGCCGCTCGCCGCGACTCTTTACACAGTACAAACGGCAGATTGCTGATTACCCCGCACGGTCAAAAACTGTCCGGGTTGCCTTTACACCCGCGCCTTGCCCACATGGTGTTGCGGGCTGAGGAGTTGGAAACGGACCTTTCCTGTCTGGCTGCCTGCCTTGCCGCAATTGTATCGGAGCGCGACCCCCTGCGCAAAAATTCCGCCGATGAGGGCGGGGCTGATATCCGCTTACGCCTGCCGCTTCTAGGCAGGCCAGAGAACAAACGGCTTAGGGACGCGGCGGAACAAATTCACCGCCTCGCGAATTTGAAAAGAGTTTTCAAACTCCCCGGACCGCAAGATGAATACTTCTGTGGCGCATTGTTAAGTTTAGCTTGGCCGGAGCGCATCGCCCAGCGGCGCGAGGCTGGCGGTTTTCGGCTTGTTTCCGGCCAGGGGGCGGATCTGCCAGCGTACGACCCGTTGGCTTCTGAGCCTTGTCTGGCCGTGGCCAGCCTTGGCGGGGGCGTCAACCGGCGTGTGCATCTGGCCGCGCCGCTGGCTCTGCCTGATTTGTTGCGCCTGCATGGAGAGCGAGCCGTACTCGAAAATGAGGTTTATTGGGACAGCCGGAGCAGGGCGGTGGTCTGCCACTCCGTCAAGCGGATTGGCGCGCTGGTTTTGGAAGAGAAACCGCTGCAGCCTTCGCCGGAACTGAGCGGGGCTATAAAAAAAGCGCTGCTGGAGGGTATGGTTTCCCTTGGGTCGGGCTGTCTGCCCTGGACGGAAGATTTGCGCCAGCTTCAGGCCAGAGTGCTGATGTTGCGCAATTTGGAGCCGAGCGCAAGCCGTGGAGAAAATGTTTGGCCGGACCTGAGCGACGAGGCTTTAATGGCCGGATTGGCTTACGGGTTGGGCTTTGGCCCGTCAAAGGCGCAGAATGGCGGCTTGCCCGCCGGGCCATCAGATAACGTGATGCCTGGCCGATCATCAGACGGGACGTCAGCCGCGCAAACAGGCGAACTGCCCAGCTATTTGAGCGGGACGTCAACGGCGCAAACAGAAGAATTGCCGTCCGGACCAACAGCCGGCAGGGCGCTGGGCGGGCCATCAGGCGGAGGGTTGCCTGCCGGGCCGGATGCAACATGGCTTTCGCCGTATATTGAAGGGGTGAGCCGCGGCACGCAGTTTGCAACCATTGATCTTGGCGCGGCCCTGCAAGCCTTGTTGCCTTGGCCTTTGCTTGAGCGCCTTGAGGCGGAAGCCCCAAAAAGACTTAACCTGCCTTCCGGCAATTCGGCCCAGCTTGATTATTTGCCCGCCCTGCGCGGCGAGCCGCCGGTTCTGGCGGTAAAGTTGCAGGAAATGTTCGGCCAGACCGATACCCCGCGCGTAGCGCGCGGGCGTGTGCCTGTAATGCTGCATTTGCTCTCGCCAGCGGGCCGCCCCTTGCAGGTTACAGCCGATTTGCGCCACTTTTGGGCCAACGGCTACAAACAGGTGCGGGCCGAAATGCGCGGCCGCTACCCCAGGCACCCTTGGCCGGAAGACCCACTGAGCGCCCAGCCTACCGGTAAAACTAAAAAACGGCTGGAAGCTGATTCAAATAAATAGAGCGCTTTATTTTTATGCCAGGTGAGGCTATATTCCGCATTTCCAAGATGCTAAGGACATCCTCAATGTGGTGATAGTGCGCGTTTTTGATAGCACGCTGCCAACTATGGCAACACGCCTTGAACGCTGAGGTATACAAGGAAAGTATGATGAAAGTTTTCCGTTTTGCTTGTAATTTCTTCATTTTTTTGTTGGTGGCCTGCGCGTTTGTTTGTGCTTTCAGGCCTGTACAGGTTTTTGCCCAGGATGGGCGGGAATCTTTAGAGATAGCCAGACAGAGGGAGTTGTTCGAGACATTTGTGGGATATAGCAATTTGTATACTCAGGCAGCCGCTGTGGATAGAAATATTTCTGAGGCTGGCTGGCAATTCTATCGTTTCCTTCTGCTATGTAATCCGGACGATGCATACCGCGCGAATGAAATAGCCCGCGATACTGAAGACCGCTTGAAAGATATTCGTATCAACATGAAAGACCAAGGTATTCTGAGTATTTTGAATGGCCTTGTAAAAAGCAATGCTGAGTATAAAGACGAATTTGCCGCTTTGCGACAAGAGCGCCAAGATTTTTTGAACCAATACAGAGATTTGGTTGCCCCGTTGAGCCGCGCGCTGGAAACCGAAACGGCTGGCCTGGCAAAAACGGCTGCAGCTACAGGTGACACAGAGCTTTGGCCTGCGTTGACCAGCCATATGCTCCATATAGCTAAAATTCGTACCGCCATGGCGGACTTTTCACATATGGGAGAGGAACAATATTACGTTATGGCCTTGGAGAATCTTCAAATCTATATGGAGAGACTGCACGGCCTAAAAGAAATAGCCGGGCCTGAAATGGCCGCGGATTTTAACCAAGTGAGCTATATTTCAAAACAGTTGCTTGATGCGTCTAAACGGTTTGGTGCAATGGGGCATGACATTGATATGCGTGCTTCCAAAATAGCACGCAATCTTGACCAGATGAAGGGCTTTTCCGAGGAATTGGCTGGTGTGCTGTACGAACATCGCCGCGCTGTTATTCGGGACCTTGACCGGAGTATATTCTAACAACCGCCTCGCGGCATATCAAGGCCGTTTTTTTCCGCTTTGAGATTGTCGCTTAACGGCTGGCAAAGTATAGAGCCTGTGTTCCAAAACCACCCGCGCTAATCTTGCGGGGCTTGCTACGCTTCACTTCACAAGGCCAGAGCGTTTTACCGGATGTATTAATTCAGGACGGCGTTTTTTTTTGCAGTATAAGAGCGCTAATCAGGGGGAGTGATGGATACGCCAAAAAACGGAAGTTCTTACCTTGGGCATGTTGGCAATGGGCCAGCCAAATTACCTGGGCTTACCTTTATCTTTTTGATTTATCTCTGGGTCGGGGTTGTACTCTATTTTGTATGCGCCTGCGCAATAGGCTATCTGTTTTTCAGCCAGAAATATTATTTCCCCATTTCCATAAAAATTATCATCGCATTATTAAGCACAATTTCGGTATTTTTTGCCCTCCTTTGCCTCAGGGCCGCCATCGGAATCAGCGGTAGGCACGAAAACACCCCCAGCCGTTGCCAGTTTGTTCTAATTCTCAATTTTGTTGGCGGCATAATTTGGCTGCTTTTTACTATATGGGATGCAACAGAAGCGAGCTGGTCTCGGCCCGACCCGTGGAGTAAAGCTATTCCCATGATAGTAAATATCCTTTACGCGCTGGTAATTTGCGAGGCTTGGCGCCGCTATTTCGCAACATCTCGCAAAGTTAAAGCAGTATTTGGCGGACCACGGATTCAGCCTGCGGACGAAGCCGCAGCGCATTTGGAACGAGAAGAAAACAACGCTGCGGGAGAAATGGGGCTGGTGGTCGTATTTTGCTGGCTTGCGCTTGTCTATCGTGGCATTCAAGGCCCCCTGTATCTCATGTATACCTTTTTTACTGACGCAAGCATGCTCAACACCACTATCTTACGGTTATCGGTCAGCAGCCTCGCAGGCATTGTCGCGCCCTTGCTTATCATTTACGCTATTAAAGCGCGTAAGGGCGCGCGCCATCTTGTCTTTTGGGGGCTTGGGCTATGGCTTGGCGTAAGCATATTGAATTATCTGATTTTTACCGGTGCACTTCTGTCCAGCCACGATTTTGATACATCAATAATGCTTCAGGCCAGGTTTCCGTCCATGATAAACGCGGCCGAAGTGGTTGCTCTAGCCGTGTGGTGGTATATGGCCGTGTCGGAAAAAGCCAGGGCCTGGTTTGAAGAAACGGTTCGTTAGTCAAAATTAAAATGGGCCCGACCTGGTGAGCGAAGTGTACGATACATTTGCACAAGGCTTAGAGACGGTATAAAAAGCGTTTTCTACCCAGGCTGTGTCGCCATTCAGGCGCTTTTGCCCTCTGGCTGCGTCAGTAGGGCTTTGTCCCTCAGTCGAATACCGTAAGAGTATACTCTTTTGGTTCAAAGCCTTGCTTCCTTGCCAGATAACAAAATCACTCTGAATGCCGACACAGCCTGGAAATATGTAAAAAGGTATGCAGATTTTCCCGCCTACATTTTTTACCCTTTTCCCAACAACAAAACCGCCGGGCTACTGACGTAACCCGGCGGTTTCTTAAAATCTGGCGGAGAGGCGGAGATTTGAACTCCGGATACCCTTATGAGGTATACTCCCTTAGCAGGCGGTTCGGGGTGAATCAGCCGATAAAGGCTGGTCGCAAAAGCATTGATATTTCTGCATTCATGGGCAGGGGCTGGAAGCGTAAACTATCTGGAAAGACTGGCGGGGTATGCACAAAGGTATGCATTTTTTCATAGTGCAGATCATATCAAAAAAACTTTAACCCTGTATGTACTCCCAAAGTCCCTGCATTGCTAACAAGCCAATAATCGCAATGAGAATATGCCCTATGTGTCGTCCCAAAAAGATTTTTAACGCCCATCGTAGAGGCCTTTGGTAGGCCTTGTTATACTCATTTTTCCACCAATTATTATTACTACTATCCTGTAATATTTTGTTTTCTGCCTTCAATGCTATTTTGTCCGACAAAAGTCTGGCAATAAATTCTTCCATGTGATGCTCAGTGATATTTTGTTTCCAGGTATTAACCTCATTCAAACCTCCAGCTAACATTGGCAATGAATACCCGGCTTTCTGTTCAGTATCAGAAAAATCAAACTCTATTCCAAATTGTTCATAAAGCCAGTTGCGTCGTTTTTTATTATCTCCGTAACCATCACCTTCAACAAGTCGTACTGTTTTTAATTTTGCATCAGGCCATTGTTTTACCCAATGAACAATTTCATTCATCAAGTACGTGCCAATGCGGTGACCATACAACTCTGATATCCCAAGGCGAACATCACCTGCAATCATGGAGGATGATGTAATTGATACTGCATTTCTTAACCGCGAGTATGCTCCTGAAAAGACTTCTTTGCCTCCATCCCATTGGTGCGTATTAGGTAAAATTCGCTGATAATATAGTTGTATTGAAGCTGCAAAAATTTCTTTTCCGTTGAATTCTTGTTTTTCTTCACGCTCTACAATTAACCAGCCGTGCACTTCTTTATAAGGCGGTTTAGGATCTTTAACCTCTAAAACCATGATGCGGGGCTTTTTAGTATACGTATTTCCCAAATGGTGTGCGAATGAGGGGAGAGCCATGATACTAACCATCCATTTTTTTCTGAGGCAGACGCTTGGCAGCTTCTTCTAACTCTTTCACAGCCTCTTCCTCTCCATTAGCCTCCAGCACCGCCCTGCGCCTTGCCGCAAAAAGCTCATACTCGGCTTCGGCGTGGGCATCGGCAACTTTCCGGCTTACTTTGCCAGCATTTGGCAGCACACCTCGTTCGTTGAAACGGAGAAAATCATCAAGCTTTGCGCCCCAATCTTTGAGGAAAATGTCTTTACGCCGCTTGGCCTGATCTTCGGCATAGTCCAGCCACATGACTACAATGCGGTTCAAGGAGTCGATTTCATCGGTATTAAGGTAGTTCTTGGCAACGGTGATGTCACCTTTACGGACAACGCCGCCTTTCCATGAGGTTAGCCCCATGTTGGGCTCGGTATGGTTGGCCCGCTCCAGAATTAATTCCGGGGCCGTCTTGCCGGTGGCCGCAAAGTGCAGCTTATTCTGAATAACCTGGAAAAATTCCGTAGTGTAACGGTTAGCTGCGTTGTAGTCGGAGGCTAGGGCAAAAATTTCGCGAACACGCAGGTACATGCGACGCTCGCTGGCCCGGATATCGCGAATGCGCTCAAGCAGTTCATCAAAATAGTCCGGTACACCGGAGTCTTTGACAGGAGGGTTCTTCAAGCGCTCGTCATCAAGGACAAAACCCTTGATCAAATACTCTTTAAGCTTATCGGTAGCCCACTGTCGGAATTGCACCCCGCGCTGCGAGCGTACCCGGTAGCCAACGGCCAAAATGACATCAAGACTATAAAAATTTGTTTTGTAATTTTTCCCATCACTTGCAGTTATTCGGTAATTCCGAATAACTGCATCCTCTTGAAGTTCGCCATCTTTAAATATCTGGCGCAAGTGCCCGTTCAGTGTGCTGACTTTTATGTCAAAGAGTTCAGCCATCTGTTTTTGTGATAACCAAAGCGTCTCATTGTGCAAGTGAACCTGAATAGCGCTTTTGCCATCATCAGTACTGTAGAGCAGGATTTCGCCGCCAACTTCATTATTTGTGTCATTCATAGCTGATATAGATACGCGAAAGCCCCGCGCATGTAAACGTCACTTAAATTAAACCATTAATAAGTATACTTTTTATTTACAGCTTAGTTATAAGCAGCCTGTCTGCACAATAACTACCTAAGGAGATCTCCATGAAAAATTCCCAGCCTACCACCCCAAAGAAGCCCCCGCTTATCATCGTGGCTCGCAAGCCTAAGAACGCCAAAGAGCGTGAGGCGGTGGCCCGTATAATGTGGGACAGAGACAAGCTTGACGAAGAGTAACATAGGCTTTTTGTCCAATTTTTCGGGTAACAGTAATAGAAAAGGACTACCGCTTTGAGCAGTAGTCCTTTTCTTGGAGCATAGAACCTTAAAGCCCATCAACTGTTACATAAAATTCATCACCACTATCAGTAAGCTCTGACGTATATTCGATAGCGATGCTTGTTTGTTTGCCATATCCCGTCATTGCTAAATCAGCGGCACATAGACATCTTCCAGTTTTTGTGTCGACATCCCTAGTTCTTATAGCTGTCAATTCAAAATTTAAACCTGCAAGACCTACTGCCTCAAGGTTCTCTTTTGCTATTTGTATGACTAAAGCTTTTACTTCCTCATCAGAACAAGCCGGTGCTTTTTTACCACAAGCATAAACCATTATAGACAATATTATCATCAATATTAGGCATGTAATTTTTCTCATAGTGTCCACCTCTCCTTTGCTAATCATCACAGACTACCTTGAATATTGTAAAACCAACTGCAACCGCGAGTGACAAAAGTAGAATACTTTTAAATATTACCCCGGATTTAGATGGTGTGTCTTCCTCAACCACGCACTGCTCCATCAACTCAAGCGATTCAAAAGAATTTCTTTTTTCATTTGCATCAATGTGCGCATTATTAGTGCCAGGGTGTTTGATATACCCCAACCCTGACAGGCTGATACTCAGTTGTTCAAGTGAAAGATTGCTCTGTCTTTCTCCGGCAATATGCACCTTTTTATCTGGGGAAACATAACAAATATGTGCGTTTAAAAACAATATTCTTTGAAATTCATCTAAAAATTTTCCAATTTTCATAGTTGGTCTTACTGGTATCTCTCTCGGCTTTTTTATTCTTATACCAACATCTGGTACCGTATTTGAATATGCTAATGGATTATTGATTCCATCGTCCAGTGCCTTTGTAAACATCAAGAAGAAATATGGAAATTGTTCTTGGAATTCTGCTGAAATATCTTCCAAAGTATGTTCAGGTGTGACTAGCATTACTAATTCCTTATATAAAAAATATGCTAAAATCCTTCAACTTCACCGGTAAGCAAGCCCTTTTTGCCTGTCATGCTCATAATCATTGCCATACATTCATCGCGTTTTTGTTTGTTGGACATTGTAATGCCTCGTGACCCAAATGATCCATGTATATACAAATCTTTACCTCGGCTACCTCTAGTTATTTTTTCAATTGCAGAAAGTGGAACAGAATCTATGCGGCAAAATTCTTTTAAAAAGCGTAAAGTTACATAATCCATTACACTGTAGCTTTGCATATCATAAGAAAAATGAACAACATCGTTTTCTTTATCTCCAATAACGCCCAAATACAGCACTGATATATGGCGGGCCATAATTACGCCGCCTAATATTCCTACAGCACTTCCGCCAAGTACTGCTAGAGCAGCAAGTGCTAAGTTGCTATTTGTGAGTTCCTTATCAGCAAATATCTCACTTGCCCCAATGGTAACTATTAGTACACAGACAATCATCATTCCACCGGCGGCAATAAAGCTTGGCCCTAACCGTCGAATATCAACTACCTGTTGTGCGCTTGCTTTATTCAAATATTGGCGTTTAAGCGAACTAAGTGAAATTGCGCCGACTATAAGGAAAGGCAGAAAGACTAATACTCCTGCAAGAATTACAAGTTGCCCCCATCCATCATCATTATTCTTTTTTTTCACCATTATAGACCTCCAATGTTATCAATTGGTGTTAGTAGGTTTTTAGTTAAAAGAGCTTGTCGTTTTTCTGCAATAAAGAAACCAATAACTCTCTTTTTATAAATTATCAATACCTAAAGGTTCTCGCAGTAAGCGCAGGAAATGGTCTACAATTCCTCACAATTTTTGGAGGAATCGCCATGCTCGATAACGCTCAACTGGTAGGCAAACGCATCAGGTCGCTACGGGAAAGTCGTAAGTTGTCATTACTGAAGTTGGCCGAGCTTGCGGGCATCAGCACCAAGCATCTGGGCAAGGTTGAGCGCGGCCAAAGCAAAATTTCCTTGGAATGCCTTGAAAAAGTGGCTGGGGCTTTGAGCGTTCCGGTCAAAGATATTCTTGATGCCGACCACGAACAGGGCCGCGCCGCCCTTACTGCCGAAATAACCTCGCTTCTGCCCGAACTTAGCGATAAAGATACCCAAATAGTCTACAGGCTGGTGAAAATGCTGGCCGGACGCTAGGCAGTATCGGCCTGAGCGTCACTTCATCACCAGCCGTACATGTTGGAGACAGTCCAAGCCTCTTCCCGCACCTGCTTCGCCAAGTGTTCCGGTTCCACGATCTTGGCGCACATGCCGAAGCCAAGCACCCACCTAACCAACTCGTATTGACTGGCAGCCATAAAGCGTAATTCTATCTTGCCGTCTTCCAAGTCAATTACCTCCTGCTCCTTGCTCCACTGGCGTTCACGGATATAGCTGCTGAATTCCTTTGAGAAGCGCACCCGCGCCGGGAAGCCCTTAAAGCCGACCAGCCCGAAAGCTCCCTCACGCTCAGGCAGCGGCGGGCATTTTTCTAGCTTTACGCCCGTCTGCTCACAGGAAACTATGCGGTGCAGGGCAAAGGTGCGCGGATACACAAGTTTACACTCACTTCTGTCGCTAACGCCCCACCCCTCCACGCTGAGAATTTCTTCCTCGGTGATCAGCCGCATTGGCAAAAAATCCATCGTAACAAGTCCGTTTCCACGCTCTGGGAAGCGGTATTCCATCTCGCGGGTGCAAACCTCGCAGATTTCCCGGTCAGATATAGCCTGCAACAGGCACTCAAGGTGCTCTTGAAAGTCGGCGTTCGCCACGCCGCCTGTAGGCACGCGCACGGCCTTGGGAGTGGTAGCGTCGCCGCGCGATGCTGCGGAACCCATCAGAGCTGCTACCTTGGCGATACTGTCGTCAATAACGCGCTCAATGCCCCCCGGAAGCAAGCGGGTAAGTAAATCACGGCAAAGGACCAAGCTACCTATCTCCGGGCCGCTCAGGCCGATTTGCGGCGCACCCGGCAGGTATTTCAGTTGGTACCAGCGCCGCCCGCTTTCGATGCCGCTGCTTATTTCAGACACACCGGCCAGCTCAATGGCCTGAACATAGCGCATAATTGACGGTTTGGAGCAATTAAAGCGCTCGGCCAGATCCGCCAGGTAATATTTTCGGCCGGAGAACAGCAACAGCGTATAGAGCAAAAGCACCCTCTGGGTGGCGGTGGCATCGGTATCTATCTTTGGCGGCATGGCCCCCTCCCTGGTTACTTTATTCTCCTCACAAGCATACGCCGTCCAAAACTCAGCGGTCAACCGCAGCTAGCGAGATTCACCATTAGTCGCTACCCGTTTCAGAATCCGTAATATCCCGCACGAAAGTCGCTATTTTTAAGGCTTATACAATAACTATTTGAATATATTGATTTAATATTTAAAATGTGTTATACTTTTATTGTGGGAAGCATCGTGCGCCCGCAAAGACAGGTTGCGCGGCCTGACCGCAAAACTACGCCCCCGGCTTTTTAGCTGGGGGCTTTTCCGTTTTCAAAAGAAAACACAGGAGTATTTTATGGGCAAGAAGAGCAAAATCATTCCCCCGTTGTTCGGCTTCAAGGCGGCGAAAATCGGCTTAGTCAGCCGCGACTACAACGTAGAGTACCCAAACGGCTACCGCGATTTCAGCCACCACATGCCGGAGATACTGGCAATTCTGGATAAAGAAGGCTGCGACACGGCCCTGTTCGCGCTATACAGCATTATTCCGCGCGAGGGTTACGACCTGCGGGCCACCTTGGACGGCTATGAGAGCCTTAAGCTTATCTGTATTGAAGAGTTTGAGGACTCCAAGGGCGGGCGCAAGGCTGGCGACTACGTCATTTATCACCGCACGGCAAAGGGATGGGACGAGTACCGATTTTTACAAGCCTTTGCGCGGGTGAACTGGCTGAAACCGGAACCGGTAGAGAAATTCGCCAGCGAAACCGTTCCAAAGCGGGTATTGGGGAACTGCTGCATAATTGTTTGCGGCGAGACTAATGGCGTTAAGTACGACAAAAAAGGCGGCAAGGGCATTATTGACCCATATGGCGTACTCGCCGCAATACCGCCGGAGGTTGAGGTAATCTTGAACCCCATCCATGACCGCATGACCCGCTTCGAAATGGAACGCAAGCGCCGCTTCCTTTCGCAAAACAAGCGCTGGCTGCTGGCGGTTTGGAACAGGGGCAAGACCTATAAGAGCGGCAAGCCGCGCAAAGAGCCCGCAGAAGCGTGGGCGGTGTATTATGATGAATTTCCAGTGACAGTCGTTATTGAAAAAAATATCCACGGGGTCGAGATAACTTTTTTAGATCTGTCCCTTTTAAAAAAATGACAAAGACCAGTTTAGTAGTTTTTGCTGATGACGTTTGTTGGAAACAGCTCAAAGTCGCATGAAAAAGGCCTCCCGATAGCAAGGTTTGATGATTCTGCTTGTTTTCGTAGAATTGAAATACGTTATTTTATCAAAACCCCCATATGGATGCTTCTAAATGGTGTTTGGGTACCTTTAAACACTCATTCTTTCAAAATGATGTTTTTTTTGAGCAGATAACGAGCCATAGGTTTATATACCGTGTTTCAACCACTTTATTACTTAATCTCATAAAGTGAAGGATCGTTAAAACTTTGCAGTAAAACAGGCCCCCAGATGCTCTAAGTGGCAATCAGAAAAAATTCTCAAAAATCGCGTTTTCTCGAAAGATCAAAACCAGTTTACCAGAGAACGCTCCTCAGATTTTTTCCCTCACATAAAATGCGCTTTTACCACGTTTCCACGTGGTCTTTTTGCATGCAGACGAAATGGGGGCTGAGTGGCTCAACTTTTCAAGGGGAAAACCCATGAAGAAGAAAAGTATAGAACTGCATCTGGTAAACGGGGCTTTTTGGTGGGCACCCGTTGCACGGCAAAAAAAGAAAAAATACCCGTCAGCGGGTACCTGCCGACCTCAAAGCTACAGGCGCATGACGCTAATTACCAAGGACAAAAAACGTCTTTGCCGCATGCTCAGGCGGTGCGCACAAGTTCCAGAGGGCGAAGCCAAGGTATTTATGAGCCTTACCTTTGACTACAACGTCAAGAAGTGGACTCTTAAAGCCTGTCGAAAGCGCGTTGAATTGTTCAACCGCTACCTGAAACGGCAATTCCCGCGTTGCTGGTTCATATATATCTGGGAATACTCGATTAAAACAGGCTACCATGTTCACTTTTGGGGGCGTTTCCATAAGGCGGAAGCCAAAAGCAAAGTCGTCAGAAAATGGCTGAAACTGACGTCAAGCCGCGACCAGAGTATGATCTGCATTCGCAAGGCACGCCAATTTGATGTTGGCTACATGGCCAAGCCTGGCAAACGTAAAGGCAGGCTCAAGTTATTACAGCAGCTAGGGCGCAAATCTTCGTGGGGAATAGTGAACCGTGCCATGCTTCCGCAATTTCAGCCTAGGAAGTTCCTGTTTTATGCGGATGATTGGGCACATTTCATAGTGGCTGCTGTATATCATGCGGATTTAGACCCCGAAATCAGCCCTAGTTTTACGAATAAACTTTTCAATAAAACCGGGGCTCTTTACCTGGGTTTTACTCCAGAAATACTCAAAAAAGTCCTTCGATACGTAAAAATGTGCAGGAGAACTAGGCAATGACTCATAACCTCCTTACCTACATTGAACTCGCCGAAGAACTTGGCCTTGAACCTGGAACCATAAAAAACCACTGGCGCTGCTATCCGCATATAGCGATTACCCCCAGCGCCCAAAACAAACCCAACCTCCGCGGCGTTCGCTTCATTCTTAGTGAAGTTCTAGAGCACTGCCGCGCCAATACACGACAAGGAGTTTTTCATGGCAATACTAGAAATGCGAACCAAGACAGGAAAACACTACCGGGCCTATTTCAAATGGCAAGGCCGACAGGTCAGCAAGGTGCTGCCCACAAGAAAGGAAGCGAAAATATGGGAGGTGGAGGAGAAAAAACGCCTGCAACTGGAAGCAACCCTTGGGCCGATTTTGATGTTTTCGTTGGCCGCTAAACACTATATCGCGGATGCAGGCAGCCGGTTCGGTCACAATGCAGTACGTGAAAAAGCCAGGCATCTGCGCGACTTTGCCGATTTTCTCGGCGGCGACACCCCTATCGCCGAGGTCACCGCGATGCAGGGTAAAGCCTTTTTAGCGGCCATGCAGACAGAGCACGGCAACAAATCGGCCAACCGGAGGCTCCAAAACCTTAAGGCACTGTGGAACTGGCACAAGGAGGCAGTCCCATATAACCCGTGGCGGCATGTGCCGCCATACCCCGAAGAGGCTTTCATAAAGTATGTTCCGCCCCCACAAGACGTGGGGGCGGTTCTGCATTCTGCGGCAGAGTGGGAACGCGATTTTCTTCTGGCCTTGTTATCCACCGGGGCCAGAGCCGGTGAAATCTTTAACCTAACTTGGGAGGACATAACCTTAGAAAGGAACACCTTGATCCTTTGGACGAAAAAACGCCGTGGCGGCAACAAGGAGGCCCGCCTGACCCCCATTTCCCCTCGCCTTAGAACCGTACTGGAAAGGCTGAAAGGCGGCTCGGAATCACTACAAGGACATGTTTTTATCAACTCACAGACTGGTGATAAGTACCATAAGCTACAGCCCTCCGTGCGCTACATGCTCAAACGCCTTTGCAAAAAGGTGGAAGTGAAAGAATTCGGCTTCCATTCGCTCCGGCACTTCGTAGCGGCAGGCTTGGCGAATCAGCATGCCAACCTCGTTGAAATACAACAACTTCTAGGGCACCAACGGACGACAACCACCGACCTTTATCTACGGTCAATGTCATCAAGCATCAGCCACCTTGGCCCCATTATTGACAATCTCTTGCCGGATGAGCGGGAAAAGGACTAAAACATGGCTCAACAACATACAATCCGCATGCCGCTTGAATATGTAATAAAGACATTGCGCTGCCTAGACTTGCACTTTCACAAACGCCCCCCGCCTGACGGTAACGGCATTCAAATCAAACTGACCAACGACGGGTATGGGCATGTAAGTATCAATGCATACAAAAGCGGCAGCGTGGTAGTTCAGCCGCGCGATGCCACAGTGGCAAATTTTGTCAGAGGCTTTCTGGCAATGAGATCAGCCAAGCTACAGCGTAAGTGGGAGATAGAATAAAAGACAAGGAGCTGGGCAGTTTACCCGGCTTTGTGTCTTTTATATTAATCAACTTCTTGCTTGGGAGATTGAGGCTGTTTGACTGAATTCCTTGGCTAAGTTAAGTAAAAAAATCTTTACAGTTCAACTACACAGTGTGATACAAAAAAGTACTCTAGCAGGATAAATTCTTGCATTATGCCAACTTGTAACAAGCTTTGAATAATTAATGAGCAAGTGCTATGTATAATAAACAGTTAAATGAATATGAAAATAAATATCGAGAAATAGTATATTTTTCTGATAAATTCCCTGTCTTTTTATGTTCAACTTGTAAAATTGGGCACATACTTAAACCTAAAAACATTACCGAAGAAGAAACAGGACCATCCAAACGTTTACACAACGAAGAACATTGGGATTATGATCGCATCATTAACCGTTGGACAGCACTAACAACGTGCAATAGGCAAGAATGTGGAGAGATATATATCTTTTCAGGTGATTCATATGTAGAGGAAGACTGTATCATTGGCGACAATGATGGAGATTATTCCAGTAATGACTACTATAGTGTCTTCAAAATTAAGGCTACTTACCCATCAATCATGCTTTTTCACGTTCCACATGTGTACCCAGATGCAGCTACAGAAGAATTATTGCAGTCATTTAGCCTACTGTTCTCAAACCCCTCAGCCAGTGCAAACGCTCTTCGCCGCTCTCTTGAAATATTCTTAACTGAAGTTAACATCCAAAAAATCAAGGTTGTTAACGGTAGACGGAAACAACTTTCTTTACATGACAGGATTAAACTGTATGTATCAAAAAATCCAAATTTGCATACAGGCACCTACCTCGAAGCCATTAAATGGATTGGCAATGCAGGTAGCCACGAATCAAATTTGAAAGCTGAAAACGTTTTGCATGCCTATGACTTTATGGAGATAGTATTAGATGATTTGGCGCTACAGGCGAAGAAAAAGAAATCCCAAAAGTCCGTAAAAGCAATCAACAAGAGAAAAAAGCCAGTATTTTAGCTAATCCTTAGCAAAGTATTCATCAAAAGCCACAGGCAAACCAAAGTAAAAAGTTCAAAGTATGCAAAAAGGTATGCAGATTTTCCGCATACCTTTTTTATTGCCATTTTCTGCAACAAGAAAACCGCCTAGCCACATCACGTAACTAGACGGTTTTCTTAAAATCTGGCGGAGAGGCGGAGATTTGAACTCCGGATACCCTTATGAGGTATACTCCCTTAGCAGGGGAGCGCCTTCGGCCGCTCGGCCACCTCTCCATGCGTTATTAACGCAAGACTGGCTTTATAGTTCAGCCCGGCAGGTTATGTCAAGTGCCTGCGGCATAGGTTTTTTGCTTTGGGGGCGTTTTTTCGAGTGCGCGCGGCAAGGCTGTTTCAGAGTGATGATTTTAATAGCGCTATTTTTGGCTGCTCCCCGGCAACTCACTGTTTGCGCGCATTTATGGAATTTATGCCATATCATCCTATTATATTGCGCATTATTTTGCTTAAAAATTGCCTTTTGACACTGGACGATAAAAAAATGTGTTTTATTGTATCTTGCAGAAAAGAAAGAGGCGGCGTTTAAGCCGCAGTAAATATTGCTGCGGCTTTTTTACAGCCGCGGTTCAGGAGGAAGTTTTTATGGGCAAGATTATAGGCATAGATTTGGGTACCACCAACTCCTGCGTCTTCGTTATGGAGGGCAAGGAACCCAAGAATATTCCCAACCCCGAGGGGGGGCGCACCACACCGTCAGTTGTGGGCTTTACCGACAAAGATCGTCTTGTGGGCGACATTGCCAAACGCCAGGCTGTTACCAACCCTGTGCGCACCGTGTTCGCCATAAAACGTCTTATCGGGCGCAAGGCTGACGCGCCGGAAGTAAAACGCTGGGCCGAGCACAGCCCCTACAAAATCGTCCCCGGCAAAAACGGCGAAGCGGCTGTTGAAATTGAAGGCCGCGAATATTCCGCTTCGGAAATTTCCGCCATGATTCTGGGCAAGCTCAAGGCCGATGCCGAGGCTTACCTTGGCGAAACCGTTACCGAAGCCGTTATTACCGTGCCGGCCTACTTTAACGACTCGCAGCGCCAGTCCACCAAAGACGCGGGCCGCATAGCCGGTTTGGATGTAAAACGCATAATTAACGAGCCCACTGCCGCTTCTCTGGCCTATGGCTTTGACCGCAAGGCCGACGAGAAGATAGCCGTGTTCGACCTTGGCGGCGGCACTTTTGATATTTCCATTCTTGAGGTTGGCGATAACGTTGTGGAAGTGCGCGCCACCAACGGCGATACTTTCCTTGGCGGCGAAGACTTTGACCAGCGCGTAATCAACTGGCTGGTTGAAGAATTCAAGAAAGAGCAGGGTATAGATCTGGCCAAAGACCGTATGGCTTTGCAGCGCCTTAAAGAGGCCGCTGAAAAGGCCAAGAAGGACCTTTCCAACTCCATGGAGGCGGAAATAAACCTGCCCTTTATTACCGCCGACCAGAACGGCCCCAAACATCTTATGTACAAGCTCTCCCGCGCCAAGCTGGAAAGCCTTGTGGCCGACCTGGTAAAACGCACCATTGAGCCTTGCAAAAAGGCCCTGGCTGACGCAGGCCTTAACGCCAACCAGATAGACGAAGTAGTGCTGGTGGGCGGCATGACCCGTATGCCGCTGGTGCAGAAGACCGTGCAGGAGTTTTTCGGCAAAGAGCCCAACCGCTCCGTTAACCCTGACGAAGTGGTGGCCATGGGCGCCGCAATTCAGGGCGGCATTCTGGCCGGCGACGTGAAAGACGTGCTGCTGCTGGACGTAACCCCGCTTTCCCTTGGTATTGAAACCTTGGGCGGCGTTATGACCAAGCTAATCGACCGCAACACCACCATACCCACGCGCAAGAGCCAGGTATTTACCACCGCAGCGGACAATCAGCCATCCGTGTCCATTCACGTGTTGCAGGGCGAGCGCCCCATGGCCGGCGACAACATGACCCTGGGCCGCTTTGAGCTTACGGGCATTCCTCCGGCCCCGCGCGGCATACCGCAGATTGAGGTGTTCTTCGACATAGACGCCAACGGCATAGTTAACGTGGGCGCAAAAGACCTTGGCACCGGCAAGGAACAGACCATACGCATTACCGCCTCCTCCGGCATGGCCGAGGAAGATATTCAGCGTCTGGTCAAAGAAGCCGAGTCCCATGCCGATGAAGACAAGAAAAAGCAGGAACTCATTGAAGCCCGCAACCAGGCCGACACCCTTATCTACACCACGGAAAAATCCCTGGCCGATTTGGGTGGCAAGGTGGACGCGGCTCTGCGCGGCGACATTGAAGCCAAGGTCAGCAGCCTCAAGGGCGTGATGGATGGCGACGATGTGGCCAGACTGCGCGGCGCCATGGACGACCTTTCCAAGTCTTCGCACAAACTGGCCGAGCAGCTTTACGCCCAAAAGGCGCAGGGTGGACCTGAGGCCGCAACTGATGCCGGAAGTGCCGGTTCCGCCAAAAATCAGGGCGATGATGTGGTGGACGCCGACTTTACGGAAGTTAAATAACCAGACTGACGCAAAGCGTCTCAAATAACAAAGAGGGCGGTTTAAAAACCGCCCTCTTTGTTATTTGAGACGCTTTATATAAAGCCAGCCCAAAGGGGCTGAGCGCGGCCCGCGCCAAATAAGCCCGGAGACAGCACCATGCCGCGTTATTGCCTTTTTCTCCAATTTTGCCGTCGTACCACAAGTAAAAAGAGCGGGTTTTAAACCGCTCTTTTTATTGGAGGACATAACGGCAAACAAGGGCAGCGGCACTATGCTGGCAGGTGTGGCTGCCCTTGCCGTTACATTTTACGGCGCTTTACATACTTTGTGTGCAACAGTTTATGGGCCAGATGGCTGTTTGGCTCGCCCAAAAACTCCGCGTACAGTTTTTTGATGAAGGGGTTTTCGTGCGACTTGCGCATGGTTTTGCTCTGATCTTCGTTAAACAGAGCATCCATGCGTTTTTGCAGTATATCAAAGTTTCCATGGTGGTATGGCTGGCCGCCGCCGTCTATGCAGCCGCCGGGGCAGGCCATAATTTCTATGGCATGGTACTGGCTTTTGCCGGAGCGTATGTCTTCCAGCAATTTTCTGGCGTTGCCCAGCCCGCTGGCCACCGCCACCTTAACCTGCAAGTCGCCTATGGGCACGGTGGCCTCTTTTATGCCTGTAAAACCGCGCAATCCCTCAAAGTCGACTTTTTCAAGGGTTTGGCCGGTCATAAACTCATAGGCCGTGCGCAGGGCCGCTTCCAGCACGCCGCCGCTGGCTCCGAATATATCGGCCGCGCCGGTGGATTCGCCCATGGGAGAGTCAAACTGCCCGCGCGGCAGCGACATAAAGCTTATGCCGGCCTCACGAATCATTTTTACCAGCTCGCGGGTGCTGAGCACCAGATCCACCTCCTGAATACCGTCCATATTCAGTTCGGCGCGTCCCGCCTCGTACTTTTTAGCCAGGCAGGGCATAATGGAAACCACCACCATCTTTTTTGGGTCCACCCCCAGTTGTTCCGCCAGATAGCTTTTGGCTATGGCCCCGAACATCTGCTGCGGCGACTTGCAGGTTGACGGAATATCCAGCATGTCACTGAACTGATGCTCAAAGAACTTTACCCAGCCGGGGCAGCAACTGGTAAGTATGGGGAGCTTGCCGCCGTTTTTAACGCGGCCGATAAGCTCCGTGGCTTCTTCCATAATGGTGAGGTCGGCGGCGAAGTTGGTATCGAATACTTTGTCAAATCCCAGCATGCGCAGGGCCGAGACCATTTTACCCGTGGCCGCAACGCCCGGCGGCATGCCAAAGGGCTCGCCCAAGGCGGCGCGCACGGCGGGGGCGGTTTGCACCACCACGTATTTATCGGGGTCGGAGAGCACATCCCACAGCCTGGCGACGTTGCTTACTTCTGAAAGCGCGCCGGTTGGGCACACGGCCACGCACTGGCCGCAGGAGACGCAGGTCGTTTCCACAAGGGGCATATCAAAGGCCGTGCCCACGGTTGTGTTGAAGCCTCGGTTAACGCCTGAAAGGGCGTTAACAGTTTGCACTTCGTTGCACATGGTTTCACAGCGGCGGCAGAGCACGCATTTGTTCATGTCGCGCGTAATGGCCGGGCTGGAATGGTCTATTTTGTGCTGGGCCATTTTGCCTGTGTACTTGATCTCTTGAATACCCAGCTCGGCAGCCAGTGACTGCAACTCGCAATCGGTGCTTTTTGAGCAGATCAGGCAGTTTTTTGGGTGGTTGGAGAGTATAAGCTCAACTACAGATCTGCGCGCCTGAATGGTGCGCGGGGTATGGGTTTTTACCTCCATGCCCGGCGCGGCGGGGGTGGAACAGGCCGGGGCCAAGGCGCGGCGGCCTGCAAGCTCTACCATGCACACGCGGCAGGTAGCGGTTTTGTTAACCATTTTCAGGTTGTGCAAATCAAGGTGGCAGAGGGTTGGTATATGAATATCCAGTTTTTTGGCGGCATCAAGTATGGTAGCGCCCTCCGGCACTTCCACCTGTTTTCCGTTTATGCTCAGGCTAATCATGGCTATCTCCTGATAATGGCTTTGGTGGGGCAGGCGGCCGCGCAAGCGCCGCACTTTATGCACTTGGCGGCGTCAATAACGTGAAGTTGCTTGCGCTCGCCGCTTATGCACTGCACGGGGCACCCCTTGGCGCATTTGCCGCAGCCTATGCAGGCGTCGGTAATGAAAAACTCCAGCAGATCCTGGCAAACTCCGGCTGGGCAGCGTTTTTCCTCAACATGCGCGTTATATTCGTCGGCAAAAAAGCGCATGGTGCTCAAAACAGGGTTGGGGGCGGTTTGGCCAAGCCCGCACAAGGCTGTATCTTGAATAACGCGGCCCAGACTGGCTATTTTTTCCAGATGCGCCGGAGTGGCGCGGCCTTCGGCTATATCGGCCAGCAGCTCGTGCAGGCGTTTGGTGCCAACGCGGCAGGGCGTGCATTTGCCGCAGGATTCTTCCATGGTGAACTCCAGATAGAACTTGGCGATGTTCACCATGCAGTTGTCTTCATCCATTACGATCATGCCGCCGGAACCCATCATGGAGCCGATGGAGGAGAGGGACTCGTAATCGATTTTAATATCCATGTCCTTTTCGCAAATACAGCCGCCGGAAGGCCCACCGGTCTGCACCGCCTTGAATTTTTTGCCGTTCTTTATGCCGCCGCCTATTTCATAAATAATTTCGCGCAGTGATATGCCCATGGGCACTTCCACCAGGCCCACGTTATTTATTTTGCCGGCCAAGGCAAACACCTTGGTGCCCTTGGATTTTTCCGAGCCTATGCCAGCAAACCAGGCCGCGCCGCGCCGGATTATTTTGGGCACGTTGGAGAGAGTTTCGACGTTATTTATGATGGTGGGCTTGCCCCACAAGCCTTTTTGGGCAGGGAAGGGCGGCTTGGATGTAGGCTCGCCGCGCCCGCCTTCAATGGAACGCAGAAGGGCTGTTTCTTCGCCGCACACAAAAGCGCCAGCGCCATACTTGAGCTCGAGCTCAAAGTTGAAGCCGGAGCCCAGAATGTTCTGGCCCAAGAGCCCAGACGCCTTGGCTTGATCCAGCGCCTTTTGCAGGCGGGCTATGGCCAGGGGGTATTCGGCGCGAATGTACACATAACCCTGGTCCGAGCCAAAGGCGTAAGCGGCTATGAGCATGCCTTCAATAATGCTGTGCGGGTCGCCTTCAAGAATGGAGCGGTCCATGAACGCGCCGGGGTCGCCTTCGTCCGCGTTGCAGACCATGTATTTTTTACCGGCAGGCTGCTCTGCGGCGGTTTTCCATTTTACGCCGGTTGGGAAGCCGCCGCCCCCTCTGCCGCGCAGGCCTGAGGCTATAACCTCCTGCACCACTTCTTGCGGTTTCATTTTTTGGAGGCAGCGGGCAATGGCCTGGTAGCCGTCCGCCGCTATATATTCCTCAATCATTTCCGGGTTAATTAAACCGCAGTTTTCCAGCGCTATGCGCAGTTGTTTTTTGTAAAAATTTATGTCGTGCTGTTTTTCGAGATAAGTGCCGGGGCGGGCCGGGTCTTCGTACAGCAGGCGGCGCACTATGTTGCCGTTTAAAAGGTGGCTTTGCACTATTTCCTTGGCGTCTTCCGGGCTTACCTCGGTGTAGAAGACGTCGTCGGGAAACACTTTTACAATGGGGCCTTTTTCGCAAAAGCCAAAACAGCCGGTAATCTGGGCCGAGGCTTTGCCTTCCAGCCCGGCGGCCTTTATTTCGGCTTGCAGGTTTTTAAGCAAATCCTGGCTTTTGGAGGACTGGCAGCCGGTGCCGCCGCAAATTAAAAGCTCGCGCCGCTCCGCGCCCTCATGCGCGGCTTCCTGCCGCAAGGCCAAGAGTGGCTTGTACTGCGCTTGAGCCGCGGCAAGGTCGTTATAACTGGCAAGTTTTTTCATGGCCGTTTACTCCCGGTGGTTCTCAATAATTCCGGCTATGTCGCCGGGCTCGGCTTTTCCGTAAACTTCGTCGTTAACCAGCACTACCGGGGCCAGGCCGCAGGCGCCCACGCAACGCAGCGCTTCAAGGCTGTATTGGTGGTCTTGTGAGGTTTCACCCATTTTTATGCCCAGCCGCGCTTCCAGCTCGCGCGCTATTTTTTCGGAGCCGCGCACAAAGCAAGCCGTGCCCATGCATACTTTTACCTGATAGCGGCCCTTGGGCTCGGTTGTGAAGAAGGAGTAAAAACTGATTACGCCGTGAATTTTGGATACAGGCACATCCAGCTTTTCGCTGATAAAAAACACCACGTCTCTGGGCAAATACCCAAAAATACGCTGGGCCTCGTACAGTACTTTGATTAGCGAGGATTCATCCATGGCGGAAGAGCGGATGAACTCTTCCAGTTTTTTGAAACCGGCTTCTGGTAAGGCATTGTGCGCCATACGGGAACCTCCACAGTTCTCTGCAAAAAGTGCAATAATGTTTTTGGGGATGGGGCTATTGTGACATTTTTCACTATGCTAACCTGTAGCAGGCGATTATAAAAAGCTCAAGATAATAAAATACAGATCAATAAATATAATATGTTATCAGATGATAATTCTTATCATTTTTGTCGGGTATCCATTTTCACTGGGTTATGCAGCCCAGTGCGCTTACCATAAACAGCTTGCAGGGTAGTTTCATATGGAGACCGCCAATATGTTAATAGCGGCAGGATTTGTAACTTGCGCCATCTTGGTATGTTGCTGTTATAATTAGCAAGCGCAGGGAATACTGAAATAAAATCTCATATTACTTTTTACTGTTAAAGCCACAATTGTCCAGTCATATATGAAATTGACGAAATAAGCGGTTTATATGCCGCGTAACCATGGCGTTTTACTATTCTCGCATAATATGGCATGAGGGCCTTACATTTTTAACAGTTGCGGCCATGCCGCAGGATTTTTATGAATACGCAGCCAGAAATTCTCGCTCCGGCGGGCGATGTGTCTTCCGCCCTTGCGGCCTTTGCGGCCGGGGCCGATGCCGTTTATATGGGCCTTAAACATTTTTCGGCCCGCATGCAGGCTGAAAACTTTTCCAGTACGGATTTTAACCGGCTGGTGGATTTGGCCCACGCCGAAAACCGTAAAATTTACCTTACCCTGAATACCTTTTTCAAGCCCGATGAAGCGGGGCAGGTCACCAGGCTTTTAAAGCGCGTGTTGCTTGGCCCGGCTCCGGACGCCATTATCGCGCAAGATTTGGCGATTATGGAGTTTGCAAGACAGGCGGGTTACACCGGTGAAATTCATTTTTCCACCCTGGCTAACCTTACGCACCAGCGCGCCCTACTGGCGGCCAAAGCGTTGGGGGCCACCCGCGTGGTGTTGCCGCGCGAGCTTTCAGTGGACGAAATGCGCCAGATGCACGAGGCCCTGCCCGAAGGGCTGGAACTGGAGGCTTTTGTGCATGGCGCGCTTTGCTATTGCGTATCTGGCCGCTGCTGGTGGTCCAGCTATATGGGGGGCAAGAGCGGCCTGCGCGGGCGTTGCGTGCAGCCATGCCGCCGCGTGTACACGCAGGGCGGCAAGGAAGGGCGGTTTTTCTCCTGTCGCGACTTGAGCCTGGACGTGCTGGTAAAAACGCTGTTGGAAATGCCGCGCATAAGGGCATGGAAGATAGAAGGGCGTAAAAAAGGCCCGCACTATGTGTTTCACGCCGTGTCCGCCTATAAGTTACTGCGTGACAACCCCGGCGACTCCGCCGCCAAAAAGCACGCGGAAGAGCTTTTATCCATGTCTCTTGGGCGGCCTGTTACCAGAGCCCGTTTTTTGCCGCAGCGCAGCGTTAACCCCACGGCTTTTGGCGAATCTGAAGAGGGAAAGAAGCAGGATTTTCAAACCAGTTCCGGCCTGTTATGCGGCAAGGTTGTGCTGGATAAAGAGCTTTATGTGCTTAAAACACGCATGGATCTTGTGCCCAAGGACTATTTGCGCATAGGTTATGAAGACGAAAAGTGGCACCACACCATGCCCATAAACCGCTCCGTGCCCAAGGGCGGCTCCCTTACTCTTAATATCCCGAAGCATAAAAGCCCCAGAAACAACACGCCGGTTTTCCTTATAGACAGGCGCGAGGCCGGGCTGACGCGCCTGTTGGGCGAGTGGACCGAGCGGCTGGAGGCGCGCGCGCCGCGCATCAAATCTGACAAGAACCTGATGGATTTTGAGCCTGTATTGCCCACGCCCGGTTATCAGGCGCGTAAGCTGGATATAGTATTGCGCGGGAGCCTGCCCAGAGGGCGGGACGGCAAAAGCGGCATTGTGCCCGGCACGGTGCAGGGCATATGGCTTTCGCCCAAAGCTCTTACCGAAGTATCGCGCACTTTGTTCGGGCGTATCTCTTGGTGGCTACCTCCGGTTATTTGGCCGGATGAGGAAGAAAGCTGGCTGCGTTTGGTGCGGCAGGCCCTGCGCAACGGCGCCCGGCATTTTGTGTGTAATGCGCCTTGGCAGATTGCCATGTTCGATAATTTGAAGGGCCTATCGCTCAGCGCCGGGCCGTTTTGCAATATTGCCAACGGCCATGCCATTGACGCCCTTAAACGCATGGGCTTTAGCCAGGTTATTGTAAGCCCGGAACTGGGCGGAGACGATTACATGGCCCTGCCCAAGCAAAGCCCGCTGCCTTTGGGCCTGGTGTTGGAAGGCTTTTTACCCATTGGCATAACCAGACACGCCATAAACCCGCTTAAATCGGACACAGCCTGGTTCAGCCCCAAGCGCGAAGGTTTTTGGACCCGGCGCTACGGGCAGAATATCTGGCTGTACCCGGCCTGGCCGCTGAATTTGCAAAGCCATAGAGCGGCTTTGGAAGCGGCTGGTTACAGCACCTTTATACAAATTGCCGAATTCCCCCCCAAGGGGGTTGAAAAAGCTTCTCGTTCCGGCGATTTCAACTGGCAAATAGGGGTGCTTTAGGCAGCCATGCGCAAGCGCAAATACGGCATGCGCCTTAAAGGCGCTATACTCGCTTTCTGTTTGTGCCTGGGGCTGGCTCTTTTTGTCTGGTCGGAATATCAAGGCTACAGCAAGGTATTTGTGACTTTGGGCCTGGTGAAGCCCAAGCCAGCCATTGGCGAAAAGATAGACGATCTGCACGGCGTGGCGATTTATTACAATGGCCCAGTGGGCAATGTGAGCGGGCGCAGCACGGCCGCAGACGGTTACAACCTTGGGCAAAAGCACCAGTGCGTGGAGTTTGTTAAGCGTTACTATTATGAGGCTCTTGGGCACAAAATGCCCAATGTGTGGGGGCATGCCAGAGATTTTTTCAACCCCGCCTTGCCGGATGGAGCTTTAAACGCGGACCGCGCCTTGCGCCAGTATGCCAACGGCGGCAAAACCCGCCCGCGGGTGGGAGATTTGCTGGTTATGGGCGGCGGTTACGGGCATGTGGGCATAGTTTCGGCCGTATATGAAAACTCCATAGAATTGGCCCAGCAAAACCCAGGCCCGCGCGGGTCTTCACGCAAGATTATCGGGTTGCAAAAGATCGCGCAAGATGGCGAAACCCGCTGGCGGGTGGAGTCGGGGCGTACCCTTGGGTGGTTGAGGAAGGAATAGAGGCGCGAAGGGCGGATGAGTGAAAGCCCCTTCGTGGCGAACATAAGATGGAACAGGAATGCGCGAAGCGCGTAAGTAATAGCGAGGCAGACCAGGCAGCCCCTCTATTATTGCCGCGGCACAGCCGCTTCCATATTTTTTTAACCTGACCCCGAAGGGGGAACTTCCTTTTAATCCTGATCTTCTTCCGGCTGGCCAAGGCGGGTGATAATCACTTCTTCTATGCGCCTGGTGGATACTTTTTGCACTACAAAACGCAAACCATCGTACTCCAGCATTTCGCCGCGTTCGGGCAGGTGGCCCAGGTTGTCCAGCAGTAAGCCCGCCACGGTGCCATAGTCGCTGTCCGGCGGAATCAGTCCTTCCATATCCAGCCGCTGTTCCAGCAGGTGCAGGTCGGCATGGCCCTGAGCCAGCATGCTGCCGTCCTGCAGTTTTACCAGGTCGGGTTTTTCGTCTTTTTCGCGGAATTCTCCGGCTATTATCTCAAATATATCCACCGGCGTGATCAGTCCCGCTATGGAGCCGAATTCATCCACCGCGAACACCACGTTGCCAGAAGATTCGCGCATGAGTTTTAAAAGCCTTATGGCGTCCATGCTTTCGGGGGCCACAGTGGGCGGGCGGTGTTTGGCAAATTCCTCAAGGTTGCTTTTATTTATGAGGGTTTCAAGAATCTCCGCTCCGCGCGCCACGCCTATAATTTCATCCAGGCTGCCTTTGCAGAGCGGAAAATGGCTATGCGGCTCGGCCAGTATGTATTTGCGTATTTTATCCTCGCTGGAGTGTATGTTTATCCAGCGCATTTCGCTACGCGGGGTCATCAGGCTGCGCAACGAGCGCTCGCCAAGCGAGAGCACGCCGCTGATCATAATGCTTTCTTCAGCGGCTTCGGCCTGAAGCTTTTGCTTTACCTGCTCGTCTTCACTTTCTGAGAGAAGCCGGTTTTTCTCGCCCATAAGGCGCAGAATAACCTCGGACGTGCGCGCGCGCAGGGGGCGTTTGGACTGGTGCTTAATGTAGTTGGATGTGGCTATCTGGTTGAATATTTCGATAACCACGGAGAAACCTATGGCCGCATACAGGTATTCTTTGGGCACATGGAAGCCGAAACCCTCCGCCACCAGGCTGAAGCCGATCATGAGCAGAAAGCTCAGGCAAAGCACCACCACGGTGGGGTGCGCGTTGACAAAACGTGTAAGCGCTTTGGAGGCCAGCAGCATAAGCCCTATGGCTATGGTGACCGCCATGATCATTACGCTGACATGCGGAACCATGCCCACGGCCGTTATAACCGCATCCAGCGAGAACACCGCGTCCAGCACCATAATTTGGGCCACCACGGGCCAGAAGCGGGCATAGGCGCGCGTGCCCTTTACCTCTACCGGCGTGGCCTCCAGCCGCTCATGCAGCTCGGAGGTGGCCTTGTACAGCAAAAAAATGCCGCCCAATATAAAAATTATGTCGCGGCCGGAAAACCCCCCGAACAGGGGTTGGGTAAGCTTGGCGAGGTGCGCCACTGTAACCAGCAGCGCAATACGCAGCATAAGGGCCATGCCCAAGCCTACCACCCGCGCTTTGTCGCGCTGGTGCGGCTCCACCCTGTCGGCAAGTATGGCTATGAAAACAAGGTTGTCCACGCCCAGCACAACCTCAAGAGTTACCAGGGCGAACAGGCCAGCCCAGGCGGCGGGCTCCGCCATCCAGCCGAATTCGGTTATTACCGCATTGAAAATGGCTATGAGCACTTCAGGCATGGAGTGCTCCCAAGGGCGGCAAGGCAGGAGCAGGCCGCCGCCGCCGCTTTTTCAGATTGTGCGTCCATTTCTTCACCGTGTTCGTGGCCAAAGAGATGCGCAAGGCCGTGGCCCAGCATCTTCAAGGTGTAAAAGGCCAGGTTTTGTTTATAGAGCATGGCTTCGCGGCGTATGGTCTCCACCGAAAGGGCCAGCCAGCCCAAACTGCCCGTAAGCCCGGAAGGAAAGGATAAAATATTGGTAGGCCCTGAGCAGGACAAATACTCCACATTCAGGGCGGCTATGGCCGCATCGTCCATCAGAGCCAGCTCCAGGCTGTTGTCCTGTTTTTGTATGGAAGGGAAATACTCCAGCATAACGCGCAAAGCCAACTCCAACTCTGACAGGCTAAAAGGCAGCAAGCAGGCAAGTGGGGTGTTGCTGATTACGTTTATACCCGGCTCAGGAGGCATCTTTTTTATATTCCTTGGCGGCCTTGGCGGCGGCATTAGGTGTTCCGCCGGTGTTACCGGCGGAACACGCGTCATTTTGCGCCGGTTTTGTTGCGTCGTCTTTTTTTGCCGCCCGCGCGCGTTTGCCGCGCGATGGCATTTTTACATGCCGGGCTTGGCCGTTATTTGCTTTTTTGGCTGCTTGCCGGGCTTTTTGTCTATTATTCTCTTCTTCCGGCGTAATCCACTGGGTGGAGTGGTAGTTGGCCTCAGGCGCCACCTGCGGCACGGGCATGGGGGCAAGCGCGGCGTCAATGATTGGTTTGGGCGGCACCTTGTCGGGGTATTCTATGCGTTTGTGGAAAATACCCGTGAGGATAAGCACGAAATTGTCCGCCACTTTGTCCAAATCCGTAAAGGTAAGCTCGGTGTCATCCAGTTGGCCTTCAGACAGCACGCTGCGTATTATTTTGTGCACATGCGCCTTTATGCGGCTGGGGGTGGGGTCTTCCAGCGTGCGGCTGGAGGCTTCCACCACGTCGGCCAGCATTATAAGCGCGGCTTCGCGGCTTTGCGGCCTTGGCCCGGCGTAACTGAAGCTTGCCGCATTTACACCAGCGTCAAGGGCTTTGGCTTTGTGGAAAAAGTAGCGGATCAGGCTGTTACCGTGGTGCTGCCCGATAATTTCCGTTATCTCGCTGCCCAGTTTGTACTGCGCGGCCAGCTCGGTGCCGCGCTTTACGTGCGATATAAGCACCAGCGCGCTCATGGTGGGGTTGAGGCGATCATGCGGGTTCGCGCGCTGAAACTGATTTTCTATGAAATACTCGGCTTTGTCTATTTTGCCTATGTCGTGGTAAATGGCTCCCACTTTGGCCAGCAGGCTGTGCGCGCCTATGGCTTTGGCGGCGGGCTCAACCATATTGGCAACAATTATGGAGTGGTGGTATGTGCCTGGGGCCTCCAGCATAAGCTGGCGCAAAACCGGGTGCTCCTGATTGAGCAATTCCATAAGGGCGAAACGGGTGGTGAAGCCGAAAACAGTTTCCACAATTGGCGACAAGGCAAAAATAACCACAATGGAGAGCAGGCACCCCAGCAGCAGGGCCAGAGCTTCCGCCAAAAAACGGTTGTACTCGCCCCCCTGCAAAAATGACGCGCCCAGCCACATGGCTATAAGCCCGCCCGTAAGGGGCAGCAAGGCCCAAAGCACTTCTTTGCGGTTTTGGCTGTCTATAACCAGCCAGGTGCAGAACATGCCGCTCATGAAGTAGAACAGGAACAGCCCGATCCCGCCCTTGCACACTATGGTGCAGAAAAAGGACACGAGCATGCAGGTTATGTAGTAGCGCTTGTTGTTGAGGGCGAGGCCTGTCAAACCTACCGCGCCCGCCACGGGCACGGCAAAGGCCTGCGCGCTGGAGGTAAAGGAGAATGAGGAAATGCTGAAAGTGAAGCCGATAAGATAAAAGGCCTTGGCTATAAGCGCCATGAACAGCGTAAGGGAGCCGATAAAGATAAGATCTTTCTGGCGGATATTGTTCATTTGCCTGCCGCCGGTAGAGAAAAACAGGCCCACGCAGGTAAGCAGCGAGAACAAAAACACCCCGGCGAAAAATTGCGGTTTGAAGCGGTTTATGTTGCGCTTCCAAAGGGCTTGTAATTTTACCAGTTGCTCTGAATCTATTTTTTCGCCCTGACGTACTATTATTTCGCCTTCGGAAATATGCTGCACCACCGGCTGCACGGCTTTGGCCGCATCGGCGGCAAGCTGGCGGGTGGCCTCTTCGTTAAGCGTGAGGGTGGATACGGACATGCTGCCCAATATGGCGGCAATAAGCCTTTTAACCTGCAAGGTTGTGGGCAGCGCGCGCACCTCTCGCTCCATATCCAGCGTATAGTCTTTTATGTCAGGTATGCTGCGGCTGTCTTGGTGCAGTGTTTCCCCGCCGGTTTGCAGGTCGCGTATTATTACGCCCCCGTTATGGCCTGAAATTTTGCGCGCGTCGGATATAATGCCGTCGCGCAGGCGCTGCTCGGCCCAAGGCAGCATGATGTTACCCAGAAAATGCTGAAACTCCGGTTGCGCCATCAGGGCCATCTGGCGTACGCCAAGCTCCTCGCCGGTCGCCTCCGATATTTCGTTACGCAATTTTTCCAGCCGTATGGGGTCGTCTTCGGCTTTACCAACCTCAATAAACCAGTTTTTTATACGCTCGTACATGGCGTCCACCGGCTCCGCATTAAGCGTGCAGATTAGCGGCTGGGCCTTTTGCACCGCTTCGCGCCGGGCTTTGGTGGCGTTGTTGTCTTTGAAGCTGAAGGAGCGGTCGGCCATTATGTCGTGCTCGGCTATTTCGCCAAGCACGTACACACGTGGGGGCTGGCCCCACTCAAAGGTGACGATGAAAGAAACCAGGGCCAGAAGCCCGAGAAGAGCCCATACGCCGGGCCCAAGCTGGTAGCGCCCCAAAAACTCGAGGGCGCTTTGTATGCGCTTGCTTTGCCCGTCAGGGAGTATCTTTTTTTGCGTCATATGCTTCCACTATCCGGCCGACCAGAGGGTGGCGGATAACGTCCTCTTTTTTAAAGTAAACGCTTTTTATGCCGTCAACGCCTTGCAGCACGCCCAGGGCGTCGATAAGGCCGGAACGCTGAATGCCGCCGTTGGCGGGCAGGTCTATCTGGGTAATATCACCGGTTACAGCTATGCGCGAGCCGAAACCCATGCGGGTGAGGAACATTTTCATCTGCTCCGGTGTGGTGTTTTGGGCTTCGTCCAAGATAATGAAAGCGTCGTTAAGGGTACGCCCGCGCATGAAGGCCAGCGGGGCGACTTCTATTATACCGCCATCCATCATTTCAGCAACTTTTTCGAAATCAAGCATGTCGTGTAGCGCGTCGTATAAAGGCCGCAGGTACGGGTTTACCTTTTCGGCCAGATCGCCGGGCAAAAAGCCAAGGCGTTCGCCTGCCTCAACCGCAGGGCGGGTAAGAACGATGCGTTTTACCTTTTTCGCAAGCAGCATGGATAACGCCATGGCGACGGCCAGGTAGGTTTTACCTGTTCCAGCCGGGCCCACGCCGAAAACAATGGAAAACTCGCGCAATGCTTCAACATACGCGCGCTGATTTATGGTTTTGGGGGTAATACTGCGGCGGGGCGAGCTTATGAAAACCTCGTCACGGAACACGCGCCCCAAATCATGCCCCGCATCTTGGCGCAGCATGTTGAAGGCGCGCTCAAAATCGCCAGGCTCCACCTGCGTGCCGCCCTTGAGCAGCGCGTACATCTGCGCCAAAAGGTTGGAAACCAGCAACTGCGTTTGCGGCTCGCCGCCAAGGGTAAGGCTGGAACCACGGCTCTGCAGGCGCAGGCCGGATACATCTTCCAGATAGCGCAAATTGCGGCCTTGCGGCCCAAACAGCATATTGGCCAGGCGCGGATCGTCAAAATCCATCTGCTTATGGTTTTCTTCAGGCATATATTGTTTTTTCAATTTTGCGGCATACAGCAAAAAGTTATATTTTTTCACCCTGTTACACGTGCATGCCGCAGGGCTATTTCCCGATGCTGCCTTCTATTACCCTTTTTCGCACACATAGTCCATGAAGCTTTTTTCTCTAGATATTTTTTAAACTTCCCCACCGGTTTTGGCATGTTAAATGCACAAACATTTGCGTTAATTGTTTTAACCGAGCGCAGGGTAAAAATTTCCCAGGCCTGGAGGCTGCCATGAGTGTTAGTTCCGTAAGTTCGTATACAAATCAAACTCTTACCGACTATCTGGTAAGCGACAAAAGTAAAACTGAAGAAAACGCCGAGAATGGCGCTGTACTCAGTCACGCCAGACGCAACAGCGCATACGGCGCTTATGGGGCAAACGCGCAAACCGGCGCGGGGCTCCAGGCCATGTTGAAGGCAGTGGAGGAAATAAAAGCCCAAACAGGCGGCCCTGTAACCTTTGATATGGTTAAGGAATATCGCGGTGATCTGGAAAAGGAATTCACAGCGGCGGTGCAAATGGGCCTTACTCTGCTTGGGGTTGAAGAGAGCGATGATTTTCAGCTTAGGGCTACCTCTGCTGGCGAAGTGGAAATTCTTTGTGATGACCCGGAGTTGAAGAGCAAAATCGAGCAGCTTTTTGAAAAAAGCGAAGGCCTTAAAGATCAGTTTTTGTACATTCAGGCTTTGGGTAATATTGAAAGAACAAAGCAAGTGCTCAACCCCAAAAGTGAAATGATGGCCACAAGGGCCGAGTTGGGCGCGCGGGCCGTGGATATTTTTCTCAACGCCGCCGCCAACTCCGGCGTCGGTTACAGTTCCCTTTTGGGCAACTACAGCGACAGCAGCATGCAGTTTATGCTGGGGGCCAATTTTACGGTGTAACGCCAAGTAAGCCATGGCATCACTGTTGCTTTGGCTGGTGGCGCGGCAGATTCACCCAGGCCGGTTATTGTCATTCATTGAGCTCTGGGCCGAACCGCTTTTTATTGCTGAATAACAAAACGGCTGAGACCGCCGGTTGTTGTAACTGGTACTTTCATATATTGAAATAGCTGGATTATTTGGGCAAAGCACGTTAGACACTACCGTCACGGTGGAACTTCTGGCGCTGTCGGAGCGCGAAAAAACTCCTCACGCTAGTACTGTATAGACCTGTGGAGCAGCTTCAAAATACTGCGGCGGTATTTTATGGATATGCAAACAAAAGTAACTTTGGCCCGGCGCGTTTCGGTGCTATTGCAGGGCATGGGCGCTCTCTTGTGCGGCCTTTGCCCCTTGTTGGTTTTGGAACGCCTTATTCCCTTGTTCAACAGTTTACATCTGTTGCTTGCCTGCGTGTATGCAGCCTTGTTTGTTGCCTTGTGCGCCGTTTTGCTGTGCGCTTTTTATTTGCGCAAGGCTGCTGGGGCCGAATATAAAAGCTGGCCGCTAAAGTTGCTGCTGCTTGCGGGCGGCCTTGGGCTCACAGTGTTTTGGCAGCTTTACCTTAACCCGGTGCAAATAGGGCCTTTGCTGCAAAACTCCGTATACAGCCCCCTTTTGGGCATTGCCGCCATAATTGCGCTTTCATGGCTGCCTTTCGTCCTGATTATGCGAAAAATTTTTTAGATTCAACTTGCAAAAAGCGTTAGTTTGTAGGGCTTAGCCTGGCATTCATCCGCAAAAATGCCAAACGCAACGCCCGCGCTGTTGCGCCGTTATGTTTTTTAGGCGTATGCGCGGATTTTTCACGGGCTAAAGTTTTTTGGCGAGCATCCGTTATGCTTTTATAATTGGTGAGGCATGGCAAGATATAAAGAACACTTTTTGCGCATTGTGGCGGAATCCGCATCATCACCAGCCCGTCTCGCGGCCAGGGTGGTGCTGGGGGTTTCTTTTTGCGCTTTTTTGGGATCATGCCTTATGTATTGGCAGGGGCGGCAGGAGGCCGCGCCTATACCAGGCTTGGCGCATAGCGGCGGCCGCCCGTTAAGCCAGGCCGCGCAAAGCGAAGGCATACGCATTTCGGCCGAAGTGCTGGCCGCTGTGTTGGCAAAAGAGGCCGCCTCGGCGGATAACCCTGATGAAGCTTTGGCCGCCTCGCTCACCCGCCTTTACCCAGGCCTTGCCGATAACGGCTATTTCGTTTTGTGGCGCGGCACGGTTGATGTATGCTCGCCCCTCACGCCAGATACCGCCGGGCTTGATTTCGGGCATTACCGCGATGCCGCCGGCAATTTGTTCATACAGGATTTGAAGCGTCTGGCCGATAGCGGCGGCGGCTTTGCCAGTTTTTCGCTGGCAAAGGCAGGCTATGAGCGCCCCAAAAGCTATGGCCTGTCTGGGCCCGGCCAAGGCCAAACCGGCGGATCCAACTCAAAAATTCCTTATATCGCCTATTCCACGCCGGTTAACGGCACGGACATGCATTTGACCCTTTGGCGGCAGGCCGTGCCGACGGCAAACTACAACTTGCAGGCCGAGCTTTCCGACGGCGGCAATTGGTCTGCTTTAGGCCTGTGTATGGCCGGGCTGTCGTTTTTGGGCGTAAGCGTGCTGCTGCGCAATTTTGAAAAGTAATTTTTCAGTTCCCTTCAAAATATCCTGCCTGAAATTCCCTGTAAAATTTGCATTTTAGTTGCTATTTTGTTACATGTCCAAAAAAGTTTGTTGTTATTGTTAAAGCAACTAGTCGTTTTTATTATGATTATAGGCAGACGTAATACGTATTTGCGAGTAGGTAAAAGCACCCGCCGAACTAAAGTGTTCCTCTTTTTGGCGGGCGCTTTTGCTGTTACCGTCATTTTGCAGGCCTGCGGAATACAGGTTGGGGTTAATGACGACTATATAAGCGAAAGAAATGTTCCGGACAGGAGCAGGGCTTTGGCTGGCGCCTCCAGAAACTACGAAGCCCCCGCAAAAACGCTGGAAGTTTTAGGCGGAGGCCATGCCGTGGTCTCCACCGCCCGCACCCAGACCGGCGTGCGCTACCGTAATGGCGGCACCACCCCGAACAACGGTTTTGACTGCTCCGGCCTTATTTTGTGGGTGTACAGGCAGCATGGAATATCCGTGCCTCGCCTGGCCAAGGCGCAGGCTTCTTTTGGCGAATCCGTAAGCTTCGGCTCGCTTCAGGCTGGCGACATTGTGGCCTTTCGCATAAACGGGGCCTACCACACCGGAATTTACTGCGGCAACGGCAATTTCATACACAGCCCCAGCAGCGGCAACCATGTGCGCGAAGAAAGCATAAACGTAAATTATTGGCGTAAAAATTTTGTGGGCGGACGCCGTGTATTATAGCGGCACTCTCTTTTTTCCCCTTAAAATACAGCAGACTTGCATTTTGACGCATATTTTATGTTTACCTTATTCGTATTATATGGCACTTTGCGCTTCGCGCGGGCCGGTTATGCCATGCCCGTCGTAATTGCGCCCCTTGGGTAATTTGTGTAGATTACGGATTATTTTGATCCGCTTAAGGGATATTTATGAGTGAACTTGCACCAACAGCCGTTGTTACCGGAGGCTCGCGCGGAATAGGTAGAGCTATTGCCAAAACCCTTGCCAAACAGGGTTTTCAGATTTACCTCACCTACGTAAGCAAGGCGGCGGAGGCCGAAGCCGTGGTAAGGGAAATTGCGGCGGATGGCGGCCAGGCCAGGTGTTTTGCCCTGGATGTTTCCGATTCAGCGTCGGTGGAAGCATTTTTTCAGAACGAGATAAAGGACCAGGTCTTTTTGTCCGTTCTGGTGAACAACGCCGGCGTGACCAAAGACGGCCTCATTCTGCGCATGAAGGATGATGACTGGGACAAGGTGCTTAACACCAATTTGCGCGGCCCTTTCGTATGCCTGCGCGAGGCTGCGAAAATAATGACCAAGCAAAGGCAGGGGCGCATAGTAAATATGGTTTCGGTAGTGGGGCAAATGGGCAACGCTGGGCAGGCCAACTACAGCTCGGCCAAGTCCGGACTTATAGGCCTCACCAAAGCCAGCGCCAAAGAGCTGGCCGGGCGCAATATTACGGTTAACGCCGTTGCCCCCGGTTTTATAGAAACGGATATGACCAACGCCCTGAGTGAGGATGTGCGCACCCTTTATATGGCGCAAATCCCCATGAAGCGTTTCGGCAGCGTGCAAGATATTGCCGATGCGGTGGCGTTTTTGGCTTCGGATAAGGCCGGTTACATTACAGGCCAGGTTTTGGCCGTAAACGGCGGAATGTATTGTTAATAACCGGCTTGAGGCTTGTGTGCCCGCAGCCGGTAACTACCCATCCTATTTGGAGGAAATATGTCTGTTGAAGCAAAAGTGAAACAAATTATTATTGACCAGCTTGGCGTTGACGAAAAAGAAGTGACCCCGGAAGCTTCTTTTATTGAAGACCTCGGCGCCGACTCTCTGGATTTGACCGAACTCATCATGGCCATGGAAGAAGAGTTTAATGTTGAAATAGGCGATGAAGACGCCCTCAAAATATTGAAAGTGAAAGACGCTTACAAATATATTGCCGACCATGCCTAAAACGGCTTGTTGCGCGTATGCCGGGCGTAATGCCTAAGGTCTGCGGCCGGTTTGCGCACGGCTTATACAAACTCGACTGAACTCCGGCGGCCAAGGCCGGAGTTTTCAGGTTGTTTCATCTGTTTTGTAACGGTGCGGCCTGAATGTGTTTGAAGTTGCCAAGGGCGTTTTATGTTTGCATAAAACGCCCTTGGGTTATATATTTGGACTTGCTGGTTCTATTGCGAACCAGCTACTTTTGCCTGTTGCCGCGCTTGGGTAGTGCTTTTAGCAAGTTTTGCCTCCTGCCTGACGCGCCTGCATATAAATTATTTCCGGCATTTATGCCTGGGTGGTCAGCCTGCCTGTTTTCACGGCCCTGAGCCGGAGGCGGGTGTTATAAAACCACAATGCTTCAGGAGAAAGCATGAGTAAAAAACGTGTTGTCATTACCGGCATATCTGCCTTGTCTCCCCTTGCCAATGACGCCCGCAACAGTTGGGATAATCTTCTGGCGGGCAAGTCCGGCATTGGTCCCATTACTGCCTTTGACGCTTCCGCCTTTGACTCCAGAATAGCAGGCGAGCTCAAAAATTTTGACCCGGAACAATTCGGGGTGCCTATTAAGCAGGCCCGCCGCATGGATCGCTTTGTGCAAATATCCGTTGCCGCCGGTCTGGCCCTGGTTAAAGACGCCGGGTATGAAATTACCGATAAAAACGCCGAAGAGGTTGCCGTGCTTTTGGGCGTGGGCCTCGGCGGGCTAAACACCATAGAAGTTTTTCACTCCAAGCTTGTGGAATCCGGCCCCAGCCGCATCTCTCCATTTTTCATACCCATGCTCATTTCCAACATGGCTCCGGGGCAGGTCTCCATATTCACCGGCGCCAAAGGGCCAAACCTGGTGGCCACAAGCGCCTGCGCCTCGGGCTTGCACGCCATAGGTTACGCCTATTCCGACATCTTGCTCGGCCGCTGCAAGGCCGCCATTACCGGCGGGGTGGAGTCCACCATCTCTCCCATGGGCATATCAGGTTTTACGGCCCTTAAGGCGCTGTGCACCCAAAATGACACGCCTGAAAAAGCCTCGCGGCCTTTCGATAAAGACCGCTCCGGCTTTGTAATGGGCGAAGGCGCCGGCTTTCTCTTTCTGGAAGAGCTTGAAAGCGCCAAGGCGCGCGGGGCGAAAATATATGCCGAAATCGTCGGTTTTGGAGCTTCTGGCGACGCCTACCACATGACAGCCCCGCAGGACGAAGGCGAAGGCATGGCCCTGGCCATGACCCGCGCCCTTAAAGATGCCGGTTTGAACAGGGAAGACATCGAGCATATCAATGCCCACGGCACCTCCACCCATCTGAACGACCTTTGCGAAACCAAGGCCATAAAAAGGGCTTTTGGCGAGCTGGCCTATAAAATTCCGGTGGTCTCCAACAAGTCTCAGGTAGGGCACCTTTTGGGCGGCGCGGGCGGCATCGAAAGCGTGTTCAGCGTGCTTACCCTGCACCACGGCATTATACCAGGCACGCTTAACTATGAGACGCCAGACCCTGAATGCGATTTGAACTATATGGGCAATGGGCCGGAAAAAAAGCAGGTCCGCACCGTAATGTGCAACGATTTTGGTTTTGGCGGCACCAACGGAAGCATCATCTACAAACGCTGGGAAGGCAAGTAACCGCTAATTTTGGCGCTTTTTCATCCGCATCCTGATTAGGAAGATTTCGGGCGCGGCGGTATAAAAGCGCTTATAACAAAAATAATTCAGTATTTTTGTTTAAGCGTATAAAGTGCCTTTATTATTTCCGGCAGTATAACTGTAAATATATCAGGAGACCGATATGGATGAACTTTACTTGCAGGATATAGCCGTAGGCCGTGCGATTGTTCAGGAAATGGAGCGCCAGACCGGCAAGCTCGAGCTTATTGCCTCTGAAAACTTTGTTTCCGTCGCCGTGCGCCAGGCGCAGGGCAGCGTGCTTACCCACAAGTACGCTGAGGGATACCCCGGCAAGCGTTATTACGGTGGTTGCGAATATGTTGATATAGCCGAGAATTTGGCTATGGAAAGGGCGCAAAAGCTGTTTGGGGCCGAATACGTTAACGTGCAGCCTCACTCCGGCAGCCAGGCCAACATGGCCGTTTATTTCGGCGCGCTTAACCCCGGCGACAAAGTGCTGGGTATGGATCTTTCCCACGGCGGCCACCTTACCCACGGCAGCCCCGTAAACTTTTCCGGCAAGCTGTTCAAGTTCATCTCTTATGGCGTCTCGCGCGAAAGCGGCACCATAGACTATGACGCCGTGCTTAAAATAGCCAAAGCGGAGCGCCCGCAAATGATTGTGGCCGGCGCCAGCGCCTATGCCCGCATCATTGATTTCGAGCGTTTCCGCGCCATTGCCGATGAAGTTGGCGCAAAATTCATGGTTGATATGGCGCATATCGCCGGGCTTGTAGCTACGGATTTGCACCCCAGCCCCATTCCTTACGCGCATTACACCACCACTACCACGCACAAAACCTTGCGCGGCCCGCGCGGCGGCATGATTTTGGCGCCTGGCGAATTCGGTAAGGTCTTGAACAGCCAGATTTTCCCCGGCATTCAGGGCGGCCCGCTCATGCATGTTATTGCCGCCAAGGCCGTGGCTTTTGGCGAGGCCCTTAATCCGGAATTCAAAAAATATCAAAAACAGGTGCTGGAAAATGCCAAAGTGCTGGCGGCATCTTTGCAGGCTGGCGGTTACAAGCTTGTTTCCGGCGGTACCGACAACCACCTGATGCTGGTGGATTTAAGCGCCACGGAGATCACCGGCAAAGACGCCGAAATAGCTCTGGATAAGGCGGGCATCACAGTAAACAAAAACACTGTTCCCTTTGAAACCCGCTCGCCCTTTGTTACCTCTGGCATACGTCTGGGCACTCCGGCCCTTACCACGCGCGGCATGGTTGCCAAAGACATGCGTAAAGTGGCGGGCTGGATTATAGAAGCGCTGGATTCGCGCGATAACGAAACCCGGCTCAAGGCTGTAAACCGCAAAGTTGAAAAATTTGCGCGTCACTTCCCGTTGTATGCCTGGTAACGATGCCGGCAAAGGCAGGATGCCCTGGCCGGAGTACTTTATGGGCATTACCCGCATGGTGGCGGAGCGATCTACCTGCATACGCCGCAAAGTCGGGGCCATTGCCGTTAAAGACAAGCGCATTCTTGCCACCGGCTATAACGGCGCGCCAGCCGGAGTGGAAGATTGCATGGTTGTTGGCTGCAAGCGCCAGCAACTTGGCGTCAAGTCCGGCGAGCGGCACGAGCTTTGCCGGGGGCTGCACGCAGAGCAGAACGTGATTATTCAGGCTGCCATTCACGGCATTTCCCTGAAAGGAGCGGAGCTTTACTGCACCAACCAGCCCTGCCTGATTTGCACCAAAATGCTTATTAACTGCGGCTTCAGCGCCATTTATTATGCCGAGCCCTACCCTGACAAGCTGGCGGAAGAAATGCTGGCCGAAGCCGGAATACATGTAAAGATTCTGGATTAGCTAATTAAATTTGCCTCCGGCTTCGGCCGGAGGCAAATTTCTATGCGCGGCCGCATTTGGCTGCTGCTGTAAGTTGTTGTCATGCCGTGCGGCCAATGCCACCATAAAGCGCTGTTGCCTCGCTGCCGCCAAGAGATTTTTATGAATACTCCGAATTATCATACCCTGATGCTCCAGGCCGTTGAGCTTAGCCGCAACGGTTTTGGCCGCGCCGCGCCCAACCCCTGCGTGGGGGCCTTGCTGCTGCGTGGCGGCGAAGTGGTGGCGCAGGGCTGGCATACAGCCTGCGGGCAGGCTCACGCCGAGCGCGAGGCCTTGGCAGCCGCGCGGGCGAAAGGTGTTGACCCATCGTCTTGCGTCATGCTGGTAACTCTGGAGCCATGCAACCACCATGGCAAAACTCCGCCTTGTACCGAGGCCATTTTAGAGGCTGGCATCAAACATGTAATTATCGGCGCACTTGATCCAAACCCGGTGGCAGCCGGAGGGGCCGATAGGCTGCGCCAGGCCGGAGTGCTGGTTGAGACCGGCATAGCCGAACAGGAATGCCTGGACAATATAGCCGATTTTATACTTTTCAAACGTGCAGCGCGGGCCTACCTTACCCTTAAGCTTGCCGCTACCTTGGATGGGCGCATTGCCACGCGCGGCGGGCACTCGCAGTGGATAAGCGGGCCTGAGGCTCTGGCGCGCGTGCACTGGCTGCGCAGCCGGGTGCAGGCCGTTATGGTGGGCGGAAACACCTTGTATGAGGATGACCCGCTGCTTACAGCCAGACCGGAGCAGTTTGGCGCTGCCGCTGTAGTGCCTTCAGCCTCCTCCATGCCCGCAGGCGGTGGCGTTTGCGGCAAGATGGAGCAGCCGCTGGCCGTGGCCGTAACCACGCGCTTGCCGGAAAATAATTCACCCCTGCGGCTATTGCGCGAACGGGCAAGTAGCACTATATTTTTCACTAATCACGCCGAGGCCTCCGGAGCCAAGGCCGAAGCCCTGCGCCGCCGTGGCGCGGTTGTGTATGGTTTGGATGCCAATGCCTCAGGCCTGGACCTCAATGAGGCCCTTACAATTTTGCGGTCCAGGCATAATTGCTGGCATGTGCTGTGCGAGGGGGGAGGGCGCTTGGGGCTTTCTTTGCTGCAGTCCGGCTTGGCGGATGAATTTGATCTGCATCTGGCCCCTAAAATATTGGCTGATAATCAGGCCCGGCCGCTGTTTGACGGGCTTTCGCCGCAACATATGGGCGAGGCATTGCGTTTGCGCCTGGCAGGCAGCCGCAGGCTGGGTGATGATTTGTGCCTCAAGTTTATGCCTTTGTTGCCCAAGTAGTTTTTCTGCCTTGGCTGCCGCGCGGCAGCTGTAAAATACGGCCGGTGACGGCCCGGAAAGGTTAAAATGTTTACAGGTCTTATACAATGCAAAGGCAAGGTCTTGCAGGCCGGAACATCCGGCCCTGAAGCCAGGCTGCATATCCGCCCGCTTATACCTATTCTGGATTATGAGAATGGCGAGAGCATCGCCATAAACGGCGTTTGCCTGACGGTGGAAACATTTGCGGACGGAGCTTTTTGGGCCTATGCTTCCGGAGAGACTTTGGCCCGCAGCAACCTTGGGCAGCTTGTAAAAGGTAGCGAAGTCAACCTTGAGCGGGCCCTGCGCCTTGGCGACAGACTTGGCGGGCATCTGGTAAGCGGGCACGTTGACGCGTTGTGTACGGTGGATTCGGTACGCAAGTCGGGCAGCTCGCGCATATATCGTTTTGATTGCCCGCCGGAACAGGCCCGCTATATCATAGGTAAAGGCTCCGTGGCTGTAGATGGCGTAAGCCTTACCGTAAACGATTGCGGGCCGGATTTTTTTGAGGTCAACGTCATTCCGGCCACTCAGGAAGCCACAACCATGGGCCAGTGGCGGTCGGGGCGTAAAATAAACCTTGAGACAGACCTTATAGGAAAATATGTGGAGCGCATGCTCGCCCCGTGGGCGCAGGGCAGTAAGCCGGACGCATCCAAACCAGGATTGGATTTGGATTTTTTCCGTGGCAACGGATTTTAGAACCGCAATAATATAGTAGCATAAAACAAAATTTACCAACCTGCCCCAATTTCAGGAGTTGTCATGTGCATGTGCAAGGCTGAAGAAGCCATAGAAGAAATTCGTAACGGCCGCATGATTATTCTGGTGGATGACGAAGACCGCGAGAATGAGGGCGACCTCACCATTGCCGCGCAGTTTGTCACGCCGGAGATCATCAATTTTATGGCCACCTATGGGCGCGGGCTGATCTGCCTGCCACTGGCTCCAGAAATTTGCGATCAGCTTAATCTCCCGCTTATGACCAAAAATAACGAGTCCGGCTTCGGCACCAATTTCACCGTGTCCATTGAGGCCAGAAACGGCGTAAGCACCGGCATATCCGCCGCCGACAGAGCCCGCACCGTACAGGCCGCCGTGGCCGAAAACGCCACCCCGCGCGATGTTGTTACCCCAGGCCATATTTTCCCCCTGCGCGCTCAGGCGGGCGGGGTTATGGTACGCGCGGGTCAAACCGAAGGCGGGGTAGATTTGGCCCGTCTGGCTGGCTTGCGCCCGGCCGCCGTTATTTGCGAAATCATGCGCGAGGATGGCGAAATGGCCCGTATGCCGGATTTGATGGAGTTTGCCAAAAAGCATAACCTCAAAATTGCCACCATTAAGGATTTGATCCGCTATCGCGTGCAATCCGGGCTGCTTTCCGTGCGGCGGGCCGCGCAATCCAAACTGCCCACGCCGTACGGTCAGTTCAGCATAATTGTATATGAAAACGACCTGCAAGCCGCGCCCAACGTGGCGCTGGTAATGGGCGACGTTAAAGGCGGCGAGCCCGTGCTGGTGCGCGTGCATAGCGAGTGCCTTACGGGCGACGCCTTGGGCTCCTTACGCTGCGACTGCGGCGGGCAACTGCATGCCGCCATGCGCCAGGTTGCCTCTGAAGGGCGCGGAGTAGTGCTGTATATGCGGCAAGAGGGGCGCGGCATAGGCCTTACCAACAAAATAAGGGCCTACGCGCTACAGGACGAAGGCCTGGATACGGTGGAGGCCAACCTGCGGCTGGGCTTCAAGCCGGACCTGCGCGACTACGGCATAGGCGCGCAAATGCTGGTGGATTTGGGCATCAGGAAAATGCGCCTCATGACCAACAACCCCAAAAAGATTATCGGCCTTGAAGGCTACGGCCTGGAAGTGGTGGAGCGTGTGCCGCTGGAGCTTGGCCCCTCCCTGTTCAACGAAGGCTACTTGCTTGCCAAGCAGGAAAAAATGGGACACTTGCTGCATATAGATAAGAATAAAAAGCATTAGAGCTTTTAACTTTGAAAAAGTTGAAATGCCTGTGTGGCCCCCGCAGGGGACGCCCGCAAGGGTGTAGCTCGTATCGCAAAAGTATAACAATTTTTGGCTGGAGAGTTATACTGCGGGCAGGGCTATAGGGGGTGCTGTTTCGAGGCCCCTTGACCCCGCAACTTTGGTATAAATGGATTGTTAATAATAAAAAGAGTGCGGTAACCAATTGCTCCAGTAATTTGTACTTGAGCAGGAGCCGCCGTATTGTTGAATGCAACAGGAGCCGTTATGCATCATATCAAGACAATTGAAGGCCAGCTTGACGCCAAAGGCTTGAAAATAGCCATAGTGGCGGCTCGTTTTAACGATTTTGTGGTAGATCGCCTGGTTGGCGGCGCGGTGGATTATTTGCTGCGGCATGGGGCGGACAGGGATAACCTTGCCATTATCCGCGTGCCCGGCGCCTTTGAGTTGCCGCTGGCCTGTCAAAAGTTGGCCAAAAACGGCGGCTACGATGGTATTGTGGCCCTTGGCGCGGTTATTCGCGGCGCAACCCCGCATTTTGAGTTCGTATCGTCCGAGGCCACCAAGGGCATTGCGCACGTAAGCCTGCAATACTCCATTCCCATAGGCTTCGGCCTGCTTACCACCGAAAACCTTGAGCAGGCGGTGGAACGCGCGGGCAGCAAGGCCGGCAACAAGGGCGTTGAAGCCGCTTCGGCCATGCTGGAGAGCATTCGCGTATTACAGCAGTTGTAAGCAGGCCGGGTGGCGCGTTACACGGCAGCGCCGCAACAGCCCGCATAGTTATGCCAGCGCTGTGGCATTCCATAATGGCCATGCCGGGCGCTTATGACAACCGCGCTTGTGCCGTGTACTTTTAAGGTACATGAAAAGTTGCCGTAATTATAGCCATGCTTGAACCCTAAACCATTAAAGGCTGACTGCATGCAAATACCAGACAAGCCGCTGATGACCGATGCGGAAATCGCTCTGTTTAAAAAGTATGCCCCAAAGGGCGGCAGGGTGCTGGAGTTTGGCAGCGGCGGCAGCACTCGGCTGTTTTGGACTTTGGGGGTATCCTCACTGGTAAGCGTAGAGTCTGACCTTGCCTGGCTGGAAGCGCTGGCCCGCGCTCCGGAAGTGTTCAAGGCGCATAAAGAGGGCACGTGGAATCCCATACACGCCAACATAGGCGATACCTCCGCCTGGGGCAGCCCCACGGAGCAGACTTTGCCGCAGGTTGGCTGGCTTGGGTATCACCAGCAGTGCTGGGATTTCATGCCGGACAAGCATTTCGATTTTATATTGGTAGACGGGCGTTTTCGGGTGGCCTGCATCTTACAGTCATTCATTCATTGTACCAATGCCGATGCGGTTATATTCGCGCACGACTTTTGGAACCGGCCTTTTTATCATGTTGTGCTGGATTTTGTGGATGTGCTGGATAAAGCCGACAGCGCGGCGGTATTCAGGCGCAGGGCCAGCCTGGACTGGCCCGCCCTTTGCAAGACTTTGCAGCGTCATTCCTTTATGTTCATTTAAAAGGTTGTCTGATGGCCGTTAATGCGAAAATGCTGGCATTGCAGCGTCTGTTCGAACAAAACGAATTTGACGCCGCCTATAAGCTGGCCTGTGCCATGAAGGCGGAATCCGGCCCTGTGGAGGGGCTGGACTTTTTGCGGGCCAGAGTATTTTTGCAGCGCGGCGAGCTTCTCTCTGCCGTTCAGGCCCTGCGTGAGGAATTGCGTTACTTTCCATCGCATGAAAACGCGAGTTGGCTTATGGAGCAGCTTGAAAGCATGCGTGTGAAAACGGTTTTTCCTGATGATAAAGAGCTGGATGAGCTTTATGCCGTAATAGAGCCGTACACCATGGTGGGCCCGTTACGCATAAAGGCCCTGTACACGCATGCGCTGGAAATATGCAAGAGCGGCCCACTTGGCAATTTTGTTGAATGCGGGGTGGCCGCGGGCGGAACCTCCGGACTTTTAAGCGCGGTCTTGCTGCGACACGACGCTTCCGGCCTCAGGCGTTTGTTTTCTTTTGACACCTTCGGCGGCATGCCGGAGCCCGGAGCGGAAGATACGCACAGCGGTAGCGATGCCCTACAAAGCGGCTGGGGCAAGGGCACCTGCGCCGCCCCGAAGGAAAGCTTGCTGCAACTGCTAAGTCTGCTGGGCAGCACGCACCTGGCGCAGGCGGTACAGGGGCTGTTCGCGGATACCTTACCGTTGTACCGCGCCGAAACAGGCCCCATAGCCCTTTTACACATGGACGGCGACTGGTACTCTTCAACTCTGGATATTCTTGAAAACCTTTATGATAATCTGGTACCCGGCGCTTATGTGCAGGTGGACGACTACAGCCACTGGGACGGCTGCAAAAAAGCCGTGAGCGAGTTTTTTGCGCAGCGCGGCCCCGCGCCGGAGTTTTTTGCCATTGATGATACCGGCGTGTGGTTTGTCAGAAAATGATGAAGCCGCAGTGCGAGTTATCAAAATGCGGCTAATTTTCAGGATTTCAATTTTGATATGGACAAAGCCATGCAGATTCTATAAATATTCTTTTCGTGTAAGCGGCTTGGCGGCAAGCGCGTCAGCAATGTGCCCGTAATGGGTACGCCGGTCACATTTACATGAATACGGGGACGTAGCTCAACTGGGAGAGCGCAGCGTTCGCAACGCTGAGGTCGTGAGTTCAATCCTCATCGTCTCCACCATTTTAAAAATCAACGAAGTCCCGCAAGGTGCTAACAGCCTTGCGGGACTTCGTTTTTGTGGTGAATTGCAGTTCTGGGAAGTTCGCCTGTATGCCTTGACAGCCTAGTAAAAAGGGGGCACCAATGGGGGGAACTGGATGATCAAAAAAGAAGTTGCCCCCTCTGGGGCAACTGTTCTCTAGAATTTATATTTCACCTACCTGCGCCACTCTACAACCAAACGTAAAGCCTAGCCTTTTCCTGGCATCATCCGGGATGAAAGTACCATGTTTCCTCCGCGCAGATAGCAGCAGCGCGCATAGTTTATGTCTTTTGCGCAGTCAGCGTGCTTTGCCGGTGTATTTGTCACTGTACTGTAACATTGTTCTGTATTAACTACACAATTGGGCAGATGTTGCATACTGTCAATCTGGCTTAATTTTCCGGCAAGAATTGACATTGGCCGCAGAGGAGTGCTAAACTTTACTACCGATATGGTAAACATGTTTACTCTGATAGCGGGCACAAAATCTAATATAACAACTATCTTTCAACCGCGCTTGGCTTTCCTATGCAAAATCTCATACAAAGTTGCAAAGGCGACTTTGCGCTTGTAAAAGTGATTTTCTGGCGCGAGTTCAACACTCAATACCGCCGAAGCGCCCTAGGTCCACTTTGGGCCTTGATTGCTCCTGCGGCTTACTTGTGCGTGTTCATATTTTTTCGCCTGCTTTTCGGCCTGTCAAACCCGGAAGGCGTTCCCATGATTCCCTTCCTCTTCTCCGGACTGACCCTTTGGATGCTCTTTTCCCAGGTAGTTATCGGCACGTTCCCCGCCATAGTGGGCAATGTGGGCATATTAAAAAAAATACCGGTATCACCTCTGGTGTTCATTTTTGCTGCGGCTTTGCTGCCGTTGCTTACCTGTTGCATTTACCTAGTACTGCTCGAAGGCATACTGGTTTATTATGGGTACTTTCCTACAATCAAACATCTTGTTATTCCCCTGATTGTGTGCCTAACGCTTGGGTTCGCCTTGGGTATCGGCATGCTGGTCGCGGTAATTGCTTTTTACCGGCAGGATATAATACAAATTTTGCCGACAATTATTCAACTCGGTATGTTTGCCACACCCATATTTTTTTCCCCTTCAATTATCCCGCAAAATCTACAGTGGGCGATAAAAATTAATCCTATGGCGGAATGCGTAGTAATGTTCCGGCAGTGCCTGTTCCAGGCGCAATGGCCTGAGCCTACTGCCCTTTTGAAAACACTGCTGACTGTTGCTATTTTGTGGGGCATCGCCCTACCCATGTTTCGGCGGGTAGGCCGCTATATCGCTGATATGTACTAGCAGAAAACCTGTTATTGAAGGCAAGCGGCTAAAAAAAATTCCATTCTTGCCTAGGCGCAACAATTATCAGATAACTGTTTGTGAAGATGTTTCGGAAAACGCTTTAGCGCCCATGCTAGCAGATGCGTGAACACGTGGGGTTTGAAAATATTTTTTGATCAATTGTTTTGTGGTAATAATATTACTCTGATAAATATTGTATATAATTTTTATTACTTAGTGATATATATAAACTTCTATAAAAGTGGCTTATGAATAAGAAGATTAAAATATACCTGCATTATCCTTATGACAAAAGCAGCAAAGAACTACTCTCTCTTCCCGTTGTACAATGCATGTATGACTATTTCAGAAAACAGGAAGATTTTGAGGTAGCGGATACAACAGATGACATTGATGTGTTTTTCTTTTTTGCTGGAGGACCAGCCACTTTTTCCAAAAAACATCTACGCAGGATTCAACGCCTTGAAAAATGGGGTGCCTATTTCCCTTCGTTGCTGGCCAGACGCTATATGCTCCCTAATCTGACAGCGGAAGATGTATTGGCTGAGGCCAGACGAAAAAACCCGCAAATGAAAATAGTGCATAGACTTGATGACCGATATTTATATCTTTGCAAACTCTACGGCAATGAACAAACGATTTTGAATGTAAACCGGATTGCTGATGTAACAGTGTATCAGTCCAAGTATTGCCAGACGCTTTATGAAGACCCCAAGAGCGGTATTTTCGGGCAGCTACCGGCAATAAAGTGCAATAATACGCGCTTTATATACAATGGTGTTGACACGGATATTTTTAACCCGGACAAAGAAAAGGTAGCGCTGCCCGGCAAAATACGCATTTGCCATGCCTCCGCTACAGGTATGCCGCGCAAAGGTCTGGCCATGGTGCTCGCCATGGCGGAACTGTTAAAAAACAATTCTGATATACATTTTTATCTGCTGGGCAGGCAGGATTTGGACCCGCTTAGCGGGCATTTTGTCCGCCGTTTGAAGAATGTAACGCATTTGCCGTACGTAAAGGAAAGGAACGAAATGGCAAAGTATTTGCGTAGCATGACGCTGCTGCTTTTTCCATCCATTGACGATTGTTCTCCCAATACCGTTATTGAAGCAATGGCGAGCGGGCTGCCCGTTCTTGCTGAAAGAAGCGGTGGTACCCCTGAAATGCTTGAAAAAGAAGATGGTTTGTTAGGGGGGTTATTTCTGGATCATACAAACCCTATACATAACCTTAAGGTTATTTTGGAAAATCATGCGCAATTCAGCTCCAATGCGCTCGAGATAGTCCGAAAATACCATACCAGCACAATTATGTGTGAAAACTATCGAGATCTGGCATATTCTTTGGTGCGCTAATTATGGGCAATAAAACAAGTGCCGTATCCCTAGGCTCCTGCATTGCCGATTTAACTTGTGACAAGCTGCAATCACAGTTTGGGGTAAACAAGCTGTATGCGATGTACCAATGGCGAACGGACCAATTTTTAGATACTGTCGTAAACAAAACGTCAGAGTTTATACCTGCGCAAATTTTGCAGAAGCTATTGGCAGATTACTTGGACCCGGTTAAAGGAGCCGATATTTTGTTGTGTCAGGAAAAAGCCGCCATTGACGCATTGCTTTCAAATCTTGCCCAAGCAAAGATTATCTTATTGGACAATCTTATGGATCTGAATATCATCCTTTATAGTGGCGTAGATGGATGCGCTCCTGATACAAAAGTTCAAATCAGGCATAGATATAAAGATAGCGCCCAACTTCCGTTCACGCTGCACTGCCAGCCGTTATTGGAAGAAACCGTCACGAATAATCTGAAAATTATCGAATTCATAAAAACCGTCAACTCCGGTATTTCGCTTTGGTATCTTAATTATCCTTTCTCTCCGCATCGTGATGGGCATCAGGAAAAATCGGAGCGGATACAAGCCTTGGCCAAGGCTATGTGGAACGCATCGCCTTTACTTAAGGTTGTTCCATGCTTGGATGTGCCGGTGGGTTTACAAAAAGACCGCTGGCACTTTGCCGATATTTATTACGAAACGCTCGCCCTGTTTATTATGAAGGTGGAAAAGGGACTGCTTGATACTGGGGCACTTTCGCCGATTATGCCATTCGAAGAATTTCGGCGATATGTATTGACCAGCATCCCATTGTTTAAGCGTATTCGCGCCACTTTTTCGCGTATGTTTAATAATCATTTCTGTGGACATTGAGATACATACACCGGCTTTTCTGTGTAATGCGGTCCGCGCAATGGCAGCGGAGCCACCGCTGTAGTTTTTGCGGAAAGAGTGTGTGGACTGGCAAATGAAGAGATAAATTGATGAATAAACAACTTCCTCGTATATTGATTTATGACGGCCCCAGTATGAATACTGGAAGTACAAGGATTTTCGCGTATGGCCTTTACCAGGATTTAGCGCGGCTTGGGCTTAATATTGACTATGGAATAAGAGAGATATCAAGTTATGATGTTGTTGTTTACGGTAAAAACCACAAAGACGCATTAACTAAGGACAACACATCAAAAATAAAGGGATTGATACAGCCTACAGACTTTAACGGCCACCTCTTGGACGAGTCGCTCCAGGCTGATTTTTGGGTGGTTGGGTCATACGAAGAGCATGACTACTACCTTCAATACAAAATGGATACAGTTGTTCTGCCTCTTATTGAACGATACAAAGTTGAAAGAAAACAGCACGAAGAAAAAAAGACTATTATTATCGGATACCACGGAAACAAGCAGCATCTGGAAGGATTTTCTCCCGCTCTTTGCGCGGCTCTTAAAAAAATTTCCCGCAAGTATGATATTCGTTTACGCGCGGTGTATGATATTGCGACCTTGGGAATGTGGAAAAAGAACCGCCCTCGCATTGCCATAGAAGATACGCAGTGGTCTCTTGAGACCTTACCTGCACAGGTATTATCAATGGATATAGGAATAGTTCCTTTACTTACGCACATTCCAAAGCATTTTTCCATACCGTTAAGAAAAGCGATGAGGCTCCTGCGGCCCGAGGCTGGCGCCTATGCGCAGGATTATCTGCTGCAATTCAAGAATAATACAAACCCCGGAAGGTGCTTTGTTTTTCAGCAGTTCGGCATACCGGTGGTGGCCGAACTGTCTCCGTCTGCCTGTGCCGCGATACCGAACGAGCAATACGGCTATATTGCGCACAGTCAGGCCGGTTGGGTCAGAGCGCTTGACCTTCTTTGCTCAAGCGCCGTGTTACGAAACGCGATAGCCGACAATGCGCATGCTTTTTTTTCAACGGTTTGGGATACCAAATATCATATCCCTAAAATCGTATCGATGATTGAAAAGCTGTGGGAACAGTACAATGTGAGCAACTGTGGTGAGAAAACCAAATAAACATACCTCATTAGGTAATGATAGAATGAATGGAGATTTTAACCCGGCTGCGGGCGTGGTTATGTATGCGCTACAATTGCCGCGCTAAGGAGACGAGGTTATGAGAGACTATGATGAAAAATTTTATAAAAGACGTTTTAATGACCCTATCTCCGCGTATCGGGACGTATTCCTAGAGATTCTGGCAATGTTTCCGCATATTGGCTCCGCCGTTGATATTGGCTGCGGAGCAGGGGGGTGGCTGGCCGCTCTGGACCAACTGGGAATCAAGAACTTTTTGGGTGTTGACGGGCCGTGGGTTCCAAAAGGGCTTTCGCATATTCCTCCAGAAAAGTTTATGATACATGACCTTGCCGAATCATTTCCAGTGGTAGGGCGCTATGATTTGGCGATATCATTGGAGGTCGCGGAACACTTTATGCCCGAGCGTGCAGAGGCGTTTGTTGCGTATCTCACGGAACGGGCCGACATTGTGCTTTTTGCCGCCGCTATTCCCAAACAGGGCGGCACGCGTCATTACAATGAGCAATTTCCGTCGTTTTGGGCGAAGCTTTTTGAGCAAAACGGTTTTATGCTGCTTGATATTATGCGCCGAAAGTTTTGGGCGCATGACACCCTGCCGGTATGGTACAAGCAAAACTTGCTTGTAGCGGTTAAAAAAGGTGCGCAGCTCCCGCAAGGCGTTACCGGAAAGGAGACGCCTTGGGATATCGTACATCCGGAAATGTATCAGTTAAAGCTGACGCTATATGAAAAGGGCTGTTATGACGCTTACGCCAAAGTGGCACGGTTGGAAGATGACTTAAGAAAGTGTCGGGAGCAAAGCGTAGAAGCGATTCCTGGTCGGAACCTGCTTCTTCTGTTGGTAAAAAAAATTGGCACCCGCCTGAAGCGATTTTTTGCCGCTTGATTTTTTAATTTCCAACAGAGAGTTACGGTATGACGAACAACATTGCAATCAAAGCGCAAGGCATATGGAAGCGATACGGTCTGCCGCCGTTTCGACCTTGGGCGAGAAAAACGCTTGCAGCCGAAAATTGCGCGCTTCGTGACATCAACCTTGAGCTGAAAAGGGGCGATGCTCTAGGTATACTCGGCAAAAACGGGGCAGGTAAGTCTACCCTGCTGAAATTGCTGGCCGGGGTCACCTTGCCCGATAAAGGGCAACTGCAGGTGAACGGTTCTGTCTTCTCCATGATCGAACTTAACGCGGGCATAAGCATGGAACTGACCGGACGTGAGAATATAGGCCTTTTGGGTACTATTATGGGTTTTTCCGCTACCCAACTCAAGGCCCTTACCCCACAAGTGATTGAGTTCAGCGAACTGGGCGATTGGATAGATTGCCCGGTGTGGCAGTATTCCAGCGGCATGCAAGCAAGGCTGGCCTTTGGATTGGCCGTGCATACTGATGCGGACATTCTTTTGGTGGATGAAATTTTGGCCGTGGGCGACATACAGTTTCAAAAGAAGAGTTTCAAGAAGATGCAGTCTTTAATGGCCAGTGGCATTACAATGGTGCTTGTCACACATAGTCCTTATCAGGTGGAAAGATTGTGTAACAAGGCTATTATCATGGAGCGCGGCGAAATAGTGTCTCGCGGAGAATCCGCCTGGATATCCAAAGAATACATTGGCATGACTGCTTACAAAAGCGCTGGCTTTGAAAACGGCAGCGGCCGCAATTTGCTCCACACCGGAACCGGCGACATAATATTCACCGCATGCCATTTTGAGGACAACGACGGCAAGCGGATTGAAGGTGCTCTTGCAACCGGGGAGGACGTGACGCTGGTACTTGAATATGAGGCAAGAGAACGCGTGGAGGCGCCGGAGATAATTTGCAGAATTACCGATGAATATCAACGAATTATCGCAACACTTGCCCCCAATAGGGAAGACTATAAAAAGCTAGTTATTGTGGAAGGCAAAGGTGTTATCCGCTGCTTTTTGCCGGAATTCACCCTTATTGGCTCCCAGATGAGCATTTCCATTAAATGCTCGGCAGGTATACTTATAGACAGTGTGGATGATATACTCACCTTCACGTCCCAGCATGGTCCGAAAATTGCCGATAGAAGCTCAGTCAGCGGCGTGACTTATGTTCCTTCATATTGGCGCTACTAGTAGGTACACAAGGCGTGATATGTGCAATGCGCGATTAAAACTTTTTTTTTACAACAAACCCGACATGAAGATCGGCTCTGCCAGAATTTACGGCGAGCATTACCCTGCTGTGCTTAAATCTTTGGGCACGCATGATATTATAGTGTCTTCTTCCCTCCCTAAGGTTGAGGAATATGACATATTAGTCTTCGGCAAGCGTATGTACGATGCGGAGGCCGTAAGACAATGCCGAAGTGTAGGGAAGGTTTGCGGCAGTATTCAGAACGGTAAAGTGCCAGATGTAGATTTTTATGTTGCCGGAGCTCAAGACGAAATCGATGATCTGGCTGGAGATGTTCCTGTAGTGTTTTTGCCGTTGGTGGAAAATATATACAGCAAAAGAAAGCTGCACAATAATTCAGATACGCTGACCCTTGCCGTACATGGCGCATTTTCGCACCTTCCTTTATTCGCGCCCAACGTGAATATTGCCCTTAAATCCGTAGCTGCCAAGTTGCCTGTAAAACTATTAGCGGTATACGATATTTCCTCATACGGGCAATGGAAGGTTGGACGCCCCGATATTCAGGTGGAAGATATTCAGTGGGATCTCGCCACGGTGGAGGAAACGCTTTTGCGTGCCGATATAGGCATCGTGCCTAACGTCTTTTCCGTACAGGGTAGGTTGCGCTCCTTTATACTTCGTGCGCTTGATACATTCACCTTATACAAGGATTCGGCCGCAAACCGTCTGTATAGAAGCAAACGCCCCTCCAACCCAGGTAGAGCTTTTGTTTTTCACCAATTAGGCATCCCCGTTGTCTCAGGCATGGCTCAGGCCTCCTGTTCCACTATTCCGTCAGAAGATTATGGTTTTCTTGCTGACTCTGCTAAGGGTTGGGAGCGGGCAATTCTAATGCTGGCGGAATCGGTGGAACTGAGAAACAAAATAGCCTCTAACTCTCTTCGCCTAATAAACACCCTCTATTCGCCTGTTGATTGGGCTCAAAAATTTCTGGATGTTGTAACCGGCATCTATGTTAATAAAAGAACTATATGATTAAAGTTGATATCAGGCCATGTGCGAGTGGAAGAGCTTGCTTCAGCCTAATTTAGTGGTGGTTCCGAAGCTCTTTTTCCCTTAGTGTATTGGGCGACGTTTTTTTACAGCTTATTGTGGGAAAAGCTTGATAAGGTGGGATTATTACCTCCTTGTGGTAAACAGACAAAATTCACTGGAAAAGTACACGCTGGAAGGGTAGAATTACTTATGTTTTGAGCCTGGTATTGTGAAGGATTGTAGGCAGAATTTTTGCGCATGCACACAGATAAGTCCTTGCGTAAAAGCCTTGCGGCGAATGCCTTCGCGCATGCGCAGGAGCATTGCACTTATAAGACATTTCAACAGGATATACCCAGAGTGCTCTCTGAAGTTTATGAGGCTGAACAGGCCTAACATGATGAGGGAAAATATAAGTAGGAACAAGGATTGCTACCGGCAAGAGCGTATAGCGGGGCTGCTGGTGAATAGCCGTAAAATCTTAATATACCCTCCGAATAATGTAATAGGCAGGGCAGGTTGTAAGAGGAGGCAAGGCTTCTGAAAAAATAAAGTCAGAGATTTTTAAAAGTTGTGCCATTGTCTCCTTAAGGCTGAGGCCAGTTTATATAATATGGGTATCCGCAACAGCATGTTTTTTATTATGGTTTTAAATCGTTGCCTAAGATGTACTTCTTTTTTCAATTCATCTGCAAAATTATAAAAATGTTTTTTTATATCTGAATCTATGCATTCTACATCAAGACGGGCCATGAACGTATTTAGTGTATAAGACCCACCCCAACGCAAGTGGTTTTCCACGGCCTGCAAAACCTGCAGAAGTTCTTCACCCTGTAGTCCTTTTTTTTGTGCAAAGCGCAGCATGTGGCCTATAATTATTAGTCGGTCATTGTTATTACGTAGTTGAATCGAAGGCTTGGAGCAAATGGAGTTTTCGTTATCCATGCAGTAATAATAGGAGGCCCCGGGGCAGAAGACTATTTTGCGTGCGGCATACGTGGCATGCAGTGTGAAGAGCATATCTTCGGCAAAACCGAAGTAGCCATCTTCCATAAGATAGCGGATGCCGTTGTCTTCCAAAAGACTTCTCCGGTAAATTTTCGCACATGGGCCTGGGTAATAGGTTTCCTTTAAGAGGGCCAATTTATCTGCGTGCTGGGTAAGTTCTTTCACCTGATAGTCAGTCATTTCAACAATCATTTCTTTACGCAGGCGCAGGATGTTGCAAAAGACGATATCCGCAACGGCCGCGAGGGTAGTTTCGTGTAAAGCCCGCACATAGCCTGGGCTGACGTAATCATCGGCATCAATAAACATGATATAAGCGCCTTTAGCCATATCCATACCCCGGTTTCTGGCGGCCACGGCTCCTCTGTTTTCTTGTGCGCAGCAGACTATGCGGGAGTCTTTAGCCGCGTACTGCATGCATATATCGGCGCTTGCGTCAGTGCTGCCGTCGTTAATAAGAAGAACCTCCATGCCCTCAATCCCGCTTGCCAAGACAGAATCAAGACAACGCGGCAAAAATGGTTCCGCATTATATACCGGTATGATTACGGAAATATCTTTCATAAATTAATCACGAGGTAATTGGCGCTATCTTTTGCGCCCGGTGAATAATGGAAGGCCTAAAACGGCTACGCGTAAATATTTGTTAAACTGTTCCGCCTCCAGCCCTTTAAGTTTTAGTTTTAAAGCGCCCAGCATATCTACGGTTCCGGCTGGGGGCAGAGTTTTGTAAGTCAGGTTTTTTACTGTCGGCACAAGGGGGGATTTGCGTTTTCCCTCCAACCGCAGGTAATGTATGTCTTTGTAGGGGTAAAAACAATTCAATGTATAAAAAAGAGTTTTCAAATGGTATGGGTCAAGGCCTTTCAACGCAAAATCAATGAACAGCACGCTTGATGCAATGGCAAGTGACCCGCGGATCGAAGCTGCTTCTACGGCAACCATGGCCGGCGCTTCTTCCGGCACACCAAATGTGCAAATGCACTCACCCTTTGGGCTGCGTGGAGAGTTAATTATATTGTGAATAAAGCTCTCGCTAGGCGTTTTGGCAATAAGCTCTTCAAGATGTTCACTGAGAATTTGCGAATCCATATGGCAATGCAGAGAAAAGTTATTGACAGGGTAAATGCTCTCAAGGGTGCGGGCAATTTCATAAGCTGCCCCAAGGGCCAAAATGCTGCTGTATTGGCCAGGCTGATGCTTTGATTTTTCAAAAGAAAATAGGGTGATATTGCGAAATATTTGTACAAAGCTTGCCTGGGAGTTGCGGATAATACGAATAAATGCCTCAATGGAGGGGGGGGCGCTTTTCAGGTTTTTTCCAAAAACATATGCCCTTAGCTTACAGTATAAAAACGGAGGCAGAAGCCCTTTGGCAAGTGACAAGTATTTATGCCACAGTCGCTCCGGAATAAGGGCGAACTTGTGGCGTATTTCGTTGAGGGCATATGTATGAAAAAAACATCGCAGGTGTTCTGGCAACAGCGTTGCCAGCCGCATTTCAATATGCGCCATGATGCCCAGTATATGGATGGCTTTAGCACCTTTATTCTCGGCTACATCGCTAATTATGGAACCTTTCCGGTTGATGCGGTAGCAAACCAGCCGTTCCATAACTGTCGTCATACGCTTTGCCGCAAAAATAGTTTGAAAGTAAAACGGGTTATCTTCATAAATTAGCCCCAGGGGGAAATCCGCACCAGTTTCCACAAGAAAGCTTCGTTTGCAAAGCTTGTTCCAGGCTACTACAAACGAATCATATGAAAATATTTTCTCCGCTCCCACATCTCGCCAGTTAAAAGCACCTGAGAATTTTTTATGTTTAAAAAGAGGCAAGGCCGAAGAGTCATCAGTGATAACGCTTTGCTGCCTTGTGTCGTCAAAATATTGCGCTTGGCAAAACACAATATCCGCATCATGTTCAACAGCTTTGTCATAAAGTTTTGCGTAGGCGTCCGGCATGAGGTAGTCGTCGGAGTCAAGAAAGGCCACGTAATCGCCTCGGGCAAGGCGCAAGCCCGTGTTCCGCGCTCCGGCAAGCCCGAGGTTTTTTTGGTGAACCACCCGTATTCTTGCATCACTGGATTCGTAAGTGTCACACATAACGGGGCAGCCATCAGGGCTACCGTCGTCAACAAGAATTATTTCAAGGTCGGTAAAAGATTGAGACAGCACGCTTTCAACGCACTGGTTAAGATAATCTTCAACTTTGTAGACAGGAATTATGACGGAAATTTTCGGTGTGGGCATTACTTGTGTACCCGGCTGTAGATATGAAAATAATTAAATAGAAAAAACATGATGCAGTCGTTTTTCCACATAAGCGTCAAAAGTGGCAGACGCCCGAATAATTTTATAATTTTACAGTCGGCCTGTTTATAAGCCCTGAACAGGCATAGCTTATTAAATAGCATCACCTCAAGGCGTAATTCCGATTCGGTATGCCGCAACACGGTCTGCAGATCGTGTTTTTTGCTACGCCCATCTGTCGCAGGCAAATGTTTTGTTTTCAGCCAGTTGATTGTTTCCTGCTTGGTCCAGGATGCGTTCCACCAATGAATTGTATGGGTATCTTCACTTACACAGCTATCATCATAAGTCTCATCATAACGGTAGGGGTAGAAAAATTTTTCTGGATACAGAGTTACTGCACCGAATTTGACAATTTTTTGAAATTTACGGCTGTCGTAAAGAATGCAGGCATATTTTTGCGTGAGAAGGCGAGTGGTTATTTCAGGAATAGTATAGACCGGCGTCTCCCATATATCCTTCTGATAGAAGGCATACAGATCGTAGAGCAACGGATGACCAGGAATGCATCCGAAAATGGACATATTTATCAATGTTGGGGATTCAAATGCGGTAAATAGTTCATGCTTGCGAAAGCGGTCAAAACTTTTGAGAGCGGTGATATCCGTGTCACAATATATTCCGCCATGGTCCAGAAGTGTTTTCACACGGATATAGTCGGAAACATAGGCCCACATTTTGCGCTCGTACACAGTTTTAAACCACGCGCACCTCTCCAGTTCGCCTTGAAAATCAAAATAGGACGACGAGTTGTTAACCTCAACAACTTCATAGTCCGGCATGACTTTTCTCCAACTACCGATGCAGTCGGAAACTTTTTCCGGCAAGGGACCATCCCACACATAAAATATTTTTGCGGGAATTTGCAGTATTTCCGAAGTTTGACAGCCTTGCATATTGTGACTATGCCCCATGAACCCCTGTTTCGAAAGATGAAATAATTATAAACAATCTTGGGTTAAAATGTTAATAGGAAGTATACAGCATTTTTTACGCATCACGTCTATGTTTGCGTAGCATAACTCAAGATAGCCATTTTGAAAAAACTGCAATATTTTTGTGAAAGTCACTCCCACATGGAAATTTAACAATTGCTCGCACCATGTGTACTTGCCAAAAGCTGTTTTGCTTTTATGGCAATGGCATATAAATATTTATGCTTTTTTATATATATCTTTATTGGTGAGTATACTTTCTTGTATATTTTTAAAAAGTTTAACCTTGCGGGAAATTTCTTTTCTTGCAACTTGGCAAGTTCAAGCGCCATGGCGGCAGTAAGGGCGCGCGCTGCTGCAACATTGCCAGTGCCATGTTCCGCCTGTATTGTCTCAACAAAATCTGAAATCGTATCCTCGGTATTTTTAGGCGCTCTTTTCATGTGCAATATGTCAAAACGTACAGTGGAATATTCGTCCAAGTTAAGGCCCAGCCGCAAATTTTCCTCAAGGGAATCCACAGTGCAATAGTTTGCATACTGCTCAAGCGTCTCAATGCCCAGTTGCCTCGCGGCGTCTTTAAGTCCCATACTCTTTAAGTATATGGCGCGTGCTAGGCTGAGCGTCATTTGATTATTTGAATAGAGCAGACTCTTCTGTTTTTTTTGCAAAAGGATATCGTTGCGTTCATAATCGGAGTACCAGGCGAATCGCTTTTCAGAGGGAGCGTCACTGGGGCCGAAAATACGTTCAATGCTGGTTGGTGTTATTTGTTTGACGCATTTCCAAACGTAGCTTCCTCCCCAGTCAATTTCCACAAGCGGCTCAAAGTACTCGCTTAACAGCTCCATGGAAATGTGAATATACGGATGCCACACATGGATATAATCCTGATGGATGACAACGGACTCATCTGGAACCAGATGAGGGAAAAAATTTCTTATCACGCTGTCTGTAATAGCGAGGGTTTTGCAGCAATCCAGTCCGAGAAAAGCTATTGGCCGATTATAGGAGTAGCCGATTTCGCAGATATCTCCTTCATGTACTTCAAGCGCTGCCTTGAACGGTTCGGTCATTTTATCGAAAAAATTCCGGAAGTTAACTGTGGCGTCTGTTACATCATCGTCAAATATTTCTTTCAGCCATTGGCGTATGTATCCGTCATCAACCTTGAATAAATCATATACATAGACCTTTCGCCCTGCGTATGCGGCGGAAGAGTCGTGCCTTAACCCTTCAACAAGGGCATGAGTTGTGCCTCCAATAAAGCAGCCTGTATCAATAACTGCACCAGAGCCTTTTACCTTGGAAGCGTAGTAATAGTACGCGGCTCTGTCTCCCTCAGTGAGCATGGCCGGGTGCTTTTTAACCGAAGACGGGCAATGCGCGTTATAAAACTGAAAAACTTCCTTAAGTTCATCATTATTTTGATTGGTTGTCTTTGGCACGCGAATTATGCACTCGCCGATTTTCCGCATCGTGCCATTTGGAAAATAGAACTCGAGCAGATTTTCATAATGAAAACAACCGGCGATTTTTGCATAGCTTTCTTCGGACGGGGCAATGTTCTTAAGCGCCCTTACCATGTAGAAAACAGAATCAAATTGCTGTTGATCAATTTTTCTGAAAACAGATGAGGCAATATACTGCGCGGAATCGAAAAAGGCTTCAACCCCCAAGTTTTCCAATCCATTGGTAATAATCTTGTATGTATTATGCCCAAGTACGCTCGCGGCTACTTCCGGGGTTCGCCCATCCAGTGAGAAGAGTTTAAGGTTTCGTTGGATGACAGACCAGTTTAAGGAGGCATTGGCGCAGAGGGTCTTTGTCCATGCCGTGTTAGACAGGCTATTGCTTCGCTCGCGGTAAACAACGGCGACTATTGAACTGTAGTAAACATTGTCGGCCATGGCATAGATAAAGGGAATGGTCGCCAGGTCTTCATGGGCGCCAGGCGGAAAGCTGAAATCATGCTGTTTGTAAAATGCGCTATCGAACAAAATCCCCCAGGCACGCATGGGGACAAAGATGTCTCGCTCCAGCAGGTATGCACCGCAAAAAGCTTTAATACCGGGCAGGGCTGTGTCGATATTGCCCCCCCACTGCGCCCGCTGTTTTTCGTCAAAATCTTCTTCCGTGCCGGAAAGCAAAAGCTTTCGGCAGCTACTAACCACCACCGGGCACTTTTCTTTCTTTATCTTTGCGACAAGCTCGGCAATTGCTGTATCAGAAGCAAGAATGTCATCGGAATCGAGAAAAAACAGGTACTTTCCGGAGGCTGCCTTTACCCCAGTGTTTCTGGCAGGTCCCAACCCTAGGTTGTAGTCATGCCTGCACAAGGTCACATTTGGATGGTACACGGTATAGCGGTTTAGAATATCCAGGGTGGCGTCTGTAGACTTATCGTCCACCAGAATGATTTCAATGGGAATGTCGCATTGAGCGAGTATTGAATCCAGACATTCGCCAACGAATTCCTGTACATTGTAGCATGGCACGATAACAGATACTAGGTCTTCCATTTCCCTGGCTTCAAGGCTGTTTTTAGGACGTCCGAACAGCTTGAGACCGGAGCAGCGAAGGTCTTCTTCCGCAATTGTTTTTGCCGCAACTGTGTAATACTGGTTGGGTTCGTTGACATCCAAGCTTCGCTCAGTGGTATAGTAAAAAGATTTACCCAGTTCCCGCAATATGTCGGATGGCAACAGTTTGTTTGATGTGGAGGAAAAATAGATGCTGTCGACGATGGGTTCTATGTCTTCCTCCACCGCAATTGTCGTTCCCACCTTTTTACCAAGGGCGGCGCGCATTTCATCGGGGCTGAGTACCATATGCGCCCAATTATCCACCGGGTTGTTGCCGGAAAATGTATACCCACCTGGTATTGATGTATTTTTGGTTGCCCATAAATGGTGTCCGACACTACACGTCCAGAATGGCTCGCCCTGCAAAAATATTTTCCCGTCCGGCTTTAAAATCTCAAGCATTTTGCTTGAGACTGCTTCTACATCCATAAAATGTTCAAGAGTGGCTATACAAAAAACCAGATCGACAGAATGCGGTGGCAACTTGCATAGTGCAAAGTCGTATCGCATAAGGTCTAAATTGCGTGGCAGTTGCAGAGCTTCTGGAGATGGGAGCCAGGGATTGCAGGCGTAAACATGCTCGGCTCCGTTGGCGAGGCATAGATGCGCCATGACAAGGTTGTAGTCCGAACCAACCTCAATTATCGTTTTACCAGCAACCCCGGTATGCTTCAGAAGATCTTCGAACAACCGCAGAAAATAGGCATCCTTCCCTTCGCTGATGAGTGGTACGCCCTCAGTAACTATAGCCTTTGTGGATGTAAGCATCAATTCCGCCCTTCTGGTATATTCAGAAACAAGGTTTGCATAGACGTATTGTGAATAATTACGTAATTCGTCAACAAGCAATATTTGTTCTGCAATTAGCCGTAAGCGTGGGATCAATCCAGCTACATCTTCCGCGTTGTGGAACGAGCTTGAGGAGCCCGTACCGGCGCTTGCCGCTGCGGTGCAGACAATAGCAGCCCCATGGGCCATTGCGTCCAGCGTTTTGATTTTTATGCCAGTTCCTCCACGTTCCGGATTGATTACAACATCGCATGAAACGTAAAAGTCTTGTAAATCATCTACTTGACCCACAAGTTCGTGTTCCAGTGTGCCAAAATTTTGCCGATGGCAAAAATCATAGATAGTTTTGGACACTCCTCCGGCAATGCGCAGGCGGAGTGTACTTTGGAGCACTTCATCCTGTGCGGCCGCCATTATAAATAAAGAGAGGTTTGTTTCGTTCACATAGTTGCCAGACCCAAGATAGCCGACAACCAGTTTGCCCCCGGACCGGGGGGGGTATTGTACTGTTACTGGGGCACACAGTGGCGGAATTGTGTCGACTAGTGTTGTTTCTGGGGAAATACCAGAAAAGTATGCAGACTCTTCTTTCTGCAAGGCTATAACCTTGTTTGAGCGTGAACACGCCAGTTTTTCTCCCGCCGCGTCAACACTCATCCAGCATGATTCAGAAAACCCCTGTGCCAGGAGTTTGCGGTTTCTATTCAGAAAGCTGTCATGGGTGAGTACTATTTTTTCCGTGTATGCATGGCAATACTCAAAAATGGATGTAAAGAAAGTATAGTTGGTAAAACATACATCATAAGGGTATTCTGCTACCAGTTCCTTTACAGTGTCTATGACCTCCGGTCCGCACCAGTCATCAACATGCACGTTCAGTCCGTTTTGATTGCAACCAACAGAGTAGCTTACTACCGGAACTGAAAATAACTTGTCACAACATGCGTCAAGAGGGCCCTCTTTTTTGTTGCGCATATCTTTGGCGTCAATTCCATAGTATAATAGATGAATCTTATACCCTTGGTGACGGAAGATATCCAGCCAGTGCCTGATGACAACGGAGTTTCCTTCGTCCTTCATGGGGTGGAACATGGTTGCAAACAGTACGTACCTGTTTTTGGGGGGCAGGGTATTTTTAAGTACACCGGCAGACAGATCTGCCGTGCGTTCAAACCAGACATCGCAGTCCTTTTTCAAAATGGGAAACTTTCTGCATATGTCATAATAAGGGAAGAATGATACCTTTTCCGTCAAATAGTGTTTTTCACAATAATTGGTGACAGAAAAAGTCTGTTTTGGATGGCGCTTGCCGGCAAGATACAAGTGAGCCCCTGGCTGACGGGCATATTCGAGAATTTGCCGCAGTTGCTCCTCGTGTTGGTAAAGGGGAATGTCCGCACCTATGTTCATTGTTGGTACCTGTCAAGTTTGCGGTTCATGATCTCTACAAGTTGCATCACTTCCTGATAGTCCGGTTCAGATCTCAATTTTTCGTTTTGAATAAGAGCTGTTGTCATGTATTCCAGTTCATAGGCATGCAGATAAGAGCACATGCAATTGTGTTCAAGCTGCAATGCAGCGTCATTGGAGGCAAAAAGGCGTAAGGTTTCGAAAATAAGTTTTGCTTTGCCTTGCACGGGGCGTACCGACAAAAGCCTTAACCATGCATAAAAGCTTGGCTGCATAGGGTCAAGCATCGAAAAGAGCAAGGCAATGTTTGGTTCCGCGCCTTCAATAGGATCTGGCCTGCCTTGGCGTCGATGTTCCGAGGACTGCATTGCCATAACATGGTTAACGGCCTGTTGCGTTGCCTTGGCTTGTGAAACTGTATTCTCATGCTGCCTGTATAGCATGAGTGTACAGGGCACATTGCCCAGTTCGTATTGTTCCAACAGGCGTAGCCACAAGTCATAGTCTTGGGTAGTGGAAAATTGCGTACGGTAACCACCTACAGCCTTGACTGCCGAGGTGCGCAGTATTGAGCCTGGATGAGACAGCTCCGGCCCTTTGGTGAGGGTATGGTGGCGAATATCATCTGGAGCGGATGATGGCGCCCAGATACGGGGGGCATCTTTAAGAGTGGCATCATTAAAAAAAAGAATATGGCAACCCGCAGCGGCAATTTCTGGGTGGGATTCCATATAGGCCAGTTGGTTTTTCAAAAGTTCGGGAAATGCGATGTCGTCTGCATCCATTCTTGCAATATATGGTGTATCTATGAGCTGTATGCCGCGGTTCAAGCTTGCGGTCAGCCCCATATTAAATTTGTTGGTGAGAGTTCGTATTCTGGAGTCTTTACTGGCGTATTCCTCAATAATTGCAGCAGTGCCATCAGTTGATGCATCGTCAATAATCAGTAATGAAAAATTTCGCATTGTCTGCCGTAGTATGCTTTCAATCGCTTCCCCCACGTATTTCTTATCATTATAAACGGACATTAGCACCGTGACCTGGCAAGAAGTCGTGTTGGAGTGCATAAAATCAATACGGTCTGTGGCTTCGCACCAAATTTCCCCCCAGCGGAACTCCTTGTAGCGTATGGCAAGGCCAGCCCTGGTCAATTCATACACAAAGCGCTCATAGGTGTATTCTGTTTCGTGAGTCGGATCCAGGCGCCAATCCATACCCAGCTCTTTTTTTAGAGGAACGCGCCAATCCCGCTCAAAAAGTGGTACGCGCAGTAAAAAGCGCTTGGGACGCAAATTTTCCCGTAGGGCTGACAAAAACTCGATCCTGCCAAGCAAATGTTCCAGAACATTGGAGAGGACTACGGTATCATAGGTGTCTCCTTTTATATCTGTAAGCGCATTGCCCTGAATATATTCCACATTCGGGTGGGAAAATTTGCTTCGGGCAACAGAGACGTTTTCTTCGCTAAGTTCAATGCCGGTAACCAAGGCGTGCGCCTTTTTCGCCATGTCATAGGCCAAAAACCCGATTCCACAACCCACGTCAAGGACCTTTTCACCTTTTCGCACATGGTCTACAAAGAAGTCATGGTACCCAGTATGCCGGTGCTTGGTATGCGTTCCGCCATCATAGGCGATGGCAAGTTTACCTTCGCGCGGATACAGTTGTTCTTCAAGCGAGAAAAGAATGCGCAGAGCCTGCGCCGGTGGCTTGTTGTCTATGAAATGATCGACGCGGGCCATAATGTCGTCACAAAATTTGCCGTCGTCACAAAATTTATCGTCATCACAAAATTTATCGTCATCCTTTGGGGTTATTTTTGTAAGCAGGCGGCGCGCTATTTTACCAGGATAAAAAAATAAAATTCGAATTGCGGACACGATTTTTTGGACGCGCGTACGGCTTGCAAATTGCGTGTACAGCTTTAGTTCCATATCTGAAATAGTGTCGATAGAATAATTTGCTGCGGCATGTCGGGCGTTTTTCCCCAGAGTTTGCCGCAAACCAGGGTTGTTGAGCAGCGTTTCAAGCGCTACTCTGATAGAGGCTGGGTCTGTTTCACACAGCAGCCCGGTTTTTCGGTCTTCTATTGTTGTGTTTATTCCAGGGGCATTGGTCCCAAGAATGGCACAGCCACAGGCCATATATTCCAAAAGGGCTTTAGGATGCCCCTCATAATGGGAGGCCAGCACGCAGACTGTGCTTTGCCGCAGAAGCGCAGGCAAATTTTCATGTTCCACGCGTTCAATAAAATCCACCGTAACACCAAGGTTACGGGCATGTTCAGCCAGCTCTTTTTTTTTCGGCCCGCTTCCCACAAGCCTAAGTGTAGCGCCAAGCCCTGCGCAGGCTGCAATCAGGGAGAAAAGGTTTTTTTGTGGAGACAGCCTCCCTACTTGGGTGATTACGGGAGTTCCTTCGGCATGATAATCCGGCAGCGGGTTAACGAAAAACTGGTCTGGAATATAGTTGGGAATACAAGTAAAAGCTTCATGCGGCAGGGCGTGCGTGGCAGCAAGGTAGCGCACGGCACTTGGTGTGGTAACTATACACGCATCGGCCTGGGAAAAAACGTTTTTTTCTATACATAGCGCATGTTCCAGTAGGTCCAGGGCTTCCTTCTTGCAAAATTCGCTCCAGATATAGCCACAACGGGAAATGAAGGGTTTTTTCCAGAAACGGGCGCAACGTAATGCACAATCTGCCCCGTTAGTCTGGTTGGACTTGATTATGTCGGCCGTGATAAGCGGGATGGCGTGAAGCAAAGGCATTAATCGTTCATATCTGGGGACCGGCAGATTGAAAAAATTTCCATACACTGTAAGCCAAGGGTAGGGTTTTGCTATATCCCTTTCCTTTTTTCCACCCCATGATATGATACTGGTTTTGACGCCTTGTGTGGCCATTTTGGCATAAAGAGCCAGTTCACGCGAAAGTGAACCATTTTTTTCCCATTCCGCAAGTGACATGCCACGGGTCATAACAAGAAGTAAATGCATGGTCTCTCTTTTTACTGGTTCAATAATACTGAATTTATATCATGTAAATGTGTATATTGTCAGCTAGTATGTGTATACTTATTTGTAATAATTGATAAATATTTGTTATTTTCTTTGTGTTTCCGTGCATTAATAATTTTAAAACCGCTATAATCTTTTTTTACATGCGTTTTTAAAGTGACAGCAAAAATAGAAAAGAGCTTTACCATACCCTATATATCGCCCAGTGCGCATAAAAATTACGAATGTATACCAAACCATGCGTGGTATATTACGCGCACTTGTAACTTGAGAGTCGCTTGTACGATATAATACAAGAGGATCGTCCAGGCCAAAAGATGTTTGCCCATGGAGGAAGGTGGAAACCCAAAACAGAGTATCTTCTCGGCGGCGTGTAACGGGAAATCTGACGTGGTGTAAAAGGGTCCTGTCTATCATTGCAGTAGATCCCGGTATCTCAGTGCGCCGCATATATGAGTCTAGCGTAAGTCTTGATGTTACGTGCACGGTATTTCTCTCTTCTCCGTCTTTAGCAATAAACGTGTAAGATACGTGTGAAATGGCTGCCCTGTTTTCCAGCATGTATATATGTTGACGCATCAGTTTTTCCGGCTTCCACAGATCATCTGCGTCGAGAAATGCCAAAAAACGACCAGATGCATTTTGTATGCAAAGGTTACGGGCGTAACCTGCTCCCATATTACGAGGTGTTTTGAAGACGTGTATGCGAGGATCGCTTTCAAACCCCTTGATCACTTCATATGTTGCATCAGTTGAGCAATCGTCAGCAATAAGCCACTCCCAGTCCTCATACGTTTGTGCCAACACAGAAGCGTATGTTTCCCTGATAAACGGTTCGGCGTTGTAACATGGACTTATAATTGAAATACGTGATTGATAGGCTATTTCCATGGCACAAACCGGTGCAGAATCGTGTAATAAAAGGTACACGGGTGTATTACAGCAGCCTTGAGCAAGTAGGTTAACCCACGCAATGGCCTTGTCCGCATGTATCTATGGGCACACTTCAAATAGTATAGACAAATACCTTTTTTCACTGTGGGGAGTTGCGGAGCCTTACGTATACTCTCTAGCAACTTTCCATTATCTGGACATTCATGTTCGTCGCCTAAAAGATCTGCACGTACTTGTAACATGCGGCTTTCAATCTCGGCTTTTAGCGGAACTCCAAGTTTGGACAAAGATATATCCAGACTTGAGCGTTCCGGCTCCGCAAGACCTTGCATACGAAAGAAATGGCAAACCTGTGCAAAAAGCATGGAATTGCGTTGCTCTAAAGTATGCAGCCCAGTTGAACTTTGTGAATGGATACGATATAATAGGAGACTTTCCGATAGGTTATCCAATTTACCGAATGCGCTTAGCCGGAGCCATAAATCATAGTCTTCAGCGTATATGCAACAGTCCCTGTAGCCTCCGGCTTGTAATACAGCCTCCTTACGCATAATAACGGTTGGGTGGGCTAAGGTAGTTTGCCACAACATCAATTCCATGACTTTATCATGTCCGACAGGCGGTATATGCCGTTTTAACATGTGGCTATGTTCGTCAATACAATCCATCGCAGTACCAAGCGCCACCAAGTCTTCTTGCTGGTCCATGCGGTGTATTTGTTTTGCAAGCCGCTCGTGGTGTGCGATGTCATCTGCATCCATACGCGCTATAAGTGGAGTTGAAGCAAGGTACAGTCCTTTGTTTAGGATACCCACCAAGCCAATGTGTTCATAGGGAAAAACAAGAACACGCGGATCATGCTTGGCATAGTTTTCCAAAATGGCGAGGCTTCCGTCTGTTGAACCGTCATCCAAGCATAGTAGCTCAAAATCTACCCACGATTGACGCAAAATTGATTCAATAGAGGTAGAAAGCCAGCGCTTGGCATTGTATACTGGCAGAATAATTGAAAGATATGGTCGTGTCTTCGGCATTATTTGTAAGTTTTGTAAATTTTATTGGTCAAAGAGCATGAATTTAAAATTTTGTCGTGGCATCGGCCGCTGATCTGCTGTTAACCTTGTAATCATTGAGTATTGCAGTATATAGGAAGGCAGCGAATCTTTTTTCCATAGCCAACTCTTGCATGGATGGCTGCAATAAGTGACAGCATGCAAGACATACACCGTGCCCTTGGTCAATGCCAGAGCAAGCGTTAATGGCTGGTATAAAATGTGGAAAAAATATTGCCTCCATTACTTATATTTCTGCATATTGCGCACTAAACCACTTGTAGGTTTGGCGTAACCCCTCCAGCAAATCTGTTTGTTTTTTCCACCACATGCTTCTTACTTTGGTAACATCCAGCAGTTTTTCAAGCGTGCCGTCCGGCCTAGACGTATCTTTGCATATTTTTCCACCGTAACCCGTGACTTCGGAAATAAGGCGCGCAACTTCCATTATACTTATATCATGCCCACATCCCACATTTATATGCTCATAGTCCGAATACTTTTGCATCAAAACTACAAGCGCCTCCGCCAAGTCATCCACGTACAAAAACTCCCGCCGTGGCGTGCCAGTTCCCCAAATTGCAACTTCAGGCGCACCTGATACCTTTGCTTCATGGAAGCGGCGTATAAGCGCTGGTATTACATGGCTGTTTTCGGGGTGGAAGTTGTCACCTGGGCCATAAAGGTTGGTTGGCATGGCGCTTATGGCGTCAAAGCCATATTGTTTGCGGTAGGCCTGGCACATTTTTATGCCGGCTATCTTGGCCATGGCATAGGCATCGTTGGTTGGCTCAAGTGGGCCGGTAAGGAGGTACTCTTCTTTTATGGGCTGGGGGCAGAGCTTTGGGTAGATGCAGGAAGAGCCGAGAAACAGCAGCTTTTTACAGCCGTTTCTGTAAGCGGAGTCAATTATGTTGGTTTGGATGAGCAGGTTGTCATTAATAAATTCCGCCGGGTAGGTGTTGTTGGCGTGAATGCCGCCTACCTTGGCGGCGGCCAAAAAGACGTAATCGGGGCGCTCTGCGGCAAAAAAGTCGCGCACGGCGGACTGTTCGCGCAGATCCAACTCTTTGCTGGTGCGGGTGACTATACTTCTAACGCCCATAGCCGCAAGCTTGCGGCAAATGGACGAACCCACCAGTCCCCGGTGTCCGGCTACATAAAATTTGGCATCCAGTTTCATGCAGATCCAATACTAAGCTTCACTTATGTGCTGTGCAGTTACGGCATGGCACCATAGGTGCCTTGCTTAATTATACCGTTTTGTTTTCGCCCAATGGCCGAAATTACTATGTCCTGCCGGTAAAAGAGTGTGCTGCTTAATTATTGCGTGCCCTTGGCTTACTCAAACTAACAGTTTGGCGGCGGGATTAAAAGCCCCCCAGGCACATTTATTCCTCATAAGAAAAGGCTTTGAACCCGGCATTTTCCGCCACATTGTCGCGCATGGCCAAGGCCAGATCCTCACGCATCATTTCCGCCACCATGTCTTCAAAGCTTATGCGCGGGGTCCAGGCAAGCTTTTTATGCGCGTTTGACGGATCGCCAAGAAGGGTCTCCACTTCCGTCGGGCGGAAGTAGCGTTTATCTACACGTACTATCGTCTGGCCCGGCTTGAGGGCTTGAGGGTGCGAGCGCATGGCTGAGGCGTGTTTGGCCGGATCAATGCTTTCAACAATGCCGGTTTCATCAATGCCTTCGCCTTGCCAAGTGAGGGTGACGCCGATTTCCGCTGCCGCAGCGTTAACAAAATCGCGTACGGAAAATTGGCGGCCGGTTGCGATTACGAAATCTTCTGGTGTTTCCTGCTGCAACATAAGCCACTGCATTTCAACGTAATCTTTGGCATGGCCCCAGTCGCGCAGGGCGTTCATGTTGCCAAGGTACAGGCATTTTACCTGCCCCAAAGCCATGCGTGACATGGAGCGCGTGATTTTGCGGGTAACAAAGGTCTCGCCGCGAATGGGCGACTCGTGGTTAAAAAGTATGCCGTTGCAGGCATACATGCCGTAAGCCTCGCGGTAGTTTACGGTAATCCAGTAAGCGTAAAGTTTGGCGCAGGCATAAGGGGAACGCGGATAGAAGGGCGTTTTTTCCGTTTGCGGAATTTCCTGTACCTTGCCGAAAAGTTCGGAAGTGGAAGCCTGATAAAATCTTGTTTTATGCTCCAGGCCCAATATACGGATTGCCTCCAGCAAACGTAGCGTGCCAAGTGCGTCCACATTGGCGGTGTATTCAGGCGAATCGAAAGAAACCTGAACGTGACTTTGGGCCGCCAGATTATATATCTCGTCCGGCTGCACTTCTTGCACTATGCGGATGAGATTGGTGGCGTCCGTCATATCGCCGTAATGCAGTATAAAGTTACGGTTACTCTGATGCGGGCTCTGGTACAGGTGGTCTATGCGGTCTGTGTTAAATAGAGATGAGCGGCGTTTAATACCGTGCACTTCGTAGCCTTTTTCCAGCAGAAATTCCGCCAGGTAAGCGCCATCCTGCCCGGTAATGCCCGTAATCAGTGCTTTTCTCATATATCAACATCTCCATATAAGATTAAGAAGTGGTATAAGCTTTGGCCTGATAAAAAACAAGCATAATACCCCGGATATTATATTTATACTACAGATACGGGCTGAGCATCCAGCACAGCGCGTCGCGCACGCGCGCCGGCAACGAGCGGGCGTTAAGATCGGACAGAGTAAAGGGGCGCGATTTTTGCCGCACTTCCTCAAAGTGGGCCGTAAGGTGTGTGGCCAAGGGCATATCAAGCACTTCCATGGTCAGTTCAAAATTAAGGCGGAAGCTGCGCGGGTCCATATTGGCCGAGCCCATGTGCACGTAAAAACCGTCTACCAGCAGCAGTTTGGTGTGCGCGAAAGGAGGAGGCTGGTAGTATATTTTTACGCCGCGCTCCAGCAGATCCCACACCGTGTTGTTGGTGGCCCAGGCCACTATGCGATGATCGTTTTCGGCCGGCAATATTACCGATACATCCACCCCGCGCAGAACTGCGCTTTGCAGGGCGGTGGTAAGCTCGCGCGGCGGCAGGAAGTATGGCGTCATTATGCGTACGCTGCTTCTGGCGGCGGAGAGTACCCCCAGCAGCACCGAATAGAATATGTCGAAGTAGTCGTCCGGGCCGTCAAGAATTGCTCGGCAAAATGAATTTCCGGTTATGGCTCCGCAGCTCTCCACGGATGGAACCTCCAGAGTTTCACCGGTGCAAAATTGCCAGTCGCGCGCAAAGATGCGCAGTAGTGGCGCCATGATGGTGCCGGTTACTTTAAAATGCAAATCCTGAGCTGTTGCCGCGCCTAATTTGTTCAGCAGGGCTTGCATGCCTTTGGCTTTGGGCTTGTGCGCAAGGTGGGTGTCTGTAATATTCATGCCGCCGGTAAAGGCTGTTTGCTCATCTATGAGCAGCAATTTTCTATGGTTGCGCAAGTTTATGGAAAACTGCGGAGGGATAAGGCGCGGCGGTAAAAAACTGGCTACCTTCAGACCCATTTTGCGCAAGACTTTATCAGTGCGCGGGTAAGTCATAAAGACTCCGGCCCCGTCCACCAGCACGCGCACGTCAACCCCGCGCTCGGCCGCTTTGCGCAGGGCCTCCATAAATGCTTTGCCTGTTCCGTCGTTATCAAAAATATAGGTGGTAAGCCAAACTCTGCGCCTGGCCGCCTCAATGGCCTCCAACATAGCCGGGTAGGCCTCCTCGCCGTTAAACAGCGGCGATACGGAGTTGCCTGAAAGCAAGGGCACATGTGTAATGGCCTCGCCAATGCAGGCCAGACTGCGCACGCGCGGGGGTAAAAACGACATGGGCACGGCCCGTGGCGAAACATTGGCCGCTTCGGAACTTATGGCTGAATACTGCGTTTGAGGCGAATAGGTTTCATCCACAGTGGCAGCCCGCATTTCGCCCAAAGGCACTTCCACCTGGCTGGAGATGCTTTCCGGACCGTCATGTTTACTGCTCTTGGCCATCAGCCTGCTGGCGTGCCTGCGAATGCGGTTAAAGCCGAACATATAGTAAAGCAGAGGGCCGAGCACCGGCACGCTCAGGCAGACGGCCACCCAAACCAGGGCGGAATACGGCTCCCGCTTATGCAAAAGCGCGTGCAATGCGCTGGCAATGTTGAGAAAAGCAACGGCAACGCCGAGCAAGGTATAGAAGAAGTTAAAAATGATCATGGTATCCATAGGAATACGATGTTGGATTAAGCACAGGGAAAAAGCAATAGCACGACGGATTATTTCGGTTGGTTTTTTTAGATTTTTGCACCTGGATTGCGTAGGTCTGTTAGGCTGCGCGCTCTCCTCCGGCTAAAATTGCGGGGACAAAGTGTAGCTGGCCGCGCCAAAGCTCAACAATTTTACATTGGCAAGCGAAATAAACGCGCTGCTAGAGCATTTTAACTTTGAAAAAGTTGAAATGCTTGTGTCGCCCCCCAAGGGGACGCCGCAAGCGAGCAGCGCAGCCTGCCTTTAGCAAAGCCGCTTCGGCCTTGCGTGTACGATAAAAGAGGGTTCTAGCCTTTATGCTTTTTTAGGGTAATGAATTTTAGTTTTTTAAAACCATATATAAAAAATTAAAGGCAAGATGCTCTGGTGGCGGTGCTTTTTGCACGCCACTTTTCTGGGTATTGGCTGATTTTAATTTAATAAGTCTCACAAACCGCTGGAGACATAGATGCGTTGTAACCACAATTATTCCGGAAACATGTTGCCGATTACCGTATCTGGCTGTATTTCCGCCCCCAGCAATTGCAGGTAGGCTTCAAAATTGGCCTGCGGCTGCCAAAGATGCAAACCCTGCTGCGGCCATTGCAGTATATTGATGACGTTTACGGACTTGCCGGAATTTTCCGGCCTGGCCCACAACACGCCTCCGTGCGCTCCAGCAACGGCAAAAGGGAAACCGTACCCAGCGCCGGCGCCAAGAATTATATGAAAAATACCTTCGGCTTGCGGTAAAAAATTTCTCTCCTCTTCGCTACCCCACGGGCTTACGCCGATAAGAAGGCATACATTACCGGCCAGTTGTCCTCCGGCCTGTAACGCTTGCGCGTAGGCTTTATTTATAGCCCTCTGCCGTGCCTCAAGTGCTTTTTCAGGGGCAAGCTCCATGGGAGGCTCATCGATCTTTGGCAAAAGTATTACACCAATCTTATATGGGCCATAAGCAAACACCAGCACGCAAGGCGCGCCGGAAACCGGCATGAAGGGCGGAGGCAGATGGGAAGCGCCTTCCGTAAGCCAGCTTTCGGCATTTGGCGACACATACACGGCTTGGCTGTTCAGGCGCGTATAGGCTTCGAGTATTCTGGAAGGGGAGACCAATGAGAGGGCAAGGTCACGCTCATTGTGCGGCAAAGCGGCATCTGGCGTAAATTCACCAGGCCCGGTTATATGCAAAAGTGGTACGCCATCTTGCCGTAATCCGTTTATGAATCCGGCCCTCCGGGCCAGGCCGCCGTAGCTGCGGCCGCCTCAGTGCGCGCAAGGCAAAAGGTAACCTTGCGTCTCAGCACAATAAGCTATGCGCAGAACAGGCGTATTGGAAAACATGCCGTCTGCCTGTGGAGTGAAGCCTTCAACAGGGGCTGAGGCCGCACTGTAGCCGGCGCGCAACACTGTGCCAGCCTGACCTGATGCGAGCGGAAACGAGAAAAAAATAAAAACAGCCACAAAACATGCAGGCATACCATAAAGGCAGCGCCTGCTTTTTGCAGAGCTGTTTTTTAAATGCATACGCAAACCGGCTTTACCCAAATGTGTCTTTAACGCATATTGTTCGTTCAGGCACATTCGGATTTAAGCGTTATTCGTTGAGAAATTCTTTCAGTTCTTTACCGGCACGGAAGAACGGCAACTTTTTGGGAGCCACCTCAACCATTTTGCCGGTTTTAGGGTTACGTCCGGAATATCCTTCGTAATCCTTAATTTTAAAGCTGCCCAAGCCGCGTATTTCAACCCTGTTACCTTCAGCGAGAGCTGTTTTCATACTATCGAAAAAGGTTTCGACAATGGTGGCAGCCTCTTCATTTGAAAGCGCATTTTCATCAGCAAGAGCTTTGATTAGTTCGCTTTTGTTCATGAACCCTCCCAAGCCGGGTGTGGTGTGCAAGCGGTTTAAACCCAATTGAGTAATATGTCACAATGTGCCGCAATTCAAATTTAAAATCAATACTTCCTAGGTGTTATTCTTTCACTTTATTTCTACCCGGCCTGCTTAACGGCGTCCTGTCTGCTATACGCGGCATTATATTATTGCGCAGTTTTGCAATTTTATCCGCGATTACGCTGACATCGGTCGAAAATTTTGATGTGGGGAAAGCCGTGAGCACTGGTTTTTGCTGCCGCACGGCATCGGCCAGTTTGGTGTCGTTACGCACGCCGCCAAGCAGGGTGGGGTTTATTTCCAAAAAATGATTACAGGCGGCCTGCAGGCGTTTAAAGGCCTGTTCCTCTTCTTTGACGGAAGCGGTCTGGTTTACCAGCACAAAGTAGTCACGCATGCCGTAGGTTGTATCCAACACCTTTACCAGAGCGTAACTGTCGGTAAGAGAGGTCGGCTCCGGCGTTATCACCAACAGGCGCATAAGGGCCATTGCCCCGAATGCCAGAGCAGTGGAAGATATGCCCGCGCCAACATCCAGAATTGCGTAATCGTATTTGCGCACCAGCGCGTCAAGTTTTTCCGCCATCATTTCCGGCAGGGCGTTGTCCGCCTCCAGACTATCCAAAATGCCGGAGTTCGCCGGCAGCATTTCAAGGCCCGGAGCCAGCGGAACAATAAGTTCCTCCGGCTTTACGCTGGAATCAAGCAGGCTTTGAATGTTGCTTTTGGGGGTAATACCCATAAGCACATCCAGGTTGGCCAAGCCCAAATCGCAGTCGATAAGCAGCACTTTGGCCTGCTTTTTACCCAAAGCGTAAGCCAGGTTCAGGGCCAGATTGCTTTTGCCGACACCACCCTTACCGCTTAAAATAGCTATGGACAATGTTTTATTGACGGACATATGTTACTCCAACTTCCTGAAAAGAAATTGCTTTTCTTCGGCCATGACCATGGTGGCGGTATGCAGTTCGGTTACTTCCTTGGTCATTACAATGCGGTTGCGGCCTTGCCGTTTTGCCACGTACAGAGAATCGTCAACCTGCTTTATAAGCTCCTCCGGAGTGGTATGGTAGCCGCTCTCGGCGCTGACGCCGGCCACGCCACCTGAAAAGGTCATGTGGAAAGGCGCATGATCGTCGCAAACAAAGTCCATCTCGCTGAATTTTTTCAGGAGCCGCTCGGCCATTGTTTTGGCCTTCCATATGGTCAGACCTGGCAGTACCAGCATGAACTCTTCGCCGCCATAACGGACGGCCAGATCGTAGGAGCGTTGCGAGCGCTTGAGAAAAGCGCCAAGTTTTTGCAGCACTTTATCGCCGCAGGGGTGGCCGTAAGTGTCGTTAATGTGCTTGAAGTGGTCCAAATCGATCATTACAAGGCTCAGGGCGGCTTTTGTGCGCTCGGCCCGCTCCATTTCTAGCCTGAGGTAGCGTTCAAAGTAGCGGCGGTTGGCCAAACCGGTAGTGGCGTCGTGATCGCGCTGAAAAGCGAGTTGCTCCATTATATACGCCAGCGAGTGCACGGCCTTGGCCGCATCGCTACGCAGGGGAATGACAAACCATGACTGCAGGTTGTGCTGCTGGCTGAAATTTACCCAGTGCTCGGCGGGCATGTCTATAAGGCGGGCTATAAGCGCCGGTTCGGCTTTATCGTCGCTTATATCCACCAGCGACGACAAAGTTTCGGAGAGCACGCCCAACTCCGCCAAAAGATTATTGTCCAACTGCTCTTCAGGAGTGGCGGTTATTTTTTTCCGTATGCTCATAAAGCAGATTATCTCGTATGAGTTTGTCCAGTTTTCCATCCAGCACCGCATCCACATCCGTTACTTCGGTGTTGGTGCGGTGATCTTTTACCAGTCTGTAAGGCTGCATGGTATAGCTGCGAATCTGGCTGCCAAAGCCGATGGCTTCTTTATCCTGATAGCTGGCCTGCTGCGCTTCCTCGCGTTTTTTAAGCTCCAGAGCATAAATTCTGGCCTTTAAAATGCTCATGGCGCTGTCGCGGTTGTGGTGCTGCGATTTTTCGTTTTGGCACTGCGCCACAGTGCCGGTTGGAATATGCGTTATGCGCACTGCCGAGTTTGTTTTGTTAACATGCTGCCCACCGGCCCCACTTGCCCTGAACACATCTATACGCAAATCGTTTTCGTTTATTTCAATTTCTATATTCTCGCCTACATCCGGCATTACGTCAACAGAGGCGAAAGACGTGTGCCTGCGCCCGCTGGCGTCAAAAGGCGAAATGCGGATAAGGCGGTGTATGCCTTTTTCGTGTTTTAAAAAACCGTAAGCGTTATTGCCTGCTATGCGCAGGGTTACGCTTTTTATACCGGCTTCGTCGCCGGAAATATAGTCGAGATACTCGGCTTTGTAGTTATGCCCGTCGGCCCAGCGCATATACATGCGCAACAACATTTCGGCCCAGTCTTGCGCCTCGGTGCCGCCCGCGCCTGGGTGGATTTCCAAAATCGCATCCTGGCTGTCGCCTTCGCCGTCCAGCAGCATTTGTAACTCATTTTGCTCCAGCGCGGCCTCAAAGTGCGCCACGGCTTCTTCCAAAGACGCCAGAGCCTCCGGCTCTTCTTCCGCCAACACCAGCCAGTCTTCCACGTTGCTCCTTGCATCGTCAAGGGCTTTCAGCTTGGCCAGCCCACCTTCCAGATTGCTTTTTTCGCGCAAAATGGGTGTAAGCTTTTCCGGGTCATTCCATGCGTCAGGCGCGGCAAGCTGGCGTTCTATCTCATCCAGCCGATGTTTTTGCCCGTCAAGGTCAAAGCTGCCTCCACAGTGTTGCAAACTTGTCCGCAAGTTCCTGATTTTTGCTCTTCAATTCGCTTAACTGCTGCATCTAACGTATCCTGTATGATGTTTTAATAAATGATTTTATGCTATTTTAACTAGTTATATTACGGTATAACTAATGCGGTTTTGCTTGGTAATGCGCCAGCGGCAGTACACGCCAGGGCTAAAACGCGATAAACCGTGTAGTTATGGCCTGCCGCGCCTTGAGGACGCTTTTTTCCACAAACCGCGCCCCAAGGCCAGCATGGCGAAAAATACAGGCGACCAGGCTAGTGCTCCACTTATACATGCATAGTGCAGGTTGTAAAAAGTTTTTTCTTCCAGCAGCCATGCCTCATGCGCGCTGGCGTAATCTTTGAATAATGGCCCCACGCCGTGTATGCGCCCCGCCGGATCAATCATGGCGCTGGCTCCGGTATTGGTGGAACGGATCATGTACCGCCCTTGCTCTATGGCCCGCATGGCCGAAAGCTGAAGATGCTGCCAGGGCGCTGGGCTGTCGGCAAACCAGGCGTCGTTACTGACGTTTACCAGAAGATTGGCCCCTGATGCCACACGGGCCTGTGCCAATTCCGGAAAGATACCCTCATAGCATATGAGAATGCCGAAAGAGAACTTTTCGTAATGCAGGGGCTCTTCCGCCGTACCGGCGGCAAAGCCGTGGCCTTGCAAAAATTCCGTGGCAAAAGGCACATAGATGCCGGGCGGCACATATTCGCCGAAAGGCACCAGATGCTCTTTGTCGTAATATCCCGCGTCCATGCCCGCGGCGTTAAGCAGCCATACCCGGTTGTAGCTTTCGGAGTTTGAAAGCTTGACGCTCTTGCCCGGCACGCCGAACAATATGGGGGTGTTGGCGCGTTTGGCCAAATCACGTATTGGCTTGCCCATAGAGTAAGCGTGCTGAAAATAGAAGGGCATGGCTGTTTCAGGCCACACCAGCAAATCCGGTTTTTGCCCGTATTTACGCCGCGCCGCGCTCATGGCCTGGTCGGATAAAGTAATGTAATGCTCCACAGTGGCGGCCTGTTTGGCTGGAATCCATTTTTGGGCCTGGTCAACGTTACCCTGCGCTTGGGCAATTATTACACGCGGCCCGTCGGTGAAGCTGCGCTCGGTACGCGCTGCGCCGTAGCCGAGATGCAAGGTAAGAACGAGGCAGGATAACAGAGGGCAGAGCTGTTTTACGCGGCGGCTGCCTGTGCCGGCCGGGCCTTGCAGGACCAGAGGCAGAAAACCGAAAGCAACCAGCGCGTAAATGGACGAGAGACCGAACATTCCGGCCAGAGCCGCCCCTTGCGCCCAAAACGGCCAGCCCACCATGGCGCTGGAAAGCGTAAACCAGGTTACGCCGGTAAACAGCCAGCCCCGCAAATATTCCAGCGCCCCCCAAGTAAGAGCGCCGGCGGGTATAACCAGGGCAAGCGGCAGATGCTCGCGGAAAAAGCGCAGCAACAAACCGAAGATAATGTAATATACCGACACAAACATGCCCAGCAACAGAACAAACACAACAGCGGTGGGCAGCGGGACGTTGCCATAGTTGATCATGGGGTAAACCAGCCAGTAACTTGCCAGAAAACCGCCAAAGATGAATACGGTTACGATGTTGACCACGGCTTTGCCCGGCGTTTTGGCTTCCAGCGCGAGGCAGGCCATGCTGAAGGGCAGCAGCAACGCCAAAGGCGGAATTTGAACCAGACTGTTGGGAAAGCCCAGCCAGAAGCCGATGCCGCCAATCAGTATAAAAAACAGTTCTCTTACGCTGAAAGTAAAAAGGCGCCGGAGTTTGCCGGAGCGATGCGGTAAAGCTTTTTTTGCCATATGGTGTAACGGTTGCAATAAGTTTTGTTTATTTGCAACGAGTTATATATTGGTTAAATATATGCGCCGCGCGCTGTTTTTAGGGTAGATAACAGATTTGGCACACGTTTTAGCCGCGCAACCTGCTTATGCCGCCCGTATGCATGTTTCGGTTAATCGCCGGTAGCGGTATTCTGCGTTTCTTCTTTCCGCCCTGGCGCGGCGAGAACACTGCATACCTGCCGGTTGTCGGCGTGCTCAATGGTGAAAACTCTGTCGCCCAGCTCAAAGACCTCGCCAGATCTGGGCATCCTGCCCGCAATATGTGAAAGCAGCCCGCCTATGGTATCAACCTCGTCGGAGTCCAGATTAAGGCCGAGAGCCTCATTTATATCTTCAAGATACGCTCTGCCCGATATTCTTACCCGGCCGTCATCCAGCAGCACTATGTCCGCCTCTTTTGGAGCGTCATGCTCGTCTTCAATGTCGCCGACAATTTCTTCCAGCACGTCTTCAATGGTTACAAGGCCGGAGGTGCCGCCGTATTCGTCCAGAATAATGGCCATATGGGTTTTACGCGCCTTGAACTCGTTAAGCAACTCCAACGCGTTTTTTGTTTCAGGCACAAAAAAAGGCTGACGCATAATGCTTGAAACCGGCTTTTGCAAATTTTCCGGGCACATGGCCTCTTTGAGCAAATCTTTGGCGTAAACTATGCCCACTATATTGTCGCGGTTTTCCTGATAGATTGGCAGGCGGGAATGCCCGCTTCGCAAGATTAGCTCAATGGTGGTAGCCACGCTGGCCGAAGCCTCCGCGCCGTGAATATCCGTGCGCGGGGTCATTATGTCTTCCACCTGTATATCGTCCAGGCGCAGCACGTTCAGCAGCATGGAACCCTCATCTGCCTCCAGCTTGCCGTCCTGGCTGGCTTCTATGATGGCTTGTTCCACATGGGCGGTGTTTCTGCCCGTGAATAGGCGGCTCAACTTGTTCATAAAACTGCCGCCTTCAGAGCCGGTGTCCAAAATATCCTCCTTGGTTTAAAGTTAGAAAGGCCGGTATGAACGTATGTGCTTATGCTAAGTAGCGTACAAATCGTCCACTTCTGAATTATCCCTGAACAATTCAAGGTGCCGGCGTATTATCCAGTTGCCTAGCAGGTCTACTTCGTAGCTGCCGTCAAGGGCAAACCATTCCAACTCGGCGGTATTGCGCGCGCCTGGCGCGGCCCAGGCCAGAAACTGCACGCCTGTTTCCACGCTGCGCGTATCGTATTGCGCTGCAATATTCTGCACCCGGCAGTGCAGCCAAAAGCGCAAACGCTCATGTCCTTCCGGGTTAAGCAAATCCACAAGCAGCACCATATGCTGGGCAATGGTAAACTCCAGCCCCAAATCCAGCATTTCCTTACGCGGTATGAGCAAACGGCACCCGCCGGCGGAAATGTCCGATACGCAAAACTGCTGCATCTTGCCGGGGAGCGACACCAGAGCCGGTTTTGCCCATTTGCCCATGTACGGCATATCTTCAAGGCGCGGTAGGCTTCTACCCAGCCATAATGCCGAGCCAAGCATGTACTCCGGCGGAGGCGCAATACGCAAAAAAGCCCGCTTTTGCCTGTTCTCAAGCCGTTCCGGCAGGGGCATGGCAAGCTCGCTGCGTCCGCTGGCCGTTATTTCAACGTTTGCTATGCGTGTGCTGAACGCATAATAGATATGCTGGCCGTTCAGATTTATTTTAAAGTAACAGTTAACAACTCTGCCTGTCCAGTTGCGGGCCGCATTTTTCACTCCGCTGGCGTCCAGCGTTAGCAGGGTGGTGGTTATATCATTGGCCGAACAGCGCAGTATCGGGCGGCGTTGCGCCCCCCTGTGCGGAAACTGCAACTCAAAGGTGCTGCGGTGGCGCACAGCATTGCGCAATATTTGATAAATCTGCCTTGGGGATTCAATCCACCCTAGGGGTGTAAATTTTTTTGAATGGTTACGGAGGTATACGACGATAAAGCCGAGTATGAACAGCAATGCCGTTATGGCTATGATAAGCAGTGTCCGGCTTATATCCATACTGCTGGGCGCGGCCATGCTTTCGCCTATATTTTTGAAAGACGCGGCAAGGGGCGCAATACGGTCTGAAAGCGTGGAGGGTTGCGGCAGATAGTCTGTGTATGGCAGCATATACGGCTAGTGGTAAAAATTGGTCTCGCGCCCGCAGGCTTACATAAAGCGCTTATAACATTATCGGCGCCAAATTGTATTTTATTATGTTTAAACCATGTTATAGAGCTTTGTATATAGCAAAGTTGTGGGAGCAAGGGGGTTCAAAATTAGCGCTCCTACAGTCTCTCCTGCGGTGTAGCTTTCCAGCCAAAGGTTGTTGTGCTTTTGCGATACGGGCTACACTTGCGCGCCAATGGCAAGTTCGGCCCGCCCCGTATGCTCAGGGCCTTTTTGCCTTGGCCTTTTTAATATACAGTATGAACAACGCTGAAGATAATACTGGGAAAATAATGAAGCATAGGTACATATTGCTGTAACCGGCCATGGCGGCGATATTTCCGGCCAAAATCGCACCCAGCCCTATGCCGCAGTCAAAGCCGGTGTAAAAGGTGGCGTTGGCCGCGCCTATCCTGTTTTGGGGCGCGTTAACAACGGCCATGGTTTGGGCGCTTATCTGCAACGCGCCTTTGCCCACGCCGAATATGGCTCCGCTAAGCATAAACCAGAACATGGAATCGCCGAAAGCCATGATGAGCAAAGAAACTATGATTAGCGCGCAACAGGGCACTATCACCACCCCAAGGCCTTTACGGTCCACCAGCCAGCCCGAATAGGGCCGGGCCAGCAGCATGGCCACGGCGTATACGATAAAGAACGCGCCCACATTGTCTATGCCGTATTGCGCGGCATAGATTGCAATAAATGACGAAATGGCCCCGTAAACCATAAATATGAAACAAACGATAATGGCCGGAATAATTGCCGACTTTTCATAAGGGAATTTTTTTGACGGCGGTGCTGCAACGGGCTGTGCGTCTGCCTTTATTTGCCGTACCTCGCCTTTACGCGCCGTGGAAAAACGAACCGTGGCGGCTATGGCCATGGTTATGGCTATAAAAATTGCGGACATCCAGATCATGCCACCCGCCGAAAGCGACAACGCCAGAGCAGGGGCAACGGCCAAAGGGAGGCTGCTGGATAACGAAAAGTACCCCATGCCTTCGCCAAAGCGCTCTTTGGGCACGCAGTCTGAAACTATTGTGCTGCTGGCCGTGCTGCCCAAGCCCCAGCCCAATCCGTTTATTATTCTGAAAATGAATATGGGCAGGATAAACGGAAAAAAGTAAAGCGCCGCCGTGGTAACCAGCATTACTGCCAGGCCGGAAAGCAAGACCCCTCTGCGTCCTATTTTGTCCAGCGCCAGGCCAGCGGCCGGGCGCGCGAAAATGGAGGCTATTGTGGCTGCGCCCATAACCCATCCAACTACCTGGTCGCTGGCGCCAAGCTCTTTAAGGTACGGTGGCAGTGCTGCCGGAAACATATGGTAGCTCATGAAAAGAAAGGTATTAAGCAGACCTATCAGCAAAAAGGTTTTGGTCCATAAAGGCGGGCGGCTGCAAGTTGTCATTTAGTTACCCGGGCGTTTTTACCGTTGCCCCAAAAGTACAAGAACACGCCTGAAAGCGGCAGAACTGACAGAATAATGAACATATTACCATAACCAAATTTGATGCTCAAAAAGCCGGACACAATTGCCCCAAAGCCGATGCCGGCGTCAAAACCGGTGTAAAAAGTGGCGTTGGCCGCGCCCACGCGGTGCGCGGGCGCGCGCGTTACAGCCATGGTTTGGGTGCTGCTGTGCACGCTGCCTTGCCCCAAGCCGTACAATAACGCGCTACATAAAAATGCGGGCAGCGAATGGGCGCAGGCCAGCAACACAAGCGCCAGCACCAGCGCGACAAGGCCGGGGATGATTGCCACGCCGTAACCGTATCTGTCCACAATCAGACCCATAAAAAGCCTGGCGAGCAACATGCTTAATGCCGAAAAGGTGAAGAACATCCCGATATTGCCTATGCCTCTGCTGTCCGCGTAAATTGCTATGAATGTCAAAACGGCCCCGTAGGTGGACGTAACCATGAACATAATGGCCGAAGGCAGAATGGAGGCCTTTTCATACAATGACGGTCTCTTGCCGTCGTGGGCAGCCGGAGGTTTTATTGGCGGGTAGCGTAGCGTCAGGGCCAGGAGCAGGGCTGCGGCTGTAAGGGCGGTTGCTGAAAGAATCATGGCCCCAGGCGTAACGGAAAGAGCCACAAGCGGGGCTAAGGCAATGGCGAGGCTGATGGAGAGCGAGAAAAAACCTATGCCTTCGCCAAAGCGCGATTTGGGAATATAATCCGAGGCTATGGTGTTACAGGCGGTGCTGGCTATACCCCAGCCAAACCCTTGCAATACGCGTATGAAAATAATGATTCCCACCACTGGGAAAAAGTACATGGCGGCCGTTGCCGCAATCATGAGCAGCAGCCCTCCCATAAAGCCGCCACGCCGCCCGAATTTGTCCAGAAAGTTTCCGGTAAAGGGGCGCACCAGCAGGGTGGCGATGGTAAGGGAACCCATCATCCAGCCCATTATGGAATCACTGGCTCCCAAAGACTTTACATAAGGCGGCAAGGCCGAAGGGAACATTTGAAAACCACAGCACAGCAAAAAATTTGTGATGCTTATAAGAACAAAATCGCGCGTCCATAAAGGGGCTTTGGGCGTGCCCTGCAAACCTGCCGTATTGGCTGCACCGCTCATGATTTTCTCCAGCGCTTATTTTTTGAAGCAGCCTGTTTCAGGGCAAGCCTGCATCATGTTTTTTTTGTCTTCTATCAGCTTGTCCAGCAGGGTACTGAGCAGAGCGTGCAATTGCGCGTATTCTTCCGGAGCAAAGCCCCGCTCGGCCATTTCTTGTATTTCAGCAAAAATAAGACGCACCTTGTCCTTAAGGGCTTCGCCCTTTTCCGTCAGGTACAAAAGCTCGCGGCGGCCGTCATGCCTGTCTTTTTCTTTGCGGATAAAGCCCTTTTTTTCCAAATCTTTAACGGCTTTGGCCGTGGTGGATTTTTCAACAAACATGCGCTCGGTCACTTCTTTTTGAGTCATGCCTGGGTTGTTGGAAATTACGAAAAAAAAGTCGTATTGCCCGCTGCGTATTTCCGTATCTTGCAGTTTTATGTTCAAAATGCTCTGCATGTTTCTGTAAACAGCCGCATTCAATTTGCCTATAGCTTCCATGGTTTAGTCCTGTTCTTGCGCCACCGGGCCGGTATGGGCGTGCTTGCGCCAGATAATGTATACCGCTATGCCGACAGCCGGAAAAATCGTGAAGGATACAAACATGCCGCTGTACCCCAAAATGGCGGCCAAATAGCCGGAGAGCATGGCCCCGCAGCCCAGGCCAAGGTCAAAGCCGGTAAAAAAGGTGGAGTTGGCCGCGCCTATGCGCCCCTTTGGCGCGCTGAGCACAGCCATGGTTTGGGTAGAAGAAAACAACGAGCCTTGCCCTATGCCGTATATAGCGGCACAGCCCATAAACGATATAAAACTGTCCGCCAGCCCAAGCAGGGCTACTGCGGTTATATTGAAAACCAAAGATGGAATTACCACCACGCCGGAACCCTTTCTATCCACCAGCTTGCCGATGAAAGGGCGCGTAAGCAGCATTACGCTCGCATAAACCGTGAAAAACCAGCCTATATTATGCGTAACCCCGCGTGATTTCGCGTACAGCGCGATAAATGTTATGATCGCGCCATAACACATGGTGGAAAGCATAATAACAGCCGAAGGCAACAGGCAGGCCTTTTCGTATATGGATGGCCTCTTGCCTGGTGTACGCGCGGCTTTTTCAACAGGCTTGCAGTTAAGCACAAAGGCTATGCCCAAGGCTGCGGCGCTAAAACCGGTTGATATCCAAATCATCGGGCCGGCGGGCATGGAAAGGGCCAGGGCCGGGGCCACGGCCATGCCAAGGCTGGCTGAAAGGCCGAAATAGCCCATGCCTTCGCCAAAGCGTGATTTGGGCACGCAATCAGCCGCAATGGTGCTGCACGATGTGCTGGAAATGCCCCAGCCCATGCCATGCACAAAGCGTACGGCCAATATTATGCCTACTACCGGAAAAAAATAAAAGGCCGTGGTTGAAAAAACCATAATGAACAGGCCGCATAAAAAAACGCTTCTGCGGCCCAAGGTATCCAGCAGGTTGCCGGATAACGGGCGCATAAGCAGCGTGGCGACCATGGAAATGCCGGAGAGCATGCCGAGTATTCCGTCCGCCGCCCCCAAACTTTTAAGGTATGGGGGCAGGGCCGTGGGCAGCATTTGAAAACCTGTAAACATGAAAGCATTGACCAGAATAATCAGGATGAAATCGCGGCTCCATATACGCGCCGGGGCCGCGCAGGAGTTGGGTGCAGTCATGTTTTTACACCGCCGTTAAATATTTTTTATTGTTTTGTTGGTTTTTTCCGGGCTGCAATCAAAAATAAAATCAGGCCCATGGCAGGCAGCAGGGCTATAAGCATGAACATTTCGCTGTAGCCAAGGCGGCTTGCTATATAACCGGACAGCATGGCTCCGCCGCCAAGCCCCAAATCGAAGCCGGTATAAAACGTGGCCGTGGCCGCGCCTTTGCGGTCCGCCGGGGCGTTAAGCATGGCCATGGCTTGCGTGCTGGTTACAGTGGCGCTTTGCCCCAGCCCGAATACCGCCGCGCTTGCCAGAAACATCCAAAACTCCGTGGCCTGCGAGAGTATGATAAGCCCAGCTATGTTCATGGCCAGAGCCGGCAGCACCAATACTTCCGGCCCTTTTCTATCCACAATTTTGCCGGTGTGCGGGCGGGTAAGCAGCACAATGGCCGCATACACCGTAAAGTATGTGCCTATGTTGGAGCTTATGCCCAGGCTGTGCGCGTAAATTGCTATAAAACTGCTTATAGACCCATAGGCGCAGGTGGATAGCATAAGGATAACGCCCGGAATAATTGCCGTTTTTTCATAGGGAAAAGCGCGTTTTCCCGTTTTTTTCGGGCGTGGCCGCACGGGGCGGTAACGTTGCGCAAAACCCAGCGAGAAAGCCAGGCCGAAACATACGGTGGTGGTAATAATCATAGGCCCGGTGGGCATGGCCAGCGCCATGGCCGGTGCCATGGCCATGGCCAGGTTGGCCGAAAGCGTGAAATAACCCATACCCTCGCCAAAGCGCGATTTGGGGACGCAATCCACGGCAACTGTGTTGCTGGCCGTGCTGCCCATGCCAGTGCCCATGCCTTGCATAAAACGCAGGAGCAGGATAATGCCGATTACGGGAAAAAAGTAAAAAGCGAAAGTTACCGCTGTGCACAGCCCCATGCTAAGGCACAGAACCATCTTGCGGCCAAAGTTATCCAGCATGTATCCGGTTATGGGGCGTATAATCAAAGTTGCCACGGTGGCCGCGCCTTGCAAAAGGCCTATTGTGCCGTCGGTTGCGCCGAGAGTTTTCATGTATGGCGGCAAGGCCGCCGGAAACATTTGAAAGGCTGTGTATAGAAAAAAATTGAGCAGGGCGATCATTAAAAAATCTCTGGTCCATAGAGGCTCTTTGGCACAGGCGTTGGTGGATGGAGTTTTTGTCATGTCGTCTCTGCAATACCTTGGTAGCATTCAAATCCGCCATGCGGGCGGGGCAATCTGGAGTAACTATTTCAGCGTTATTCTTGTTATTTCTCTCACAAGCAAGTTTCCTTTGCAACTGCTTTTACCGTAAAATTAAAAATCAACGGCTGTATTTTAATCGTGGCGCTGTTATGTTTGTTTCAAGTGAACAATTTTTACAATGTCAGGTGCAGGTATGATTTCGCAAGCTCATTTCAAACGCATAGTAGAGCGTTTTATTATGCCTCTGGTGGCAGGCAGCAGGCTCACGGGCTGTCGGGGGGCCTGCCATGATTACGCTCTGCAAAGCCCATCCGCCATAAAAATTTCCCTCAGCCCCGGCAAAGAAAAGCACTATGTCATGTACCTCAGTCGCACACAGTACTTTAATGAGAACGAGGTTAAACTGGTGCACAGCGTTGTTTCCAAATGGTCAAAAGCCTTCAGTTCCAATAGCGTGAAAGACAGCTATGTGGAGCTTATAGCAGGACAGTGTCTGGTGGAGGCTATAGTCGAATCAATAGATCCGACCTGTAAAAAGTTGCTTCTGGGCATTTTGGACGTAATGGGCGATTGGTCGGCACAAACCTATGAGGGGCAGCGGATAGCCTTTGCCGTGGGGGTGGACAAAAACAGCGGCGAAGACTCCAAGGCCGAGTTTTTGAGTTTTATAGACGAAGATTACGTAAAGGTAATGACCTCCGGCCACGATACCCTGCTGGTCTGCAATACCAAAGGCAATATCATAAACCACGAATCGCTTTTTGAAAGCGGCGGCAAGGCCCAGCTGCCGCTGGAGGAAGAAAGCCGCTACGCGCCAACCGCCTACATACCGCTTTCCGAATGGTCGGTTGGTGGGCGCTACAGCGCCGCCCTTAACGAGAGCGGCGAAATTTTGCTGTTTAAGGAAGGATCTCTTGTTTTTGCCCGGCGGCGCGGGCAGTGGATATTTTTTACCCACTTCGCCTACATAAACGGCATGGGCCGCAAGGGGCAGCGCCTGGGCGCGCGCAAGGCCCTGTACCAAACCATGCTGGATGTATCTTTCAAACGCACGGGCGGTTGCCTTGGCCTTTGGCACCCGCGCCGCATGCCGGGCAGCGATTCCATAAATCCGGCCGACAGGCTGGATTTGCCGGAAAGCCCAAACCATAGCCGAAAAAATCGTTTTTTGCGCAGCGTAATAGGCGGGCGCAAGTTTCAGGAACTGCCCAGAAAGCTCAGGCAGGAGCTGGTATCCATAGATGGCGCTACCGTGCTGCTGTACGATGGCACTGTTCTGGCTGTAGGGGCCATACTTAAAATAGACGGCGGCAGTGCCGGGGGCGGGCGCACGGCCGCCGCCATGGAATTGGCAAAAAACGGCGTGGGCGTAAAAATATCCAATGATGGTAAAGTCACTTACTGGATGGACTTGTTCCGCCGTAGCGACTTGTTGGCGGAGCGCGCGCCGAAATACGAAATAGGTTAGGCGCGCGTATACGTGTTTGACAGAATTTGACAACAATGTAGTTACGATTTTTTTGGCGTAATAATAGAGGCTGCAAATCCCTCTATATATTACGCCATTCGCATATATAAAACGCTGTATGATATTTCCAACAGTCTGCCGGGTAAAAATAATTGTTTCCTGCAATGTCGTTATGTATTATACGAATGGTCTTACCGGCCCCGCCGGTTAATATTCCAAATACTATAGAAATTGTGAGGGTATGACACATGGCAGTTGATGACAAAAACAAAATTGGACTAATACCGGCAATTTTTATGGTTGCCGGCAATATGATGGGTTCCGGCGTGTTCATGCTGCCGGCAAACCTGGCGGGTATAGGCAGCATCGCCATTATAGGGTGGCTTGTCACCATTGTGGGCTCGGTGAGTTTGGCCCTTGTTTTCGCCAAGCACGCCTCGCTGGATCCTGCGGCGGGCGGCCCCTACGCCTACAGTAAAAAAGCCTTTGGCGATTATATGGGCTACCAGACCAACCTGGTGTACTGGCTGGCAAACGTGGTGGGCAACGTTGGCCTTGCCGTGGCCGGTTTGGGCTACCTCACCACCTTTTTCCCATCCCTGCGCGACCCGCTGGTAATGGCTTTTGCGCAGATTGCCGTAATCTGGTTTCTTACCTACGCCAACATTCTTGGTCCCAAAGTGGTAGGCCGCATTCAGTCGTTTACCACCATATTCGCCCTTATTCCCATTGTGGGCATGGCTCTTTTGGGCTGGTTCTGGTTTAACGCCGATACCTATGCGGCCGGGTGGAACGTCTCCGGCAAAGACGGCCTTAGCGCCGTTGGCATGACTCTTAACTTTACGCTCTGGGCCTTCATAGGCGTGGAGAGCGCCTCCGTATCCGCTGGCGTGGTGAAAAACCCGAGCAAGAACGTGCCCATAGCCACGGTGGCCGGGGTGGTTCTGGCAGCCTTGTGTTACGTGCTTAGCTCATCGGCCATTATGGGTATTATTCCCAACAAGGAGCTTGTCGCTTCTTCCGCGCCTTTCTCCGACGCCATACGCGTGGCCTTGGGGCCGGTAGCGGCCAATGCGGTTGCCTTGTGCGCTGCCATAGGCTGCCTTGGCTCTTTGGGCGGCTGGACCCTGCTTGTGGGGCAAACCGCGCAGGCCGCAGCCAAGGATGGTCTTTTTGGCGGCGTATTCGCGCGTGAAAACTCCAAGGGCGTGCCTGCCGCCGGTTTGGCCATAGTGGCCGGCATTATGACCTTGCAGGTGCTTGCCACCATGTCGCCTTCGGCCAGCCAGCAATTCGGCAAGATAGCCTCCATAGCCGTAATCATGACCTTGCTGCCGTACATTTACTCGGCTGTAGCTCTCAAAGTGCTGGGCTATAAAAAGATGAAGCACGGGCAGTATCTTTTCTACACTTTTGTGGGGCTTGTAGCAGCCATATACTGCATGGCCGCCATGATTGGCTCGGACGGCAACCAGACCCGATGGGCGCTTATGTTTGTAATATCCACAATCATATTCTACGAGCTTTCGCTTAACCGGAAGGTGGAAATGGAAGAACATCATACCCACCCGGGTGGAAAAGTTCCGGCCTGGGTACGCTACCTTACGCTGGGTGTAACCATTGCCGCTCTTATAGGCACATTCTGGGTATCGGTAGGCAGACACAGCGAAGTAACAGTACGGGCGCGTGAGTTTATGCACGGCATAAGCACACCGGCGCACAAGCAGGCCAACCCAGGCGTTACAACGCAGTCGCCAGGCGCGGGCCAAAACCAGTAACTGGTGGAAATTGGAGAAAATTATGACTAATTTACCAGATAGTAAATATTTTTTGCGCATCTTGCTGGCGCATGACGAGGTGGGCGGGTCCACCGCCACGGGGCAGGCGGTGGAAGCCTTGGTCAAATCGTTGTCCTCCCGTGACGGGCATGTTATTTTTGCCCGCACCGCGCAGGATGCCCAAACCATTATTGAGGCTGACCCTTCCATTCAGTGCCTGCTGCTGAATTGGGATTTTGAAGACAGCAAAACGCACAGCGCCGCTTCCGCCGTGCTGGATGCCGTACGCAAACGCAACGCGCTCATGCCGGTATTCCTGCTGGCCGACAGCAGCAGCGCGTCCAGCGTGCCGATTGACGCCATGCAAAAGGCCGACGACTTCATCTGGCTGTTGGAAGACACGCCGGACTTTATAAGCGGGCGCATCATAGCCGCCACCGAGCGTTATCTGGGCGAGCTTTTGCCGCCAATGTTCAAGGCGCTGGTACGCTTCTCGCAGGTATATGAATATTCGTGGCACACACCGGGCCATACCGGTGGGACAGCCTTTTTGAAGTCGCCCGCTGGGCAGGCCTTTTTCCGCTTTTTTGGCGAGCGGTTGTTGCGTTCGGATTTGTCTATTTCAGTGGGCGAGCTTGGCTCGCTCCTGGATCACTCCGGCCCCATAGGTGAGAGCGAGAAATACACCGCGCGGGTTTTTGGCGCGCACCGCAGTTACCATGTGACCAACGGCTCATCCACTTCAAACCGCGTAATTCTTATGTCCAGCGTCACACGCGGGCAGGTGGCCCTGTGCGACCGCAACTGCCATAAATCGGTGGAGCATGCCATGACCATGTCTGGCGCGGTGCCTACCTATCTGATGCCTTCGCGCAACTATTATGGCATAATCGGCCCCATACCGCCGCAAAACCTAAAGCCGGAAGCCATAAAAAAATCCATAAAAGACAACCCCCTTGTAAAAAAGGGCGCGGATGACAGGCCCATGCACGCCGTAATAACCAACTCCACCTATGACGGCCTGTGCTATAATGTGAGCCGGGTTGAGGAGTTGCTCGGCAAAAGCGTGGACCGCCTGCATTTTGACGAGGCCTGGTACGGCTACGCTCGTTTCAACCCTATGTATGCCGAGCGCCACGCCATGCACGGCGACCCCAAGGCCCACGGCAAAGACAGGCCCACCGTGTTTGCCACACAATCCACCCATAAACTGCTGGCCGCGCTCTCGCAGGCCTCCATGATTCATATACGCGACGGGCGCAACCCGGTGGAGCACGCCCGCTTTAATGAAGCGTTTATGATGCACGCTTCAACTTCGCCTCTGTACACCATAATCGCTTCCAACGACGTAAGCGCGGCCATGATGGACGGGCCTGGAGGCGCCGCTCTTACCACCGACTCCATACGCGAAGCTGTGTCCTTCCGGCAGATGATGTCGCGCATGAATGCGGAATTTGCCGCCAAAAAAGACTGGTTTTTCAACTGCTGGCAGCCTGATGTGGTAGAAGTTGAAGCCTCGGGCGCAAAAGGTAAAAAAGGCAAGTCCGTGCCGTTCCATGCCGCGCCGCCAGAGTTTTTAACTTCCAGCCCGCAGGGCTGGGTGCTCAAACCCAACGCGGTCTGGCACGGCTTTGGCGATATTGAGGACGGCTACTGCATGCTTGACCCTATTAAGGTCTCTATAGTCACGCCAGGTATGCAAACGGACGGAACATTGGCCAAAAGCGGCATTCCGGCCGCTCTGGTCACAGCTTATCTGGATCATCAGGGCATTGTGGTGGAAAAAACCACGGACTTCACCATTCTTGTCCTGTTCTCCCTCGGCATTACCAAGGGCAAGTGGGGCACGCTGGTTAACGCCCTGCTTGACTTCAAGCGCGACTACGACGGCAACGCCCCGTTGGAACATGCCTTGCCCGCGCTTATGCGCGAGCATGGCGCAGCTTACGCGGGCATGGGCCTGCGCGATTTGGCCGATCACATGTTCAAGGCTATGTCAAAGCTTAAGACCACGGCAGCTATGGCGCAGGGCTTTTCGCAACTGCCAAAGCCTGATCTCAGCCCGGTGGAGGCGTATGAGCGCCTGGTGCGCGGAGAGGTGGAAAGCCTTACGTTGCAGCAAATGGTCGGGCGCACTGTCGCTACCGGCGTGGTGCCTTACCCGCCCGGAATTCCGCTGCTTATGCCCGGCGAAAATGCCGGACCGGCCGGCGGCCCGCTGCTGGGTTATTTGAAAGCGCTGGAAGCCTATGATAAGCTTTTTCCGGGCTTCACCCACGATACCCACGGGGTGGAAGTGGAGAATGGCGAGTACAGGGTTATGTGCTTGAAGAAGTAACTCAAGAAAGTAAAGATGCGGCGTAGCCGCGACAATAGGAGAGGGGCTGCCTGGTCTGCCCCTCTCTTATTTTTGCGCCGCTTCGCTTTGCAAAAAAAATCACCCCGCCAGATGGGGGCTCGTACACCTTTATACTCCCCCACGCGCCAAGGCTGCCGAACAGGGCCTGCATCAGCGGCCTGTACCTGCCCTGGCGAGGATTAACAGGCCGCGCGGCGGATTAACGATTGAATTCCGAATAGTTATGCGTTGCGGTTGGCCGAGGTTTAGCTCTGGTTAAGCCGCATAGGCCCTTGAATCCTATCGCCATTCATACTCCCGTTGGACGGCTTAGGATTTTTTGTGCCGCTTTTGCCAGAAATAGCGGGGGACGCTCATGGCTGGCGGCTGGGCGTGGTTAAAGTAGGTTTCCAGCCAGGCGGTTATGGCTTTTCTACCGGGGGAGGCGGCTTCGCCGTTTTCCTTTTTTATGGCGTCGAGAATGAACGAGGCTTCGGCAAAGTGCAGGTGTACCGTGCGGCGTGGTGTGAAGAAAATGAAGTTGGAGAGAAGGGTGCAGGCTCCGAGCTTTAACATGGCCATAAAGTCGGGTTTTTCTCCGTTGTGTCCGGCGCGGCTGAAAGAGCTGCCCCACATGCCGCTTACGCGCACTGCAATTACCCTTGTATTGGGGGCGGCCTGCAAAATACGGCTTACGCTGGAGGTGTTGTGGAGTTTTTCTTTATGCTCGCGTTGCATGAGCCCGGCCGGGTACACGGCCACCTGGTCACCGGCCGCCAGAGCGGCCGAGGTTTCGGCCAGGCCGCGCAAAAGTCCGGCTCTGGCTTTTGGCCCTGCCACGGTATAGTCTGGTATGGTTATAACTTTTGCTACATTTTTTACCCAGCGGAGCAGGGCGGATGTGAACTGGTTTTCATCGGCCAGAAAGCGCGGGCGCAAGCCGTCCAGTGAAGCGTATAAAATAAAAGGGTCAAGGAGCGAGGGGTGGTTTGACAAAAATAAAAATGGACCTTTGCCTTGCAGTTGGGCCAATCCGGTTATTTTTACGCGGTAACGCAAGGCAACCAAAAAGCAAAGTGCCGCTCCGCGCGGGCTGGCTACCCTGCGGGCCAGGCTGTCTTTGGGCAGGCTTTGCATTGAGGCGCGCAAACGTGCAAGGTTGGCGGCAAATAATATGAGCATGAGCGCGCACAACGCGGGGGCAAGCAGTATGCAGGCCCCCGCGCTTAAAGCCCTTGGCAATGCCGGTGTACGATCAGGCAAGTTATAAGATACAGGCATAATACGAGTAAATTAACGAGCGGTAACAGGACCGGCAGCTACAGTTTTTTGTAAAAATCCACTCTGCTTTGCGAATGCCTCATGGCGAAGTCAAGTTCTTCCTCATCATCTTTCACAAACAAAAGCTCCGTTCTGTCCGGCAGGTCCATATCCATGTCATACATATACCCGGACGGGCTGGGGGTTGAAATGCCAGCCGATGTTCTGGCCTTGGCGCCTACCGAGCTCCAGATATGGTTTTCAAGGTAAAGCTGCATTTTCTGCATGGCTTCCAGCATGTCGTTGTATACTACCGAGTACAGGGTTTGGCGGCCTTTACGGCGCATGGCCAGCACCCCGCTGTTATGCAGTACGGCCAGGTGATGCACAATGGTTGTGCGGCCCAGATCAAACTGGCCTGCAATGTCTTTAATGGAAAGCTCTTCTTCAGGCTCAAACAGCATGATTATTTTTTGCCGCGTAAGGTCGCCCAGTGCCGAAAACACAGCCGCCACCTTATCCCAGTCTTCGGGTAAATTATACAAGGTCTTCATAGCTAAGCCTTTAGTTGTTTTAGAAGTTAAAGACAAGCTGAAAGTGGTAGCACTGGCGCGTTTATTGGGTGCAAGAGGTCTAGAAATGCTGTTTGCGTATGAATCTGACAAAGAAAAGGTACGTTTAATAATTGTTAACACATTTTTTTAAAAGTTTTCAAGAGGAATTGCATTTTTACTAAAACAAGATTTTGTATATAAAACTTTTTCGACCTGCCTTGCCTATGCAGACAGAGCCTGATATGCGAAACGGATTGTGAAGTTGAACATCAACTAATTAAATACTAAAGGGTAAATATATGAATATAGCAGTGCTGCCCGGTGACGGCATAGGGCCGGAGGTAATGGCCGAAACTTTGAAAGTGCTTAAAGCGGCCGGGGCCGTTTTTGGCTTTACGCCTAATTTTGAAGAGGGCGTTATAGGCGGCTGCGCCTATAACGCCACTGGCTCCCCTTTGCCGGATGAAACTCTGGCAAAGTGCCGCAAGGCCGATGCCGTGCTGCTGGGCGCTGTTGGCGGGCCTGCCTGGGATAATTTGCCAGCGGGCAAGCGGCCGGAGGCTGGTTTGCTTAAAATCCGCAAAGAGCTTGGCCTGTTTGCCAATATCCGCCCGGCCAGAGTTTACCCCGAGCTTACCTCGTTATCCTGCCTCAAGCCGGAGCTGGTTTCCGGCGGCATAGATTTTGTGGTGGTGCGCGAGCTAACCGGCGATGTATACTTCGGCCAACCGGCGGGAGAAGACGTGCGCGATGGCCTGCGCCATGCCTTTAATAACATGATTTATAACGAAGAAGAGGTGCGCCGAATTGCCCGCGTGGGCTTTAACCTGGCCCGCGCCAGGGGCGGGCGGCTGTGTTCGGTGGACAAAGCCAACGTGCTGGTTGTCAGCCGCCTGTGGCGCGAGGTTGTCAAAGAGGTTGCGGCGGAATACCCGGATGTCCGCCTTGAGCATATGTATGTTGATAACGCTGCCATGCAGCTTATACTTAACCCCGCTCAGTTCGACGTGATTCTTACCGGCAATATTTTCGGCGATATTCTTTCCGATGAATCCGCCGCTGTTTCCGGTTCTCTTGGGCTGCTGCCCTCGGCTTCCCTTGGCGAGGCCAATTCCGGCTTAAGCTTTGGCCTGTACGAGCCAGCCCACGGCTCGGCGCCGGACATAGCCGGGCAAAACAAAGCCAACCCCATGGCTGCCGTACTTTCCGGCGCGATGATGCTGCGCCTTAGTTTCGGGTTGGGCGAGGCTGCCAGCGCCATTGAAAAGGCCGTGCACGGCGCGCTTAAATCCGGCATGCGTACCAGCGATCTTGCCAAGGCCGATGGTACCGTGAAAGTGCTGAGTTGCAGCCAGATGGGCGACTTGATTGCGGATAGCTTGAAAAAGACAGCCCGATAAAACCGGCAAGACTTCGTACAATCGGCCAAGGCGTTTTTTAAGAGGCTGTGCGGCGTCTTCTTGCCGGCAATGTTGGCAAAATTCGCTTGTTGGGCGCATGCGTTTGGTTTGCATGGGTCTTTTGCCGAAAACTTGTATATAATTCTGCCGCTCCGAGCTTTTGGGGCGGCCGTTTTATATGGCCAGCGCGAAACAGCCCACGAGGGTGTTTGAACAGTGCTGCCCGGCAGTGGGTTTATGTGGCACGCAATAGTTTTATACTATTTTTTTAACATCTGCCCGGTGCTCAGATTTTGAAACGCAGGCCCCACATAAGGTTATGGCTGGCTATGGTCATATGGTAGGTATAGTCGGAGTTAAAACGGTTTTTTATGGGCAGGCCACGGTGGTAACGGTAGCCCAGATCCATGAAAAAATACTCGGACATCTGGTAGGTTACGCCGCCGCCCAAGGCTCCATTGAGCATGGGGGAGGGCAGTATGGAGCGGCTGGATTTTTGCAGGCGCTGGTCGTACAAAACCGACCCGGTGCCTAACCCGGCCCCGATATAAGGCTTTAAAGGGAAATCGCCCACATTTGGGTGATACCACAAATTGGCCGTGGAGGTAAGGTATGCATATATATCCAGCTCTTTGTCCGAATCAAAATCGAACTTGCCGCCGCTACGCAGGCTGTGCTCAAACTCCAGACGCACATTGAAATAGCGGTGCAGCATGAAATGGTAGCCCGTAACCATGCCCAGGCCGAAGCTTGGTTTGCGCTTATCGTCATAGTCAGTGGTGATGCCATGTTTTTTATAGTCGAAATTTTTAATCTGCAGCGCGGAACATATGACATTGCCGCCTATATACCATTTTATTTCGGCACGGGCGGCAGGGCAGTGCGCCTGCAAAAGAGCGCAACAGCAAAAGATAAATAAAAAAAATTTATGGACCAGGGCGCGCGGGAGTGGCTTCATGACATTCCGGATGATATGGGTATTAACCTTGGTATAATACGAATATCAGGTTAGTCTGAAGTATTCAAGTTTACCGTTTAGCCTGCGCCAGTCACGTAAAACAGCCGGCTTGGCAAAAGCGTTAACGCCTTTGCCAAGCCGGCTGTTTTACGTATGCTGCGTTTATTGGCTGCGGTATTCCGCCAGATACGCGGGCTATGCTTATGCCATCATATGCCGCAGCGGGCTCACTTGTAACCGGCACGGGGCCGCCCGGCGCAATGGCCGGAAACATGAAAAAAATATTTGGACTGCGCTAAAATTTGACCACGGCCGCGCCCCAGGTGAGGCCCGCGCCAAAGGTGGTAAAGAGCACGCGCATGCCGGGTTTGATTACGCCCGTTTCTACCGCCTCGCCCATGGCCAGAGGTATGGAGGCCGCCGAGGTGTTGCCATAGCGGTTTACGTTTACAAATACCTTTTCGGCCGGTGCTCCCAAGCGGTCGCCTACAGCCTGTATTATACGCGTATTGGCCTGATGCGGCACCACCATGTCAAAATCGTTTATGGTGTAGCCGAGTTTTTCCATAAGCTGCTGGCTTATGCCCGCCATGGTACGCACGGCATATTTGAATATTTCGCGTCCGTTCATCTGAATAAAGTTTTCCGGCCCTACAATGTCGCCAAGTTTGTACGGAAAATCGGAGCAGCCCCCGTTGCAGTAAAGCAGGTGGCCGGTTTTTCCATCGGCATTGCACATTACATCTTCAATAACCGCGTTTGCCATTAGCGGGTGCCCGGTGGCTGGCGGAGTTGGCGAAGCGCTCAGCACTGCCGCGCCGGAACCGTCGCCAAAAAGCACGCAGGTGGAGCGGTCTTTCCAGTTCACACGGTTGGAGAGCACCTCGGCGGCGGTAACCAGAATTTTCGCCTCCGGCTCAAGGGCCATAAGCCCCCTGGCCACTTGCAGCCCGTAAATAAAGCCGGAGCAGGCCGCGCTAAGGTCAAGGGCCATGCCGGTAATGCCAAGCTTGGCCTGCACGCGGGTGGCGGTGGAGGGAAAGGCATCGTCACCGGAAACTGTCGCATTTATGATGTGGGTAATTTCTTCAGGTTTTATGCCTGATGCCGCCAAGGCCTTTTTGGCGGATTCCATTACGAGGTCGGAACAGTTTTGCCCTGGCGCTACCACATGGCGCTGCTCAATGCCGGTGCGGGTTCTTATCCATTCGTCCGAGGTGTCCACCATGGTGGAAAGCTCGTTATTGTCTATGATCCTCTCCGGAACATAGTAACCGAGGCCTTTAATATATGTGGTAAGTTTCATATGTCTTCCTGAAACAGGTGAATCCTGATTTGGTTTGCCGGTGGGGGCCGTATTTACATTGTCTTTTGAGGGCGGCGGCTGTGCCGGATATGTCAACGCGGCTTTTGGGGTCAATTACCGCTTATGGTATGCGAGTATCGCGCCGGGTCTGTTGCCGTGCATGGGCAATAACCGGAAGCGCCGGATAATCTGCCGGAGTTACGACCGGTTTTAACCAGCTTGTGAAATATCCTTTAAATGTTAAGTCCGGGTTTTGGCCCGGAACTTAAGGTAGGTTAAAACCATAAAAAAAGCAAAACAAGTATTTCTATAAATCGCCTCATAATCAGGATTTTTGTTTTCTGGCAAGAAAGGCTGGCTCAGCTCGGAGCGTGGTGTATAAAGACATGCATAAGCTTCGGGCTGGGCCAGCCTGACGCAGCCAGATGGCAAAAAGGCAATAATGAGACGGTTTCTATTTGATAGCCTTGCTGTACAAGGTAAGTTCCTCGTTGGCGCTTATGCTTTGCATCAGCATCTTGTTGGTCTCTTTTTCCACAAAAGTTGAGGCCATTTTGGTGGCGGAGGCCACGGCCAGCGCGTTGGATTTGCCGTGGCAGATAAAAGCCACGCCTTTAATGCCCAACAGGGGGGCTCCGCCGTATTCGGCGTAATCCACTATACGGGCAAAGCGTTTAAGCGCGCCGCGGGCCAGCAGAGTGCCCAGCTTGGATGAAAAGCTTGAAAATAGCGCTTTTTTGAGTATGTGCCCCAACGCGGAGCCCAAACCCTCGGCTAGCTTGAGGGCCACGTTGCCCACAAAGCCGTCGCAGACTATTACATCAAGCTCGCCGGTAAAAATATCGCGACCTTCGGCGTTGCCTATAAAGTTTAACTGGTTCGCCTGTTTGAGCAAATCGTAAGCGTCTTTTACCAGCGAGTTGCCCTTGCCCTCTTCTTCACCAATGGAGAGTATGCCAACTTTGGGGTGCTCCCGCCCCAGCACGGTTTGGGCGAATACAGAGCCCATAAGGCCGAACTGGAACAAGTGGTGGGGTTTGCAATCCACATTTGCGCCCACGTCCAAGAGAACGGTGGGGCGTTCTTTTTCCGAGGGCAGCATGGTGGCCAGGGCCAGCCTTTCCACGCCGTCAATGCGGCCTATTATGAACATGGCGCAGGCCACGGTGGCGCCGGAATGCCCAGGGCTCATCAACCCATCGGCTAATCCGTCTTTTACCAATCGGCAGGCTACCTGTATGGAGGCGTCTTTTTTACGGCGCAGAACGTCCGAGGGTTTATCCTGCATTTCAGCCACCTGGGAGGCGTGGACTATTTCGTAGGATACACCGTCGGTGTTTTCTTTAGCCAGGGCCGCTTCTATTTGGTCGGTCAGGCCCACAAAAACGAGCTTGCAGCCACAGGCGCGCGCGCCTTGCAAAGCGCCGGGCACGGTAACAGACGGCCCGAAATCGCCGCCCATGGCATCAATAGCTATAACAGGCGTTTTACGAACCATCGGAAGGTTGCCGGTAGAGGCATTGGGCATTTGCGTTTAGTTTCCTGTGGTGACCAGTTGCTTGCCACGGTAAGCGCCACAGGTGGGGCATACGGAGTGGGAAAGCGTGGGCTCGCCGCAGCTGCACAGCACTATGTTGGGTATGGCCACGCGATCGTGGGAGCGGCGCATGCCTTTGCGGGACTTGGATTTTTTGTTTTGTTGAACAGCCATTTTATATCTCCTTGTGGCCCGGTGAAAAACCGGAGCAAAAATTATTTATTCAATTTGAGGCCGCGCAGTTTTTCCATACGCGGGTCATAGTCTTCTTTATCACAGGCGCACTGGCCCGTATTCAGGTTTTTTCCGCATTTTTCGCACAGCCCGGCGCAGTTTTTACGGCACAGGGGGTATTGCGGCAAAGCCTGGGCAAACTCTTCCCAAGCCAGCGCGGCGGGGTTTATTTCCAGCCCGCCGCCTTGCGGGGCGCGGCGCATGAAATACTCATCAACATCCAGGTCGTCTTCCGCGCCTTCTTCCGCCAAAAAAGGCTCAAAGCTGTCAAACGAGTGGTTCAAATCAACCACAGCGCTTTCCATGCACAGCGTGCACGGCATGGTTACCTGCCCTGTCATATGGCCGCGCACAAGCAGCCCCTCTTCCTGCGGCAGTATTTGCAGTCTGGCCGAGACAGGGGAAGTGATTACGCAATTTATGCCGAATTCTTTTATAGGGTCCTGCCAGATAGCCTGGTCGTCGAGCATAAGCTCCGTACCCTGATTAAGCACTGATTGCAGCGGTATCCAGCCGGTTTGCAGCATATTTATCCTGTGCGGGCTATAGTAAGAAGGTTTTACCCCTCAGCCCGAACAGGTGTTGATACATGCGAAATAATCATTTTGTCAAGAAACTAAGATGCAGTTGTGATAAAAAGACTTGCTTTTTTTTGCGCTAGTGTATAAAACCGCACTCTCTTTGATGAACACAAGCGGGGCGCGGCTGCACCCGGCTTTTAAATGACAAGGTAATAGCTGGGGCCGCCGTTTTTGCGCGCCCGATATTTATACGGAGGATTTCCCATGGCCAGACAGTGTGAAGTATGCGGCAAACAAGCCCAGGTAGGCAACCATGTTAGCCACTCCAACATTAAAACCAAGCGCCTTTTTCAGCCCAACCTGCAGAAAGTGCGCCACCAGAAAAGCAACGGACAGGTTGTAACCATGACTGTTTGCACCCGTTGCATACGTTCTGGCGCTGTTACAAAGCCTGTTGCCAAACAGAGCGCCTAGCCTGCCGAAAGAAAAATATTTTACGAACAGAGCCTTCCGCTGTTGAGGGCTCTGTTCGTTTTTTCATTAACACCCCGCGACCTTTTAAAGTCCGGAGCTTTCAGCCGTATTACCGCCTTGTCAGGCGGTTTGTTTTCGTCCGTTTGCGGCCTGCGAACTTTTTATTTCTTCAAAGGCGGCCTTCAGCACGTTCAGCGCCGCCCCGGAAGCTTTGGCCAGCGAGGCGGCAAACTTGGACATCTCGTTATCACTCATGCCAGCGATTTTTTCTCTTATTTCTTGCTGGGTGGAGCCTGTTATTTCCGCAAGGGCTTCTACTATCTGGTCGGCGCTGCCGCTTTGCAGTTTGCCTATAAGCTTAACGTAACCGCCAAAGTCTTCTCTGGCGATTTCCAGTAATTTCTCGTTTATATCCACAACCTTGCCGTTAAGCGCTAGCTCGCATTTGTCCGTATGGCTGACGCCGCCGGTCGGGCTGTTTGCCTCAAGGCTTTGCAGGCCTGTTTCCGCATCGGCTAGAGCTGCCTGGCCCGCCTGCCGTGTTTTTTGCCCGGCCAGTTGCTCGTTAAGCTGCGCGCACAGCCGCAGGGCTTCTTCCGATATGCTGGCGCTATCCGGCCCCCAGGAGGAGACGGCGCTTACAGCCTCTGCCTGCGAGTTGCCGCGTTTGCTCTGCCGCCCGTAAGTATCTATGGCAAATGGCGGTGATAGTTCTTTTATTCCACCACAATACATAAAACCTCCGGTATTTTTTTCCGCCTGCCCGTCCCGTGGGGGTACAAGCAAGATATATTCCAGCGGCAAAACATACAGGCGGATGTAAAAGACCTTTGTGTCTTTTCCTTAATAGTAGAAACGCCCCGCTTAAGCGGGGCGTTTTCTTACACGGCTATATTCAGATAACCTATTTATCTTTCTCTTTTTCCCTGTCTTTAAGGCCCAGCATTTTCTCGGCGGTTTTCACCACGTTATCGGCGGTGATGCCGTAATATTTGAACAGCACTCCGGCGGGGGCGGATTTGCCGAAACCGCGCATACCTATAACGGCGCCGTCAAGGCCGACATATTTTCTCCACCAATCGGTGGAGGCCGCCTCAATGGCTATGCGTTTGCGCACATTATCGGGCAGCACTTTTGAGCGCCAGGCCACTTCCTGCTCGTCAAAAAGCTCCTGGCAGGGCATGGATACAACCCGCACCTGCACTCCGCGCGCTTCCAGCGCCTCAGCCGCAGCCACGGCAAGGGATACTTCGGAGCCGGTAGCCATAAGTATAAGCTCGGGCTCACCTTTTTTGCACTCGCGCAAAATGTAGCCGCCACGGCGTATGGTAAGCAGAATTTTTTCTATCGGGCTTGGCTCGGCTACTTGTTTTGCCTCGCATAAGACCATGCGTTTACGGTTTTGCACGAGTAAGTTTTGGCGGGTAAGGGAAAGGGCGCTTGGCCTTTCGCTGCTGCGCACCGCGTTTATCCAGGCTGCGGTGGTTTCAACAGCATCGCAGGGCCGCCATACATTAAGGCCGGGTATGGAGCGCAGAGCGGTAAGGTGCTCTATGGGCTGGTGGGTGGGGCCGTCTTCGCCCACGCCTATGGAATCGTGCGTGAGCACCCAGATTACCTGAAGCTCCATAAGGGCGGCCATGCGTATGGCGTTTTTGGCGTAGTCGGAAAATACCATAAAGGTACCGGCGTAAGGTATGAAGCCGCCATGCAGCGAAAGACCGTTCATTATCGCGCCCATGGCGAATTCGCGCACGCCGTAGTTTATATAGTTGCCGTCGGGGGCGTTTGCTGTAATGTCTTTGGCGCCGCTCCATTTGGTGCCCACGGAGCCCGTAAGGTCGGCAGAGCCGCCTATGAGGCTTGGCAAATATTTGGCAATCTCGTTAATGGCGTTGCGCGAGGATATGCGCGTGGCTTCGTCCTTGCCGTTTTCCTGCGCGGCAGCGGCCAGTTCGTAAGCTGTTTTACGCCAATCCTCAGGCAGCTCACCGTCCATGCGCATTTCAAATTCTTTGGCCTCTTGAGGGTAGGCTTTTTTGTAGCCTTCAAAGAGCTTAAGCCATTTTTTTTCGGCCTGTTGCCCGTCCAGGCGGGCGTCCCAGCCGGTGCGCACTTCAGAGGGTATTTCAAAGGGCGGGTACTTCCAGCCCATCTGTTTGCGCGCGCCTTCAATTTCATCTTCGCCCAGGGGCGAGCCGTGGCTGGACGCGGTACCCTGCTTGGTGGGGGCGCAGCAGGCAATGGTGGTTTTGCAGGAAATAAGGCTGGGTTTATCTTTAATCTTGCGGGCTTTGGCCAGAGCTTTTTTTATGGCCTCGCCGTCATGTCCGTCCACTTCTTCCACATGCCAGCCGTAAGCTTCAAACCTTGCTGGGGTATTGTCCGTAAACCAGCCTGTTACAGGCCCGTCTATGGAAATGCCGTTGTTGTCCCAAAGGGCTATGAGTTTGCCCAATTGCAAGGTGCCTGCAAGTGAGGCCGCCTCGTGCGAGATGCCTTCCATAAGGCAGCCGTCGCCGAGAAAACAGTAAGTATAGTGATCTACAACGGAGAATTTGTCGCGGTTATATTTTTGGGCCAGAATTTTTTCACCCAGCGCCATGCCCACGGCATTGGCAAGCCCTTGTCCCAGCGGGCCGGTGGTGGTTTCCACGCCGGGGGTTATGTCATGTTCCGGATGGCCGGGGGTTTTCGAGTCGAGCTGGCGAAAGTTTTTAATATCTTCAATGCTCAAATCGTAACCGGTGAGGTGGAGAACCGCATAGAGCAGCATGGAGGCATGCCCGTTGGAAAGCACGAAACGGTCGCGGTTTACCCATTTGGGGTTGGCCGGGTTATGCACCATAAAGTCGTTCCATAACACTTCAGCCATATCGGCCATACCCATGGGCGCGCCGGGGTGTCCCGATTTGGCTTTTTGCACCGCGTCCATTGCCAGAGCGCGCACAGCATTCGCCAGTTCTTTACGACTTGGCATTTTTTACCTCCTGCCTGAGGATGCTCCTCAAGCGCTTTGGAAGCGGCCTAACGGGACGCTTCCGGTGATTTTGCCGCAGCTTGAAAGGCTTTAAGCCTTTCGTCATAAGGCGGAAATTTGAAAAAAGCCGAGCCGGAAACCAGCACGTCAGCGCCGGCTTTTACCAGAGCGGCGGTGTTGGCTGGGTCCACGCCGCCGTCAACCTGTATGAAGGCGTTGGAACCGGCCTTTACCAGCATGGTTTTAAGGGCCATTATTTTGTCATAGGCCATGGGCATGAATTTTTGCCCGCCAAAGCCGGGGTTGACGCTCATTATAAGCACCATGTCCAGATCTTGCAGCACATAATCCAGCGCGCACAGAGGTGTTGCCGGGTTAAGGGCCACGCCGCACTTCATGCCCAGGCGGCGTATTTCAGAAAGCGTGCGGGGCAGGTGCATTGTGGCCTCGGCATGCACTACCAGAATATCCGCGCCAGCATCGGCAAAGTCCTCAAGGTAGCGCTCGGGTTTTTCTACCATAAGGTGCACGTCGAAATACAGGCGGCTGGCCTTTCTCAACTGCTTTATTACAGGAGGGCCAAAGGTGATGTTGGGTACGAAATTTCCGTCCATAACATCAAGATGCACCCAGTCCAGACCGGCAGCCTCAAGGGCGGCCAGTTCTTCGGCAAAACGGCCGAAGTCGCACGAAAGTAAAGATGGGGCTAAAATCATGCAAGACTCTTAGGAGGATTGGTGATTGGTTTTTTTCAGCATTTCGCTGATTTCTTTAAGCTCTTCCAGGGCGTATTGCAATATGCCATGGTTGGCCGCCAGTTCCGCCTGCCTGGCCAGTGCGGCCAGAGAGGGGAGGTTGGTGGGATCATCTTCAGCGGCAACTTCAAATTGATCGGGAATAACACCTTCGCCGCCAAAATTTTTATAGCCTTCGTCCAGAAGCTCACTGGAAAAAGCTACTTCGCTCATTTCGTTGTGGCTTTGCAGCACCTTGCGCGCGCCTTCAATGGTAAGCCCGCGCTCATGCAGCAGGTGACGTATGAATTTGAGTGTTTCGAGGTTTGATTCGCTGTAAAGGCGTTGGCCTTTGTCTGTGCGCATGGGGCTAAGCTGGGGGAACTCCGTCTCCCAAAACCGCAGTACATAGCTTTTAAGCTTTAGTATCTGGGCGGCTTCGCCAATCTTGTAAGTGCGTTCTGACATTACGGCTTGCCTTGTTGGTGTGGCTGAAAAATCCGGGCGGGCGCGGGTTATGGATTAAACCGCGCCCGGCGGGCAGCTAATATATATTATCACCTGAAGTTTTTCCACATCGGATTTTGACACCG
>JAVBON010000028.1:0-43716 GCA_031550525.1 Desulfovibrionaceae bacterium
CGGGTTTCATACAACGGCACAATACCCGCGAAGGTAAAAATGAACCCCGACTCCAATCTAAATAATTGAAAGGGGGGGGCGGATAGGGGGTGGGAGCTCGAGGGAGGGGGAAAGGAAACCCTTTTCAAAGGGTTCCTTTCCCCCTCCCTCGATATTCACTACCTATGAACTTTGAACTCTTTATAGCCAGACGGTACCTGCGCGCCAAGCGCAAGCAGGCCTTTATATCGGTCATGTCGGTTTTTTCGATGGTGGGCGTGGCTTTGGGCGTGGGCGCGCTTATTATTGCCATGGCCATTATGAACGGTTTTACTACCGAGTTGCGCGAGCGTATTTTGGGTGCGACGCCGCAAATTGTGGTGCGCAATATTTTTGAGGGCATACAGGACTATGAGAAGTTGCGCGGGGTGCTTATGGAAGTGCCAGGCGTGACCAATGCCACGCCGTTTTTGTATACCGAGCTTGCCATATCGGCGCCCAACGGCAGGGTAAAGGGTCTGATGACGCGCGGGGTGGACCCGAGCAGCGGCCCGTTATCCATAGCCATGCTTAACGATTTGAAAAGCGGCAGTGTGGAAAATTTGTACTGGCCGGACCCTGACGGCGGCGAGCCGCAAATGGGTATTATTATAGGCGAGCCCCTTGCCCGCACTTTGCAGGTGGGGGTTGGCGACCGCGTAAATTTGCTGGCGGCTGGCGGCAGGCGCACGGCGGCTGGCGTTACGCCGCGCGTGGTGCCTTTTATTGTGGCCGGCACCTTTGAAACCGGCATGGTGCAGTACGATACATCGCTGGCTTATGTAAGCCTTGACGCGGCGCGCAACCTTATAGGCATGCGCGACCAGCGCGTGCACGGCATGGAGCTTACGGTAAACGACGTTTTCAAGGCCGATAAAATAGCGGCCCAAGTGGAAGCGCTGCTGGGCGCGCGTTACGACGTAAGCCCGTGGATGACCAGCAACGCCAGCCTTTTTCAAGCCTTACAGCTTGAAAAATTCGCCATGGGGCTGGTGCTCTTCATAATTATTCTGGTGGCCTCTTTTTCCATAATCGCCAGCCTGATCATGCTGGTTATGGAAAAAACCAAGGACATAGCCATACTTATGTCCATGGGGGCCACGCGTTTTTCCATAAGCAAAATATTTTTGCAGCAGGGGCTGATTATAGGAGTTGTGGGCACCAGCATAGGCTTTGCGCTGGGCATAACGCTGTGCCTTTTGCTGAAGCGCTATAAATTTGTGGAACTGCCGCCCGGCGCGTACCCCATGGAATATGTGCCGGTACTGCTGCAGTGGCAGGATTTGCTGGTAACGGTGGTTGGATCCGTGCTGATCTGCTTTCTGGCTACCATATACCCGGCGTGGAAGGCTTCCAGGCTGGTTCCGGCGGAGGCTTTGCGTTCGGAATGAGCGATGTATTGTACACACTGACGAACTTGAGCAAGGTTTACAAAGGTCCGGCTGAAGAGTTGCTGATTCTGGACGATATAAACATGCAGATTGCGGCTGGGGAGCATATTTCCATAGTGGGGGCTTCCGGCTCGGGCAAATCCACCCTGCTGCATATTTTGGGTACCCTTGACGCGCCCACGGGTGGCGATGTATTTTTCGAAGGCGTAAGCCTTAACGGCCTTAAAGACGCCCAAAAAGCCGCCTTCCGCAACAGCAAGCTGGGGTTTGTCTTTCAATTCCACCACCTGCTGCCGGAGTTCAACACGGTTGAAAACGTGGCCATGCAGGCCATTATAGGCGGTATGGGCCGCGCGCAGGCCGAGGCTTTGGCGGAAGAAACCCTTGCCCTGGTGGGCCTTGGCAAGCGCAAAGACCATGCCGTAACCACCCTTTCGGGCGGCGAGAGGCAGCGCGCGGCCCTAGCCCGCGCCATACTCAACAAGCCCAAGGTGCTGCTGGCCGACGAGCCTACGGGAAACCTTGACGAAAAAACAGGCCGTCAAATCGCCGATTTGATGTTGGAACTGAATAAAACTTTGGGCACAACGCTTATTATAGTTACGCATAACCTTGAGCTTGCCCAAAAATCCGGCCGCGCGCTGGAGCTTAAAAACGGAAAACTGCTGGAAGCTGCCACCTTTACGGCAAACACGCATTAGCGCATGTAAAAAAGCGCCCTTTGACAGACTTTAACCGGTACAAATACGATAACGGAATGAACTACAAATCAGCACTGCCTTGTTGCATTGCAGCTGCGCGCGCCCTTGGGCTGGCCGCAGTTGTCATGTTGTTATCGGCCGTTCCGCTATATGCGGCGGCAAACTTGCAGGAAGGCACGGTCATGGTGCTGCCTTTCAGCGTACACGGCGCCGATGACGAGAAGCTTGAGGACGAGCTTGCCGTGCTTGTGGGGCAGCGTTTGCGGGCTAAAGGCCTTACGGTTATGCCCTATGAAGAGGTGGTGAAACTGTTGGAAGCAAGCGGCGTGCGCCAGCTTGATCTTGGCTCGGTACGCGTCTTTTTGCAGCGCAGTGGGGCCGGAGCCGCCATTTACGGCAACTACATACAGTCGGGCCATGCTTTCAACATAGACGCAAGGCTGGTTATGGCCGATGTGTCCGAAGGCTCCAAGCCCATACGCGTTACCCAGACCGACAAGGGCAACCTGCTTTTCGCCGTGGAGGAACTGGCCGGAAAAGTAAACAGTGAGCTGCGTAAAAATGCAGTAATTTCAGGCATTGAAGTGCGCGGCACCAAGGTGCTGGACCCCAATGTGGTGCTTTTGCGCATAAACAGCAGGCCCGGCGATACCATAGACGCCTACACTCTGGACAAAGAGCTTAAACGCATATGGGATTTGGGCTACTTCAGCGACATAGTGCTGGAGTTGGAACAAAACCCGCGCGGCACCACCCTTGTTTTTAACGTGGTGGAAAAACCCCGCATCTCGCAAATAAAAATTGAAAAAGCCGAGGCCTTGGATGAGGCCGACATCCGCTCCGCCATGACCACACAGGTGGGCGCGGTGGTAAACGACAAAGTGCTGGCCGCCGACTTGCAGGCCATTAACGAGCTTTACCGCAAGGAAGGCCATTACCTGGCCACCAGCAGCTACCGGCTTGAAGAGCAGCCGGACAACACGGCCGTGCTGGTGCTTACCATGAACGAAGGCGACCAGCTTTATATCAAGAAAATTGAGATAAAGGGCGCAAAATCATTCAGCCAGCGCACGCTTAAAAGCGATATGGCCCTTTCGGAGCGCTGGTTTTTATCTTTTCTTACCGATTCCGGCGTGCTGAAAGAAGAGCTTTTGGAACGCGACGTGGCTGTGCTGGCCGCTTTTTATATGGACAAGGGCTTTGTTGACGTGCATGTAAGCCCGCCCAAGGTAGATTACCAGAAAGACGGCATCGTCATTACCTACCAGGTCTCTGAAGGCCCGCGCTACCGTGTGGGCAAGGTAAGCTTTACCGGCGAGCTTATAGATACCGATGAGCAACTGCTTAAACTCACCCAGATGAGCAAGCTGGCCAGAGACAAAGAATATTTTAACATGAGCGTCATGCAGGCCGACGCCAACAACATTACTACTTTCTATTCCGGCTACGGCTATGCCTTTGCCTCGGTAAACCCCGTGCCCCGCAAAAGCGATACGCCGGGCGATCATACGCTGACTGTAGTCTATAATATTGAAAAACAGCAGAAAGTGTATGTGCGCAATATCATTTTGGACGGCAACACCCGCACCAGAGACAACGTTATTCTGCGCGAAATGCGCATGGTGGACGGCGACGCCTTTGACGGGCGCAAGCTTAAGCGCAGCATGCAGCGCCTGAACAGCCTAGGGTATTTTGACTCGGCCGAATCCGAGCTTATTCCCACCACCAATCCGGCGGAGGTAGACCTTAAAGTAAAACTTCAAGAAAAAAGCACCGGCGCTGTCATGGGCGGCCTAGGTTACAGCACCTATTCCAAGTTTGGGGTATCGGCCAGCATTAAAGAAACCAACCTCTGGGGCAAAGGCTACAACCTTGGTTTTCAGGTGCTTTTATCCGGCCTGCGCAACTCTTACGACATCTCGTTTACCAACCCGCGCCTTTACGATACCAAACTGGGCGTGGGCATGGACGTGTACAGATGGGAAGACGACTACACCGATTTTGACCGCAACACCGTGGGCTTTTCACCACGCATAAGCTACCCCCTTGGCGAATACAGCTACATAGGCGCCAGCTACCGGCTGGATTTCTACGAGCTTTTCGACTTTGACGACGACGCCAGCCAGGTATTGCGCCAGTATGAGGGCAACCGCGTGGCCAGCGTTGTGTCATTCCGCGTGGGGCGCGACACCACCGACCGCATGCGCCCCTCCGACGGCACCGATACGCGCTTTACGGTTGATTATGCGGGCGGCGTGCTGGGCGGCGACGACTCCTTTATCAAGCTTATAGCCGAGTACCACGTTTATAAAACCATTACGGAAAATTCCGTATTCCACTTTCGCATACGCGGCGGAGCCCTGTTTGAAAACGACGATGACAACAAGCCGCCGGTGTTCGACCGCTTCTGGATGGGCGGCATAGACAGCGTGCGCGGCTACCGCAGCCGCGATATAGTGCCGCGCGACCCCGTGTATGGCGACCGTATAGGCGGCGACCGCATGGCCTTTATCAACCTGGAATATATCTGGCAGGTAAGCCCCGAAGCTGGCATAAACCTGGTGCCTTTCTTTGACATAGGCATCAACTATGATACTGAGCAGGACTTTGACTGGGGCGAGCTGAACAAGAAATCGGCCGGGCTGGAGCTGCGCTGGCGCTCGCCCATGGGCGATTTGCGCTTCTGCTGGGGCTACCCCTTCGACGATGGCTGGACCGGCAAAAAACTCAGCCCGCGCTTTGAGTTCTCCATAGGTAACTTCTTCTAGGTTGTATCGAGATTCAGGCGCTTTTGCCCTTTGGCTGCGTCAGCAAAGCTTTGCCCCTCAGTCGAATACCGTAAGAGTATACTCTTTCGGTTCAAAGCCTTGCTTCCTTGCCAGAGAACAAAATCACTCTGAATGTTGACACAACCTAGCCTGCCAGTTGGCGGATTTCTGAAGCGTTTATGCCATTATGCCTCTTTGGGGCGGATGTTAATATAAAATAAGGAAGCGGCCAGCCGCTTCCTTATTTTATATTAATCATATTTTTTTCTCACGCCCCTTGCGCCTGAAAGGGCGCGCCGCCATACGGAAGGGCCATGCAGCGGCTTTGGCCGTGCCTTTTGCTGCGCGGCCCGCCATGTTGCCGGAGTAAGCCCCGGCTTTTTTTATGCCTTTGCCGGTGTTTTGGGCGATGCTTATGGTTCCGTCGGCCAGTTTTGCCGCTCCGTCGCCTATGCCGCTTACCAGCCCTTTTCCGGCCTGCACGGTTTTATTTTGGGCGTAACGCGCCAGGCCGGCCAGTTTTCCGGCCAGGGCCGAAGCCACTTTGCCCACAAGCTCTTGCGACATGCCCAGCAGCATGCCTCCTGCTTCTTTGTACACAACTGCGCGGCTGGGCCAGCCCGTGGCTTTTGGGCCGTAAGCGTAAGCGTTGCGGGTTATAATACCGGCGCGCAGGGCCAGGTAGCAGTTGGCCGCGCCGTCTATGGTAGAGGCGGTAAACGTTTGCAGGGCGCTGCCCGCAAAAGGAATGCTGGCGGTAATGGAGGCCGGAGCCGTTGCATTAAAGGCCTCGCTGAAGCCCACGGTTATCTCCGTGGCTATATCCAGTTCTTCCAGCGAGAGAGCTATGAAGGTGGAAGATATTACCGCGCTGTACAGCGCGAGCACCTCGCGCGGGTGGGGCCGCTGGTTGTAAACGGATGATATGCGCCAAACCATGCGGCAGAGGGATGCAAAGACGATGAGCGCGTCCAGCCTGCCGTTTTGCGAAAGGGCCGTAGCCAGAAAAATGCGCTTGGAGGTCTGGCGGATCTCGTCATCCGCCTTAAGCCCCAAAATGAACAGGCATTGGTCCAGGTACGCGGGGTCGGCATGATCAAGGCTGCCTGGATTTTCCGCCTGGTAAGCGATGATGTGGCTGTTACCTCGCATGCGCCGGGCCAGTTCTTCGGCAAATTTGAGGCGCTCTTCCGGATTGGGATGGTCCAGAGCCAGCAAATGCTGGTGCCTGCCGAACACCCCGCGCCAGAACCAAAGCAGGGCCACGGCTTCAATAATTAGCAATAACGCATGCGCCCAGGGGACCGCGCCAGGGTAAACCCAGTTGGCAAACCCAGCCAGACCGCTGTTTATGAACAACAGCAGCAGGATGCCGAGTATGGTCAGAATTGCCGCGATGTATTTAAGCAAACGCGATTTACCGTTGTTAACGCTCATATTAAAGTACCTTCAAACAAAATAAAGACACAGTGGGCTAGGTTGTGCCGACATTCAGGCGCTTTTACCCTCTGTCCGCGTCAGCAAGGCTTCGCCCCTCAGTCGGATGCCGTAAGAGTATACTCTTTCGGTTCAAAGCCTTGCTTTCTTGCCAGAGAACAAAATCACTCTGAATGTAGACACAACCCAGGACAATAAAGGCATAGTTGATGAAGCCGGATTTATGAGGGCGGGGCAGCGCCCCAGCGCTGGTAAATACGGCTTCATCCTCAAAATTGCCTTCATTCCCTAAAAAAAGTTCCGGGCCTGCACACAGGAGGGAAGGCCTCCAGCGCTTCGGGCACTATTATTTCAATATCAGGAGTTTTGCTTGGTTTTACCCATTCCAGCACTGGCGGCAGGGGGAGAGGGCGGGTAATTATGTTTTTAACTCCGCCCATAAAAAGCATTTTACCGCTGGGCCGCCGGGCATCGCCGTTTGCATCGGCAAGGGCGTGCGCGCCTATGGGGTCCAGCGTCAGCACGGGCGAGCCGGTGGTATCGGCAAGCAAGCTTACTATGGCACGGGCGCTTAGGGTAAGCATATGGTCAAGCATGGCCAGGCGCTGCTTTTTTGGAAAAAACTTGTCCAGGGCCGACATGCTCACGCGCCAAGCCTTGCTGCCGCCAATGGCTATGCTGTACTCGTAAACGTGTTTTTTAAGCCAAAACTTCCAGGCTTTATGCGGCAGCGCGTCTTTAAGTATGCGCTCGGAGGCTTTGCTGCCGGCTTCGTGCAATACGCCGAGGGCATCGGCGCTGTCCCACTTTATATAGCGGTCGGCCTGCGTTTCTATATATACGTGGGCCAGTTTGCCGCCGCCGGGCGCGGTACGGAAGGTGCCGGGCACGTAAACGTTGTGGGCCACGGTATCTGCGGCCAGATGCGCAAGATAGCCGTACGCGTAAGCTTGGCGGCGCAGGTTATTGGCCTTGGCCAGAATGTCGAAGCCGCTTTCCCAGTTATGGCTGTGCCCGGATTTTTGCACGCTGCCTTTGCCTATAAAAATATCCGGGCTGAGCGAGCCGTGCAAAAACTGGCCGGGGTAGCGCAACAGGGCTTCGGCCACTTGTGGCGGCAGGGCGTAAATGTTCTGAAGCACCCAGTTGCCTGTTACCATATGCGCGCCCGGCCCCCAAGCCATGGCATTGGAGGGCAGCATTAGCGCCAACAGCACAAAAAACAAAAATACGGCCAGTATGAACAGCAGTTTGGAGCGCAAGCCGGCCGGTTTTGCAAAACAGAAGGCAGCAGGAGCGGATGTAAAAGCGCCAAACGTAATGTCCGCAAGAACTACCCCCGGCGTCATGCCCATAAGCAGACAGCCGGAGCGGCCCTTGAAGCCGGATAACGGCATGGCGCAGTTAAAAGCGCACTGCAAAAATTCGAGATTCTTCGCCATATTTGTAGAATAAACACTATTGGAAAAATATCAAATAAATGCCCCCGCGCCATGGGAAAGCCGTTTTGTAGCCTAGCTGAATAACGCCTTATTGCCGCTATTTGCTTCTACTGTAAAGCAATGCGCCATAAATAACTTTTACCTGCCCGCATGCGCACGGCCTTAACTCGAGCCGGAGTTTATAACGCCCGCTTGCCCTATTGCTTTTATTGCAAGAAAGTTTATCTTGTTATTGAAAAAGATTTTGAGATTAAATTTCAAAATAAAAATAAAAGAACTTGACAATCATTTTCAATTAGCTATAACAGACTTGTCCGCATGAAAAATCCGCCGCTTGATGCGGTGGGGGTACCTGGCAAGTTCAGTTAATGGAGAATGGTTATGGCGCGCGTAATGAGCAAAATAAAACCATGTTCGCTTAACAAATTGCCAGGTGGCAGCAGGGCCAGAGTTATGCATGTTTTGGGCGAGCCAGCCGAGCGCGGCCGCCTGTGCGCCTTGGGCCTTACGCCCAACACCAGCGTGGATGTGCTTGATAACGCGGCGGGCCGCCAAATCGTCAAGGTGCGCGGCTGCAGCATGGTGCTGGACGACAGACTTTCCGGCTGCATAATCTGCGAGCAGGGCGAATAGGCCTTACGGCGCGGCCAGGGAGAAGACTATGCTGCAAAATATACTAGTGGCTCTTATTGTGGCAGCGGCTGCCGCATATATTGTTTACCGCGCGCGTAAAAGCGCCAAGGGTGGCGGATGCGGGTGCGGTTGTTCCGGTTGCGGTTCATCCAGAGAAAACTGCAATTCATCTTTTGAGTTGACAAAGCATGATAAAAGTGCTGAATAAATTTCAACAATAAATGAAATTGATTTTCAATAACCACGTAGCCACTCCAGGGTCAGCGTGTAAAAAAAACGAATCAGGTGGATTATGAGTGAGAGTATTTCTTTAAGGACGCTTCCGCTGGGGCAAAAGGCCGTTATAGCCGGCATAAGCGCTCAGGGCGAGCTTGGCCGCCGCATACGTGATATGGGGCTGGTGCCCGGCGCAGAGCTTGAGGTTGTGGGACAGGCTCCGCTTAAGGACCCGGTGGCCTTGCGGCTTAAAGGCTTTACGCTTTCCCTGCGCAATAATGAAGCCAACTATATAACCGTAACTCCGGCCAAACAATAAAAAAATTGCCTGACCTCCACTGACACTGGCTTGGGTCGAAATTTGGGGCCGGCCCAAGCCAGTAAAGATTTTTTTTTGAATTATTCACGATAACGATACTCATTATCCCAAAATCCAAATCAAAGCGGGGCTGCTGACCACAATAAGGCCCCATAAACAATAAATTGAGGAAGGACTTCATGGCTGAATCTGCAACCGCAAGTGCCGAGACCGCACAAAAGGCACATGGGCAGGCGAAAAAAACCGTTACCCTGGCTTTGGCTGGTAACCCTAACTCCGGCAAGACCACCGCTTTTAACCATTACACCGGTTCGCGCCAGCACGTGGCCAACTACCCTGGCATTACCGTGGAGCGCAAAATAGGCACTTTGGATTTTGGCAATTACCATGTGCGCATGGTGGACTTGCCCGGCACCTACTCGCTTACCGCTTACGCGCAGGATGAACTGGTGGCCCGCCGTGGCCTGAGCGAAGATCAGCCGGACTGCGTTATTGACGTGGTAAACGCCTCCGCCCTTGAGCGCAACCTCTACCTTGCCGTGCAGATTATGGAAATGGGCCTGCCCATTGTTATAGCCCTTAATATGTATGATGAAGCCCGCAAACAGGGCGTAGACATAAATCATCAGCGCCTTTCCGAGCTTATGGGCGTACCGGTGGTGCCCACAGTCGGCCGCACCGGTGAGGGGCTTAAACAGGCCCTTGCCGCCGCCATGCAAATAGCCGAAGGCCGCTTTCAAATTCCCGCCGATTCCGGCCAAGCAAGCAACAGCAGCGCACAGCCAGGCCAGGGGGGCCTCTCTGCACCAGGCCGGAATCATACCCCTCAACTTGCCGCTTCAGGTAAGGTAAACAGGGCGGCCCCCCTGGTCATATCTTATGGGACGGATCTGGATAAAGCTCTGGAAGAGCTTACCGCCATGGTGGAAGACACCCCCGTTTTCAGTGGGGTGTACCCGGCCCGCTGGATTGCCCTTAAGTATCTTGAAAATGACGCCGAAATTCGCGAAAAAACACGCAAGGCCAATCCGGCTCTGGCCTCACGGCTGGAGCAAAAAGTGGCTGAAGTTGCCAGGCACTTGGAACAAACCATGCACACTTACCCCGAGGCCATAATAGCCGACTACCGTTACGGCTACATAAATTCTTTATTGCGCCAGGGCGTAATTACCCGCAAAAGCGATTTGCAGTCGCGCATGCAGATTTCAGACAAAGCCGACAAACTGCTCACGCACCGGCTGCTCGGGCCCATTCTTATGCTGGGCGTCATTTACCTTATGTTCACCATTACCTTTACGGTTGGTGAAATACCCATGGGCTGGGTTGAAGAGTTTTTCGGCTGGCTTAACGAGACCGTATCCGGCCTTATGGCCGATGGCCTGCTTAAATCGCTCATCGTATCGGGCATAATAGACGGCGTGGGCGCTGTGCTTGGTTTTGCCCCGCTCATTCTCTTCATGTTCCTGCAAATCGCCTTTTTGGAAGACAGCGGCTACATGGCCCGCGTGGCCTATATGCTTGACCGCGTGTTCCGCGCCTTTGGCCTGCACGGCTACTCAGTTATGCCCTTTATCATCTCCGGCGGCATCGCCGGCGGTTGCGCCGTGCCGGGCGTTATGGCCGCGCGCACCCTGCGCAGCCCCAAAGAAAAAATGGCTACCATTCTTACAGCGCCCTTTATGACCTGCGGCGCGAAAATGCCTGTGTTTCTGGTGCTTGCGGCGGCGTTTTTCCCCGGCATTGAAGCAAGGGTTATGATGATTATGACCCTCACGGGCTGGGGCTTTGCCCTGCTGGTTTCGCGCATCATGCGCTCCACCGTGCTCAAGGGCGAATCCACCCCCTTTGTTATGGAACTGCCCCCCTACCGCCTGCCCACACTCTTCGGCGTGCTCATTCACACCTGGGAGCGAGTTTGGGCTTACATTAAAAAGGCCGGTACCGTTATTGTGGCCGTTACCATAGTCATTTGGCTGGGTATGACCTTCCCCGAACTGCCGGCCGACCAAACCGAAGCCTATGAAAGCAAAATAGCCGCCGCTGAAGAAGCCGTGGCCCCGGCTGAAGAAGCCCTTACCGCTCTGCTCGCGGCTGCCGGAATTGAAGGGCTGGAAGGCATGGACGCAATGGAAGAGGATAAACTCTCTGAAGAAATCGTTGCAGCCAAAGAATCTTATGAAGAATTGCAAGGCGCGGTGGATGACCTGAATGCCGAACACGCCGCCGCCGCTCTGGAACATTCCGTGGCGGGCCGCATAGGCCGCACCTTGGAAACAATTACCTCACCCGCCGGGTTTGACTGGCGTACCAATATCGCGCTCGTGGGCGGCGTTGGCGCTAAGGAAGTCGTCATCGCCACCCTTGGTACCGCTTACTCTTTGGGCGAGGTTGATCCGGAAGAAGCCGAATCCTTAGAAGAGCGCCTGGCTAATGATCCGCAATGGAACAAAGCCAACGCAGCCTCGCTTATGGTGTTCGTGCTCCTTTACTTCCCCTGCTTTGTGACTGTGGTCGTTACCAAGCAGGAGACAGGATCGTGGAAATGGGCGCTGTCCAGCGCTATCTTCAATACACTGCTCGCGTTCGTGGCAGCCGTGATCGTGTATCAGGTAGGCTTACTGCTTATAGCGTAACGCAGTAAAAAGACAGCATCCGTTCCGTTAACTGCGCGTGACCTCCTGCGCAGGAAAAGCCGGGGTATCTCCTCCCCCGGCTTTTCGACGTTTTAGAGTATTTTAACTTTGAAAAAGTTGAAATGCTTGTGTCACCACCGCAAGGGACGCCCGCAAGCGAGCAGCACGGCGCGGCTTTAGCAAAGCCGCGCCGGCTTTGTGTATACGATAAAAGAACGCTTTAGTTTTTATGTTTTTTTCAGCATCTATTTTTATTCCAATTAATTATGCTAAATTTAGCATCTTTTTATGCCAATGCCATTGACATGGCTAGAAATATAACTGAAACTCACCGCGATATCCGTGTTATTTCCTACCCTTACGAGGCGGGAAAACATCTGTGCAAGCGTCAGGGCGGCTGCCATATGCCTTGGCGCGAACGTACGCAACCAGTTATGGCTCCGGCCTTAAAAGGTTCTGCACTGCCACTTGCCGGAGGCATAAAAACACTATTTTTCGAGGGGAATCATGGCTGAGCAAAAGCAGGATTTGCCGCGCATAGGCGACATGGGCTGGAACCAGTTTGTAGAGCACGTGCAGGGTTTTCATGGCTATGCCGCGCCCGGCGTTTTGCTGGGCGCCATTATGGTGGAAATGGCTAAAAAACACCTGGACGCAATGCACGGCGGCGAACGCGTGCTTTTTGACGCCTTGGTGGAAAGCGGCAGTTGCCTGCCGGACTCCGTGCAATTGCTCACCCCCTGCACCGTGGGCAACGGCTGGCTGAAAGTGCGCGATTTGGGCCGCTACGCCGTTACACTATACAACAAGCACACCGGCAAGGGCGTGCGCGTGTATGTGGACGGCTCCAAAGTACATGCCTGCCCCACATTTTACGACTGGTTCATGAACCGCGTGGATAAAAAGGACCAGGACGAAAACCAGCTGCGCGAAGAAATACGCTTGGGCGCGGAACAGCTTTGCTCAGTGGCCGAGGTAAGCATACCGGCCGAATTTCGCACCAAAACCCGCAAGGGCCGGGTGGAATTATGCCCCATATGCAAAGAGCCTTACCCTGTGCGCGACGGCGGCATTTGCCTTGGCTGCCAAGGCGGCTCTCCTATTTCCTTTGCAAGCGCGCGCCTTGAAGCTCCGCAGCTCCAGAAGGTTTCAGTGGAAGAAGCCGTGGGGCATCAACTGTTGCATGACATGACCCAGATTATACCTGGCGAGAGCAAGGGGCCGGTTTTCAAGGCGGGGCAAACAATTAGCGCGGGCGACCTGTGCCGCCTGCACGAAATGGGCCGCCGCAACGTATTTTTAAGCGACAACCTGCCCGATGGGCAGGAGTGGGTGCATGAAAACGAGGCCGCCCTCACCTTTGCCAAAGCCATGTGCGGCGAAGGGGTTGGGCATGAAACGCAGGCCAAGGAAGGCAAAATTAAAATCAGCGCCGCGCGTTCCGGCCTGCTCATGGTTAACGAAAGCCGCCTGGAGGCTTTCAACCTCGCGCCCGGCGTTATGTGCGCCGCCCGCCATGGTTATTCGGTGCTGAAGCAGGGCGATGCCCTGGCCGGAACTCGCGCCATACCGCTCTACCTGCCCCGCGCGGCCTTTTTGGCCGCATGCGCAGTGCTGGAGCAAGGCCCGCTCTTTAGCGTGCTGCCGATGCGCCAGGCCAAAGTGGGTGTTCTGGTTACAGGCACAGAGGTTTTCCGTGGGCTTATTCAAGACAAATTCGCGCCTATAATCACCGCCAAGGTAAAAGCCTATAACTGCGCCATCGCGCACAGCGAAGTAGTGCCGGACGAGCTTGACGCCATAAAGCAGGGCGTGCTGAACTGCCTGAATGCCGGAGCGGACCTGATTGTAACCACCGCCGGGCTCTCGGTGGACCCTGACGACATTACCCGCAAGGCCCTGATAGAATCCGGCCTGGAGCATGACACCTTCGGCTTCCCCGTGCTGCCGGGGGCCATGACTTTGGTAGGCCGCATAAAGAGCGCTCAAGTGCTGGGCGTGCCGGCCTGCGCCCTTTTCCACAAAACCACGGCTATGGATTTGATGCTGCCGCGCCTGTTGGCTGGGCTGGAAATAACCCGCCGCGATGCGGCCAGGCTGGGCCATGGCGGGTTATGTTTGGATTGCAAAAATTGCACCTTTCCGCACTGCGCGTTTGGGAAGTAAAGTAAATGCCCCTTCCGGGGGAGTATTAAGATAAATATGGATGCGGCTGTGCCGCTACACACCAAAAGAGGGGCGCTCGCCCCTCTTTTTTTGCTTCATTTCATTACGCAAAAAAATTCACCCCGCCACAGGGGCGGGTGCGCGCCCGCCCCTTTGGAATCCCCGCGCGCCGTGTGGCTCGTTTTGACAAATGGTGACTATTTAACACCAAAAAGCGAAAGCCAGGCACAACTAGTGGCGATGCTCTTTGCCGCCCTGGACCCGGCTCTCGTCGCGGTGTGGGCTGGGCCTTGTCGCCCACCGATAAGCGTGTTGCTTGCTGTGCTTTGTTTTACCTGCGGAGCATACAAGGCCCAGCCCAAGGCACCATTGGCGCTCCCACGGGAGTGGCGGAGGAACTTTGGTTTGGCCGCTTTCGATAATATCTGCTGTGGGAGCCGTCGTGACGGTTTGATCTCCCGTACTCCATTCAAATATTGCGGACGATGCTGTATTGGGCGACTGAAGCTTTTACATGTAATGCGGTTGTTTTGTTGCAGCAGGCAATGGCCGAGTTATAGTGGACGATGCTGTATCGTCTGGCTCCATACTTTAGATGTAATGCGGTTGTACGGTGCGGCCGCAAGGTGCGCTGGAGCATTTGCTGCAAGTACAGTGCGGGCCTGAGGCCCGTTTTGCGATTTGTTGGTGGAGGATGCGGGGGTGGGTGAGCTTGGCCCTTACTTGCGCTGGCTACTCCTTTGTTGCCAGCGGAATTGTAAGTTTATCCATAGCGTCCAGCAGGCTGTTGGGAAGCGCTATGTCGCCGCGCTCCCTCCCCGGCGAGAGGGTGGTTATTACGGCCTTGCCTATTACGGCGCGGCCTTGAATAGCTGTGCCGGTCTGGTTTATGCGCAGGCCCCACATGTTATGGAACATTACTGCGCGGCCCTGATATTCGCCTATGTACAAGGCAATGTGGCCGGGCATGCCTATAAGGCTGATAAAAGGCACTCCGTTTTGCAGAATAAAAGCTTCCTTGGCTTCGGCATCCAGCTTTGAAATATCCGTAAAGCCGCCGGTGGCGGATTGGGAGCGCGAGTTGCGCGGCAGCCATAGGCCGAAGGGCAAAAACAGGTCGCGCAGGGTGGCGGAGCAGTCGCGGTTGCCGTCGTAACCGCCCCAGCCATAGGGCTGGTTAAGCATGCGGTTGCCCAGCAGCGCCATATTTCCGTGGGTAAGGGGCATGGGCCAGGGGCATATGGCGTCTTTAGCCAGCACGGTCTGGCGCATTTCGGCATAGCCTTGGCTGTTTTTTTGCGGAAAATACAGGGCGGCCTCATGCGCCCGCAGTGGGCCGAAGGCTTTGGCGTAAGGCTCCAGAGGCAGGATTGCGCCTATGGAGGCGAAGGTCGGCGGTTGGGGCAATGTAGTTTGCAAGGGCAGAGGCTCAAGAAAAACCGCGTTGTCATAAATCTGCGCGGGGGCCGCAGGCGCGGCGCGGGCCGGGTCGTGCGGCAAAAGCGCCGTGTTTTCCTGCGTAATGGCTGCCAGAGGGCGGCTGCGCCACGCAATCATAAATTTTTCATCCACCAGCGCAATGGAGCGCGCATCAACCCAGCCGGAGGCAGTGGGGCTTTCCACCAGCGCCCAGGCTTGATCTTGCGATACGTGCGTTATGCGCACGGGGCTGCCGGGCGGCAGACTGGAGTTTTGAAAGTAATCAAAGGGGTAGCCTTGGCCTGGGCGCGAGGGGTTGAAAAAATACGGGGCGCTGGTGGGCATAAGGCGCAACGCGCAGGCCTGCACGGTAATAGCCGCAAGGTTACGGCTGGGGTAGCCCGGCACGTCGCAGTTGCGCACAAGGGCGGCCCAGCGCTCCGGCGTAAAGGGGCGCAGGTTTTCCATGTAGCCGTGTTCGGGGTCCAGCCAGTACAACCCGCCCATAACGCTGTTAAGCGGAGCCGGGGTGTACCCGCTTTGCCATGGGCTGAAAAAATTGCTCACCGCGGCTGCGGCAAGGGCATCCTGAGCGTTGCCGCCATGGGCTTCGGCATAGGCCAGCAGCGGCGCGGATGACAAAAGCGGCCCTGCCTCGTTATTCGCCTTTTGCGCAAAGTATGACAGATTTTGAGGTATAACAGCCAGATCCGCGCTGAGCAGGGCATCCGGCGTAGCGGGGCCCGAGGCCGCGTTCTGGCGGGCGGTGGCGGCGCAACCGCCCAAAAGCAGCGCAAGCAGGCAACAACACAAATATTTACGCAAAATTTTCATGGCTCCATTTAACCTGTTCAAGTCGGGGCAAGCAAGTCTTTACTTGCGTTTAGCGTAAAGAGCGCGCTTATGGACGCGAAAGTATATATACGAAAATGTAATGTTTTTCGGCTTAAGCTCTTGGCTTTTCTTGACCTGTGTTTTATTTTCAGCCTATAGACAAAAAAATATATTGATTTTTCTGTTATTTTTCACTGTTCTAGATATGGCGAACTTGGGAACCTACATTGCTGCGCATGCGAAAACAGTTCAAAATACTATGTTTGCAGGTTTTATGTTGTCTGCTTTGTTCTTGCGTTGAGTTAACTGGCGAGTATTTCATCTGCCGCCTGACCCTTGAAGAGGGCGGCGGCTACCACTACAGTTACTCAGGAACCGCAATAGCTCTGGAGGCGGTGCGCGATGTGCTGGAAGCGCCTGATAAGCAGCAGGACTGGGATAACGCGCTTTTGCAGGCCAAACGCGAGTTGCTGGAAAAAGCCCGCGCTCTTTCCGGGGCGCAGGTAAAAAAACTGGAATACTCCGGCAAATGCCGCTACGAGATAGAGGCCGAATTTAGCGGAACGGCGCAGGCCGATGCCTCCAGGCATCAGGGCGTTATGGCCGGACATTTTATGGACGTTCAGCAGGTTTACGTGCCGGACGGCCCAAGCCGCTACACCTTTACCCTGTTCGCGCTGGATGACGGAGCGCGCAGCCTGTTGGAAAAAGCCGGCCTTGCCCGCAACAGCCTGCTGTACATAACAACAGACCGCCCCGCCTTGGCCCATAATGCCGCGCGTGTGCGCGAAAAAGGCGGACAATACCTGTACTTTTGGAGTTTTGAGGATTTCAGCGCCCCGGCCGCAACCATAACCATGGCTTTCACAGACAACTAATACGGTTAACTCTCATGCCAACTCACGCCAAACATATATTGCCGCTCTGCATCGCCTGCGCTTTGGCATTTTGCCTGTGCTCCTGCGTAAACCTTATACCGGAGCGTTTTGAGTCCAACCTCAAGTTTTTTGCCGCATATGGCTATGTGGAATACAACTTCAAAGGCAACGTTCTGGTTGCGGATGCGGCTCTGGACGTAAAAAACAAAAAAGCCAGCCAGTCCGAAACCGACAAAATGCTCAAGGAAATAGAGCAGACCATTCTGGATGACGACAAAAACGCCATGGGCGAGCGCCAGTTCCGCTCGTTGCGCTATATAGGCGGCAACCGTTTTTCCGCCGAACAGCAGGTCAAATCCTCCATAGTGGAAGATCTCTCCTTCTTTCAATCTGAAAACAGCCCGTTTTTTGTGGAAATAGTGCAAACCGATGTGGCGGACGACCCCAAATATGTGGGCGACTACACCATACGCGCCTTTTTGGTGGATGAGCGGATGAAAGACCGAATGGCCGAGCTTAAAATAAGCCAGCGCGGCAGCTTTTCAATAGAAACCGACTGCCGCGTGCTTAAGCACAACGCCCACACCGTGGCGCGCAACGGCAGAAACTATATCTATACTTGGAAGGTGGAAGGCAAGGCCAATACCCCCGCCATACTTACCCTGCGCGCTCAAACCCCCAACCTGACAAGATTTTGATGCAATAGCTAGGAGCCCTCGGGGCGGGTTTAAGGTTCGCCCCAAATAGGCTTATTCATTTATTATAAGCATTCAAAAAATCAAATCTATCGTCAATAAGGCATTCCAAATACTCCTCAAAGCTATCCGCTATCACAGCGTAGCTGTCGGGGTTTTGCAAGCCGCGCACTATTTGGCCTTGCACGCCGCCGGGCAGGGGGTCGAAATCCACAAAAAGTTGCGATGCGCCGTCTGCGCCCTCGGCAAATCGCAGCCATTTACCCATGGGCAAATCCACGTCAATGGCATCGTCCAAATCAATGCTTTCAACATATGCGCCGTATATATCGGCCACACTGGCGGTGTTGGCGGAGCTTTGCAGCATTTGCGCGGCGGAGAGCAGGTAGTAAGGGTAATCTTGAATATCCGAGCCCAGCGCGTATAGCGCCGCGTTTGCAGGGCCGCTTTGGGGAGCAGAGCCGTCAAGACGTTGCAGCAGGGCTGCGAGGGCCTTGGGGCATTCGGGGTAAGCCGCCAGCAGGGCTGCCACGCTTTCAGGCTTTGCGCCTTTTGCGGTCTCCAGCGCGGTGAGCTTGCCAGGCGCGGCCGCTCCTAGCGCCTGCCCAAGCAGATGCAGATATTTGTCCACTATTTTCATGTTATATCCTTGTTTGGGTAATTCTGCCGGATGCCATTGCATAAAGCAAGATGTTAGGTGGTGGTATGCTAAAATGCCCTTTAAAAGCCAGGCCGTATTTTTGCGGCCTGGCTTTTTAAAGGGCATTTTCTGGCCGCCGGGCCAAGCGGCCATGCCTAGTGAAAAACAAGTTTTTACCAGCTTATAAATATATATTATAGCATAACACATTTATGAGAAAATAACGCAACTTATTAATGATTTCTGCATTGCCATAAAAAAAAATCAAGTATACTGATTTTAAATAATCGGTAGTCTATTTTAACCGATTGGCTACTATGACCATCATATTTCAGGAGCTATGCATGAAACTAAGTCTTAAAAGTAAACTACTTATTCCAATTATGGTAGTAATAATCATCAGTTTTGCCAGTATTGGCTATATGAGCTACTCCACCAGCCATAATGCGTTGGAGGCATCCATTCTTAACGATGCCAGAGGCTCCGCTGAAGGGTTGGGCAGCGTACTGGGGCTAGTATTTACCACGGCTAAAATAGACGCGGCCTCTATGGCCGACCGCGCCAGCATACGCGACGCCATGACCGGCAGGGCCACCCCGGAGGAAATTGCGGACCTGGAAAAGACTTTGGCCGCTGTGGCTGAAAGTCAGCCGTTGTATCAGACGGTGGGTGTTTTTGACACTAAAGGCAAAATGATCCTTTGCAGCGATCCCAAGGCCAAGGGCGCGGATTTTTCCGATAGAGATTTTTTCAAGTCAGCCATGGACAAACGTTCCATTGTCTCGCAGCCGTACATGAGCCGCATAGCTGGGCGCAATTTTGTGGCTACTTCGGCGCCTATTATAGACAACGGCAAGGTGGTGGGCGTAACCTATGTGGCTGTAGACTTGCCGCCGCTTAGCAAACTTTATGTCTCCACAATAAAAATTGCCGATCGTGGTTACGCCTTTTTGGTGGACCCCAATGGGCAGTTTGTAGGCTACCCCGATACCGACAAAATTATGGACCCTGAGCTTGCCAAAGCGCCCATAGCCAGAGCCATTGCCGCCAGTAAAAAGGAACGCGACCATCTTGTGCTGCAATTTAATGGTAAAGACGTTTTGTACTCTTACGTGCGTGAGCCTGTAACCGGTTGGGCTGCGGTAGTGCGCGCCGATGAAGACGACGCTTTCAGCAGCCTTGCGGTCATGGCCAGAAACACCATAATTTTTTCCGCAATAGGCATATTTATCACGGCTCTGGTTGTCTTTTTGCTGGTGCATGGCGTAACCAAAGCCCTTACCAAGGGCGTGCGCTTCGCTACAGATGTGGCGGCCGGAAAGCTGGACGGCAAGCTTGAGGTAGAGCGGGGCGACGAAATAGGAAACTTGGCCAAGGCCTTGCGCGCCATTCCGGAAGCCTTGCAAAACATTATAGCCGAGTATGACGCGCTGGGTAAGAATATAGAAACCGGCCATTTTACGGCCAGAGGCGCGCATAACAAATTTTCCGGCGATTTCGCCAAACTGGTGAGCGGCACCAACAATGTGGTGGATCGTTTTCAAACCGTGCTGGATTCCATCCCCTCGCCGGTAGTTGTGCTTGATAAAGACGGCAAGGCCACATACCTTAATACTGTAGCTGTGGATTTGGCCGGAACGGACTATGTGGGCAAGACCTGTGGCGAGCTTTTTCAGCGTGAAGACTTTGGCACGCCCCAAGATGCCCTGCGCCGCGCCTATGAAACCGACAAACCCGCCAGTGGCGAGACCCGCGCCCACCCGCGCGGCAAGAGTATGGACATAAGTTATACCGCCTTGCCCCTGCACGATGCCCAGGGCAAAATATCCGCCGTGCTGCAACTGCTTACCGACCTCACTACTATTAAAGAAACCCAGCGCACCATTATGGACGTGGCAAACCAGGCCACGGAAATTTCCGGACGCATGGCCGCCGCCTCTGAAGAGCTCTCGGCACAGGTGGAACAGGTAAGCCGCGGCACCGATATTCAGAGAGACAGAGTGTCCGGTACGGCTAGTTCCATGGAAGAAATGAACTCCACTGTGCTTGAGGTGGCTCGCAGCGCCGGCCAAGCCAGCTCGCAGGCCGAAGAAACCCGCCAAAAGGCCGAAGACGGCAGCGAGTTGGTGAATAAGGTTATTCAATCCATCGACCGGGTGCATACTGTGGCTGCGGATATGCAAAGCGCCATGCAGGAGTTGGGCAAGCAGGCCGAAGCCATTGGCGGTGTTATGACAGTTATTTCCGACATAGCGGATCAGACCAACCTGCTGGCCCTTAACGCCGCCATTGAGGCGGCGCGGGCCGGAGAAGCCGGTCGCGGTTTTGCCGTGGTGGCCGATGAGGTGCGCAAACTGGCCGAAAAAACCATGAGCGCCACTACTGAGGTAGGCAGCAATATTCAGGGCATACAACAGGCCACAGCAGCCAATATGAGGCGGGTGGAAGAAGCCGCCAAGAGCGTGGGCGAGGCCACGGAGCTGGCCGGAACCTCCGGCGAAGCCCTGCACACCATTTTGGACCTGGCCAGTCAAAACTCCGCGCTCATTACCGGCATAGCCACAGCGGCGGAAGAGCAATCCGCCACTTCAGAGGAGATTAACCGGGCCATAGACGAGATTAACCGCATTGCCGGAGATACGGCCGAAGGTATGGTGCAGTCTTCCGCCGCCGTGCAGGAAGTGGCAACCATGGCTCAAGAACTGCGCGCCCTGTTGGAGCGCCTGCAATAGCCATAACTTGTTTCTAGTAAAAGCCAGCCCCGGATGCTTGCCGCTTCCGGGGCTGGCTTTTTAGGATTTGCAAGTCGTATAAAAACGGGCAGCCATTTTGCAATGACTGCCCATATAATTGACTGGCGTCGCGACAAGGCCTTTAACCCTCGGCCTACGGCGTGACAGGCCGGCGTTATAACCGTCTTGCCATCAGACCGCTCCTGCGGGCGTACGTATGCGAAACCGGCAGAGCCGGATTTCGCCGCCCTTGTCGCTCTGAGCGCTAACGCGCATACCTCCGGTAAGGTTAAGGAAGTATAATGCCGCAAGTCGTATAAAAACGGGCAGTCATTTTGCAATGACTGCCCGTATAATTGACTGGCGGAGCAGAAGGGACTTGAACCCTCGGCCTCCGGCGTGACAGGCCGGCGTTATAACCGTCTTAACTACTGCTCCGTTGGACGGCGGATGGAGTTATTCATCCGTTGAAGAATTCTTTTGGATTAAAATGCTGAAAAATGCAAGCAAAAATTTATGTTTTTTACCCGATTATGCAATAGGTAGCCGCAAAGCCTCGGCAGATTGCGCAACCTGCGCTTATTACAAAACTTGCGGGGGTCAAGGCGGGCGAAATAGCTACTACACATCTGCCACTTATGCCGCTACTTGGCGGACAACGTCCAAACTCCGTCCCAATCGGCGGGCGGCTGGGCCAGCAGTTGGCGGGCGCGCCCGGCAAACATGGCGTAAAGCCTTGCCTGCGGGAATTCGGCGCATAGAGCGTCCAGATGTTGGGCCGCTTGCGCAAAGCGCCCGGCGGTATAAAGGGCGCGGGCTTCTTCCCAGGCGTCAAGCTCCGCCTGACGGGCTTGCGCCTCTTCGTGGCGCATGGGCGAGTGTATGGTTACGGGCCGTTTTTTGCCTTTTACCCGCAAGGTATCCAGGTGCTGAAAAGCGAAGGCATCCGCGCAGCCCTCGCGGGTTGAGCCGCTGGCCACGATGCCCACGCCGTAATGCGGACATAGCCCTTCCAGGCGCGAGGCCAGGTTCACGTTATCTCCTATAAGGGTGTAATTGACCAAATCTTTTGAGCCCATATTGCCCACAAAGGCCGTGCCGGTATGAATGCCTATGCCTATGCGAATTTCAAGCGCCAGCGAGGCTAAAAGCTGCTCGTTCAAAACCATGAGCCTTTCTTGCATGCCCAAAGCCGTGGCAACGGCCAGCCGTGGGTGTTCCGGCACATCCAGAGGCGCGTTCCAGTAAGCCATAAGGGCGTCACCTATGAATTTATCGAGGGTTCCGTCATTTTCGCGCACCAGAGCGGTCATTGGGGTAAAATAGGTGTTGAGCAGGGTTACTATTTCTTTAGGGTTGAGCTTTTCGGATAAAGGGGTGAAGCCGCGAATATCGGTGAACATTATGGAGAGCTCGCGCTCTTCTCCGGCAAAAAAGTCTTCGCGGGACTGAATAATGCGCTTGACCACCTGTGGCGAGACGTAGCGCGAAAAAATGCCGCGCAGGGCCAGCTTTTGCTTTTCTTCCTGCCTGAAGCGCGCCAGCAGCAGCAAGGTACCGGCGGAGGCGATGGTAAGCATAAAATACATGGGCGACACAAACAGCCCGGCGGCAAAAAAATGCCTGGCCAGCAGCACGGCAAGGGCGGCAAGGGCGCAGGCCAGCGGCAGATACACACGGGGCCTGGCGAAGCCGAAAACCAGCGTGCAGATAAGCCCTGTGCACAGTATGCCCAGCATTTGCAAGGCCGGAGTCCAAGTAGGGATAATTATGGCGTTGCCGGACAGGATCGCGTCCAGAGAAGCTGCATGGGTCTCCACACCCGGATAGGCGGAATCGAAAGGCATGGCGCGTATATCCGCAAGGCCCGGCGACGATGTGCCCACAAAAGCAACTTTACCTTGCAAAGCGTGCGGCGCTATTTTTTTACCCAGCACGTCCGCCGCGCTGAAGTAGGGGTAGGTTTTGCGCGGGCCGATAAAGGGTATGCGCATTGCGCCCAGCGGGCTTACAGCCACACTGTAGGCCCCGACTTTAACGGTTTCCAGCCCGTTCAGGCCCGAGAACAGGGTCACTCTATCCATTTGCATGGCGCGCATCAGAGCGCGCAGAGCCAGGGAGGCATGAACCTCATCGCCAATACGCACAAGCAGGGGTATTTCGCGCACTATGCCGTCGGCGTCGGCATTGGCGTTGGTAAAGCCAATGGGGGCGGCATCGCGCAGCAAGGGCAGCGGCAAAACGGCGCTATGGGCGGTAGACAGCAAGGGTAAAGGCTCGGCTCCGCCTGGCCGGATTCTTTCGATTATACTGATGGAAGACGGAGCATTCATGTTCGCTTCGGGCGCAAGCCCCGTAAAACGGGCATACGCGCCGAGCACCGCCGGGGTTTTACGCAAAGAGTTCGCCAAAAGCAGATCATAATTGTAAAATTCCGGCGGAATGCCGGAAACCTCCGGAGTAAAGGCCGTATCGCGCCGCAGTTCCTCGCGCATGCGGTTGGGGGAGGAACGGTCTTCTTCCGCGAACATAATATCCAGGCCCACAGCCGCCACGCCGTATTCGGTAAGTGAATCCAGCAGGGCGGCCACGCGGTAGCGCGGCCACGGCCATTGGCCGTATGCCGCCAGCGAGGCTTCGTCCAAATCAATTATTACCGGTACTGGCGATGGGGCCGGCTGTGCCCGCAAGGGCAGGAGCATATCGTATATTTTAAGGTCCAGGCGCGCCAGCAAAGCGGGCTGAACAACATACAGGCATAGCATAGCCACGGTGACCGCGCACCCGGCCAAAAGCGTGTGCAGGCCCTGCGCCGCCGCAAGGCGGCGAAAAAAAGCGGTAGGGGGCATATGTGTAAACCCTGCCTAAAAACTCCAGACCGCGCCGGTATGGATAAATTGCTGGTCGTAAGTATAAAGGGCGCTTGAAGACTTGTTTTTGGTGTACTGCCAGCCGCATTCCACCGCCCATAGCTCATTTATGCGGTAGGTCAGGTCAAGGCCCGCCCTGGCGCGTTTGTCAAGGCGGTCGTCTGTTTCCAGCACCGTGGCCGGGCCTTTGTAGTCTTCGCGCGTATAGCTGAAAAACGGGCTCAGTTCAAATTTGCAGGGTAGTTTTACAAGCAGCCTGGCCGTTGCTTCCCACCCGTAATAGCCATAGTCGCCTTTGTCGGCGTTTGCTCCCAGGTAGCGGCCGCCCACAAGCAGCTCGTGGTTGTCGGCGCCGAAAAATGCGCGGCTGTATAAGCCCGCCCAGCCGTACAGGCCGTCTCGCGGGGCATCTTTGGAGTAATCGCGTTTATCCAGGCCGCCTTTTACCAGAAAGTGCAAGGTTGGCGTGTACGCCCACAGCAGGGTGCCTTCAGGCCCGTAGGCCGCGACATGCTGGTAAAATTCGTAATCAAAAATTTCGCCTTTAAAGCGTACTTCCGCCAGAATAGAAGACGTGAGATGCCGCAGGCCGACCGAGCCCCGCCCCCATTGGGACTCGCGGTTGTGCGTATCGTTCAGCTCGCTTGCAAGGTTGCCGCGCCAGAAGCCTTGCGCGTCTCCCACCAGCCACCATGGGCTGTCGCGGAAAAAGCGCCAGCCAAGGTCAACATTGGCGCCCAGATACGCGCCAAAGGTATTCTGCTCTTTGGCGTTTTTCACCTGCACGGGCCAGCCGCCAAGGTCCATGGTATTGGAGTATGGGCCAAGGTTGGCGTTGGTGTCGTATAAAATTCCGCCCTGCACCTTGCCGTGCATCTGGAAGTTGCTGTAACGGCTTTCCAAAAGGTCCAGGGCCTGGTCCGTTTCTTCCCTGGTAATTTTTTCGTTAAGCGAGCGCAGCATGCTCGCGCTGCGCTCCGCCCCTTCGCGGTCGCCCAGTTGCATGTATACCTGAGCCAATTCGCCGTACAGCCCGGCATCATGCGGGTATTTTTCCAACAGAATTTCGTAGGCGGCCACGGCCTGGTTCCAGCGCCTGGCCTTGGTTGCCGAACGGGCCAGACCCAAAGCCACGGCATCGTCATCGGGCAGTTCGCGTAAAAGGTTCATATAAAGCGCATAGGCTTGGGCGGCATCGCCTTTTTTCAGCATGGCGGCGGCTTCGGCCACGGCCGCGTCTCTCCCCGCCGCGCGGTTGGGCGCGGCTTGGCCGGTAATGACGAAAAACGCCAGACAAAGCAGAAGAACCGCAGCCAACAGGGCTATTACATGAAATGTATACGAGCGCATGAGCGTTTCTCCCTAGGCCGTTTTACTGTTTTTGCGCGGTAATGTTAGGGGCGTTATCAATATTAATGCCGCTATGATCTGTCACCAACACGCTGTCAATAAGAGCGGTCGCGTCGCCGGGGTTAAAGGCAGGGTTTATCCATATGCCAGTACCGTTTGGAGCAAGCGAGGTACCGGTAAAACCTGTTATGGCTCCGCCTCCGCCCATGCTGCCGGTTCCGCCGGATAGGCTGAACGGGCCATTGGCGTTGCCGGTACCATTCATGTAGCCGTTGGAAAGCGCCCCTGAATTCAGGTCGACATCAAAGCCGAAACGCAAGATGGAAAAATCGTTGAGGCCAGCACCAGAAAAAGCATAGCTGGCGGTATTTGCGCTGCCGCTACCACCTCCGCTGGTTAAGGAATCACCGATACTTTGCGTGGTCAGGGCGATATCGGCCAAAGTTGTATCTGACGGAACCAAGCAGTCCGAGGTGTCCAAAAGCTTTCGTTCCATGGGAACATAAGCGGTGCGAGCCGGTTCTGGGGATGCCGCCGCTACTCCGTTGCCGTCGCGAAGGGCCAGCGCCAGCCCAATAGCGCGGCGGTCACCCGGCTGAATGGGCACGGGCCGCTCGGAATCGCCCGGAATGGTAATTTTTTGCCCGCCAGGCACGTTAATGTCGTTTACGTAGACCTTGCGGGTGGTATTTTCAACATATACCGTGGTTACGCCGTTGCCCGTGAGCACGCTGATTATGGTGCCGCGTATGCCTACAATGGTTTCCGGGGTGCTGACTTTAAATCCGGTAGGGTTTGCCTCCACAATCTTGCCCGTGACTATGCGGGCCACGCCCTGCAACACGTGAGCGTCAAAGACCTGGTTTTGCCCGCTGTCGGCGAATTCGCGCATGTGCAAGCTGGTGTTGCCGCCAATGCTGAGCATGCTGTCGTCGTTAAACAGAATTTTAACCCTGCCGGTGGCGTCGGTATTTATAATGTCGGCGGCCATAACCGCCGCATGCGCCTCAAGGTTTTGCTGTTGACCCGCCCTGGTTACGGTTGCGCCCGGAACAAGCGCTATAACCTTGCCGATGCCGGGCGGCGTGGCCGCCAGGCTTGCCGGAGGCACCAGCATACAAATGAAAAGCAGCAAGCATGCTGAAAATACAACGCGCAACATGTTATTGCATTGCGTGAGCATTGGGTGGCCTCCGGCAGTGTTTTGAAAATTTTGTTTTATACTTTATAGTTAGGGGTTTTGCTTGTTGCTGGTAAAGGAAAATAAAATTACCGGAATTAATTTTATTGGAGTCAAAATTTACTTTAGTAAAATCATATTGTTATAAATAAATTATTTTATATTCAAACAAATTTAGATTTTTTCTAGAAAAAATTGACGCATGTTTATTGCCCCGCGCAGGGGTAAAGGACACTTTTTAGAAACAGCCCCTAACGCACAGTATTTTTCATTTTGCTGCCCGCGCCGGAAGGCAAAAGGGCCGTTGCGTTAACACGCCTTGGGCCAAAAGAGACACAACGAGTTTACTTTTTGGGGGGTCACATTTATACTGTATTTAATATGGTGTACCTTGCCGTTTGGTAAAATGCTTTCAGATTCCGGTTGCGGTTCACCATGGCGAGCGGACGCCCGTACGGGCAATATCAGTTATAGTCAGGAGAGCCACGCTTAATGCCGATTTTTCGCTGGTTTGCCCTTTTGGGCCTTGTCCTTGTTCCATCATACGTTTGCCTTGCCGCGCCTTTGTCCATACCCGCCAACATGCCCGATAAACCAGGCATGGAGGGTTTACGGGCCGTGCTCGCGCATATAGCGGCACAGCAGGCGGAAATTATTACTATTCAGCGCGAGCTGGTCAGCCGCCCTGCCCTTGGCCCCGAGGCCGGAGGCAGCGGTGAAGAAGACAAGGCCAATTGGCTTACCGGCGCTTTGCATGCGCGGGGCGTGCCCATGGTGGAGCGCATGGATTCCGTCGATCGCGTGCAGAGTGTGGACCCAGATGCCAAACGCGACGTGCGCCCCAATATTGTGGCCATCTACCCCGGCGAGCACGGATTGAAAAAGGGCCGTACCCTGTGGATTATTTGCCATATGCATGTGGCGCACCCCGGCCCCTTGGAACTATGGTCAGGCTCGCCGTACAAGCTTAGGGTTGAAGGCGGCAGGCTTTACGGGCGCGGCGTTATGGACAATTACCAGTCCATAACAGCCGCCATGCTGCTTTTGGAGGGTCTGAGCAAAAACAAGCTCACCCCGCCCTTAAACCTGGGGCTGGTGCTGCATGCGCAAAACAGCGGCTTCAGGCATGTGTTGCAGACCCGCCCGGAGCTGTTCAAGCCGGATGATCTCTACTTGGTGCCGGACGAAGGCAACCCGGAGGGAACCATAGTAGGCGTGGCGGAAAAAGGCCTGCTGTGGCTTAAGGTCGCAATTTCCGGCGAAACCCGCCATGCCGCTGACGGCAATGGTTTTTACAGCGCTCTGGCTGCTGGCTCCGAGTTGGTTACACAACTGCCAGAATTTGATCAGAAATTTTCCGGACGGAACCCGCTGTTCGCAAATTCCGCTTCCGTCTGCACGCCTACGCAGGCCGCGACCAGCTCCGGCGGCATCAATACCATTGCAGCAACCTATAGCCTGTACTTGGACTGCCGTTTTGCCTACCCGCAAACATCTGACGAAATAATACAAGGCGTGCGCCATCTGGCTGAAGCCATGGACAAAAAGCATGGCGTCAATACGGCGCTGGATATTCTTGTAAACTACCCTGCTGCTCCGGCGGCCGGGCAAGACAGCGCCATTTTTGCGGCCCTGCAGCGCGCGGTGCGGGCGCAATTGCCAAATGCCGGGCCCTTGCTCCGCCATGGTTCCAATACCAGCACAGCCGCCACGGCTTTAAGAGAAAAAGGCCTGGACTCCGTGACCTGGGGCAAAATTGAGCCGGCCAACCGGCAAATCGCCAATGAATTTGCCTATATTGCCGACCATCTGGACGAGGCTGGCGTTTTTGCCCGTATTCTGTTTGATAGAAAAATTGCCCCCACCGCAAAAGATGTGGGGGAAGAAAAGTAATACATAAGGGATGAGGCCCTATTTATGATATCCGGCGCGCCGACCTCGCACGGGCCGGGCCTGCGGCCCCGCAATGGCGTGGACCGTATCGCCAAAGCGCGGTAATTTTTGGTTGAGCCGTCAGATAGATGGCAGAACTGCCGGGCGCTATTTTTAACCCCACTGCCCCCGCAACTTGCTTACAAAATGATTTGATTATGAAGGTTTGAAGGCTCTGGCTTGCTCATAAGCCGTGCGCATGCCGCATCTGTCTTGAAATAGGCGTCCGTAATTTTAAATTGCTGAAAGAGCGCGCAATAACCTGTGCTAAAACACTTCTCATCACCATATATCGCCCGCTATGAGGCAATTTGCACAGGCCTTGGTTTTACGCTGGGCTTCGGGTGGCTTTGGTTCCCTTATCTGCAAGAGTTCTGGCTGCCTAATTTTCTTTGGGGCTCGCCGTTTGGCGGCGGTGGCTCCAGCATCTTTGTCATGCTGCTGCTGGCGGCGTTTTTCGGTGTTGGGGCGCTTAGCCGAAAATTGGCGCTTAGCTTACCTGAACACCTGATAAAAAATTTTCGCACTAACAGGCTGCCTGGCATAACGCATGGCGCAAGTTTGGCATTTATGGCCCTGGCGTTTCTTCCCAATTGGGGGAGCACAGGTTTTTTAGCGTATTTGCCCGTGGCATTAATGGCTTTTGCCGCATCTTGCCAAGGTGTTTTTTGGAGTGGGGCCATCTTTTCGCTTTCTCCGCGCCAAGCTGGCGAGGCCTTTCTGGTCGCGTCCGTTACAGCGTTTATTATCTGCCTTGCCATGCAACTGCTGCCGCAAGGCATGCGTAATGCCGGTTTGTTTTTTGTTGTTGGCGCGGCATGGGTTGCGGCAAAACTGCTCGGCTTTTTTCTGCGCATTCCGGCGGAAAATAACAGGAGATCTCGCGGCAGGCCGCCAAAACCAAAAGAAAAAACGCACAACACCGCGCATGAGGGGCAAATGCCGGGCTGGCAGGTAGTATTGGCCGTTTTCGCCCTTTTGGTTATGGGAGAGGTATCGGCAGATCAAAGCTCCGCGTTCGCGCCGTGGTTTGCCGCCTTGCTGGCGGCCTTTGGCGCGGCGGCGGGAATGGCGCTATGCGCTTGCGGCCGTTGTTCTTTCTGGGGTTGTGATAACGGGTGGAAGCCATATGCCCTTGCAAAGTCTGTTTTTATCTGCTTGGCCTCAGCTCAGGTAACGCAGCCCTCAAAAAGATTCTTTGGACTGGTTCTGTTGCTTTTTGGTTTAGGTCTGATTTTGTTCCCCGCAGGAGGGGTATGGATTCCGGGCCTGATCTATTTCGTTCAAGGGCTTTTCAGCCTTCTTGCCCTGCTGGCGCTGGTTTGGCCGCCTTGCGCCCAGGTAAATTTGAAAACGCCGCTAAGCAACGCGGCTTTGGCCTTGGGCATGGTGCTGGCCGTAACCACAGGGGGCTCTGGGCTTTGGGCGCTTGCAGGCTCTTTATTCCGCGCTGCAACTGCGCATATGACGCAAACGTTGGTTTTTTTTAGCTGGCTAACCCCTGCTCGAATAACCGGCATTTTTATTTTGGCCGCCAGCCTGGCGCTGTTTGCCCGCCTACAGCGGCGCCCCGCGCCGGGGCAATATGCCGCTTCAGGTATGGTTTTGGATAAAAGCGCCTGCCCCCACGGGCTGACCAAGCGCGAGTCCGAGATTATCCGCTGCCTGAGCCAAGGCATGAGTGACGCGCAAATTGCGGATTTTTTTCATATAAAGCAGGTAACCGTGCGCTATCATATTGCCAATCTGTTCAGAAAGACGGGGTATAAAACCCGCGAACGTCTGGCGAGCTCGCATCGGGTTGGCTAGGGGCTGTTTCTAAAAAGACGGATTTTGTTCCTTGGCAAGGAAAACGCCGATTTTTGTCCATGGATAGTACTCTGATGGTACAGCCCTGAACAAAAATTGGCGCTTGACGCAGTCCAGGGGGCAAAAGACGCCTTTTAGAAACAGCCCCTAAGGCCCGCTGGCTTAATTACCGCAAATATTCCGCCAGCAAACGCGTTAGCTCGTCAATATCAATGGGTTTGGCTATATGCCCGTTCATGCCTGCCTCAAGGCTGGCCCGCACGTCTTCCTTAAAAGCGTTGGCGGTCATGGCTATAATAGGCACCAAGCGGCCTTCCGGCTTTTGGGAAGCCCTGATGCGCCGTGTGGCGGAAAGCCCGTCCAGCCGGGGCATCTGAATGTCCATCAGGATTACATCATAGCCAGGGTTATTCTCAAACATTTCCACGGCTTCAAGGCCGTCGCGCGCGCAGTCTATATTCAGGCCGGTTTCTTCCAGCAGGCTCAAAGCCACTTCACGGTTAATTTCATTATCTTCCACCAGCAGGATGCGCTTGTCATTCCAATGAAACAGCTGGCCTGCCAGCTCCTGCTCCGGCAGCAGCCTTCCGCCGGTCAGGCTCAGCAGCGTATCGAGCAAAGTGGAGGGTAGAATGGGTTTTGGCAAAAAACCGGCCAGCCCAAGATCGGATGAGGTTTTTTCCAGTTCCGACCAATCCATGGCGGAAATCATGACTATGATAACATCGTTTCCGAGAATGCCTTTTATTTCCCTGGCCGTGGCCACGCCGTCCAGCCCTGGCATTTTCCAGTCCAACAGAATCACGTCATAGGGGCGGCTCTCCGCAAGAGATGCGCGTATTTTTTCCAGAGCTTCGGCTCCACTGGCGGCGCTCGCATTTTGCATGCCGAAGCCGTCCAGGAGGCTCACCAAGTATTCCAGCGTGTCGGCCTCGTCGTCAACCACCAGCACGCGCAGGCCACCCCGCCCCACGGGCACATGGGGTTGCGGCACGGGGCCTCCCCAGCCGACCTGAACAGTGAAGGCAAACAGCGAACCATGCCCGGCGGCGCTTTCCACCCATATATCGCCGCCCATCATGGTGACAATTTTTTTGCAAATGGCCAGCCCCAGGCCGGTGCCGCCGTATTGGCGCGTAATGCCGCTATCGCCCTGCTCAAAGGTGCCGAACAGGCGGCTTTGCTCTTCCGGCGTCATGCCAATGCCGGTATCGCGCACTTCCACTTTCAAAAGGGAGTTGTTTTCATCCAGCGGCGTCTGCGCTATTTTTAGATGAATCCGCCCAAATTCCGGAGTGAATTTTACAGCGTTGCCCAGCAGGTTTATGAGCACTTGCGAAAGGCGCAACTCATCGCTAATCATCTTGCGCCTGAACAATTCTCCACCCTCAAAGGTAAAATCCTGGCGTTTTTCGTCAGCCTTGACCTGTATGACATTGAAGACGCGCTGGATCATCTTTTCGAAATCAAACTCGAAAGCGGATATTTCGAATTTATTCGCCTCAATTTTCGCCATGTCCAGCACGTCGTTGATGATGTGCAAAAGCTGGCCTGCCGCACTGTTTACCTTGCCGAAACAGTAGTGCAGACGTTGAGGATCGTCAGATTTTTTGGCGATTTGCGCCATGCCAATAATGGCATTCATCGGGGTGCGCATTTCGTGGCTCATGCGCGAAAGGAATTCGCTTTTGGACTTGGCGCTTGCCAGGGCTTCCTCTTTGGCTGTGATAAGCAGCTCGTCTTTTTTGCGCAGGTCCTCTTCGGTTACGCGCACCACTTTGCGTAGCGCAAAAACGGCCAGCAGCGAGCAGAGCGTGACCAGAGCCACGGAAATGACCACTGTAAGCAAACGCACCCGCGCGATGGCCTGGTACAGCTTTTCAACGTCAAATTCCATGCCTATGGCGCCAATCACCGCCCCGGTTTCGTCATGCACCGGAAAATAGGTGACGTAGACAATGCCCCATTCCGTAACCAAGATATCGTCGCCAAGCACGGTTTCGCCGCGCAGGCACTCGTCCAGCTTGGGAATGATCTCGTCCTCAATGGGCGCCCCGACGTGCCGAAAATCCTCCGCATTACGGTCCAGGCCGTCCAGTACATATATGTAGCGGCCATCCGCCGTTTTTTTAGCGGTATAGAGGTAGCGGATATTGGCTATGCGCCGGATTTGGTCCAACTGTCGGTATGTTGAGAGGTAAAGGTTTTTTTCCTCATCCTCAATGGTATTGAGCTCGCTAAAGCTTTTAGCGTCGATGATTTCTTCGACGTAGCCGTGGACGATTCTCGCGTCTTCCTTGAGTTTCTCAATGGTCAAGCCGTGGTATTGGCTGTAAATAAGAAAATAAAAAGACAACGCCAGAGAGGCGGCTATGCCCAGAATGATGGCAATGACCTTTATTTCAAACCATTGCCAAAGGTTGCGGCTTTTTTGATCACGCATGTTGCCTCCGCTTTCCACAGCCTTGATTATGCCCGATCATTTTTGGCGGCGCCGTTTGTATGGCATCCGCTCAAATTATACCATTGCACAGAATTACGTGAAAGTACACTTACGGGCAGGCGCGGGGCGTTATTTTGAGTTTGGGCGCATACCTCTAGACCGCTCCTGCGGGCGTACGTATGCGAAACCGGCAGAGCCGGATTTCGCCGCCCTTGTCGCTCTGAGCGCTGGCGCGCATACCTCCGGTAGGGTTAAGGAAGTATAATGCTGCAAGTCGTATAAAAACGGGCAGCCATTTTGCAATGACTGCCCGTATAATTGACTGGCGTCGCGACAAGGCCTTTAACCCTCGGCCTCCGGCGTGACAGGCCGGCGTTATAACCGTCTTGCCATTAGACCGCTCCTGCGGGCGTACGTATGCGAAACCGGCAGAGCCGGATTTCGCCGCCCTTGTCGCTCTGAGCGCTAACGCGCATACCTCCGGTAGGGTTAAGGAAGTATAATGCCACAAGTCGTATAAAAACGGGCAGCCATTTTGCAATGACTGCCCGTATAATTGACTGGCGGAGCAGAAGGGACTTGAACCCTCGGCCTCCGGCGTGACAGGCCGGCGTTATAACCGTCTTAACTACTGCTCCTTGTGGTGGGCGGTACAGGGCTCGAACCTGTGACCCTCGGCTTGTAAGGCCGATGCTCTACCAACTGAGCTAACCGCCCAAGGAGAAAAACCCTTAAAGCAAGCTGCGTGCGCAGTCAACACTTTTTTTGAAAAAAGATGCCTGTTGCGGCATCGTTTTTTGCAAACGTACAAGGGCGGCCGCCAATTCACTGTCGGCGGGCAGGCTTTTTTCGGGGTTGGTCAAATCATGGCATGGGCTGTTGCTGCCGTTGTCGTACAATGCAACGCTATCCGCAAAGGCCAGCACGTCTTCCGGGTCGTGGGTAATCATTATTATGGGCGTTGCAAAGCGCTCCAGCAACTGCCCGCATTGCACGCGTATGCGCGCGCGCAGCAACGGATCCAGCGCGGAAAAAGGCTCGTCCAGCAACAGCAGGCCGGGCTGGCTTGCAAGGGCGCGGGCCAGGGCCACGCGCTGCTTTTGCCCGCCGGATATACGCAGGGGGTAATGTGCGGCTATAGCCTCCAGCTCAAAGGCGTTCAAAAGTTCGCTCACCCGCTCGCGCGTATTTATGCCCTTGCGTTTTTGCCAGCCGGTTTTCAATGAAAATTCGATATTCTGCCGTACCGTCAAATGCGGGAATATCGCGTAATCCTGAAACAGGTACCCGAGGTTGCGCCGGTAGGCGGGCAGGCAGATGCTGTTTTGCGTGTCGTACAGCACTTCGTCATCCACGCGTATGTGACCTTGCTGCGGGTTAAAAAGGCCTGCTATGGCCTGTAAAGTAAGGGTTTTGCCGGAACCGGACGGTCCGAAAAAAGCCAGGCGTTTTATATTGGCGCACAGGTTTATATTCAGGGTAAAGCCACCAAAACATTCGGGAAAACGGTGCGTAAAGCGTATATCTATCATGCCTTGGCCCCTTTGGCGAAACGGCGGCTGGTGAGGGCCTCGGCAAAAATAAGCAGCGCGATGCACAATAGCGACGTTATAAGCACCAGCAAAATGGCCTGCGCATCGTTACCCGCCTGAAAGGCGGCGTAAATTGCCAGCGCCAGGGTTTGGGTTTTTCCGGGCAGGTTGCCCGCAATCATAAGGGTAGCGCCAAATTCACCCATGCCCCGCGCGAAAGCAAGGCTTATGCCGGCGGCAATGCTTCGCCAGGCCAGCGGCATGGAGACTTTGTAAAACACCTCCCATTCCGTGGCCCCAAGGGTGCGGGCGGCGTTTTCCAGCTTATGATCCACCGATTCCAGCGCGGCGCGCGAGGCCCTGTATGTAAGGGGAAAAATTACCACCGTGGCCGCCACCACCGCCCCATGCCAAGAAAAAATCAGCGAAATGTCAAATTTGTTGAGCCATTGCCCTATAACTCCATTGCGGCCCACCAGCAGAACAAGGCAATAACCCACCACCGTGGGCGGCAGCACCAAAGGCAGGGCGCACAAAGCGTCAACCACGCTTTTAAGTGAGCCACGCCCGGCGTTTGAGCCGCCGCGCGTCATGCGCCAAGCCAGCAACAGCCCCAGCACTGAAGATACAGCCGTGGCAATGGCCGCGATTTTCAGCGTTAGGAGTATGCATATGAACAGGGCCGAATCCGGCATTGTATTCATAAAAAGATAGCCTTATATGGCGCGTCGCGTAGAATTTTTCCGGCTGTCTTGCCGTTGGGCATGATGGATTTTACGTGTTATATCTATGCAAAGTGTAGCATAAAAACAATTAAGTCACGATTAAGAGTGAAATCGTGACTTATGAAGATGAATATGGCAGCGGTTGCGGAGCGCCAGTACGAGAGGGCCGGAGTTGTCCTGCTCCATTATTGCCTGCGGTGCGGAAAACATAAGATAGAGTGGCCGCTTCCCCTAAGCAATCCGGACTTTGCAGCCTGCTTGACGCATGTATTCTTTTAGCTGAGGTATGGTGTACTGGCCGTAGTGGACTATGGAGGCAATGAGCGCGGCGGAGGCGTGCCCCTGGGTTACGGCTTCGACCATATGCTGGGGCGAGCCCGCGCCGCCGGAGGCGATTACAGGCACGCGCACGTTGTCGGCTATAAGGCGGGTTAAGGTAAGCTCATACCCGTTTTTGGTGCCGTCGGCGTCTATGGAGTTTACGCAGATTTCGCCAGCGCCAAGCTCCACGGCTTTTTTGGCCCACTGCACGGCATCCAGGCCCATATAGGTACGCCCTCCGTTAATGACTATTTCGTAGCCGGATGGTATTTGGGCGCTTTTGGGCACGGCTTTTACATCCATACCCAGCACAATGGCTTGCGAGCCAAAGGCCTGAGCGCCTTCGGCTATGATTTGCGGGTTTTTGACGGCGGCGGAGTTGACGGAGACTTTTTCAGCCCCGGCGTTAAGCACGGCGCGCATGTCTTTAACGCTGCCGATGCCGCCGCCCACGCTGAAGGGTATGGCAATGCTGGAGGCCACGCGCTCCACCACGTCCAAAAATATGCCTCTGGCCTCGTGCGAGGCCGTGATGTCGTAAAAGACTATTTCATCCGCGCCTTCGTCGTAATAGCGGCGGGCGCTTTCCACAGGGTCGCCAATATCGACGTTGCCTTCGAATTTTATGCCCTTGGTCAGGCGGCCGTTGCGCACGTCCAGGCAGGGTATTACGCGTCTGCTAAGCATGGGCCTTCTCCAGGCAATAGTTATTAAAGTTTTGCAGGAGCTTGAGGCCGGCCTTGCCGCTTTTTTCCACATGGAACTGCGCGGCCCACAGGCCGTCGCGCCCGAACACCGAGCAGAATTCCCGCCCGTAATAGGTGGTGGATATTATGTATTGCGGATCAGGCTCCACATAGTAGCTGTGCACGAAGTAGAATTCCGAGGCCGGGTCCAGCCCATCGAACAGGCGGCTGGGCCGCTTGTGTATCAGCGAGTTCCAGCCCATATGCGGTATGGATATGGGCGTGCCGTCTTCTTCCGCTAAACTTGGGTCGAAGCGGCGGGTGCGGCCCTTGATGAGCCCCAAGGTTTTTATGTTGTCTTCTTCGCTGTGCTCCAGCATAATCTGGCAGCCAAGGCAGATGCCCAGCAAGGGGCGGGAGGCGGCGGCCCATTCTTTAAGCAGCGTATCCAGACCGGTTTTGGCCAGGTGCCCCATGGCCTGCCCGGCAGCGCCCACGCCGGGGAAGATAAGCCCGTCGGCGCGTTTTATTTCCGCCGGGTCGGCTGTAATCAGTGCCGGAATATTCAAAAAGTCCAGAGCGCGGCGCACGCTGGTCTGGTTGCCCGCTTCGTAATCCAGAATGGCAATCATGGCTTGATCCGAAAGTTTTGTTGTTATTTCACGCGGCTGAACATGAATATCTGGCTGCCGTCAATAATGGCTATGCTGTCCGGCCCGAATTTTTTCATAACCAGGCTGTGTCCATCCATATTGAATTGCAGCGTATTGCCCTCGCCGGGTGTGGTGTTCTCGATAGTGCTGGTTTCTTCAAAGTCGGGCCCTGCGGCCATAACCATGGTGCTGGTTTTGGTATCTATGGTAACGGTAAATTCTTTGTACAAATCCAGATCTTCCGCCGGAATGTTCAGGTTAACGCTGTTGCCAAGGTCGGCCAGCCAGACGCCCTCAAAATCGGTGAATTTGATGGCTTCGGCGGCAAGGGCAGCCGGGGCGGTATGCAAAGCGGCAAAAGATATCAGGCACAGAAAGATTAGCGTGATAAACCTGGTTTTCATTGGAACCTCTATTTTATTTGTGCGCAATCAGGCTACTTCTTTTTAGGAGCCGGTTTAACGCGGCTAAAAGTCAACGTCTCATCGCGGTCTCTGATTAGCAGCTCATCCGGTCCGATTTTTTCAATAACCATGATTTGCTCAAAACCGTCAAGTTTGCACTCCAGCTTGGCTGAGTCGGCCTTTACCACAGCAAGTTTATGCGTTTTGGGGTCAAAACCGGGCCACTCCATGCGCATGGTTTTGTTTTTGGCGCTGATGGTGAACTTGAAGCCCTTGTATTCCGCCAGCATTGAAGCAACGGTATTCACGCCGCTTTTGCTTTTTTCCATATTCAGCAGCCAACTGCCCTCAACATCGGCCAATGCAAGAGTTTTAGCCGCCTGAGTCTTTGCCGCCGGAGCGGCCGCTTGCGCCAATTGCGGGCATAAAAACAGACAGGCCAGGAGCAGGCAGCCCGGCAAAGCAATTTTTAAAATGTTAAACATGCACCTTTCCAAAATGAAAATAAGGCCGGGCCGCTAACATGGCCCGGCCTCGCACTATAGCCGCACAAGCCCCTAAAAGCCAGCGCGAACACGTACATAAAATAATTATTTGTTCAGGCGCCGCCTGACGTAATTGACCAGCCCGCCCGCATCCAAAAGGCCCTGCATGGCAGCGGGCAACGGCGGCAGTTTTACCTTCTGCCCCGTGGTCTTGTTGGTAACCTCGCCGGCCTCCATATCCACCAGCACCTCATCGCCCTCGTTAATCACCATATCTTCGCCTATTTCCAGCGGCAGCAGCCCCATATTAAAGGCGTTTCTGTAAAAAATGCGCGCGAAACTTTTAGCCAGCACCACCGGAATACCAGCGCCCGCTATGGCTATGGGCGCATGCTCCCGCGAAGACCCGCAGCCGAAGTTTTTGCCCGCCACCAGCACGTTCTTGCCCGGCGTTACCTTTTTTATCCAATCAGGATCCAGACCCGCCATGCAGCCCTTGCCCAACGTCGCTGTATCCGTAGTAACCAGCAGACGCGCCGGAATAATGGCATCAGTATCTATATGATCGCCCACACACAGGGCCGTGCCTTGGTATTTCATAAAAAGCTCCTTTAGAGGATGCGCCTGCGGCGCGCTTATAAGATTCGGGTGGAAGGGGAAGGAACCCTTTGAAAAGGGTTGATTTGGCACGTCCTGTGCCTCACCCTGTGGGCACCTACGCTCCGCTTCGGTGTCCAATTCCGCTTTCCTGCGGAATTGTCCTTCCCCTTCCACCTCGAGCTCTCCCATCTCCATCCTCCCAAACTTTTCAATTAGTCGTTCAGGAGTTGAGGTTAAATTATGTTGTACGGTTGTTCGATGTTTATAGTTAACCCGTGTATGTTTTAAAAAGCCATTTATCCTGAATTTATCGGTTGGCTGCGTCATTGGCAAATTGCGGACGCATTATAAAACCCACCTGTAGTACATAGCTTATGCACAACCTTTGCCTCACTACAACCAGCCAATATGAACCTTTCGCGGGTCCAGGGGGCCGCCGCCCCCTGGTGGGTTGGGGGGTCCGGGGGGTAGGGTGAAACCCTTCCCCCCGGCCGCCGGAGGCATTACCAGACGCGGCGAAGCCGCATCACCACATATTCTCTTACAACTTGCCCGGATGCGCCAGTTCGCCTGCCACTGCGGTGGCGGCGGCCACGGCGGGGTTAGCGAGATATACTTCGGATTGCAGGCTCCCCATGCGTCCTTTGAAGTTGCGGTTTGTGGTGGCAACGGCCACTTCTCCGCCCGCGAGTATGCCGAGGTGCCCGCCGAGGCAGGGTCCGCAGGAGGCGGGGCCGACCACGCAGCCGGATTCCATGAAAGTTTCGATGAGACCTTCTTTGAGGGCCTGCATCCATATGCTTGGGGTGGCGGGCAGCACTATGCAGCGCAGGCCGCGTTTTACCTTGCGGCCTTTGAGCACGGCGGCGGCGGCGCGCAGGTCTTCAATGCGGCCGTTGGTGCATGAGCCTATGATGACCTGATCAACCGGTTTTTTCTTTACTTCGTCAATGGGGTGGACGTTTTCCGGCAGGTCGGGGCAGGCTACAAGAGGTTGAAGGGCGCTGACGTTGAGGCGCAGGGTTCTTTCGTATTGAGCGCCGGGGTCTGGGCTGATGTGGCGCGGGTTTGGGAAGCCCGCCCTGGCGCAATAGGCCATGGTTTTGTCGTCGGCGGAAAAGAGGCCGCACTTGCCGCCAGCCTCGATAGCCATGTTGGCCATGGTGAGGCGCCCTTCCACCGAGAGGTTGTCAATGGTGTCGCCGCCGAATTCCAGCGCTTTGTAGCGCGCGCCGTCCACGCCCAGTTGGCCGATGGTCCAGAGGACGAGGTCTTTGCCGCCCACGTAGGGGGGCAGGGCGCCGGTGAACTCCACGCGGATGGTTTGGGGCACGCGCAGCCAGATTTCGCCAAGGGCCATGGCCCCGGCGGCGTCGGTGGAGCCGACGCCGGTGGCGAAAGCGCCAAGGCCGCCGTAGGTGCAGGTATGGCTGTCGGCGCCGATTACGATATCCCACGGGCCTACCAGGCCTTGCTCGGGCAAGAGGGCGTGCTCAACGCCGGCGTTGCCGCCTTCGTAGTAATGGGTGATGGATTGGGCCTTTGCGAAGTTGCGGGTAACTTTAACCTGCTCGGCGGAATCTATGTCTTTTTGTGGGGTGAAGTGGTCCATTACCAGCGCTACTCTATCGCGGTCAAAAACCTTTTCGGCCCGCATTTCGGTAAAGGATTTTATGGCCAGCGGCGCGGTAATGTCGTTGGCCAGCACCATGCTGACTTTACAGTTTACAATGGCGTCGGGGGCGAGGTCTTTTTCGGATACGTTGCCGGTGGCGTTGTGGCCCAGCAGCTTTTGGGCCAGGGTATATGAAGGCATTAAGCTAACTCCTCTTCTTTTTTAGCCAGGCGGTTAAGGGCGTTTACAAAGGCCAGGGCGCTGGCGCGTATTATATCGACATGCGCGCCTCGCCCCACGGCGCTAACGCCGTTTTCGCTTATGCGCACGGTCACTTCGCCCAGCGCGTCCATGCCGCCGGTAACGGCGTTAACCTGGTATTTCTCCAGCCTGGGCTGGCGTTGCACGGTGTTGCTGATGGCGTAAAAGACAGCTTCAATGGGGCCGGAGCCGAAGGTTACGTGCCTGTGGCTCACGCCGTGAATATCCATAACCACGGCGGCGGTGGGGGGTATGGCGCAGTCGCTGCTTTGCACGTTAAGGCTTACCAGTTTGTACTGGTCCGGCACGCGGTAGACCATTTCCAGCACCAGGGCCTCTATGTCTTCGTCAAATATTTCGGCTTTGCGGTCCGCCAGATCTTTTACTGCCTTGAATACAACATCTATATCGTTATCCGCAAGGCTGTAGCCCAAACTTTCCAGCTTTTTTCTCAAGGCGTTGCGGCCGGAGTGCTTGCCCAGAATAATCATGTTGTTGCTGCGCCCGACTGATTCCGCGCTCATAATTTCATATGTCTCGCGTTTTTTCATGACTCCGTCCTGGTGGATGCCGGATTCGTGCGCGAAGGCGTTGTCGCCCACTATGGATTTGTTAAGTGGTATGGGCTGCCCTATAATGCGCGAGAGCATGCGGCAAGTGGGGAAAATCTGCTCGGTAACTATGCCAGGCAGGCAGTTGTAATAGTCTTTGCGCACATGCAGGGCCATGGTTACTTCTTCTATGGCCGCGTTGCCAGCGCGCTCGCCAATGCCCAGCACGGTGCCCTCCACCTGGCGGGCTCCGGCGCGCACGGCGGCAAGGCTGGTGGCTACCCCAAGGCCGAGGTCGTTATGGCAGTGCACGCTGAAGATAACCTTTTTGTCTTTTGGGAAGGGGCGGATGTGCTCGATTACATAGCGCACCAGCTCGCCGAATTCCTCCGGCTGGGCGTAGCCCACGGTATCGGGTATATTCAGGGTGGTGGCCCCGGCCCCTATGGCGGTGTTAAAGGCCTGCACCAGAAAATCGGGGTCGGAACGGCTGGCGTCTTCGGCTGAAAACTCCACATTTGGGCAGAGCGAGGCGGCGTAGCCGATGTTTTTTTCGATCATCTCCAGCACTTCTTGCGGTGTTTTACGCAGCTTGTACTCCATGTGCAGGGCGGAAGTGGCGAGAAAGGTATGAATACGCGGGTTGGCGGCGTTTTTTATAGCGCCCCAGGCCTTGTCTATATCGCCGGTGTTGCAACGGGCAAGGCTGGCTACCTGCGCCTTTTTTACAACCGCTGCTATGCTTTGCACCGATTCAAAGTCGCCTTGGCTGGAGGCGGCGAAGCCGGCTTCTATTACGTCCACGCCCAGCACTTCCAACTGTCGGGCCATACGGATTTTTTCCTGCAGGTTCATGGTGGCGCCGGGCGATTGCTCGCCGTCGCGCAGGGTGGTATCAAATATAATCAAGCGTTCTGACATGGCTAATGCTCCTTGGGTAATTAAAATTCGGCCTGGTTTGGCGGGTAAAAACAAAAAACGCTGCCCAAAGGCAGCGCGCACAAGCGTATAATAGTAAATAGGGTACGGCTAAGTGCGCGGCTTTATAGTCGGCAGCTTAGTAGGAGGGCGGCGGAGAAAATACCGCTGGTGTTGAAAGATATGCTGGGTATGGTGTTTTTCATAATTTTTTCATGGCGTGGCAAATGCCGTGACAATTCAAATAATACAATTCTTTCGCGCAGGTCAAGCCCTTATGCCGCATTTTTACGCCCGCATGGTTATTTAGCCGCGCAGCCAAGCGCTGGCGCAAGTTTTGCCTATGCTGTATTGTGTTGCGGCAGCATATATAATGTACTTTATATGGGCTTGCGCTATCTGTGAAATTATGATTTTTAACGCCCAGCCCTTTTCGCAAAATCATTACTACAAGAGGTAATTATGAAACTGAAGCTGCTGCAGGATTTTAAAACATTCGCCCTTAAAGGCAACGTGCTGGATATGGCTGTTGGTATCATTCTTGGCGCTGCCTTTGGTACTGTGGTTAAATCCATGGTGGACGACATTATCATGCCGCCCATAGGCATGCTGCTGGGCGGTGTGGACTTCAGCGATTTGTTTGTTACCCTTAAAGACGGCGCCGCCGCAGCCGGGCCGTACGCCAGTGTTGCCGCCGCCAAACAGGCCGGGGCGGTTACCCTTAACATAGGCGTATTTATAAATAACGTAATCAGCTTTGTAATAGTGGCCTGGGCCGTATTCATGCTGGTGCGCAGCTTCGCCAAGTTGCGCGACACCCTGGACAACATGCAGAAAAAAGACGAAGCCGCCGCCGCGCCCACTGAAAAGGAATGCCCGTACTGCTTCAGCAAGATTAATATAAAAGCCACCCGTTGCCCCGCCTGCACCACCTGCCTGACGGAAGAAGCGCAAATTGAGGGCAAGGCGTAAAAAGCATAGCTGGCAGGCTGTGCCTACATTCCGGGTGATTTTGCTCTCTGGCAAAGAAGCAGGGCTTGGAACCGAAAGAGTATACTCTTACGGTATTCGGCTGAGGGGCAAAGCCTTGCTGACGCAGACAGAGGGAAAAAGCGCCTGAATGATAACCTAATACAGATTTATTAGCGCCGGGCGTTGCCCATACCAGCGTTAGGCACAAAAAATCCGCCGCAGGCATTAAGCCTGTGGCGGATTTTTTGTACTGCCAGACAGAATTTTTAAAAACTATCTGCCGTTAACAGCCGCTGCAATACGCTTTAAACCTTCTGTCAAAGTGCTACGCGGGCAGGCGCAGTTCAAGCGCATAAATCCCTTGCCCGGCGCGCCGTAGCTGGGGCCGGAGTTAAGCGCCACCTTGGCCTTTTGCAAAAAGAAATCCATAAGCGCCTTGTCGTCCATGCCCAACGCGTTGCAATCCAGCCACAAAAGATAAGTGGCCTGCGGCTGGTGAGTTTTTAAAGCCGGAATGTTTTTACGGATGTAGTCCACAGCGAAAATGGTGTTTTGCCTTGTATACTCGCATACCTGATCCGCGTAATCCGCGCATTTGGTGTAAGCGGTGTGCAGCGCCACCGCGCCCAGAGAGGTGCATTCGAGCGACGAGGCGGACAGCGTGTCTTTAAATCTGGCTATCAGGCTTGGGTTTGGCGAGATTACCGCGGCTGTGAACAAGCCAGCTATGTTAAAGGTCTTGCTGGGGTTTATGGCTACCAGGCAGTTTTGCGCCAATACCGGCGAGAGGGAGGGAAAGGTAATGTGTTTGCCCTCAAACACATAGTCGCAATGGATTTCATCCGAAAACACCAGCACATTGTGCTTCAGGCACAACTCGCCTATTTTAAGCAGTTCCTCACGGCTGAACACCTTGCCGCCGGGGTTGTGCGGGTTGCACAAAAGCATCAGGGTGGTACGGCTGCGGCTGAGTTTTTCTTCCAGATCCGCAAAGTCCACCTTGTAGCCGTCGCCTTCACGCAGCAAGTCGCTGGTTACGCTCACCCGCCCGTTCAGTCCAGGCAGGTTAAGCAGCGGCGGGTACGATGGGGTAAGCGTTACAACCATGTCGCCAGGCTTGGTAAAGGTTCTTAGCGATAGCCCTATGGCCGCGCACACGCCCGGCGCGAAAGCCACCGAGCCCTTGGGGCCCTGCCAGCCAAAACGCGTGTTCAGCCAGTGCAACGCACCTTCCTCAAGCAATGCGCCCATATGCGCATACCCAAACACGCCATGCGCCACACGCCCGCTCATGGCCTCAATAATGGCGTCGGCGCACCTGAAATCGGAATCCGCCACCCACATGGGCAGCACGTCCGCTGGGTAAGCCGACCACTTGACACTGTCCGTACCCCTGCGCTGGGGCATTTCGTCAAAATTGTATTTCATGTTGGTGTCCTTTGGAATTCGAGGGAGGGGGAAAGGAACCCTTTGAAAAGGGCTTCCTT
>JAVBON010000011.1:0-117764 GCA_031550525.1 Desulfovibrionaceae bacterium
GTGGGGTGTGTGCGCGCACACCCCTCTGGACTCCCCGCGCGCCAGGGCGGAGCCCTGGACCCGGCTCTCGTCGCGGTGTGGGTTGGGCCTTGTCGCTCACCGATGGGCGTGTTGCTTGCTATGCTTTGTTTTACCAACGGAGCATACAAGGCCCAACCCAATGCACCATTGGCGCTCTCACGGTGATGCCGCAGGAACTCTGCTGTGAATGCTCCCGATAATACCCGCAGTCCGAACCATCGTGATGGTTTAAGCTTCCATACTCTATTCAAGGATCGCGGACGATGCTGTATTGGACGGCTGAAGGCTTTCCCTGTAGTGCGGTTGTTTTGTTGGCGCAAACAATAGCCGGGTTACGGCATATGCTCCATTGGCGCTCTCGGTGGTTAGGGCTTAAGAAGGTAACATCTATATTTTCAGTCTGTTACGTTTAAAAAGTAAATCCTGAACTCCAAAACTCCATATAATCAAACCGTATATAGCCAAACTGCATATGCCTGCGTGGCAAAACACCAGGAACGCATGGGTTATGGCTGGCTTTGCATCAAGTTGACGCGGATTACCTGATGTTGCGGCCTCCACCGTCAAGCCGCAAAACGAACCTTGCAGTAGTGCCGCGCTGTACTTTGATTGCACCGAAAGTTGTTTCGTGATGAGTACAACCCACTCACCGAGAGCGCCAATGGAGCATATGCCGTAGCCAACGCCTTGCCTGCGGCAACAAAACAACCGCACTACAGGGAAAGCCTTAGGCCGCGCGAGACGGCATCGTCCGCGATCATCGAACGGAGTACGGGAGAGCATTTCACAGCGACGGCTCCCCGCGCGGATATTACCGGGAGCGACCAAATCAGAGTTCCCCGCCATTTCCGTGGGAGCGTCAATGGTGCATTGGGCGGGGTCTTGTATGCTCCGCTGGTAAAACATAAAACAGCAAGCAACACGCCCCTCGGCGGGCGACAAGGCCCCGCCCACACCGCGACGAAAGCCGGGTCCAGGGCTCCGCCCTGGCGCGCGGGGAGTCCAGAGGGGGGTGCGCGCACACACCCCTCTGGCGGGGTGAATTTTTTTTGGGCGTAACGAAGTGAAGCCCAAAAAAAAAGAGGGGCGAGCAGCCCCTATCCTGTTGTCGCGCTTCGCGCTTCCTTTCCTTTCCTTTCCTGTCCTCTTTCCCCCCACAAAGCTGAAATAAAAAACCGGGGCCGCAAAGCAGCCCCGGTTTTTTATTTCACGTTTTTATAATCACCCTGCGGGTTAATCAAAATCTACCAGCAGGGGGTCTGTTTCCAGATCTTCAAGGAACTTGTCGGCTCTTTCCTTTTGTTCCGGCACTACGATGTCGGAATTTACGTATTCGCGGTAGCCGGTTCCGGCCGGGATAAGGCGGCCCACGATGATGTTCTCTTTAAGGCCGCGCAGGTAGTCCTGCTTGCCTTTAAGGGAAGCCTCGGTAAGCACCTTGGTGGTCTCTTGGAAGGCTGCGGCGGATACGAAGGAGGAGGTGGTAAGGGAGGCCTGGGTTATGCCCAGCACCAACGGCTCGGCCGTGGCCGGGGTAAGGCCCGCAGCAATGGCGCTGTCGTTTTCCGCCTTGAACTCCTGCTTGTCCACCTGTTCGCCCACCAAGAAGCTGGTCTGGCCGGGGTCGAGCACCGTGAGCTTTTTAAGCATCTGGCGCACTATTACTTCAATGTGCTTGTCGTCTATGGTAACGCCCTGGAAGCGATACACGTCCTGAATTTCTTCCACCAGGTAGTTGGCGAGGAATTTTTCGCCCTTGGTGCGCAGAATGTCGTGCAGTTCCGGGTGCCCTTCGGTCAGCAACTCGCCCGCTTCCACAAAGTCGCCTTCGGAAACGGTGATGTGACGGCCCTTGGGTACAAGGTATTCTTTGGCTTCGCCCACTTCCGGCGTAACCACCAGTTTTCTCTTACCCTTGGTTTCGCCGGAGAAGTTGACCATACCGTCAATTTCCGACACCAGAGCCATATCTTTGGGCTTGCGCACTTCAAACAGCTCGGCCACGCGGGGGAGGCCGCCCACTATGTCTTTGGTTTTGGACGATTCGCGCGGCTTACGGGCGATGATGTCGCCGGCCTTTATTTCCGCGCCGTCTTTAACCATTATAAGCGCGCCCACGGGCAGCGGGTAAAGGGCTGGCACGCTGGTGCCGGGCCGCATTTGCGGCTCGCCCTTGGCGTCAAGCACAGCCACGGAAGGCTTGAAGTTGGTGGCCCTGTACTCAATGATGGACTGCGAGGAAATTTGGGTGGCTTCGTCCACTTTTTCCTGCACGGTCTTGCCTTCTATAATGTCGGTAAACTTGACGTTACCGTCTACTTCCGACACGAAAGGCTCGTTAAAGGGGTCCCACTCGGCCATAATCTGGCCTTTTTTAACTTCCTGCCCGTCTTCCACCAACAGCTTGGAGCCGTTGGGCAGCAGATATTTTTCGCGCTCGCGGCCTTGCTCGTCCACTATGCTGATCTGGCCGCTCTTGCCCAGCACCATGAGCTGGCCTTCGCGGTTTTTAACAGCTTTGAGGCGCGAGAGGATAACGCGGCCAGCGTGCATTGCTTCTATGCTGGAGCGCTCAATTTCACGCGAGGCGGTGCCGCCTATGTGGAACGTGCGCATGGTAAGCTGGGTGCCGGGCTCGCCGATGGATTGGGCGGCTATGATGCCCACGGCTTCGCCGGTGTTTACCAGGTGCCCGCGCGCAAGGTCGCGCCCGTAGCAGTAGGCGCAAATGCCGCGCTCGGCCTGGCAGGTAAGGGGTGAGCGTATGGTAACCTGGTTTACGCCCGCTTCATCCAGCCCGTTGGCCACGGCTTCGTCCACCAGCGTGTTGGCCGGGTAGAGCACTTCGCGGGTTTCGGGGTGGTACACGGGGTAAAGCAGGAGGCGCCCGAGAATGCGCTCGGAAAGGCGCAGTTTTATCTCACCGGCCTTGATGAGGTGGCCTACTTCAATGCCGTCCACGGTGCCGCAATCGCGCTCGCCTATGATTACATCCTGCACCACGTCGACGAGGCGGCGGGTAAGGTAACCGGCGTTTGCGGTTTTAATGGCGGTATCGGCCAGGCCTTTACGCGCGCCGTGCGTGGAGTTGAAGTACTGGCTCACGTCCAGCCCCTCGCGGAATGAGGAGGTGATGGGCGTTTCTATAATTTCGCCCGAGGGCTTGGCCATAAGGCCGCGCATGCCCGCAAGCTGGCGCATCTGGTCTTGGTTGCCTCGCGCGCCGGAGTTGGACATCATGTATATGGGGTTGAAGGACTGGTTAAGCTTTACCTCTCCGGTTTGCGGGTTTTTAACCTCGTCAAAGGAGAGCTGCTTGATCATGGCCGCAGAAACGTCCTGCGTGGCCTTGGTCCAAACGTCCACTATCTTGTTGTACTTTTCCGTACGGGTAATGATACCGTCGCGGTACTGCGTTTCAATGTCGTCCACCTCAGCCTGGGATTTGGCCAGAATGTCTTTTTTGCTGGCCGGAATTTCCAAATCCTTGACGCCGATGGTAACACCGGCGCGGGTGGCGTATTCGTAGCCCATATCTTTAAGGCGGTCGCACAAAAGCACGGTGGCCTTGCTGCCCGCCATGCGGTAGCAGGAGCTTACCAGCTTGGCGATGTTCTTTTTGTTGAGCACGCAGTTGACCATGTCAAAGGGCACTTTTTCAGGCAGAATTTCACCCACCAGCACACGGCCGGGGGTGGTATCGACAATTTTGCCGTCCAGGCGGATTTTAACCTTGGCGTGCATATCCACCTGTTTGGTGTCTATGGCTGCCACCACTTCCCACGGGGCGGTGAAGATCATGCCTTCGCCCTTGCGGAAGTCGCGCTCCACGGTCATGTAATACAGCCCCAGCACTATATCCTGGCTGGGCACGATAACCGGGCTGCCGTTGGCCGGGGAGAGAATGTTGTTGGTGCTGAGCATGAGCACGCGGCACTCCACCTGCGCTTCAAGAGAAAGCGGCAGGTGCACGGCCATTTGGTCGCCGTCGAAGTCGGCGTTATAAGCCGTACACACCAGGGGGTGCAACTGAATGGCCTTGCCTTCAACCAGCAGCGGCTCAAAGGCCTGTATGCCAAGGCGGTGCAGGGTTGGGGCGCGGTTGAGCATTATGGGGTACTCGCGCACCACTTCTTCCAGAATATCCCATACCACCAGTTCTTCGCGCTCCACCATTTTCTTGGCGCTTTTTATAGTGGAGGCCAGGCCCCGTTCTTCCAGCTTGGAATAGATGAAGGGCTTGAACAGTTCCAGGGCCATCTTTTTGGGCAGGCCGCACTGGTGCAGTTTAAGTTTGGGGCCGACCACGATAACCGAGCGGCCGGAATAGTCCACGCGTTTACCCAGGAGGTTTTGGCGGAACCGGCCCTGCTTGCCTTTGATCATGTCAGAGAGGGACTTCAAAGGCCTGCCGTTGGTGCCGGTAATGGCGCGGCCACGGCGGCCGTTATCGAACAGCGCGTCAACCGCTTCTTGCAGCATGCGCTTTTCGTTACGGATGATGATATCCGGCGCGCCAAGCTCCATAAGGCGTTTCAAACGGTTGTTACGGTTGATTACGCGGCGGTAGAGGTCGTTAAGGTCGGAGGTGGCGAAGCGGCCGCCATCCAGCGGAACCAGTGGGCGCAGCTCGGGCGGAATGATGGGGATAACTTCCAGAATCATCCATTCGGGCTTGTTGCCGCTTTCCACAAAGGCTTCAACTATTTTGAGGCGCTTGGTGAGTTTTTTCTTTTTGGTCTGCGAGCGGGTGCTTTGCGATTCGTCGCGCAGTTCCACGCGCAGTTTTTCCATATCCAACTCTTCCAACAGGCTGCGCACGGCTTCGGCGCCCATGCCCACGGTAACGGCGTCTTCGCCGTAGTGGTCTATAACCTGCAGGTACTGGTCTTCGCTTATCACCTGCTGCTTGGTCAGGCTGGTTTTGCCCGGATCAAGCACGATGTAGGAGTCGAAGTAGAGCACCTTTTCCAGATCGGCCATGGTCATATCCAGAAGGGTGCCGATTTTGGAAGGAAGGGTTTTAAGGAACCATATATGCGCTACCGGCGCGGCCAGCTCGATATGGCCCATGCGCTCGCGGCGCACCTTGGAGGCTATAACCTCCACGCCGCATTTTTCGCACACAATGCCACGGTGCTTCATGCGCTTGTATTTGCCGCAGTTACACTCGTAATCTTTTACCGGGCCGAATATTTTGGCGCAGAAAAGGCCGTCGCGTTCAGGTTTGAACGTGCGGGAGTTAATGGTTTCAGGCTTTTTCACCTCGCCGAAGGACCATTCGCGAATGGCTTCCGGCGACGCGATGCTCACCTGAATTGATTTCAAGCTTTTTATGTTGGCTACCGAGGTTGCGGAGCCCCTGGCTGCAAAGAGATCGTCCAAGGTCATTTTATACCTGCCAAGCTATATATTACTAAATTTTTATACCAATTATATCTAGGGTGGGAATTTGTCAGCCTCCGGCGGTCAAAGGGTTGCACCCTTTGAGAACCCTCTAACGGGTCAATCGCGTACTGCTACGGTCCGCCAAATGATCAAGTAAAAAGTAACCTGATCATCAAATAACTTTAATGGGGTCTGGGGCCTAAGGCCACAGCCGCCGGAGGCATATTAATTCTTCCCTTCTTACTCTTCACCCAAAGCGTTGCTGGCAAAGCCGCCGCCGCGCCCAGGGCGTTTTTTTGTTTCTTCCTGGTGCAAGGTTACGTTCAGGCCCAGGGACATGAGTTCTTTCACCAGCACGTTAAAGGATTCGGGCATGCCCGCTTCGAGGAAGTTGTCGCCCTTAACGATTTTTTCATACATTTTCACGCGTCCGGTCACGTCGTCGGACTTGACGGTGAGGAATTCCTGCAACAGGTTGGCCGCGCCGTAGGTTTCCAGCGCCCACACTTCCATTTCCCCAAGTCTCTGGCCGCCGAACTGGGCCTTGCCGCCAAGGGGCTGCTGAGTAACCAGGGAGTAAGGGCCGGTGGAACGGGCGTGTATTTTCTCGTCTACCAGGTGGTGGAGCTTGAGCATATACATAACGCCGGTGGTCACGCGGTTTTCAAAGGGCTCGCCCGTGCGGCCGTCGTACAGTACTGTTTTGCCGTCGTCCGGCAGGCCAGCCTTGGAGAGCCAGGCCCATATTTCGTCTTCGCTGGCGCCGTCAAACACGGGGGTTTTGGTAATAATGCCGGTGTTCATGGCTTTAACGGCTTTTACGAACTCTTCATCGCTCATGCCGTCCACCAGTTCGGCGGTGGCTTTATCGCCAAAAACAGCTTTAACATCGGTACGCACCTGCTTGAGGGGCGCGCCGCTGGCCACCAGCTCGCTGAGTTGCAGGCCAAGTTCTTTGGCGCCCCAGCCCAGGTGGGTTTCCATTATCTGGCCTATGTTCATACGCGAAGGCACGCCAAGGGGGTTGAGCACAATGTCAACGGGGCGGCCGTCGGCGAAGAAGGGCATGTCTTCTTCCGGCAGAATGCAGGAGACAACGCCCTTGTTACCGTGGCGTCCGGCCATTTTGTCGCCCACGTTGAGCTTGCGCTTAACGGCAACGTATACTTTAGCCATTTTGATCACGCCTGGGGGCAGATCGTCGCCTTCGGTAACTTTTTCGCGCTTGGAATCGTAAGAGGCCTTTATGAATTTGACTTGCTTGTCGTAGCCTTCAATTATTTCGGCCACGCTTTCGTTCACTTCTTTACTCTTGAAGATGCCCGCGAGCTTTTTAACCGGTATATCGGCCAGCATGGCGGGGGTAATGGCAACGCCGACCTCGGCCAGCACTTCGCCTTTTTTCTTGCCGGATATGGCAGAGGCAATCTGCTTGCCGGAAACAACAGGCTCAAGCTTTTTAAGGGTGGCCTCGCCCAAGGCGTCTATATGATCGGCCTCTTTCACATCCAGCGCGGCCAGTTCGGTGCTCTCGATGGAAAGGGTGCGTTCGTCTTTTTCGCCGCTGCGGCGGTTGAACACCTTAACTTCAATAACCGTGCCTTCTATTCCTGGCGGCACCTTGAGGGAGGTGTTTTTCACGTCGCGGGCCTTGTCGCCGAAAATGGCGCGCAGGAGTTTTTCTTCCGGCGTAAGCTGGGTTTCGCCTTTGGGGGTGATTTTACCCACAAGGATGTCGTCAGGCTTTACGTTGGCCCCTATGCGGATCATGCCGCTCTGGTCGAGGTTGCGCAGCATGTCTTCGCCCACGTTGGGTATGTCGCGGGTTATTTCTTCCGGTCCCAGCTTGGTGTCGCGGGCTACAACTTCAAACTCTTCAATATGCACGGAGGTGTAGGTATCTTCTTTTACCGTGCGCTCGGAGATAAGGATGGAGTCTTCGTAGTTGTAACCGCACCATGGCATGAAGGCCACAGTGAGGTTTTTGCCCAGGGCGAGCTCGCCGTTATGTATGCCGGGGCCGTCGGCCAGCACGTCGCCTTTTTTGACGACCATGCCGGGGTAGCAACTGGGCTTTTGCCCGAAGCAGGAGTTCTGGTTGGACTTATGGAACTTTTGCAGGTTGTAGGCGCGCACGCCGCCGGTTTCGGGGTAGAGGCCGCCCTCATAGGCCACGATTATGCGCGTGGCGTCGGCATAGCGCACTATGCCGTCTTGCTCGGCCAGAATGCAGGCGCCGGAGTCGCGGGCCACGTCGCCTTCCATGCCCGTGCCCACCAGGGGCACGTCGTTGCGCAAAAGCGGCACGGCCTGGCGTTGCATGTTGGAGCCCATGAGGGCGCGGTTGGCGTCGTCATGTTCCAAAAATGGAATGAGCGCGGCGGAGATGGAAACCATCTGGCTGGGCGACACGTCTATAAGGGTTATGTCGGCCTTGGGGCTCATAATTACGTCGCCATGCATGCGGCTGATTACGAACTCGTCCAGCAGCGTGCCTTCGGCGTCGGTGCGGGAGTTGGCCTGGGCTATAACCTCGCCGTCTTCGCAGGATGCGTCCAGAAAGACCACCTCTTTGGTCACCTTGCCGTTAACCACCTTGAAGTAGGGGGTTTCTATAAAGCCAAAGTCGTTTACCTTGGCATAGGTGGTAAGAGAAACGATCAGGCCGATGTTCGGGCCTTCAGGCGTTTCAATGGGGCAGATGCGGCCGTAGTGCGAGGTATGCACGTCGCGCACTTCAAAGCCCGCGCGGTCGCGGGTGAGGCCGCCGGGTCCCAGCGCGGAGAGGCGGCGCTTGTGCGTCACTTCCGACAGGGAGTTGGTTTGGTCCATAAACTGCGAGAGCTGGGAAGTGCCGAAGAACTCTTTAAGCACGGCCGCAACCGGTTTGGGGTTGATAAGGTCGTGGGGCATGAGGGTGGAGACTTCTTGCAGGCTCATGCGTTCTTTTATGGCGCGTTCCATGCGCACCAGGCCTATGCGGTACTGGTTTTCCACCAGTTCGCCCACGGGGCGCACGCGGCGGTTGCCAAGGTGGTCGATATCGTCGGCCGGGCCGTGGCTGTCTTTAAGCTGCACCAGTATTTTAATGGCTTTGAGTATATTCTCGTCCGTAAGGGTGCGCAGGTTGGGGTCGTCTTCCAGCTCCAGGCGCTGGTTGAGTTTGTAGCGGCCTACCGGCGAGAGGTCATAATAATCGGCATTGCGGAACAGGTTGTCGAAAAAGCTGGCCGCTATTTCCGGCGTGGGGGGAGAAGACGGGCGGAGCCTGCGGTAAATTTCCACCTGGGCGCTTTCGGTATCCGGCACTTTGTCCATAACCAGCGTATCGCGGATGGAAGATGAGGTTTCGGTGCCTTTGGTGTGCAGCACGGCAAAACGGGTAATGCCCGCCTCGCGGATGTTCTCCAGAAAGCCTTCGGTCACTTCTTCAGCGGCCTCGGCTATGAGAGCTCCGTTTTGCGGGTGGTAGACGTCTTCGGCCAGGTAGTGCCCGAACACGAAATCGCCGGGCACTTCAAGGGCGGCATTCTCCAGCTTGCACAGGTCGCGCCATACGCGTTTGGTAATGGGCTTGCCGGCCTTTACCAGCACTTTGCCGTCTTTGTCGGTAATATCGGCAAAAGCGTTTTCCTTGCGGTAAAGGTTTTCGCTTATTTCCCAGAAGGTACGGGCGTTTTTTTCCACGCGGAAGTATTCTTTCTCGTAGAAGTAATCCAGAATCTGGGTACGGCTCATGTTCATGGCCTTGAACAGAATGGTTACCGGCATTTTACGGCGGCGGTCTATGCGGGCGTAAAGAATGTCTTTGTGGTCGAAGTCAAAGTCCAGCCAACTGCCGCGCATGGGTATGATGCGGCAGGAGTAGAGCACCTTGCGGCTGGAGTGGGTTTTGCCCGAATCGTGCTCGAAAATGATGCCGGGCGAGCGCTGCAACTGGTTTACAATAACGCGCTCGGTGCCGTTTATTATAAACGTGCCTTTTTCGGTCATAAGGGGCAGGGTGCCAAAGTAAATATCCTGCTCTTTGATGTCGCGGATGGAGCGGTTGCCCGTTTCTTCATCCACGTCAAACACGATGAGGCGCACCTTTATGCGTATGGGCGCTTCATAGGTAAGGCCCTTGCTTATGCACTCGGCCTGGTCGTATTTGGGCTCGCCAACTTCGTAACCCACGTATTCAAGACTGGCCGTCTTGTTAAAGTCGGTTATGGGGAAGACGGATTTGAAAACTCCTTCCAGCCCTTCTTCCGAGGAACGTTCGCCCGTTCCAGCCTGCAGGAATTTTTTGTAGGAATCTACCTGCAGGTTGAGCAAGTGCGGCGTTGGGAGCGTTACTGCTATTTTTCCGAATTTTTTTGCAATTTGACCCATTTTTCACCTCAAAAGCGGCTTTGCGACAAGCCGCCGTTATGGACGTGAAGCCCAAAAAACATATAGCCGATGGCCCCGTTGCGGAACCCCGGCATAGTTTCTGTTTCTTTAAAACGTAATAAACTCAGGCATAAAAGCCTTTTTACTGCATACAAAAATACATTTGCTGTTTACAAACACGCTGGGCAAAAGATAAGACAAGGCGCAATTCTCCTCTTGCGCCTGACAGGGGGCCTGTCCATCAGGGTATTCGGCAAAGCGGGTAGCCAAAAGATATTGCCCATTGTTGTTTGTGTGTTACAATGGAGATGACGTCGAACAGTATTCCTTACAGTGCGTCCAATAAAAAATCAAGCTCTAATTCAAAAAAATAATAAAGTATTTTCAACTGCCTGCCGCTGTTGGCTTTTGAGGCAAGTTGCCCGCTTGGGCATTATAAGATATATAAACGAAAAGAACCGGGCCTGGCCCGGTTCTTTTCGTTTGCGGATATTTGGGCTATTTGCCTTTGGAGGCGCGCTTGGATGCCTTAAGGGGGTTAACCTTGGCAGCGGCTTTGAGCTCGCGCTTCACATGAGTGGCGAAGTTGCAGCGGCCCAGGCTCCACTTGCTGGCAGGCAGCGGGTAGCTGGTGCAGTATACTTTGCCTTCAAAATCCTTGGTGCGGTCACAGCCTTCGCACTTGTCGATAATGGGCTGGCAGAGAAAGCCGTTGTAAAGCAAGCCGTCGGCGGTAACGCTGGCGCCCTCGAAACCTTTGCTGTCTTGTTTGGCCATTGTAAAATCTCCTCAATGCTTGTGGGTATTTATAAACGTACCCGCAGGCACTTTAAAAATCTAAAATTGAACAGGCAGAAGATTTATACCAAATATGGCAAATGTCAACCGCGAAAAATAAAAAAGTGGCGGGTGAGAATTGGGAGGAGGTTTGATGGTGGAGGTAAATATGGGAAGCTGGTGCGCCTTTTGAGGTAGTATGAAGAAGGGCGTGTCGGCTTATCTTGCTCGCTGAATTGTAGATGTTCCGCATTCGAGATGGTTTTCCGCATGGGCCAAGTCTAGCACTGGTTGCTGTGTTTGGGCAGTATCTAGGCTCATTAATCCGGCTGCATCATCTATCTGTGTCTTTTACAATAATCAACTCCCCCGGTGGAACCAGCCGGGGGAGTTGATTATTTTCGCCATGCGGGGCGGTTATTCGCCGGTTTGCAGGTCTTCAAAGGCGGTATTTGCGGCCAGCGCGCCGGAGGCGGTGGCGGTTACTATTTGCATGAAGCCGCCGGTCACGTCGCCGGCCGCGTATACGCGGGGCACGTTAGTGCGGCCTTTGGCATCCACTTGTATGTAGCGCTCTGGCGTAAGGGCGGCGCGCACGGCCATGGCCGGGCGGGAGTTGGGATCTTGCCCTATGGACACGAACACGCCGTCGGTCTCCACGGTGGTTTCCGCGTTGGTGTTTACATCTGTAAGTATAAGGCCCGTTACCTTTTCGCGGCCCAGCACTTCTTTAACCGTGCTGTTCCATATAATATTGATGCCGTGTTTGTTTACGGAGTTCACCAGGGCCTGCTCGGCGCGGAACTTGTCGCGCCGGTGCACCAGAGTTACCTCCATGCCGAGGTTTTTAAGGTGCAGGGCATCGGTAAGGGCGGTGTTGCCGCCGCCTATGATGATCACGCGCTTGCCCACGTACATGTAGCCATCGCAGGTGGCGCAGTAGTGCACGCCGCGCCCGGAGAGCACGGCCTCGCCCGGCACGTTCAGCTTGCGCCAGCTTGCGCCCGTGGCTAGGAGCAGGGTTTTGCCGCTGTACTGGCCGTTACTGGTGTGGGCTATGAATTTGCCGTCTTTTTGCTCCAGGTTGGTTATTTGCATGTTGCCGCGCAAGTGAGCGTATTCTTGCGCCTGCGCGATCATATTACCTACAAGTTTGGTGCCGCTAATGCTTTTGAAGCCGGGGTAGTTTTCAATTTGCGGGGTAAGGGCCACCTGGCCGCCAAGCATGCCATGATCCAGCAGCGTTACCGTAAGCCCGGCGCGGGCCGCGTATACGGCGGCGGTAAGACCTGCCGGGCCGCCGCCAAGAATGAGCAGATCGGGGTTGAACTCGTCGCCCTTGGCTTCTATAAGGCCGTAACTTTCCGCAGCTTCGGCGGCATCCTCGCCCAGCACGCTTTCGGCTGCTTTGGCGGAGGCTGCTTCGGCATCCGGCCCGAATACGGCGTCTTCATCGGGGCAGTAGCCGTTATCGTCGGTAGCGCCTTTGGCGTACACCTGCGCGTACTGGCCCAGGGCGCTTTTATCCAGCGCCTTGATGAATTTGGCAAAGGGCTCGTCGGGCATAAGGCCCACCACGGCGTGAACTTCGTTAACCACGGTGTGCGGCACGCCGCCCACGTTGTAGTGTTTGCTCATGTCGGGGTATTGGTCGCCCGCTATGGCGTAGGCGGTTATGTATTTGGAATTTTCTCTTGCGAAAGCGGAGGCCAGAGCCATCTGGCCGGGGCAGTAGGGTCAGGTGCCGGTACCGAACACCTTGATGACGCGTTTTTCTTTTAGCGTGGCAAGCTCGGCCTTGGCGCCCTTGGAAAGGCCGCTTTCATCGCTCCCCGCCAGCATTATGCCTTGCACCAGCACTTTGCCTTCTTCGCCCAGCGGCGCGCCCACCATGTGCAGCACGGGGGCCTGCGCCCCTTTGCCTTGTATGACAATTTGCGGCAGGGCCGTAATGTCGCTCAGCCCTTCCGCGCCGGAGTGCGACACAACGGAAATTTTTGGGCTGGTTTCGCCAAGCTCACGTCCAAGCTGGCGCACAAAGCGGCTGAACACGTCTTGCGATTCCTCCACTGTGTATATGTGCAGCTCCACGTCGCGCTTCATCGGCTCGAACACTTCTTTAAGGGATGTACGCGCCTCTGGCGGCACGAGGTATTCCGGCAATTCAACCTTGCTGGTATCTTCGGTTTGCTGTGACATTTAAGGCTCCAGTGATTTTGCGCCCGCTGCGGCGTGGGCATGGTGACACATATTGATTAAAAAACTTGTAGCCGGACTTGGCAATTATAAAAGGCAGGGAGGTTGCCACGTAAGCGCATAATAAGCTCGAAAACGCTGTTGTAAAGTTTAGAGGATGAAGCCAGATTTATTGCAAAAATGAACATTCATCTTGTACCAGGTATGGTAATTCATACTGGTAAACCCCATTTATATAAAAGTTGCGGGGTCAAGGGGGTTCAACCCCCTTGCGGGGGCTGGGGCAGCGCCCCGGATCTTATAAATATGTCTCAGTCCGCTATGCCTTTTTCACTTCTTTGGCCCACGAATCTTTCAGGCCCACAACGCGGTTGAACACCTGACGGCCGGGCGCGGTGTCTTTATCCACGCAAAAGTAGCCGATGCGCTCGAATTGCACGCGGCTGTCCGGCTTGTATCCGGCCAGGGCCGGTTCCATATAGGCTTCGGTAACCTTGAGCGAATCGGCGTTGATGGCGTCCAAAAAAGTTTTGCCCGCCGGCATGTCGTCGGGGTCGTCCTGCGTGAACAGGCGGTCGTACAGGCGCACTTCCGCCTTTACGGCATGTTGGGCCGAAACCCAGTGCAGGGTGCCTTTTACCTTGCGCCCGTCCGGCGTGCCGCCGCCTTTGCTATCTGGGTCGTATGTGCAGATAAGCTCGGTTACGTTGCCTGCCTCGTCGCGCCGCGCGTCTTTGCAGGTAATGTAATAGGCGTAGCGCAGGCGCACTTCGCGCCCCGGCGCGAGACGGAAGAATTTTGAGGGAGGCTCCAGCATGAAGTCGTCGCGCTCTATGTAAAGCTCGCGGCTAAAGGGCACTTTGCGGCTGCCCATGGCCGGATCTTCGGGGTTAAGGGGCATGTCGAACCACTCCACCTGCCCCTCGGGGTAGTTTTCCACGGTAATTTTTATGGGATCGAGCACAGCCATGAGGCGCGGGCAGATGCGGTTAAGGTGCTCGCGTATGCAAAACTCCAGCAGGGCGTAATCCACACGGCTATCGGCGCGGGCCACGCCTATGCGCGCGGCGAACTCGCGTATGGCCTCGGGCGTATAGCCCCGGCGGCGCAGGCCGCGTATGGTGGGCAGGCGCGGGTCGTCCCAGCCGCTCACGTATTTTTCCGTAACCAGTTGAATGAGCTTGCGCTTGGAGAGCACGGTGCCGTCAAGGTTGAGGCGGGCGAACTCCGTTTGTTTGGAGGGGAACATGCCAAGGTTTTCCAAGGTCCAGTCGTACAGCTCGCGGTTGTTTTCAAACTCAAGGCTGCACAGCGAGTGGGTAACATGCTCCAGCGAGTCGGAAACGCAGTGGCTGAAATCGTACATGGGGTAAATTACCCACTTGTCGCCGGTGCGGTGGTGGTGCGTATGGCGTATGCGGTAAAGCACGGGGTCGCGCATTACCACGTTGGGCGAGGCCATGTCTATTTTGGCGCGCAGCACCTGTGTGCCGTCTGCAAACTCCCCGGCGCGCATGCGGCGGAAAAGGGCCAGGTTTTCTTCCGGCGTACGGTCGCGGTAAGGGCTGTTTTTGCCTGGCTCAGTAAGGGTGCCGCGCGTTTTATGGATATCGTCGGCGCTTTGGCTATCCACATAGGCTTTGCCCGCCAGAATGAGCTTTTCGGCGGCTTCGTACAAAAAATCGAAGTTGTCTGAGGTGTAAAAAACCTTGGGGCCCCAGTCAAAACCCAGCCAGCGCACGTCTTCCATAATGCCGTTGACGTATTCTGTGCTTTCTTTAACCGGGTTGGTATCGTCAAAGCGCAGGTTGCACTTGCCGCCGTATTCCGCCGCTATGCCAAAGTTAAGGCAGATGGATTTGGCGTGCCCTATGTGCAGGTAGCCGTTGGGCTCCGGAGGAAAACGCGTTTGAATGGTGGAAGCGTCCAGGCCTTCTTTTATTTGGGCGTCTATTTTGGCGCGTATGAAATCTTTGCCGGGTGTTTTGTTTTCGGCTTCGCTGCTCATGTGGGTGGACCTTCCATAGTGTGATTTTAATTTGCTAAATTAAAACAATCGGGCCTTTGGGTCAATGCAGAAACAGGGGGTATAAGGACATAGATGTAATGGGCGAATTGGGAGCCAAGGCGCAAAAAGAGCGGTATGAGGCAATAGGCCGCTGCCTGGCCAGTTTTGCAAAGGTCATATTGTTGACAGGCCAGTATTATTAAGATTTTATTATAACTCACAAATAATCCGGTATTTTTTAAATTTCGGTATCAATCTTGCTTATGTAATGCGCAGGGCAAATTTTACCTTGTGCCGCCGCCCGGCAAGGGCAGAGCGGAAATTAACGCGGGCCGGGGGATGCATATGAACCGCTCTGGATATTTTATGGGAAACAGCGGGGTAAGAATGTTTGACATTTGCGAGCGCGACAGGGCGCATTTTTCGCTACGCAGGCGTGGCGCGCGTCTTTTTGTCATAATGCTTTTGAGCATATTGTTTTTATCAGGGTGCTCGGTGGCGGAGAGCACCAATTTCGATTTTAGCGGCAAAACAACCTACCATGCCGACAACCTTGTTGTGCGCGACGAGCCGCAAATTTATGTGTACCCGGTTACGGAAGTAGGTAATATAAAGGTGCTTTTTGTGCCTTTTAAAGTGGTGCAGAGAATAGACCAGCCAGAAATGATAGGTTACAGCCTGGCCAAGGGGTTTTGGAACACATGGTCTGGCATGCGCGTGTTCGATCAGTTTGAGTTCGCGCCGGATGCTGGGCCTTTCCGCCGCGATTTGGCAGTGGCTTACGCCAGAGCCAGAGGGGCGGACATGGTGGTGGGAGGTTTTGTCACCCATTTGTTTGCCGGTGGCAACTCCAGCGCCAACCGTCTTAACCTGCAAATAGAAGCTTACGACGTCGCTTCCGGCCTGCTGGTCTGGTCCATGGCGCAGGGCGGCGCGCTGGCCGCGCCCAAAACCCGCGATTTTATAGTAATGGATGTAAAAACCAAGCAGGCCGCAGACCCCATAAATGTTATAAATACGGCTCTGGCCGTGGATATGGGGGAGATTATGCTGAGGTGGAGCCGCAGCGGCGATGAAGAAAGCGCCGATACGGCGCGGCAGAAAACTGAATAAGGCAATGGCCCCTTCGGGGCGGGAACAGGGAGAGGAAGCCCCTTTGGGGTGGATACAATATGAAATGGAAGTGGCTGCGCCGCTTCCATATTCTCTTATATTCCCCCAGGGGCTGTTTCTAAAAAGTGTCTTTTGCCCCTTGGACTGCGTCAAGCGCCGATTTTTGTCCAAGGATGTACCATCAGAGTACTATCCCTGAACAAAAATCGGCGCTTTCCTTGCCAAGGAACAAAATCCATCTTTTTAGAAACAGCCCCCAGGCGGGGCTTTCAAAACTAAATCAAATGCTCAAATATAACCTGATAAATCTTGCGGATGGTGAGCGACAATTTAAGGTGCAGGGCTTTGCGGTTTTGGGTGTCTTTGCACAGGGTTTCGGCCATGTATTGTGAAACCGGCGTGAAGTCGTCTATTTTTTTCGGGGCGAAAAGGTCGCAATAAATTCTTATGCGGCTTACCATTTTGTCGTGCTTTTTGCCTGTGCCAAGCACGGGGGAGTTGGCGAGGAAATCTTCAAAAAACTCGCCGGATTCGTTGGGGAAGGAACGGTCCAGAGCCAGTTTCCACAGGGCAGTGCACATGGCGGTAAACTCGGCCAGAGAGCGGCTTTTGTTGAAAAAGGAGTTCAGGCCGCAGCCTAGGGTGTCTATTTCCTCATGCAGGCTCAGGGCGGGCAGCAAACCTTCAAAATTGGCTATTACTTCCTGCTTGGTGTAAAGAGGCGCGCCTGCCTGCAACGGCCCGGACGGCGCCCCGCCCATGCCGCCTTGCAGTGGGAGCATGTTAATTGCCAGCATATAAAAACCTTCTCTTTAAGTCTGGAATTTAACGCTATGGAATACCCAAGTCCAGCCTTTTGTTGCCGGCTTTAGCCACGGCCCTTGCCGCGCGGGCGGCGCGAACGCTGGCGTTGGCCATCGTTGGCGGGGTTTTTGTCGTGGCCGTCGCGCTTCTCGCCGGATTTGGACGGCGCTGGCTGCCCAGCCACGGCGTGCAGGCTTTTTTGATACTCTTCATCCAACAACATGCAAAGCAGGCGGATGGAGTCGTCGTCATCCAGCATGCTTTTGGCAAGTGGAATAAAGCGGCGCATGCGCTCTTGCTCCAGGCGGGTTTTGGAGCGCAACGAGGCTTCCAGCAGGGCGGAAAGGCGCTCGCCCACCACCTGCGCAAGTTTATCATCGTCAGGCAGTTGTTTTTCCGCCAGGGTAATTTTGTAGTGGCGGGCAATGCGGCCAAGCTCCATTTTTTCCATAATATCCACCAGAGAGATTACGGTGCCGCCCGCTCCGGCCCTGCCCGTGCGCCCGGCGCGGTGAATATAAGACTCCTGATCTTCCGGCGGAGAATAAAGCACAACGTGGGTCAGCTCCGGTATGTCTATGCCTCTGGCCGCAACGTCCGTTGCCACCAGAAAACGCAACTGCCCGGCACGCAGGCGTGTAAGCACCTCTTCGCGCCGGTTTTGCGAAAGATCGGCCGAAAGCTCGTCGGCGTTAAAGCCAAAGCCTTGCAGCACGGCGGTAACATAGTGCACGTCGGATTTTGTGTTGCAAAACACTATGGCGGCGGCTGGGCTTTCCATTTCCAGCACGCGTACCAGGGCGCGGTCTTTTTCCATGGGCTTTACCTGATAAAAGACGTGCTCCATGCTTTCTATATGATGCACCTGCTGGCTGCTGAGGCTTAGCAGGGCCGGGTTGGGCATAAATTCGCCAGCCATGCGCAACACCTGCGGCGGAAAAGTGGCGGAGAAAAAATGCACGGGCACGCGCCTGTCCGGCAGGTAACGCTGCACCTCTTTCATATCGGGATAAAAACCTATGGAGAGCATGCGGTCGGCTTCGTCAAGCACCAGCATGCGCAGGGCGGACAGCGAAAAATTGCGGCGTATGAGATGATCGAGCACGCGGCCAGGTGTGCCCACAACCAGTTGGGCCCCGCCGTGCAGGGCGTCGTTTTGTTTGCCGTAGCCCACTCCGCCGTATAAGGTGGCGGTGCGCAAGCCCGTGCCCCGGTACAGGGTTTCGGCCTCGGCGGCCACTTGCAGGGCCAGCTCGCGCGTGGGCACCAGCACCATGGCTTGGCACTCGGCTTTGGCCGGGTCCAGACGATCCAGCGTTGGCAGCAGGTAAGCGCCGGTTTTGCCGCTGCCGGTGCGCGATTGCACCATAATATCCTGCTGCTGCAACAGGTAGGGCAGGGCCAGAGACTGCACGGGCATCAGGCCGTTCCACCCGGCGCGGGCGCAGGCCTCTTGCAGGGCTTGGGGCAAGTCTTCAAGTGCGGCGCGGGGCAGCGGGTTTTCCGGCTGGCAGAGGCTTTCTTCCTCGACGCTGTACATGCTGTCGGTCTGGTCGGTGGCGCTTGCGTCAATGGGGGTATCTTTCATATTATTCCCTGAGGGGCGGTTTTGGCCTGCGGCAATCCGGCTTGCGGCCGTGGACGTGGTTGTTGCGTTGTTCGCACACAGCCCCTATAGTCAAATCTATGCCAAAGGTAAACGTATTTTGACGCATTTTAATGACAAAAACATCTCCGCCCGCAATTATTTTCCACGCGGGTTGGTGCAGCCGGAAGCTTCTTTTCGCTTCTCCGCCGATGCTCTTCTGTTGGGCGGTTTTGCCACGGCCTGCAGGCCGCAGTGGCGTAATCTGGCGGATTTGGGCTGTGGTTGCGGGGTGGTGGCCTTTAGCGCCATGCTGCTTGTAAAAGGGCAAGATGTAGCGGCAAGGCGGGCCGTGGGGGTGGACGCGCAGCCCGAGCTGCTGGCCGCTGCCACGCAAAACGCGGAGCTTTTGGGCTTTACGCGGCAGTTTACCCCGGTTTTGGAGGATTTGCGCCTGTCATGCGCTGCGCGTGTACTGCCGCCGGGCTTGAGCCGGGGCGGCTTTGATCTGATCACGGCTAACCCCCCATACCGCCTGAGCGGGCATGGGCGGGAACCTGCCTCGCCTTTACGGCGCATGGCCTTGTTTGGGGGGCACGATACGTTGCTGGCGTTTGCCTCCAGCGCCAGAATGCTGCTGGCGAAAGACGGGCTGTTCTGCCTGGTGTTCGCTTTTGACAGGTATATGGCGCTATGCGCCGCGCTGGCGGAATGCGGTTTTATGCCCGAGCGGCTTTTGCCGGTTGCCACCGGCCGGGGCGAGACCCCGCTGCTGGCCCTGCTGGCTGTGCGCAAGGGCGAGGCGGAGCATGCGTATGACGTGCGCCCGGTTGATTTGGCGCTGTACCGAGAGCTTGAGGACCCTTTGCATTTGTATGTTTGGGAAGGCGGGACCAAAAAAGTAACGGAAGAGGCCATGGCCTTGTGCCCATATTTGCGTTGATCAATTCTTTGAGGGGTTGTGTTTTGTTTTTTGCCTAAAAAGGTTTTTTATTTAGCGTTGATACATGCTGGTGTGATATTTATGCGTTATTTTTCGGTAACATGCCGAAAAATAACGTATTTTTGTTCTTGTAATGGAACGTTCCGGCGCATTTTGCAAGAGTATGCTTTTATGGATACGGGTGGAATTTGTGGCAATAATCCAGTTGTTGAATTATTGTGCTTTTATTTTTTTTACGGATAGAACTTTTTATAAGGCTTAATTGGATGGATAATTAAATATATTTGGACTTTATAGGCACAAAAATGAATTTTTGAATATATCTATATATAATTGTAAGTATTAATTAGTAACTCATGGAAAATAAAATATAATTATAAAAAATGCCAAAACAACTTTACAATAACGATTTTTTATAACAGCAAATTATGTACTAAAATATTGTTTTAGGCTATATCCCCCACCTGTATGGCACAATAATTCGTATTTTTCTACTTTCTATCTGTCTTTACAGTAACAATCTGAATTCTAAATGCTAAATCTACAGTGAGGATGCTATGCGGCTTTTGTTGAAAATATTACTGCCGGTCACTCTGCTTATAATGATTTTGGTCGGCGTATCCGGATATGTTTCTTTCGTTTTATCCTCCGGCAGTTTGGAGGAGGCTGTTTTGGCCGACATGCATGGCGAGGCCGACGCCATTAAGCGTATAAGCGGCGTGGTGTTGGGCAACTCGCGCATGAATGTGCAGCGCTTTGCGGATTCGCAGAGCGTACGCGATTTTTTCGCGGGCGACATTCGCGATAAAGAAAGCCAGATCGCCTTGGGCGCGCAATTGCAAGGCATTGTAGACAGTTACAATGATATGGACAGGATTAACATTTTTGACAAAAACGGCATTATTGTAAGTTCTTCCAACACTGGCGTGATTGGGCAGGATTTCAAAACCCGCCCTTATTTTACCGAAGCTCTGGCAGGCAAGGTGTTCGTTTCCGCTCCATTTAAATCCACCATTACGGGTGAGGGCGTAATTATAATTTCAGCCCCTATATACAGCGACAGAGCAATTGTAGGTGTGCTTAACGCCACGGTTCCGCTGCCGGAATACTACAATACGGTTATAAAACCGGTGTCCGTTGGAGAAAGAGGCTATGCCTACGCCATGGACGAAAACGGCGTGATAGTGCTGCATGCCAACTCCGCCTGGCTCTTCCGCAACGATTTGCCGGGCATGGAAAATTACAAGAAAATGGCCTCTTCGCCAGATGGTAAAATGGAGTTTAAAAACGCCGCCGGTCTGCAATGCATTGCCTACCACGTTAAAGAGCCGCTTTCAGGCATGACGCTGGTGGTACAGGCTGAGACGGACGATGTTTATACCGATCTGAACACCCTTGCCAAGACCTCCATAGGCACTGTGGCGGGGGCAATACTGCTGGGCGTGTTATTGTTGTTTATACTCATAGTGCCCATTGTGCGCGCCTTGAACAAGGGCGTGGCCTTTGCCACGGATGTGGCAAAGGGAAAACTGGACGGTACTTTGAGCGTGCGCCGTAAAGACGAGATAGGCATTTTGGCCGACGCTCTGCGCTCCATACCCGCTTCTCTTAAATCCATAATCGCTGAATACGCGCGACTGGAAGAAGAACTGGTGAGCGGAAAAATAGAAATACAAGGCGATGCCTCAAAGTTTGCCGGCGATTTTTCCGGACTTGTGCAAGGCACCAACAATATGCTGGCGCTTTATCAGCATGTGCTCAATTCCCTTACCCTCCCCGTGGCGGTGCTTGATAAAGACCTGCGCGTCATTTACATGAACGCCGCAGGCAAAAGCATGGCGGGCGACAACTATATGGGTAAAACCAGCGGCGAGGTTATTCGCGCCGAAGATTATGGAACCCCGGCCAGCGCCTTGCAAAAGGCGGCAAACAGCATGCGGCCCGCCACCGCCGAAACGGTGGCCCACCCGCAGGGCAAGCGCATGGATATATCTTACACGGCCATCCCGCTGCCTGACAAAAAAGGCAAGTTAAGCATAGTTCTGCAGCTTATAACCGATCTTACCGAAATTAAGAACGTTCAGAGAACCATTATGAATGTGGCGGATCAGGCCGGAGAGATTTCTTCAAAACTGGCCTCAGCCTCCGAGCAGCTTTCGGCTCAGGTTTCGCAGGTAAGCAGCGGGGCCGAGGTACAGCGCATGCGCGCGGCTTCTACCGCCACGGCCATGGAAGAAATGAACTCAACCGTGCTTGAGGTGGCGCGTAACGCCGCTGCGGCCAGCGAGCAGGCCGAAGCCACCAACAACAAGGCCACCGAGGGCGCCGCGCTGGTCGGGCAGGTGGTTAGCTCCATAACTCAGGTAAGTGCCGTTGCCGCCGAGGTTGATCGCAACATGCGTCAATTGGGCACGCAAACCGATGCCATAGGGAGCGTGTTGAATGTTATTTCGGATATAGCCGATCAAACCAACCTGCTGGCCCTTAACGCGGCCATAGAAGCGGCCAGGGCAGGCGAAGCCGGGCGCGGCTTCGCCGTGGTGGCCGACGAAGTGCGCAAGCTGGCTGAAAAAACCATGCACGCCACCACGGAAGTGGAAACCAACATAAAAACCATTCAAAACTCCACAGCCACCAACATCGTCAACGTTAGCAAAGCGGGCGAGGGTGTGTTCAAGGCTACGGAAGTGGCTCAGGTATCTGGCAAAGCTCTGGACAGCATATTGGAACTGGCTCAATCCACCAGTGCCGTTGTTTCCAGCATAGCCACGGCTGCGGAGGAACAATCGGCCACTTCGGAGGAAATTAACAACTCCGTTGAAGATATTAACCGAATTGCTGAGGAAACCGCCGAGGGCATGAAACAGGCCGCCAAAGCGGTACAGGAAGTTGCGCGTATGGCACAGGAACTGCAGGCCCTCCTGGCCAAACTGCATTAGCAGAACATGCGCCGCATAAAGGCCCGGCAGCGCTACTCGCTCAGCGCTGCCGGGCCTTTTGCGCGATTTACGCGGCGAAAGACAGATTAAAAAAGTATAATGGATAAAGCCATATTGGCGGGTGGTGGCTTTGCCCGGCACGCAAGGCGTATGGTTGGACCGGAGCTGGTGTGAGCCGCCTTTGCGGGGCGGTGACTTTAAGCAAGCTGAAAGCCGCCTTTTAAAGGCGGCTTTAGCACAGCGCGTATAAAAATTGTATGGGCAGCAACCTGTTTGGCTTTGTTCCGTTCAGGTTTGGCGGACACCATGCGGCAGCGCCTGAAGGACTGCTTACGTTACGCTCTTATGGCTGTTTGGTAATCGAGTTTTCCATTATATACAAAGACGATTGGCTCAAGCCGGAGCACAGCGCAATGAGTATGCGCAAGCTTTGGGCTGGCCAAACCGACCGCGACTGACTGCGTAAAACAACTATGATGTTGTTTTATCGCGTCTTCTTTCCCACAGTTTCATATCTTTCATTTTTTTACGGCGCTCACGCTGTAAGGATTTGCAAACTAGCGGCGTATTTTTTTTGTAGCCGCAGCGCTCGCGGTATTCCTCAGGAGTAAGCCCGTGCGTGGCCAGATGCTTTTTTGTCAGCAGCTTAAAAGACTTGCCACATTCCGTGCAAACAATGTTCTTTTCCTTTATGGCTTTGGCCGGATCAATGGAGGCTTGGCTTTCTTCGGTTTCTTCCACCGGCAGGCTCTCGCTTATGGCCTTGATGCCGCGTGTAAGTTTTTGCAGCATGGAGGTGATTTCTTCTTCCGTCATTGTGCGTACGTTGGCTTGGGCCTTTACAATTTCCAAAGCTTCTTTCAAATGATTATCCATATTAAATCCTCCCTTGTGGCGCGTAATGCCACATTTTTTATTAAAATACGCAATGTTATGAAGTGATATAACTTTACGCAATGAATGTATGTAATAAATTATGTAGTATCACTACAGTCATGTTATGGCTATTAGCCATTTTTTATATTATTGTCATTATAAAAATTAAATACCAATATGCATCGTGAGTGAGGCCTACATAATTCCTATGAATGAATAGTAATATTTGGGGCAAAAACGCAGAACATAAAAATATGGCGTAAACGTGCTGAGCTTGTTCATGCCGCTGCATTTGCACTTAAACATCCATGCGCCGGTATATGCCATTATAAAGAACAAAATTTTAAAGCTAGCGTATCGTTGGTCGCGTTAAAAGCGTCATGTTCAGGTTTTTTCCTTTTCTTGCAGGTTGTGTTGCGGCAGAACATTTTTACCTTCTCCCACAGGCAATCGGCCATATTGATTTGAACATTGCAATAGTATGCAGTTTGTATCTGTATCATACATGACATGTTACAAATATCTTGCCGTACATATAGTTTTGTTTAAATACTCATTACAATGTTAATCTATGCAAGGATAATTTTTACATTATATCACATCAGGCTAATTTTGCATGCCCATACTGCGTAAAATGCATTTTTGAATAAAACAAGCTTGGCCTGGCATTGCCGCCAAGCCGCCGTATCGGCATCTCAAGAGTTTGGGAGGGGTGGCCCAAGCGCGATGCCTTTAGGCAACAAAGGCAAGCTACGGCCATAGAGTTGCGCGCATATACGCATAAGTTTTGAGGCGGGGCCTGCCGTCGTGGTGGAACCGGCACTGCCTCAGGTGGGGAGGAGATGCGGTTATGCAGCTTTTGAGGTTGGCGGGCTTGATAACGGGCCTGTAGGCATTTCGGGCGGCAAAAGGAGTACTGCGGTTATTGAGGGCTAGGTTGCGCCGACATTCAGGCGCTTTTTACCTCTGTCTGCGTCAGCAAGGCTTTGCCCCTCAGTCGAATACCGTAAGAGTATACTCTTTCGGTTCAGAGCCTTGCTTCCTTGCCAGAGAACAAAATCACTCTGAATGTCGACACAACCTGGGGGATGCCTCTAAAAAGCGTCTTTTTAGAGACAGCCCCTGGGAAAAATGAAAAACACTTTGACAAAGTGCCAAGTTTTTTATAAGTAAATTTCTCCATTACGGGTGGTTAGCTCAGCTGGTAGAGCACTGCCTTCACACGGCAGGGGCCACAGGTTCAAGTCCTGTACTACCCACCAGCAATTTCAAGGTCTTACGATGCATGTTATCGTAAGACCTTTTTTTTGTGCGAAAGTTGCCGAGCCGGTAAAAAAATCATGGTTTGCGCTTTGCCAGTTAGCGTATGTTTTTGTGTAGCCCAAAGTCTTTTAAACACGGGAGGCAACGCATGCGCGCGTCCATTGACAGAAAAACCATAATGACCGCCGTTTTGGTGGGTGTGGTTATAGGTATTATCGGGGCCATAGTAAAATTTGGGTGGGAGGTGCCTTTTCCGCCGCGCACGCCTTTGCGCGACGCCACCAACCCGCCGCAACAGCTTTTGCAGCAGTTGGGTTTTTCTTTCAACTTTACCCACCTGACTTACATGTTTAGCGAGAATGCCCGTCCCATCATCAGCTTTTTAGTGCATTTCAGTTTTTCCATATTTTTCGGAGCGCTTTATGCCGTGGCAGTGGAATACAGGCCCTGCGTGAAGCTTTGGCAGGGCGCGGCCTATGGTTTGATAATCTGGACGGCTTTTCACATTATTCTTATGCCTATTATTGGTACGGTACCGCCGCCTTGGGAGCAGCCTCTGGCCGAGCATTTTTCAGAATCCACGGGACACGCCTTTTGGGCATGGGTAATGGAGCTTTGCCGCCGCGATTTGCGCAACCGTGTTACCCGCGCGCCGGACCCCGGCGAGAACGGTTACGGGCGAGCCAACAGGTTTGTGGGTTAATATCACGCGGCATGCGGCAAAGTTAATGCGGCATGCCTTGCGGGGAACCACGTAATATTGGGCGGCGCGGCAATATTGCCCGCGCGCCTTTGGAGGTTACTGCCTTTGCGCAGGCAGTTCCCGTGTGCTACATTGTGAAAAATTACTTCTCTCATACCGCTTAAATGGCCGCTTCAACGGGGTGTAATGGTTTTTTATTTAGGAGGCCTCCAGCATTCCACCGGCTGAACGTGGTTTCCAAGGGGCCTTGCCCCTTTGGCTGCTGGGGGCCTGCAATAAGCATACCCGCATTAACAAGAAAAGCCGCCTGAAAGCGGCCTTTCGCATAATTGCTTTGCGGCGGAATCGGGTTTAAGCTTACCCTGCTGTATTGGATGGAGCCGTTTTACCGGCCGATATTATTTACTTTTAATACACCAACATTTTAATGGGCGCCTGATGAGGAATTTTTTCAGCATACCGCCGGAGGCCGCGCCGGATAAAGCGGAATTTACGGAGCCATGCCTGCGGGGCTGCGGGCGTTTATTGGCCGAGCGCATCATCTCGCACGGCCATGTCACGCCAGAGGGAGAGTGGTATGATCAGGATGACGACGAATGGGTGCTGGTGCTTGAAGGCGAGGCCACCATTGGCTATGCCGACGGGCGCACAGTGCGCCTTGGGCGTGGTGACAGCCTGATGCTGGCCAAACATGCGCGGCACCGCGTGCTCAAAAGCAGCTCGCCTTGCGTGTGGCTGGCCATATATGCGGCCACGCTGCGCGAATAGGGTATTTTTTATGACCTTGGACAGCTTTATGGCCTTTATGAACACGCATGGGCTGATATTTTTGTTCGTGGTAGTGTTGCTGGAATACCTTAACGCGCCGGGGCTGCCTGCGGGGTTGGTTTTTCCGGCGGCTGGCGTGTGGGTGGCTGCCTCCGGCGGTTCTTTTACGCTGGCTTTGGGCATAAGCGTGGCCGCCGGTGTATCGGCCAGCATGGTTTTGTATTTGCTGGGCCGCGCAGGCGGGCCTCCGTTACTTAACCGCTTCAGAAAAAAGTCGCCCCGCTTGCGTCTGTATATAGACAAATATGTTGGTAAAATGCGCAATAACGCGCGGGCTACCGTGTTTATCGCCCGTTTCGTGCCTGTGGTGCGCACGCTTATAGGTTTGCCTGCCGGGGTTATCGGCATGGATGTAAAAAATTACGTGCTGTTTTCCACCTTGGGCATATTACTGTGGAACGCCTCGCTAATGCTGGCCGGATACTTTTTTGGGGATTTGCTGTTCAGCACCGAAAGTATTGGCGCGGCAGGCCGCTAGATAGTGTCGGCATTCAGGCGCTTTTTCCCTCTGTCTGCGTCAGCAAGGCTTTGCCCCTCAGTCGAATACCGTAAGAGTATACTCTTGCGGTTCAAAGCCTTGCTTCCTTGCCAGAGAACTAAATAACTCTGAATGTCGACACAACCTAGGCCCGCCGTGCCATGGCAGGCTGCCGGATGCGCCCGGAAGGTGGAGCGAAACCGGCAGGCCTGGACCGTATCTACAGGATTGGCGCTGGGCTATTCCGTCCGGTCGTCATCGCGCCCATCAGCGCAAGGCGCGCCTGTATTCGGGCGGGCCATTTCCCCGTCCGCAACCGTAAGGCAATGCCCGTTCGGGGCCACATTGGCTTCTGGCGCGACCTCGCCCGGAATATGCATGTTGGTGGCGGCGCCAGTTGCGTTTAGGCCTCCAACCGCTTTGGCCTTGTTTTTGGGGGCCGTTTTTTTGTTCATGCCGCTCATGGTGTTCTCCTAGCGCAGACTGTTTGTTAGAATCTACACCAGGCGGAAATGGCGGCAAATTATTTTGCGCGCTTTGAGCATAAAATGCAGTTTTAATAATAAAAGGCAAGGGCGCGGCAGCTAGCCGCGCCCTTGCCCTCACAATAGCAGTGAGCAGACGCGCTGCAATATTTAATACCGTGAGTTTTGTCAGGCTCACCTTTATGGCGATGCTATCAGGCCTGGCGGCATAATATGGAGTAGGACGGCAGGTACCCTGATAGGCCCGCCGCGCTATGCTTCAGGGGCAGCTACCGCCACAAGCTTACCAGGGCTATGATTTGATCTTCCGCCCCGGCGCTGGCCCAAATGCGCGGTATGGCAAGCATGAGCATGGTTATGCCAATGCCAAGCTTGGCCAGAAATCCGCCAAAGCGCCCCAGCATGGTGCCGAAGGCGGCTTTGGCGGCCGGGCCGCCGGGCATGCCGTGCATTATCTCGAAAATAAAACTGCCTACAAAGCCGCCAAGCATGGCCCCTGGCAGCGCGCCCAGGCCGAAGAAAAAGCCGGCGCCGATTATGCCAAAAATTATGGCCCCTATAATGCCGCCAAGGCTCCCCTTGCTGGTGCCGCCAAATTTTTTACCGCCTATGGAACCGGCCATAAATTCCAACACCTCACCCGCTACGGCCAAACCTGCAAGCAGCAGAAAAAACTGCCAGCCGAAAGACGCGCCGCTGAAAAAGGACCAAAGAGCGGTAATAACAAGTATAATCCAGTTGCCAGGCAGGCTGAGTATAAGCAGAAAAAGGGCTATTACCATCAGGGCAATGCATAACCCCGCCAATATGTAACTCATAAAATGCTCCGTTATATAGCTTGGATGGGGCGCGGCCAATAACAGCTACAGCCCGCGCGTTACCTTGCCTAATAAGCGTTATCCGCTGTTTTTGCAATAAGTTGCCATGCCGTTGCTAACCGCTGATAGCCCAGCGTTTTTTTGTTCAGGCCACCGAGAGCGCCAATGGAGCATTGGGAGGGGTGAATTTTTTTTTGGGGTGTGGCGAGGCGGAACACAAAAATAGAGGGGCAGACCAGTCTGCCCCTCTATTTTTGCGCGGCTACGCCGCTTCCATATCTATCTTATATTCCCCCGAAGGGTCTATTCTTGCTACTTGCCACTCTCTCCAAGCCCCGGCAGCGACGCCAACTGCTTGAGATAAGCATACCGCTCGGCGTACTGTTTTTCCAGCCCGGCGCGCAGGCGCTTGGATTCTTCCGGCGCGCTTTTTTCAAGCTGGGCATAGCGGTTTTCGCCGGAGAGGAAGGTTTGCAGGGTGCCGTCGGGCTCCTTTGATTCCAGAATCAGCGGGTTTTTGCCTTCGGCGGCCAGCAGTGGGTTGTAGCGGTACAAGGGCCAGTAGCCGCTATCCACAGCCAGTTTTTCTTCTTCTATGCTCTTGCCCATGCCTTTGCGCACGCCTTGGTTGATGCAGGGGGCATAGGCGATGACCAGGGAGGGGCCTTTGTAGGCTTCGGCTTCCTTAAGAGCTTTGATAAGCTGGTTTTTGTTGGCTCCCAAAGATACGGAAGCCACATACACATAGCCGTAGGCCATGGCCATGCGGCCCAGGTCTTTTTTGCCGATCTGCTTGCCAGAAGAGGCAAACTTGGCAACAGAACCCAGCGGGGTGGCCTTGGAGGCTTGCCCGCCCGTGTTGGAGTACACTTCTGTATCCATTACCAGCACGTTGATGTCTTCGCCGGAGGCCAGCACATGGTCCAGGCCGCCGTAACCGATATCATAGGCCCAGCCGTCGCCGCCGAACACCCAGACGGATTTTTTGGTGAAGAGGTCGGACATGTGCCATATCTCGTGCGCCAAATCGCTCATGGGGGCTTTGGCCAGCTCGTCCAGCACCGCCTCGCCGGCGGCGCGGGAGGCTTCGCCATCGTTGTACCCGTCCAGCCACGCCTCCAGGGCCTTTTTAAGGGAGGCCGGGGTGCCTTTGGCGGCTTTAAGCTCGGTTGCCAGATCCGCCAGTTTGGAGCGGCGCTGGTCGTAGGCCATGTTGATGCCGTAGCCGAATTCAGCCGCGTCTTCAAACAGGGAGTTGCCCCAGGCCGGGCCCTGGCCGTTCTGGTTAACGGTATAGGGGTTGCTCGGGCAGGAAGCGCCCCAGATGGAACTGCAACCCGTGGCGTTGGCAACGGTCATGCGCTCGCCGAACATCTGGGTGACCAGTTTTACATAGGGGGTTTCGCCACAGCCCGCGCAAGCGCCGGAGAACTCAAGAAGCGGCTGCTGGAACTGCGAGCCTTTAAGCTGATCGCGCGGCAGGAGCTTGTCTTTTATGCTCACGTTTTCAGTAATGAACTCAAGGTAAGCATTCTGCTCGTCCAACTGGCTTTCAATGGGCTTCATAATCAAAGCCTTGGTTTTGGCCGGGCATACGTCGGCGCAAGAGCCGCAACCCTGACAATCCTGAGTGTATACCTGAATACGGAACTGCAGGCCGTCCAGCTCTTTGCCCATGGCTTTAAGGGTGGACATCTTTTTGGGCGCATCGGCCATTTCGTCTTTATCAAGCAGGAAGGGGCGAATGGCGGCATGCGGGCACACATAGGCGCACTGGTTGCACTGTATGCAGTTTTCCGGCTGCCATTCCGGCACCATAACGGCTATGCCGCGTTTTTCGTAGGCTGCGCTGCCGGGGGGCACCACGCCGTCCACAAACATGGCCGATACGGGCAGTTTGTCGCCCTGCTGCGCCAGAATAGGGCGCACGTAGTTGGTGATGTAGGCTGGCTCGTCCCTTTCCGGAGCCTCGGCATCCACGGCTTCGGCCCATTTGGATGGGTATTTCACTTCTTTAAGGGCGTCCATGGCTTTATCCACGGCGGCTATGTTCATGTTCACAACCTTGTCGCCCTTGCTGCCGTAGGTCTTTTTAATGGAGTCCTTCAGCATTTCCACGGCCTGCTCAAAGGGCAGCACGTTGGCCAGCTTGAAGAAGGCGGTTTGCATAATCATGTTAATGCGCCCGCCAAGGCCTACTTCCGTGGCCAGTTTAACGGCGTCGACGTTGTAGAACTTAATTTTCTTGCGGGCGATGGTACGGCGCATGGCCGCCGGGATCTCTTTTTCCATATCCTTCAAGGACCAGGCGGAGTTAAGCACAAAGGTGCCGCCTTGGCGCAGACCTTCCAAAAGGTCGTACTGGGTCACATAGGCCGCTTTGTGGCAGGCCACATAGTCGGCATGGGTGATAAGGTACGAGGACTGCAAGGGGGACTTGCCGAAACGCAGGTGCGAAACGGTGAAGCCGCCGGATTTTTTGGAGTCGTAGGCGAAATAGCCTTGGGCGTATAAATCGGTATTATCGCCGATAATTTTAATGGCCTGCTTGTTGGCGCCCACGGTGCCGTCGGAGCCAAGGCCATAGAATTTGCACTGCACGGTGCCCGCTGGCACTGTATCCAGCTCCGGCCCGAGCTCAAGGGAGGTAAAGGTAACGTCGTCCACAATACCCACGGTGAAGTGGTTTTTGGGGGCGCGGGAGAGCATGTTGTCAAACACGGCCTTGGCGTGGGTGGGGGTGAACTCTTTGGAGCCCAGGCCGTAACGCCCGCCGAATACCTTGGGCATTTTGCCGCCCTGTTCGGCCAGAGCTGTTATCACGTCCTGGTACAGTGGCTCGCCCAGCGCGCCGGGTTCTTTGGTGCGGTCAAGCACGGTAATGCTCTTGGCGCTGGCCGGCACGGCGGCCAGAAAGTGTTTGGCTGAGAATGGGCGGTACAGGCGCACTTTAACCAGGCCGACTTTTTCGCCCAGGCCAGAGAGGTAATTGACCACTTCTTCAATAACTTCGCAGCTTGAGCCCATGCTTATGATCACGCGGTCGGCCTGCGGGTGGCCCACATAGTCGAACAGGCGGTAGCTGCGGCCGGTAAGGGCGCCAACGCGTTTAAGCTGCTCGGCCATTATGTCGGGCAGGGCGTTGTAAAAGCTGTTGGCGGCTTCGCGGCTTTGGAAATATACGTCGGGGTTTTGGGCGGTGCCGCGCTGGTGCGGGTATTCCGGCATCAGGGCGCGCTCGCGGAACTCCTGAATTTTTTCGTAATTGATCAGCTTTTTCATGTCGTCATAGCTGATTACTTCTATTTTGGATATTTCATGCGAGGTGCGGAAGCCGTCAAAGAAGTGGCAGAAGGGCACCATGGATTCCATGGCCGCCAGGTGGGAGGCAAAGCCCAAATCCATGCATTCCTGCACCGAGGCGGAAGCCATGAAGGCAAAACCAGTCTGCCGGGCGGCCATTACGTCCTGGTGGTCGCCGAAAATGGAAAGGGCGTGCGCCGCTATGGCGCGGGCCGCCACGTGAAACACGCCGGGCAGAAGCTCGCCGGAAATTTTGTACATGTTGGGGATCATGAGCAAAAGGCCCTGCGAGGCTGTAAAGGTGGTGGTAAGCGCGCCGCCGGCCAAAGAGCCGTGCACCGCGCCCGCCGCGCCCGCTTCAGACTGAAGCTGGCGGATTTTAAGTTTCTGGTCGAATATATTTTTCAGACCGCCGGTAGCCCATTCATCAGCCAGTTCGCCCATGGTGGACGAAGGCGTGATGGGGTATATGGCGGCAGTATCACTAAGAGCATACGCCACGTGAGCCGCGGCGGTATTGCCGTCCATGGTTTTCATCTTCTTTGCCATGACCTGTCTCCTTATTGTATGTGCAAAGGCGCCGGGTTGTGCCTCGGCTTTGGAACGGTATAGACGATACCTTATGAATAGCTAAAACGCAATGAACACTTGGTTAGGCTTGGCTGTTTATAAGACGCGCGGAAAATACTTTTGTACAATCGCCCGTTAAGAGCACTTATTAAAGAGGGAGTTTTTAGGCCTGTCTCACGGCGGCCGCGCGACGGCGGAAAATATTTTTACGGCCCGGTTATGACACCGGACAAGAGTTACCGCCGCCGGGCACGCTTTTTTTTAGCAGATCATACTTGACAAAATTGGTTTGATTATTAAAAACCCAGTGGTGAAAAGTTGTGACAAGCGCATATTTCTATAAACCGTTTCAAACTTATTAGCCCGGCGGGCAAGTTTAACCCCCGGCGGGCAGAACACAGGAGTTGTAAAAATGGCTGAAAAGAAAGCAGTACTCGTAGTGGCCGGTAAAGCCTCTATTTCCAACGCTACCATTGCCAAAAAAGGCGTTCTCGTTAGCTACACCCCCGGCGATCTGGCTATGGCCTCCCAGGTTGAAGAAGCTGTAAAAGTTGGCGCCGACGCTGTTGGCGCCGAACTGGAAAAAGGCACCCCCTTTGTGATCGTTGACCTTGGCGCCGCCGATGACGCCGCCCTTGACGCCGCTCTGGAAAAAATCCTCGACGCCGCCGACCGCCGCACCATCGTTGCCATTGCCGGCGCCAACAAGCTGGCCTTTTACGGCAACGGCGTTGCCAAAGCCGCTGAAGTTAAAAAAGGCGCTGTGGCTGCCGACATCGTGCCCACCCTGTGCTATGTGGCCGATGCCAACCTGCCCGCCGGCATTGAAGACGGCCGCGTAATTTACGCCGCCCTCAAAGACCCCAACGCCCGTTTGAAAGAACTGGCTAAAATGCAGGAATCCCTCAAGAGCATGCAGGCCGCTATGACCCGTGACACCCACGAACCCTGGGACAAGCACGACTGCGCCTAATCTCGCGTTGTTTACAAATAAAAAAGGCGGCTTTAAGCCGCCTTTTTTATTTGTAAACTGAATCCCCCCGCTGTTGATATGCCCCTATCAGGTTTGCAAAATTTCGGCCTGGTGGGGCTTTTTTACTTTGTCTATCTGATGGGGGGCATATCAACAGCGGGGGATAGTTATTTGTAAACCCAGTTTGCCTATTCCGTACCTTTAAGTCTGCCCGTAAAAGCGTGCCGCATCGTGCGGCGCCCACCGGTCTTTTTTGCGGGCGCATATGCGGCAGGGCCTGCCGTCTGTTAAGTCCGTATGCAAAACCGGCCTGTATCGCCAGCCTATTTATCCTTGTTTAGCATGGCACATCGTATAGGGCCCAAGCGGCATAAGACGCGCCGTCGTCTTTATGTTGTTTCAGCCTCTTGCGGGCAGCTTCAAAATATAATTGTACGCCCGGCAGTATAGCTGTAGTTTTATGCTGTACAACCATAAACACGTGTATGAGGTGCCAAAATGAGAAGCGATATTCCGGCCGTTCAGTTTTTAGTCAGAAGCATCCGTTTGCTTATTCTGGCCGCCGTGCTTATTGTGCCTGCCTGGTTCTTTTTGCAGGCCCGTCCGCAACCAGTGGCGCGGCATTCCAACGGCATGCATGAAGTTGTGGGGTTTCCGCTGCATTTGCAACGTGGGGCCAGCTTTAAATAAAGGTGAAGTGAAGATATACCCTTCAGGGCAATATTTTAGATGAATATGGAAGCGGCATAGCCGCGCATATTTGCTTTTATCATACTGAAAGAGCTCAGAAAAGGCTCGACCGGCTTCCCCCGGTGCAGTTTTGGGAGAAGCCGGCCGCTTAAAATGCTGACACGCTTCTTTATTTGTCTACTTGACGGGGGGCAGAGCAGCTTGCCCCTTCATTCTTATCGCCCCGAAAGGGCTCCATACTCTCTTGCTGGCGCGGCTGCGCCGTTCCGCTCATATGATATTCGCCTTTGAAGGGGCTTCCTTTATTTTATCAACATCGCATCGCCATACGAGAAAAACCGAAAACGGTTTTCAACAGCGCGCCTATAGGCCCCCAATATTCTCTCCCGCCCGGTCAGGGCTGCCGCCAGCATCAGCAGGGTACTCTCCGGCAGGTGAAAATTGGTAATTAGCCCATCCACTACACGTATGGGCTTGCCAGGGTAAATGAAGCAGTTAAGCCAGCCGTCATGCGGGGCCAGCAGTGGGGGAGGGCTTATTTGTCCGCTCGCGGTCGGCTGGGCGTCCGCAAGCGTTTCAACCCGTGGGGGCAACATGGAGGCCTCGCCCATTGCAACCTGCGTGGCGGCAACCGCCTCCAGCACCCTTGCGCTGGTAGTGCCCACAGCCACAACGGGCCGCCCTTCGGCCTTGGCCGCCAGAATTTTCCGCGCTGTGGTTTCCGTAAGCTCGGCGTATTCGGCATGCATGTCATGCTGGCGTATATCCGCCACCCGTACCGGGCTGAAGGTGCCGTAGCCCACAAACAAGGTTAGCTCGGCCCAATCGTGCCCGGCCCGCGCCAGGCTTTGCCGTATCTCTGGCGTAAAGTGCAGCCCGGCTGTAGGCGCGGCCAGCGAGCCTGCCTTGGCGTCGTCGGCATATATTGTTTGGTAGCGCTCAAAATCAGTATCGGCAGGCTCGCGTTTTATATATGGCGGCAAGGGCAGCCGCCCGTTTTGCCAGATGCGTTCCGTCAGGCTGCCCTGCCAGCGCAGCAAGACCTTGGCCTTGCCGAAATCAAGTTTTTCCAGCACCGCCATGCCCAAGCCTTCGCCCAACGGGTAAAATCTTTCGGTTTTAAGCTTTTTGGCCGGCCGGATCAGCCCTTCGGCCATGGACTCAAACCAGCCGGAGGCCGTTTTTTGCGCCGCTGCCTGCAAAAGTGGCGGCGGCGTGAGCAAAAGAAGCTCCAGTGCTCCGCCTCCATCGCGCTGCCCGAAAATGCGGGCCGGTATGACCTTGGAGTTGTTGGCAACCAGCAGTGATTTGGGAGGCAGAAGCGAGGCGATGGCGCTGAAGTTTTCCAGAGCATCCAGCGCCGGGTCGGCGCGGTCAAGCACGAACAGGCGCGAGCCGCCGCGCGCCGGGCTTGGAGTTTGCGCGATAAGCTCTTCAGGCAAATCGAAATGATAAGACGAGAGCAGGTAGTCTTCAGACTTTACCGGTACGGAATATGGCGTCATTGCGGTTATGCCCGGTTTATTTCGCATGGCTTGGCGGAGCAATGTCCGCTGGGGTGATTATTTCATGCTTCAGCAAGGCTTCCAGCACTTCGCCCAGAGGCAGGCCAACCACGTTGGACCACGAGCCTTCAATGGCGCGCGCCAAAAAACCGCCGCTGCCCTGCACCGCGTAGGCTCCGGCCTTGTCCATGGGCTCGTCGCTGTAAGCATAGGCCTTCAGGAGTTTTTCCGGCGCGTCCCACATGCTCACATTGCTTTGCAGGTAAAAACGTTCTTCCCTAAGGCTGCCGTTTCGGCACACCAGCAGGCAGCAGGCGGTTATTACCGTATGCGTGCGCCCGGCCAGTTTTTGCAGCATTGTCAGCGCATGGGCATGGCTTTTTGGTTTGCCCAAAATCTCGTTGTCCAACACCACAATTGTATCCGCAGCCAGCACCGCGCCTTGGGTAAAAGCGCCGCCCAAGGCGTGGAGCACGGCCTTGGCCTTGCCTTCGGCCGCGCGGCAGGCGTAATCCGGCGGAAACTCACCGGGCAGCGGCTCGGCCTCGGAAGGGGAGACATGCACTTCATAATTGAGGCCGACGGAACTTAAAAGCTCCTGCCTGCGCGGCGAGCCGGAGGCCAGCACCAGCGGCGCTATGGTGTTGAATAATGGCATACTATTTCAGCTTTAAATTACTGCGGGGCGTCTATCATGCGACGCCCCGCAGTATTCATGTAAACAGGTGATAAAAATCCTAAAGCGCTTCCGTAAGCAATTCGCCAAATTTGCGGCACCCCACGGAGGTAGCGCCGGGCATTTGCTGGGCCAGGTCCACGGTTACGGTCTTGTTGGCCATAACGGTGTCAAGAGCGCCATGCACCAAGGCGGCGGCTTCCTTCCAGCCCACATGCTCCAGCATCATAACGCCGGATAGCAAAAGGCTGGTGGGGTTGGCGCGGTCTTGCCCGGCCCGGCCGGGAGCAGTGCCGTGGGTGGCCTCAAAAAAGGCCAGCGAGTCGGACATATTCACGCCCGGAGCCATGCCAAGACCGCCCACCTGAGCGGCCAGAGCGTCGGAAATATAGTCGCCGTTAAGGTTGGGCGCGGCAATTACGCTGAACCTCTCGGGCCAGAGCATGGTTGATTGAAAGAGAGCGTCGGCAATGGTGTCTTTAACTATCACTTTGCCTTTGCCCAGGTCGGGGTTGGTCTTGAGGGCTTCTTCACTTACGCAGGAATTTTTGAATTCGGCTTCGGCCAACTCATAACCCCACTGGCGGAAGCCGCCTTCGGTAAACTTCATGATATTACCCTTGTGCATAAGGGTAACGTGCGGGCGCTTGTTGTCCAGCGCGTGGTTGATGGCGCGGCGTATAAGGCGCTGGCTGCCGAATTTGCTCATGGGCTTTATGCCCACGGCGCAAGACATATCTACCTTTGCGCCCATTTCGTCGCGCAAAAAGGCGATAAGCTTTTTGGCCTCGGGTGTTTCGGCCTGGTATTCAATACCGGCGTAAACGTCTTCGGTATTTTCGCGGAAGATGATCATATCCACGGCTTCGGGACGTTTTACCGGCGAGGGAGTGCCCTTTATGTAGCGCACCGGCCGCACGCAGGCGTATAAATCAAGAATATGGCGCAAGGCCACGTTGATGCTGCGAAAACCCTTGCCCACCGGCGTGGCGAGGGGGCCTTTTATGGCCAACTCTGCAGTGCGCAGTTTTTCTATGGTGGCTTCCGGCAGCAACTCGCCGGTTTCGCTAACCGCCTTTTCGCCCGCCAAAATTTCTTCCCAGTCAAAACTGTTGGCGCCGTTATAAGCCTTGGCCACGGCGGCATCCAGCACCATTTTGGTGGCGCCCCAAATTTCGGGGCCAATACCATCGCCGGGTATATAATAAACTTTTTTTTGCATGGAATTATCCTTTATCGTAAAAGATGCGCGCCGGGCGCTGTGTTTTGCCGTTGGCGCGGCCCGCTGTTTCGCTTATGCCTGGCGCATGGCTGGGCCAGGCCTGCCGCAGCAATGCACTATCATTTTGCGCCAGTAGAGGCAAAATAAAAGTGCAAGCCCAAGCGGCCATATGGGCATATTGAGCCAGACGAAATAACCGTCACCCATTATTATTTCAAAATTAAAGAAATATGCGATAAGCCCGATTTTAAAGGTACGCTGCCCTTGTGTTTTTTCTTCGTCGTATTTAATATCAGAACCAAGCGTGGCACTTGCAAAAGCGCATATTGTTGCCGTTTTGCCGTTATTTACAACATGGTGATATTAGCATGATTAAGACGCTTACAGCCTATACATTTGACGCGGATGACCCGCAAGCTGCGGTGGACGAAGTATTGGCGCAACTCAATCTTGAATCTGAACTGCTGGCCAATTCCATCGGCTTGCTCTGTTGCAGCCAGGAATTTATCTATAGCGGCGTGGTAAAGTCTTTGTGCGAGCGGCTCCCCTTTGATACGCTGGGCACAACCTCGCTGCTGACCGGAAATAATGGCGGGTTCGGGCTGGATATGCTCTCGCTGTATGTTATAACCAGCGACGAGCTAAAGTTTGCGACCGCTGTTTCCGCCCCTTTGCAGGGCGATTTGGCCGGTCCTCTGGCAGATGCTTACGCCAAGGCCATGGGCGTTTTGGGCGAAGCCCCGTCGCTGCTGCTGAACTCCGCGCCGTTTTTATCGCATGCCGGAGGCGACGTTATTTTAAAGCATCTGGCCGCTGCTTCCGGCAACGTGCCTGTATTCGGCGGCATACCCTGCGACCAGCATACGGATTTTCATGAGGCCTATACCATTCATAACGGCGCGCATTACCGCGACTGCCTGGTGATGGGCCTGATCGCCGGGCCGGTTCAGCCCAGATTTTACCTTATTTCCATTTCGGAAGATCATATACAGCGCCAAAGGGCGGTTATAACCGCCTCTGAGGGCAACCTGCTTAAAACCGTGAACAACGTGCCGGTAACGGAATACATGTCTTCCTTGGGGCTTGGCCCAGGCGCGGGCATAGAGGCCTCCATTACCGTGCCCTTTATGGTGGAGCACGTCGACGGCGGCATGCCGCTGGCCCGTGGCGTGTATACTTTTACGCCGGAAGGCTACGCGGTGTGCGGGGCTGACATGCCCGTGGGCGCAACTTTGGCGCTGGGGCTGATGGATGCCGAAGATATTTTGCGCTCAAGCGCGCGCCTTATTGATTCCATATTGGCGGATGGGGGCGGAAAATGCCGCCTTCTTGTCTCATGCGTGAGCCGTTGCCTGGCGCTGGGCATTGATGTTGAGGCCGAGGCCGCCCGCCTGCACAAGGGCTTGCAGGGCGGAACGCCTTACCACCTGTGCTATGCGGGTGGAGAATTTTGCCCTGAGTATGATAATGCCGGAAATACCGTGAACCGTTTTCACAATTTCACCCTGATTGCTTGCGTTTTTTAGAGCATTTTAAGTCTGAAAATATCGGGTGGAATGTTCTAGCGGCTGTGAGGGGTTACCCCCTCACGAGGTTAATATGTCTGATGATGTTGATGATAGCGGCAGCGATGTTGCAAAAGAACTTGATGCCCTGCGCAAAGAGAATAGGAAACTGGCGCGGCAGCTCAATTCGTTGCGTGTTGTCGCGGAAAGAGCCCAAGCCACGGCTTTGGCCAAAACTAATCTGGACACTGTGCTGGCGGTCGAAAAGGCCCGGCAGGAACGTTTTTTAAATTTAGTGCTGGATAACAGCCCGAATATTATAATACTGTGCGAGTCTGACGGTCGTTTGGCCTACTGCACCAACGCTTTTTTGCGCCGCGCCGGCATACCAGGCATGGGCATAGTGCGCGGGCGTTTATATAGTGACATTTTCGGGCAGCTTGCGGGCAAGGAGTGGGCCGAGCGCACGGATTGCGTTTTTCGCGGGGCCATGGGCGAAATGCGCAGCGTAAGCATTGAAGAAAAGGTGGATATTGGCGGAAACGGCGAAGAATACAGCTATGTAATACATTTTACTCCCATGCTTGACGAGAGGGGCAGGGCCGAAGGGGCCATGATCATTTTTCATGATGTGACGGCCATGCTCAAAGCCAAAGAGGAAGCCGAAAGAGCCAATAACGCCAAGTCGGAATTTCTGTCCAACATGTCGCACGAGATGCGCACGCCAATGAATGCCATAATAGGCATGACCAAAATCGCCCAAGGCTCGCCCGACCCGCAAAAAAAAGATTATTGCCTCGAAAAGATAGACGAGGCCTCCACGCATCTTTTGGGCGTGATTAACGATATTCTGGATATGTCCAAGATAGAGGCCAACAGGTTTGAGCTTTCCATGTCCGAGTTCGATTTCGAGCGCATGATCATGCGGGTGAGCAACGTGCTTAACTTCCGCATTGAGGAAAAAGAACAGAACTTTGTAATAAATATCGCGCCTGACGTTCCCCGCTGCATAATTTCAGACGAGCAGCGTCTGGCGCAGGTTATAACCAACCTCTTGGGCAACGCTGTAAAGTTCACGCCCGAGAAAGGCTCCATCACACTCACGGCGGAACTGGAAGAAGACGGCGCGCCTGACGACGCTGACGCCTGCACCCTGCGCATTACGGTTACAGATACCGGCATAGGCATTTCAGAAGAGCAGCAGGCGCGTTTATTCAAGTCTTTCATGCAGGCCGACGGCGGTATTTCGCGCAAATTCGGGGGCACTGGCCTTGGCTTGGCAATATCAAAGCGCATTATCGATATGCTGGGCGGGGATATTGAGGTTAAATCCAGGCTGAATCAAGGCGCCAGCTTCGTTTTTACGGTAAAAACCCGCCGCGGCTCCATGCTGGAACAAATTCGCCTGCCGGAATCGGTAAACTGGCAAAACCTGCGTGTGCTGGTAGCGGACGACTCGCAAGAAGTGCTGGATTTTTTCGAGCATGCCGGTTCTCTTTTGGGTTTTGAGTGTTTTACCGCGCGCAACTACAGTGATGCCTTGGATATTATTGAATCCGACTGCGAATTGCATATGTTTTTTCTTGATTGGAACATGCCCGACGCCAACGGGCTTGATTTGGCGGCCGGCATTTGCGCCAGGTATGGCGAGCAGGCCGCCGTGGTGCTTGTTTCCGGCCATGACTGGAACAATATTGAGCAGAAGGCGCGTTCCGCCGGGGTGAAAAAATTTATTCCCAAGCCGCTGTTTCTTTCATCCATAGCCAATTGCATTGCCGAGTGCCTTGGCCCGCCGAAAAGCCCCGCCCTTGCCGAAAACTTGGATACGCCGCAAAACGGCGGCTTTGCCGGAAACCGCGTGCTGCTGGTGGAAGATATAGAGATTAACCGCGAAATAGCCCTGTCTTTGTTGGAAGGCACCGGCCTGCAAATAGATTGCGCCGAGGACGGGCTTATTGCCTGCAATATGCTGCAAGACCGGCTCGATGATTACGACCTTGTGCTTATGGATATTCACATGCCGCAGCAGGATGGCTACGAAACCACCCGCCGCATACGGGCCATGGGTACTCCAAAGGCCGTGTCCATACCAATTTTGGCTATGACAGCCAACGTGTTCAGGGAAGATGTGGAAAAATGCCTGAGCGTAGGCATGAACGATCATCTGGGCAAACCGTTGGACGTTGAGGAACTGCTCGGCAAACTCAGGGCCTACCTGCCCCGCAAGGGCGGGGTGGTGTAGGGCCTGCCCGTGTTTAGCCTTTTACCGCCCGCCCGCGTAAGAAACAAAAAAGCCTTGGGTTTGCTCTGCCCCTTGTCAAGCAGACAGGGGGCAGTCCGGTTATTACACCAGGCCGTTGCCGGCAATCTGTAAAAAGGCCAGTTCCTCAAACTGCGGCATAAGCTGCTGGTACAGCCCGCCCGGCCGCATGCGCGCGCCAAACAGGGCCTCGCGCTGCACTGTAAGCATACCCGCGCTTATTGTTTCCGGCATATTGCGCGCAAGCGTCATGGACAGACGCTCGGCCAGCAGATAACCCGTAACCCCGCTGGCGAACAACCGCATTTTCGGCATCATTTCCTCTTTTATTTTGTCCCAGAACAGCAGCGCGTCCTGCTCCGGTTTCAGGCTCAGTATGCTCGCCAAAACGGCATACAGGCTGGTAAGCTGCAAGCCAGGCACCCCAGGCCGCCAGCCGAAAAGCCAGTCGTTGCGCTTGAACAGCAGGTTGTGCTCCAACCCTGTGTTAATAAGACCGCCCAAGATATCAAGGCATTCCGCCAAATCCGCGTCCGGCCAGTTTATGGGCTCATCTTCAAGCTTCCAGGCAGGCACTGCCTCACTTTGCGGCTTTAGCCCGCCAAGCTCGCGCATAATATGGGCCAGCCAGCGGTTGGCAAAGGGCGAGCCAGGGGTTTCCAGATGGGAATAACTTAAGGTATAGGTGCCTTTGCCGTAAGCGCCGTGCGCAAGGCAGGCCTGCCCTTCAAGAAAGGCAGGTGAAACGTTCACGCCGTAAAGCGCGTGCCAGTCTGAAAAGGCCTCTTGCGGCAGCAGGGCCACCGGCAGATCCGCCAGCCAAAAATCCTTGCCCGGCCTACCGTAATGGGCCAGCACGCTGGCCTCTCCCGCCAGCGGCGAAGCCTTTGGCGAGACCTCGGGCAAAAATCGCCCCGGCCACCATACCGGCAGCAAAGGGGCGGCGCTGGCCGCTTTGTCGCCGGATATCTGCGGGATAAGCGCGTGTTCCGGCGGCGCGGGGCTGAGGGCATGCTCCGGCATATTGAACGATGCCTCCAAATGCCCGCTCATAAAATGCTGCATGCGGTCTTCGTATGCGCCTCTGCTCCATGGGCAAAGCCCTAGCGAATCGGCATCCGTATTGGCGCGCGCGCCGTGCCGCGCCATTTTGGCGGGCAAGTCGCGGCTTACGCCGTCTTCCGCCGGGGCGGAAAGGCCCAAACCGGCGCCGCCGCAAAACCCTAAATAGTGCCCGCCAGCGGCAACGTAATCGCGTATGGCCTGCATGCCCCGCGCGCCCAAGGCTTCGGCCTTCAGCCGCGCTGTGCCGCCCGGCACCATAAGCATGGCCGGAGGCGCGCTTTGCAAAAGCCCCTGCCGTATTACAGAGGCCCGTACCAGCCGCGCGCGTACTCCCAAACCCGCTGCCCCGCGCCAGGCGAGCAGCCCCCAGATCTGCGATTCATCCCACAAAATGTACAGGCTTTGACTTGACATTACTGCATTTGCATCCATAAAGTGTGCGGGTTGTTACCAAAGGGAACTATGGACAACCGGCAGTTATTAATCAAGCATTTTTCGGAGAAAGTACATGTCACAAGAAGCCCTGCCCAAGGGATACGAGCCAAAAGAAGTTGAAGAGCGCTGGAAAAGCCGCTGGGAGAACAATAAAACCTTTACGCCGGAACTCCCCGCCAAAGGCGAGCCTTTTTCCATAGTCATTCCTCCGCCAAACGTCACGGGCAATTTGCATATAGGCCATGCCTTCAACCTGACGGTGCAGGATCTTATGTGCCGCCATGCCCGCCAGTTGGGTAAAACCGTGTTGTGGGTGCCCGGCGAAGACCACGCGGGCATTGCCACGCAAAACGTGGTGGAGCGTCGCCTGGCCGCCGAGGGCAAAACCCGGCACGACCTGGGCCGTGATGCCTTTATAGAACGCGTGTGGGAGTGGAAGGAAGAATACGGCGAGAATATCCGCAAGCAAATCAAAGCCATGGGCGCTTCGGTGGATTGGACGCGCGAGCGTTTTACCATGGACGAAGGCCTCTCCCGCGCCGTGCGCAAGGTTTTTGTGCAGCTTTACAATGAAAAGCTCATTTACAAGGGCGACTACATCATAAACTGGTGCACCCGCTGCCATACCGCCCTGGCCGACGACGAGGTGGAATACCACCCCAGCAAGGGCCATATCTGGCACATACAATACCCGTTGGAAGACGGCTCGGGCAGCATAACCATAGCCACAACCCGGCCGGAAACCATGCTGGGCGACACCGCCGTGGCCGTGCACCCCGAAGACGAGCGCTACAAACATCTGGTGGGCAAAAAGGTGCGTCTGCCCATTATGGGCCGCCTTATCCCCATAATTGCCGATAATTACGTGGAGCGCGAGTTCGGTACCGGCGCTCTTAAAGTGACGCCGTCGCACGATCATAACGACTGGCAGCTAGGCTTCAAGCACAGCCTTGAGTTTATTCAGGTTATGGACGACGACGGCAACATGAACGCCAATGCCGGAAAATTCAAGGGCGCGCACAAGGCCAAGGTGCGCGATTTGGTGGTGGCCGAGCTGCAAGAGCTTGGGCTGCTCGTAAAGGTAGAGGACTACGAGAACAACGTGGGCCAGTGCTACCGCTGCAAAACCGTTATTGAGCCGCATGTTTCCACCCAATGGTTTGTAAAGGTGCGGCCGCTGGCCGATGCCGCCCGTGCCGCCGTGCCTGGCGAGACCAAAATTCTGCCGGAATCGTGGCTTAAAACTTACTATAACTGGATGGACAACATCCGCGACTGGTGCATAAGCCGCCAACTATGGTGGGGCCACCGCATTCCGGCCTGGACCTGCAAAGACTGCAACGAGATGATTGTGGCCGAAGAAGCGCCCAAGGCCTGCAAATGCGGCAGCGTCAGGCTGGAGCAGGATCAGGACGTGCTGGACACATGGTTTTCTTCAGCCCTCTGGCCCTTCAGCACCATGGGCTGGCCGGATCAAACCCCGGAGCTTAAAACCTTTTATCCCACCACGGTGCTGGTAACGGCCTTTGACATCATTTTCTTCTGGGTGGCCCGCATGATGATGATGGGCATACACTTTATGGGTCAGGTTCCCTTTAAGGAAGTATACATTCACGCCCTCATCCGCGACGCTGAGGGCAAGAAGATGTCCAAATCCACCGGCAACGTAATCAACCCGCTGGAGATGATTGACAAATACGGCACCGACTCACTGCGTTTCACACTTACGGCCTTCGCGGCCATGGGCCGCGACATCAAGCTTGCCGAAGAGCGCATTGAAGGCTACCGCCATTTTGTGAACAAGATTTGGAACGCCACCCGCTTTGCCCTAATGAACATGCCGGAAGGCGGCGGCGCGGTTAAGTCCTTTACCCCCGCCGGCATACAGGGCACGCACCACGAGTGGATTTTGCACCGTCTGGAAGAAATGAAGGAAGCCACCAGAAAATCCGTGGCCGACTATCGCTTCAACGACGTGGCGCAAGACCTTTACAAGTTTATCTGGAGCGAGTTCTGCGACTGGTATCTGGAACTTATCAAGCCAGATATGCAAGCCGGTGGCGAAGCTCAGGAACAGGCGCGTTTTGTGCTGCTAACCGTGCTGCGCGAGACCATGCTGCTGCTGCACCCCGTCATGCCCTTTGTAACGGCGGAAATCTGGGCTGCTCTGCCGAGTATTAGCGGCCACGCCTTCAGCAGCGACATTGCCACGGAGCTGTACCCCGCCGCCAGGCCGGAATGCCTCAAGCCCGAGGCCGCCGGGCGCATGGATATGCTGCAGGCCGCCATTGTGGCCGTGCGCACCATACGCGCCGAGCTTAACATCGCGCCTTCCCTCAAGCTGCGCGTAATAATCCGCCCGCAAGACGAGGCCGCCGCCAAAACCTTTGAAGCGCACCGGGGCATGTTTATGACCCTGGCCCGCCTGGAAGACCTGCGCGTGGACGCCAAGGCCGAGGCCCCCAAGCTTGCCGCCGGGCAAGTGGCAGGCGGCAACGAGATTATTGTGCTGCTGGAAGGCGCGGTGGATTTTGAGGCCGAACGCGCCCGTCTGGACAAGGAACTGGCCAAGCTTGAAAAAGAGCGCGCCATGCTGGAAGGCAAGCTAAAAAACGCCAACTACGTGGAAAAAGCCCCGGCCGAGCTGGTTGAACGCGACAAAAACCGCGTGGCCGAGTTGCAGGATGCCGAGGCCAAGCTGAAAGTCACCAGGAAGAGATTTGAATAAAGAACGTTGATGAAGCCAGATTTATGAGATCCGGGGCGCGAAAGAGCATCGCCAACAAGTACTGCCCTCCTTATGCTTATAGGTGCTAAATTGTTGTGCTTTGTCAAAACTAGCCACACCGGCACCCGCAAGGGGCGTGAGCCCCTTGACCCGCAATGGTTTTGATTAGTGATTTTTGGTTTGTTGCCGGTACTGCCTGTAATTAACAGCCAGACCCTTACCAGCGCTTTAGCTGAGCAAGGTGGCTTGCAGCACTTTAAAATGCATACAAACCTTATTTTTACACAAGTTTCGGGGTCAAGGGGGTTCAACCCCCTTGTGGGTCTGGGCGGAGCCCAGATCTAATAAATTTGGCTTCATCATTTTATATTTTTTTAGGAGTCCCACGAGTTATGCTTAATCTTTCGATGGCCAAAAAGATAAATTTGCTGCTGTTGTGCCTGCTTTTGTTGGTTTCCGCAGCTATTATAGGCCTTAACGCCTATTTTTACCGCGCCGACATGCGCTCGCAGTTGCTGGAACATGAGTTGCCGCTGATTTCAAAGGAGATTCTGGCGTCAATAGACGACAAAATTATGGAGCCGAGCCGCGCTTTGGTAATGGTGGCCAACAACCCCTTCCTGCTGAGGTGGATTGAGTCGGGCGAGCCTAATGACGAGGGGCTGGAAACCGTGTACCAGACCCTTGAGGCTTTCATTAAAACTTATGGCACCTTGGGCGCAAACTTTGTATCGCAGAGCACGCGCCAGTATACGGACGTGCAAAACGGCAAACGCGACCACAGCTACACGGTGGACGAGAAAAAAGACGTGTGGTTCACAGGTTTTCGCGACAGCGGTGCCCCGGTTAATATTGTGGTGTATGTTAGTGACCAGAAGTGGGGCACCAAGGCCTTTATAAACCGCAGGGTGGAATCGCGCGGCAAGTTTGCTGGGCTCATTTCGGCTGCTGTGGATTTAAAGGATATGGGCGCCAAAATGTCGGCTATGAGCTTTGGCAAAAACGGTTCGACTTTTGTTATAGACAATCAAGGCTTTATGTCCTTTAACGATAACGCGGAACTGATCAAAAAGCCCATCGCCCAGGCCGCTCCGGCTTATGCGGCGGAGTGGAATAACATTACGGGCAAGGATTCCTACCAGTTTTCTTACAAAAACGGCGATGATTTGCGCTATGTAATAACACGCAAAATTCCGGTACTGGGTTATTACATATGCTCCGAGGCCAGCAACGGCGAGCTTATGGCCAGCGTGTGGAGCTCCATTGCCACCAGCGTGGTTATTTCGCTCATTCTGGCCGTCAGCGGATGTTTGCTGGGCTTTTTTGTGGTGCGTTCCTTACTGGCCCCCCTTAAAAGCACGGCGGAGTTTGCCACGGCTGTAAGCCGGGGCGAGCTGGACCGAAAGCTGGATATTGCCCGGCGCGATGAAATAGGTGTGCTGGCCGAAGCTCTGGTAGGCATGGTGGCCTCACTCCGCCAAAAAATAGAGCAGGCCGAGCAGGAAGGCAAAAGAGCGCAGGAGCAGATGCAGCGGGCCGAGCGCGCGGTATTGGAAAGCAAGGCTCAGCAGGATAAAACCGGCGGCATTCTGAAAAAAACCATGCACAGCGCCCAAGAGGCCAGCGGAATATCCGAGGCTTTGAGCGACGTTTCAAAAAGTCTTGAGGTGGAAATACAAAAGGCCATTCACGGGGCCAACCAACAGTATGCCGAATTGCAAGAGACCAGTCAGGCCGTCTCCCATATGGCCGATATGTTCCGTAATATTTTGCACAGTACCGACGCCACGGCCGGAGAGGCCGACGTTTCCAAAAAGCGGGCGCAGGATGGTGCGGCTAGCGTGGCTTCAGTTATTCAGGCCATAGCCAAGGTTGAAGATTCGGCCCAGAAAATGGGTAAATCCATGGGACACCTCAACCAGCAGGCCTCCGGCATTACCGCTATTTTAAACACCATCAGCGATATTGCCGATCAAACCAACCTGCTGGCCCTTAACGCCGCAATAGAAGCGGCCCGCGCCGGCGAAGCCGGGCGCGGCTTTGCCGTGGTGGCCGACGAAGTACGCAAACTGGCCGAAAAAACCATGTTGGCCACCAAAGACGTGGAAACTTCCATAAAAAGCATCCAAAGCTCCACACAGGAAAATCTGGACGATATGCAAATAACTTCGGCGGCAGTGGCCGAAGCTACCCGCCTGGCCGGAATATCCGGCGAAGCGTTGGGCAGCATTGTGGATATATCCGGCAAAAACGCGGGAGAAGTGCGGGAAATAGCCGGAGAGGTAAACGGCCTTACGGCCAGTAGCGAGCAAATTAGCGCCGCCCTGCACAAGGTGCACGGCATTGCCATGAATACCGTGGAGGGCATGCAGGCAGCCAGCGCCATTGTGGCGGACCTGATCAAGCAGGCCGCGCTGCTGGATAAGCTTATAGTAGAGCTGCAAAACACCGGCAAGGAAGGCAAGGCCTAAGGCGGGCCGTTGATAAATTCATATTTTGAAGCAGCTAAGCCGCACAATGATCGAATTCGAGGCTCCGCCTCGAGCTCCGCAAGGGGTTGAACCCCTTGACCCGCATAAGTTCTATATAAATAACTCTAGCTGTTAGAGCTATTATGCAGCAACTTATAGGGGTTCCAAAGGAGATTACCTCCTTTGGCCGCCGGAGGCATAATTTTGCAGGACAGCAAAATTGGCCACCAAAGGGCCGTAGGACGCGGCGAATCACAATTCGATCTGATGGATTCTAGAAGTGGTTTTTCAACAAGTTGGGCGACACTTTTGGCCCGCGCTATATTTGTATAACTGCGCAAGATTTGGCGTATGCCGTTGTGCCGTATAACTGTGAGATGTTTGATGCATACCGTTTTTAACAACTGGCAGGAGTTTGAAACCTATCTGGACGGGCTGGGCCTTTTCAGAATGAGCCCAGGCATCGGCCGGGTGGAGCAGGTTTTGCGCGGCATGGGGCTTTTGCATCTGCCTATGCCGTTGGCGCAGATTGTGGGCACAAACGGCAAAGGCTCCACCTGCACATTTTTGGCCGCGCTGGCACGGGAGCATGGTGTGGTTTGCGGCCTGCACTCATCTCCGCATTTTGTCTCGGTGCGCGAGCGTTTGCGCATTTTTCGCCCCGGCGGTTCCGCTGATCATGCTGGTCCAGCCAGCAGGCCCGAGGGCGATTTGCTGCCGGAAGCCGACTGGCTGGAAGCGGCTAACGCCATAATGGCCCACGGCGGCGAGGCCCTTACTTATTTTGAGCTGGTTACGGCCATGGCCGTTTACATGCTGAACAAGCAAAAAGTGGGCCTGGCGGTTATGGAAACCGGCCTGGGCGGCAGCTTTGACGCTACCACCGCCTTGCATGCCGACCTGGTGGTATTCACGCCCATAGCTCTTGACCATTGTGCCGTGTTGGGTGGCACCCTCAGCGAAATAGCGCGGGATAAAGCCGGGGCCATACGCCAAGGCCTGCCGGCCATATCGGCAAGGCAGCAAAAGGCGGCGGAAAACGAGCTTAAAGCCGCCGCAGCCGCCAAAGGGGCGGAGCTTTCCTTTATAGGCGAAACCTCATTGTTGCCGGAGGTATTTAAAAGCGGCGCGGCCGAGTTGGGGCTTGCGGGCGGGCACCAATTGGGCAATGCCGCTCTGGCCCTTGCCGCTTGGCGTAAACTGGCCCCGCTGCTTGGGGTTAAAATAGGCGACAGCCAGGTGCGCAAAGGCCTGCAAACTGCATGGCTGCCCGGCCGCATGCAGTTTTGCGCCGCCAACCCGCGTTTGCGCCTGCCCGCGTTGCTGCTGGATGGCGGGCATAACGCGCACGGCCTGGCTGCTTTGGGGCACAGTCTTGCCCTGCAAGGCATAGCGCCGGGCGCTGTCATCTTTTCCTGCCTGGCAGATAAAGAGCCGGAAAAACTGCTGCCGCATTTGCGCGCCCTTGCCACCGGCCCTGTTTTTGTGCCGCAAATTCAAAACAACCCAAGGGCCATGCAGGCGGAAGAACTGGCCGCCCTTATAGGCCTTGCGGCCACGCCCACCTCAACGTTGTGGGAAGCGCTGGATTTGGCCTATAAAAGCATTGCCCAGCGCTTGCCCGAAGAGCTGGAGCGGGGTATTGAAAAAGAGGGCGGGCACCCGCTGCTTATTTGCGGCTCGCTGTACCTGCTGGGCGAGTTTTATGCCCTTTACCCGCAATATCTTTCAAAGGAACAGGCATGACAGATTTCTCCCACCTTTTCCGCGCCTTGCCCTCGGTAGATGTATTGCTAAAGCAATTTGCAACGCTCCCCGCCGTGCAAGCCGTTTATTCCGGACCCATGGGCGTTTCCGGCGATTTTGTGCCGGAAAGCTACATAATCGGCACTCTCTCCCTGCCACGCGCCTTTGTGCGCGACCTGGCAAATTCGTATCTCGATGAATGCCGCAACGGCATACGTCAGGGCTGCTATACAGACGCCGCTTCACTTTCGGTCGCCGCCTTGTTGCCGGGCCTGGAGCGCTGGGCGCGCGACAAGGGCCGCCCCCATTTCCGGCGTGCCATCAACGCCACCGGCGTAGTTATACACACTAACCTTGGCCGCTCCATTCTGGCCGAAGAAGCCGCCAAGGCCGTGGCTGAAGCCTGCCTGCATTACTCCAACCTCGAGTTCAACCTCAATACAGGCGAGCGCGGCAGCCGCTACAGCCATGTGGAGGCGCTGCTCTGCTCCCTAACCGGCGCGGAAGCGGCTTTAGTAGTTAACAACAACGCCGCCGCCGTGCTGCTGGTACTGGATACCCTGTGCAAAAACCGCGAGGCCATTGTCTCGCGCGGGCAACTGGTGGAAATTGGCGGGAGCTTTCGCATACCCGAAGTAATGAAAAAAAGCGGCTGCACGCTGGTGGAAGTTGGCTCCACCAACCGCGCCCGCCTTTCCGATTACGCTGAGGCCATTACCGAAAATACCGCCGCCCTTATGCGCGTGCATACCTCCAACTACCGCATCATAGGCTTTCACAGTCAGGTTTCGCTGCCGGAACTGGCCGCCCTTGGCAAAGAGCGGGGCCTGCCTGTTATAGAAGATTTGGGCAGCGGCAACCTGTGCGATTTTGCCGCCGCAGGCGTGCCTTTGCTGGCGCAGGACGAGCCCACTGTGCAGAGAACCGTGGCTGACGGGGCCGACGTGGTAAGCTTTAGCGGCGATAAGGTGCTGGGCGGGCCTCAGGCCGGAATCATCGTCGGCAAGGCCGCTTACATAAGCAAAATTAAAAAGAACCAGCTTAACCGCGCCCTGCGCATAGATAAAATGACCTTAGCCGCGCTGGAAGCCACCCTGCGCATTTACAAAGAGCCGGAGCAGGCCCTTAAACGCATACCCACCCTGCGCATGATCTGCGCCCCGGCGGATGAGCTTAAAGCCCGCGCCGCTCGTCTGGCCCGCAGGCTTAAAAAAGCCCTGCAAGGCAAGGCCGCCGTCAGTACCGCGCCCGGCTCCTCGCTGGTAGGCGGAGGCTCCTTCCCCGAGCGTCATCTGCCCACCACTCTGGTGTACATATCCTCAGGTTCCGTCGCTGCACAAGATTTGCGCCAGCGCCTGCTTGGCGCTTCCACCCCGCTGGTGGCGCGCCTTGAAGACGACCGCCTCTGCCTCGACGTGCGCACCGTGGCCGATGCCGAGTTTGTGTTGGTGGAACAAGCGTTGGTGGAAGTTTTGTAGGCAGGGCGTGGAGTGAAGAATTCGAGAGGGGGAAGGGAACTTTTGAAAAAGTTCCCTTCCCCCTCTCGAGCTCTCCACCATCCCTCAAAACTTTTCAATTAGTTGTTTGGGAGCCGTGGTTAAACTGGCTTGTGCAAACATGTTACGTTTATCAAAGCTCAACATGTTATTCAAACAGAACTGTTTTAGCGCATGTGTGTAAGCTTGGGCTTATGATACCAAACGTAACAAGCACAAACATCTTCATGCCACATAACTTGCTGGCGCAACCCTCTACCCAGCACAACCCACTAGTACAAACCCTTGCGGGTCCAGGTGTGGATCGTTTAGGCAAAGCTCAACAGTCTCACATCGGCAAGTGCCGGAAAGGTAATACTGCTGGCGATGCTCTTTCACGCCCCTGGTGGGTGATGGGGGTCCGGGAGGCAGGGTGAAACCCTCTTACCCCGGCCGCCGGAGGCATTACCTGCGCGGCGTCATCCGCATCCGACCAGTATACGCATTCGCATGCGCAGCCAGCGCGCATGGGTGCCGTGTAGCTGTTGTTTTGTTACGCATTGGCTGGTATAAGCGATTCGTCCAAGCGGAATTACGCTTGAAATTTTTTGTGTTCCACATTAACCGGCGCGGCTTGGCCGCGGCTTTACGGAGCGCTTTCATGAGCATGCAGCAGGATCAGGCCCAGCTTCTTATAGAATGTCTGCCCTATATAAAAAGTTTTTATGGCGAGACCATAGTTATAAAATACGGCGGGCACGCCATGAAAGACGAGCGCCTTAAAAAGGCCTTTGCCCTTAATATCGCCCTGCTGCGCTATGTTGGCATCAAGCCGGTTATTGTACACGGCGGCGGGCCGCAAATAGGCAAAATGCTGGAGCAACTCAATATTCAGTCCACCTTTTTGCAGGGGCAGCGCGTTACCGACGACGCCACCATGGATGTGGTGGAAATGGTGCTGGTAGGCCGCGTGAATAAAGAAATAGTTAACCTGCTCAATCTGGCCGGAGTTAAAGCCGTGGGGCTTTCCGGCAAAGACGGGCACCTTATTCAGGCCCGCAAGCTCGAAATGGTTGTCAAGTCTGAAGACAGAGCGCCGGAAATAATAGACCTCGGCAAGGTGGGCGAAGTGATGAGCGTGGATACCAAGCTTATAAACGTTCTTTCCGACGACGGCTTCATACCCGTAATCGCCCCTGTGGGAGTTGACGCCGACGGCGCTACCTACAACATAAACGCCGATTCCGTTGCCGGGGGCGTGGCTGCTGCCCTTAAAGCCAAACGCCTGCTGCTGCTTACCGACGTTAGCGGCGTGCTGGACGCCGGCGGCGCTCTCATACCCACCATAGAAATGGATAAAGCCTGGAGCCTGTTTGAAGACGGCACCATCAAAGGCGGGATGATCCCCAAAATCAAATGTTGCCTCGAGGCCCTGCAGGAAGGTGTTGAAAAAGCCATGATCATAGACGGCCGCGTGGAAAACTGCATTCTGCTGGAACTTCTGACCGATACAGGCATAGGCACCGAAATAGTCCAGAAAGCCCGCCACGCCGGCGGCGGCAAAACAAAGGGCGAGTTTGCCAAAGGCGCGTAAGGCACGGCGGCTGAGGCCGGATTTATGAGCGCAGGGGCGCTGCCTCGAACCCCGCAAGGGTGGTAGCCCGTATGACAAAAGCGCAACGGTTTTTGGCTGGCAAGTTATAGAGGGGGCAGAACTGAAGAGGCTCTATTCCGAGCCCCCTTGGCCCCGAAACTTTAGCGCTTATAGGTTTGCCGGTAATTTTAAGCGCCTGGCGCGTCTGAAGGTTTTATCGGGGCTGGCGGGTGGGAGAAGATTTTTTGGGGCGCAGGCAGAAGGCAAAAACACCTTAGCGCCAACAGCCCCTAGTGATGGTAGCCTGTTTTTCTTATTATGCAATCGGCCCTGAAGAGTTGTTCCCACAAAAGCACGCAGGCCAGCTCGTGCGGAAAGGTCATGGCCCCCAGGCTCAGTTTTTTGTGCGCCTTTTTCAGTATGGCTTCCGAAAGCCCGTAGGCTCCGCCTATAATAAAGCAGGGTGGGGCGGCTTTATCCCACAGGCCGTTCAAGTACGCGGCAAAGATTGGGGAATCGGGGTTTTGCCCGTGCTCGTCAAGGCAAATCCAGGTGCAGCCGCCGGGCAGGGCCGCCAAAATACGCTCACCCTCCTGCGTTTTACGGGCTTCAACCGGCAAAGAGGGGTCCGCGTCTTTCACAACCAGTTCCTGCAACTGCCAGCCCTTGCTCAAGCGGCTGCGGTAATGCTCAATGGCATTTAGCCAGTGCGGGGTTTTAATACGTCCTACATATATAAAAAAAGCTTTATTCATTAAAATTGCTCTTTATCTTGGCATCAAGGTATATGCTGTGTTATACTGATAGGTAGCGTTCAGTTTATTGTGGTCAAATTCTATCAAGATTGGAAGAATAAAATGAACTCGCTTTCCTTGCAAGATGCAGTGCAGGTATTACGTGGCAATGGCGTGCTGGTATACCCCACGGAAACATTTTACGCCATAGGCGGCAATGCCTTAAGCCGCGATGCCGTGGCCGCGGTGTATGCAGCCAAGGAGCGCGACAAGCATTTTCCGTTGCCGGTTATTATAGGCGATTTTTCGCAGTTGGAGCTTATTGCGGATTGCAGCAGCCACCATGCCATGGATTTGGCCGAATGCTTCTGGCCGGGCCCGCTTACCATTCTTTTTACGGCCAGCGCCTCTTTGCCTACATTGCTTACCGGCGGTACAGGCAAGGTAGCCGTGCGCCTGAGCTCGCACCCGGCTGCCCGCGACTTGTGCCTGGAGGCGGGTTTTCCGCTTATATCCTCCAGCGCCAACATAAGCAACCGCCCGCCTGTAACGGATAAGGCGCGGTTGGATTCCGTACTGCTCAACTCCATAGGCGGCGCGTTGTATGATGCCGCCCCACTGCCTGAAGGCGGCGAGCCTTCCACCATTGTGGAAGTGGCGAATACTGCCGTGGGCGGCCGCTTTATACGTATTTTGCGCCAGGGCGCTATATCGGCGGATAAACTTATGGATTTGGGGTTCGCCTGCCATAAACACCCGGATTAGTTATGCCGCGCTTATAAGTCCGGTTCCATCTTTACGCCTTTCTCCATAATCTTAATAATCAGACCGGCGGGATGAGGTTGTTAAAACCTTTTCCCGCCGGTGGCATATACTTTTAGAGCATTTTAACGTGTAAATTTTATATGTTTTTTTAAAAAGCTGAATGATGCTGCCCTAAAAAGGCATTGCAGGGCATTTAAACTTTTCCAAAGTTAAAATGCTATAGCCGTGCATAATCCTAATTTATTTGATTGTTACCTTGTCGGCATACCTGAGGCCGTATTCTGAAAGCTCCTGGCCTATGCCCGGCAGCTCCGGTATGGCATAGCGGCCGTTTTCGGGCTGGTAGTCGTACTGGCAGGTTTTGCGGTTTAGCGGGTGGCTGTTTATGCCATGGTGCTCGTGTATGATAAAATTGTGCAAAGCGGCTTCAAGGTGGAGCGAAGCGGCCTTGCAAATGGGGCTGGAGCATACGTGGGTCTGCACGCTTACATCGTAAGTGGCGGCCATGTCGCATATTTTTTTGCCTTCGGTTATGCCGCCGCAGTTGCCAAGGTCGGGCTGAATTACCTTGAGAGAGCCGTTTTCAAAAAATGGCCTGAAGCCCCATCGGGTGTAAATACGCTCGCCAGAGGCCAGCGGAATGTTCACGCCTTCGGCCACGCGGCGCATATGGTCCGGGTCTAGCGGCATAACGGCCTCTTCATAGAACAGGATGTTATAAGGCTCGCACATTTTGCCAAACTCAACGGCTGCGGGTACGTCTGTAATACCGTGGTTTTCCAGAATAATATCGCGGTCAGGCCCTATAATTTCGCGTACTTTCGCCAGGCGTTGCTCGGCAAGTTTCAGAAACTTGCGGTCAAAATGCACGGTGGTGTCGTTTTTGTGGGTCCAACTGCCGTCAGCGTGGTGGCGTATGAAGTTCAGCTTCACACAGTCGTAGCCTTCGGCCACGGCGGCGTGTGTTGCAGGTATGTAAGCGTTGGCGTCTTTAATATTGTCCGCTTTTTCGCCCCAGCCGAATTGCAACTGGCTGGCGTACACGCGCAAATTTTCACGCTGTTTGCCGCCCAGCAGTTTGTAAAGGGGCAGGTTGGCGGCCTTGGCCTTTATGTCCCACAGGGCCATGTCTATGGCGCTTATTGCGCCCATTTCCACAGCGCCGTTGCCCGCAGTCCAAAAGCCGGTGCGGAATATTTTTTCCCAGATAACTTCATTTTCCAACGGGTCCATGCCCACGGCCAGAGGGGCCAGCTCCGCCAGCATATGAAACGCGGCGCTCGCGCCAAAGGTGAAGGCCAAGGCCGATTCGCCATAGCCGTAAATGCCTTCGTCGGTATTCACCCGGCAAATTACGGGGCGCAAATAAAATGGCTGATCGTATTTAAGCATGAAAACATCAATGCTGGTAATTTTCATAACGGCTCCGCCTGGGTTGTTTGTTGTGCAAAATTGAACTTTAACCCAAAGCCGGGCAGGGGGCAAGGTAACGCGCCCATGGTTTTGCCACGGCGAATTCCATATGCGGTATGCGTTTCTTTGCGCACAAAGTTCTTGCGCGGCGGCTGTTAAGGGCCTAATTATACTTTTTGGGCATATGTAACTTAAGGTATGGAGAATAATATGAGCGCGCACAAGCATGTGGCGGAAGACGCTGTAAAAGCTCTTACCACTTTTGATATTGCCAAGGCCAAGGGCAGCCGCAAGCTGACCATGCTTACCTCTTACGATTACAGCATTGCCACGCTGGCGGAACAAAGCGGCGTGGATATGCTGCTGGTGGGCGATTCCATGGGCATGGTCATGCTGGGCAGGCCTGATACCATTTCCGTCACGCTGGATGAAATTATCATACACGCGCGCTCGGTGGTGCTGGCGGCCAAACGCAGCATGGTAATTGCGGATATGCCCTTTATGACCTACGAGCAGGGCGTGTCTGAAGCCATGCATACGGCCAAGCGCCTGTTGCAGGAAGGCGGCGTGCGGGCCGTAAAGCTGGAGGGCGGGCGCGAGGTTGTGCCGCAAATAAAGGCCTTGGTGCAGGCCGGAGTGCCGGTATGCGGGCATATTGGCCTTACCCCGCAACGCTCGGCCGTGCTGGGCGGCTTTAAGGTGCAGGGTAAAACCGCCCTGGCCGCGTATAATCTGGTGCAGGATGCCTTGGCCCTGCAACAGGCCGGGTGTTTCTGCATTGTGCTGGAGGCAGTGCCCGCGCAAATAGCCAAGCGCGTTACCGCCGCGCTGGATATTCCCACCATCGGCATAGGGGCTGGCCCGCATTGCGACGGTCAGGTGCTGGTGTATACGGACATGCTCGGGCTTTATGACGCTTTTGTGCCTAAATTCGCCAAACAATACGCGCAGGTCGGCAATATTATCCGCGACGCTTTCAGGCAATACGCCAAAGAAGTGCAAGAAGGAGTTTTCCCCGGCCCTGAGCACTCTTTTACAATTAAGGATGAAGAACTTGTTGAATTGGATAATTTATTGAAATAACTTAAATATTTTTTATGAAATGCCGATTTTCGCCAGTTGTGCGGAAATCGGCATTTTTTAGTTCTATTTCAGATTTTAATTAATTATATCACTATATTATGTTTTTTATCATTAATAATACCATCTCCCTAAAGTGTCTTGCTGATTTACCGAAAAGAGCATTGAAATAGTCAGAAAACTAACTGAAGGTTTCGTCTTAACGGCACAGTATAGTGCCAGGCTGCGAAGGATACGCGGCTTAGAACTCAGGGAGAGAGTAAATGCTTGAATACTATAGATTCAAGGTTATCAATAATCTATTCTTAAAAGGGCAAACGGAAGCTGCCTGCCTGCAACTTCGCGAGCTGCAAAAGTTGTATGTTGATTTATGCGAGGAAAATGCGGTGCTCAAGGCGAATATGCGCGAGTTTGAAGACGTTTTGTATCTTGCGCGCAATTTTGTTTTTGACGGCACTTTTTATTGGCTGCTTACAGGCAATATCAAGCAGGGCCCTTTCTGCCCCAACTGCTATAACCGCGACGGCCAACTGGTACGTATAAGCGAGGCCCGCCCCCGGCGCTGCATGAATTGCGGCGAGATTTTCGAACCCGCGGCCCAGGCCGGAAAAACCCATGCCAGCGGCAATAGCGTGCGTGCTCTGGATCAATCTGCGGCAGTAAGCTCGTTGCGGGCCATTGCCGCCATGGAGCAACTGGCTCAGGCTCAACTGGTGCAAGAAGAGCTCAGCGCGGTGCCGGATAGCAAACCAGGCAAGGGCAAAGCTACCATATTGCCTTTTACCCGTTAGGGGGTGGCTATGTCCGCCCAAACAGATCAAAAAGCGCTGCCGCGCTTTGCCATGCTTTTAAGCCTGCTGGACGACGAGATTAATATAGATCGCGCCGCTCTCAAGCAGGCTGGCGCGTATAGATTGCGCAGCATACGTTCCGGCCAGGAGGCCTTGCGTATTGTAAAGGCGGCTTTGTCCGGCGCTCCGGCTTTTCAGTTGGATTTTATAGTCTGCTCGGAAGACCTGCCGGATATGGGCGTGCATGCTTTTTTGCGCGAGCTGTCCGCGATTGCCGCAACTTCCGCAGGTCCGCTCCCGCCTGTATTATTTATTGCGCCGGATAATCAAAGCCTTAATTTGGCGCTGGCGCACGGGGCCTCCGCCGCCTTGGTCAGGCCTTATTCCGCCAACGAGCTTGGCGCGGCTGTCGCCAGACTGCAAAATCTGGCTGCCGCCGCTTCTGGCCGTGTTGCGGAACAACCTGAGCCGGCGCGCCCAGCAAATGATATGCCGAAATCAGGAGCGGCTTCCGCTGTGGATATGTTGTTCAGCGCCCAGGCCAAAAAGGCAGGGGAGCAATTGCAGCAAAAACAGCGCCTGGAGGCGCAAAATACTGTTTCAGTAACGCGGCAGGCGCCCGGCCTGCCGCCGAAAAGCGCCGAGGCCGCCACCCCTGTTGCGGCAGCCTCCGGCGCCAATAAAAGCTCCACCGTGGCCGATGCCGTAAACCCGTTGCTTTATTCCCGCACTGGCCTTGGCCTTTTGCGCCAGGGCAAATTGGCTTCGGCTCAGGATTTTTTGGTGAAAGCCCTGCGCTTTGACCCGCTGGATTTGGAGGCCGCCCTTGGCCTGGCCCGTTTGCACCGCGAAAACGGCGACGAGGAGCGCATGCACCGCTGGATGCACAAGGCGGGTATGATCTGCCTGCACGGCGGGCAGCCTGAAAGGGCCAGGGCCGTTTTCGCCAAATTGCCCGCCAAGTGGCAGGGCGACCATTATATGATTGAGGCGCAAAACCTGCTGCAGGATGAGGACTTTGACCAGGCCTGCGAGGCTTTTATGCAGCTTAGCGCGCAAAACGGCAAAAGGCCGCACGAGTTGCTGGGCAGGGCTTGCCAGTTTACCAGCGCTCCGGAATACTACATTTATGAAATGTGTCTGGCCTTGGAACGTAACGGCCACGAGAGCACAGCGAGGCAACTTGAAAAACGCATGCTCGGCGGCAGCGATTCCGTTGAAGTAAGGCCGTATGGGTTTTTGGATCACTTCCCGCGCCTGCAAGAGGTTGTTACCATAGCGAGGTTTACCATGCGGGTGTGGAGAGCGGCGGCGTAACACATCAAAAATTAAAGGGGGCTTACGCCCCCTTTAATTTTTGATGTAATTTTAGAACTAGCCTTTCTGGTGAATCAGCGAGAGCAGGCGGGCCAGTTGGTTGCTGAAGCCGGATTCGTTATCGTACCAGATTATCAGCTTGAGCATGCGCTTGTTCATAACGGTGGTACAGGCAGAATCCACCACACCGCCGTAAATGCTGCCCAAGAAGTCGCAGGATACGAGCGGCTCTTCGGTATAGCCCAGATGGTTCTTCATGGCGCCTTCGGAGGCGGCTTTAAGCGCGGCGTTTACTTCCGCCACGCTGGCGTCTTTGCCCAACTCGCAGGTAAGGTCAACCAGCGATACGTTGGGTGTGGGCACGCGTATGGCCATGCCGTCAAGTTTGCCGTTAAGCTCGGGAATAACCAGGCCTACAGCCTTGGCCGCGCCGGTGGTGGTGGGCAGCATGGATATGGCGGCGGCGCGGCCGCGCCGCAAATCTTTATGCGAGCCGTCCAAAAGGCGCTGGCTCATGGTATAGGAATGCACGGTGGTCATCAGGCCGTGCTTGATGCCGAAAGTATCGTTAAGCACTTTGGCGGCCGGGGCCAGACAGTTGGTGGTGCAAGAGGCGTTGGAGAGCACAAAATGCTTGGCCGGGTCGTATGCGTTGTGGTTAACGCCCATAACTATGGTTACGTCCGCGTCTTTGGCCGGGGCGCTCATAATAACCCTTTTGGCTCCACAGGTGATATGGCCAGACAAACCGGCATGGTCCTTTATGGTGCCGGTGGTTTCCACCACAACGTCTATGCCGAGGTCCTTCCACTTCCAGTCGCCGGTTTTTTCGCGGGTTACGGCAACTTGTCTGCCGTTTACCACCAGGCCGTTGTCATTGTAATCAACAGTGCCTTTAAAGGTGCCGTGCACGGAGTCGTACTTGAACAGGTAGGCCAACTCTTTGTTGGAAGCGCGGGCGTTAAAGGCCGCCAGTTGCAGATCGTTATTATCCGCCAAGAGGCGCAGAAGATAGCGCCCGATGCGTCCGAAGCCATTCATCCCGATACGCAGAGCCATTCACATACTCCTTGGTATATATAAGGTTAAACAACAGCAAGTTGAGGGAGCGCGAAGCGCGCGGCCAAGCCTCTAAAGCGCGCCGGCCGCGCGGTATTTAAATCTTGTTGGAGCAGCCAAGCACATTGCGTATTTTATGCTGCACCATATCTTGCACGGCCTGACGGGCACCTTTGAGGTAGGCCCTTGGGTCAAAATCGGCCGGTTGTTCCATAAAATGCTTACGGATGCTGGCCGTCATGGCCAGACGTATGTCCGTATCGATGTTAATTTTGCATACGCCCATGCTGGCGGCCTTGCGCAGCAGGTCTTCGGGCACTCCTTTGGCCCCGCCAACCTTGCCGCCGTATTGGTTGGCCATGGCAACAAATTCTTGCGGCACACTGGATGCGCCGTGCAATACCAAGGGGTAATCGGGCAGCATGGAAGATATTTTTTGCAGGCGCTCAAAGTCAAGCTTGGCGTCACCAGCAAACTTGTAGGCCCCGTGGCTGGTGCCTATGGCAATGGCCAGCGAATCGCAGCCGCTACGTTTTACAAAGTCTACAGCCTGATCAGGGTCGGTATAAATGGAGTGCTCGGCCGAGACTTCGTCCTCAACTCCGGCTAGCCGCCCAAGCTCTGCCTCAACCCACCCGCCGCGCGGGTGGGCGTATTCAACCACCTGCTTGGTAAGGGCTATGTTTTCCTCATAAGGCAGGTGCGAGCCGTCAATCATAACGGAGGTAAAACCGCCGTCAATGCAGTCCTTGCATATTTGAAAGTCCGCGCCGTGGTCCAGATGCAGCACTATGGGCAAATCGCTTTCCATAAGGGCGGCTTCAATAAGCTTCACAATATAGTTTTGTCCGGCATATTTGCGGGCTCCGGCGGATACCTGCAAAATAAGGGGCGCGCGCTCAAGGGCGGCGGCAGACACTATGCCTTGTATAATTTCCATATTGTTTACGTTAAAGGCCCCAATGGCGTAGCCTTCTTTGTAAGCTCTGGAAAACATGTTTTTTGGAGTTGTTAACGGCATGAAATCCTCCCAAGGCGGACGAAACGTCCGTTTAGCTAAGTTTTATGGCCGAGTTATAAAGCAGCAATCGGCGAAAGGCAATATTTATTGGTGGTTAAGGCAATGCCATATGCATATATACCGCAATTAGTGGCAGTGCTGTTATAACCTACTCTATAGTATCAAATATCAGCCTGATTACAATGGTGTTGGCCTAATTTTACCGGCTTTCTCCTGCTTACGCGTGCTACCCTTGCGAAAGCGGTAAAAAAATTTCCGGCGTAAAATTGAACGGCCCCGGCGTTAACGCCAGGGCCGTTACTTTGCGCAAAATCGCTTTTTTTATTCCAGTTACGGGGGCGCGGCGGCAAACAATTATTCAAGCTCTGGTTTAGCCTCCAAGAGCGCCAAAACTCCGGTTACCGCGCAAGCTATCAGTTGCCTGCCTGCCCGGCCGGCATGCCGCCAACCGGCAGCGTATTGCCAGATACCGGCGGCGGAGGCGGCGGTGGCATAAAGTTGGGGATAATGTCGCCAAAGGCGTCGGCAGGCTCGGCCGCGCGCTGGGCCGGTTGCGGCCCGGCCACGGGAGAAGATGCCGGCGCTGGCAGCGTGGCGGAACTTACGGCAGTATCTGGCGGCACGCCGGGCATAAGAGGCGGCACTACCTGCCCTATGGGCGGCACCGGGGGCAGGTTTTCCGCCTGTTGCACGCGGCCTATCGCGGGCTCGGTGATGTTAAAGGCGGTACCCAGGTTGCTGACTGGAGCCGGAGGCGTTGGAGCCGGCGCGGGAGAGGGCGAGACGCTGGCGGGCACCACGCCGCCGCCGGTTGCCAACACTCCGGCCGGAACTCCGCCCACGGGCGACATGCCCAGGTTGGAAACTCCACCGGGTTGGACTGGCGTGGCTGGCTGCACCGGCGGCGGCGCGATAACCGGCGTTGCCCCAGGCAATGTGTTGTTGCCGGGGCTTGCGGCCTCAACCGCGCCGGGCGCGGTAGCGGGTATCGCGGCTGGAGAGAGCGGTTGCGCTGTTGCCGGCGCTACGGGTTGTGCTGCGGGTGCTGTCTGAGCCTGCCCCAAAGCTGGAGCCTGTGGCCAAGAGTATGCGGCATCGCTGCCAGGCTGCGCTGGCGCAACTGCCGTGTTGCCAGCGGATATTGGCGAGCCTTGCGCTGTTGGCGCGGACGATGTGGCGGGGGCCGCCGGAGCAGGTGTTGCCGTGGTGGCGGTCTTTTCCGCTGGTGCGGCATTTTGCGCCGCCGGCGCCGTTATGGCAGTAGCCTTGGTGGCTGGAGCGACTGCTGCTTTACCAACAGTGGCAGGAGCGGCTGGCGTTTTAACCACAGCGGCAGGGGCAACTGGTGCTTTAGCCACCCCCGTGCTCGCAGGGGGGGTGGCTCGCGCCGGGGTGGAGCTTTTGCCGGTAGCGGCGGCTGGAGCAGATGCTTTTACTGGCGGAGTTTTTACCGCGCCGGGCCTGGTTTTTGGCGTGGGCCCGGTTTTGGGGCTGTCAAATTTTTGCCCTGGCTCGCTGTAATTTAATATATAAGGAGTTTCCTTTTTTTCGGCTCGCGGTGTTGGCTGCTTTGGTGTTGTTGGCTGCTCTGGCGGCGCAGGCTTGCCGCAGAACTCTCCGGCGTTCAGCCGGCTGTAAAAGGTTTCGCCCGCATCTTTGCAGCCTTTGCGGTCGTGCAGGTTGGCGAAGTTTTGGGAGCACCATGCGTCATGCTCAAGCAATACTTCCTCTTTGCGCTGTAATAAGTCGTTCAGGTAATTTTCGCAGGTGGTTTCATTTTCAAAGTACATGCCGCTATTTTCAAAATCTCGCGCCAGTTTTTGCGCGGCACTTTCACAGCCTTGGCGCGTCATAAAGGCCAGATTGCCAGGCCTGGCGCAAAAACGCCCGGTTTCGGACAAAACAGCCGACAAGTCCGCCCGCAGGGGCAGTACGGGGTCGGCTTGCGGTTGGTGCTGCCGGGGGTCTGATTCCGGCTCTTTGGCGCTGGCGCAAGCGCATAATAAAAGACCCGCGATGAAGAGCAATGTTATGTTGATATGGCGCATGGCAAGTCTCCAGTATATTAGCCGGCACATACCGGCACAACCATCTTATCGTCGCCGGGCCTGAAATACTTTAGGAAAAAGCTGCGGGCCGCGCCGGGCATGGTGTGGCCCCGCGCCACGCCTTGCATTCTTCCCGCTATATGTATAGATAGTGGCTACCATAACAGCGCGGGAGAAGCTTATGTATATTTCACAATGCCACGAGTTTGACAGTTGTGCCAATTATTTGGGCAAATCGTTCAAATTGGAATGTCCTCCGGTGGAGCAGGGCGAGCCATTTTTGCTTGTTCCGGCAGTGCTGAAAGAGGCGCGCATAAAACAAGTGGTGCTTGCGCCGGAATATTTTTTGCAAGGTAAAGCCACGGGCATGTTTGCCGTTGGCACCACCTTTACCAGCGGCAACAACCCTGTGTTTACAGTGGTGTTGCGCATGGAAATTCCGGCGGCGGGCCGCGTGCATAGCCTTCCCGCCATAAGAGTGGTGTCGCACCGCGATTTTGCAGGCGGCGAGATTATAGTAACCCCTTGCCGCAGTGCTCCGGCCCTTGCCTGGATTACGGTTTCCGACAAGGGTTCCGTGGGCGAGCGCCAAGACGACAGCGGCCCGCTGGTGGGGCAAATGGTGCAGTCGTATATGTCGTTGCGTTGCGTAAGCGGCTATATATTGCCGGATGAGATCTTCCGCCTGCGGGCCATGGTTACCGATCTCGCGCTGGTGCAGGGTTATGACCTTATTATTACAACCGGCGGCACCGGCCTGTCCTCACGCGACATAACGCCCGAGGCGCTGCTGCCCCTTATTGAGAAGCGCCTGTACGGTTTTGAGCAGGCCATGATGCAAGCCTCTTTAAAGGCCACGCCGCGTGGCATGCTTTCACGCGCGGTTTGCGGCACTGTGGGCGACAGCCTGCTTATAACCCTGCCGGGCAGCGTAAAGGCCATTCAGGAGAATTTGCAGCCCTTGTTATCCGCTTTGCAACACGCTTTGGATAAGCTGCAAGGCAGCCAGGCTGATTGCGGAAGTTAGATATTTATGTATTTATTTTATAATTCATTGATTTTATAAATAATATCACCAAGGTGTTGTCCTGAGATATGAGCATACGCCAACCCGTTGTCGCTGGGCGTTTTTACCCGGCGGATTCTGAAGCGCTACGCCAAGAGGTTGCGGATTATCTGGCCAAAGCTGGTGAGTATCGCGTGGAGTGCGCGGATAAACCGGCGCTTGGCTGCATGGCGCCGCATGCGGGGTACATGTTTTCCGGCATGGTGGCCGGGCTCACCCTTGGGCAGGTTCCAATACCGGAAACGGTGCTTTTGCTTGCCCCTAGCCATACCGGGGCTGGGCCTTCTCTGGCCCTTTGGCCGGGCGGAGCCTGGCGTACGCCTTTGGGCGACGTTACGGTAGATGAAGCTGGTGTTGAGCGCTTGCTGGCTTATGCCGAAAATGGCCACACCGCTCTGTTTCAGGCCAGTGAGGCGGCTCATGCCGGAGATCACGCCATTGAGGTGATTTTGCCGTTTTTGCAGGTATTACGGAGCGATGTGAAAATAATTCCCCTATGCGTGCGGGAGTATGATTTGACACGGTTGCGCCATGCTGGCGAGGCCATTGCCAGGCTGGTGAAAGAGCGGCAATCTGGCGGGGGCATGCTGCTTTTGAGCAGTTCCGACATGAGCCACTATTTGCCGCATGACCAGGGCAAAAAGCAGGACCTGCTGGCGTTGGCGCAGGTGCAAAAGCTCGCGCCAGAAGGGCTTTTTGATGTTTGCCTGAGGCATAAAATAAGCATGTGCGGCTTTGCGCCGACAACACTAATGCTTTATGCCTGCAAGGCCCTTGGGGCCGAGCGGTGCTGTATAACCGCCCATACCAGCTCCGGCGTTACGGGGCGTGCTTATGGCGCGGGAATGGACAGCGTGGTGGGCTACGCCGGGGCAATTATTAATTGATTTATAGCTGCGCTTGTGAGACCGTTTAAAAGCATATAGTTTATTATGGATTTACTTTTTGCCGGATAGTTGTTCCTGCTGTTGCGCATTACAATTTACTTTTGATTGTTTCCAAACAATTCCGGAGCTTACATGAAAGATACTTTTATGAACCGCCGTGATCTATGTAAACTACTGGCTGCCGCTGGCGCGGCTGGCATAACCTTGCCCTTTGCGGCCCAGGCGCAGGGGGCTCCTTCCGTTCCGGCCCCGGCCGGAAAATGCGCGCTTGAGGTAATGCATACGCGGCGAAGTTACCGCGCGTTTAATGGCCAGCCTGTTTCCGATGAGGATTTGCAGACAATTCTGGCGGCGGGCATGAACGCCCCCAGCGCCAACAACACCCAGCCATGGGAGTTTGTAATTGTGCGCGAGCCAGCCACAAAAAAAGCCATTATCAATTTTATTCCGGCCTTCGGGTTTATAAATTCGGCTTCCGTCATAGTGTTTGCCTGTATGGATAAAACAAAAAGCAAAAATGACGAGGAACTAACGCAGGTGCCGTTATCCGTCACCTGTGCCTGCATGAGCATGTGGCTGGCCGTGGAGGCGCTGGGGTACGGCACAACTTGGCTTAGTATAACTCCGTACACGGGACGAATGAATTTTTTCCGCGATCTTTTAAAAGTGCCTGCCGGGTATGATTTGCTTTGCGCCATGCCCATTGGCGTGCCGCAGTCAAAAATTGCGCCGGAATCCAGATTTACGGCGTCAAAGCTGCATGCCGAGCGTTGGTAGCTGTTTTTATTCAAGGCAGGTAGTGCCGTGGCGCGTTTTCACAACATAAAGGGCGAGTTGGCCTTGCGGTTGCCGGAAGAAGAGTGGGAGAGCCTTTTCCCACTGCTGGAATCAAGCTCCGGAATGGAGTATATAGCCCCGTTGCTTGGCTTTTTGCCGCGCGGCGGGGTTTTGCGCTGGCGGGCCGTGCGCTGCCTTGGCGTATGCATGGCCGCGCTGGCCTCGCGCGACATGGAGCAGGCGCGTGGCATAATGCGGCGCTTTATGTGGCATATGAATGAGGAGTCCGGCAATCTTGGCTGGGGCGTGCCAGAGAGCATGGGCGAGGTTTTGAGCCAAAGCCCTCCACTTGCCGTGGAATTTAACCGTGTTTTGTTCTCATACATTACCAATACCGGACGTGATGACAACTATATAGACCATGCCCCGCTTTTGCAGGCCTGCTTTTGGGGGTGCGGGCGTCTGGCGCAGGCGCGCCCCGACTATGGCGCTCCGGCTTTGCCAGCTTTTGCCGCCGGCCTTGGGCATAGTGACGCGCAGGTACGCGGCCAGGCGGCCTTGGGACTGTTTAAGCTGCTTGGGGCACAGCCCGCGTTGGCCCGCGCTCTTGATGAGGCAACACAGGCGGAAATTTATGCAGCACTTTCGGCCATGCAAAATGAGACAACTGAATGTGAAGATTTTGACGGCAAAAATTTTTTTTACAGAAAGACCAAAGAGATAGCACAAGAGGCCTTGGGCATGATTAAAGACTAGCGTGGCGTTTTTTGTTTACTTGCCGCCGGAACGGGTCAGTTTGAAAATTACATAACCGATGCTCAGCGCGCTTATAAGATGGAGAATCACGTCAGACATAAGCACCTGCAAATTTGATTGTGTTAGTCCGTTTATTTTTTTTAACTTTTTTTTCTGTTTTAGCAAAGCACAAAATTATAGGGCTATTAGCAGGGCCAATACGCGACGTGCCCGCCAGGCTTAAGGCGGGCATATCGCGTATTATGCCTACAGCAGTATGACATTTTTGCCCCATGAATTTGTGGCCGCCAGGCCTGCGTTGGCATTTGCCCGTATATGCCACAGTTCCGCCAAATTTTGTCTGCCACATAACAAGCGTTTTGCATATATGCCATATTATAACGCTCCGTAAGACGCCATTTCCTAAAGAATATCCCGTACCGTCCGAAAAGCATAACGAGCGCAAAGCATATGTTTTGCGCATATGGGAGCGGGATTATGGCAAACGGATATTTTGACGCGAACGCTTTGGCGCAGTATTCGCTCAACCTGTTGCGCGGGCAGATGATCACCCAGCTTGTGGGCGGGCAGATGTGTGGCGAGCTTGGCGGCGCGAGCCTTACCGAGTTTATTCTTGGGCGGGCCAAGCCGCAAAAACGCACAGGCACGGATATGATGAATGATGCCCTCACCGGCCTGATGCGCAGCGATGCGGCCATGCTGCGGCAGGGTTCCAAAAATATGGAGCAGGGCAGGGCTTTGCTTGAAGTTGGCGAATCGGCCCTGAGCGGTATTTCAGAAAAAGTTGGCCGCATGCGCGAAATAGTGGATGCGCTGCAAAACGACTACAGCCAGTATAGCGTGCTGGAACCCGAATATACCTCGCTAAGCGCCGATATAAAGTCCGTAATAGAAGGAACCAGCTTTAACGGCCTGCGTATACTGGACGGCAGCACCTGGGCCGCCGACGGGCGCGTCACGCCCAACGGCGATACAGGCAAACTGGCCTTGCAGGCGGGTAATTCGCAAAGCGAGCTCACTCTTTACGACCTCCAGAATTACAAGGATTTGTTTGTGTCCGCAGATCTGTCCAGTCCGGCCCAACTTGCCCTTACGGCCAGCTCGCTGGAGCATTTTTCCGGCATGCTTTCAGGCATGGAAGAAAGCTACAAGGCCAGAGCGGGGCTGCTGGCCACCGAGGGCGCGGGCATGCTGCGCCAGGCGGATATTCTGGATGAAGCCACGGGCCGGGCCAAGCCTGGCGATGAAGATGGTTTGCGGCAAGTCCTTATAGATATTTTAATGCGGGAAAACGGCTCCGTGCTTGATGGAAGAACTTAAAGAGCGCCTCTCAGGCGGCGGGGATTAAAGCATTTTAACTTTTAAAAAGTTAAAATGCCCGTGCCGCTCCCGAAAGGGGCACCCGCAAGCGAGCCGCGCAGCGTGTCTTTAGTAACGCCGCTTCGGCTTTGCGTGTACGATAAAAGAGTGTTCCAGATAGTGTAGTCACGAAGGTCTCTTTGCCCCGCACAGGCCGCGCCTGCTCTGCCTGCGTAAAAAAGTCCTTTTATTTGATTAGGCATGTCCTGTGCTTCACCCCTGCGGAGCGCTCGCGTTGCTCGCGTCCAATTATGCATGCCTGCGTAATTGTCGGTGGAGTACCGTAAGAGCACACTCCCTCAATAAAAAGCCCTTTTCCCTTGGCAGAGAACAAAAATCCTCCTCGTGACCACACTATCTAAGTACTGTCTCTAAAAAGCGTCTTTTGCCCCTGGACTGCGTCAAGCGCCAATTTTTGTCCAAGTCTGTACCATGTGAGTTCTATCCCTGCCCTAAAATCGGTGCTTTTTTTGCCAGGGAACAAAATCCGTCTTTTTAGAAACAGCCCCCAGAAACAACCGGGCATCATGATTTCAGCTTGCCCAGCAGCGCCTTCAATTCCTGAGCCATGTCTGAAAGGGCCAGCACCGCAGCGGAAGCATGGCTCATGCCGGAAGCGGTGTCCATGGCGATGTGGTTGATTTCGTCCACGGCTCTATTGATTTCCTCCGACGTAGCGGACTGCTCCTCCGCAGCCGTGGCAATGCTGGTAATCAGCTCGGAATTTGTGCCGGCAAGTTCTACTATCTCCCGCAGGGCGGATCCGGAAACCTCCGCCAATCCCGTGGCGTCCGAAACGCTTTCACTAGCTTCCACCACCTGCCGGATATTAGCGCTGGTGGCGGTCTGAATCCCCTGAATGCCGGTTCCCACTTCAATTGTGGCGCTCATGGTTTTTTCCGCCAGCTTGCGCACTTCGTCGGCCACCACAGCGAACCCCTTGCCGGCCTCTCCTGCGCGGGCGGCCTCAATGGCCGCGTTAAGCGCCAGCAAATTTGTCTGGTCCGCAATGTCGGAAATCATGTTCATGACTCCTCCAATGGCCTCCGTCTGCGTCCCCAGGTTCTGCATGCTATTTTGCAGTTCATCGGCTACTTTGTGCACCCGCTGCACCGCTTCAATAACCTTGTTTACCAAATCCGCGCCTTCGCTGGCCTGTTTGCGGGTGGTCTCCGCCTGCTCGCTGGCCTCTCCCGCGTTACGGGCCACTTCTATAACCGTGCTGTTCATCTCTTCCATGGCCGTGGCCGTGGCCGCCACCCGGTCACGCTGCATGTCGGCGCCGCTGCTGACCTCTTCCACGCGGGCGGAAAGCTCCGTCGATGCGGCGGCCACACGGTCGGCTATGTCCAGCGCTTGGGAAACGACTTCCATAATGGTCCGTTGAACGTTTTTGAGCTGCGTCAGATCGATAATAAGCTGAAGCACGGCAACCAGCTCGCCCGAACTGTCAAGCATGGGAATGGCGGTGTAGCTGATGTCAAGGTCAGCGCCGCCGGGGTGGGCCACTGTTTCCGCGCTATGGAGTTTGCCGCTCGCCGCCGCGAGGGTCAGCGCGCAGGAAGGCAGGCCGGAATCTTCCTGCCTGAAGACCTCCTCGCAGGTTTTACCCTGATAATTCTCGCCCCCCAGTTTGACGGCTATGGCGTTCATATAACGGATGCGTAAATTTTTATCCAACATGACCACAGGCGAGGGAATAGCGTCTACGATCATACGAAAACGCTCTAAAATAGAGTTCGTGCCTTTGATCAGGCTGGCGAATTCTCCGGAAAAACGCGTATAGTCGCCTTTGGCGTCAAGTTGGCCGGCTTCAATGCCTGTCTCCAAAACTTGATATTCCGCCACAACCTGCTTCAGTGACTCGGGAATGGCGCGCAAGGCTTCAGCCAGTTTGCCAAGTTCGTCCTTCCGGCGCACGGCAAGCGTTGCTGAAAGGTCTCCGTTCGCGATTTTAGCGGCAAAAGTTCCGCCAGCTTTAACATCTCGCAGCACGGGCCGCAAAACGAGCAGAATAATCATGGCGGACAGTACTATGCCCACTATCGCGGTGAGCATGGAACTGTTGCGCATATCCGCCAGGCCGGAAAACACATCGCCATATTCCGCCTGAGTGACGGCTGTAAATCCGGAAAAAGGGTCTTTGGCGTGATACGCAAAGATGCGCACGCCAGCGGAGTTTACAAACTCAGTCACCCCGTTGGCGGTACTGGCTGCCATTGCTTTGTAATGGGATATGTCTTTGGCGGAAGGGTTGAAAAGCAGATCCGGATCTTTATGCGCCGCCACCAGGCCGTTCGCTCCGAGAATGTACGCATACCCTCTCTGGCCGATCGACACCGGTTTGACCGAGGTTTCGTATATGTATTCAAGGCTTATGGGGCAATAGACCACCCCGGCCGCTTTACCGCCCACCATTACCGGAGAAGCTATCACCATAACGCCTTTGCCCGTAACGCGGCTTTTCACGGGAGGAGCCAGAAAGGTCCGGCCTTGTATGGCGTTCTGAAAGTAATCGCGGTCGGCATAGTTTTGCCCAACGGTGCCGGGATCAGAAGATGCGATGATTACGCCGTTGTTGTTTAGCAAACTGATGCGGTCAAAAGCTGGGTAGCTCTTCTCCAGCTCTTTAAGTTCTTCATTAAAACGCTCCAGGCCTTTTTTGTCTGAAAAGCCGCTGCGGTAAAAACCCTTGATGTCGTCACGCTGGGTAATGCGCTCGATATCGACATGAGCGCCCTTGGCCAGAACTCCCGCAGCCCTGGCCAAGGCTTCGGCCTCGCCGCGCAAATTGTCTACCAGCGCTTCATACAACTCGTCAGCCGCTTTTTGATAGAAAATGTAACCACTTACACCACAAAGTGCAACAATCAACAACAAAATTGGAAGGAGAACTTTTGTTTGCAGATTCATACGCCACTCCTTGGGTTTCATATAATATGATTTTATATTATATATTTTCGCATTATTTCATCTTACAATAGAAAAGTGGTCTGTCAATAATAAATTAAGAACATAGAGGACTTCTTTCCGTAAGTTTAAGTTCAGTCTTTAGGTAATTTTAACGTTGAAAAAAGTTTAAATGCCTGGCGGTCGCGTTAGCGTACGCCCGCAAGCGATCAGCGCGGCATGTGCGAGGTAAAAAGACCCTCGTGACCACACTATCCAAGATAAATCAGGCGGCGAGTATCAATATAAGTTAATGAAAGCAGCCGTGCCGGCAAAAGAGGGGCAGACCAAGCAGTCACTCTCTTACCGGCACGGATCAGGCGCATGCATATTTATTTTATATTCCCTAGAAGGGAACCACCTTATTTTTCCTCACTTGATCATCTCTATTACCTGATTCACATCTTTATCGCCACGGCCGGAAAGGTTTACAATCACAATCCGCTCCTTATCCAAAGCGGGGGCCAGCTTTATGGCATAAGCCAGAGCATGTGACGACTCCAGCGCGGGGATAATGCCCTCGTTGCGGCTCAGGGTAAGAAAAGCTTCCAGCGCTTCCTGGTCCGATACCGTTACGTATTCGGCGCGGCCGCTGTCTTTAAGCAGACTGTGCTCCGGCCCTACGCCGGGGTAATCCAGCCCGGCGGAAATGGAGTGTACCGGGGCGATTTCGCCTTGCTTGTCTTGCAGAATGTAAGAGTAAGAACCGTGCAGCACGCCGGGCTGCCCATACCGCAAGGGCGCGGCATGCTCTCCAAGTTTGGGGCCTTTGCCGCCGGGCTCCACGCCCACAAGCTTTACGCCGCCATCGTCAATAAAAGGATAAAACATGCCTATGGCGTTGGAGCCGCCGCCCACGCAGGCCAGGCAATAGTCCGGCAGGCGCTTTTCAGCTTGCAAAATCTGGGCGCGGGCCTCACGCCCGATTACGGATTGGAAGTCGCGCACCATGGCCGGGTAGGGATGCGGCCCGACTGCCGAGCCGATTATGTAAAATATTTCCGGGTCGCGCATCCAGGCGGCAAGGGCCTCGTCCACCGCTTCTTTCAGCCCGGCCCCTCCGGTTTTAACCGCCACTACTTCAGCGCCCAGCATCCGCATGCGCTCCGCGTTAAGGTATTGGCGCTCCACGTCCAACGCGCCCATGTAAACTGTGCAGCGCATACCCATAAGGGCCGCGGTGGCCGCGGTGGCAACTCCGTGCTGGCCCGCGCCTGTTTCGGCTATAACTTTGTTTTTACCCATACGTTTGGCTAGCAGAATTTGCCCGATAGTGTTGTTTACCTTGTGCGCTCCCAGGTGGTTAAGGTCTTCGCGCTTGAGGTAAATTTTGGCTCCGCCAAGTTTTTTGGTAAGGTTTTGGGCAAAAAATAGAGGACTTTCACGGCCTACATAGTTTTTAAGGTAATAATCCAGCTCCGTCCTGAAGTCAGGCGCATCTTTGTAGCGCTCATAGGCCTGAGCTATGGCGTTGACAACGGGTGTGAGCTCATCCGGAACATACATGCCGCCATAAGGGCCGAATCTGCCTTCGCCGTCGGGCAGGGATGCGTGGGAATGGGAGGGGGTGTAACCTTGTGCTTGTGCCATGTTGCTTCACCTTTGGTCCTTTGACCTGGTTTGCCGGCAGTGCACCAAAACGAAAATAACCGCTACAGTTTGCACTGCCGCGGTTATTGATTGATATTTTGCTTGTTGTTATGCGCGCAAAAAATACCACGGCTCCAGTTAACGGAGCCACCACCATATGGTGTTGAGGAGATTTATATTTTTAGCGTTCATGTATGTACTTATGGCGCAAAAAAAAATCCACGTCAAGGCAGGGTAACTGAAAAAATGCAAGTATGCCGCAATGCGCCAGCGGTTGTCAGATAACATGGTGAAAATATCAAATTAAGCCTTTTGACCAATTAAATAGTTATTTATTATTAAGCTTTTCATTTTGCCGTTTCTGGCTCACACGGGCCATCTCCTGCCGGACGTGGCGCATACGGCGCAATTGGGCCAAAGCGGCGCAACCCCAGGCCATGCTCCATATTATTGTGGCTATGCCCCAGGCCAGCAGTTCCGCGCCGGACCAGGCCAGAGGGTTTGGGTTCCAATCCATGCGGTACAGCCATACCAGATACATGGGCAGCAAAAAGAACAGCAAAAGGCGTATCAGGCCACTTTTTTTCATGGGCTGGTCCTCTATTTTGGTTTTGAAAAATAAAAAGGCGGATATGTGCATATCCTGCGGCGTGGAGGACGTCAAACAGTCCTTAAAGCGGGCCAGTGCCTGTAAGCATTTTATAGATGCAACGGCCTTGGAGCGAAATAATTGGGAAAGCTTATATGATAAAAACCGAAGCCATGGCGGCTGCGGCGGCCGAAACAACCATTACTGATACAAAAAATATAAATATTACTTTCACTTAAACAACCTCTGCGCAACTTGTTGAAAGTTAGAGCAAATTTTTCTAGAAAATTTATAACGCTGTGTTATAGCATTTACTTTTGTCTTTCAAGCTATTTCGGAAAAATTTCAATTAAAATAAGCTGCTGCGGATAAGGTATAAAGGGTCGTATTTGATAATATGCAGTAATAATTAAATATTTAAATATTTATTTTTATATAAAAGAACGACCCCGCTGGTGGTCAAGCAGCGGGGTCAAGGCGTTCACACATTTACATGTGTTTTATGGTGGTGCCTAAATTTTCATTCTATTGCGGCGGCGCAGGGCAACCAGACCGGACGCGCCACTGCCCAAAAGCCACACAGCGCCTAGAATGGGTGTTGCCGATGAAAAAACTGAAATCCTTTTCATACCCACTCCAATAGTCGGTTCGCGTATTATATAGCAAACATTATGCCATGTTGTGTAACTATCTATTATTGCTTTATAAAAAATGTTGTCATTTTTGTAGGACCATTTCGCCTGTTCAGAATGGTTTTGCCTTTAAAAAATACTTTTACTTAACATTACGTTTTTACAGTATAATTTTTGAAAATTGAATTACTTGTGTGTCCATATAAGTAAGACGATTTGTCTGGTTTTACAGGACTTTTTAAGGCGCAAAATAGGGTCCTGCCATATTTTTGGGCATACGGCGTTTTTCAGCCCCAGGACAGGCTAGAAAAAACGGACTACAAACGCGCATGATTGCTTAAGGGCGAGCGTGGTGAAAGAGTTACGGGCAGTGCGTAAAATTTTGGCGCATGCGCGTTTGTTCCAAAAGCGTGAACGCACGCGGGCCTGCAACAGTTTGTAACTTTACGGGATTATTTGGGGAGGTGCTTTCTGTCGCGGTGCGCTTCCGTCGGAATTTCTTCCTGATCCAGATTAAAGATGCGCCGTACGGTGCTTATGTATTGAGTGCCTGCGTCTTCATGAAAGCGGCGTTTGATAAAGCTGATGGGCTCGTGGTTAAGCTTTTTGATGATGGCTCCAAACATGGCTTGCAGGGCCTCTTCGCTTTGCTCGTCCAGTTGCAGGCGTTTGGAGGTGCGCTGCCATTCTTCGCGCACAATGTCTTCGGAGCGGCGGATCAAATCCACAATAGTGGGCTGCAGGCTTAACGAGTCCACCCATTGCAGAAAGGCGGCGGTTTCTTCTTTAACTATACCGCGCGCTTTTACGGCCTCGTCGCGCCGCTGGGCCAGGTTTTCCTCCACCACCTCTTTCAGGTCGTCAATGTCGTAGAGGTAAATGTTGTCCAGCCCGTTTACGTCCGGGTCTATGTCGCGCGGCACGGCTATATCTATAAAAAACATAGGGCGGTTTTTACGCCGTTTCATCACTCCGGCCATGTCTTTGGCGCGTATTATGGCATCCGGCGCGCCGGTGGAGCTTATTACAATATCCACCTCATGCAGTTGGCTGAACAGGTTTTCAAAAGGCACGGCCAGCCCGCTGTACTGCGAGGCCAGCTCAATGGCCCGCTCGTGCGTGCGGTTGGCCACCCATACCGATTTTATGCCCGCGTTCATCAGGTGGGTAGCGGCAAGCTCCGCCATTTCGCCAGCGCCTATAAGCATGGCCTTATACTGCGACATATCGCCGAAAATGCGTTTGGCCAGCTCCACCGCCGCGTAGCTTATGGATACGGCGGACGAGGCCACGCCGGTTTCGCTGCGCACGCGTTTGGCCACGGAAAAAGCGCGGTGCAGCAAGCGGTTGAGTATGGTTTTGGTGGTGCCCAGCTCAAGGGCGTGTTTGTAGGCGTCTTTCAACTGGCCGAGAATCTGAGGCTCGCCAAGCACCATGGAATCAAGGCTGGAAGCCACTGTAAACAGGTGGCGCACAGCCTCCTCGCCACGGTAAGCGTAAACAAACGGGGTAAGATCCGCCGGGGTTTTACCCTTGGCCTCGGCCCAGTGCCGGATTACGCGCTCTTTTATATCATCCGCGCTGCCCACGGCCATTATCTCCACCCGGTTGCAGGTGGAGAGCACCATGGCTTCTTTAATGGGCGCTTCAAAGTCTTTAACGCCGGCAACCGGCAGCAGGCCGTTTTCTAAAAGGCCCACGCCCGTAAGGGCGAAGCATTCGCGCGTTTCTACCCCGGCAGTGCGGTGGTTAAGGCCTATAAGATAAATGTCTTTATTCATGGCAGGCGGTAAAATTTAGGTAAAGCTGTGGTGCGTTGGCATAAGCAGGTTGACGCCCAAAAGGGAGAAGGCCGATATGCCGAAGATTAAAATAATCATAAGCGCGGCCTTGCGCCCGCGCCAGCCGCGCAAGAGGCGCAGGTAAAAGATGGCGGCGTATAAAAACCAGACAAACAGCGAGAAAACCTCTTTAGGGTCCCAAGTGCCCAAAATGCCGCTCTCGCGCCCCCAGGCCATGGGCGCCCACACAAAACCGGCGGCCACGCCTATGGTGTAAAGCGGAAAGCCGAAAACCACGGCCAGATGGTTGATGCGATCATAAGCCCCCAGCGCCGGCAGGTTACGGTCGAAATCGGAAAACTTGGTTTTGGCCTTTATCTTGCGCTCCATGTGCAAAAACAGCAGGGCCGCGCCAAAGGCCAAGGTAAGCAGGCCCAGGCTGCCATACAGCGGGCCTATGTGCAGCACCAGAAAAAGCTCTTTCAGGGTGGCGGGCAGCTCTATTTGCACATGGTCCACCTTGTAGGATATGATGAACAGCAAAAGAGCCAGCGGGGCTGATGTCATGGCGAGAAAGCTGGATTTTAGCATGCGCCAGCCCACAAAATAGGCCAGCAGGATAATCCAGGCCAGAACCTGCATAAAGTAGCCGCGAGAGAGCTCCTCAGAGCCGCTTGAAAGCAGCATGGCTATAATAAGCAGAGTGTGCAGGGCAAAGGCCGCCAGTGTGAGAAAGCGCCCGGCCACCTGAATTTTATGGCGGGCCGCCGGAATGCCGTAAAAAGTGCCCACGCTGCCCAAGGCATACAAAATAACGATGAATGGAGAAAGAATATCAATAAAGGCCATGCAGCAAATCCTCAATATGGGTATGCAGGGTTTCCGGCAGCAGTTCCTTAAGTATTTCGGCGGCTTTGCCGCCGTCTCCGGCAATAAGGGCCTCGTTAAGGCCCGAGCGTATCACGCCCCTGAAAAGCGCGGTGTTATTGTCGGTTTTACGGCCTTCGGCCAGCACCATGGGGCGTAACCTGCCCAGCAGGGCAAGCATGGCCCGGTAGCGCGTTTCATACCACTCTTGCAGCTCGCGCCGCATAATTTTGGCCAGAGCCGGGCTATTTCCGCTGGTTGACAAGGCCAGTATGAATTCTCCATCTGAAAAATACGATGGCACTATAAAGTTGCCCTTGCAAGGGTCGTCCACAACATTGCAGGGCACGCCGTGCTCGCGGCAATAATCGGCTATGGCCGCGTTAACCTCGCGCGAGCCGGTGGCGGCAAACACCAGGCCGCAGCCTTGCACGTCTTGCGGGGTGGCGCTTCTTTGCTCGTACACCAGCGCGGGGTGCGAGCGCAAGTAATCGGGCAGGGTTTCGGCACTTACGCCGGGGTCAAGCCAGAGCAGGCGCATGGGCGAGGCCGCCAGCACGTCGGTAGCCTTGCGCAGGCCCACGGAGCCCGCGCCGGCCACCATCACCTGGACGGACTCCAAACTGAATAGTAACGGATAATAGCGCATGCGCGTCTATATATCCGCAAATCGGACAAGGTGAAAGCATTTTTTGCAAATCGCGCCGCCCGCGCGGTTGCGGCGTTTTGGCGTGACTAAGCTTGTTGGCAAAACCTGTCTTCGCTCAAGCTGCGGGGTAAAGGGCATGGCTTGTTTGGAGGGCGCCCGACAATTTGGCCTTGCCATATGAAAGAGTGGCAATACCAGATAGTGTAATCACGCTAATCTTCCCACACCACCTTGCGGGTACGGGCGGACAATTTTGCAGGAAAGCAAAATTGTCCGCCGGAGCGGCGGGCATCGCGCTGGTGAAGAGCGGGAAGCGCCGAATCAACCCAGATCTCACAAATACGTCTTGGTCCACGGCGTCTTTATCAGCGGAGTTTTGTCTTACCCGGCGCTATTTCGGCGCGGAGATCTCGGTTTTGTAGAGTTCTTGCCCTTTGACATACAGGCGGTCTGGGGTGACGTAGCGCACGGTGGTTTTATCGGCATCCACGTTAACTATGGTAAAGCCGGAATCGGGGATATAATTTTCATAGCCGGTTTCTTCGGTTGTAAACTTCCACGGCGCGCCGGTGGAGCCGTTGCATATATAATGTATGCCGTCCACCTGCATGTCGGTGAATACGTGGTCGTGGGCATAGAAAAAGGCTTCCACCCCATATTTTTTCATCAGGGCGTGCACTTTGGCCTGCTCGCCAACATTGGCGGCGCGCCCGCCGCCACGCCCGTAGCGGCTGTTAACCTCGTCGCCTCCGTTGCCGCCCACGGCGTGGTGGGTGAAAATAAACTTCCACTGCTCCTTGGAGGCGGCCAGGGTTTTTTCCAGCCAGGCCATTTGCTTTTTGCCCAAGGTCCAGTCGTCGGCTTTGCCCGGACCGGTGGTGTGGCAGTGATCTATGCTGTTGTATCCGGTAACGTTTAAAACGACGAACAAAGCCCCGCCCCAGGTGAAGGCGTAGTAGTCCTGATCAGCGCTACCGCCTTGCGGGAAGGTTTTGTCATCCGGGCCGGGAGTAAAGAGCATGCGGGCGTTTTTGGCCCAGGCGCGGTTGGGTTGCGGGTGCCAGCCGTTTTCGCCTTCCCAGTTGCCGTTAAGCACAAACTGCGCCCCCTGACTTTGCAGGTTGCCCAGCACTTGGCGGAAGTAGATATAAAATACGTTGGGGTGGTTTTCTTCCAGCGCGTAGCCGCCGTGGCCGGAACCGACCGTGTGGATGTTGTCGCCAAGGTGCAGCACGAAATCGGGCTTGTTGGCCGCCACCGCGTCGGCGCAAAGGCGCAGCACGTTACTGCGGTCTGGGTAAACCGGGCTTACGTGGGCATCGGTCATAACGGCAAAGGTAAAGGGCTGGCGAGCCGGGCGGCGGGTAATAAAGCTGCCGCCGCCGTTTTCCACGGGCTTGCCTTCGGCCCAAAGCTCAAACTCGTAACGGGTGGCCGGGCGCAGTTTTTCAAGCGTGTAGCTTTTTGAGCCTGTTTGCAGGGACTCCATATTATTGCCCGGAATATCCACCGGAATGGAAAGCCATTTTTCCGCATCCTGCTCGCGGTAGCGCAGTTCGCCTTTCAGGTGAGCTTCGGCATTTACTATATTTAAAATAACGCTTTCGTCAGTGGGTACGGCTACTAAAATTGGTGATAACAAGGCTGGCAACTCCTGTAATTTTTCGGCGCAACGGGCGTTTGGGGCCAAAAATGCGCAAAATAGCGGGCAAAACAGCAGGGCAGCCGCCAAGGCGCGGGCATGCCGGATTAAAACACTCATCAGTCTGGCCTTTTTAATGATTATTACTTTATAACTGTTATCAAGATTGGCACAAGAGGCAAGTTGGCGTCAAGAAGGATGCAGCCTCGGGGTGAATCAGGATAAATATGGATGCGGCGCAGCCGCGCATATAAGAGAGAAGCCGTCAGCTCCCCTGTTATATGCCGCCCCGCAGGGCGTACGCGCTTTTACCTGTTTTTCTTTATGACTTTTAAATCCTCATCCAGCAGGGCGCTAATCATGGCTTTACCGTCATCACGCACGCGCAGTTCGGCGTAACGGGCCTGTTCGTATGTTTTTGCCTGCCCCTCTTCAAAAAAGAACGAGCCGCTGCTTACCTTTATGCCGCCGCCGATTTGTTTGAACTCCAGCAAAAGCTCACCCTCAGCAAGAGGCTCGCTGCCGTGCAGTCGCGCCAGCTTGTGCTCACCGTTTTCGAGCCGTAGCACGGCAAGGCCGCGCCGTGGGGCAAGTTCCGGCAAGGCGCGGCTTATGTCACGCTCAATCTGGAACTGCAAAATCATGTAGTCGCCCTGCATGAGCGAGCGGGGGTCCAGCGGGCGCAGGGCCAGCACCACGCGCCGCCCTTGCTCCAGAAAAATTTCTTTCTGGGCAATGGAAACGTTGTAAAACGCCAAAAACAGCACAACGGCTGACAAGGCCAGCCAACGGCCGGAGCGCAACCCGGTTTTAATGTTAAAGCTCATGTCCCACTCCGTTGCGGCTTGGCCGCGCCAACGGCAAAAAGCGCACAACCGTGCCGGTAAGCAGCAGGGCAAAGCCGGTGGCGGCCAGCAGCGCCGATTTTTGCAGCAGGGTAACGTGCAGGTTGTAATAGGATACAAAAATTGCCGCCCCCAGGTAAGATATGGCCAGACCAAATATTGCAGTGCTGCCGGTGTTTCTGGCGACCAGCAGCAAAACCAGCCCGGCCCCGGCGGCGGGCATGAAATAAGCCGCCGCCAGCAGCACTGGCGCGGCAGCCATAAGCAGGGGGCGGGTTTGCGGCCGCTCTCGCCAAAGCATGGCAAGGGCGAGAGCGTATATAAGTGTAAGGCCTAGCGCGTAAGGAGCATGAGGGATCACGTCATGGTAACCCGGCAAATCGAGGGCAAAAACGCAGGCCGCGCAATAAATGCAGCAGGCCAGCCCGGCGCTGGGCAAGAGCCCATCCGGCTGCGGCAGGGGAGAGGATTTGGTCTTTTCCTTTTTTTGCCGCTCCGGGGCGCGGGTAAGGGCATAAAGGGCAAACAGGCCGCAAAGCGTGAACAGCGCAAGGCGCATAATCATAAAAACATCCGGCCCGTCCGTTGGCTCGTAACGGTAGCTGTGCCACCCATCAAGGCTTAACTGCCATAACAGGCAGATAAGCGCGCCCAAGAAGGACAGGCAGCGGCTGAACGGCTCCGGTTTGAACAGCCAGAAAATAATGAAAAGCAGGGCCAGAAGCACGGCCGTGCCGTGCCCTAAGCCCGTGAGGCCGCTGGAATATGCCAAGCCACATACGGCGCAAATTTGGCTGCATTGCCGCATCCAAAGGCTGGAGCCACGGGACATGGCAATGGAGGCGCCGCAAAGCATAAGGCCCAGCACGCCGAACCCACTTGAATCAAGCGCTGTAAACACTGCAAAACTCAAAAAGCCCAATATGCATAGAGCGCCCAGCCAAATGCCTATAATGCTGAATATTTTAGAGAACCACGGCTCCGAGCGGTTGCTCGCCTCCTGCCATGCCGCCATAAAATTATCAAATTCTTCCGGCGTAACGTTGGTATTTTCAAGCAGCCATTTGCGCAGTGTCAGGCTTTGCGCCTGTGGCAGTCCTTCATTTTTGGCCGGTCCGGTGCGGGCGTTAATCCTTTTGCGCAAGACCAGCACCGCGCGCACGGCTCCGAAAGTAAGGCCTATTATAACCGCCCCCATGGGCAACAGCACCGTCACATCCATACCTGCGCTCTCAACTATGCTTACGCATAGCCATGTTCCGGCAACACCGGCCAGGCTGAATATATTTACGGCCAGCATGGGCAAATCCGGCGCCGCTTTGTAATACCAGAGCAACATGGCGCAAATGCAAGCCAGATAAATTATGGAGTTTATGCCGCCGTAAGCGAGGAAGAAAACGTCATCGTAATAGCTCCATCTATTGGCGGATTGCGCTATGCCCCAGATCATGCAAGCCGTGCCCAGCGTAACTGTGGCGTAACCGATAATACGCGTCAGGGCGCGTTTTTCAGCCGCAAAGGCCCCCAGCCTGCCGGGCAGTTTGCCCAAAGCCTCCGCCAAAATCAAAAAGACCATCTGTTGCCCGGCCAATTGCCAGAGAATATAGGGTGAATCTTCCCAAAAACCAGGCGGATAACTTTGTATAAGGTACAAGCCGCACCACAGGCTGACCACCAGCCAGAGCAAAAACCAGAAGGCCGTGGCCCGTCCGGCCAGGGCCAGGGGCAGCAGCGCCAGCGCCCAAGCCCTAAAAAGCTCCCAGGCGTCAGCGCCGGTTTGGTAGGTTTGGCCGTACAGCGCCAGCAGAGCGCCGGTGATAAGGGCCGCGCCAAAAAGGGCCGGGCGCGCGTCCCAGCTTTTATTCCAGCGCCACAGGCTCCAAAGGGCGCACAGCGCGAAAGCAGTTTCGGCTATGGCAAATTTGGCCAGACGCGGCATATCCTCCCAGTTCCAGGCCACAAAAAAAATCAGCCCGGCGGCCATAAGCAGCACGCCCAGCAAGGTGAACAGGCGCTCCACAAAAAGCCGCCACTCCGCCAGGCCGGGCTTGAGCCCAAAATGCTCCAGACCGGCCGCTTGCTCGGGCCGGGTCAAAAGGCCCTGGCGCAGCATGTCCGTCAGCCACCGTCCGGTTTGACGGCAACTATTTGTAAAGTGAAAAGATGCAAGGGTGTTTTTGCTCATGCCTGCTCCAAATTTGCGCAAACATAATGAAATTGCGGCATAACCGCAAGGGTGAACAATTTTTGCCTCAAGGCGCGTGGCGGAGCCTGCCTCATAAAATACAACTTAAAATGTGGTATTTTCGAAATTTTACTTGAAACTACTGGAAAATAAGCATAAAAACCCACAGGATTTTTTTACAGTATTTAGTATATAACATATTAAATAGTTACATAAGCCTTTATACTCTTACTCATATAAACTCGAACTACTCAGAGGCTGCCCGCATGACTGATGGAAAATACAGGCTCACAGGATTTATCAGAAAATCGTTAGGCGTGCAGGCCACTCTGCTGATCTGCGGCATAACTCTGCTGACCATGGGTATATCATCCGCCATAAGCATGAGTTTTGACAACGCCGCCATGCGGCGGAGCATGCAAAGCAGTGCCGCCGAAGTAAGCGGGCTTTTGCGTCTTATCATCAACAAGCCTATGGTTGTGGGAGACGATGCCGCCACCAGCGCGGAATTTGCCTTTTTATCCGAAAAATTTTCCGGCGTGGCAATATCCATAGCCAGCTTCACCGGCAACGTCACTTATTCCACGGTTAAAAGCGAAGTGCGCAAAGATATAAACGCACTGTACGGCTCGGGCATATCCCCAGACGACAAGGCGCTGTTTCTTTCCTCCTATCAGGCTGCCTTAAAAGGCTCCACCCCCGGCGGCGAGTTTATTGAGCTTGGCGGGCGCAGAAAATTTCTGCTGGTCTCGCCCGTTATGAACGAGCCGCAATGCTACCACTGCCACGGCCGCACTCAGCCTGTACTTGGCGCAATGGCTGTGCTGCAGGATGTTGAGGAGCCCGTGCGGGCCGCTTACTTCCGTAACATGCGTTCCGCCCTTATTTCGCTTTTGGGGGCCGTGTTTCTGGTTTTTTGCATCTATTTGTTCATAAAGCGCCGCCTCATCCGCCGCCTTGAATCCCTTGGCGCTACATCCGCCGACATTGTGCAGGGCAACTTCAACGCCCGTTTCAGCACCGGCGGAGCGGATGAGCTGGGGTATCTGGCCGGAAACCTCAGCAATATGCTGCAGTCGCTCAAGCGCTTGGGCAGGGCCACCAGCGTGATGAAAGGCATGATTATACCCAGTGTGATGTGTGATACGGAAAACAAAATCACCTTCATAAACCAACCCATGCTCGACCTTCTGCACGAGAAAAAAAGCGTGGATGAAGCCATGGGCCTTGATGCCTGCGCCCTTATTTACGGCAACCTGCAGTGCGCTGTTAACTGCGCCTTGCCCAAGGTAATAAAAACAGGCCGGGCCGTGCTGGAGTTTGAAGAAATAATTACCGGGCGTGACGGGCACGCGCTGCACCTGCGCTTTGACGCCAACCCCGTATATGATCTTGAGGGCAACTTGGATGGAGCCTTCAGCACCGTTACTGATCTTACCGCCATACGCGAGCATGAAGCCGACATGCAGCAAAAAAACATAACCATAAGCAACACCGCGCAGGAGGCAGGCGTGCTCACGGCGGAAATGGGCCGCGCCACCAACGCCTTGGCCGCGCAAATAGAAACAACCCGCCGCCATGCCTCCGAGCAGCAGAGCATTTCTGATAAAAGCGCGGCGGAGCTGGAAGACGTAAACCAGAGCATGGCCCAGATAGCCCGCAACACCACGCAAGTTTCCGCCCATGCCGAAGAAACCATGCAAAGCGCGCAGCAAGGCGCGGAGCAGGCAGGGCAGGCTGCTGGGAGCATGGAGACAATGGTAAAATCCACCATGGATCTTAAAGGGCAAATGGAAGAGTTGGGCCGCAAAACTGAAGGCGTGGGCGTTATAATGGGCGTTATTCAGGATATAGCGGACCAGACCAACCTGCTGGCCCTTAACGCGGCCATAGAGGCGGCCCGCGCGGGCGAGGCCGGGCGCGGCTTTGCCGTGGTGGCCGATGAAGTGCGCAAACTTGCTGAAAAAACCATGCAAGCCACTGTTGAAGTGGGAAAAACCATTACTGAAATTAAAGACAGCACCGCCACCAGCGTCAATGCCGCCGAGGCCACGGTAAGGGCCGTGCATGGCAGCGCCGAGCAGGTGCGGCACACCGGCGAGGCTTTGCGAAACATTCTTAACCTGGCTAAATCCGTTGCGGAGGAAGTGCAGGCCATTGCCGCCGAGGTTGAGGAGCAATCAGTCTCCACCCGCGAAGTGCACAACTCCATTCAGGAAATTAAAAGCATCTCCGAACAGACCTCCACAGCCACGGTGGAAACCGAAAACGCGGTGCATGCCCTGGTTGATGTGGCCGGCAGGCTGGATGCCATAATTGCCGGTATGAGCAAGGAGGAGAAATAACATGCGTTTAGTCATATCCGCCTTTACCGTCTTTTGTCTGGCCTTGGCGTTGCTTTTGCCGGCCGCTCTTGCCCAACCGGAAGAAAAAGCCGTTTTTGTCGGCTCGCAGGCCTGCGCCGAGTGCCATGCCGAGCAGTACGAGAATTTTGAAAAGTATTCCAGCAAGGCCCATTCTTGGCGCAGCCTTGAGAAAATGCTGCCCAAGCTCACCGAGGCCGAAAAAAAGGAATGCTACAAGTGCCACACCACCGGCTACGGCCAGCCAGGCGGCTTCATAAGCCTCGAGCGCACCCCAGATAAAGCCAACCTGGGCTGCGAGGCCTGCCACGGCCCCGGATCGTTGCACTGCGAAAGCGGCGATACTGAACTGATACAGCGCACCCCGGATGTGGAAGGGTGCATAACCTGCCATAACGCCGAGCGTATTCAGAACTTCAAGTTCAAGCCCACTCTGTACCATGGTGGGCATTAGGCCCCTTCCGGCCGGTGGTTGCGGGCGGTAGCCGCTGCCTCTTGATGCCTTTAAGGCGATTAAGAGAATATGCCACTCCGGGGCGGGTTTAAGATAAATATGGAAGCGGCTGCGGCCGCATCTGTATTATCTTATATTCGCCATGCAGGCGCATGAATGTTCCCCCAATCTTTAGAACATTTTAACTTTGAAATGTTACCTGTACTTTTTTACACTCAGGCGCATTATCTTGAAAAGACATAAAGGCTAAAGCACTATTTTATCGTATACGCAAAGCCGAAGCGGCTTTACTAAAGGCACGCCGCGCTGCTCGCTTGCGGGTGCCCCCTGCGGGGCCGCAAGAGCATTTCAACTTTTTCAAAGTTAAAATGCTCTTGCATAACAGAAAAGCCGCCCAAAAGAGCGGCTTTTCTATTCAGATAAAGATTACAATCAAACCCACTTATCGCTCCCATACACCTTGCCGCCATTATCAATAAAAAGCGCGGCACAGCCGGGCATGGCATTTACTGCCCGCATGGCGTCAGCCGGACGCATGGCGGAAAGTGCCGTTGCCAGGGCATCGGCCAGTTTAACGCTGGGGGCGGAAACTGTTACGCTTTTAAAATATTGCTGGCTCAGCCCGGTTTGCGGCTGAATAAGGTGGTTTAGGCGTCCTTGGGCGCCGTAATTTTTTTCGTAGGTGCCAGATGTTGCCAAGGCCGTATTGTGCAGTGGCACAACGGCTGGGTAGGCTCCGCCCGGCTCGGGCGATTCCACTGCCACCATCCAGTTGTTTCCGTCAGGCTTGCGTCCGGCGGCATAAATGTCGCCTCCGGCGTTAACCATAAAGTCGCTGATTCCGGCCTTCAGCAAGGCGCGGCTGGCGTAATCGGCAATGTCGCCTTTGGCTATGCCGTCCAGCGTAATGCGCATGCCGCTTTTTTCCAAACGTATGGAGCGGCCGCTGACCTTAACGGCGTTAAGGTCAACAAGAGCGCGGGCTTCAGCCAGAGCGGAGGCGGAAGGGCGTTTGTAATTTTGGGCGGATTGCTCCAAAAGATCTACCAAGGGGGCGACGCTTATGTTGAAAGCGCCGTCTGTTCTGCGGCCAAGGGCCAAGGATTCGTCAAGCAACAGGCAAAGCTCTTGCGGGGCATCGGCCAGAGTACCCTGGCTGTTGAGCACTCCCAAAGCGCTGGCGCTGTCGTGCCGGTTAAACACGCTTTGCAGGCGCTCAACCTCCGTAAAGGCAGCCTGCAGAGCGGCATCGGCCAAGGCGGCGTCTTTGTGGGCAACGGTCATGCTGACGGTGGTGCCCAAAAGCAGGGCGGAGCGTGTGTGCAGCCGTGGTTCCCGCTGGGCGGCAAAGGCCCAGCCGGGCACTGCGGCCACGGCCCCGGCGGCGAGGCAGGATTTGAGGAATAAACGTCTATTTTGCTGAGTAATCATGCTCTTACCTCAATTGACAAAATTATTAAGTTAGGCCTGAGCCTGCGGAGCATCGCCTGTTGAAGCGGCCTGCGGCGGAGGAACATCGCCGCCGGTTTTCGGCGTGTCAGCCTGAGCGGGCGCGCCAAGCAGCCGCGCTGGCGTGCAGCGGTAGCGCATAATTTTGCGCGGGCAGGAGTCAACGCAGGCTTCATTGCAAGCTGGGCCGTAATCATTGCACTTGGCATGATCAATTTCTATGCGCCCGCCCACCATACTGACGGCTCCGGCCGGGCAGGCCTTTACGCACTTGGCGCACTTGATGCAGCCAACTTCGCACACGTCGCTTACGGCCTTGAGTTTATCCATGGTGGAACACACCACGGAAACTCTGGCCCGCTTGGGTATAATGGCCATGATATCGCGCGGGCAGGCCTTAACGCACTTGCCGCAACTGGTGCAGTTAAGGCTGAGCACCAGCGGCATGCCGTTGCGCATTACCAGCGCGTTGAACTGGCAGGCTTTAACGCAGTCGCCGAAGCCAAGGCAGGCCCAGTTGCAGGCCTCGGTGCCGTTGTTAAGGCGGGCTGCGGCCACGCAACTGTCCATACCTTCGTAGGAGTAGCGTTTTTTTACATTGCCTTCGTTTTTTGAGCAGCGGCGGAAAGCCACGGCGGGCTCGGAGCTTCCGGCGTCTTTGCCGGTAAGTCTTCCTATTACGGGCACCAGATCAGGCCCGCCAACGCAGCACAGGTTGGCCGGTATGGCGGGGTCGCATACCACGGCGGAGGCATAGCCTTCGCAGCCTGCAAAGCCGCAGCCGCCGCAGTTTGCTCCGGGCAGGGCCGCCGCCACGGCGGCAATCTTGGGGTCTTCCTGCACATAGAAAAACTTTGAGGCAATGGTCAGCATTACGGCTGCAATCAGCCCAAGGCCGGCAAGCGCTAAAAATGAGTAAAGAAGCATATCCTTATCCTTATTGGCGTTTCAAAAACCGGTTAGACCATACCCTTAAAGGCCATAAAGGCCAGCGACATCAAACCTGCCAGCACCAGCCCGGCTGGAGTGCCGGCCATGCTTTTTGGTATGCGCACGGTCTCGAGCTTTTCACGTATGCCTGCCATTAACAGCAGGGCAACACCGTAGCCGAGGCTGTAACCCAGCGTTGTTACCAGCGATGGCACCAGATCCAGTTTTTCGGTCTGCATCATTATGGCTGCGCCAAGAACGGCGCAGTTGGTTGTAATAAGAGGCAAAAATATACCCAAGGCGTGGTAAAGAGGCGGAACCATTTTTTTCAGGAACATTTCCACCAGTTGCACCAGCGAGGCTATAACAAGGATAAACGCTATGGTTTGCAGGTAGCCCAGATCAAAGGCGTTTAAAATATAACGCTGCACCAGCCAGGTGAACAGCGTGGCCAGCACCATAACGAACATTACGGCCGCGCTCATGCCCACGGCAACGCCGCGCTGCTTGGAGCAGCCAAGGAAGGGGCAGCAGCCCAAATATTGGGCCAGCACTATGTTGCTTACAAATATGGTGGAAATGGCAATTGTAAAAATATCCATGTCTTACCCCCTAGGCCTTTTTAGCGCCGCTGCACAGGTTGCAGTTGCCGCAACCGCTCATGGGGTTGCCTTCGTACTTTATGCCACGGCGTTGGGCAGACATGCGGCTGCCATAGTTCATTGCAGCCAGTGTCAGGCCAAGAGCTATAAAGGCGCCTGGGGCCATAATCATTACGGTCATAGGCAAGCTGCCTTCCCACAATATAGGTATGCCAAACCAGGTGCCCGCACCAAGCACTTCGCGTATGGTGCCTATGAGAGTAAGAGATATGGTGTAACCCAGGCCCATGCCCAATCCGTCCAAAATGGAGGGGAGCACGGGGTTTTTGGCGGCAAAGGCTTCGGCCCGGCCAAGAATTATGCAGTTAACCACTATAAGGGGCACGAATATGCCAAGTTGCTCATACAGCGGGAACATATAAGCCTGCATCAAAAGTTCGACCATAACCACAAGCGAGGCCGATATTACTATGAAGCAGGCAATGCGCACCTTGGAAGGTATAAGGTTGCGCACCAGCGATATAACGGCGTTGGAGAGGGTGAGCACGAACACAACGGCCATACCCATGCCCAATCCGTTCACGGCGGCCGTTGTAACGCCCAGTATTGGGCATAGCCCGAGCACCAGGCGGAAGGGCGGTATTTCTTTCCAGAGCCCTTTGCTAAAATCTTTGAACAAACTCATATCATCCCCTCCTACATCTGGGCCGGCCAGGCTTTTTCAATTTCCGGCTTTACGGTCTTGAACAGCTCCAGGGCGTTTTGCACGGCCATAATGGAACCTTTGGAAGAAACAGTGGCGCCGGAAACACCGTCAATTTCACCGCCGTCGGAGCGCAGCGCGGCCGAGCTTTTGCCGCCGAACTGCTTCAGATAGCGGCCGGTATTGATCTTTGAACCTATGCCTGGGGTTTCTTTGAATATGGTTATGCCCACATTACGCATGGTGTCGTTGCTAAGGTTAAAGCCCACCATTATGCCCAGATCGCCGCCGTAACCCTGGCCTATGCCTTCAAGAGCAACGCTGGTAAGCTGTTTGTTCTCGTAAACGGGAAAAACAGTAATCACGCCGCCGCCCTCCAAGTTAAACTTTTTGCGGTCGGCCACAGGGTCGTTGCTGGCGGCGGGGAACATGCTTTTAAGCGCCGGAGCCTGCACGTTTGCCATAAGCTGTATTTCAATCTGCTCGGCCGTGCCTATTTTAAGCGCGGCCAGCGCCGAGCCGGAGATGGCGCAAATGATGGTAAGCACTATTACCGGCATGAGAGTTTTCAACAAGCTCTCTTTTTGTGTGTTGTCCATGGTTTCGCTCATATCTATGCTCCAAAGGGCTTGGGCCTGATCAGGTCAAGGTACGGCGTAAGGGCGTTGGCCAAAAGCACCGCGAAGGCGACGCCATCAACGTAAATGCCGAATGTACGGATGATAATGGTAAGAGAGCCGGCTATCATGCCGTAAAGAATGCGGGGCACAGGCCTGCTTGGCGAGCCGCCGAACTCCGTGGCCAAAAAGAACGCGCCGAACACCGCGCTGCCGCTAAGCAGATGGAAAGAGGGGCTGGCGTACAATTCGGGGTTGGAGTAGTGCAAAGCCCCGCCGGTGATGAAAATGCCCAAAATAAAACCAATGGGCGTTTCAAAGGCCACGTTAAGCCTTGCCGCCATAATGACGCCGCCCAAAAGCAGCGCCCCCACCTGGGTTGCGCCCAGCCCGCCCATTTGCTCGCCCCACAGAAGCGAAGCGTAGCTGAACTGGTCGGCTGCATCGGCCACGCCATAGTATTTAAGGCGGTACAGCGGGTCGAGATATTCATTCACCAGTTGGATGGAGCTGGCGTCCACAATAGTTGGCCAGCAGAGCATAAGAATGGCCCAGCCGATGGCAGGGGGGCAGAAAGGGTTGGAGCCCAAACCGCCGAACACCATTTTACCCAGGCCGATGCTTACCGCCGCGCCTATTACCGGCAGCCACCAGGGGGCGTCGGCCGGAAGCATGAAGGCTAAAATCATGCCTATGTACACGGCGTGAAAGTCGTCCACCACCAGGTCTTTTTTCATCACTTTAAGGCACAGGGCCTCTGTAGCCACGGCCGATACCACGCTCAGGCCTATAACGGTGAGCGCCTGCGGCCCGAAATGCCATACGGCCATGCACACGGCGGGAATAAGGGCTATGCATATTTCACGCATAACCGAAGGAATGGTTCTGCCGCAATGCATGTGCGGGGGAGCAATTACCCCCAGTCTCAATTCTTTTGTTTCTGTCTGCGCTTGGTTGGACATGCCTGTTTCCACCTATTTTTCGCGTATATTATTCACAAAAACCCGTTTGCCAAAACGCGCCTAGGCCATGGGCAGTTGCTCGGCCTTGGAGGCCGCAATGGCCTTTTTGGCTTCGCGCATATACTGCATCATGGGGCGGCGGGCCATGCACATGTAACTGCACATGCCGCAGTCCATGCAAGCTTCAACATAAAGCTTGCGGCATTCCTCGTAATTTTCGAATTCGGCGTTGCGGCTGATAATATTGGGCATAAGGTGAGCCGGACAATACAGCACGCAGGCCCCGCAGTTTACGCAGGGGTTTTCGTGCACCGGCGCGAAGTCGTCTTTGGGCACGTAAAAGAGGCCGTAATGGTAACTGGCCACGGCGCGGTCAATGTTGGCAACTGCCATGCCGCGCATATAGCCGCCCAAAATTACATGGTCGCCGTCTTCGGGGTAAATATCCACTCCGGCCAGCAGCGTGCGTATTGGTGTGCCGGCGAGCACCCTGAAGTTTTTGCCTTGCACGGTAATTACGGTGGAAAGGGCCGGAAGGCCGGAAACCGCCACCTGCCCGTATCTCCACAGCGAGTGCAGGTTAAAGGTAGATACGCCTTGCGGGTTCTCTTTGCCAGTGGCCGCCTTTACCACCAGCGGCCCAATGCTGTTGGGGTATTCCGGCTTGGCGTAAAAGTGGCGCACGTCGCTGCCCAGGTTAAAGCGGCTGCCGCGCGGCAACACCATGGAGATCTGGCTTGGGCTCATCAGCCTGCGTATTATGTCTATTCCGGCTTTAAGCTCTTCAAGATGGTTGGTGTACATGCCGCCCGCCCAGCGTATGCCGGGCTCGGGGTTAAAGCCGTTTATCACTATATGGTCGCCTTGCTTGCGAAACTCGCGCATGCCCAGGCCAAGGCTTTTAAGGGCCGCGGCCAGCGCATCGCCTTGCAGCCCGGCCAGCGATACAGGCGCGGGGCGCTCGGAAATGGGGTTGGCTACTTCCTGGCGCTGTATGGTTATATCGGTGGCGGTAACGTTGGTTACAACGCCGTCAATGGGCGAGTGGGCGTCGCCGCGCCGCGCGTCGGGGTGCACCGCTATGCAGGTGCCCTTGTAAACTTCATCTTTCTTTTTAACCTTGGTGGCGTGCCCTATAAGCGGAATATTCACCACATCGGGCGCTGGCCCGTCCAAAAATGGCTGCACGTCAGGCATAACCAGATTAAACGACAGTTTCTTGTTCTTAATCATATTATCACCTTAGCTGCATTAGCGTATGTGGCACTGGTAACATTGGTTCTTCGCCTGCTCAACCGAGGGGCCGCCCCTTTCGGCATGGCAGTCGCCGCACTGCTTGTGATAAGCGCTCATGCGGTCAAGAAACACTTCTTCCACCGGCTTTTCATAGTGGCAGGCCGCGCACTTGCTGAAAGAATCAATCTGTTCTTTCGGCAAGGTCTTCAGGCCCTTGGCCACATAATCCTTGCGGGGGGTGCTCAGGTCGTGGCAACTGGCGCAGCCGTCAAGCCCTTCTTCAAAGGCTTCGGTATGCGGGTGGCAAGTGGCGCAAGTGGTGTGCACCGCGTCGCGGTAGAGAGGCGGTTGGGCATCGGCAGGGGCCGGCTGGCCGGGCGCAAGGCGCTCGTGGCAGCCTTCCGTCGCGCAAGATTGCGCGTCAGTGCCGAAGTCTTCCATCTCATGGTGGCAGGTCTGGCAGCTTTCCGCAATGGATTCGGCATGCAGGTCGTGCATGTCTCTATTCCAGGCGGTTTCGGTTATTTCCGTATGATGGCAGGTTAGGCAGGCCTCATAGTCGGAGCCAAAGGTTTTTTGGTGGTCCGCCACAAATTTTTGGTCAAAGGTTACTCCATGGCAACTGCCGCATGGCTGCGGCTCGTAGCTTGAAAGCTCCCTTTCATGGTGGCAGATGGTGCAATCAAAACCATAGTCCTCGGCGTGCTGGCGGTGGTTGAAAACAACCCGCCCGCCCGCGTTGGGCATAAGAATTTTGATTGGGGACAAGGGTTCCGGGGCTTTTAAAATTACGCCGGCCACAACGGCAAGCGCAGCCAACCCCAGCACGATGAATAGTGGTGCGTAGCGTTTTTGCAAAGCTCTGACCTCTTTTCAATAATAGTATGATAAAACGCAAGCCCGGTATGTACGCGCAATATATACCGGGGAGTTATACAAAATATTATTATATTCTGCCGTTAAACGGCTTTTCAGCAAGGTAGAGCAATTTTAAGATGCCAGCAGAGGCACGGTTAAATTGACTTTTCATAAATCCAGCAGCTTGTAAATGTCTAATTTTGTAATTTTTATATTCTTAAAACATAAAATGCTGAATTGCTTGTTTATGTATTATTTCACAAGTACTTAACTGTCGTTAACAATTCCTTAACAAGTAATGGTAAATTTTTTAACGCTTTCTTAACAACTCGGCGCGCGGAGTTCGGCCGCAGACCGGAATAGGTATAATACTCACCTGCCGCGCCTTGATTATCGTATGCAAAATACGCTGCGCGCATCAGTTGGCTGATTTCTTCGCGCAAGGCTGTTTGCCTATACTCCATGCCAATTTCATTATTCCGTTTTTTGGAGTTTGCGCGTGTATTTTGCTCCAGACGGCCACTGTCGCTTGGCATTATAAATTCGTTGTGCTCAAGCCTGATGAATGGCATTATGGCCAGTCGGCAGCCTGGGTTATGGCAAAATATCCACCATGGCCGCCAGCAAAATAATTTTTTAATAAAAGAGTGCTGTAGCCTTTATGCTTTTTTAGAGTAACGTATTTTAGTTTTTAAAAAATATATATAAAAATCAAAGTTAAAATGCTCTAGACCAGCGGCTTGCCGCGCCGAGAACTTTCAGCATACTAAATACAGGTGGCGCATGACCAAAACACCGGAAGCGATTCAAGGCATACCTTGGCGCGAACTCACCCTCGTTTTTCCGCAAATCGAGCACCTGGCCGCGGGGCGGTCCGTTTTTTGGAACAACACGCGCACTCTGCCTGCCGGCAGCGCCATAGCCAGCTCCGGCTACACCGCGCAGGATGTGGAGGATGCCGCCTTGCGCATGAGGCGCTTCGCGCCTTTTCTAGCCAAGGTTTTTCCTGAAACCGCCGGACAAAACGGAATTGTGGAGTCGCCCCTGCGCGATGCGGGCGCTTTTGCTAGGGCGCTGGCGGAGGGTTTTTCTCTGCCCGCAGCGCCCAGGCTACTTTTCAAGCTTGATAGCGAACTGAATATTGGCGCATCCATGAACGCGCGTGGCGGTATTTATGAAACGCTTAAGCTGGCCGAAGATTTAGCCATTGCGGCCGGGTTGCTGAAATGGAGCGACAATTACGAAAAACTGGCCGATGAAAGCCTGCGCGGTTTTTTCGGGCAATTCACACTGGGCGTGGCTTCGGAGGGCAATTTAAGCCTGGCTGTTGCCCGCATGGGCAATGCTCTTGGCTTTAAAGTAGTAGCCCACGCTCCCGCCCGCTCGACCCGCTGGAAAAAAGACCTGCTGCTGGCTTATGGCGCCAGTCTGGTGGAGCACGACGCCAATCACGGAGAATGTGTGGCGCTGGCCAGGGAAAAAAGCGCCGCCGACGGCTCCTGCTTTTTTGTGGACGAAGAACACTCCCGCACGCTTTTTTTGGGCTATGCCACAGCCGGGCTCTACCTTAAAACGCAACTTGAGCGGCGCGGCATGGAAGTAGGCGACGATCATCCTCTTTATGTTTATCTGCCCTGCGGCATGGGCGAAGGCCCTTCGGCCGTGTGTTTCGGCCTGAAACTGGCTTATCGCGATGCCGTGCGCGTTTATATTGCGGAATCCGCCGCCGCCCCCGGCATGCTGCTGGGCTTGGGCACCAAACTGCACGATAAAATCTGCGCCCAAGACATAGGGCTGGACGGCCGCAGCGTTGCCGACGAGTTACAGGTAAGCCGCCCCTCAGGCCATTCCTGCCTGGTTATGCAGGAACTGCTGGACGGCTGCGTGACCGTGCGGGATTCTCTGTTTTTGCAACTGCTGGCCTTGGCCTATGATACAGAGCGCGTAAAACTGGAGCCATCGGCCCTGGCCGGAGCCGCCGCCTTTATTTCGGCCATGCAGGCCCCCGGCAGCGACAAAAGAAGCGCCGGAACCCACATTATATGGGCCACCGGCGGCGGCATGCTGCCACACGCCGAATGGCGAGCGCATTACGAGAACGGCAAGAATAAAGACGTATAATGATCAGGCCGGTTTTATGATATCTGGGTTTATTCGGAGCGCCCCGCGCCTCATCTAGGGGCGCCGTCGCTCCACTCCGGTGTTCGATGTTGCCTTCCTGCAAAATAATCCGCCCAAACCCGCAAGCGTGGTCCGTATAGTGAAAGCGCAACAGTTTTTGGCGGGAGAGTGATACGGATTGCGGAACTGCAGGGGGCTATTTTGAACCATCTTGACCCAGGTGCCGTCTCCAAAAAGCCTCTTTTGCCCCCGGACTGCGTCAAACACCGATTTTTATCCAGGGCTGTGCTTAAGAGTGCTATCCCTGGCCCAAAATCGGCGTTTTTTTGCCAGGTAACAAAATCCATTTTTGGGGAGCTTTAATAAAAATATGAAGTGCCGATAGGTTAATGGCCGGAACTTTTTCGAGTTCCGGCCATTAACTTTATTTTTATACGTCAGCCTGATTTTTTAATGCTTCCGTTTGCGCGGCTGTGGTCAGGGCATCCACCAGTTCCTGAATATCGCCTTCCATTACCGCCTCCAGCTTGTAGAGGGTAAGGTTTACGCGGTGGTCGGTAACACGGCCCTGCGGGAAGTTATAGGTGCGTATGCGCTCGGAGCGATCGCCGGAGCCTACCTGAGCGCGGCGGGTTTCGGCGTGCTCGGCCTGCAGGCGCTCCTGCTCGGCCTGAAGCAGGCGGCTTTTAAGCACGGTAAGGGCTTTGGCCTTGTTTTTGTGCTGCGATTTTTCGTCCTGCATGGCTACGCTTATGCCGGTGGGTATGTGGGTAACACGCACTGCGGAGTCGGTGGTGTTAACGGATTGCCCGCCGGGGCCGGAGGAGCGGTATACGTCAAAGCGCAGTTCTTCCGGCTTAAGCTCTACATCGGCCTCTTCGGCCTCGGGCATTATGGCCACAGTGGCGGCGGATGTATGTATGCGGCCCTGCGATTCGGTAGCTGGCACGCGCTGCACGCGGTGGGTGCCGGCTTCGAATTTAAGGTGGCTGTAGGCGCGGTTGCCAGCTATAAGGGCTATTACTTCTTTGTAACCGCCGCTGTCGCTGTCGCTGGCCGACATAAGCTCCACCTTCCAACCCTTGCCTTCGGCATAGCGGGTGTACATGCGGAAAAGGTCTCCGGCGAACAGGGATGCCTCCTCGCCGCCAGTGCCCGCTCTTATTTCCAGAATAATATTCTTGTCGTCCATGGGGTCTTTGGGCAGGAGCATGAGGGTAAGCTCTTTTTCCAGAGCGTCCAGCGCTTCTTGCAGGCTTTTGGTCTCTTCTTGGGCCATGGCCTTTATTTCGGCATCGGGGTCGTTAAGCAGGGCGCGGCTGTCTTGCAACTGGGCCGCAAGCTCCTTGTGACGCCGGAAAACATCCACCACTTCTTTCAAATCGGCATGGGCCTTGGTAAGCTTGCGGTAACGCTCCTGATCCGACAACACCTCCGGCGACGAAAGCTGCCGCTCCAGATCTTCAAAGCGCTTTTCCAGATTCTCAAGCTTGGTGAACATTATTTGGTCTCCAATACACTGTAAGGCGGCGTTACCACTTCGGTTTCCTCATGCTCGCTGCCTGCCTTCAGGGCCTCGTTAAGGGCCACCAGGGCCACTTCAATCTGCTTGCGGTCCGGCTCGCGCGTGGTGAGCATTTGCAGCAAGAGGCCGGGGGCGCGCATTATTTTGCCCGCCATGCTGTCGCCAAGGCGCGCGCCTATGCGTATGGCCTCGTAAGCCAGAGCGCTTATGGGGGCCATGAGCAGGAGCTTGAGGGCTATGACCACGGCGTGCTTATGCAGGGCGCTTTCCGGCGTCCAGATTAAAAGCAGCAGGGGTATGAGCAGAATATGCATGAGTATGGCTATGGTAAGCACAAACAGTAAAAAGGTGGTGCCGCAGCGCGGGTGCAGGCGGCTTTGGTTTTCGGCCAAATCCACATCCACGGGGCGGATGTCTTTTTCGTAGGCGGCGATGGATTTATGCTCGGCCCCGTGGTACTGAAATACGCGGCGGATGTCGGGCAGCCGCGATATGGCGATGATGTAAAGCAAGAAGATGCCGAATTTCAGCAGCCCGTCCCACACCTGAAAGGAAAAACCCTCCACCCCGCCTGAAATGTTGAGGTAGTTAAGAAATACGGTCAAAAGGTGCGGCACCACCACAAACAGGCCAACGGCAAAAACAAGGGCCACAAGCAGGGTCAGGCCGAGCTGCCAAGGCTTCAGCTCCTCGCCTTCGCCTTCCAGCGCCAGCTCCGCCGAGACGTTAAGGGCCTTTATGCCATTGATCATGGTTTCTATAAGCAACGGAAATCCGCGCAGATACTTCTTTTTAAACAGCGGGCTTTTGGTGAGGCAAAACCAGTTGCGGTTTTGCACGGCAATACGCCCGTCGGCCTGACGCACGGCTATGGAATATTTGTTGCCGTTGCGCATCATTACGCCTTCCATAACGGCTTGGCCGCCCACGGCCAGGCTTTCTTTGCCGTTGCCGGACTGCAAAAGCCAAGGCAAAAGAGCACCGGTCAGGCGTTTTACGCGCCCTGCGCAGTTTTTGCAGGAGCCGGCTGATGCTAAGAAAGGTATATGTAAAAGGGGCATAAGGCCTCCGTATTATTAATAAACGCGAAATCCTCGGAGGCCCGAGGATTTCTTAAAATTGCCGCAACGGGCCCGCACATAAACAACATGCCGGCAAGGGTATGCACCCGCCTGGTAAGCGTTGCTTGTGCTACTTTTGCGCGTTGGCGTATTTTTTGCGAAAACGGTCTATGCGGCCGGCTGTATCCACAAAGCGCTGCTTGCCAGTGTAAAACGGGTGGCAGTTGGAGCATATTTCCACATGCACGTTTTGGCCTTTGGTGGAAAGGGCTTCAATTTCATAACCGCAGGCGCAACTGATTTTGGCTTTGTAAACTTTGGGGTGGATGTCTTTTTTCATGTTGTTATCTCCTAGGGCATTCTTGTATTAAAATGCCCGCTCAGGTAAAAGTATCCGGCGGGGGCCACACGGCCGCCGCTGAGCGGCTTTTTCACATCGTTACGATATGAACCGTTGCTGATACCGCGAAGCCGGTTTTTTTGCAAGCGAATATCGGGTAAAATTTGCAAGAGCGGCTCAAAAAAAAATGGCGCCGCCTTGCAACGGCCTTTTCAACTGATGTTTTTATTCATACAATCAGCCGTATCAGACATATTTACAAAGATAAGCATTATGGCAAAAAAGAAAAGAGCCGATGAAGCGGCCTGTGAGCAAGGCTTGGCGGAAAGCGCGGATTTGGCGTCGCGCCTGATTATGGCGGGTGAGGTGTTGCTGCTGCCGGAAAAAGATGGAGCTTTGCCCATTGCCGTACGCAAGCCAGGCGACCTTTTACCCCCAACCGCGCGTCTGGCGCTTAGGAACAAAAGCCCTTACGTCAGCCGTGGCGCTTACAAGCTGCTCACGGCTCTGGAGCATTTCAGGCTGGATGTCGCCGGATTTACTGCGCTGGATGCCGGAGCCTCCACCGGCGGTTTTACCGACTGTCTTTTGCAGCGTGGGGCGCGGCATGTTTACGCGGTGGACGCCGGTACGGCCCAACTGCACGAAAAACTTCGCGCCGACAACCGCGTGACCTGCATGGAAAACACCAACCTGCGCCTGGCTGGGCCGGATCTGTTGCCTGAATCCGTGGATTTAGCCGTGGCCGATTTGTCGTTTATTTCCTTAAAGTCCGTCTTGCCGCAAATACAAAGCATGGTAAAACCAGGCGGAAAAATAATCGCCTTGATCAAACCTCAGTTTGAGGTAGGGTCGGATAGAACGGTAAAAGGCGTGGTAAAAAGCGAAGCCCTGCGGCGCGAGGCCGTGGAGGGCGTGAGCGCCTTTGCGGCAAGCTTGCGGTTGGAGTTGCTTGGCGTAGTGCCGGCAGCTATAAAAGGCCCCAAGGGTAATCAGGAATATTTGGCTTGTTGGGAATTGCCGCGAGTATAAACTAACACGAATTTCACGGGCCGCAGCCCGCAACACCAACAGAATCTGGAGTGAGACATGGAAGCTTTGGAATGTTTGCACAGCCGCCGCAGTATAAGAAAATACACTGATACCCCCATTTCCGACGCGGATTTGAAAGTGCTGCTGGACGCGGCCATGGCCGCGCCAAGCGCCGGAAACGCCCAGCCTTGGCATTTTGTGGTGGTGCGCGATAAAGCCCTGCTGGAGCAGGTGCATGCTTTTAACCCGTACGCGGCCATGCTGGGCAAAGCAGCGCTAGGCATACTGGTTTGCGCCGATACCAGAGAAGAAAAATACCCCGGCTACTGGGTGCAGGATTGCTCCGCCGCCACGCAAAACTTGTTGCTGGCCGCCACCGCCCTTGGCCTGGGCGGGGTATGGACCGGCGTGCACCCCATTTCCGAAAGAGAAGAGGGCTGCCGCAAGCTCTTCAAACTGCCGCCGGAAGTGCGGCCCCTTGGCCTGGTGGCGCTGGGCCACCCCGAGAAAAAGGGTGAAAAGCTCAGCCGTTACAACGAGGCAAAGATACATAGTAATATTTGGTAACAGAGCGCAAACACCAGGTTGAAAGCTAAAACCCGCTGATGTGCGGGCCTTAAAGGCATTGTTGAAGGCACAAAATATAAAAAAGGATAAGGGCATGAGCCTTATCCTTTTTTATATTGTTAAAACTTATTCTTTCTCTTACTTGCCAATAGGCGTCAAATGGGCTTGAAAGTGCCGCAGTATGGGCGGCTCCCAGGTGATTTTGTAGCCTGAGGTAATGGTTTTGGCGCGTTCTTTAACGGCTATGAGGCCTTGGGCCACAACGTCAAGGTGGGCCTGGGTGTATACGCGGCGCGGCACTGCCATGCGGGCGAATTCAAATTCCGCTTTAAGCTGCTCGCCGGTATCCGGGTTGTTGCCGAGCATGTACGAGCCCATGTCATTGGCGCGCACGCCGCACTCCTTGTACAGCTCAACGCACAGCACCTGGGCGGGGAACTGGTTGTAGGGAATGTGCGGGAACATGTGGGCCGCGTCCACAAACACGCCGTGCCCGCCCACGGGGGCCTGGTAGATTATGCCGGCGTCGTCCAGCATGGAGGCCAAGTATTCCATCTGGCCGATACGATAGCGCAGGTAGTCCTCGTTGGTGCCTTCGTACAGGCCTATGGCCAGGGCCTCGAGGTCGCGGCCGGAGAGGCCGCCGTAAGTGTAAAAGCCTTCATACGATATGCAGTTGGCTTTTATTTTGAGCTCCAGCGGCGAGCCGGATTCTTTAACGCCAATCATGCCGCCCATGTTTACGATGGTGTCCTTTTTGGCGGACATGGTGAAAATATCGGCGTAGCCGAACATCTCGCGGATTATTTCTTTAACGGATTTGTTCTGGTAGCCTGCTTCGCCGCGTTTAATAAAATAGGCGTTTTCGGCGTAGCGGGCCGCGTCTATGCACAGGGTAAGGCCGTATTTTTTACAAACCTGCGACACTTCGCGCATGTTCTGCATTGATACGGGCTGGCCGCCGGCCGCGTTGTTAGTGATGGTCATTACCACCAGGCCGACTTTTTCCGGCCCAAGCTCTTTAATTTTGGCTTCGAATTTGGGCACGTCCATATTGCCTTTAAAGGGGGCGCGTTTGGCCGGATCTTTGGCTTCTGGCACCACGCAGTCTATGGCGCGGGCCCCTGCAATTTCAACGTGGGCGCGGGTGGTATCGAAAAACATGTTGGAAATGGCGTATTTGCCTTTTTCCAGCAACAGGGGGAAAACCACCTTTTCGGCGGCGCGGCCCTGATGCACCGGCTGAATGTAGTTGTAGCCGAAAATGTCTTTTCCGGCCTCAATGAATTTGAAGTAGCTGGAAGCTCCGGCATAGGCCTCGTCGCCACGCATAATGCCGGCCCATTGCTCCTGACTCATGGCGTTGGTGCCGGAGTCGGTCATGAGGTCTATGTACACGTCTTCGCTGCGCAGGTAAAACAGGTTGTACTTGGCTTCGGCTATTTTCTTTTCCCGTTCGGCGCGGGTGAGCATTCTGAGCGGCTCCACCATTTTTATTCTGAACGGTTCGGGAATGTACTTAATGGCCATAATCAATACCTCCAAATGGCTATCGGTTAAGATACCCCGGTCGTCGCTGGAGGGTGTACGTTACCATGCCGGAATGGCGAAGCACCAGGACAGGCGGACAGTATTGCGGGCCCACGGACCTTTGAGCAGGATCCGGCAGGCGTTATGTTTGTCGCAAAAAAGATGGAGTGAGTCAAATTGAGGCAAAACCCGTAAAGGTCTTGGCGGGTTTTATTTTGCAGGCATGTGCGAAATAAGCGCCACGCGCATCCGCATTTTGCATGCGAGCGGCCTGGGTTGTGCCGGCATTCAGGCGCTTTTTCCCTCTGGCTGCGTCAGCAAGGCTTTGCCCCTCAGCCGAATACAGTAAGAGTATACTCTTTCGGTTCAAAGCCCTGCTTCCTTGCCAGATAACAAAATCACTCTGAATGTCGGCACGACCTGGCGCTTGAATATGCAATGAAGTGCCGGTGGGGGCGGAGGCCCCCCACCGGGTTAAGGGTGACAGGGAGCGCGGTTAGCCACCGTAGTTATGATCAACAGGCATACCGTCAAAAGACGGGTCGTTGATGGCCGACTTGGAGTCGCCGGCGCAAGCCGCGAGACCGAAACACAGGGCCATAACAAACAATAATACAAGAGCCTTTCTCATACTATCTCCTTTTTTTTTACGGCAAAAGCTTTGCCGGTGCGTCGTTTTACGCCGTGCAATTGCCTGCCGCTTTTGGCGTAGTTTCTTAAATAATACACCCGGCGCGAGAGAATGGAATTATTATGAAAAGTTATCATGCATACTTTAATACGGCTTTTATCTCAGTAAAATAAACAAGGCGCATGATTTGCGGACCGGGCGGATCTTGGCTAAATCATGCGCCTTGAGCGCAATTTTGTGCGTTATATAGCTATTTTTTTATTTGCTTCTCCAATGTTTTTGCCACGGAGCGGTCAAAGCTGTCGCCTGGGGCCGCGCTGCTTGTTTTGGCGGCCTCAGCCTCGGCTTTTTTAATGAACTCGTCGCGCTTGAGGGCATTTTCAGCTAATTCCGCCGCCAGTTTTTCACGTTCGGCGCTTTGGGCCTTTATGTATTTTTCGCGCTCGGTTCCGGACATTTTTCGCATATTGTCTGGCAACTCCTTTTCAGGAATATCGGCCAGTTTGGCGCTGCCGCTTTTTACGTCGGCCACCAGATCGCCGCGTCCGGTCACAACCGTGCCGCCCTTGCCAGATTTATTCACAAACTTGGCCATATCGGCGCTGGCCGCGCTGCGCTCGGTATTCATAGCCTGCTTGCCGCTTACCTCGGCCTGCTGTTTAACGCTGCCATAGGGGACTACAGTGGAGTTGAGGCGGATTTGGATGTCGTGAATTATCACATCATAGGGAGTTTCTATTATAACCACACGCCCGCCGTCCTGCGGTATGGCCAGGTAGTCGCCCTTGCCCAGCGCTGCTATTTCCTTCCATATTTTGGTGGTGGCGGCGTGGGAGCCTGCCTGAACGGTATTTACCGTAATGCCTTTTTGCGCGGCCTCGGCCACTACTTCAGGGTATTTGCGGTCCTGCTGGTAATCCATATGAGGCGGGGCATCGCCCACCAAAAAGATGATGCGGTCTGCCGGAGTGGTTTGGGCATCGGTCCAGCCCAGCTTGGTAACGGTCACATCCAGAGCCTCATTGACGGATTCGGGGTAATCGCCGCCGCCGTTGGCCTGAAATTGTAAAAGCTCGGCATAAATGCCCTGAATATCGGTGGTAAGAGGGAAGGATAGGGTGACGTAATCATCGCCGATGTCGCGGTAGGCCAAGAGGCCCATGCGAATTTCGGCATCGGGGTTTTGATCTATGATGCTGTTGGCTATGGACCAGATTTTCTTTTTGGCTCCGTCAATAAGCCCGGCCATGGAGCCGGTAGTATCCAGCGCAAAGGCAACTTCCACGCGTTTTTGCGGCTTGGGCGGCTCGGCGGGGGCATCCGCGCCCAAGGCAAAGGCGGGCGCGCTGGCGAGCAAAAGGCAGCAACAGAGCAGGGCGGCTGTTTTGAGTTTGAACATGAAGTTACTCCGTAGGGTAAAAGTATTTCACTGGCGCGGCGGCCTGTTATTTCTTTATAATTTCAACAGCGCATTTCTTTACGTAATCCACCGGGTTATATCCTTCTTTGGCCTTGCGCAAGCCTTCGTCATCCAGATCTTGCTCGCGGTTAAGGTAGGTTATTTTGCCGGTATCAGCCATTTCTTTGGCGAAAAAGTTGTTTATGGCCTGGTAAATGCCTTTGTAGGCGGGCATGCCTTTTTCAAAATGTATTACCATGGTGCCGGGGCAGATTTCCTCCGCCACGGTGTAGGCCACCACCGCCCCGTCTATATGTATGGCCCCGCCAACCAGGCCCGGTATGGCGTCCCATAGCTCCAGCACGCGGGCTATGGCATGGTTTTCGGCCAGCAGGGAGGGAGAATCTTCCACCTCGCGCCATTTTATCCACTCATGTTGCATGTCCAGCACCGCCTCCACGCAGTCGGAGGTCATTTCGGCATAGCTGAACTCGTACAACTTTAAAAACTGGTTCAGCAGGTTTTTTTTCTTGTGAAAGCGGTTGCCGGAAAGAACGGCCAGTTCCTCGGCGCTATACAGGTAGTCCCATTGTCCTCGCGCTTCTTTTACAGTTACCCGGCCGGGGTAGGCTGCTTCCCATATGCCGGCCAGCTCTTCAGGCACGCGTATGAATGTGCCTGCTTCGTCCATGCAGGAGCAGGCGGCCCAGTTGTAATTTTTCCAGTCGCCAACTGGGGCCCAGTACACCGTTTGGGGCTTGGTCTGGCGCAGCCAGCACATGCCGTTAAGGAGCTTCCACTCCAGGCCGTAATGCTCGCCCCAGCCCCAGATGTTGCCGAAGCTGTAGTCAGAGGCGCGGCTGTTGTTCAGGCAGAGCAGTTCCTTATATTGTTTTGCGTAACGAAGGCTCACGGGGGTAAATTCCGGTGTCATAGGCGTATCCTTGCGTTTTTTTTCTGACTGCGCATGGCAAAGCGTGCCCAGTCGCATTTAAGAAAGATAAACAAAATAATTGTAGCCTGGAAGAACTGAGAAACAGGCATGGCGAAAAAAATACCGCTGGAGCTTTGCCATAGCCTGTAACCAAAAAACCAGGCCAAAGGCAGCCGTATAAACCAGGTGGCGCATCCGTACACCACAAAGGTGTATATGGTGGCCCCCGCGCCGCCCAAAATACCGCCCAGCACCATGCTGCCTATGGTAAAAGGAGTTGAGGCCAGGTTAAACTGTATGTAGCGCAGGGCATGCACCTGCGCGCCGGGGTCCGGAGCCATAAAGGCGGCCAGATGTCCGGCAAAGGGCCACATTATAAGCGCCAGGGCTGACATAAGGCCACAGGCGGCCCCCAGCACGCGCAAGCCCACTTTTTTGGCTTCGGCTTTTTGCCCGGCCCCCAGATAATGCCCCACCAGCACCGAGCCGGTGGAACTAAAGGCAAAGGCGGGCAGGAAGAGTATGGATTCTATGCGCATGCCGGCGTTCATGCCGGCCAGAGTATTAACGCTATCCCACGGTATGCCCGCCGTAATTGAGAGCAGCATCAGGTAGCCCAACTGCCAACTGAACTGCATGCCCCCGGCGGGCAGAGCAACTTTGAAAAGGTAACGGGCGGCTTTTTTTTGCCAGCGCAGGGGCGCGAAAGACCTGCGCGAGAGCAGTCCAATGCGCCTTAAAGCGTAAAGGTTGAACAAAGCGCCCGCCAGCACTGAGGCAAAGGTAGCCAGGGCCAGGCCTGGCGCTCCCAGATTTGGCATGCCAAAGCGCCCCAGGCCCAGCCCGAAATCCAGCAGCACGTTAACCGCAAACACCACCATGGCCGTGTACATTGGCACCCAAACGTTTTTGTGCGCCCTGAATGCGGCGGAACTGAAAGCCGTGGCGTATTGGGCCGGTATGGTTATGAGAAAAATGGTCCAGAGCGAATCTGTAAGCGCGAGTATGTCGCCCGGCACCTGCATCAGGCGCATTAGCCCGCCGCCGCCAAAATAGCCAAAGAGCAGCGTAATAACACAAATGATACTGCCCAGGTTGAAAATAAGGCCCAAATAGCGCTTGGCGCGCAGCGCGCGCCTTGCGCCCAGCGACTGGCTCATGGCCGCCACCGAGGCCGTGGCTATGGCAATGCCTATTACCTGCAAAAAGAAGAAAAGTTGCGTAACAAGACCAAGCGAGGCCTGCACCTGCGGGCTGATGCGACCGGCCACCCATACGTCCGTGGCTCCCACCATAAACTGGAATAGCATCATTACGATTTGCGGCCAGGTGAGCATCCAGATCTCGCGGCTGGATACTTTTGTGGACCGGACAACAACAATGTCCGGCTTCTGTTTGTGAATGGCTTCACTCATAGTGCAAACAGGGCTTCCGGTGATGGTGGCTCGCAACCGCGTAAAAAAACAACCGCGGGCACAAAGCCGTGCGGTTGCGTTTAATCTAAGCCGGTTCGTTTTGTTGTCAACAATAGGCGGGCGTATTTGTAAAGGATAATTTATAATAAGCTGGCGTCATAACAGCAAAAAGGCCTAAGCAAAAATATTCTCCAGCTCTTCCGGCTCGTTGTGGGCGTTTTCCTCTTCCAAAAAATCGTGCAGGTCGTCAATGTTATCCAGAAACAAATCGCAAATTTCCGGGTCGAACAACTTGCCGCGCCCGTTGCGGATCATGCGCAGCACCTCCTGTTCCGGCAACGAGGGGCGATAGATACGGTCGGACAGCAAGGCGTCGTAGCAATCCACCACCGCCACCACTCTGGCCTGCACCGGAATGGCCGATCCGGAGCGGCCTTCGGGGTAGCCGGAACCGTCCCAGTGCTCGTGGTGGTAATGGGCGATTATTTCGGCCATCTGGATAATAGGGTTGTGTGATTTGGAGAGTATGCGCGCGCCGATTACGGTGTGCTGCTTGATAATTTCGAATTCTTCGGGAGTAAGCGGGCCTGGCTTGAGCAGCACTGAATCGGACACGCCTATCTTGCCTATGTCGTGCAACGGCGCGGCGGCGCGCATGGCCTCCACCTGTACCGCGCTCCAGCCCAGCTTGCGCCCCAGAAATGCGCCCATTATGCCTATGCGCCGCACATGCTCGCCGGTTTCGTGGTCGCGCGACTCCAGCGCGTTAAACAGGCGGCTTATTATCTCGCTTTGGGTCTCGCGTATGGCTCCGGTCTGCTGTTTTACCACCCGCTCCAGGCTTTGGCTGTAAAGGCGCTGCGTGCGCTCGGCCTGAATCATGCGGTTGCCCACCTGCGTGCGAAGTTGCAATTCCGCCGCTTCAAAGGGCTTGGTTATGTAGTCGTCCACCCCGCCAAGGGCGAATCCTTGTATTTTATCGTCAAACTCGTTGTGGCTGGTGAGCAGCACAATATAAATATATTGACCTGCCGAGCTTAGCGCCCGCACCTGTCGGGCCAGCTCCAAGCCGTCCATGCCGGGCATGCTCCAGTCCGTTATGAGCATATCGATGTTAAAATTGACACGGGCCAAAAAATCCAGCGCCTCAGCGCCATCGGAAGTTTCTATAACCTTATGGCCCCAATTGCGCAGGTGCGTGGCCAGAATAACTCTGGACATTTGCTGGTCTTCGGCAATAAGTATATGCACGTGAGTTACCTCTATAAATTTCAAAATTCGCATGGTAATGCGATCTATTGCCAATGTTTGCGAGCATAGCGGAAGTTGCCAGAAAATAACAAGTTATTTTTGCTATTTTTTGGCGCTGTCCAAGCGCCCCAAGGTTTTTGCAGGCGTCTGAATATGCTTTTGGCATTATAAGCTTGTACCGCCGGTTGGCTTTGGCGCGGGTTAGCCCGCGCGGGCGCATCCGCCGCCAGTGTGGGCACAAGTGCCAAAAGCTTTTTGCAAATACGCACGGAGCTGATTAATGAGCTGTTTTTACTGCGCCTCATGCGGGCAAAAGCTGTTTGCCACGGCCGACGTGGCGGCCAAAAAGCGCCTTATGCAAATGCCGGGCTACAGTCTTGACTGTTATGTTCTGCATGGCGATGCCGACCTCTCGCGCCTTAAACACCGCGATGAGGATTTTTTGAACGAGGTCTGGTCGTGCTGCCGCATAAGCCTGATGCGCCTGGCTCGAGGCGGTGAGGCCGGGCAGATTATAGCCTATGCCGACAATTTGGCCGAAGCTCCGGAAGGCTCGCCGCCTCCCGCGCTTGTGCCGGAATACAAATCACGCCAGCTTACGGAAGATGATTTCGACCAGGTAATGGCTGAAGGAGCCTTGCCGGAAAACAAACACAAGCTTTACGTGGTTAAATTTACCGCCCTTTGGTGCCCCCCTTGCCGGGCCATGGATCATGTCTTTCGCCGCATTAAGGCTGCCGGAGATTTGCCGGACGTGGAGTTTTTCGAGGTAGATTCAGACGAGCAGCAAGATCTTACGGATCGTTTTCTGGCCCCCAGCGTGCCATACATTATATTTTTCAAAAACGGCCAGCGTATGGATGCCTCGCGCTTTGTTCTTTCTTCGGTTAACGGCGGCCTGAGCCAGGCGGTTTGCGAAGATGAGTTTCGCGCCTTGTGCCATAAACTTCTGGCCGTGGAGGCGTAAATGCGCAAGAGTTACGCCCGAAAAAGCCCAGGCAGGGGCCGCGCGCATCCTTCCGTGCGTTTTCTGCTCAGTTTGTTTTTGGCCACCATAGTCTGTGCCTTTATGATCAGCGCTCAAGGCTTTGCCGACAAGGTTTTTCCAGCCGATGTGGCCGTGGTGCCGGGTAACGAGGTATTTGCGGATGGCTCTCTTTCGCCAAGGCTTAAGGGCCGTGTTGATGCCGCTCTGGGTTTGTACCGTCACGGCATGGTAAAACAGATTATAGTGAGCGGAGGCGCCGGAAAATCCGGAGTTAACGAGGCCGATGCCATGGGCGCTTATCTCTTGGCGGCTGGCTTGCCGCAAGAGGCGGTTGTTATTCACCGCGAGGGCGTCAATACCCGCGCCACCGCCAGCTTTGCTGGGCAGTACATGCGCGAGCGCGGTTTGGAGCGGGCCATTGCCGTGAGCCAGTTTTTTCATCTGCCCCGTACCTGCATGGCTCTGAAACACGCAGGCATAGCGCAGGTGGGCTCGCTGCATTCCGGCTATTACGAGCCACGCGATATTTTTTCCGTAATCCGTGAAATTCCGGCCTGTTTCGCCTACTGGGCGGAGTGGAAGTAGCCCCCACCAGCGCGGCAAGGCTGTTGTATTGATAAGCCATAGCCTTGCCAGGCCGCAACCGCCAGCCATTCCGGCCCCTCCTGCCGGGGTGGCCCCACAGGCTCGCATTGCCTTGGGTAACGCAAGATAAAGGCGCCTGCCATGACACACCGTAAAAAACTCCTGCAACTGCTGCAAGAAAAAGGTTTTGACCCGCTGGACGACCCCTCCGAGCCCGACCGCATACCGTTACGAAAAACACCGGACCCTGACCACCCCGAGCGCAAGCCAGCCAAACCCGGCCTGCCTGTGTGGCTGCATCTGGCCGCGCCGGAGGCCGAAGCCCCCGCCGATATACGGCAAGGCGTAACTCTGGCGCATGACGACATGCGGCGCACGCTCTATTATTTGGGAAAAGCCGTAGGTACCGAAGACGCGTTGGCGTTCTTCAAAATGAGCAAGCACAACGTGCAGCGCGCTCTATACCAGGCAGGGCTGATAGCACGGGAGCCGCCCGCCGACTGGCAGGACGTGGAGATGGATGATGCGTTCCCTTCGGGATGGTGAGTATTGAGCCCGCGGGACGCCCGATAAGAGAGGGGCTGCTCGCCTCTCTCTTATCGGCGCGGCGTTCGCCGCTTTCATATTTATCTGATAATTCCCAAGTACGCCAAAGTAACCACTTTTTAACGGGGCCAACGCCCCAGCCTAAAAAGCCTGGTCCCTTTTGGCGTACTTAAACCAAAGCGCATTGTCGTGCCCGCCGCGCCCAACCCCCATCAGGGCTTGCACGTCGTCGTTCTTGGGCAGGAAGTACTCATAGGCGGCCATTACGGCGCTGTCATTAAGACGCACTACCCGCACGGAAAGAAAAACCCTGTCTTTGCTTTCGGAGTAAGTGCCTACCATAACGGCATGGGCGTCGTACTCGGTGGAAAGCAGGCGCATGCTCTCACGCGTTAGCATAAACTCGCCTTCGCGGTTTTCAAAGCGAAGGGTGGAGGAGAGGCGCGGCTCCAATACCTTGAAGCCATGCTGGCTAAGGCGTGAGCCTATCTGCTGGGTGGTGAGCCTGCCAAAGGCGCAAGTTTTATCCAAATCTTCCAGATTTACCAGGCTGGTTACCAGCACGCCGCCGGTGGAACCCATGCGGGGCAGTAGAATATTGCCCAAAGCGTCGCCCGCCTTGGTGTTGGATGAAAGCATGAGCACGCCGCCGGGCGGATTTTGGCTTACGGCATGGGGCAAGCGCTCATTCATGCTTACGGGGGGCTGGGCGTTTTGCTCCGGCGTGGCCGGGGCGCAGGCCGTGAGCAGTATGCCCACCATGCACAAAACACCCCAGAGAATGCGGTTTTTATAGTCGCTTATTTTGAGTATGGCTGTTTCGGTCATAATCCACCTACTTTCTGGTAATGCGTATGCTGCGGCTGCTTTCGGCCATGGGGTCGCCCGCCTGCGGGTCGATATACAAAGGCAGATCGGCATCGTTTATATAACGTATGCTGGAGCAGTGCATGACAAAACGGTTGCGGTAGAACAGCCGGGAGTTGACCACAATTTCGTGGTCAGAACCAGAGCCTTGGCCGGAGAATTTTTCAGCCTCTTCAAAACGCTTGGCGTCAAAGGGCACGGATTGCACCGAATACTCCAGAACTACGCTGCGCGGCTCTTTGTTGTAGGAAACCTGCAACCCGCGCGAGACCAGTTCGGTGCGTAAAAGGTTGTAATAGGCCACGGTAAAGGGCCGGTTGTTGGGCGGGGCCACATATATTGGCAGTTCCAGAAGATCTTCGCGGTCCTCATAGGCTTTGTACACGCGCTGGGCGGTGTAGGCCGCCATTTCGCGCCAATGGTCACTGGCTTGAGCGGTTATCTGGCCGTATGCCGCCGGGTTTGCCGGCACCGGAACCGGCGAGGTTACAAGGGGCGCTTTTTTTTGCTCCGCCTGCCGTTCCGGCGGCACGGAGTTGCCAGAGCCGCAAGCCGTCAGAAAAGAAGCGAACACCAGAATGTTCAGAATTGTCAGTATGCCTGTGATGCGTTTCATAGTAAATCCACACATGAGAATTTAAGGTTGCGATCATCCCCTCGCATTTGCCATATCGGCACACGGTTTAAATACTTGAGGGCGGATGCGCCGGTTTGCCGTTTTTATGGCGCTGCCGTTTTCAGGGCGCTTTAACTTGGAAAAAGTTGAAATGCCCCAGTTGTTTTTAGCGACGGCATGCCGTCATCGTGTCCGCATATGGGCATGGCATGACTGGCGGCCAGCGCGAGAATATAATGCGAATAACACGCTTGCGCTGCCGCGCCGACTGCCGGAAGTATGGCACGGCTTTTGCTTTATTGCCATCAGGCGGCGGCAGGCGCATTAAAATACGCTTATAAGCCGAAAAAAAATTGGAGTATTAATGTTTGAGCAGTCCGGCCATATTTTAACGCACCCGGCAGCCTTGCCTTGGCTGGCGCTTATTATTGCGTCGGTGCTGGCTTCGGCCTTGCAGCGCCGCCATGCCGAACTTGCGCGCAAATGCCTGCGCGGCGCTCTGGCGCTGTGCCTTTTGTGCGTGGCCCTGCAAGCTTGGGGCGCATGGTCCGACCTCTCAAATAATTCTGATAACCTGCTCGCCGCTCAGGCAAACGCATACGGCCATGCCGAAGCCCCTTTTGCGGCGCGTTCCGACGCCACTGGCGAAACCACGCTTAAAGTCGCCGGAATGGACGACCTTTTGCCTCTCAGCCTGGTTCAGCAGCTTTACATGGCCGCCGTCGCCCCCTGCGGCGCAAAATTGCATTTCAACTTCGAGCGCGTCCTGTGCTCGGCACTCAACATACATTCAAAAGAGCCCTGGCAGGGCTCTCATCCCACAAGGGCTTCGCCCGCAACAGCTCCAAGCCTGGCCTAGGCGCTGCCTCCGCCGCCCGTACGCGGCGAAAAAGCCTTTGGTCCCGGCAAGCCTTGGGCCGCGTAAATAGCGCGGTCTTCCAGCCCTCCGTTACCTGCTTGTTTTATACAGTGTTACGCGCGAATGCCCAGTCAAGGGCGTTAAGGCGCGCGGCTGGCTGCGGCTTACCCCCACCCATTGGGCGAACATTCAATTCAAACGCAACAGGAGCTGTGTATGCTTGAGTTTATAGGTCCCGCCATCTGGCATTTGTTTGAACCTTTAAATATATTTCTTATGCTGGCCGGCCTTACCGGCGGCATTATCATAGGCGCTCTGCCGGGCCTTTCCGCCACCATGGGCGTGGCGCTCATGGTGCCGGTTACTTTTGCCATGAACGAAATCAGCGGCCTTATCATGCTGGGGGCCATTTACGCGGGCGCCATTTACGGCGGGGCCAACTCGGCCATTCTTATACGCACTCCCGGCACGCCTTCATCCGTTGCAACCACCTTTGACGGCTGGCCCATGTGCCTGAAAGGGCAGGCGGATGAAGCCCTTTACGGCTCGCTTATTTCATCGGCTTCCGGTGGTATTTTCGGCAACTTCATGCTGCTTTTTCTGGCCGCGCCTCTGGCTGTGCTCTCGCTTAAATTCGGCGCGCCCGAGAGCTTTTGGCTGTGCGTGTTCGGTCTTTCCACCATAGCCGTAATGTCTTCGGGCAACATGGTTAAAGGCTTGCTCTCCGGCGCTGTGGGCCTTTTGTGCTCCACCGTGGGCATGGACCCGCATGAAGCCGTGCCGCGCTTCACTTTCGGCTATTACCCGCTGGTGCAGGGGCTGGCCATCATACCGGCCATGATCGGCCTGTTCTCGTTCTCGCAGGTTATGTATCTGGTAGGCAGCTACAAGCCGTTCATCGCCAGATACTGCCCCACCAAGGGAGCTTTTTGGCAGACCTTCAAAATACTGTACGGCAAATGTAAAATTGTGCTGCTGCGCTCGTCCATCATAGGCAGCTTTGTTGGCATGCTGCCCGGAGCCGGCGGCGAAATCGCGGCGATTATAGCCTATAACGAATCCAAACGCTGGGATAAAAACCCGGAAAAATACGGCACCGGCGTTATTGAAGGCGTAGCCTCGTCGGAAAGCTCCAACAACGCCGTTATTGGCGGTTCGCTTATTCCCATGCTCACCTTGGGCATTCCGGGCAGCGCCGTGGCCGCCGTTATAATGGGCGCGCTGCTGGCCAAGGGCATTCAGCCCGGCTTCAAGGTTTTTACGGTATCGGGCGAGCTTACCTATACTTTTATCATGTCGCAGTTTGCGGTTAACCTGCTTATGCTCCCTGTGGGCTACATGCTGGTCAAAATCATGACCAAGCTGCTCAAGGTGCGCCTCACCATGGTGGCCATAGGCATTGTAATGCTGTCTTTCATAGGCTCATACGCCATCGGCAACAGCCTTCTGGATATGTGGGTGGTGCTGGTGTTCGGCATTTTCGGCTATTTGTGCCACCGTTTCGGCCTGGATACGGGCGCCATGGCCCTTGGCCTCATTCTTGGCGCAATGATCGAAGAAAACCTCGGCAAGACCGAACAGCTCTCTCATGCCATGGATGGCGGCACCATTTTGACCGTGTTTTCGCAAAGCACGGTATCCGTGGCGCTTATTGCCCTGACCTTGCTTTCAATGATCACGCCCTTTCTGCTTAAACTCAGGCGAACCCAAAAAGCCAAGGTCGAAGGCATCGAGCTGGAATTGCCTCACAGCAACATGAGCCCGCAGGCCGATCTCGGCAGCGGCCTGATGTTGCTTGGCGTGGCCGCGCTGTTCGGCTCGCAGCTTTACGAGCTTGGCGGCCTCGGCCTTATGTTCCCGAAAGCGCTGGTTTACATGATCGGCGTTGGCGGCCTTTATCTTATTGCCAAGGGCCTTTGGAAGTATAAGACGAAATACAGGCACGAGCCTTTTGAAACCGCCTCGACCAAGCGTATAGCCATTATTGTGGCCGGATCCATAATCTATGCCGCGCTTACTCCTTTATTGGGCTTCTATCTGGTCTCCGGTCTTTTCCTTTTTGGCATGACCGTATGCCTGCCGGATGAAGGCGTTGGCATGAAACGCACGGTTATTAACGGAGTAATCCTCAGTCTGGTGATGTGCGTGAGCATTTATGTGTTCTTTACCATATTGCTCAACGTGCCCACGCCTGAAGTAGTCAGCATGCTTAATAATTAGCGTTGACACGCCAAACCGTGAGCGACCGCCGGAAACGGCGGTCGCTCTTTTATATGATAAACCGCCGGCTGCCATGCCCGGCGCTGTGCCTGCTGCGCTTGCCCGCGTTTTTACGCCCGGCGGGTATTTTTTGCGCAAAACCTGTTTTTTTAGCCAATTCTCCATTTACTGCGCGGCTCAAGCGCGGTATGTGAATTAAATACTTAATTTTGTGGAGCAAGGCGTATGACCTTTCAAAACCTTATATTGACCCTGCAAAACTTTTGGGCCGGCAAAGGCTGCGTTATAGAGCAGTCTTACGATATTGAGTGCGGCGCTGGCACCTTCAACCCGGCCACGTTTTTGCGCGTTATCGGCCCGGAACCGTGGAACACCGCCTATGTGGAGGCTTCGCGCCGCCCCAAGGACGGGCGCTACGGCGAAAACCCCAACCGTCTGCAAAGATATTTTCAGTTTCAGGTAATTCTCAAGCCTTCGCCCGAAGGCGTGCAGGAGTTGTACCTGCAAAGCCTTGCCGCACTTGGCGTAAACCCGGCCGAGCACGACATACGCTTTGTGGAGGACGACTGGGAATCGCCCACTCTGGGGGCTTGGGGGCTTGGCTGGGAAGTGTGGCTTAACGGCATGGAAGTTACCCAGTTTACCTATTTTCAGCAGATTGGCGGGGTGGATTTGGCCCCCACCAGCGTGGAGATAACCTACGGGCTGGAGCGCCTGTGCATGTACCTGCAAGGCAAGGAATCGGTCTACGACCTTATGTGGAACGACAAGGTAACCTACGGCCAGATTTACCTGCAAAACGAAATAGAGCAGTCGCGCTTCAATTTTGAGCAGAGCGATTCTGCCCTGCTGCTGCGCCATTTTTCTGAGTACGAGCAGGAGGCTTTCCGGCTGGCCGACATGGGCCTGATGATGCCAGCCTATGATTACGTTATGAAAAGCTCCCATACTTTCAACCTGCTGGATGCCAGAGGCGCAATATCCATTACCGAGCGCGCCGCCTACATAGGCCGCGTGCGCAAGCTGGCCTCGGCCGTGGCCCGGCTTTATGCCGCGCAACGCGAAGAAATGGGTTACCCAATGCTGGGCGCGAAATAGCGTTTTAGATTACTAAAGCCCTTTTTCTCCATAATTGCGGGGGCAAGGGGGCTCGAAATAGCACTCCAGCACTCATGCTGGCTTATAGTTTGCCAGCCAAAAAGTGTTGTGCTTTTGCAGCACGAGCTACACCCTTGCGGGGCGCGGGGCAAAGCCCCGCTAAGGTAATCTGTCTTAGTCCACTGTGCCTTTGTCAACGTTCAGGGCGTTGAATAGCGCCTGTATACTTACCAAGGACCGCAAATATGTCTGTATTTTTGCTTGAAATAGGATGCGAAGAGTTGCCCGCCCGTTTTCTGGATGGGCTGGAAAAAGAACTGCGCCATAAATTTACTGCGGCCTTTGAAAGCGCCGGTCTGGATTTTGGCGATATGACGGTTAACAGCACCCCGCGCCGTGCCGTGGTATATGTTGAAGATATGGCCGCGCAAACCCGCCTGAGCGAGCAGGTTGTTACCGGCCCGCCAGTAAAGGCCGCCTTTGATGCTGCGGGTAACCCAACCAAGGCCGCCGAGGGCTTTGCCCGCACTCAGGGCGTGGCCTTTGCCGATACTTTTACCATTACCACCGATAAAGGCGAGTATCTGGCCGCCCGTGTAAAAAGCGGCGGCGAAGAGACTATGGCGTTATTGACGCGCCTCTGCCCGGAGATTGTGGCTGGCCTGAGCTTTCCAAAGCGCATGCGTTGGGGTAGCGGCGATTTTACCTTCGCGCGCCCGTTGCGCTGGCTTTTGGCCTTATTGGATAAACAGGTTGTGCCCTTTGAAGTTGGCGGTATAAAATCCGGCAGGCAAAGCCTTGGGCACCGCGTGCACGGGCCTGGGCCTTTCAGCTTGGATGACGCTTCCTGCTATTTCAACCTGGCTAAAAGCGACCTTAAAATTACATCTTCCGGCCTTGAGCGCGGCATGCTTATAAAAGATGGCGGCAACTCAGCCGCCGCCAAGGTTGGCGGCAAGGTGCTCTGGCAAGACAGCCTGCTGCATGAGGTGCAGGGCCTGTGCGAGCACCCTGTGCCGCTGCTGGGCTCTTTTGACGAAAGTTTTTTGGAAGTGCCGCGTGAGGTGCTTTTGACCAGCATGGAACACCACCAGAAGAGCTTCGGCCTTGAAGATAAAAACGGCAAGCTGTTGCCGCATTTTCTCACCGTGCTCAACCTTTCGCCCAAAGACGAAAGTGTGGTGCGCAAAGGCTGGGAGCGCGTGCTGCGCGCCCGGCTGGAAGACGCCCGTTTTTTCTGGCACACCGACCTTAATTCCAGCTTCGACGCCTGGCTGGGCAAGCTGGATAAAGTAATATTTTTGGCCGGAATCGGCAGCATGGGCGACAAAACCCGGCGCATCAGCGCCCTGGCCGCCTGGATAGCCGAAGAAACCGGCGGAGTTTCCGCAGCGGACGCGGCCCGCGCGGGTCTGCTTTCCAAAGCCGATCTGGTTACGGAAATGGTGGGCGAGTTTGACACCTTGCAAGGCATTATGGGTTCCATTTACGCCGCCAAAAAGGGCGAGAACCCCACGGTAAGCGCGGCTCTGGCCGAGCAGTATCTGCCCGCCGGGCCGGACAGCCCCCTGCCCGCCACGCGTTGCGGGGCCATAATATCTCTGGCCGACAAGGCCGATACTTTGGCCGGATGTTTCGGGCTGGGCCTTGTGCCAACAGGCGCGGCCGACCCCTATGCCCTGCGCCGGGCCGCCTTGGGCATGGCCCGTATTATAGTGGAGCAGAAGCTGCGCCTTAATGTGAACGCGCTGTTCGCCAAAGCGCACGAGCTTTACGGCGAAAGGCAATGGAAGCTGCCGAAAGCCGAGGCCTTGTCCAAGCTGGGCGAGTTTTTCGCTTTGCGCCTTAAAAACTACTTTACGGGCCTTGGCGCGGAAACCCTGCTGGCCGAATCCGTGGTCGCGGCGGGTTATACCGACGTATGGGCGGCCTTCGCCCGGCTGGAAGCTCTTAAAAAATTCAGCGCCGGGCCGGATTTCAGCTCCGCAGTGCTTACCTTTAAGCGCCCGGCCAACATTATACGCAAGCAGGGCGAAAATGCCGGCCTTACCGGCAAGTACGACAAAACCCTGTTGCAGGAGACTGCTGAAAAGCAGCTTGCCGCCACTCTGGATAAAATAGCGCCCAAATTCGCGCAGTATTTCAAAGAGGACGATTTCAACGCTCTGTTTGAACAGCTTTACGAGTTAAAACCGGTAGTGGACGGATTTTTTAACGACGTTATGGTTATGTGCGAGGATAAAGCCTTGCGGCAGAACCGTTTGAACCTTCTGTTCGCTCTTGTGGAACAACTGCGTGGGTTGACGGATTTTGATGCCTTACAGGTATAAAAGATAACCCCCTGCGGGGGGCCAGGGGGCTGCCGCCCCCTGGCCCCGCCCCCAAAGGGGCCTTACAATTCATTCACCATGCCCTTCAACTGCGCATAGGTAAACACGGGACCGTCTATGCAGACGTATTTGCCGCCTATGTTGCAGCGGCCGCAAATGCCCACGCCGCACTTCATGCGTTTTTCCAGCGTGGTGATGATCTGATCTTCTTTGAACCCCAGTTTATCGAGGGCTTGCAAGGTGAATTTGATCATGATGGGTGGCCCGCAGGTTATGGCCACGGTGTTTTCGGCCTTGGGGGCCATTTCCGTAAGCACGTTGGGTATCAGGCCCACTTTGTGCTCCCAGCCCTCCGAGGGCACGTCTATGGTAAGCACGGTGTTCATGTCTTTGCGGGCCAGCCAGTCGGCGCGGTCCTGCGCGAAGGAAAGATCCTGCGGGGAGCGCGCGCCGTAAAGCAGGGATATGTCGCCGTAATCGGCCCTATTATCCAGCATATAGAGCAGCAGGGTGCGCATTGGGGCCATGCCGATGCCGCCGCCTATGAAGACGATGTTTTTGCCCTTGAGGTCGTCGTAAGGGAACCAGTTGCCCAAGGGGCCGCGCACGCCCACTTTATCGCCGGGTTGCAAGCCGTGCAGGGCGGTTGTTACCTCGCCCGCGCGCATTACGCTGAACTGGATGTAATCCATGCGCGTGGGGGTGGAGTTGATAACAAAGGTGGATTCGCCCACGCCAAAGAGCGAGAGCTGCCCAACCTGGCCGGGCTGGAAGGTGAAGTTTTTCCACACTTCCTCGTCGTCTATTTTGAGGCGGAAGCTTTTAATGTTGTGCGTTTCGGTAATAACCTCAAGCACGGTTGCCACATGCGGCAAATATGGGTTGGCCGCCGCCATGTCGAATTCTTTTATTGCAGTGTTGGGCATGGTTTACTCCTTACCGGCGGCTTTGGGCTTTTGCGCGGCGCTAATACCTGCGGCATCGGTGACGATGCGGCGTATATCCACGCCCGAAGGGCAGCTTTTTATGCAGCGCCCGCAGCCCACGCAGGCTATGCGGCCCCCGTGCAGGGTGGGGTAGTAGGAAAACTTGTGCCCCACGCGGTTTTTAAGGCGCGCGGCCTTTTGCATGCGCGGGTTGTGCCCGCTGGCCTCCAGGGTGAAGGAAGGCACCATGCAGGCGTCCCAACTGCGCAGGCGCACGCCCGCCATGCCGGCGGATTCGTCCGTCACGTTAAAACAGTAGCAGGTGGGGCACAGGTAGGTGCAGGCCCCGCAAGAGAGGCAATGGGCCGATTCCACCTGCCAGAAGGCCTGATCTTCAAAGCGTTTTATCAAAGCCTGCGGCGCGCCGGAAATGTCCGGAGCGGGCCCCAGCTTGGCTTCCGCCGCCTCCTGCCCGGCCTTGGCGGCGGCAAGCTGCTTGTCGTCGGCCTTGGCGAGCAGGGTGGAATCAATGGCGGCCTCGCCTTCCGGCGTTATGGGCATGAGCACGAAGCCTTCGCCAGCTTCCGTTGCCAGCACGTCCGCGCCTTCGGTGGAGGCGGGTGAGCCGCCCACCCAGTTGCAGAAGCAGGTGGAAAACACGCTGGAGCAGGCCTTGGCTATAAGCACGGTATTGGCGCGGCGGCGCAGGTAGTAAACGTCTTTGAATTTGCCGCCAGTGCCGGAGCCGTTGTACACGGGGTCGAACACCAAAAAGCCGCGCGCGTCGCAGGGCAGCAGCCCGAACACCAGCCGGGGGCCGGAAGCTTCCGGCACTTCCAGGCTGAGGGTGGGTTTTTGCTCCGCCTGACCGCGCTTGTAATTAACCAGCGCTTCGGAACGCGGAAAAATGGCGGCCTTGGCGGATTCCGTGGGCTTTTTAGCCAGTTCCACGCCTTTTTCGGCATCGAACTGGCGGTAAACCACAGCGCCGGTTGCGCCCTCGCCTTCATAGCGCGGCGCCCATACCTCGAAGCGCCCGGCCAATTCGGCCAGCCACGCGTTAACTTGGGACAGGGAGATGTATTTAGCTTCCATTACCAGTCCCTCTCTTTAATTTTGTCTTCTTCCACCTGGAAGGTGAGGAGCGGCGCGGTCGTCTCAGTATCCATGCCCGCGCTGAAGCCGAATATCTGCCCCACGGCGCGGCCCAGGGTGCGCTTTAAGAGCAGCACGGGTATGCCCACGGGGCAGGCGCGCTGGCACTCGCCGCAGCCGGTGCAGCGCCCGGCCAGGTGGCTGGCGTGAATTACCTGAAACATGAGCTTGTCGCGCACGGAGTCGGCCTGAGTTACCCAATGCGGCTCGCGGCTTGCGGCCACGCAGTGGTCGCGGCACACGCACAGTGGGCAGGCGTTGCGGCAGGCGTAGCACCTGATGCAGCGGGACATTTCCTTTTCCCAAAACTTCAGGCGCTCCGGCAGGCTCATTTTTTCCAGTTCGGCCAGGTCTTCAAAGTCGTCGCGCACGCTGGAGGCGTCTTTGGCAATGCCCGCGAAGAAGTTGGATATAACCGCGTTGGGCACTTTGCAGCGCCCGCATTTGTCGGCCATAACGGCGGCAAGGGCTATTGTCACGTCCTTGCCGCCTATCTTTGCCTTTATTTCCTTATCGGCAACCTGAGCGCTTTCAACCTCGCCCATTTCTCCGTAAGGGGCCAGCTTGGCCGCCACTTTATCCACATCCACCACGCCGTCGCAGGGGAAGCCGATAATAACCACTTCCTCGCGCTTTATAAGGTTTTCGCTTATAAGCTGAACCACCGAACGCGAATCGCACCCCTTAACCACTATGCCCACTTTCTTGCCTTTGTATTCGGGCAGAAAGAGCGCAGGGTTCTGCACCGCCAGAGGGCCGGCCATAAAAGCCTCCACATCCTCCGGGTTACGCATGAAGTAGGGCGACCCGCGCAACGGGTCAGGACCAGGACCCCAGCCGATGACGCAATCCACGCCCGGCAAGGTCTCCAGTATCATTTTTTTAAGTTGCTCTTGAAGTGCCAAGGGAATTCTCCTCGTGTGAATGCCTCCGGCGGCCGGGGGCGAGGGCTTTGCCCTCTCCCCCGGACCCCCT
>JAVBON010000018.1:0-28369 GCA_031550525.1 Desulfovibrionaceae bacterium
CGGGGGGTCCGGGGGGAGGGGGCAAAGCCCACTCCCCCCGGCCGCCGGAGGCATTACCAACGCGGCGCTAGCCGCATCCGCTAAATATTCCCGAATCTGCGCTCGCGGCTGGCGTAACTTTGCAGGGCTTGGTCCAGGTCTTGTTCGTTAAAGTCGGGCCAGAGGGTATTGGTAAAAAAATACTCGCTGTAAGCGCTTTGGTAGAGCAAGAAGTTGCTGGTGCGGTATTCGCCGCTGGTTCTGATTATGAGGTCGGGGTCGGGCTGCCCCGCGCTGTACAGGTAGTTGCTCAAAATTTCGGGGGTGAGGCTGTCCGGGTTATGTCCGGCGGCCAGATAGGCGCGCAGGGCCATTATAATTTCTTCCCGTCCGGAATAGTTGAGGGCCAGGTTAAGGTGCATGCTTTTGTTGCCGGATGTCTTGGCCAGCACGTAATCTAGGGCTTTGCGCGAGGCAAAGGGCAGCTCGGCTTTGTCGCCGAAAATGTGCAGTCGGATGTCGTTTTCTTGCAGCAGGGGGAGTTCGGTGCCCAGAAAATCGACCAAGAGGCCGAAGAGCATGGTTACTTCGTCTTTGGGGCGCGCCCAGTTCTCGCGGGAGAAAGTATACAGGGTAAGGCTTTGCAGGCCGCGTTTGCGGCAATCGGTAACCACGCGGCGCACGGCATCGGCTCCGGCCTTGTGCCCGGCGCTGCGCGGCAGGCCGCGCTGCGCGGCCCAGCGGCCGTTGCCGTCCATTATAATGCCTATATGGGCGGGCATAATGATGCTGGTGTGTTCCTGTTCAGTCAAACTGCACCTCAAGGGGCGGAATAAACGCGCCTATACGGATAGTGGGCGGACGTGGGGGGGGCGGTAGCTGCCGGGCCCTTGCCCAAAGCCGTTTAGTGGTTATTTTAGTCAGATATCAAGAATTTTTCTTTTGCACAGTTTGCCTGCCAAGGCAATTTTTCTTTTGCGTTTTTGATTTTTTTTGTATTTCGGCGCATGAAAGCTTGATTGTTGCTCTTAAACAGCGTATAGCACCGAGTTCACAATTATTCCATCTTCCCTGACGCGTTTTTTTGACGCCGCGCCAAGTGAGGCGCGAACATCTGCTCAGGGTGCCGGCGGAGGGCCGCCGGATAACGGGCAAGGGTGCCGGGAAGAGACATAACCCTAAGGAGTTTTTTTATGGCTTATGTAAGTATGAAGCAAATGCTGGAGACCGGCGTGCATTTCGGCCACCAGACCCGCCGCTGGAACCCCAAGATGAAGCCGTTTATCTTCGGCGCGCGCAACGGCATTCATATAATCGATTTGCAGCAAACCGTTAAACTGTACCGCATAGCTCACGACAAAGTGGTGGATACCGTAGCCTCAGGCGGCAAGGTGATCTTTATAGGCACCAAGCGTCAGGCGCAGGAGGCCGTGGCTTCCGAAGCCTCGCGCGCCGGGCAGTATTATGTGACCAACCGCTGGATGGGCGGCACCCTTACCAACTTCTTCACCATTCAAAAAAGCATTGACCGCATGAAAAAGCTTGAGGCCATGTTTGAAGACGGTTCGGTAAGCCGCTATCAGAAAAAAGAAATTCTTACCCTGCAAAGGGAACTGGATAAACTGCGCCTTGTGCTGGGCGGCATCAGAGACATGGAAAAACTGCCCCAGCTGGCCTTTATTATAGACCCGCAGCGCGAAGCCATTGCCATTAAGGAATGCCGCAAGCTGGGCATTCCCATTGTTGCGGTAACGGATACCAACTGCGACCCCGACGTGATTGACTATATTATTCCAGGCAACGACGACGCCATACGCGCCATTAAGCTGTTTGTAGGCTCCATGGCCGAAGCTTGCATGGAAGGCGAAGCCATGAGCAAGGATAAAGGCGCCAAGAAAGACGCCCCGGCAGTTGAAGAAAAAATGGAAGCGCGCGCCAGCGCAAAGGCGGACGAAGATTTCGGCGCCGATGACGACGAATAAGCCGGAGGACAAGAATATGGAAATTTCCGCTAAACTCGTAAAAGAACTGCGTGACCGCACCCAAGCGGGCATGATGGATTGCAAAAAAGCCCTGCAGGAATGCGGCGGCGAACTGGAACCGGCCATTGACTGGCTGCGCCAGAAGGGCCTTTCCAAGGCCGCCAAGCGCGCCGACCGCGCCACCTCCGAAGGTGTGGTAGCGCACAAGCTGGCTGCGGATAACTCCGCCGCCGCCATAGTTGAAGTAATGTGCGAAACCGACTTTGTTTCGCGCGGCGAGCAGTTTCAGACCTTCGCCCAGTCCGTGGCGGACAAGGTGTTCGCGGGCAAGCCTGCCAACCATGACGCCGTTCTGGCCCTGGCCGGAGAAGGCCTTAACGACCTTATCGCCGCCACCGGCGAAAATATGTCCATTGGCCGCCACAGCTACATGGCTGTGCAGGGCAACGGCATAATTGGCTGCTACATTCACTCCAACGGCAAAATAGGCGTGCTGGTTGAATTTGCCTGCACCAAGCCGGAAACCGCCAAGAAGCCCGAGTTTCTGGAACTGGCTAAAAACGTAGCCATGCAGGTGGCTGCGGCCAACCCCGCCTCGCTGGACAAAGGCAGCCTGGACAAGGCCCTTATTGAGCGCGAGCGCGAAGTATACCGCCAGAAAACTCTGGATGAAGGCAAGCCCGCCAATATAGTCGACAAAATTGTGGATGGCCGCATCAACAAGTTCTATCAGGAAGTGTGCCTGCTGGAACAGCCCTACATCCGCGACGACAAAATGAGCATAACCGATGTGGTTAACGCCTGCGCCAAGGCGATTGACGACAAGATCACCGTAAAACAGTACGTGCGTATTCAGTTGGGCGAAAAAGCCGCCAAGGCTGAAGAAGCTTAGTAGTATTGAATTGGCTGGGTGAAGGATTTCAATCTTTCACTCCGCGTCTAGAAATTAAAAATGACTTACGGCTTACGCTGTAAGTCATTTTTGATTTCTGAGCTAATTTTACTGCTGACAATTTCTATAACTACTTAATTTACATTCAAATCATCACGCATAGCTTTAAAAAGTTCCTTCAATGGCACTGTTAGGTCAGCGTTTTTGATTTGCGAAACAATTTCTAATTTTTTTAGAACTTCTTCACTGCCAAATAGCTCAATTCTTGCCATTGCAGCAGTTCTTTTCCAAGCAGCTTCTTTTGGATTTTGCATGAATTGAGACTCTTGAATTGTCTTGATATACTCAAGATATGCATACTTTTTTTCTTCAAAGGTGCGGTTCTCTTTATCTTTCTTACGTTGGTAAATGATTTGAAGGCCAGCCGTAAGTACGCTACCGAAGCCAATGCCACCCAGAAGCGCAGATAAGACAGTCCAGTCCACCACAATCTCCTTAATTATTGATAACCTTCTCCGCAGCATCCACCATTTCATCGACCATTTTACCTGGTTTTACTCCCAATGTCTGGGCAATTTTTACCAACAGGTTGAGACTCGGCGCTCGATAGCCGAGTTCAAGAGATGAAATGTAGCTTTTAGAAATGCCCACCTGGTCCGCCAGCTCTCGTTGCGATAGCCCCGCAGCATCACGGTAGCGCCGGATTACGGCAGGCATGAAGGTCTTAGCCAATTTATCTTCGTCATATTTCTTTTGCATTTCCTCCACATACAATGTCTCTTTACATATTCGACCTACTATTGTAGTTCGATTGGACAACAATAGTAGGTCACATCTATAAACAAGCGGCAACGAGGTTTATATGGCAAATCAGATTTTTGATGCTCAAATGGAGCGCATAAAGCTAATTACCGGCAAAAATACACAGGTTGAGCTTGCCGATTTGCTAGGCGTCAAGCAGTGCTCTGTTTCGGACGCAAAACGGCGGGGCAAAATTCCAGCCGGTTGGCTGGTTATTCTCATGCGTTACAAGCATGCTAATCCTGAATGGATATTGACCGGAAAAGGGCCTATGTTTGTTTATTTTCCGCCAACTGAGCCGCGTTATGAAACGGGTGATGAGGCGGCGGAACGCAAGGCCAATGAAGAGGCGCTACGGCGTCTTTCTTCTCGCATGCTGGCTGATGAACTGGTGCGACGTATAGCCGTGTCGCAAGCGGAAGCATATTGTTCAAAAATTGATGAGTAGAGGCAGGCAGCTTAATAAAAAATTATGCGGGTCAAGGGGTTCAACCCCTTGCGGGGTGTGGTGTGGCTAGTTTTGACAAAGCACAACAATTTAGCACCTATAAGCATAAGGCGGGCAGTACTTGTCGGCGATGCTATTTCGCGCCCCACATATGGTAAATCTGGCTTCATCCTCTAAATCTTTCTCTTACAACTCCGCGCACATATTCCTGGCCGGTGTGCGGGCTATTACGGCTATATCCACGGCGGCGGCTCCGGCTTTTAGCAGGCAGGTCGCGGCTTCGTGCAGGGTGGCGCCGGTGGTCATAATGTCGTCCAGCAGCAGGATGCGCTGGCCGTGCAGAGGCGGGGCGGTAAAAACTCCGCGCAGGTTTTGGGCGCGTTCCTTGCGGGTAAGGCCGCTTTGCCTGCGGGTGGCGGTGTTGCGCGTAAGCAGGCCGCTGCAAATGGGTATGCCTAGCCGCGCAGCCAGGGGCCGGGCGATTTCTGCCGACTGGTTGAAGCCGCGTTGGCTCAGGCGGCTCATGTGCAGCGGTATGGGGGTGATGCAGTCATAGCCTGGCGCATGTGCAATGCCGTCCTGCGCAAGGCTTGGCTTATGGTAGCCGGCTTGACCAAAAGCAGGCAAGGCCAGGGCGCTTTGCTTATAATTGGGTTGCCCCAAGGGGGTTTGGTCATTGGGGTGATGCCGGCCGGTTTGACCCAAGGCGGGCTGGCTGAGGCTGATTTGGTCCGCACTGGGCGGGCTGAAGCTGCTCTGATCCGCACTGGGCTGCTTGAAGCCGGTGTGAGCAAGATCTGATGGATTGAAGGCGGGGTGCTCCGCCAAAAGGCAGCCAAGGGCCACGGCCAGGTGCAGCCTGCCGCCAAACTTCAGTTGATGGATGAGGTCGCGCAACAGGCCGGTGTAGGCGGCATGAAAGTACATATTGCCCCATGGCCGTGGCTTTTGCTGGCAGGCCATGCAAAGGCCGCTGATTTGGGTACTGGCGAAAAACTCTCCGCAGCAAGTGCAAAAGCCGGATGTTTTTCTGGCTAAAGCTTGGCGGCATTGCTGGCAAAGCCGCACATTGCCGCCAGCAGGGCGGAGCATTGGCTCAAGGCAGACCGTGCAACGGGTTTCGGCCAGAGCCGGCAGAAAGGCTGCTATACGGTTGGTGAGCTTGCCGGTAAGTTTACTGAGTGCAGGCATATGCAACACCGTGGCTACAGCGCTGTTTTCGCGGCTGCCGTGCCGTAGGCGCGCAGGGCCTCCAGCATATCCGGCCTGGCGGCCAGGGCGTTGGGGGCGTCCAGCCCGCGCAGCAGCAAGGGCTCGGCCAGCTCGAAGTTGAAAGGCTTGAGGGCGAGCTTTAAGGTAAGCAGGCTCCCTGTGAAAAGATTATCGCCCTGTTCTCTGGCCCCCAGCAGCATAATAAAGGCTTTGCGCCGGGGCAGGGCGGTTATGGGCGCTTCCTTGCGCTCATAGGCGCGGTAATAAAACTGGCAGCGGTCTATTGCCGCTTTTAGGGCAGCGGGCAGATGGTAAAAATAGATGGGCGCGCTTATAGCCAGCAGCGGGGCTTGCCAGAGCCGCCGAAACAGCGCGTTGCTGTCGTCATGCGCCGCCTGCGGGCAGACTGTTCCTGCCCTGTCGCATACGCCGCAGGCCACGCAAGGCCGCACGTTGTATCGGGCGAGCCTTTCAGGCGACGTTTGGGGGCCTCCCGCGGCAGCGAGGCCAAGGCAGAACTGGCGGACGGCCTCAAGGCTGTTGCCATGGCGCGGGCTGGCCGAGAGTACGAAGGGAGCATAAGCGGTAGTGGACATGGTGTTAAGAATGCCTCCGGAGGGTTGGCTCCGCACAGGGCCTGTACCCGCGAGCCTGCACCCGCTGATGTGGCACGTGTTGCTGAGGCACTACGTTTTCACACCAATAAATTAAAGAAATGCAGAACTGTCGCGACGCTCTTTCAGGCCCAGACCCCATTAAGGGTGTTGAACGGGGTCTTGCAGGCTGTGATGGCGATGCTTTTTTGCTGCTCTCACTGGTAACTGCCGGGCTTTTACGCCGCGAAACGGGTAAAAATACTAAACTACTATTCTAATTTTTGGGAAATTATCAACCAGGCGGCCTTCACCTGCTCCGCCAATGGCTAACATAACGCCTCATGCACAGCATACGTTAACTGTTAACTCAAACTTATGCGGGTCAAGGGGGTCGAAATAGCACCCCTATGATCCTGCCCGCTGTACAGCTTTTCAGCCAAAAACTGTTGTACTTTCGCGGTGCGAGCCACACTTGCGGAGCTCGAGGCAGAGCCTTGAATATTATAATCTGTCTTAGAGCTTAATATCTTACAAACGGATTGTGCTTCTTCTCCAGCGCCACGGTGGTGTCCGGCCCGTGGCCGGGGTAGACCCTGGTATGCTCCGGCAGGGTGTAAATTTTGTTTTTTATACTGCTCATCAGGGTTGGGGCGTCGCCGCCGGGGAAGTCGGTGCGGCCTACCGAGCGGTAAAAAAGCACATCGCCGCCAAATAGCGAATCCATGGCGGGCACGTAGTAGGAGAGGCTGCCGGGGCTGTGGCCGGGGGTAGCCAGCACGGTAATTTCTTCATCCAATACTTTAAGTATGCCTTCGTCGAGGTCGTTGCGCTCAAAGTGCGGCACGGGGGGGAAGCCGCTGCCTCGCATAAGCTGGCCTTCCAGCAGCGGCACGTCGCGCTCGCTGCACCAGGCTTTGGCTCCCGTGGCTTCGGCCAGCGCGCCCACGCCCAGCACATGGTCGAAGTGCAGATGGGTTATGAGAATATGGGTGAGGGTGAGCTTGCTGGCGGCGAGATAATCCAGCACTTCGCGCGGGTTGCCGCCAACGTCTATCATAACAGCCCCGCGCCCGTTATGCAGCAGGTAGCTGTTTGTCTCCAGCGGGCCAAGGGCAAATTCCGCCAATTGCATATATCTCTCCGTCAATGGCTATTGGTTGTGGTTGTCGTGGCCGTCGGCCTTTTCAGGCATGGTGGAATCGGCTTTTGCATCAATACTTTTATCTATGGCGGCATCGGATGCGCCTGTCTTTTCCTGCGGGGCGGCGTCGGCTTTAACCGTCTTTTCCGGCGTTGAGGCATCGGCTTCGCCGGATTTTTCCCGCATGGCCGCGTCGGCCTTGATCTCTTTTTCGTACATGGCGTCAACGGCGGCCTGCTCGGCGGCTTTGCGCTCCTTGCGGCTCATTTTGGGCGGGAGCTTTACGCCGGTTACTTTAAGGGCGTGATGCACTTCGCGCCTGTGGCGCGCGCGGCGCACTGCAAACACCGCTGCTACCACCAGCAGAATAAAACCGATGAGCCAGAGTTCTGCATTGGCCAGATTATGCGTGTACTTGGTGAAGATATGCCCGAAGTAATACCCGCCAAAGCTGAAAACCAGCGCCCACACCCCTGCGCCGATGATGTTAAGCAATAGAAACTTAAGATGGCTTACCCCGCTTATGCCCAGCAAAATAGGGGTGACGTTGCGCATGCCGTATACAAAACGGAAACCGAGAATTAGCGGAGTTTCGTATTTTAACAGCATACGCCGGGCTTTGGCGGAGTTTTTGTCCAAACTGGGAAAGCGCCGCAAAATGCCCTGCCCTTTATGCTTGCCCAGCGTGAACATAAGCTGATCGCTGCATAAGCTGCCCGCAAAAGCGGACAGGGCAATGAGCCAAGGGTTGAGTATGCCCTTTTGCGCCAGAAAACCGGCAACAATAACGATGGTCTCTCCCTCAAGGAAAGTCCAGCCCAGAATGATTAAATACCCATACTGGTGCAGCAAATCTTGCATTACCGCAAAATCGGACACGCAAACACCCTTGCGGGTCAAAACCCGCCTGAAACATTAAAAGTTCAAAAAATAGATGCGCAGGACCTTTTAAATGATGAGCAATGCTCTTTTTTAGAGCATTTCAACTTTTTCGAAGTTAAAATGCCCTAGTTTGGCCCAAATATGCCTCCATTGTATTTAATAACCGTTTGGAGGCCGCAACTAAAGTATTTTATACAAGTTATATGCCCTTGCCGCAACCGGCGGGCATGTCGCGCCAGGCTCGTTTTGCCTTGGGCTTATTGGGGCTGTAAGGTTTTTTGCCTTGCCTTGCGCCAGAAAGAAAAAAGGCTATAGTCCCAGCCAGCTTTTGCGCCAAGCCTTAAAAAGCGGAGGGCAGGGGGTAAAGGCGCTCGCCCCGCTGCCGCCCCGCAAATATGCGCAACAGGCTGTGCCGCTAGTTTCTAGCCAGCTTCAGTTGCGCGGCAATGGCGGCGCTGGCCTGTTTTATGTATTCCTCTTCGCCCCAGTCGTCTTTTTGGCTTTGGGTGAACATGGATTGAGGAGCATTTACGAGCTTGGAATCGGCCTTTACCTCGTATTCCGGCGCAAAGCCGTTTTCAAAGTACTTATTCTGGAAATCCGCAAACTTGAGCATATGCGCCGTGGAATCAAGCACCGCGTATTCTCCGGCGGAAATAAGCTTTTGCGCCTGCGCGGCCTTAAGCCCGGCAAAGCTTTCGCCACCCTGAGTGCAGGCAATGTGCCCGTGGCGGTTGGCTTGCAGCATGGAATCCATAATGGCCTGCTCCGTTACCTGCACCACGTTAAAGGCGGCGGGGCCGGCTATTTTGCGGTAGCGATCCGCCAAAAAGCGCACGCGGGGGAAGGATACGGGGTTGCCGATCATGGCGGCCTGGGCCACGCTGGCCCGTACCTTTACCGGGGCGTAACAGGCGTTTTCGGCACTGTAGTAACGGTATACAGGGTCGGCATGGGCCGACTGCACGCCGAAAAGACGGGGCAGCTCGGAAATAATGCCCAAATCGTACAGCTTTAAGAAGCCGCTCATTATGGCGGTAATATTGCCCGCGTTACCTATGGGCACAAAGATGCACAGGCCGTTCATATACCAGTCGTGCCACTGTGCTACCTCAAAAGCGTAGGATTCCTGCCCCAGAATGCGCCAGGCGTTTTTGGAGTTTAAAAGAGCCACGCGGTAGTTTTGGGCCAAATCTTCCACCACTTTCATGCAGTCGTCAAAAACGCCCGGCAGCTCTATAACCTTGGCTCCGCTGCCCAAAGGCTGCGAAAGCTGCTGGGCCGTTACCTTGCCCTGGGGCAGCAGCACTACCGACTTGATTGGGTCGCCAACATAAGAGGCATACAGGGCGGCGGCGGCGGAAGTATCGCCGGTGGAGGCGCATATGGTAAGCACGTCCTGCCAGCCGTGCTTGCGCACAAGGGCCTTAAGGTAACTGAAGGCGCAGGCCATGCCGCGATCTTTAAAAGACGCGCTGGGGTTTTGCCCGTCGTTTTTGTAGGCGAAGGGCAGGCCTATTTCGTGCTGCAGGGCTTTGGAAGCTTCCACTTCCGGCGTATTGCCCTCGCCAAGGTAGACTATGTCTTCAGGCTCCAGCACCGGAGCCATAAGCTCATAAAAACGGAAAATGCCGCGAGCCAGCGAGTTTTTGTCCGCCGCGCGTTTATCAAAAATTTCACGCCATTGGGCTCCGCTGGTTTTTTTGAGCTCGTCAAAGTTATTGTCACGCAGCAGCAGAACCCCGCCACAGCCGGGGCAGGTGTACAAAAGCTCGTCTATACCGAAAGTCTTGCCGCAATCAAGGCACAGATATTCCAATTGGCCGCGATAAGTGGGAAAAGGCGCTGACATATGAAAAAATCCTTCTAAAGTTGGCTTGGTTTTGATTTGACGGGGTCGGCCCGTAAGAAAAACAGATACCCGAGCGCCTGCCGCAAGACAATAGAAAAAAGATAAATGGAGTTATGAGGATGAAGCCAGATTTATAAGCGCTGGGGCGCGAAAGAGCATCGCCAACAAGTACTGCTTGCCTTATGCTTATCGGTGCTAAATTGTTGTGCTTTGTCAAAACGAGCCACACCGGACCCCGCAAGTGTGGCTCGCACCGCGAAAGTACAACATTTTTTGGCTGAAAAGCTATACAGCGGGCAGGACCATAGGGGTGCTATTTCGAACCCCTTGACCCACGTAAGTTATATTGTTGGGCTATGTTTAATCTGGTAGGGGTGAGCAGCAGGACACGGAGGATCAGCCCAGATGCTAAAAATCCGGATTCATCCGCTTAAATAAGGTTAGCGAACATTTCGGTGCGCCAGTCGCCGATGACATCCGCGAATTCGTTGTACATATCCAGCAGCATGGCGCTGTATTCGGGCAGGGCTTGCAGCACTTCCAGCGGCATTATGCCGCCCTTGGTGAGCACGCATTCGGAGAGTATGTTGGCGGCCGCCAATATACGCACGGCCAGTTTGTTATTTTCGGCGAACTGTGGGTAGTGGTGCCAGCTTATCATGTCTGTAAGCAGGGGCGGCAGGCTCCAATCCTGCATCACGATGCCGCCTATGGTGCCGTGGTCCATGCCCCAATATTCTTCTTCAGCCTCGGCGACGCTCAGGCCTTTATTGCTGTTTATGCCGATTATGTTGTGCCAGTGGTCGGGGCGGCGTGAGGCCAGAATTATTTTGCCAAGGTCGTGCAGTAGGCCTGCGGCGTATACGCTTTCCGGCTCAGGCAAATTGGGGGTTTGCGGGTCATGCTGGGCAATGGCGTACGCAATGCTCCGCCCCAGCTTGGCTACGCGTATCTGGTGCGTCCAGAGGCCTTGGGTGGGGAAACCCTTGGGCAGGTTTTTTTGCGGAATGGATTCCGAGACGCTGAACATAACGGCCAGAGAGCGCAGGTCGAGAATACCCACCACCTGCACGGCTCTTTCTAGTGTTGAGGCGGGGGAGAGCAGCCGGTAGTAAGCGGAGTTGGCTACTGAGAGCACCTTGGCCGCCAGCCCCTGACTGCGGCCAACCAGAGCCGCGACATCTTTAATGGACGAACGGCTGTTGTCCGACATGGAGGCCAAGAGTTCCGGCAGCAGTGTAGGCTCAAAGGGGAGTTTTATGGGCGATTCTATGAGGGAGTTCAAAAAATCGCGGGCTTCATTAATGCGTGATGCTGTCATACAATCTCGTCAGTTACCAGTCTTGTGTTATTGCCTGGCTCGGTCTTGCGGCTTTAATCAGGCCTGCCCGGCGCTGTCTTGGGTGGAGGCCTGCGGTTGCGCGGCAGGCTCTTGTTCCGCCGCATTAGCGCCGCTGGTTTGCGCTTCTTTGGCTTTTTTAAGGGCCAATGCAACTGGCTGCTTTTTTTCCGCCGCGAGCAAATCCTTGCTGATCAGCCACATTAAAAAGCGTATGGCCTCATCCATAACCGGGTTAAGCTCCAGTGCCTTTAAAAGCATATCCACGGCTTTGTCTATGTCTTTGTTTTCCAAAGCGGCCCTGGCTATGTTGTAATACAAATTTTCATCTTTGTCCGAAAGTTCGAGGGCGCGGGTGTAATATTCCAAGGCCTCTTTGTACATTTTGTTTTTGCGCAGTTGTATGCCGAACTCGTTGAACAGGTGTTTGTGCTCCTGTTCAAAAGCCGCGTCCAGCTTGACGAGGCGGGTAAATATATTTTCCGCCTTGTCGGTTTCGTTGCGCTCCAGATAGGTGAGCCCAAGGCCAAAGTTGGCACGCACGTTTTCTTCGTCCACTTGCAGGGCCTTGTTATACTCCATTTCCGCGCTGAACAGCTCATTGTTGCTGCGGTGGCGGTCCGCCCTGGCAACGGTTTTGTTCATTTCACGCATGCGCGGAAATACCGTGGCAACATAAAACTCCGGCTCGGGTGAAAACTCGGCCAGAAACTGTTCCTTCTCTATAATGCGTTTTGGGCCGGATGGAATATAATTGCTGTTAAGAGGCTGAATTTCTATTTTTCCGGCATCCTCCCCCTGGCTGAGCTCTATACAGTACCAGAAGGATTTATGTATGCTTTTGCGCGTAGTGGTGCCAGTGCCTACTTTGCGTACTTCCTGCGTTGAGAATACACCGGTGATAGTTTCGTGTTTTTCCATATGATCATTTCCCTATAGAAGAGATAATATCCATAGCTGCGTTCAAAGGGTCAGCGGCTTTTGTTACAGGCCTGCCCACCACCAGAAAATCCGCCCCGGCCTGTACGGCCTGGGCCGGGGTAAGCACCCTGCGCTGATCGTCGTTTTGCCCCAGCCCGGCTGGCCTTATGCCGGGGCATAAGCAAACAATTTCGTTATTGGTGGCCTGCTTTACAGCAGCGGCCTCCCAGCCGGAGCACACCACCCCGCCAAGGCCCCAGGCACGGGCTTTGCGGGCGTAATCCACCACCATGGCCGAGATATCGCCAGGCACGTCTTCCGGCGCGGTGCTGGTAAGCACGGTAACGCCCAAAACCAGACATGCGCTGCCGGCGGCGGCCTGCGCGGCCGCTTTGCACATGGCCTCGCCCCCGCACATGTGCACGTCGCAAATATCCGCCCCTGCCTTTATGGCGGATTTTACGGCGTGCGCTGCGGTATTTGGTATATCATGAAATTTTAAATCTAAAAATACCCTGCCGCCAAGTCGTTTTATTTGGGAGACAATATCCGGCCCGGCTATCGTAAACAGCTCCAGCCCCACTTTCATCCATGGGGTGGCCGGTATGAGCAGGCGGGCCAGCTCCAGCGCGGAGGTGGCGTTATCTACATCCAGAGCTACAACGAGTTTTGCGGGCATTTAAAATTGTCCTATAAGCTGCTGCAAAAAATCCGGCCGCCGCGCCGGGCTCATGCCCGCCGCCTGATAAACCGCGCATAAATCCTGAAAGGCTTTTTCCTGATCGTCGTTAATAACCCACGCGTCAAACCAGCGGGCCTCCTTAAGCTCTTTGACAGCGTTGGCGAGGCGTATTTTTAATGATTCATCGTTTTCAGAGCCTCTGGCTTGCAGCCTTTCTTGCAGCACGGCCTTTGAGGGCGGCAGTATGAATACAAAATACGCGCCCGGCAGGTTGTTTTTAAGCTGGGCCGCGCCCTGCACATCTATATCAAAAAGCAGATCCTGGCCGGAATCAAGTATCTCGCGGGTGGCATGCAGCGGGGTGCCGTAATAGTGGCCATGCACTTCGGCCCATTCCGCAAAATGGTCCTGGTCTATAAGCTGCTGGAATTTATCCTTTTGCACAAAATAATAATCTTTGCCTTCAACCTCGCCCGCCCTTGGCTGCCTGGTGGTGCAAGATACGGAGAAAGTCAGCCGCTGGTAGCGGGCGGTTATGCGCCGGGCCAGAGTGGTTTTGCCCGCGCCGGAAGGGGCACATAAAACCAGCGCGATACCTTTTCTGGGGTAAGATGACATAAACTGGCCGCCTTGCATTAATGTTAACTGTTGTAATAATATAAACTACTTGGGGTATCTGGCAAGCAAAAACTTGGAGTGCTTTACGCTACATATGCAATGCAGGGCGTTTGGCGCTATATGTGTTGATCCTGCCCGAAACGCTGGCGTATGGTATCCGGCTGCACTGCCGACAAAATTACGTGGCCGGAATCCGTAACGATAATGCAACGGGTTTTGCGGCCTTGGGTTGCGTCAACCAGCCGCCCTTGCTGCTTGGCGTCTTCACGCAGGCGGCGCATGGGCGAGGAGGTGGGGTTGAACAGCGCCACCACACGCTCCGCAATAACCAGATTGCCGAAACCTATGTTCAATAGTTGAAATTTTGCGGCTTCGCTCATGTCCAGCCTCCGTTATGTATTTACAGCTATTCTATATTCTGCACCTGCTCGCGGCATTTTTCCAGTTCGTTTTTAAAGTCCACTACCAGGCGCGAGATTTGGGCGTCTTGTATCTTGTTGCCGCAGGTGTTTATTTCGCGAAAGCATTCCTGCATGGTAAAGTCCAGCCTGCGCCCGGCGTCGTTGCCGCTTTGCAGTAGCTCGCGCAGGCGCTCCAGATGGGCTTTTAGGCGGGTGAGCTCTTCGCTTACGTCCAGCTTATCGGCCAGAAGGGTAATTTCTTGCAAAAAGCGGCTTTCATCCAGTTCCAGCGATTGTTCGGAAAGGGCTTGGGCAATGCGCTCCCGCAGGGTTTCAAAGCGTTCGTTTTTTATGTCCGGCGCGCGTTCTTCTATGGTGTTGACCCATTCTTCCATACGCAAAATGCGCCCGGAAATATCCTGCTCCAAGGCTTTGGCCTCGGCTTCGCGCGACTCGTTCCAATCTTCCAAGGCCGAGGCCAGGCCTTTGCTTAACGATTCTCCAAGGCCGCCTTCCGGCTCCATGCCCGGTTCTTCCCACAGGAAGCTCAGGCCCAGCAGGCGGTTGTAGTCGGGCACGTATCTGTCGCCATGCCCCTGCGCGAATTCTTCCATGGAAGCGAGCATGGCTTCGGCCTTGGCCTGGTTGAAGGTGACCAGTGCTTCGGCATTGGCCGAGAATTGCAGGTTAAGGCTTACCTCAACCCGCCCGCGCGAGGTATAGCGGCGCACCACTTTTTCAAAAGCCGCCTCCAGGCTGCGCACGGTGGAGGGCAGCCGCCATTTCAAATCCAGGTGGCGGCTGTTTACACTGCGCACTTCCCAGGTTTGGGTAAAGTCTTCATCCTCAACATAGTAACGGCCAAAACCTGTCATACTGCGCAGCATGCGAACTCCTTTAAAATATGCCTCCGGCGGCCAAAGGGTGTGACAATTTTGCTTTCCTGCGAAATTGCCACACCCCCTTGCGGGGTCCGGTGTGGCTCGTTTTGACAAAGCACAACAATTTAGCACCGATAAGCATAAGGCAAGCAATACTTGTTGGCGATGCTCTTTCGCGCCCCAGCGCTTATAAATCTGGCTTCATCCTAATATATCTTTTTCCTGCTCCGGCCCGCCCAGCAGGGCGGCGGCAAAGGCGTCGCCCTCGAAGGGGCGCAGGTCTTCCATTTTTTCGCCAAGGCCTATAAAGGTGATGGGCAGTTTGTAGAGCAGGGTAAGGGCCACGGCAATGCCGCCTTTGGCCGTGCCGTCCAGCTTGGTGAGGATTATTTCGTTAACCCCGCCGGACTGGCTGAAGAGCTTGGCTTGGGAGATGGCGTTCTGGCCCGTGTTGGCGTCCAGCACCAAAATGGAACGGTGGGGCGCGCCGGGGTGGAGCCTGGCTACAACGCGGCGAATTTTTTCCAGTTCTTCCATCAGGTTGGTTTTGGTCTGCAAACGCCCGGCGGTGTCAATAAGCAATATGTCATAGCCTTCTTTAAGGGCTTTTTCCGTAGCCTCATAGGCAACGGCGGCGGGGTCGGCCCCGGCTGCCTTGGCGTAAAAGCCCGCTCCGGTGCGGTTTGCCCATACTTCAAGCTGTTCAACGGCGGCGGCGCGAAAGGTGTCGCCCGCAGCCACCAGCACCTTTTTGCCCTGGGCGAGGTAGCGGTGGGCCAGTTTGGCTATGGTGGTGGTTTTTCCGGCGCCGTTAACTCCGACCATCAAGATTATCTCCGGCGGGTTAACGGCCTGAATGCGCGGGCCGAGGCGGAAAATGGCCGAAAGCTCGTCGCGCATGAGGCGGCGCAGATCTTGCGGGGCGCGCACGCCTTCTTTAAGGGCGCGTTCCTTTATGCGTTTGGTAAGCTCGGTAGCCGCTTCGTACCCCACATCGCCAAGGATGAGGGCTTCCTGCATTTCTTCCCAAAAGTTTTCGTCCAGCTCGCGGCCGGATTGAAAGAGGGTGTTGAGGCCCTGCCCGAAGTGGGCGCGGGTTTTGGCCAGGCCTTCACCCAGCTTGAGCATGAGGCGGCTTTTTTCGTCTTCTTCATCCTCAAGCTCAAGGGCCAGGGCCAGCCGGTACTGCAATTCGGAGCGGAACTCGTCAAGCTTGGCGTAACCCATATTCTCAAGCCAGCGCCTGAAATCGGCCACAAAGCGGGCGGATTCCTCCGGCTGCGCCTGCAAGGCGTTGAAGAGCAGGCCGAGGCGTTGCCAGAGCAAGGGCTCGGCGCCGTTTACGCCTTGCAGCAGAATTTCCAGCCAGGCGGAAAGGCGTGGCGGCGCGTTGCGCAGGGCCAGCAGCACTGCGTCATCCTGCTGCCCGGCGGCAGACGCGGTGAGGTTTTCCGCAGGGGCTTCAGCGGTTTTTTGGCTGCCAAACAGCCCGTTTTTTATGGAAGAAAAAAATCCCATTTATCTACCTGTATTTATTGTAAGTGGCGTATGGTTTAAGTATGCAACGCGCGGTATGCGCTCTGGCGCGAAAGCGCCATATGCGATTTAGTCTTTCTTTTTCTTGGCCCGGTTGGCCAGCGTTATACCGGCCAGAAAACCGGCAATCATGCCCAGCCCGCAGCCCCAGAACAGGCCGCGTGTAATGCCCAACAGCCCCGCGAATACGCCCAGCGCTCCGCCCACCAGAATACCGCGGGTTATATAGTCCAGTGGCTCAAGATCTTTGCGTGCGGCCATACTTATCCTTGAAAAAACGGTTGTTGTGGGGCACATTGGGTGCAATGCGCCGTGGCGGAAAAATGTTAACCGCACATGCGCATTCAAGCAACAGGAAATATTATGAAGCTGTCCGTATCCATTATCTCTTTTAATGAAGAAGACAACATAGCCCGCACCTTGCAGGCCCTTGCCGGGCTGGCGGACGAAATAGTGCTGCTGGATTCTTTTTCAACGGACAGGACCACGGAAATTGCCGCAGCCATGGGCGCAAAGGTTTTTCAGGAGCCTTGGGCCGGATATCTGGCCCAGAAGAACTCTGCCCTTGAAAAGTGCTCGGGTGAGTGGATACTGAGCCTTGATAGCGACGAGGTGCTTACGCCGGAATTGACGGCAAACATTAAAGCGGCCCTTGCGGACCCGGCAGGCGTAAACGGCTATATACTCAAGCGCCGCACTGTTTATATGGGCCGCACGCTCAAATACGCCTGGCAGCCGGACAGACACTTGCGCCTTGCGCGGCGTAACGCCCAGCCGCGCTGGAGCGGAACAGACCCGCATGAATCCCTTAAGGTGGAGGGCCGTACCGCCGATTTGGAAGGGTTTGTGCTGCACTACTCTTACCGCGATTTTGCGGTGCATATGGCAAAAACCCAAAAATACGCGCAGGGTGCGGCTAAAACCTACCTGAGCAAAGGCAAAAAAGCCCGCCGCCGTGACTTTTTAATCCGCCCGCCCTTTGCCCTGTTCAAGCGCCTGGTGCTGCAGCAAGCCCTGCGCGACGGCGTGCCGGGCATTATAGCCGCCTTCAGCACCGCCTTGTATACCTACATGAAATACGCCTTTTTGTGGGAAATGCAGAATAAAGATAAGAAGTAAATGGATGAAGCCAGATTTATAAGATCTGGGCTCCGCCCAGACCCGCAAGGGTGTAGCTCGTATCGCACCAGCACAACAGCTTTTGGCTGGAAAGTCAGATAGCCAGCAGAACTGTAGAAGTGCTAATTTCGAATCCCCTTGACCCCGCAATTTGTTTTGCAGCAGGGATTGCAAATATTTCAACTTACCGTGTTGCTAGTAAGTATTCAGCATAATTTGGCGCAACTAGTTATGAACTTAAGGGGTCAAGGTGTGGCTCGTTTAAGCATAACTGGACAACTTGGCGCCACCAGGTGAAAAAGAGGCAATACTGGTGGCTATGCTCTTTCCAGCTCCTTGCGGGGTCCGGTGTGGCTCGTTTTGACAAAGCACAACAATTTAGCACCGATAAGCATAAGGCAAGCTGTACTTGTTGGCGATGCTCTTTCGCGCCCCGCATATGGTAAGCTTGGCTTCATCATCTATGCCTTTTATATTCTACTCCAAGTGCATGCTCTGACGCAGCCAGTTCTTTATAGCGGCGTTGGGGGCGAATATGCCACGCAGGCTTCCGAATTCGGCTTGCCAGCTCTGGCGCAGGTCTTCAGGCAGTTGCAGGGTGAGCATATCCACAGCCTCTTCGGAGTTGCGGCGCACCAGACGCACTACCGGGGCTTCTCCCCAAGTATCCACCACAAAGTAAATGGAAACGTCTTCCTTTGAGCGCACAGGCGGGTACTCCGCATGCCAGTCGTTATTGCCCCATTCCAGATACATGGTTACGGCATGCTCGGGGGTCAGGTTCCAATCTATGGGCAGGTGCGTGAAGCGCGCCAGTTCCGTCGCTGTAGTCATACTTACCTCCTGATATTAAATTAATAGTAATTGTTACTAATAAAAAAGCAAGCTTTTTCAGCAAATTTTCGCACTTACCCTAAATAGCGCTTTGCAAACGAATTGGCGCGGAGTATGTGTAATCTTAAATTACAACTTTGGAGTTAAAATGGCTATTAAAGACGGTGATAATGTTAAAGTGCATTACCGTGGCACGCTGGATGACGGCAGCGAGTTTGACTGCTCGCACGGCCGCGAGCCGCTTGCATTTGTAATGGGGCAGGGGCAGCTTATAAAGGGGTTTGAAAAGGCCCTGTTTGGTCTGGAAGTGGGCGACAAGGTAACAACGCATATTTTGGCCGCCGAAGCCTATGGCGAGCACGACCCCGACCAGGTGCTGCCCATGCAGAAAGAGCTTTTTCCTGAAGATATGGAGCTGGTTTTGGGCATGGAACTACAGTTGCAAACCGAAACCGGCATGCTGGTTAACGCGGTGGTGAAAGAAATTACCGACAGCCACGTGATACTCGACGTAAACCACCCCCTGGCCGGGCAGAATTTGAACTTTGAAATAGAAGTGGTGGAAATAGGTTAAACTGGCTGAAGCCACAAATAAATAAGGGCGGCCATATGGCCGCCCTTACCTGTTGCTGTGGTAAAATTGATTAGTTCAGAATATAGCGGAGCGGGTTGACGCATACGCCGCCCACGCGCACTTCATAGTGCAGGTGGGGCCCGGTGCTGCGGCCCGTGTTGCCAACGGAGCCGATAACGTCGCCGCGGTTAACGGCCTGGCCAAGTTTGCTGAAAATTTGCTGCATGTGCGCGTAGCGGGTGCTTATGTTGTTGCCGTGGTTTACAACCACGCAGTTGCCATAGCCGCCGTCCCATCCGGCAAAGGTAACCACGCCTTTGGCTGGCGAGCGTATGGGCGTGCCGGGCCTGTTGGCTATATCTATGCCTTTATGAAAGTCGGTGGTGCCGGTGCCAAAGGGCGAGGCGCGGCGGCCGAAAGTGGATGTAAGGTAACCGTCCGAAGGCCAGATGGACGGGGTGGAGGCGAGCACCTCGCGGTTTTCGCGCATTACGTGCAAGAGATCTTGCTGGCGCAACTCCTCCATGCGGGTATCGGTGCTTAACTGGTCAAGCAGGCTGTGCACGCGGCGGGCCAGCAATTCCTGCCTGTGCAGGGGCAGCGGCTGCATGGAGTTTGCCAGAGGCCCGCCTATGTTGCTGCTTATGTCGGCGGGTTCTTTATCCATGTTCATCATCACGCGCAACTTGGCGTCAAATTGCTGTATGCGGGTAAGGTCGCCCTGCAGGAGTTGCAGCTTGCCGTCCATGCTGGCAATTTGCGTGTTTTGCTCCTGAATGGTTTTTTGCGCGTCGCTGAGCTGGCCTTCCAAAAATTGGGCTCTGTAGTGAAAACCCCACAGGTAGACTGTGCTGGCCGCGAACCCGACCAAAAGAAGAAAAAGGAACACGCCCACCCAGCCGCGTATGCGCAGTTGTTTGGAAATGCCCTCGCGATCGCGTAAAATTACAACATGGTATTTTTTAAAAAGCATACTAGGCCCTTCTTGCCGCGCAAAACAACGCATGCCGACAAGACGAAAAAACAGACTCTATGAATTATATTTATATGCATAGCAAATGGCAAATGTCAATACACAGGCTTATTTAGGCAGGTGCTGCCCATGTTGCCAGCGGCAAATGCCATTGAAAATGTTTTTGCGCACGCCCTTTTCGCCCTGGTATAACTGCTTTATTTTTTCTGTTATTTCAGAACGTTTGGTGTTTCCCGCCGAGGGGCAGGGGTTTTGCCATACCGGCAAATTCCATTGTTGAACGGCTTTTGCAATATAATTTTTTTCCACCAGCAGCAAAGGCCTTATTACCTGCAACTGGCCATCGAAAAAAGCTTCGGTCATGCTCATGCCGGAAACACGCCCGGTTTGCAGCAGGTTCATAAAAAAGTTGCTCACCAGATCGTCGGCATTATGCCCAAAGGCCAGATGTGTCAGGCCGTTTTCCTTGCACAGCTCGAACAGGCGTTTTCGGCGCAGCATGGCGCAGTAGAAGCAGGCAGATTTTTTGCGGTTTTCTTCACTATGCGCCCGTGGGCCGTGGTCGGTCACTTCCACCTTGCCTTCCAGGCCGTTTTCCTCCAGCCAGTCCAGCAGGGGCAGGTGACTTTGCGCGTCAAAGCCGGGGTTAAGGTGCAAAGGCACAATTTCAAAGGGAAATGGAACGATGCCTTGACGGATGAGCAGCACTTTCAAAAGCACCCAGCTATCCATGCCGCCGGAAACCGCCACGCCAACCCGCGCGCCCGGCCAGAGCATATCCGTACTCTGCATGGCGCGCCCCGCGCTGCGTATGCATACCTGCTGGGCGTAACTGTATTTTTCTCTGGGCATGGCCGCGCTCCGTGTGGGTAAAAATCTTCTTTTGCTACCGCAATAAAGAAATAAGCAGCGGGCGTAAAGCGTTTTATAGCGGAAGCGCCAGCGGCGCGCGCAAGAATTGGAGGGGTGGAGAAAGGAACCCTATACAAAAACAGGAGGACTTGCATCCTCCTGTTCAAGAATCCGATTAGCAACGGTGAACCTATTTGAACCTTTCTACCTTAACTTGGCGGGCCGCCGCGCTTCTCAAATTCTTATTCCGGAACGGAGTTATTTTCCGCCCGTATAAATAGGAATAACAAATTATAAAGGAATGTTCCAGCCTTTACGCGAAGTTTTACGGGCCATTTTCACAGGTGTTTTCAGCGGCGCGTGTTTCTGCCGGATTCTGAAGTGGGGCCGAGCAGAATGTGGTGCTGCTGCAAGCGTTCCTTGTCGCTTCTGGCTACGCAAATTTTGCGGCCCTGGGCGTCTTGCCCGGCGTAATACATGGCCGTTGCCACGGTGCCGGGGGTTGGTATGAAGCATTGCACCTGTTTGGGGCTCCAGCCGCGTTTTTGCAGCCAGTTTTTCAGGTCGCGCATGTGCTTGTCGGTGCAGCCGGGGAAGGCTGAAATAAGGTAGGGTATTACATACTGCTCTTTGCGGGCGGCGGAGGAAAATTCGCCAAAAGCGCGCAAAAATTCCTCAAATACGGCCTGAGGCGGCTTGCGCATGTAGGTGAGCACATCTTCACAAATATGTTCCGGCGCTACCTTAAGCTGCCCGCCGGTGTAGTCCATGGTGTAGGCTTTAAGGGCGGCGCGGTTTTGCAGGGCCAGGTCAAAGCGCACGCCGCTGGCGACGCGCACATGGCGTATGCCGGGCTGGGCGGCTATATCGCGCAGCAGGGCGATGCAGGCCGTTTGATCCACTTTAAAATGCGGGCATGGCGCAGGGTGCAGGCAACTGGGGCGTTTGCAGCGTTGGGGGCTTGCGGAGCAAAAGCCCTGCCACATGTTGGCGCTGGGGCCGCCCACATCGCTTATGGAACCGGCCCATTTTGGCGGGTTTTGAGCGTTGCGCGGGCTTTGGCCTTGCGATTGGGCAGTGGCGATTATCTGGGCGAGGTTTTGTGCGCCGTGCGGGCCTTTGGCTATAATGGCGGCTTCCTGTAATATGGATTCGCGGCCGCGCGAGCTTATTTTGCGGCCCTGGTGCAGAGCCAGAGAGCAGAAGGAGCATCCGCCGCCGCAGCCGCGATGCGTGGTAATGCTGGTGCGGATCATCTCCCAGGCCGGAACCGGCTCGGCATAGCAGGGATGCGGCAGGCGGGTGTAAGGCAGGTTGTAGATGGCGTCCATCTCCGCGCTGGAAAGGGGCGCAGGGGGAGGAGCCAGTAACAGAGTTCTCTGCCCGGCGCTCTGGGTGAGAAAAGCCACGCCCTGATGGGTGTGTGCCTCAAGATTGATAGTATTTTCAATCAGTTTGGCCGGGTCTTGCAGTATGGCCTCGTGGCTGTGCAGGGCTATAGGCGATGTGGGCAGGGCTTGCGCCAGCAGGGCCAGTTGCGCGGGCGCGTGCAAAGTTACCGCGCCGGGGAGTGTGGCGCAGGCCAGGGCCAAATCCTTGCGGTAGGCATCGCGGTTGTTTTTGTTGTCGAAATATTCCTGTTGAGCGTATTGGGGGTGTTCCAACAGCAGGGCTTCAGCTTTTTGCGCGGCTTGCAGCAGGCTTTGCTCGGCCATGCCGCAAAGGATAAGGTCGGCCTTGCTGTCCGGCAGTATGGAGTTGCGCAGGCTGTCGGACCAGAAATCGTAATGGCTCACGCGGCGGAGGGATGCCTCCAGCCCGCCCAGCAGCACGGGCAGGCCTGGGAAGGCGCGGCGCAAGAGGCCGGTGTAGACAAGTGTGGCGCGGTTTGGGCGTTTACCGGCTTTGCCGCCCGGCGTGTAGGCGTCGTCATGGCGTTTTTTGCGAAAGGCGGTGTAGTGGGCCAGCATGGAGTCTATAGCTCCGGCGCTGACCCCGGCGAACAAACGCGGGCGTGGAAAAGCCGCCATGGCCGCCAGAGCGTTTTCACCCTCCCATTCCGGCTGGGGCAGAATGGCGGTTCTGAAGCCATGCTCCACCAGCCAGCGACCCAAAAGGGCCATGGCGAATGAGGGATGATCCACATAGGCGTCGCCGCTTATCAGCAGCACGTCCAGCCCGTTCCAGCCCAAGGCGTTTATTTCTTGCGGCGTTACGGGCAGAAAAGCGGGCTGGGCCAACGGCGTTTTGCCTTGGGAGAGCGTGGAGTTATTTGCTTTCATTCCTTGGCACTATGTTAAAAAGCTCGCGCACCTTCTGGTCTTCCGGCGAATCGGTTTTGGCGCCCATGCCGGGCGGGGGCATAACCATGCCGCCCTTGCCGTCTGAAGCCGCCGCTCCCATGCCAGAGGCCGCGCGGTCGCGCGAGTGGCCGGAGCTGAACTCCTGCCATTCTTCCAGGCTAATCAGGCTGTCTTTGGATGCATCTATGGATTCAAAGGCGGCCTTGTGCATTTGGGGGTAAAAGGCACTGAATTCTTCCCAGCTTACGCTGCCGTCTCCGTTTTTATCCATTTGCGCGAATTTGCCGGCCACATTCTGGGCGCGGTCAGGCGTGGCCAGAGCGGCCGCGCTGATCAGAACAGTCAAAACAAGCATTAAAAATAAAATCTTACGCATAAACCCTCCAACTCTTGCAAAGTATCAAGGCCAGCACCGCGCCAGACCACAGTAACACCCATTTTAATAAAAAATTGCGGGTCAGGGGGTTCGAAATATCACCCCTATGGTCCTGCCCGCTGTATAGCTTTTCAGCCAAAAACCGTTGTACTCTCGCGGTGCGAGGTACACTTGCGGGGTCTGGTGTGGCTCGTTTTGACAAAGCACAACAATTTAGCACCGATAAGCATAGGGCAAGCAGTACCTGTTGGCGATGCTCTTTCGCGCCCCAGATCTCATAAATCTGGCTTCATCCATATATGCATTTATATTAGTTTGTCACAGCCTGCCATCGCGCGTTTTCTGTTACACCCAACAAAAATTTTGTGCAAACCTCAAAAGTTGCCGTGTCGGCGCGGGTGTGCCATAAAGGGCGCAGTGTGCATAATAACAGTAAACATCGGAAAAGTACGCCATGCGGCAAGTTGACGTAACTCTTAACATCTTTGCCAAGCCTTACCAGACGGCCCTTTCGCTGCTAACGCTGCTTAAGTACAGCGGGCGGCATATAGATGTAATTTATTTGCAGTTCGAGCCTGCGGGCTCGCGCTATGATGCGGTTCCGCCCTACGCCATTGCCGATTATTTGCGTGAGGCCGGATATAAACTGGATATTTTCCAGCCGGAAATCTGGCTGGAGTGCGACGCTGTGGACGAAAGCCGCCTGTCCGACCCCAAATACCGCCTGGCGGTGCGCTACGAATATTCCTTTGAAAAGACGGATAAAAAATACCTGTTTTTTATGCATAACGACGTGCTGATCAAGCGCGACATCATAGGGGCCATGCTGGAGGCGGCGGGCGACGCCTTTGCCGTTGGGCAGGTGGGACAATGTTGGAACTGCCCTGCCTCGAACGTGGAGTTGGCGCGCGCGGCCGGTTTGGGCGACGCGCCTTGCTCGCCGGAGCGTTATTTTGATTTCAGGCCAGCGCCGCAAGCCTTGCGGCGTCTGTACGAGCTGGCTTTAGAAAGAAATTTTCCGGCACGGCCCTATTGGGAGGGCTGGCAAAGGCATTACAGCGAGCAGGCCTGGCCCTTGCCGGAGTGCCGTGTAAACGAATGGGGGTGCCTTGTGGACGTTGAACGTACCAGGCCCCTGAGCGTGCCTTTTGGCGGCATTTTGCCCTTTGGCGCTTTTGAGTACTGCGGCAGCGTAACTCTGGATACCTCCGTGGCCTGGTTCAGGGATCTAAGCCGCCAAGGCCTGCGCGCCAGGCATTTTCCGCTGGACAAATACCTAAAGCACTGGGTAGGCAGTTTTCGCATGACGCAAAAGCTGCACCAAGAAGCGGAACTGGAAGCCCAGCAGCTTCTGCTCAAGGCCTTCCCCGATTTTGCCGCCTGGTGCAAAAGCAAGGGCTTGAACATGTTTTTTTAGGAAGATGCGGAAGGCATGGATGAAGCCATATTCACAAGCTCCGTGGAGCGAAAGAGCATCGCCAACAAGTACTGCTTGCCTTATGCTTATCGGCGCTAAATTGTTGTGCTTTGTCAAAACAAGCCACACCTAACCCCGCAGGCGTAGCCCATACCGCGAAAGTACAACGGTTTTTGGCTGAAAAGCTGTACAGCGGGCATGACCGTGGGGTGCTGATTTTTTAACCCCCTGGCCACGCAATGGTTTTTAAAAATAAGTTTCGCATCAGTCTGAGCGCCCGGCATATCCGGGCGTTTTTTGCACGCGCAAAAAAACGGGCAGGTTTGGTTGAAAGTGATACGAAATCGGTGGTACGTTAAAACAATATAAATCAGTACATTAAATTTTTTCTAGATTTTTTCTAAAAAATATACTGATTCCAGTTCAAGGGCTAACAGCCTGTCCGGACTAACATTTTCCGGGTAAAGGGAGCAATCCGGCAGGGGCAGGGCATGGATGGCGTCCTTGTTCGCCGTGCAGTCATAGAGCATGAGCGTGTCTTTGCCGAACTCTCGCCCTGTGCTCCAGTGCGAGATCAGGGGGAATTGCTGGTTGGGCAGGAAGCGGTGAAAACGCAGCAGCAGGCAGCGGTTTTGTTTGCTTATGTTGCCAAAGGCGCTCAAAAGGCCACGGCTGGGCAGCCAGTATTGCAGCAGCGGCCACAGCGTTTCAATTTTCCAGCCACGCTTCCGTCGGGGCGGGTAAAGCGACGGCGCGGCCATGCGCCCCAGTTCCACCCGCGCGTCATATAGGGCGTCGTCACGCAAACTGCCCAAACTCAACGGTTCCGGCGCGGCAAAGGGCAGACGCCTGCAAATTTGTTCCGCCGTCAGGCCGTCAGGTTTGCCGGGGGCCAACGTTGCAGCGCCTTCTTGTAACGAGCCGGAGGCCACGGCCATGGCCGGGTTAAAGCCCGGCGCTTCAGCATGGCCGGAGCCGTCTGACAGCAAATGGTCCAGCCTTGCGCCGGGCTGCATGGCGTTTGCCGCCTGCCCATGCCGGCCGGGCAGTGTGGCGGAACCTGCCGACAGTACATCCGCATAAGACAAAGGCAGGCGCGCTACCCGCAACTTGCGGTTGCCAGTGGCGCAAAAACGCCCCAACATATAACGCACCACCCAATGGTGATCGGTCTGGTTTTCCAGCAGGGCTTCCCATAAATGCGGTATGGCGGAAATCTCGCGCAGGGCCGTGCCCAGAATATCCCGTGATTCCGCAAGGCTGATGCCGTGCGTAAGGCGCAACGCGTTGATCACCGAATAAATGGCGCAAAAATAGTCCAACTGCCCCTGATGGTACGGTTTCATAATTTTGCCATTGTACTGGACAATAATTCTTTTGCATAGTATGCAATTTTTAAAGTAAACAACTATATCTGGATTTATTGATATGCTAATTCAGGATTTAGCTCAATTGCGCGGCGAGTGCGCCAAATGGCGTAACAGCGGCCTCAGCATAGCCCTTGTGCCCACCATGGGTTTTTTTCACGAGGGCCACGCCAGCCTTATGCGCAAGGCCGGCGCCCTTGCGGATAAAGTGGTGGTGTCCCTTTTTGTAAACCCCACACAGTTCGGACCCAAGGAAGATCTTTCTTCCTACCCGCGCGACTTTGAGCGCGATTCCGCTCTGGCCGCCGCCAACGGCGTGGACGTAATTTTTATGCCCTCCGTCGAGCTTATGTACCCCGAAGGCTTCGATACCTGGGTGGAAGTGCCGGGCCTTGCCCAGCGCCTGTGCGGGCTTACCCGGCCCACGCACTTCAGGGGCGTATGCACCGTCGTGCTCAAGCTCCTCAACCTTGTCGCGCCTGATGTAGCCGTGTTTGGAGAAAAAGACTGGCAGCAGCTTGCCATTATCCGCCGCATGGCCCGCGACCTTAACCTCACCCCGCGCATAGAAGGAGCGCCCCTTGTGCGCGAGGCCGACGGCCTGGCCCTAAGCTCGCGTAATAGCTACCTCACCCCGCAAGAGCGCGCCGTTGCCCCCAGTTTTTATAAAGGTCTGGCCCAAGGCCGCGCCCTGTATCAATCCGGCCAGCGCGACGCGGCTGCCATCAAGCAGGCTATTTCCGAATATTGGGCCGCCCATTTTCCGCAAGGCACGGTTGATTACCTGCATATAATCGACGGCCCCACTCTGGAGGAGAAAACGCTGGCCGACGACAACTGCCGGGCCATAGCAGCCGTATATCTGGGCAAGGCCAGACTGATAGACAATATATCCCTGGCTGAAAAGGCGTAAGCCCCGCCTTGGCGCATCAGGTTATGCCCGTGCCTTTAACGCTGCCGGGCATGCGTTAACTTAACCTTTAAATATAATGGTCTCATGCGGTTTTTCCCGCTGCAACAGCGCATTTTAACCGGCCGCCCGAGACGAAAATTTAAACCCCTTTATACAAGGAGCCATCATGATCCCAGCCAAAGGCAAGTATTACTTTACTTCCGAATCCGTTACCGAAGGGCACCCCGATAAAATAGCGGACCAGATTTCCGATGCCGTGCTCGACACCCTTCTGGCGCAAGACCCCAACTCGCGCGTGGCCTGCGAAACTCTGGTAACTACCGGCATGGCCGTTATTGCCGGCGAAATAACCACCCGCGCCTACGCCGACCTGCCCGACATAGTGCGGGCCACTATCAAAGAAATAGGCTATTCCAGTTCCGATATGGGCTTTGACTGGCAAACCTGCGCCGTGCTTTCATCCATAGATAAACAATCGCCAGACATCGCTCAGGGCGTTGACCGCTCCAACCCCGAAAACCAAGGCGCCGGCGACCAGGGCATGATGTTCGGTTTTGCCAGCGACGAGACCCCCACACTCATGCCAGCCCCCATTTTCTGGGCGCATCAGCTCTCGCAGCGCCTTACCAAAGTGCGCAAGGAGGGCCTCATTCCCTACCTGCGCCCCGACGGAAAAACCCAAATCTCCTTTGAATACGTCGACGGCAAACCCGTGCGCGTCAACAACGTTGTTGTCTCCAGCCAGCACGCCCCCGAGGCCTCGCAGGAGCAGATTGTATCCGACATCACCAGGCACGTAATTATACCCACTCTGCCCTCAGACATTTTCAGCCCCGATAACTGCGAGATTTTCATCAACACCACCGGGCGCTTCGTTGTGGGCGGACCCATGGGCGACTGCGGCCTTACCGGACGCAAAATCATTCAAGATACCTACGGCGGTATGGGCGCGCACGGCGGCGGCGCTTTCTCCGGCAAAGATCCCTCCAAAGTGGACCGCTCCGCCGCCTACATGGGCCGCTATATCGCCAAAAACGTTGTGGCCGCTGGCCTCGCCCCCAAGTGCGAAGTGCAGATAGCCTACTGCATAGGCGTGGCTCAGCCCGTCTCCGTGCTTTGCTCCTCTCTGGGCACTTCCGAAATAAACGACGAAATACTCACCAAGGCCGTTAAAGAAGTGTTCGACCTGCGCCCCTATCACATAATCAAACGCCTTGACCTTAAACGCCCCATTTACCTGAAAAGCTCCTGCTACGGCCACTTCGGGCGCGAACTGCCCGAATTCAAGTGGGAACAGACCGACGCCGTCGCCGACCTGCGCACCGCGGCGAAAGTTTAAATATGGCGGATGCGGCTTGCGCCGCGTCTGGTAATGCCTCCGGCGGCCGGGGGGAGAGGGCCAGCCCTCGCCCCCCGGACCCCCCTCCCCTGCCAGGAGCGGCGGCTCCTGGACCTCGCTTATAGGTGTTGGGGCGGTG
>JAVBON010000024.1:0-7521 GCA_031550525.1 Desulfovibrionaceae bacterium
GGGGAGTCCAGAGGGGTGTGCGCGCACACACCCCTCTGGCGGGGTGAATTTTTTTGTGGAGCGAATGCTCCACAAAAAAAGGGGGGCGAGCAGCCCCCTCTCTTATATTGTGCGGCGGACGCCGCTTCCATATTTATCTTATCTTATCTTCGCCCCTTCGGGGCCCAAAACAACCCTGTTATTCCTCATTTACAGAGGAATTCTTGACACTGTTCACAATCTCCATTGCCGCATCCCGCATGCCTTCGTTATCGTAATAACAGCTCAAAATGAGTATCGAGCCGTCAATGGCCGCAAATAGCGTGGTATCGTGATATGGCTCTTGCCCTTTTTCTTCCACCAGGCCGTGCAGCAGGCGCGACACGGCGGTATCGTGGCCGGGCAGGGTGTAGGGCTGGGCGTTGTAGTCTTCGGTAAGGTTTGCCAGCAACTCGCCCGCAGGCACGGGCATGCCATCGTCTTTATTTACGCGCAGGTGGCTTACGCGCAGGGTAAGGTCATCGCTCCAGAACACGAGTGTGTTATTATCCATGCTTTTGTGCATTTGGCCGGGCACGGTTATGTTCCAGACGCCGCCTATAAGCATGGTCATTTTGCCGCGCAAGTGCCCCATGGAAGGGGTAAGTTTTTCAATGCCGGAGAATTCGTCGCGCAGCGTTTCCTGCAAGGATTCGTCGTCACCAAGCATGGCCAGCTCATACCATTCGGCCAGAGGCAGAGGCAGGGCCGGGTCCATGCGCCAGGCGGTTTCAAGGCTGTGCAGGGCGTTGTTGAACAACATTACTTCGTCGTCTTCGGCCGGGGGCAGCCAGTTTATGTTGTTCCATATAAGGTAAAGGGCGTATTTCAAGTAGAATTCGGCGTCCAGGCCTTCGTTCCACCACAAAAAGAAACGTTGGCAGAAGGGGGCCATATCCGCTGTTGCCAGCATGTCGCTGAAAAACTGTTTTTCCAGCGCTCCAAGAGAGTAAACAGCAAAATGGCCGCCCCCGGCGGGCAGACAATCCAGCGGCATGCCCAGGGCAAGGTTGGAGACGCCGTCGTCATTGCCGAAACGCTCCATGAGCATGCTGCCCAGCGAGTGCAGCCAATCGGCCATGGCGCTTTGAACATCCACAAAATTTCCGCTTTGCCAGTAGCCGGTTTCGTCACTTATTTCTTCCGGCTCCCAGCAAAAATCGGAGCTTTGCTCCAGTTTTTTAAGCAAATTCACAACATAGGCGTGGTAGCCGGGCCCGGCGTTGCTGGTTCTGACTGAAACTTCAAGCCTGTCTTCCTCAAAGTGAAACAGGATAGGGTCGGCGGCAAAAAATACCGTTACTTCAAAGGCGTCTTCGTAATGCGTTATTTGAGGCTCGGGCTGGGGTATGGCGCTTTCAAGGCGCTGGAAGAAGCCGACTATTTGATCCGTAAGTTCCTGCTCTTTGCCGGTGGCGTCAATACTGCAATATATATCTATTCCCATCACTAGCTCCAGGTTTTAGCATTCAATAATAACGGCGCGCGGGCGCATGCGGATAATTGATTAAAAAGCCTGAAAGGGCAAGAGCTTTAAGGCATAATTATCAATAAAGGCATATATATTTAAAAATAGAAGAGAATTCTGGCCGTAGCGTCTACGGGTTGCGAAGGCTAACTGTTGTATTGCGGGTGTATGCGCAGGGCGGCTTGCGGCAAGGCGCGTCGTGTTTTGGCCGGGCCGCCGGTAGCGTTGCGCTGTGCGCATGTGGCGCGTGCCGCTTGTTAAGAAGCCGCAACCCTGCCCCGTGCCGCGCAGGTGCGGTTTATGTGGTGGCGGCATAACGGCAGGGCGCAACGCCGGTTTTGCACCGCTGCCCGTGCGAATGCAAACTGGCGCGACGGCCCGCCGTGTTTTCTAAACCGTGGGCGTCAGCGAGTTGCATACGCTTATGGCCCAAGCCTTTTGCGCCATTTCGGCGTAATGGAGGCTTATGGTAATGCTCGAGCCGTCCATGGCGGCAAAAAGCGTGGTGCAGTACATGGTTTTTCCGCCCTGGCTGGTGTCTTCATGCAAAATTAAGGCAGGAATGCTTAAATCCGCATGCAGTAAAAACGGCTTTGCCTTTTCGCCCAGCAGGCTTTGCTGCGACAGCAGGGTGGCGGGCACGGGGACGCCGTTATTGTCAACGTGGCTGGAACTGAGTATGCGTATGCTGCGGTCGTCATGATCCCAAAACATGAGCGAGCCGTCTTCATCCAGGGCTTGGTGCATTTTGCCGGGCAGCCGTATGGTCCACTTTTTCTCGCCAAGAATCTGCAAAATATCGTGGCGGCGGTAGCCCTTGGCGGGCGGCTGATTTATCTGGGTCGGGAAGCGGCGTATCAGCTCGTCCGCCAGTTCCTGATCGCGCAGAAGCTTGGCAAGCTCTATCCATTCCGGAACCGGCAGTTGCAGGGTTTTATCCATTCTCCAGGCTGTTTCCAGCTCTTGCAGCACGTTGTTAACGTAGCGCACTTCATCTTCCTGCACCGGCGGCAGCCAGTTGAGGCGGCACCAGATAAGGCTGAGGGCGCATTTAAGGTAAAACTCCGCGTCCAGTTCCATATTCCACCAGACAAAAAAGGCCCGGCAAAAATCGAAAGGCTCGCTATATTCGTTTATGTATATGAAAAAATCTTTGTGTATGTGACCAAGAATGTGGCAGGCGAAATAATCGTCTCCGGTGGGCAGCATGGCGTAGGGGGTAATCAGGTTTATATACACAGGCTGGCTGATGTTGGGGCTGTTTATCAGCTCGCGGCTGTATTCACGCAGCCAGTCGCGCATATATTCCTGCAATTTTCCGAAGTCGCCGTGCTGGCAATAGCCGGTGTCGTCGGTAAGGGTGGACCAATCCCAGCGCAGGGAGGTGGCCTCTCCCATGTAACGCATCATATTGACCATGGTGGCGTGGTAGCCTGGCCCGGTCATGGTGCTGTCCACATCAATGGTTACGGTTTTGTCTGTAAGGTAAAAGCGCACGGGAGTATCCACGAAGAAAAGGCTGGATTCAATGGTATCTCCAGTATTGTTGACCATAATGTTTTCGCGGCGCTCGGAGGTATCAAGGCTGAGAATGAATGATGTAACCTCTTCCACTATATCGTTTTTGGAGGTACTATATGGAGCGCTGCATCTAAAACCAACTTTTTTCATCATTGCTCCGACTATCTCGCATATGAACTATGCATTGCTTGGCTTTGTTGCATAAAGCCGATAGTTGTGTAGTAGATTTCTATTATTATAATCATAATAAAAAAAATTTGTCCATGCATTAAATATGCACGGCTGTTCGTGGTTATTAAGTATGTTTAACAACAACAGTATGTTATAGCATTTTATTCGTGTTTTTTTTCACCAAATAATCTTCCGCGTACAACGGCTTCACGCCCGAATTTGTCACGCAGGGCGTCCAGGGCTTTATCCAGCGAGGCCTCTTTTGTTTCGTCCATGTGCGCGGGCATAAGGGCATCTTCTTCCGGCAGCTTCAGGCCCGGCAGGGTCAGCATGCCGCTTTGCGGCGCGTTTTTGTTCTCGAAATTTGAAACGCCTATGCCGATAAGACGTATGGGCGATTTGGGGGCAAGCTCGTCAAGCAGGGCCGCGCCTACCTCGAAAATGACGCGGGTGGAGTTGGTGTTTTTTTTAAGGCTGTGGCTGCGGGTTACTTGCGTAAAGTCGGCATACTTCACCTTAAGGGTTATAGTGCGCCCGCTGTAGCCGTGTTTGCGCAGGCTCGCGCCCACGCGCTCCGATTGCCGCAGCAGCCAGTTTTTAAGCTCTTCGCGGTCGGTGCAGTCTTTTTCAAAGGTGTTTTCGGCGCTTTCGGATTTAGGCTCGGTGTATGGCTCCACCTCGCGCTCGTCGCGGCCATGGCAGCGCTCGCAAATAACCTTGCCCATCTTGCCGAAGCTGCGCGCCCAAAACTCCGGCGGGTAGTTTTGCGCGTCAACGGCATTTTTGATGCCGTAAGAGGCAAGCTGCTTGAGGGTTTGCGGCCCAAGGCCCGGTATTTTGGCCAAAGGCAGGGCGGCCAGAAAGGCCTGCACCTCGTGGGGGTGTATGATGCTCAGACCGTCTGGCTTGCGTAAGTCCGAGGCAATTTTAGCCAGAAATTTAACAGGGGCCGCGCCCACGGAGCAGGTAAGGCCGGTGCGCTCGTATACGGCCTTTTTTACGGCCCGGCCCAACTCGTCAATGGGGCCGAACAAACGCTCCAGGCCGGAGGCGTCCAGGTAGGCCTCGTCAATGGAGGCCTGCTCCACTGCCGGCGAGAAGTTTTGCAGGGTTGCCATTATCTGGCGCGATACCTCCACATAGCGCGCGCGGTTGCCGCGCGTGAAAATACCGTGCGGGCAGAGTTTGCGTGCCTGAAAAGAGGGCATGGCCGAGTGTACGCCGAATTTTCTGGCCTCGTAAGACGCGGCGGAAACCACCCCGCGCTCGGCCCCGCCCACAATAACGGGCTTGCCGCGCCACTCTGGGTGGTCCAACTGCTCAACGGAGGCGAAAAATGCGTCCATGTCTATATGCATTATCCAGCGTTGCATGTGTCTATTATAGTAGGGATGCGGATGATTTTGAACAGTTATTTGCGGTCTTTTCGCGCCGGGCCGCTCAGGTGTTTACATACGGCCCCAACTCACATAGATTGCCTGCATATGGATTAGCTTTATGAGGCAGGCATGAATAACGTAATTATAGGTATAGACCCCGGCTCGCAAAAAATGGGCTGGGGGGTGGTGGAGGAGCGCAGCGGAGTATTGCGCATGATCGATTGCGGCATAATAAAGCCCAAGGAAAAAGAATTTTCGCCCCGCTTGGGTGAGATTTTTGTGGCCTTGCAGCAGGTATTGCGGCTTTACCAGCCAAGTGAGGCAGCCATTGAAAACGTGTTTACGCACAAAAACGTGCTTTCGGCCCTCAAGCTTGGGCAAGCGCGCGGCATAGCGGTGGGGGCCTGCGCCTCGCTGGGTATTCCGGTAACGGATTACGAGCCTACCTTGGTGAAAAAAAACCTCACAGGCAGCGGCCGTGCCGAGAAAACGCAGGTAAGCTTTATGGTAGGCCGCATTCTGGGCGTTAAGGAAAACTGGGGCGAAGACGCGGGCGATGCCCTGGCCGTGGGCATATGCCATTGCAATATGCGCAGGTTAAGTAAGCTGGGCCTGTAGGCCATACCTATAACTTCTGACAACGGAGCAAGGCATGCGCGACCATACGCCGGAAGGCCAAAACAGCTATTGGGAGCATTCTTTTACGCGCTATGCCGATATGTTCGGCAATGCTCAAAGTGAGCCTGCCGTTGCGGCGGCGCGTGATTTTAAGGCTGCCGGGGTTAAAAGCGTGCTGGAGCTGGGCGCCGGGCAGGGGCGGGACAGTTTGTTTTTCGCGGGGCAAGGCCTGCATGTAACTGCGCTGGATTACTCCCAAAAAGGAGTTGATGACATAAACGCGAAGGCCCAGGCCCGGCAATTGGGCAACCTGGTCGCGCTGCGGCATGACGCGCGTGAGCCTTTGCCTTTTGAGGCCGGAAAGTTTGACGCCTGCTATTCGCATATGCTGTTTTGCATGGCCTTTACAATGGCGGAACTTATTTTTTTATCGGCGGAAGCGCACAGGGTGCTCAGGCCCGGCGGGCTATGCGTGTATACGGTGCGTCACCATGGCGACCCCAACTTTTGCCGTGGCACGCACATTGCCGAAAATATGTACGAATACGATGGGTTTATAGTACATTTTTTTGACCAGGCCATGGTGCAAAAACTGGCTAAAGGCTATGAAACGCTGGAGATAGTCGAGTTTGAAGAAGGGCAACTGCCGCGCAAGCTCCACCGCGTAACCATGAGAAAGGCATAAAGCTGTTCGCGGCGGCATGGCGGAGTAATACGGGTTGTTGGGCCTGGGCTGTTTTATTATATGCGGCGGCTTTTAATCCCCGGCCCAAAGCAGGCGCGCCGTGCCGTTTTTAAGGCTTACGGCAGCAATGCGGTTTATGCCGCGCAAAAAATTGCCCGGCAGGAGCGAGATGACGTTTTCCGCCTGGCGCAGGTCTTGCGGCGAATCTATCTGGTTTAACAATATGCTTTTACGCCCGCGCATTTTGGCGGTGAGGCCCTGCGGGTGGCTTACGGCGGCGGCCACATGCCGTGCCGTTACGGGCTGGCCCGGCTGTGCGCCGGATATGCGGCAGAATATTTCAGGCCTATGCGCCAGCGTATTGTCCAACACGCGCCCTATGGGCCAAACCGTGGCCACGCCTATGCTGAGGGTGGCAAAGGGCGGAATGGCCGGTTCGTGCTCGGCCCAGCCTTTAAGGGGTAGCCCGCGCGAGCCGTCGCTTTCCATAAAAGTTTTGTCAAAGGCGGCGCATACGCGGCGTAATTGCTCCATGGGCATGGATTTAACGTAGCCAGGCTGGGCCTCCATATCTCCAATAAGGTGCAGGCCCGGCCCGCAGAGGGTTTGCAAGCCGCCGCCGCTCAGGTGTTTAACCTGGCTGGCGCTGGTAATGCTGGCACACAGGTTGTGTCGGGGCAGCCCAATTTTGGCGCTGGCCGTTACCAACACGCGCTGGCTTGAAAAATGCCCGGCCAGCCCCCAGAGCAGGGTGGTTTTTCCGCCGCACCCTATAATGGAGACTATTTCATTTTGCCCCAACCCAAGGGCGCTGACTATTTGCCGCATATCGGTATACATAATGCCCATGGTAGCACGGCTTGCCGTTGAATCCTACAGTTTTAATAGGGTGACCATGGGCGGCGCAACAGAATGCCGTTGGCGTGAATGGAGCATATGCCGTAACCCGGCCCAAACAATCGCACTACAATAAAAAATTTTAATAGCGCGATACAGCAGCACCCGCGATTCATGAGCGGGGTATGGGAGAGTTTTCCATAACCACGGCTTTACCCGCAGATATTACCGGGAGCAGCCATATTAAAGTTCGTCCGCATAAACCCACCAGTATCAAGCAAATCAAAGCTCTACCGCATAACCCATAAGGAGCAAATTAATCGAAGTTCTTCCGCCTAACTCACCCGGAGCAACCAGATTAAAGTTTTTGCACATAGCCCACGGGGAGCGGCCATATTAAACTTGTTCCGCATAACTTACCGAAAGCAGCCAAATCAAAGTCCCGCGCCATCCCCGTGGGAGCAAGCAAATTAAAGTCCCTTCGCATAACCCGCTTGGAGCGAGCAAATCAAAGTTCCTGCGCATAACCCGCTTGGAGCGAGCAAGTTAAAGTTCCTCCGTATAACCCGCCGGGAGCGAGCAAATTAAAGTTCCTCCGCATAACCCGCCGGGAGCAAATTAATCGAAGTTCCTCCGTTATAACAACGAGAGCGCCAATGGTGCCTTGGGCGGGGCCTTGTATGCTCCGCAGTTAAAACAATAAACAGCACGCGCATCTCCATTCGGTGGGCGACAAGGCCCCGCCCACACCGCGACGTGAGCCGGGTCCCGGGCGGAGCCATGGCGCGCGGGGATTCCAAAGGGGCGGGCGCGCACCCGCCCCT
>JAVBON010000013.1:0-86888 GCA_031550525.1 Desulfovibrionaceae bacterium
GTGTGAATCTACTACATGCACCCCGGCCAGTCAATAAGTTTTTTCACAAATTATTACCGGCTCAAAAAACATGCGCCGATTCACTCAGCGCGAATCCGCACTTTAGGCAAATTTATAATTATGTCAACTGGGAAAATTTAATTTTTTATATTTTTTTAAGGCTACAAACTAAAACTGTTGCGGCAGAAGCAAATATCCATCTAAATAATGCCGTGCAAATAATGCATTTTCACCTGGAGTGGGCTTCGCATACAGTAAACAGGGTATTATACCGTCCAGCTGAAACAAACCCGGCATAGGCAAAAAACTAAAAGCCAGCCGCCCTGCTCTGTTACAGCTTTCTGCCGCGCTCGGTAAATGGAGCAGGAGAAAGCCAGAAGAGCAGGCTCAACAGAGTTACTCCAAGCAAAGTCAACAAAACCACCATGGGGCGGCCCCATAGCTGGAGGCTGATCAGGGCAAGCGTGATACTTCCTGTAAAAAACAGTATCGCCCCGCACCACCAGGAAAAGGTCGAGCCTAGGCGCGTGGCTGTAAGCCAAGCCACTATGCCGAACACAACCCAAATGAGCGCGAAAATGAAACGCAGTTCGATAAAATCAAACACATTCCAGACGTTGGCTTGGCTGAAATACTGCACGACCCTGAACATCAGGCCGTGCAGCCACATAAAACCCCACAAACCGTACACCCAATAAAGACGCCCGGCTGAAAGATGCGGGGTTGGTATTCTGGCCTTGCGCAAACGCCGCTGCCAGTAGCCAAAGGCGACAATGCAGGCTACCTGCGCGAACTCCACCGGGTTAAGCAAAGGCACGTACTTGCCGCCTGGGGCCTCGCCACCCAAGCTGCTTAAAGAGAGCATGAACCATACCGCCAAAACCGCGAACAACACCGCTGGCACCAGCAAAACCATAATCTGCCTGTACGGGCGGTATATTTTCCTGTGCTTGACGGCGTAAGATAAAAACAAAATACACGCCAACGACGGCAACACCGCCAGTACGCTTAAAAACGCCGGCGAAACCCCGCTTTCCAGAGCGAAGGCGCGGCAGGAGCTGGTTAAAACCAGCAGAAGCTCCAAGGTTACAAGGCCTAAAAACTGGGCGTGACGCTGGTTGGAAATAAGCCCGCCCCAATTACGGTACAGAGCGGCCCATAGCGACGCGAAGTAAGCCACCCAGGCCAACAAACCCACGCCTGAAAGATAGTTATATGAGAGCCAATGGCTTGTGTCTGGCCATTCAAGGTAGGCCTGATACAAAAACGGCAAAAGCACGGCCGGAATGGATATGAACAAGGGTAAAAAAATGACCTCGCGCAAAGCGCGAAAGCGTATGACTTTGCCAATGGCATAAAAAGAACAGGCACAGGCCGAGCTAAGGGCGAAGAATACCAGGCCCGGCTCAGGCATACCGCTAAAGGCAAAGGCCGCCAGACCGCCAAACCACCAGGCAAAACCCCATATTAAAAGCGCAACTTCCTGCGCTGATGACCACACGTGCACATCTGTTCTTACACCATTTCTCTTGCTTTCTCTGTTTTGTGAAAAAGCGCAGACCAAGGCGGACAGCCCTATGCAAAAAGCGCCTAGCGCCGCTTGCGCGCCAGAAGAAAAGAAATAACAGGGGATCAAAACGAAAAGAATAACCCCGCCAGCCGCCTTTTTAACGTACATATTCTTCAGGGCTGACCAAGCAAACAACAACGCCGCCTCAAGGCATAAGGCCAGCAATGTGAGCGTGCCTGGTATAAGCATATGCAGGCAAAGGTTACCCAAACAAAAGCAAATCAGACCATAAATCCAGCCCAACACTCTGCCGTTTTCGCCAAACAACCTGTTGACGCACAGGCTGAGCAGGCCAAAAAGCAGCGCGGCAAACACTATTGCCTCAAGCAGCAAGGCGTCATTCCAAGCGACAAGGCGCAATTGAAAAAGCACCGCCCATAGGCTTATGCCCGCAGCCAGCGCAAAATCAGGAAAATTATTCAGACGAAAGCCCGTATTGCGCATGCGAAGCAAAAACGTGAGGGTGTAAATAATCGCAAAGGCCGCGAAAAAACCCTGAGTAGCGGCGTAAAGCCCCTGTTGGTATTGGCTGTGCACAAACACTGCCCCCACAACAAAAACCCAGGTAAAAACAAGCACATTAAGCAACCGCCAAAGCGTAATGGCGGCAATTAACGGCAAAAGTGCCGCAAGCCCAAGATAATATAAGAAAAGGATACGCGGGTCATTCTGCAAAATGCCAAGATATAAGGGGGTACACAGGCCGCATACATAACCCAGCAGGGCAAAAAACTGCAAATTTCGCTTAAGGGCCACATACAGCGCGGGCAAAACGCCCAAGGCAGGTAAAATCCAGGTAAAGCCTGGTTGAGGCAGCTTTAGATAAGCCCCCTGCGCCAAACTTGTAAAAACCATAATAATGCCGACACCCTGCAAAACGGCTGAAACTTTAGGGCGGTTAAGGGTAAGCAGCCCGGCGAGTATTAACACCGCGCAAGAACAGCCCAAAGCCAGACCAAACCATACCCATGCGTCAAACAAGCGCTGGCTGTGCAAAAAAGCGGCCTGTACAGCAACCCAAATGGCGGAAAAAACATAAAACGCGCGCTGAACCACACTTGCGCTGTAGGCTGAAAGAACCCTGCATCCAAAATAAACTTTGCCCGCATCTGCGCAGGGCGCAACCCAGCGGCGTTTTGCCGAGGCCTTGGCGGGCAAACTTGCATGCGGTTTTGGCCGGATATTCTCTGGCATTGCGGGTTGACCTTAAAAATTAAATATAAACGCGGATGCAGCCCGCGCGTAAAACAAACAGACCGCCATAACATACCGGCGAACAGACACACCGCATAAGTTGCATATACCGGCGTAAATGTCCATAAATAGATGGGTTACAGAGCAAGGACAAGCGAATAAAGCAAGCGCCCCAATTTGTCCGGCTCCGCAAGGCGGATGGAAACATGTGGAGCAGCGGAAGATACAAAGGAATAATCAAGCAGATGTATGCCGTGCCGCTCGCACCAGGCCCGTGGAACTCCACCTGGGTAATTGCCGCCAGCTTCATCAACCAGCAGGCAATCGAGCACGTCACGCGCGTTTTTGCCTGGGGCGTCGGCAAGCATGCCGCCTACCAGCTCTTGCAGCCTGTCCTCCAGAGTCATGCCCTCTGTTTCAGGATCCGGGCCTGGGTTAGGCACATATATTTTAAACGCCTTACTGGCCGCCACGGCCCGCCCCACCCCTTGCAGGCGCACATTGGCCAGCACACTTGAATAGAAACTCCCCACAGGGTAGCAAATTACAGCACAATCTCCAATAAGGCGCGGAATATCCGGCGCGCAGGGCACTTCAACCGGCACGTCCCAGCGGCCGCCAGAATAGTAATACATGCCGTTAATGCGCCCTACCCCAACACCCTCCGGCATTATGGCCTTGCCCGTAAAGCTGTGCTGTCCGGCCAAAATAACCCCGGATTGCAGCTTGGCCGCCAGATGAACTGAATCCTCACACACAGGGGTAACTTTTCCCCTGCATTTAAGCAGGCGCGAGAAATATTCCGCCACGTCTTTAAGGCTGCGGCCATTGCGCAAATAGTAAGCGCCTAAAGCCAAATTGCCAAGGCAGGCTCCGCGCAGGTCAAAGCCCGGAGGCATAAACAACGCGAAATCAGCCAGCAGAGCCTTAAGCCGCGCGGCAAAAGAGGGGGAAAAATCAGAAAACCATTCGTGCTCACCAGATGCAAGCAACGCAAGCTCGCCTTCCAGCTCGCCAGCGCCTGCCTGCGCGGCAAAACGGCGCTCCAGAAAGGCGCAGGCCGCGCTTACCCCGGAAAAAGATTGATCAGCCAAAGTAACCAGGCGCTGGCGCAAATCGCCCACAGCGGGCATGCTGAGCGCCCTGCGCAACTCGGCGGAACTGCCGCCGGAATCGAAGGTGGTAATAATATGCACTGTTGGGCAGCCATAATAGGCAAGCCGCCTGCTTACATCTTTAAGCGCGCTTCCTCCGCTGAAAAAGAGCACCCCGCCGCCCTCGGCCGGCTTGGACCATGCGCAGGCGGAAGGAGCCGCCTGCAAAACATGCGGCACAGGCAGGCCCAGCGGCGCAAGGGCAAGAGCCGCATCAGCATTTGGAATCGCGGTTTTCATTTTCCAACCATAGCGCGGGCTGCGGCAAACCGCAAACCGCGCACACAAAGGTTCTTATCCGGTTAATCACAAAGGAGCCGGTTTCTTCATGCGTGGTCAAAATATGATGTATTGTTACATTTTCGAGTATTTTTGTCATTTCCAGACGGCAATTTTCCGAAGCAACACCGCGCATTACCGCCAGGGCGTTATCAGATGTAACAACCTCGTCGCGCACATCGTGCATAATGAGTATGGGGGCGGAAATTCGGCCCAGGTTTTGCCTGGTGCGGTTAAAGCCGCGAAACATGTTGAAAATTTGCGTGATATGAAAAACCTTATCATAGCCGCGCCAAGGAGAAATAGCGTTGGATTCCGCAGACCAAGGCTTGAATGTGGATGTGCCGACAAGAGCGCGCACCGGGTCGCAAAACAGCCTTAACCAGCCCCATAGCTGCCGCAACGAGGAGCTTGGCGGAAAAACCGGCGTATCAATGGCCACTATGGCGGCAGGTTTGCGGCACTCGCCCAGATGCAGGGCAAAAGTGCCGCCAAGGGAAAGGCCTATTACAATTACCCTGCCGCGCTCGGCCAGGGCTTTATCGTACTCCGCCTCTATAAAGCGGCTCCAGGTATCAAAATTATTGCGTTTGAACTCCGCCAAAGTGGAATCATGCCCAGGCAATGTTGGCAAACGCACATCCAGACCCAAATCGCGCAAGGGGCGAACCAGAGGCTCCATTTCCAGCGGCGACCCAAGATACCCGTGCAAAAGCAGGCAGGCCGCAGAATTGTCAGTATTCGGCATATGTATTTTTTCCAATAAGCGTACCATCAAATTATGTACTTACTACTCCGCCTCAAGCCGTTAGGCAAGGGAGAAGCGCAGCTCGCGCTGTAGCGCGCATATGGCGCACGGGGATTCATAATCATGACCACCCGTGAGTGATATGCCCATCAGGCAGACAAAGTAAAAAAGCCCCGCTATGGCCTGCTCCCTGCCAAGCAGACAGGGGGACAGGCCATAGCCGGGTGGTTATGATTATGCCTGGTATTGACAGACCGGCGGGCTGAAACTGTAAAAAAAAATCGGCGGTCCAGTAAGGGCCGCCGATATAAAAAAACGTTAGCTCCGCAAATCTTTTGCTCTTATATCGCCGCGTTTTATTTTGCCGCTTATGGTTTTGGGCAATTCGGCCACATATTCTATTTTACGCGGGTACTTGTAAGGCGCGGTGTACTTTTTTACATGCTCTTGCAGGGCGGCGGTAAGATCATCCGAAGCGGCGTAGCCGGGGGCCAGCACCACCGTGGCTTTTACAATTTGGCCGCGCACCGGATCCGGTATGCCAGTAACGGCCGCTTCAATTACCGCATCGTGCGCCACCAAAGCGCTTTCAACCTCAAAGGGTCCTATACGGTAACCGGAGCTTTTGATCAGGTCGTCCACCCGGCCCAAGAACCAATAGTAACCATCTTCGTCCATCCAGGCCTTGTCGCCGGTATGGTACCAGCCATCGTACCACACTTTGGCCGTGCGCTCGGGCTCGTCCAGATAGCCGTCAAACAGGCCATAGGGCAGTTTTCCATCCACTTTTATGCAGATTTCGCCTTCTTCACCGGCAGGCACGGGCTGTCCATCTTCATCCAACAGCTCAACCTCCCACCCTGGGGCAGGCCTGCCTATGGAACCGGGCTTGGCTTCCATTTGCGGCAGGGTTACCACAATAAGAGTAGTTTCGGTTTGCCCGTAGCCCTCATGAATTTCCAGACCCGTAAGGTGCTTCCAGTCATGGAAGACGCTCTCGTTGAGCAGTTCTCCGGCCGTGGTGCAATATTTGAGTTTTGAAAGGTCGTATTGCGCCAAATCTTCACGCACCACAAAGCGATAAATGGTAGGCGGAGCGCAAAAACTGGTTACGCCGCCATTGCTCATAACACGCAGCAGGGCTTTGGGGTCAAACTTGCCACGATAGTCGTACACAAATACGGCGGAGCCAGCCATCCACTGCCCGTAGCTTTTGCCCCATATGGCCTTGCCCCAGCCGGTGTCGGCCACGGTAAGGTGAAGGTCTCCGGGCTCCAGATCATGCCAGTAAACACCTGTGAGCATATGGCCCATAGGGTAATAATGGTTGTGCTGCACCATTTTGGGCATGCCGGTAGTGCCGGAGGAGAAGAAAATAAGCAAAGGATCGTTGCCGCAGGCCAGTTCTGCCGGGCTGGCAGGTTTTGGAAATACGGATGATGCGGCGGAGACCAGCGCGCTATAATCCAGCCAGCCTTTGGGGAGAGAGTCGCCGCCAACCTGCGCCGTAAGGCGCAGTGTGGGGCAGTTTGGCCGGGCCTCGTCCACTCTGGCGCTGATGCTGAAATCTACAATTACGGCCTTGGCTTTGGCCTTGTTCAGGCGGTATTCGATATCGTGCGGGGTAAGCTGCGCCGGGGCCGGAATAGCCACGGCACCCAGCTTGTGCAGGCCCAGCATGGCTTCCCACCACTCCAGACGGCGGTAAAGCACCAGCATAACCCTGTCGCCCTTGCCTATGCCCTGCGCCTTAAAGGCGTTGGCCAGACGGGAGGAAGCCTCGCTAAGTTGCTTAAAGGTAATATCACGAGTGTTTTCGTCGTCATCAACGTGGCGTATGCACAGGGCATCGGGTGTTTCTTGCGCTATACGGTCCAAAAGATCAAAGGCCACGTTGTAGTCTTTGGGCGGGTCCAGCCTGAAGCGGCGGAACATATCCTCATAGTTGTCATACTGCAATTTTTTCATGAGTTTTCCTGAATATCCGGCTAGTTTAGCACATCGACAAAAAGCGCGTCTTTATCGTCCAACCCGCGCAAGGCATGCGGAATGCGCGAGCTAAAATATATGCTGTCGCCCGCTTCAAGTATTTCCACCTTGTTATCCAGGTGCAATTCCAGCCTTCCCTCCAACATATAAATAAACTCTTGGCCTTTATGCGAGGTAAAGGATATTTCATCGGGCTTTTTAGGCGGCACGCGCACCAAAAATGGCTCCATGCGGCGGCCGCTGAAATTTGAGGCAAGGTTCCAATAATCGTAATCTTTGCGGCGTTGCACGGAAAGCCCGTGCCCGCTGCGCACCACGGTGTAGGAGCTGAGACGGGCTTCGGAACCAGAAAGTATGGAGGTAAGATCTACCCCGCATACCCTGGCAACTTCCATAAGGTAACTTACGGGAATCTCCATGGCGGCGCTTTCGTAACCGGCCACCACATCAATGCCGACGCGGAGTTTCGCGGCCAGCTCGCTCTGGCTTAAGCCAACGGCTTCACGCAGCCCTACCAGACGTGGGGCAATCTCCTTATACGGAGGAAGGTCTTGTACATCCATGTTGCGTTACTCCTGAGTAAAAATATTACAGCCGCTCAGCCTGCGTGGGCCGTATTCCGCCGTTTGCCGCCATATGGTTACAAAAACGGCAAAAAAAGCGCCCGTGAACTGATACAACAACTCGCGCTTTATGATGTTGTTTTGAAAATGTAAAGTCAGAAAAAACTAAAAAACGCAGTTTTATGAAAAAAGGCAGATAGTACCAGGTGGTGTCGACATTCGGTTGATTTTGTTCTCTGGCAAGGAAGCAAGGCTTTGAATCGAAAGAATATACTTTTACGGTATTCGGCTGAGTGGTAAAGCCTTGCTGACGCGGACAGAGGGCAAAAGCGCCCGAATGCCTACACAACCCAAGCCGGAGTTGCAAGATATTGGCTAATTAGGCGCGCCCTGCGCCCCACAGCTTCTGGGCGTATTCATTACATTACGCCGTGCAATCCCGCCTTATTGCGAAATTGGGCGGCCTAACCCGCAAGGAGAAGCGCGGCTTCCGCTAAGTCTGCCTCTTGGCCTGGCAACTTGATGTGGAGTGGGGGACTGCCCCAACTCTAAGTATGAGGCGGCTTCAAGACCGGTTTGGATAAAAAAGCGCTACAACAACCGTGAGGCGGCTGAAGCAGTTATTCAGACAAATAATATGAATATTTATTAGGTGCTGTCTCTAAAAAGCGTCTTTTGCCCCCCCGGACTGCGTCAAGCGCCAATTTTTGTACAGGGCTGTACCATTAGAGTACTATCCCTGTCCTAAAATCAGCGCTTTCCTTGCCAGTGAACAAAATCCGTCTTTTTAGAGACAGCACCTAGCGGAAGTGGAAAATACCTATTGCGGGGCGTTGGCCGGAAAATTTCCATTACGCTCAATAAGCCCGATGGTCTTGGCAAGCTGCCTGCCGGAATGGCTTTGGCGGCTCATCTCGTGCTCCAGAGAGGTAATGCCCTTGATAACTGTGGAATGGGTGCGGTTGAAATTGCGGCCTATATCCTGCAAGGAAAGGTCGGTATGTTTGCGGGCCAGATAAAAAGCGGCGTTGCGCGCCTGCACGTGATCTTGCTTGCGGCTTTTTGAGCCAAGGGAATCTTGCGAAATGCCGAAGCCTTCGCAAACCATGCGCACTATGTCGGCCAAAGTTACAAAAACCACGCCGTCGGTATAGGCGGCAATGGTCTCCCGCACCATATCCATGGTAACGGCACGGTTGAACAGCCTGGCTTTAAGCGCAAGGTTATGCAGGCAGCCTTCTATTTGCCGTATGTCCGAGCGCATGTTCTCGGCCAGATAGTCGGCGATATCGTCAGATAGAGCCACCTGATGGAAAGAAGCTTTGCTGGAAATAATGCGACGCCTGGTAGCGGCATCGGGGCGCTCTATTGCGGCGATCATGCCGGAGCCAAGGCGCGAGAGAAGCTGCGAATCCATTTTACGCAGTTCGCGCGGCGCGAAAGAACTGGAAAAAACAACCTTGCCGCCCCGGTCCAGCAATGCGGAAACCGTTGCCAGCACTTCATCTTGCGTTTTTTCTTTATCTTGCAAAAAGTGAATATCTTCCAGCAGCAACACATCGGCCTCGCGCAGGCGAGCCTTGAAGCGATCTATCTCGTTGCCGCGCAAGGCTTGGCGAAAGCTGGTGGAAAACTCCTCCGCCGTGAGGTACTCAATGCGCGGGGCCGAAAAATTGCTGGCCTTGGCCAGCGCGGCGCCAACGGATTGCACCAGATGGGTTTTTCCAAGCCCAGGCCCGGAACAAAGGTAAAGAACGTCAGAAAAACAGGAATGTTTGTCGCACAGGTTTCGGGCGGCGGCATGGGCAAGCTCGTTACACGGGCCTACTACAAAGTTGTCGAAGCTATGCTTCCATACCCGCACGGATTTTTGCGCTTCAGACCAGCGCAAAGGCAAAGCGGCCTGCGCTTGCATGTCGGCCATGGCTTGGGCGGCCACGGGAGCCAAACCCTCCGGCGCGGCAAGGGCAATATTGCCTTCAGACTTTACTATGGCGGCAGGTTGCCCTCCGGCCACAATAGCAAGCTCGGGCTCGTGCCCCAGCACCTCTGAGGCGGCTTTAAGTATATTCGCCTGGTGGAGTTTGCGCACAAAACCGGCCACAAACTCGTTACGCGCAAAAACGGTAAGCCTGCCGTCTTTAAACTCCGCCATAAGCGGGGCAAGCCAAACCTGATATTCAGCGTTTTCCACTACCTGTGCCAATATTTGGCAGATATTTGACCAGACGTTTTCCATGGCCGCTTTATATCCAAGCCTTATCAATCCAACAAGGGCAAATTAACCACAGGCCCATCCCCGCCGCACTGTTTTATCCACATCATCAGCGCAACAATAACATTATGAATTTTATTATTTTTTTAAAAAAGCCTGTAACCGTAACGCCCACAGCCAATCCTTATCGGCCAAGGTTTTTTTGATTTGCAATAATTTTTTAATTAAACTTAATAAAAAGTTTTGCACATCATATTTCAAGCTAAACTTTAAAATACTCAAAAAATCTCAAATTTTCTCTTTTTTTAAAAAAGATAATATATACATTTTGTTAATAACTAACTAAAAATATCATAGCGCAACCAAGTGAAAAACAAATGAAAAATCATCTTCATACCTGTTAGCGGCTGCATACGGCGCGCATACGGGTAAAAAGATGATTCAGCGGCAAGTAAAAAACAGCTTTAATCGCGCACAGGGTAACGGCCGCAAGTAAATTTCACTCCTTCCGGGCAGTAGCCAAGTTTTTCGCATCTGGCCCCGGCCTGTCTGAAAACCACCGGCAGAGCCTCGCGGCACAGCTTAAGGCACTGCGCGGCCAAATGGCGTATCTCCCATTGCGCGCGCGTACAGCAGCGCTGCTCAAAAAAATTGAGAAGCGAGCGGCAATTCATGCTAAAAACAATGCGGGTTTCGGCAGCCTGCGGCAGCACAAAACGCGCGTCTTCCGCCGCTTTTGCGCCCTGCCCGTCCGCCTCCAGCATAGCTTTTAGTTTTGTATAGCATTCGCGCAAATCATCCATGCAGCGCTCAAACTCGGCCCTGCCCGCAGGGTTACGCTCTATGGCGGGCGGCAGAATGTAGTTGAAGTTACTGCCGTCTACATACCGCTGGCTTTGCTGCGAAAAAGAGGCCAGGCGGTGCCGCACCAACTGGTGCGTAAGCGCGCGGGAGACGCCCTCCACCGCAAAGGTGAAAGAAACATGCTCTATGGGGCTTACATGGCCAGATTCCAAAACTTTCTCAATAAAAGCGGCCTGTGTGGCCGCATCTACCTCGCCGCTCAAAAGACGCGGCCACATGTCGCCCACAAAACCGGCGTGATAACACTGCCTGAAAGCGGCATATATAAGGGATTCCGCATTGGGCGTATAAGACAGCAGCTCCACCCTTTGCTTTACTTGCGGCATGGCAAGCCTCCTGCGTTGTATAAAAAGTTCGGACGTAAGGCAAAAACAGCGTTGCGTGAACAGGCCCTACCCCAGCAGATTAAGGTGCCGGTAAGCTTTGGCCGTTGCCACGCGCCCGTTGTGCGTGCGTTTTAAAAATCCGGTCTGAATCAGAAAAGGCTCGTAAATATCTTCTATGGTGCGCACGTCTTCGGAACAGGCCACGGCCAGAGTTTTAAGGCCCACCGGTCCGCCGCCGTAATGTTCTATAACCACGCGCAGAAGCTTTCTATCCATTTGGTCCAGGCCCATTTCATCCACATCCATGCGCGCCAGCGCGCCCGAAGCCTCGGCAGCGCCCACGGTTACACAACCCTGCACGGAACAAAAATCGCGCACGCGCCGCAACAGGCGGTTGGCTATGCGCGGGGTGCCGCGCGAGCGCCGCCCTATTTCCAGCGCGCCCTCGGGCGTAATGCCTATCTGCAAAATGCGGGCCGCTCTGGTGACAATTTTTGCCAAATCGTCCGGCGCGTAAAACTCCAGCCGCTCTATAACACCAAAACGGTCACGCAGCGGCGAAGATAACAGCCCCATGCGGGTAGTAGCCCCAACCAGCGTAAACGGCTCCAAATCTATTTTTACAGTGCGCGCGCCAGGCCCCTGCCCCACCACCAGATCCAGCTTGAAATCCTCCAGCGCCGGGTACAGCACCTCTTCCACCGCTATGGGCATGCGGTGTATTTCGTCCACAAACAAAATATCATTACGTGAAAGATTTGTGAGAATGGCCGCCAGATCGCCACTGCGCTCCAGCACCGGCCCGGAGGTGGAAACCAGATTAACCCCCAGCTCGCTGGCCATAATTTGAGCCAAAGTAGTTTTACCCAGACCCGGATTACCATAAAAAAGGGTATGATCCATGGCCTGCCTGCGCTCGCGCGCGGCCTGCAAATACACCTTAAGGTTGGCCTTAAGCTCGCCATGGCCGATAAACTCGTCCAAGGTGCGCGGCCTTATATTATCGTCCGCCCCAACCACAGGCGCATCATCAAAAAAAGAATCGGACATGTGATTTCCGTATTCGAGGGAGGGGGAGAAGGAAACCCTTTGAAAAGGGTTTCCTTCTCCCCCTCCCTCGAGCTCCCACCCCCTCATCCTCCTAAACTTTTCAGTTAGTGTTCAGAGGGCTGAGGTTAAAATATCTCTCGCGCTTTTTTATGACTGCAAAAAAAATTAATTAACAAATACTATTCTTATTTATTTTCTCTTCGCCATGCGCTTGAGCGCGGCGCGTAAAATCTCGCCAAGCTCAAGATCTGGTTCTGCGGCGAGCACTTCTTTGACGATGAAGGCGGATTCGTCTTCGGCGTAGCCAAGGTTGGCAAGTCCGGCCACGGCGTCTTTAAAGATGGTGCCGGCCGGGGCGCTGCCGCTTTTGCCGGGCAGGCTTTCGAGCTTGAGCTTGTATTTGAGCTCCAGAAAAATCTGCTGGGCGCTTTTTTTGCCAATGCCTGAGACTTGCGTAAGGGCGAGCATGTCGTCATCAACAACCAGGCGGCGCAGGTCGTCGGGGCGGAACACGCTTAAAATGCCCAGCGCGGTGCGCGCGCCCACGCGGTTTATAGTTATAAGGGTTTGAAAGGTCTGGCGCTCGTCCCAAGTATCAAAGGCAAAAAGCTCCAGAGCGTCTTCGCGCACCTGAGTATGGGCGAAAAAATTGACCTCGTGGCCTTTCTCGGGCAGGCGGGCCAGGGTGTGCGCCGGTAAAAACAGCTCGTACCCCACACCGCCGCAGGTGAGCACCAGGCAGGAGTTATCGGAAATTTCCAGCAGTCGTCCGGTTATGTATGCGATCATGGCTATGCCTACTTTTGCGACCACTGTTCAAAGCGGGCTTCAAGTTCTTCCGGCGAATATGTGGGATTCAGATACATGCCGGCGGCGGCTCTTTGGCGGGAGGCCTCTGATAAAATAAGGGCAGCGGCCACGGAAACGTTGAAACTCTGAATCATGCCGTACATGGGTATATAAAGCTCGTCGTCGGCAATGGCTGCAATATCCTGCGTTACCCCGCTATGCTCGTTGCCTAGTATGATGGCGCTTGGCCGTGTAAAGTCGTATTCGCTCATGGGGCGCGAGGCAGGCGAGCAACTGGTGGCGTAAATGCGCATTCCGGCGGCTTTAAGCTCTTGGGCCAATGAGGCGGCGTCTTTGTGCCGCGCGCTTTCAACCCATTTGCGGGCTGAGGCGGAGCTTTTGGCGCTAAGGGCCGGAAAAGCGGTGTCGGTATAATAAAGATGCACCCGCGCAACGCCAAAGGCGTCGCAACTGCGGTAAATGGCGGATACGTTGTGCGGGTCGTGAATATTGGCCAGCACCAGGGTGAGGTCTTTCTGGCGGCGCTCCAGCACAAAACGTATTTTATCCAGGCGCTCTTCCGTACGTGGTTTGGTCATAAATAAGGGCCGGATTAGTCTTGCGGGTTTTGGAGGTCTGCCCCGGCATCAACCAGCGCGGTCATTTCACGCAGCAGGCGCAGGGTTTCTTCAGCCTCTTTGGGCTCTATTTTGCGCAAGGCGAAACCGGCATGCACTATGACGTAATCGCCGATAGCGGGGGCTTCTTCAAGCAGGGCGTCGGAGGCGGTAACAAAGGTATCGCTTTCGCCAACACGGCAGCGCACCATGCCTGCATCCAGCAACTCTTCAACTTTTACGGGTACGGCAAGACACATATAAACTCCACTGGGGAACAAATTAACAGGCAACCCCATAGATATCAAAATTGCGGGGTCTGGGCAGCGCACCGGATCTCACAAATTTGGCTTCATGCTCTAAATATTCACCAGCCCCACATATTGTCAGAAAGGCGCGCCAGAGGCAAGGGGCTTGGTTTTATTCGGCGGCGAGGCGTTTTATTTCCTGCCGGGCCAGATCGACAAATTTGGTGAAAACGGCTTTGCATGGCTCGGAAAGTTCCATTTGCCAAGTGGAAATATCCAGCGGCTGCATGCCCAGAATGCGCATTTTTGGGCGTTTGCCCAATGCTTCGGCCATATTGAGCGAATCTATAAGGTCTATATCGTGCAGAGAAAGGCGCTGGTCTTCTTTTTGAATAATGTCTTCCTCATCCAAAAAGAAGCAGTCGCCGGGGTTCTTTCCGGCGTGCACCACATCCAGCACCAGCAGCTTATCATAGCCTTCAAGCATATGGAAAATATCCTGTGTGAAGGTGCCTCCGTCAATTACATCAACGCCTTCCGGCAGTTCTTCCTTCATAAGCTCTTGGGCGGCCCATACGCCAACGCCTTCGTCGCAGAGCAGAATATTGCCCACGCCCATTACCAGAATTTTTTTCATAAGCTCACCCTCGCTGAATTATAGCAGCGCATAACAAATGCACGCGGAAAAGGCAAAAAGGGAAATCAGGGCTCAAGTTCCAGCAGATCGTGCTTAAGGGCCCAGAGAATTAAAAAATCGGGGTCAGAGCCTGAGCGCGGGGCCGGCAAGGAGGTTAAAACAGCGCGCAAATCGGCGGTAAAAGCGCCCTTGCGAGCGGCGAACAGCAGTTTTTTGAGCGCATCCAGGCTCACTCTGCCCTCCACCAGCCGGTAGATAACAGGATAATCCTGCCCGCGATACACGGCTTCGCCCACGCGGCTCCAGCGCAATTTACGGCCTGAAGCGGCAAGAACGGAAAGCGGCCTGGTGAAGTACCCTCCAAAAACATCCATATAATGCGGGCTGGAGGGGTGAAACAACGCGGAGGCGGGGCGCTCCCACGGGTTTTCCGGCAGCGCGCAGGGCGCGTCGTTAAGGGCGGCCCACAAGTCCATGTACTTTTGCACTATATGCCGCCAGGTGTAAGCGCCCAGCACACGGTCACGCCCGGCCGCGCCCATGCTGCGGCGCAAGACGGAATCGGCAGCCAGCCGCCAGATGGCCGTGCCGAGCTCCGGCACGTCAACGGCGCACTGTTGGGCCAGCAGCAGGTGATATTCGCTGGCCGGCACAATGCTGCGCAGCATATCGGTGCCGGGGGTGAAATCCGGCCCGGTGGTGGGCACCAGCAGGCCAGTTTGCCCGTGCAGCACCAGATCTTTATATCCGTCAAAATCCGAGGCGATTATGGGCAGTGACGAAACAGCCGCCTCCAGCATGGTCAGGCCGAAAGTTTCCTGCAGGTTGTCGGAGGCGGATATGAATACGTCCGCCGCCGCGTACAGGCTTTTGCGCGTCTCGTTGTCCGGCCTTGGAACCACCAGACAGTTTATGCCGAGATTGGCGGCCAGTTTTTTTATGTCGTCGCCAAAGCTGTCGCCTTCGTCCAGCCACCCGGACAGAGCAAGGGTATAGCTGCCCGGGGCAAGGCCAAGGGCCTCGGCGCGTTTAAAGGCGCGTAAAACCGGCAGCACATCCATTTTAGACTGGTAGGAGATGCGGGCAAAAATCAAAAACAGCAGGCCGTCGCCCAGCCCGAAGCGCGAGCGGCAGGCCGCGCCAAGCGAGGGGCGCTCTTCCGGCGCCGGCAAATCGCGCGGCTCCACGCCCAAAGGCGCCTGACGCACGCAAGGAGAGCGCCAGGCGGCATCCAGCCCGTAATTGCCGCGCAACTCTTTATAGTATGCCTCCACAACCCTTACCCCGGCGCTGGAGGTTGCGGCCACGCAATCGCGGCTGGTGGCTCCGCCCCAGATGTGCTGCAAAAATTCCCGCCCATACTCGGCGTAACTGAGCGAATGCGTGGGGGCGGTAAGGGGAAAAATGCGGCGGCTAAAGGCGTTGCGCATGCACATGGCGTCCGTATAACGGTTAAACGGGTCGGAAAGGTGCATGCAATAATAATCGGTTGCGCTTAAGACCTCGGGCAAATCGCGGTGCAGGCGCAGCACAAAGCGCCCTGCCTGCCATAAGGCCGGAAAGTTGCCGCGCAGGGCCTGCGCTAAAGCTTCGCAATCACGCGGCAAGGGCAAAAAAAAGTGATACGCTTCAAAAGGGTCGCGCTCAAGCAACGCCCTGATAAAGCAGCAATTGGCCTCTATACGCCCAAGCCTGGAACCTTCTTCATAAAAAGGATGCAGGCTAGCCCATATTTTGCTTTCCGTCATGCCGCAGAAAAACATAAATCAGGCCGCAAATCAAGTTTGCGTCAAAATCGCCAGGCTGTATCTGACGGCAAAAATTACCGCAAATTTGCCTTTTCTTTATTTAACATATTATTATAATTTATTTTATTAAAATAAGGAACATTTATTGCTTCACACATTCCATAGTAACTCAGGCCACGCCTGACGGAGGGGAAAACGTGTCGCGAGCCAAAAAAATTACAACATTATGGTCATTGGGACTGGCTGCCGGGCTGGAGCAGCAGCTTGGCAAGCTGCTGGGCAAGAACTGCAGGTTGGCCAACTGGCCTGAAGATAATATACCGCCATTATCGGCCTATGAAAATGATCTGCCAGGAGCTTTAATACTTACACCCGCTTCGTTGGGCTTTTTGCAGGCCCAGCCGGAGCAGGAAGTGCGCCACTTGGAGCTTATGCCCAAAGTGATGCTGCTGAAAGAAGGCTACAGCAAAGATGAGCTGGAGCAAACCATAGATGCCGGAATTTCGGAAATTATACGCCCGCCCTACACGGAAATGGAAATATCGGCCCAAATACGCCGCGCCCGTGAAATAGAAACCGTGCAGGACGACCTTTTGCGCATGTCCAAAGAAATTATCGTGGAACGCGAAATTCTTGAGCGCAAAAATGATATACTCAACTTCTTGGTCAATTTTTTGACTGGAACATCGGTTTCAATGAATCCGCAGGAAATTTTGCAAACGGTCTTCGGCAAACTGCAAATGATTTTTCCCGTGCGCAACATGCAGGCCGCCCTGTGGGATGCCGAGGCCTGCTCGGAATACACCAACCTGTATATATCCACGCCTGAAATGTCGCCCAGCTACAACACCTGGACAGCCATGCTCGAAGAGGCCGTTGCCGAGGCAATGCCCAAGCACAGACCAGCCATGGACGTAACCAAACTGGTTTTTGAGGAGCAGGATGAAAAATGGAAGCTGGCCGGGCCAACCGACGGGCATATTGTAAAGTTGCCCATATCCATGGACAACAAGCAAATAGGCATACTTCTGGTGCTTACGGATATGGCTCGCGGCCTGAGCCGCGACCAGGCCCTGGCCCTGAACTCGGCCATGCATCATCTGGCCCTGACCCTGAAAAACGCCAGAAATTACCAGATTATGAAGCTGCATGCCGACTTTGACGGCCTGACAGGCCTGTTTAACCGCAGGCACTTCAACCAGCGCATAGAAGAAGAAATAGACAGATACCAACGCTACAACCAGCCCGTGTCACTGATCTTCGCCGACATAGACCACTTTAAGCAGATTAACGACAGCAAGGGCCACCGGGCCGGAGACGCGGCGCTGCAACAGGTTGCCACCATTATTATGCAAACCCTGCGCGCCTCGGACTACGCTGCCCGCTACGGCGGCGAGGAGTTTGTAATTCTGCTGCCGCACACCAGCCTGAAGCAGGCCCAGAAAATGGCCGAGCGCCTGCGCGGCAACATAGCCAAACACAATTTTCATACCGAAATGGGCGCTATAGATCTTACCATAAGCCTTGGCGTGGCAGACCTTGAGAATGTAGCGGTAAAAAATGCCGGCACGCTTATTCACGAAGCCGACAGCGCCCTTTACAGAGCCAAACGCTCCGGGCGCAACCGCACCGTTGTGTGTATGCAGCCATCGGCCAAAGTGGCTGTGTAACAGGCTTGCAAGTTTGATAAAACAGGTTTTCCCAATAACCAAGGCCGGCGAAAGTAATTACTTTTGCCGGCCTTGGTTATTGTTGGCTATTTTCCCAGCCATACAAATAAAGCCCGCTGGCATATGCCGGACGTTACCCCTACCCTGCCAGGCCATATCCACCAAATCAATTTTTTGGCCAATATGTCTTTTAACCCTCCATGCCAAAGGCGGCGGCGGCTTGCGAGTTCCCTTTTATAACCTGCCTGAAAATTGAGAATAATAATACATCGGCAACGCAGGGCCGGTTATGCTTCCGTAAAGTGTCATTACACAAGAGGAGGAACATAACATGCCCAAAAACGATAAAAAAACCAAGGTAATAGAAGCCCTTAACAAGGCCCGCAGCATGGAGCTGTATGCCATAGCCCAGTACATGAACCAACATTACAACCTGGACGATATGGATTTTGGAAAATTCGCCGCCAATATCAAGCTTATTGCCATTGACGAAATGCGCCATGCGGAAATGTTTGCCGAGCGCATAAAGGAACTGGACGGAGAACCCACCATCGCCATGGACGCATCGCCTAAAAAGGGTCAGGATGTGAAAGACGTTTTCCCCTTTAACCGTGGCGTGGAAGATGGCACCATGGACGTTTACAACCAGCTTGTGCAGGTGTGCCGCGAAAACGGCGACAACATAAGTGCGGACCTTATAAAAAGTATTCTCATTGAAGAGCAGGAACACTTTAACTATTTTGACGACGAAGCCGAGCACATTAAAAAACTGGATAACGCCTACCTGGCGGAAGTTGCCGGAACGGCCTCCAGCACAGGCGGCTACGGACGGGGTTTCTCCCTGAAAAAGTAATAAACGGCCCAGGGTGTGTTGACACAACAAGTGTTTTTGCTCTCTGGCAAGGAAAAAGGTTTTTTTACGCAGGGAGCATACACTTACGATATGTGGCGTCCAATTATGCATGAATGCACAATTGAACGCGAGCCTTGCGAGCGCCCCGAAGGCGTGAGGCGCAGGACAAGCCGAAGCAAATAAAAAAGTTTTCTGGCGCGGCCCGGAGCGGGCACGGCCAGTGCTAGTCAAAAAAAACATTGTGCCAACACGCCCGAAGCGCCATAACCACTTTTTATCTGGTGGTTATGGCGCTTCCGCATTTGCGGCCAATAACGCCGCCAATCATAACCGCCCGTTTTTTGGTCTGCCCACTGCCTACTTGACAGGGGGCAGACCAAAAGCGGGCGATTATTTCCGCTTCGCAATGCCCGCTCAACTGGCTGAAGCAACAAAATATTAAAGCCGCCTGAAAAGCGGCTTTAATTACGCGCAAGCATATTTTTATTCAAACCTCCCGCCCATGGGGCGCATTGACAAAGGCCGAGCCTACCCCGCTGGTATGGCGATGCCAAAATATTATAAAGATGGTTTCATCAATCAATGCGCGCGGTTATCCGCCTGTTTTTTGCCCCAGCGCTGGAGTTTTCTGGCAAGCTCGTCCACCTGAAACGGCTTGGCTATGTAATCGTCCATACCGGCCTCCAGGCACTTTTCCCTATCGCCTGGCATGGCGTGGGCTGTCATGGCCACTATGGGCACGCGTGGGTCAATAAGCCCCGAGCAGTCGGCGCGTATGCGCCGGGTGGCGCTGTAGCCGTCCAATTCCGGCATCTGGCAGTCCATAAGCACCAGGTCGTAACGCGCGGCTTTAAGGGCATCAAGGGCTTGCAGGCCGTTATCCACCACATCCACGCTGTGGCCCATTTCTTTCATCAGTTCCGTAGCGACCATCTGGTTTATGGGCACATCCTCGGCCAGCAGTATGCGTAAAACGCACTTGTCCGGACTTTTAGCCGGGCTGGGAGCACTGGATGAGGTACAGGAAGTGGCGGCGCAAACGGTGGAAACCGGCCCATCAATGTCAAACAAGGCCAACAGGTCCGCCTCTCTAACCGGCTTAACCAGCAGGCCATGTATGTTATTCAGGCTGAGGCTTGCGTGCTCGCCCACGGCGCACAGCAATACTTTAGAAGCCGCGCAGCCCCCGTACGAGTGGATAAATGCAGCCGTACCGTCCTCGTTACGCCCCAGGCCGGAATAATCAATAAAAACCAAATCAGCATGGCTGCGCGGCGCGGCAAGCCATTGCTCCGCCGCCTCCAAACTGTCGGCCTCGCTTATGTCCGCCGCGCCAAGTTTTTTCAGATCCATGCGTAAAGATTTGCGTGTGGCTTTATGCGGCACAACCAACAGTATGTCGCGGCCTTCAGCCGGGCGCGAGTTTTGCGCGACCCCCCCGCTTTGCAGCACTTCCGCCAGAATACTGAACCAAAATGTGGAGCCTTTGCCCGGCTCGCTTTCAACGCCTATGTCGCCGCCCATAATCTGAGCCAGCCTTTTGCTGATGGAAAGCCCTAGCCCAGTGCCGCCATATTGCCTGGCTGTTGAAGATTCGGCCTGTGTAAAAGGAGAAAACAGCCGGTTGGCGCTCTCCGGCCTTATGCCTATGCCGGTATCGCGCACGGAAAAATACAACTCCGGAGCGTTGCCGGAACTACCTTCCGGCCTGAAGGCGCATTGCATTATAATTTCGCCCTCGCTGGTAAACTTTACGGCGTTGCCCAACAGGTTTATCAAAATCTGCCTTACCCGGCCGGGGTCGCCCAGCACCAGCGCGGGCACATCGGCATCGGCAAGCACGGCCAGATCCAGCCCTTTTTCGCTAATGCGAAGCGACATAAGCTCGGCGGCGTCTTCCATTACGCCGCGCGGCGAAAAGGGTATGGATTCCAGCTCAATTTTGCCTGCCTCTATTTTGGAAAAATCAAGCACATCGTCTATAATTTTTATAAGAGCGCCGGAGCTTTGCCTGATGGCCTCGGTGTACTTAAGCTGCACGGGGTTAAGGCCGGTGCCCAGCATAAGAGAGGTAAGCCCCATTATACCGTTCATAGGCGTGCGTATTTCATGGCTCATAGCCGCCAGAAACTCGCCTTTGGCCCTGCTGGAAAGCTCGGCTGCCTCAAGACGGCGCAGTTCCGTAATGTCGCTGAAAAAACCTTCCACATTCACACTGCCCGGACCGGCTGAGACTATACGGCTTTTTTCCCATATCCAACGGGTCTCGCCATTTTTGTGAACTATGCGAAAGGTCGTATCCATAGGCCTGCCGCGCATAAGGGTTTTTACGGTTTCCTCTTTCAAACGCGGCAAGTCATCCTGATGCACCAGTGTGAAAAAACTGACCTTTTTGTTAGAAATTATATCAGCGATATCGTAACCGAACATTTCACTGCCGCCATCGCTCATGTAGGTCATTTCATAATCATCCAGGCTTTTTTTGCAACGAAAAGCCGCGCCCGGCAGGTTTGAAACAAGCGTGCCCATGCGGCGCTCACTCTCGTAAACGCGGCTGCTCTCCAGCGAAATTACGGCAAAATCGGCCAAAGAAGCCCCGTAGGCCTGTTCTTCCAGGCTCCACTGCCGCGGCGGGCCAGCATGCTCAAGGCGCACGCACCCCACCAGCCTGCCGCCAACGCGCACGGGGCAATCAAGCAGCGAGCGTACTCCGGCCCGCTCCAGTCTGGCGGCCATATCAGGCAGCAAATTCTCAGAAGAAGTGTCAAAAATTATAATATTACGCTCGGTTTGCAGCAACGTGGCGTATTTTGGGCAACTCTCAACATCAACAGGCGCGGCCACATAGTGTTTGCCGTTACGCGTGTCGTACAGGGCCACATTGCGCAGGCTTTTTTCTTCCAACCGCCAAATTCCGGCCCGCGCCACGCCCAAGGTTTCTCCAGCCACTCTGGTAATCAGCCGGGCCGCCTCGCCAAACACTCCGCCGGTTATTTCCGGCGAGCTGCTTAAAAGACGCAACGAATCACGCCGCCGCGTCTCGCCGATATATTCCTGCAAGGAGTTGGAAGCATGAAAAAGCACGGCCAAAGCCGGGGCGGCATCCCAATTAAATGGGGTAATGTGCATCTCGCCGCTCCATTGGCCTATTTTGCCGTGCATTATAAATGGAACCGATGGGGCGCTAATGCCCAGCAGGTAATCTTCCATATAAACTCTGGCCCCGGCGTTGCCCAAAATAATTTCGCGCAACGGCGGGCAGCGCAAAGGAGTGGCCTGGCTCCAAACCTGTTGCGCGAACATGGCCGACCCCCACAAAAGCTCCGCGTCACCGGCGCGCACAATGGCCACGGGCAGATTCAGGCTTGCGAAAAACGGCATAAGAGCGGCGGAATTATTCATAACAAAAGCCTTGTGCAAACTGAATTAGGCGGACCGAATATTAGATAGTATAGTCAGGAGGAGGTTTTTTGTTCTCTGCCAAGGAAAAGGGCTTTTTATTGAGGGAGCGTACTCTTACGGCACTCGAACGACAATTATGCAGGAATGCATAATTGGACGCGAGCAACGCAAGCGCCCCACAGGGGTGAGGCACAGGACGTGCCGAATCAAATAAAAAGACTTTTTGACGCAGGCAGAGGGCAAAAATCCTCCTCGTGACTACACTATCTAAGACCACGCCATAAACAGCATACAGGGGCCGCTGGAAAAATTCCATAGCCGAGCCTTTAGTTATAACAACTACGGGCTTTTTTATCAGAGTATAAAGACTTGCCCGTAAAACGGAGCATGCGGCGAGACGATGGAAAGACTTTTTTGGCAACGGATGTGTGGGATTTACTGTATCATATCAAAATGTATTCAGGTGAAATGTGTATTTTTTGGGGCACGGGCAAGGAACAGAAGCTTCAGAGCGCGGTATAAGGCCAAATGGCTACCCGGCTTCCACCTGTAAAAGCAGAAGACACCCTCCGGCCAGATGCAGACGCGCTGAAACCTGGCCACCGGGCAGGCCTTTGCCGCAACGATAAAGCTCGTACCTGCGCAGCAGCCCCTCCAACCCACCTTGGCGCATGAAGGCGCAAAACGCCTTATAATGGCGGCCTCCGGCGCAACGCTCCAAAAGACGCACCAGACAGTGCAAAGGATAATCCAGATTCCGCTCCGGCATGCGCCAATCCATCACCAGCGCGCGTCGTGATACCCGCAGGGCTTCGTCCAGCAGGGCGAAGGCCGGAGCCTCGCTTTCATGCAAAAGCAGAGATAGCACTGACAAACCAAAGGTTTTATCGGCAAAGGGCAGTGTATCCGCCCCTGCTTGCAACAGCGCGAAGGGCGGCAGTGTTGGCGTTGCCTGCTTGTATGGCGGAACTGGCGCGGCAGGTTGCGGCTGTTTGGTTGGCATAGCCGCGCTTGGCGGTGTGATTAGCCTTGGCGGAGTTGGCCCTGCATGGCTGCACGGCTTGGCTGACGCGGCCGCGCTACCCAGCAAGGCGGTAGATGGCGAGCCGTACGGGCGGAGTGCTGGTATTTCCCGCTCACGATTTAGGGAGGCCCGCGCCAGCATGGCTGCGGAGGCATCCACCCCCACGCAGGGTAGCCCTGCGCGGAGCAATTCCAGCAATTGCAGGCCGGTGCCGCAGCCTATATCCAGCACAGGCAGTTTTTTTTCATCCATCGCAAAAAAATCCATGGCCATATCGGCAATTACGCGGCGCGGCGCGGCCAGGGCGAGGCTGGTGAAGGCGTCGTAAAAACGCGCGATGGAGGCGTAATTGTCGGGGGTATATGCTGGCATAAGTTGGCCGTTGATGCGTTTTGATGCGTACAAATCCGGCTTCGTCAAAACAGCCTTTATAAGCCATCTTGGCTGTTTGTCCGACCGCCTTGTTTTACCAGTCCGAATCTTTGCCGTACTGAGTTTTTGGCAGATTCGGGCCAAAAGTTATGCTGCCGGGGCGCTCAGGGGCCGTTAGCTGTTTGCGGCAAAAGTCTTTTATGGAGGCGCGAAGCTCCGCTTCATTCCACCCGGCCTTTGGCACTACAAACATTTTGATGCGCCGCCCTTCTTCCGGGCGCATCAGTCTGGCCCGGCAGCAGCTTACGCCGGGGTGGGCGGCCACCAGCGCGGCTATGCGCGCCGGGTAAACATTTATGCCGCTAACCTGCACGGCGTTATCCAGCCGTTTTACGGGCCGGAAGCGCCTTTCGCCCTCCCAAGCCAGTTGGTCTTGCATGGGCGTTACAAAGTCGCTGCCGTCAGGCATATGGCGAATAAAGGCCTCGTCGTGTCCCTCCCCCCTGCGCCAGTGTGGGGCCAGCTCAAAGGGATGCTCCTGATGCTTGCGCCAGCCGATAACCCCGTTTTCGCTGCTGCCGTAAATTTCCAGAATATTTACAAAGCCGGAGCGGCGCAAGGCTGCCTGCTCGTCAACAGGCCAGGGGGCGGTTGCGCTTACGCACTGCAGGCCTGGCGGCGGCGCATACCCATCATGAGGCATATTGCGCCAAAAATCTGGAAAACCCACCAGCATGGATTTTGGGCCTATAACCTCACGGGCTATGGTGGGCAAAGGCGGCAAAGCCTGAGCGCGCAACCCGCGCAGGGCCGGAAAAAGCACCGAGAAAATAAAGCCATAGCTATGTTGCATGGGCGTAAGGCCGAACACGCCGGAGACATCGCCCAGCAGCCCATTGGCGCAGGATATTTCCTGCATGATCATATCCCAGCTATGCCGCGCCGCCTTTGGCGCGCCGGTGGAGCCGGAACTGAAAAAGAAAATGTCGCCGCTGCCCTTAACCCACTTATCGTGTACCAAAGCCAACGTGTCGCGCGGGTAGGCGCAGGCGGCCAGCGCATGCTCCGCAATGCCTGCCCCGCCAAACATGCTATCCAGCCCTGCACCGGCCATGGCGCGGGTACGGGCATCAAAGCCCAACTCATCCCACCGCTCCCCGGCAAAGGCCTCAAAGCTTACCCCGGCCAAAGGCAGAGCCACGGCCCGCTCCCGTACCAGCACGGTACGGGCGAGGCTTTGCAGCACTTCCAGCAAAATATTTTTATCCTGCCGGAGCCTGCCGGAAATTTCCGGCGATACGGGTTGGAATTGGGCTGGCATGTTATTTGGCAAGGGTTATGGAGGCATAGGCATGGGTAAGTGGGTCGTACAGCTCGCAGGCCACGCGGCTAAAGAGGCCTGCGGGCGCGCCCTCGGCACACCACACGGCGGCGGGGGCAAGGCCGCCGCGCAAGGACAGCGCGGCCATGGCCACATCCAGGGCGTGCACGGCCGAAGTATTGCCGTACAAGGCGTGGCAATCAACCAGGCAGGGGGCCGGGCCGGCGCTGATTTTTTTGCATTTGGCCGAGGCAAAGAGCGCGTCTTTGTCTTCGCTTGCGGCTGCCCGCGCATCCCATACCGGAAAAGATATGCGCACGCTTCCGGCCTTGCGCTCGCGCTGCAAAACCAGGCAGAGGGCGCACTGCTCCAGCGGCGGTTCCGGCGGGCATTGTTCCCAGTCGGCAAACCAGTTTTTCTGGTAAATCAGTTTAAGAAAATCCGAAGTATCTTCGGCAGCGCATAATAAAGCGCAATCGCACCCGCCTTGCAGCAGTGAGGAAGCAGCGGCCTGCAAGGCCCCGGCAAAAGACACGCCAAACTGGCCGGAGGTAAAACTGGGGCCTTGAGCGCCCAAATACAGGCTGAGCATGCCGGTGAACACGTTGTTGACGGAATAGGAAAAGGCCGTGGGCGAGGCCAGATGCGCCCCGTATTTTATGATGGAATCCATAAAATCGAAGCCGCCCTCAACGGCGCCGTGGGCGCTGCCTGTAAACACGCCGGTGCGGATGGGGTAATCGCCGCTCAAAGGGACTTCAATGCCTGCATCCATAAGGGCCAAAACAGAAGCATGCAAGGCTAGCCTTGCGGCTTTTGGCACCCGGCGCAGGCTTGCGCCGGGCAGAAGGTCGGACAGTTGCGGGCGGCTCTGCTCTTCTTCGGCCATATTACCGGCAAAAGCGGCCATAAGGGCGTTTTGGGCGCCGGACGGGTGTATAAGCCCTATACCGTTTATGTACACATTATCAAGCATTGGTTACTCCGGCAGCGCCAGCACAATGGCGGAATTGCCGCCGCCAAAGCCCACGGATACGGAAAGGGCGTATTTTTTGCCAATGGGCAACGGGGCGAGCACCAGGTTGTTTTTAACCAAATCTTCCGGCTCGTCACAACCGTGGCTGGGCGGCACCAGAGCGTCCATAAGCGCGCCAATGCTGAAAGCCGCCTCCACGGATCCGGCCGCGCCAAGGCAATGCCCGGTGCTGCCTTTGCTGGCCCAAATGGGAGTATGCGGCAGCAAATGGCTGAAAACTCCGGCTTCCGTACGGTCATTTTCTTTGGTGGCCGTGCCGTGGGCGTTTACAAAGGCCAGTTGCTCCGCCGATATGTCGGCCATGTTCAGGGCCTTTATTATGGCCTGCTCCAGGCCGAAGCCCTTGGGATGCGGGGCGGTAAAATGGTAAGCGTCGCTGGCCGCGCCATACCCTGCTATAACCGCCAGAGGCTTGGCCCCGCGCTTGCGGGCGTGGCTTGCCCTCTCCAGCATAAGCATGGCCCCGCCCTCTCCCAGGTTAAGACCGCTGCGGTTACGGTCAAAGGGCTTGCAGGGGGCGGAGGAATAAATCATCAGACGGTTGAAGCCGGTATAGGGAATAAAGCTTAAAGCATCGGCCCCTCCGGCCAGAGCGTAATCGCACAGGCCAAGATTAAGCCACTCCATGGCCGCGCCAATGGCGTCGGTGCCGGAGGTGCAGGCGTTGGACACCGTAAGCAGCGGCCCCGTGCCGTTATACCTGGCCTGCAGGCTTGCGGCCAGATTGCTCCCCAAAAAGGCGCGTACGTCTGTAAGCTCCTCAACTCCAGGGTTTTTGCCCTCGCAATATTTTCTATAGCCGTTCAAAAAATGCAGGGCGTTGCCCACGGTGGTGCCTATGCTCACCCCCAGGGAGGGACGCTCACCCGCAAGGCCTGCCTCGGCCACGGCCGCGTCCGAGGCCATGCAGGCCAGGGAAAGCGTGGCTGCCACCAAATCTTGCCGCCATTGGTACCCGGCCTCGCGCATCCACTCCGTCTCCACCATGCATACGGGGTGGGAGACGTCGGAGTCGGCAAAAATATCGGGCCTGCGCTGGGGGCGTACCCCGTCACGCAGGCCGCGCATGGCCGCCGCAAGGTCTTTTCCGGCGGGGCTTACGCAGCCTATGCCGGTAACCCATACCGGATCTGGCGAGCTAAACATGGGCGCTGTCTCCAATCAAACGGCGCGGGCGGCAATATATTCGGCCAGAGTGCGCACGGAGGCAAAAGCCTCTTTTGATTCCTCAATATCGTTTATAGCCACCCTGAAATGCTTTTCAACCAGCACGACAAGCTCTACCGCGTCTATGGAATCCAGCCCCAGACCCTCGCCGAACAGGGGCATATCCGGGGTTATATCTTCAACCCCAACATCCTCAAGGTTCAGGTCGTTTACAAGGGCTTCGGTGAGCTTGGGCATTATCTCTGCGACTGTCATTACATATTCCTCATTATGAGATAGCTTCTGGAACATTTTAACTTTGAAAAAGTATATGAATTCTCTAAAATATTAAAACAAGTGATCACCAAAAAACATAAAAACTAAAGCACTCTTTTATTCGCATGCGCAAAGCAGAAGCGGCTTTGCTAAAGGCACGCCGTGCTGTTGCCTGCGGGCGTTCCATTAAGGGCCGCCAGAACATTTTTACTTTGAAAAAGTTTAAATGCCCTAGTTAGTCCACATATCAAAAATATTAAAAAACTGGTACGGGTGCTCGCGCGCATATTCCTCAAGCGCATCGGCAAACATTTGGGCGTAAGGGCGCAGGGCCGCCTCGTCACGCGGCAGGCGCGGGGGCACCTTTATAATTCTGTACACCACGTTGCGCCCGCGTACCGGACCGGTGCGATGCACCAAAGCCACCATAACCGGCGCTCCGGTTATGGAGGCAACCATATAGGGCAGGCCCGGCACAATTATCTCGCCGCCCAAAAACTTGCAGCGCACTTGCAGTTTTTCGCCTGGCAGCACCCTGTCGCCAACCATGCAGACTATTTCGCCGCGCACTATGGCCGAGGCCAGAGCTATGGAGCTGAGGCTGCTTTTCTCGGCATGGATAAAATGCATATCCGGCGACTTTGAGGCTCCGTTGTGCTCAAAGTAGTGCTTATCAACATCTCCGGCAGCCCTGCGGTAAAAAATATTCAGGCGTGTGCCTTCATCCAGCCCCGCAAAGCTTATTTGCCAAAAGCCCACATGGGCGTTTAGCAGAATAACGCCGCGCCCCTCGTGTAAAAATTCGTTAAGCTGGGCGGTATCTTTCTCATCGCTGATGATATCGATATTGCCCAAAATTCCGCCTGCCGCGCGCTCCAGCAGCACCTGCCCAAAATTCCAGTACAGACGTAACGTATGCCAGTAACCGCGCAATATGGAGGAGCGCCCGAAACGGCGTTTAAGGTACGGCTGCCCGCGCCGGTAAACGCCGGGGCATAGACTATAGAAAAGCACCACAAAAAACAATATCACTTTTGCGGGCTTAAGGCCCACATAGCGCAAAAGCACATAAAAAAACCTGTGCTTGCCACGCGAGGCGAGGCTCCGCCCGCTCCATTTGCCCTGCCCGTTATCCTGCGACATATCGCCACCCATATGTCTATGCCTTGCACCTGCCGCGCCCGCCAAGCCCGCGGCTTATCCAGCAGGCGGCGGCATATACCAGAAGCCCGCATGCAATGGAAAAAAGCGGCCCGAACACCAAGCCTCCAACCACCCACTCCCAAATGCGCTGCCAGCCTTCGCGCCCCAAGGTCTGCCAGGATATATCCGTAAGGAGCTCGCCGTGCAGTATAAAATGCCCGGCTTCTATATCAAGGGCTATACAGGCAGGGGCCCAGCACAGGTGAGAAACCGTAAGAGCCCATACGCGGTTGAGCCGTAAAAAACCAATGCCGCAAAGCAAAAAAAAGCTCTGAAATCCGGGCGTGGGCAGCATGTTTACCAACACGGCCACGAAGGTGGAAAAAGCCAGCAAGGCCGGCGTGTTATGCTGCACAAGCAACAGGCGCAAAGCCGCAAGGGGTTTTAAACGCGCCACCTTGCCCCCTTCCGCAACCTCATGCTGGCTGAAAGGCAGCGGCACAAGCGCCCGTATGGTCAGGCGGGTGTTAAGCATGCTTATGCGCATATTGTCGTGCAACGCGGCAAAATGCGATACGCGCTCATCCGCTGGCGGGTAATAAACATTAATAGGAACGGACAACAGGGTAAAACCGGCCCAAGCCGCGCGCACCAGCACCTCTGTTTCAAAGGAGTAACGCGCCTCGCCAAGGGAGAGAAAACGCAGGGCAGGCACAGGGTAGGCCCGAAAACCGCTTTGCATGTCCGGAGATTTTACGCCGGTTTGCAGGCGCATCCAAAAAGCGGAAAAAGCGCGGCCGAATTTGGAAGATTTAGGCACATTGGGCACGGTAAAATCGCGTTTGCCTACCACAAAAGCAGCCGGAGCATCTTTGACAGCCTGAAAAAACAGGGGGAGATCTGCGGCCAGGTGCTGGCCGTCCGCATCCATGGTGATTATATGCGTAAAACCACGCTCGTGCGCCCAGTCTGCAGCCCGTAAAATGGCCTTGCCCTTGCCCAGGTTGCGCGGCTGGCTTATCAGATCAAGAGGCGGATAACCCAAGCCGGGCGCATTGTAGCGCAGCATGGCGGCGCGTACGGCCTCCGCCCCGCCGTCGGTACTGCCGTCGTCCACCACCAACACGGCGAACGGTACGCCAGCATCTTGCCGCCCAACAGAACAGGTTGCGGCCAGACGCATAACATCGTCAATAACCGCGCCTATTTGTCCGCCGTGGTTATAAAGCGGAATGGCTACAAGCATTTTTGGCATAAAACCCCGCTGCAAAACCTTTGCCCGCCGTCATGCCGGACCTGCCGCGCAATGGCGGGCAACCCGTGTAAAACCTGCAAACCTTAAACTGCATGTCTATATTGTCAAAACCGCTTGCCGCCGCATAGCAGTTACGGCAAACAGGCCCCAATACGCTGTTTTAATAGCAATAAACCGCGCGGCAGGCTTGTATGCAAACTTCGACGCGCCTAGCTTACCAGCCCGCGCTCCCATTGTCTGCGAAAATCAGCGTAAAAGGACGGGGGATCAAAAAGCAGCTTTTTATCAAAATCAACCATCAATTGTATGGTATAGCCGCGTGTTGCCAGTTCGCCATCTGGCGTGCGAATTTCATATTCCATATTCAGCTTTACCGCGTCAGACCAATGTAAAATGGCGCTGACAACATACTCCTGCCTGTACTCAAGGGGAATACGGTAATCAACATGCATGGCGACAATGGGTAAAACAACCCTGGCTGCGGTAAACTCGGCGTAACCTATGCCATACTTGTCGCCCAAGGCCTCACGGGCGTCTTCAAAATAGCTGGCGTAGCGCCCGTGCCACATAATGCCGATTTGGTCGCACTCTTCAAAACGCACCCTGCGCCCCACCCCGGCGCGTAAAGGGCCAGGGCCACCGCAAGATTTAAAATATGGCTTTAACATTTAAGCGGACCGGAGCGAAAGCCTGAAAGAAGCCACTACGGGCAAGGCAGCGCCAGTGCTCTGCTCCTCCGCGCCAACGTCTTTGGTAATTGAAAAATCCCAGATTTGCTCGCCGTTTTTATCGGGCAATCTGGCGGCCGCTATTTCTATTACTTCGCCAGGGCGGGCCTGATCTGTGAACTTGGCGGTGGAAATTCCGCCTATATCTGGCTGCGCGCCGGTTATAACGGCAAGCATATGCGCGGCCATGCACACCTGCATCATGGCCGGAAGCAGCTTGTAGTCCGGAAAATGTCCGGAGAAGCCGACAAAATCCTCACTCAGGGCATAGCGCGCAAACCACCCCTCGCCCCTACGCTCTGGGCGCCCCAAAGCCAAACCGTCCAACTGCGCCTTTAAATCAGGCTGTTCGGGCGTTGTTACGGAGTGCATCATTTTACTTCCAAGATATTGACGTTATACTGCCATTTGGAATTTTTGTTCTTATATTGGTAAAAGGCGGCGGCATCGGGGCTGTCTGGAGTTTTAAAACGCATTTTCCATTGCACGATATTTTCCGATGACTGGTAAAGCACAAGCGGAAAACCCTTAGTGGAATAAACAGCATGCACCGGGCCGCTATTATTCTTTACCTGCTCGCGCACGGCCACCAGATTGTCGGAGGACACTCCGCCCAGCCTGTCGCCATATTGCAGGCTCCAAAGGTCATCAGGGCGCGGGGCCGAGGCCATAAGGTCGTCCAGGGCCGCGAAAGAATGCCGCACAACATCTTCCACCTCAGGCAGGGGCAACTGCTGGCAGGTAAGCGCGCCAGCGGCGCTGCGCTCGCAACTGCCAAGCCTGGTGCCCTGCGGCATGAACATTACAAACTTGGTGGAGCCGTCGGGGTAAGTTCTATAGATGCTTTGAAAGGTAAAGTTCACGCTGAGGGCGGAGAAAAGCACCTTGCTTTCCGGCTGGATGGAGGCTGTAACGCGCGTCATGCCTTCTTTCCAGTATGTGGCGCGCCCGGCGGCAAATGCGTTTATGGCGGCCTGGCTTTGTTGCAGGGCGGCAGGGTCGTTTACCGTACGCCCGGCGCAGCCGCACAGGCAGCATAAACCGAGCAGCAAAAGCCATGCGATATGCTTAGCCATTTTTGGTTTCCACCTTTTTCTTTTTTCCACGGCACAAAAAAGGCACCAGCAAAAGCACGGCGAAAATTTCGGCGCTCAGGCCAAAAAAAGTCACGCTGCCAAGCTGATACAGTACCGGATGCTCGGCCAGAATAAGCACGCCCAACCCGGCCAGCGTTGTCAGGCCGGAAACCAAAATGGAGCGGAAAGCGCCTATGCTGCTATCCGCCGCCAACTCGTGCAGCATAACTATGCCATAGTCCGCGCCCAGGCCTATAACCAGGGTCATGGCCGCCGCGCCGGACAAGGTAAGGTTGTCTCCGCTTGCAAAGGTCCAGGCAACAACAGAGGCCAGGCCGAACAATGGCGGCAGGCAAGAGAGCATTACCAGCAAGGGTTTGCGGAAGCAGATAAAAAGCAGAATAAAGCAGACCACGGATGCAATTGGCAGCAGGGTAAGCTCTTGGTTAAAGGCGGTGGAAATGGCGTTGGCCAGGCCGTCCACCGAAAAGAGCATGGTATTCTCGCCAAGCTCCGGCGGAAGTTGCTCTAAAGGCATGCCTTTTGTGCTAAAGGTAAGCACATGGTATTCGTTGTCTCTGTAAACGCTCATCCACCAAAGCAAATCGCCCATGCCCGCCTGATAAATCAGGTTAAGCATGCTGGATTCGGTAATATTATCGTAGGCGGCGAAGTTTGTATCAAGCTGCTGGCGCAGCCAGTCGGTAAAAGGCTTAAAGGCTGAAGGCTTGAAGCCGTTTGCGGCAGCGGCTTTATCCAGATTTGTTAAAATGGATTCGCCGTTGGCCGTCATAAACTTGCGCCAGTTTTCAATATTTTTCTTCTGCTCGTGCATTGGCGGCAAAATATCGGCCAGGCTGAACACCAGGTTGCCTTCTTGCTGGCGCAAATACCCTGCAAGCTCCGCTGCCTGAGTAAGGGCGGCGTCTTGCGTGGAGGCCGAATTTGTCCAGACCAGCGGTTCGTGGGTTTTGGTCCAGTGCGAGCGCAGTTCGGCAATTTCAGCCTGGATTTTTTCCGTGTTAACGCCCATTTTCTGCACCGAGCTGTCAAAGGGAATATGCTGCAGGCCCACGGCACAGCCTACAAGCAACAACACCCACAAGGCTATTATAGTAATCGGGTTGGGGTTCAGTTTATCAAGGCCGTCCACGCAGGGGGCTTCTTCCGGCGGCAGCGGCGGCTTATCCATCCAGGGGCAATAGGGCAGCACTATGGTGGCCAGGGTAAGGCCCACCAGCAGCGAGCACGAAGCGAAAAAACCCAATTGCCGCAAGGCCGGAATGCCCGAGAGCAGCAGCACCAAAAAGCTGGACATGCATAAACTGGCGCTGAAAACCATGGGGCGCGCCAATGCGCCAACCACCAGCGGTTTAGCCCTGTTTTGCCGCCGCAGACCAAAATGTATGAGCACGGCGTAATCTTCGGCCATACCCAGCACAGCCGCGCCAAAACCCAAGGCCAGCCCGGCCGTTTGCGGCCAGATGAGCGACATGGCGCTTCCGGCAAGAACAACCGCCACCACGGGCGTGAGCATGAGCCAGATAATGCCCAGGGAACGAACGGTAACCAGATAAATTACCGCCAAAAATAATATGGAAAGAGATATGGTGAGCTTAAGGTCACGCTCTATGGTCACGGCGTTTTCAGCGGTATAGCGCGGTCCGCCAACCACCATGGTGGTAATTTTTCCGTCATATGGCCCAAGAAGTTCCTTGAGCTTTCCCTCCATCAGCAACATGATATCGCGGGCGTTCTCGGCATCATACATGCCGCTTTTAGGGCGCAGCACCAGCAAAAGGTGCTTGCCATCGGCCGAAACCGGGTAGGCCTGCACGGTGCTGGGGTCAAAACCCGTGCCCTGGAACAAATCAGGATCCACCATTTTGCTGAAAAGGCTTAAAAAGCCCAGCGGGTCGCTGCGCAAATATTCTTTGGGCGCAAAGCCATACAGTCCGGACATGGCCCTATGCACGCCCAGCACCGATTCATTTATGGCTTCCGGTGTGATTTTACCCTGCAACTGCGCACTGGTATCCTGATCAAACACATAGGGGAGCATTTGCAGCAGATACCCCGGCAAGGGAAGCCCCTTAAGGGTATCTTCTTCCATAAACTCGCTCAGGCCTACATCCAGCGCGGCGGCGATTTTTTCCATATCGCCAACGTAACTGTCGTTAACCGCGCTAAACTCCACCATCATTACGCGCGAGCTGGGGTTTATATCCAAAAGCTGCCCCATGCGCGAAAGCTGCTTGGATGAATCCGGCAGCAAAGAGGCTATGGAAAGATCGAGATTGGTATTGTAAAAACGCACGCCGGCCAGACATATGATTATGCCGGCCACCAGCAGGACAATTTTCTTACGCGGCTCCAAAAAAGAGGTGACCGCATAAAAAAATTGAGAGATGAGCGAGTTGCGCATAACGGAAAATTCTATTTCCTGATTAAGTTGTAAAAATCTATTTTGGTGTAATCTTCGTCAGCTTCGTATAAATACAACTGCTTAACATCCACATTATTTGAGTCGAAAATAACCTTGAACTCGTTAACGGGGCTGCCTGGTATGCGTATGCTGGGCGTAAGCATGATGGTGAGCGGGGCTTCTGACATAAGCCTTATTGTGTAGTTTTTTTTCAGAACGTCTATGTCAAGGTTGGTCCAGGTTATCAGGTGCTCGGCTATAACCTTGGCGATTACGTTTTCGGGCGAGCCGCTGTGCGAGCTTACGTTTTCACGCGCTGCCGCCCCCGCGTTTGAACCAGACTGCGGAGCATACCAGAGCGAGGCCTTGCCGTTTTTATAAATCAGCCCGGAGGCCACAGGCTTGGTATATTCCCACTCCAGCTCCAGCGGAGCCTTGAAAATAAAAAAACCTTCAGAGACAAGCTGCTCATCCATAAAGGTTATAACCTTGGTCTGGACAAAATCGCTTTTTATATAGCTTGTTTCTTTGGTTGCTCTGGCAAGGCGCTCAAGGTAGCCGTTAAGGGTTTCTTGCGCTTCAGCCCCAAACGCGGCCGGAGCCCAGCATAATACAAAAAGAAAAACAAGCAGAAGGTCTGGACGGTGGGGATAGAATTTACATCTATGAGACACTTCAGGCTCCAAGCATTTTTTGGACTTCGTCCGCCGTGGGGCAGTAGACTTTAAGCTGGCCTTCCGCCAGCAGCGCTCCGCCAAGGCGAACCTCGCTTTGCACCACGCTGAACTCGCCAAGCGCGGCTGTTATGGACACATTAGTAAGCAGCTCGTCGCCAATTTTGGCGCTGCCGGAAAAATTGAAACGTTTAAGGGCCACCAGAAAGCCAAGGCGCTTTTCAGCGCCGCTCTGGCCGGAAAGGGCAAGCTGCAACCCGGCTATGGCCGCAAAACTTTGGGCGGCTACTTCAAACAAGCCTGGGGCCAGCACGTTGCCGGATGCATCCAGCACGGGCCAGGCTGATTTTACCAAGCTGCGCGCCTCACCACGGGGCAGACCCTCCTCTGGCTCCAGCAAACGCACAAAATCCACCAACAGCATGGGCGGACGGTGTGGAATAAAATCAATGGCCGGGCGCCAGTCTTGCATCGCAGTGCTCGCAGTATCGCTGTTAAATTGGGCTAGCCGTAGTAACCGCGTGGTAACATGGCAATTAAGCAATACGTTATATGGAAAGTTCATTTTTTTCAATAAAATGAATAACCATAATAATATTTAACTGTTATTTTGCCTTTTCCGTAAGAATCATAGTCAGATGATACTGAATGCGCTGATCAAGCCGTTGCACCCATACGTTGTAGTTGCGGTGTATTTGGCCGTCTGGCGTGGCGCGCAGGTTTTCGCTATCTTTATACCAAATAACATAGGTTAAATCGGTATAGTGTATACGCGCCACCGCCTTGTGCGAGCGTACACGCAACACCGCCTCGAAGTCGCCCTTGTACACCTCGTTAATCTTCCAGCCCATATCGGCGGCAGCCAGCAGAATAGCGTTTCGCACGTCGCTGGCCTCAAGGTGTATGTCGGACATGGTGTGCTGCACCTCGTACACCGGGGCCAGTCTGGAGCAGGCGCCGAGGAAAAGCGCCAAAAAGCAAAATAGCGGCAAAAAAACATGTTTCATGGCATTCACTCAAAACCCGGCAAGCCTGACCCAAGGCAAGCCAATACGGGCACAGCCCCGGCCATGCCCAATGCCCGCCTTACAAATACAGACGAATTCTTTTATCCAAGTATCTCATCCAGTTGTTCACGTAGCGGTTGTTTATACTGCCTTCTCCGCCGGTGCGCTCCGCCTTTTGCCGGATAATGGAATAAGACGACGCGCTGTATTTTACATGCACCACAACAAGATGGTTTCTGTTGTTCAAAGTCAGCTCGGCGGTGTCGGAAGATATGTCCTTATAGTCCCACTCAAGTTCTCCGGCGGCCGTAACAATGGCCGCGCGCACCTGCTCCCGGCTGCTTGCGTTGACGGGTTTATCCATAATATCCATCGGTTTGGCAGGGGCGCAGCCGCCCATAAACGCGGCCGATATCAGCAATGCGAACAGAAAGGGCATTAACTTCGAAAAAGACGTCTTCATTTTCGATCCTCGCTGGCGGCATGTTCGTCCAGCGCCTTGGCAATGGCCTCGCGGGCCAGGTCGCGCAGGCGCAGGTGAGGTTTTTCCTCGCCCTTGACCGCATCCGGCCTTATGGGGTCGAGTACCGATATTTTTATTTCTTGCGGCCTGGCCGCAAAAGTGCCTGCCGGGCATACGGCTATGGTATCATGAAAAACCATGGGCACTATAGTGGCGTTGCAGCTTACCGCCACCCGGAACATGCCCGCGTAAAACCGTTGCAAATTGCCGGTGCGTGTTCTGGTGCCCTCCGGAAAACAGAAAATTGTGGTCCCTCCGGCCAAAAGCGCCCGGCAACGCGCAACCAGGGCCTCGTTATCCGGCGCTCCGGTTTCAATATACTCGGCAAGGCGCATGATTGGCGCAAAAAAAAATAATTTGCGAAACGGCCAGGCCTGCACCACCTGCACGGTATTACGCGCCCCCTGCGCCGAAAAGGCGTACATATCCAGAAACGACTGATGATTGGCCACTATAATGCACGGCCCAAGGGCAGGATCAAGCCGGGGGGTAAGCATGCGCACAGGCATGACCGGACGCCACAGCAACATAGCCAGCGAGCCGTAGCAAAATATAAACCTGCGTGCCACAACGTGCAGATTTTGCCTCAGCAGCCAAAAAAGAGCAATTACAAAGGGAGCGGCCAGCAAAATAAAAAGCGTGGCCGCCAAAAGCACAAACCAGAAATACGCGCGCTTTAAAAGCATCATTGCGACCGTTCCGGCCTAGATGTTTATGGTTCCGTCACCGGCCAGCCTAGCGATAAACTCGTAAACGTCGTTCAGTGTTTTCACATGCTGCACTTGCGAGCGATCCGCCAGCTTGAAGTGAAAAGCCTTTTCCAACGCCAGAATCATATCAACCATATCAAGGCTATCCATGCGCAGGTCTTCGCGTATATCCGCTTCCGGCTTAAGCAACTCTTGGTCAAGTTCAAATTCTTCACCCAAGGCGCTGTTCACGGTTTCAATAATGTAGTTCTTATCCATAACTGCCTGATTTGTTAGATCATTTTTACAACAAGGGAAGCATTAACCCCCCCAAGGCCGAAACTGTTTTTCAAAATAAACCGGCCGTCAAAACGCGTATGCCTGGCCGATACGTTAATGCCGCCACAGCGTTTGTCCAGCTCGCGCAGGTTGCGCGTGCCAAGCACCTTGCCTTTGTGGGCCGCGCAAATGCTGGCTATAAGCTCCACCGCGCCGCTGGCGGCCATGGTGTGCCCCATGTAGCCCTTAAGGCTGTTTACAATTACTTTGTCGCCAAAAACATCGGCAATGGCGTTACCTTCCGCAATATCGCCATGTTCCGTGGCGGTGGCGTGCGCATTGACAAGGCTTATGTCGGAAACCGCCACCCCCGCGTCGGCCACGGCATCGCGCATGCAACGGATAATTGACGCGGAATCAGGCGAAACGATGCTGAGAGGGGAGGAATTGGTGGCAAAGCCCAACACCTCGGCCTGCGGCCTGGCCCCTCTGGCCATGGCCGCTTCATAATCTTCCAGCACGAAAATGCCCGCGCCCTCGCTGCACACAATGCCGTCGCGCCCGGCATCAAAAGGGCGCGCCGCGCTGTCAGGGTCCGCATTATGCGTAGCCGCGCCAAGCCTGTCAAAAGTGGCCGGAAAAAGACCGTGAAATTCCTCCGCCCCGCCGCACAACATGCGGGTTTCGCGTCCGGATAAAATGGATTCGTAAGCCATACCCAGCGCCTGCAAACCGCCGGCGCAGGCGGAAGAAGGCGAAAGGCAGCGTCCGGTCAGCCCAAGGCTGACGGAAAGGTTTGAGGGCACGGCATGGCTCATTACCTTGAAAAATACCGTGCTGCGCACCTCGCTTACATCTTTGGTGACCAGATAGCCCTTGAAAAAATCTTCCAGCGCGTTGGCGCTGCTTATGGTGCTGGCTATGGACGTACCCATGGCGCAATGTTCCGGCGCCAGGGGGAGCGAAGGCTGCACGCCAGCTTGAGCCAGGGCCTCGCGCGCGGCCATAAGGGCCATTATGCTCATGTGCGACATGGAGCGGCGGTGCTCGCGCGGTATAACCTTGGCGTCAAAGGCTGGAGCCTTTCCCGCCACCTTGGCTTGCATGCCGTTGACCTGGTCGTTTTCACCCATCAGCGTCAGGGCGCAGGCATTTTGCAGCATGCCGTCAAGCATTGGCCCTATGCCCCAGCCAAAGGGCGAAACCACGCCCATGCCGGTAATAACAACTCTACGCTTTGCCATTGCGAAAATCCTCAAAAATATCGTCAAAGCCAATAAGCAACCCGGCGGCCACAGCGGCGGACACAAGCACGCCCAAAAGCCCCGGCAATACAATGCCCTGCCCGGCCAGAACCAGATTTTCAACTCTGGTGCGGGGCAAAACCGGTATTTGCGTCAAACTGTGCAGCACGCCGTAAATACTGCCGGTGCCGCCATGCACCCAGTCGCGCATGGTGTAGTCGGTGGAACTGCATACAAGCTCAAAATCGCCCAGTTCCGGGGCATAGGCCTTAAGCCGCTCCAGGGCCCAACTCTCACACTCCGCTTTACGTGCGGCATAATCTGGGTGGCGTTTAGCACTTTTTAACGCCGGGGGCAAATCATTGCTGCCGTCAATTCCGCCGGGCAGGCCCATTGTGGCCACCACCGCGTATTTTCCATCGCTGTCTGGCTCGTTTGCGCTAAGGGTTATCCAGGTTTTATCGCCAAAAGGCGCATGAAAAATATCTTGAATAAAATCGGTAGCACACAGATATACAAAGCGGTTGGCTGCAAAGTTGGAAGAGGTGGTTCCATATATGGTAAAACTGCGCTCGGTGTCGCGCAAGGCGCGCAAATGGGATGCCATGGAAGGCCGCAACGCCCCTTCCGGCAGCATATCCGGCAAATGTGAAGGGTGCCCTGTGTAAACGCAGGCCTCACAAGCCAGCTCCTCGCCATCGGCAAAGCGCACGCCGCTCACCCGCCCGTTTTCCGTCAAAATATTCCGCACGGCACGGCCCGTAATGACTTTTACCCCGCAAGAGGCAAGCTCCGTTTCAAAAGCATCGACCAAAGCCTTGCCGCCGCCGGCAATGGTGTGCAAATCTTCAAACATGGCGTGGCTTACCAGCGCGAATTCATCCAGCGAGAGTTCTTGCGGCGCGGTACCCATAAAGACGCAGTGCGAGGCCAAAATGCTTTTAAGCCGCTCGGGCAGGCCCATGGCGTCAAGATACCCCCGCAAGCTCCGGCCGCCCTGCATGGTGGAAAAATCAAAACCTACCTTATCTGGGTTGGTAAAAGCCGAGTGGTTGAATTTATCTTTCATATCCGCAAAAAACAGGCGCACCTGCTCTTTATGCTCCGGCCAAACGAGGGCAAAAGCCTCAGCAACCGCGTTGGCGTCTTGAGGCAGACAAAAATCCATGGCGGAACCGCTCATAAAACGGTACAGCTCTATACAGTCTGGTCGCATTGGCACAAGCCGCAGATGCTTTAAAACACCCACCATGCGCAAATAACGGCTAAGAGCGCCGGACGGCCCCAAAGCCCCGGCGCAATGAAAGCCTGTATCAAAATGATGCCCCTGCCTGCTGAAACCGCGCAACAAAGGCGCAATGCGCTTTTGCGCCTCGCACAGCACCACCTCGCGCCCGCGGCGCGCCAGCATAATGGCGGCGCCCATTCCAGCGGCGCCGGACCCAATAACTATTGTACGCATTTTATATATACAGCCCGCCGTTAATGCCTATAATCTGGCCGGTTATGTAAGAAGCGGCGTCAGAACACAAAAAACGCACGCATCCGGCTACTTCTTCGGGCTTGCCTATGCGGCCAAGGGGGATCATGGGGGTAATTTTATCCAGGGGGAGCCCGGAGGTCATGTCGGTTTCGATCATGCCCGGAGCCACGGCGTTAACAAGTATGTTGCGTTTGCCAACCTCACGGGCCAAGGCCTTGGTGGCCCCTATCACGCCCGCCTTGGCGGCGGAATAGTTTACCTGACCGGCATTACCCATCTGGCCGGACACCGAGACCATATTGACCACGCGGCCTTTGCGGCGGCGCAGCATAAGGGGCAGAACGGCCCGCGTGACATTGAAAAAGCCACCCAAATGCACGGATAAAACCGACGACCAGGCCTCGTCGGACATAAGCCCGAACATGCCATCGCGGGCAAAACCGGCGTTGTTCACCAAAATATACGGAACTGTCTGCTCCAGCAGGCCTTCAAGGGCCGCCCTTACGGCGTTGCCGTCGGTCACGTCAAAGCGCAAAAGCGTGCACTTGCGCCCAAGTGCCTCCACCTGCGCGGCCACGCCCCCAGCCGCCTCGTCATTGGACTGATAATTAAGCCAGATGTCAAAGCCATCGGCCGCAAGCCCAAGAGCCACCGCAGCTCCTATGCCACGGCTTGCGCCGGTAATCAGAGCTGTCTCAGCAGTTTTGCCTTCCATTCCGCCCTCACCCGTACATAAAAAGTTTAGTAGATGAATTTATAGTGAATCAGCCAGCTTGTAAACCTTAATTTAGCACGGTAACTACCTATAATAATATAAAAAAATATTTATACACCCAGTTCGTTATTTAACATTCAAATTTACTGTCAAATTGTAAAAAGGCCGCCTCACAGGCGGCCTTTTGCAGGTCATATTAATACGCGCTATTCAAAATCGGAGTCTTCGGCATGGGTGCCGCTGCCGTCGTCATGCAGGAAATAGGCTTTGGTAAGCCTGTACAGCACCGGGCTGAGCATGAGCACGCCTATAAGGTTTGGTATGGCCATAAGGGCGTTAAGGGTATCTGCAATCTGCCACACCGTATCCAACTGGCAGATTACCCCCAAGGGCACGGCCAGCGTGAATATAAGGCGGAAAGGCTTGAGGGCCCTGTCCCCCAGCAGGTAAATGACGCAACGCTCGCTGTAAACGCACCAACCCAAAATAGTGGTAAAGGCAAACAACGCCGAGCCTACGGCAACCATCCAACTGCCCAGGCCGGGGAAAACCGATTCAAAAGCGGAACTGGTGAGGGCGGATCCGGTCAGCTTGGCTTCGCTCGTCCACACGCCGGTTACCAAAATGGCAAAGCCGGTCATGCTGCACACAACTATGGTATCAATAAACGTGCCCAGCATGGATATTATACCCATGCGCACGGGGCTGTTAATGGAGGCTGTAGCGTGGGCTATGGGGGCGCTGCCCATGCCTGCCTCGTTGGAAAACACGCCGCGGGCTATGCCGTAACGCATGGCCATGGCCACGGTGGAGCCTGCAAAGCCGCCAACCGCGGCGGTGGGGGTGAAGGCCTCATATATAACCAGCCAGAAAATGCGGGGCACTTCGGTAATGTGCATGGCGATAACGCCCAAGGAGCAAATGATGTAAAAAACGCACATGAACGGCACTATTTTACCAGCCACATCGCCTATGCGCTTTACGCCGCCAACTAGCACAGCGCCTATGCCCACAAGCAGTATGCCAGCCACGGCGACGCGCACCGGGCTCAAGTTTATGCTGTCAGTTGCCGCCATGGCGCTGCCTGCCGTCCAGCTATCGGGCAATACCGGCAAAAGAGCCCCTATAATGGAGTTGCTCTGCACCATGTTGCCTATGCCAAAACCGGCAAAAGCGCCGAAAATGGCGAACAATGTGCCCAGCCATACCCAGTTTTTACCCAGGCCGTTTTTTATAAAATACATGGTGCCGCCCACAAAGTGACCGTCGGGCGTGCGCTCGCGGTACTTAACCGCTAGTACGGATTCAGCGTATTTGGTGGCCATGCCCACCATGGCCGTGCACCACATCCAAAAAAGCGCGCCAGGGCCGCCCATAAATATGGCGGTGGCCACGCCAGCAATGTTGCCTGTACCCACGGTGGCGGCCAGAGCCGTCATAAGGGAGTTGAAGGGAGTAAGCTCGCCCTTGGAGCCATGTTCCGCCTTACGTCCGCGCCACAGCATGCGAAATGCGTACGGTATGCGCCGCCAGGGCATGAAACGCAGCATGATGGTGAGGAGAAGGCCTGTGCCTACAATCATCACCAACATAATCGGGCCCCACACTACTGAGTTGATTGCACCTAACAATTCGGTAAAGCTCATGTTCGCCCCTTTAGTTTGCTTAATGGCGCAAAAACAAAACGCCACAAAATAATATGCGTTTACAGGCATGGCCTGAAAAAGCCGATATTAACAGGTTAACAGCGAAAAAGCGCCGGCAAAGTCTGCCGCATTGACAAAATATGTGGTGGGAACGGTTTTTGGCCGCCCGGCATGCCTGAAGTGAAATAATACGTTTACCTAGCTGATAAAACTTCCGGCTGTCAACAACCAAAACGTTACACGGCGCACATTTTAATAACCTTGTGCCCGTGCTGAAATACCGTGTTTGCCTATTGTTAAAGTTTAATATGCAAATTTTCGCGCGGCAAAAAAAATATCACGCCTGCCTCACGGCTCGCGGCTCTAATCTGGAGCATGGCGCAATACAGCCCCGCCGCCACTATGTCGCTTACCCCTTTTACATAACAGGGCTTATCTGTTATTATTATTTGTAACATACACAATTTCAGGTAGTTATGATTCCATATTTTACAATAGCGTCACTCGCGTAATAAATACTTGTATTTATGTTGGCAACACAATGGTTATCCACTATATTATATTATCATGCTCCCGCGCGTGTGCCCTGCATAATAAAATGCTGAGCCCGATAACTCTTTAACACCACCTGGCCACCAGTTATGACTAAAAAAATAGGCAAACCCCGTTTATTTGTTGAAAAAATATTCAATAAATTCGGGATTGGCATGCGCGCCAAATTGATCAGCCTATTTGTGCTGATCAAGGTTTTGCCGTTAATATTGCTGGCTATTATAGCTTGGCGGCAGTCATGGCACTTGGGCCAAGAAGTTGCCCAAAGGGCGATTGAGCTGCACAACACCGCCAATACCGCCCTGGTGGAGACAGGCAACATTGCTACCACTGATGCCGTAAACGCCCTGGACGAAAGAGCGCGTGAAGACATAGAGCGCATGTCCACCGACGCGGCCGCGAGAGTAGCCAACTTTTTGTATGCGCGCGACGATGATATTTTGTTTGCCTCGCAGTTGGAGCCGGATGCAAAGACTTATTCCGGCTTTATCAGCAACAAGCACGGCAACGTTATTGTGCCAGGCGCATGGGAGTTGCCCGAAAACGGCAAAAGCTGGGTTCCGGTCGCAAAGCGCGGAAACGGCGAGTTGCGGGTTTCGTCCAACCCGGAAAATGACTTAAGCTTTCATTACCGCCCCGCCGACGAGTTCATCACCCAAAAGCGCCCGCTGTTTCTGGAAATTACCTTTGTGGATCTGAATGGCTGGGAAAAGGTAAAAATTACTACCTCGCCGCTTATGTCCAAAGAGCTAAAAAACGTTTCCAAGCGCGAAAACACCTTTGTCAAGGCCGAAACCTACTTTGCCGATCTGCACAAACTGGCCCCCGGCCAGATATATGTTTCCGGCGTAATAGGCGAGTATGTTGGCTCGCGCATTATAGGCGTCTATAACAAAGAAAACGCCGCCAAGGCCGGTATGGCTTTTGAGCCGGAAAAATCAGCCTACGCCGGGCGCGAAAACCCCGTGGGCAAGCGTTTTAAAGGCCTGGTGCGCTGGGCCACGCCGGTAATGCGCCACGGCAAAAAAATAGGTTATGTAACCTTGGCCCTGGACCATGACCATATTATGGAATTTGTTGACCGCATAACGCCCATGAGCGCGCGGTACATTGAAATACCAGACGCCGCTGACGGAAACTACGCCTTTATGTGGGATTACAATGGGCGCAGCATAGCGCACCCCCGCCATTTTTCCATTGCCGGATACGACGCGGAGACAGGCGACCCGCAAGTGCCATGGCTGGAAGACCGCATTTATAACGAGTGGCAGGCCTCCGGCAAAAGTTACGCCGAATTTATAGAGGACGTGCCCACCTTCATGGCGCAGTCGGTTCACAAAAAACCGGCCCCGGAACTGACAAAAGCCGGGCTGGTTGGGCTAGATTGCCGCTACCTTAACAACGCTCCACAATGCACCGGCTGGTTCGACCTTACCGAAACAGGCGGTTCCGGCTCGTTCAATATTTTATGGAGTGGGCTTAAAAAGCTTACTACCGCCGCCGCCATACCCTACTACACAGGGCAATACGCCAACTCGCCGCGCGGCTTCGGCTTTGTGGCCATAGGCGCTGGGCTGGACGATTTTCACCGCTCGGCCACTGAAACCAAAAAGGTTATAGACCAGCTCATCGCCCAGACCAATACGGCCATGAAGGTGATGTCGGAAGACACCAAGGCCGCCATAGACCGCAACCTATTCGATACCGCAACCACGCTCGGCCTGAGCACCAGCCTTATGGGCGTGCTGGTCGTTTTGGTGGCCATATGGCTGGCCTCCATTTTTACCAACAGCATCACCAGGCTTATTAACGGCATTTCGCGCTTCCGCTCCGGCGAGCGCGAGTTCCGCTTCAACGCCGTTATAAAGGACGAAATCGGCGCTTTGGCCGACGCCTTTGATGAAATGGCCGACAACATAGTCTCCACGGCTCAGGGCGGCTTGTTCATAACCGATTTGGACATGCGCTGCATTTATATAAATGAAGACTCCCTGCGCCGCTCCGGCGTAAGCACATTGGAAGAAGCCAAGGGTAAATATTACTGGGAGCTCACCGCCTTCAGGCGCAACAGCCCTGAAGACCCCGTGACGGCCCTGCTTAACGGCTCCGAGCCTGTTTCTTTCTATGCCGAATCAACGGATCGTTACTACCTGGCCAAAGCCGACTTCTTCCGCAACAAAGATGGCGAGCACATAGGCTACATAGTAAGCATAACCGATGTTACAGACCTTGAGCTGGCCCGCCTGCGCAGCGCGGAGCAGCACGCCATGCTGGAAAACATTTTTAACGCATTTCCGGACATGATTACCTACATGGACGAAAGCGGCAAATACAAGGTGGTTAACACGCGCTTCTGCGAAATGGTGGGCTTGCCGGAGGCTGGCATAACAGGGCGCTTGCCGCGCGAAGTGCTGCCGCCAGACATAGCGGCACAGCAACAGCTTATTTTTGAAAAATCCGTGAATACGCACCAGTCGCAATTGCTGGAAGAAAAAATTGTATTTGCCGACGGGCATAGCGAAATTGCCGATTCCGTATACACCCCGCTGTTTGACAAATTTAGCCGCAATATAGGTTTGTTGCGTGTAAGCCGCGACGTTTCGGCCCGCGTGGGGGTAGAGGCGCAACTGCGCAGCACCCAGCAGGAACTTAAGCAGGCTGTGGATAACGCCAATAACGCCAGCCAGTCAAAAAGCGCCTTTTTGGCCAGAATGAGCCACGAAATACGTACTCCGATGAACGCCATTCTCGGCATGACCGGCATAGTGCGGCGCAAAATATCGGACCCCGCCCCGGACATGGGGGCTGTAAGCAAGCACCTGAGCCAGATTGAGCAATCCTCCAAACATCTCTTGGGGCTTATCAGCGATATTTTGGATATATCCAAAATAGAAGCCGGAAAAATAGAACTGTCTGAAGAGCCTTTTGAACTTCACAGTCTTCTGGAAGACGTTGAATCCATAATCCGGCCGCGTTGTCTGGAATCAAACATCAGCTTTACCGTAAACGCCGATATCCCGCACAGCAACAAGCTGGTAAGCGATGCCCTGCGCCTGCGCCAGGTGCTTATAAACCTGCTGGGCAACGCTGTAAAATTCAGCCACCCAGGCGGTTTGGTAACGCTTTCGGTTATTGAGCGCAAGGTCGAGAACAACGCCTCGCTGGTATATTTTGAAGTGCGCGATAACGGCATAGGCATGGATTTAAGCAAGTTTACCAGCTTGTTCAATCCATTTGAGCAAGCTAACGCGCAAATTAACCAGCGTTACGGCGGCACAGGCCTTGGGCTTTCCATAAGCCAGAGCATTGTTGGCATGATGGGCGGCAACATAGACGTGCAAAGCGCCCCTGGCGTGGGCAGCGCCTTTTCGTTTGAAATGTGGATGCCCCACCACGAGATGGACCAAGTCTCAGCCGAAGCGCTGGACGAGCAGGACTACCACTACCTGCTTGGCGGAAAACGCATGCTGCTGGTTGACGATATAGATATAAACCGCATGATTATCGCCGAAATGCTGGACGGCTACAATATAACCATAGACGAAGCCGCCAATGGCCGCGAGGCCATTGAAAAGTTTATCGCATCCACGCCCGGCGCCTACGACTTCATACTTATGGACGTGCAAATGCCGGAAATGGACGGATACACCGCCACGCGCAATATTCGCGTTTCCGCCCACCCCGATGCCGTGCGCGTGCCAGTTATAGCAATGACGGCCAACGCCTTTAAAGACGATGTGGATAAAGCCATGAACAGCGGAATGAACGCCCACGTGGCCAAGCCCGTGGAATTTGCCGTTATGATGGAAACCATCGCCAAGGTGCTGCTGGCTCAAAAGAAATAGTAAAAGAATTATGGACCAAGCCTGTTTTACGAGATCCTGGCTCCGCGCGGATCTCGTAAAACAGGCTTGGTCCATTGTGCATTTGTATGCGCTGCTTACGCGCCTGAAGTCAGACCGGCCTTAAGTGCCGTCACCATCTCCGCCGCTTTTTTAAAATTGTAGCGCGATATTACATAATCAAGCTCCACCACGCTTTGCTGGAGCGTTGCGGGCCAGAGCATTTTGCGCATATCTTCCACCGCCCGCTTGCATTGCAACGGCGTGCCGGATTCCAGAAAACCGGCCAGCTTGTCAAGCTGCGCGGCCAGTGCGGCTTTATCTGGCGCTTTGTTATCTTCCAGCGCGGCGTCTGGCTGCCCTGCCCCCAGCACGGCGCGAATATCACCGGATGCGGCATCGACATCGGCCGCCAGTTGTTGCAGTATGCCTTCAAAGCCTTGTGGCTGTTCGCTGTGCAGGGCGTGTTCCAGCGCCTTTACGTTTTTCATGGCCGCATCGGCGGAGATGGAGCCGAAAAATGTTACCAGGGTATGCGCCAGAATGCGGGCGTGTTCCCACTGCCCCGCATCCACTGCCTGCTCCAGTTGCCGCAACACGCCGGTTTTTTGCGGCGAATTTCCTGTAAGATCAAGATAAAGCCTTGCGTTGTTGCGCACCTGCGTCACAAAGCTATCGACATTGGAATAATGCCCTTGCAGCGGTGGGGTATTTTCGCCTTTCTCCCGCACGGGGGCGGCCGGCGCATCGGCCTTGCCCGCCATGTTTTCGCCGCGCCTGCTTTTACGCAGCCACTCCGCCAGACAAGCGAAAAGCTCCAGGCTGTCTATGGGTTTGGTTACATGCGCGTTCATACCGGCGGCCAGGCTTTTTTGCCTGTCGCCGGTCATGGCGTGGGCCGTCATGGCAATAACGGGCAAATGCGCGAAACGCTTTTGGGCGCGCAGGCGCTCAGTGGCCTCCAGCCCGTCCATTTCCGGCATCTGAATATCCATAAGCACCAGATCGAAATTCTCTTTATTCAGCATTTCCAACGCCTGTTTGCCGTTGGAAGCGATGCTCACCTTAAGCCCGGCGCTTGAGATTATTTCTTCCGCCACCATCTGGTTAAGCTCGTTGTCTTCGGCCAGCAAAATTTTGGCCCCCGCGAACTCGCGCATCATATCCTGCATAAGCCCGGCTGTTTCGATTTGCGGGGCCAGAGTAATGTTACGGTCAAAGGCCTGCATGATGTTTTCAAACAGAGCGGATTGCGTGACCGGGCGCGTAATGGTTTTTTGAATAAACCCTTCAAAGCCGTTTACGGGTGAATCTTTATCGGCAACAACCAGCAGCACGGGCAAGGGCGCGTCTTTATCCCACGCCGGGGCTGCGCGCAAAAATTCCCGCACCTCGCTTTCAGGCACATCGTGGCTTATGGCCAGCAGATCTATATCGGCGCCATTACCCGCCATTTTCTCCGTGGCTTCGGCAAAGCTGTGGTAACGGGCTATGTTGTGGCAGCCCAGCGAGTATAAAAGCTCGTGCAGGGTTTCGCGCTCCACCGTATCCGCATCTATTACCAGCGCGCGGATATCTTTGAAGCTGGCCGGGCGCGACCCGGCCCGGCGGTGTTTATCCGCCACGCCGAACCTTGCCGTGAATTGAAAGGACGAGCCCTTGCCCGGCACACTCTCGCACCATATTTTTCCGCCCATCAGCTCCACCAGGTTTTTGCACAGGGCAAGGCCCAGGCCGGTGCCGCCGTATTTGCGGGTGGTGGAGGTATCGGCCTGGTTGAAAGGCGTAAACAGCTTGGCTACCTGCGCCTCCGTCATGCCTATGCCGGAATCGTCCACCTGAAAATGAAGCTCGGCGCTGCCGCTATCAGACGCAATAACACGCGCGGATATGCTTACCTCGCCGGCCTCTGTAAATTTTATGGCATTGGTGGCCAGATTGGTGAGAACCTGGCTCAAGCGCAAGGGGTCGCCCACATATTGCTCGTGCAGACCTGACTGAATGCTCACTTTAAGTCCAAGTTTTTTTTCTTGCGCCCTGGCGCTGACCAAATCTTTCACGCCGCGCACGATATCTTCGAGATAAAACGGAATTTTCTCCATTTCCAGCTTTCCGGCCTCGATTTTAGAGAAATCTAGAATATCGTTGATGATGCGCAAAAGGTTTTTGGTGGCGAAATCGACTTTTTCAATATACTCGCGCTGCCTCGGGGTAAGATCAGTACGCAGCACCAGATGCACCATGCCCACAATGGCGTTCATCGGCGTGCGTATTTCATGGCTCATGTTGGCCAAAAAATCGCCCTTGGCCGCGTTGGCCTTGTGGGCCTGCTCCGCCAACTCGTTGGCCACATCGGCGGCGTGGGCCAGTTGCCTGTTGGCTATTTCCAGCGCGTCTTTGGCTTTTTGCAGGTTTGTGTTGGCTTCGCGCACTTCGCTTATATCCAGCGTGCTGCCGTAGGTGCCCAGCTTTTGCCCGCTTTCGGAAAAAAGCGCCTTACCGGAAGTGCGTGTCCAGAGCAAATCGCCGTCCTTACGCACAAGGCGGCATTCCAGATCACGAAAAATGGAATTGGCCGGAGAAATTTCAAACTTGTCCAATACGCCGGAATCATACAAAAAATCGCCCCATTTGTGACCCACAAACTCGTCTCGCTCATAGCCCAGCATGCTGACCACGCGCTCGGAGACATAATTTATGCGGCCGTCCGCCTCGGTGCTCCAAAGCATTTCGCCGGTGGCTTCTTCCACCAGGCGAAAGCGCTGCTGTGATTCGCGCAGGGCCTGGTTAACGCGCGCGTTGTTTATGGCCGTGCCTATAAGCGTGCCGGCGGCGCGCAGGATATTTTCCTCCTCCGCCGACCACACGTACTCGGAGTGGCAGTCATCAAAGCCTATAAAACCCCACAAGGTGTCGCCAAACATGATTGGGGCCGTCATAATGGAAATTATGCCCCGAAGCGTCAGCTGTTCCCGCTCCAGAATATGCATGTTTTTTACCAGGCTGTTAACGCAGCGGCCGGATCGGAAGGTATCTATCCAGGTGGGTATGGTTTCGGATACCGGACGGTTGGTGGATATATCAAGATTCTGCTGCGGCTCGGCCCCCAACGACCACTCGTAAAGCTGCGAGGTGTGAGGCTCGGGGTTAACCTGCGGGTTGGGGCTTTCATGTATGCTCCACACATATACCCTATCCACGCCTGTCGCTTCGCCCAGCATGGCGAGCACCTGTTTTACGGAGGTGTTGAAGTCACTTTCGCGCGAGAGCAGCAATTGGGCTATTTCGCTTGTGGTTTGCAAAAGCTTGTTGCGCCTTTCGGCATCGGCGGCCATCTGGCGGCGCTCCGTAATGTCGAAGCCGGTGCCAAGCACGGCCAGCAGGTTGCCGCCCGCGTCCAGAATAGGCCGCGCGTAAAGCTGCATCCACAACGGTTTATCTTTGAATATGGTATGAAAATCCAACACCTGCACGCTTTTTTCCGTTACCGCGCGCATTACGGTTTCGCTGAGCACCTGCGCGGATGTGGCGCTGGTAAATTCGTAAAAGGTCTTGTCGGCAAGGTTGGCCGCATCTGTACCGAAAAATTCGCCGCAGGCCCTGTTGCAGACTATGGTTTTGGCTGTGGCGTCAAACAGAGCCACCACAAAGGGAAATTCGTTAATTATGGCGGTGTCGTATCCGGCCTCGGCAATAGCCTGCAAGCCGGATTTAAGCGTAAGCTTTAGCAGGGCCGCGCCGCTTGCATCGGCAAACATAACCTGCAAGCGCGCCGGCGTGGGCTGCCCCCCCGGCGCGCCAAGGGCGGCGTCGTGCCATTGGGTGCCGCGCCCCGCGCTTATGCCGCCGGATATACTTTTAAGCAGGGCATCCGTAAGGCCAAGACTGGAAACGCCCATGCCTTTGGTAGGAACAACCGGCGATATTTGCTCAAAGCGCAAATTCCAGTCCGTAATAATGCCGCTGTTAAAATCCAGCATCAGCATGGGCTGGTTGAATGAATTCAATATACTGTGAACTACGGAGTCATCCATGCTCCACACCTGTTAATTAATTTTATGAAATATCTGAGCATAAGCCTAGTCATTTTGCAACTTAAAAGCGCGAAATGTACCCAAAAGGCGCGGGGTTAAGGCTGCAAAAAGCTGAATCGGCAACCAGCCTGGTTACGCTATTAATACCCTTAAGCTAAAAAAGCGCGTCTGTTTTAAATACTGCCGGTGGGCAGCGTAAATTCCGATACAATTATAAGCTGTTTTTGTAGCTAGTTACAAATTTGAGTAATGCCCGTATACATTTGAAACTGTTTACTATGAGATTGAAACGCAATATCAAATAGATTGACTGGATAGACCAATTCGCGTTAGCTTCCAAAGCCGGGCAGCAAGGGGCGACGTACCGCAGGCGGATTTAACCATAAAGCCAAATACACCGCCGCCAGCAGTAGTTTTGCCACAACTCGGGCTGGTTTGCGCGTTGCGCCGTACCCTGAATGCCTGCCTATATCACTCATGCCGCCGGGCGCTCTTGCGTCCGGATGATTTTATTACAACCAAACGAAGGCTGCGGCCAAGCCGCGGGGAGAAGCCCGTTTTCATTTCAGGTGTAACTGCTGCGCCTGAATAACCTGCTATACCTAAAGGAAGGTTAGAATGAAAAAACGCTTTACCCCGGTTTTGCTCCTGCTGCTTGCAGCATTGCAGGCGGCCCCGGCTTTTGCCGAAGAAGACGCGGAAAAAAAACTTACCCTGCTTGATACCGTGGTGGTAACTGCGGACCGCTCGGAAGACACCCTGCGTGAAACGCCGCAAAACGTTACGGTAATATCCGGCGCGGATATTGAAAACTCCGCCGCCTCCAGCCTGGTTGACGCGCTTAAGCGCGAAGGCATTCAGGTATTCTGGACCGGAACGGAAAACTACGGCAACGAAAAAATAGTAATGCGCGGCGGAAAAAGCTCCATGAACGGCTTTGACCTTTCCGGCGACGTGCTCTTGCTGGTTGACGGACGCCGGGCCGGTACCGACAACTTTTCGGCCATAGGGCTGGATAATATCGAACGGGTGGAGATCATTCACGGCCCCGGCGCGGTGCAATACGGCTCTTCGGCTGTGGGCGGCGTAATTAACGTAATAACCAAACGCGGGCATAAAACGCCATCGGTAAGGTTTGAGGCCGGTCTGGGCAGTTATGATGGCCAAAATTACAAGGCCTTTGCCTCCGGCATGCTGGGCAACCTTGATATAGCCGCCTGGGGCAACTACGCCAAAGCCGGAGACTATGAGGACGGCGACGGCGAGGTGCACCTTAACTCCGGCCTGAACTATCGCGCCAAGTATGGCTTTAATGCCGGTTGGAATTTTTCGGGCAGCCAGCGCATCGGAATATCCTTTGCAGGTATGAACGGCGATCATATGGAGATGGGCGAGCAAGGCAGCAGCACCTATGCCAACCAGTACCAAGATCGCGACTATTATATGGCGGATATAGTTTATGACGGCACTTACGATGCTGCCGGTCTCTCCTGGCTGGCCCGCTATTACTTCGGCAAAACCGATTCCGCAATCTACCGCCAATCTCTACGCCCGGCCAGCCGTGGGCAGGTGGCAAAATACTCCGACAGCACCAACAAAATGCAGGGCGGCCAAGCTCAACTAAGCTGGGAAGGCTTGGAATGGCTAAAACTTACCGGCGGAGTTGACGCTCTGTATTACGACATGGACCAAGACCAGCCCTTTGGCATTCACACCACCGCCGCCATGGCTAACGATACCGAAAGCGAATACCTTAACATAGGCGCTTTCCTTATGGGCAAACTTTATTTGCTTGAGAACCGCAGTCTGGTTATAAGCGCGGGCGGCCGCTACGATTACTTTAATGTCGAGGCGGATACCGTGCGCTCGCGCGGCCTGAGTTCCGAAAGGCATCAGAAAAGCGAATCGGATATAGACAATTTCCTGCCTTCCTTCGGCATAGCGTACAGCCCTCTGGATTTTATTAAACTGCGCGCCAACTATGGCCACTCTTTCAGAATGCCCACCCCGCGAGAACTGGGCGGACTTTTTGCCATGAGCGGCTCCACCGTATTTGTGGGTAATCCGGATCTGGACCCGGAAACCAGCAAAACCTGGGACGTTGGTTTCGATCTGGCGTGGAATGCCTTTGATTTCTCCTTCACCTACTTCGATACCGACTATAAGGACAAAATAACCGCCCTTTCCGCCGGCTCGGTGCCGGGCAGGCCCAACGACCGCCCCTATGTGAACCTTGAGCGGGCTTATGTGGCGGGCATGGAGATCTCCGTTGGTTACGATATCGGCGCGGCTCTCTCTCTGCCTTTCAGTCTGGCCCCTTATGCCTCATGGACGCACCTTACCCGCTACCGCGACGGTGACGATTTCTATCTTTCAGATACCGCCAAAGACAGCGTGGCCTGGGGCATAAGCCTAAAGAGCGGTCAAACCGGCACCGACGCCAGCCTGGATTTTGTTTACTATGGCTCCGCCAAAAGCTCGCCCAACACCACCACCGGCGAACAAAGCGATTACCCCGGCGGCTCCACCGTGGCCGATTTTACCATCAACCAGCGTGTGGTCAAACTCAGTAACGACAGCGAGGTAAAAGTAAAAATAGCGGTCAAGAACATTTTTGACAAATACTACACGACTTACCAAGAAGACTACATGCCAGGCCGCAGCTTCTACACCGGGTTTGTTTATACGTACTAGGCACTGTCTCTAAAAAGCGTCTTTTGCCCATAAAGGGCTGTCGGCCGGCGTCACCCGGCCGGAAGCCACCCCTGAAAAAAATGGAGACTTATAATGAAATCGAAATTTATTGCCTTTATATTTGTGCTTCTGCTCCTGCCGGGCTCGGCCTGGGGGGCTGGCGACAAAGCCATGGTACTGGCTATTTTCGGCGCTACGGCCGATTCGGCTGTAACCTTTGACGAGCTGGTGCCTCTGCTCAAAGAGCGCTTTCCGGATAGGGACATAGTCGTGCCCTTTACTTCCGGCATTATGCGCAAAAACATAAATGCGAAAATATCCGACCCCGCCGCCCGCGTGCTCTCGCCGGTGGAAGCATTGGAAAAGCTCAAAAACGAAGGTTACTCGGATATAGCCGTGGTAAGCACCATTCTTTTCGCGGGCACCGAGCACGACAAACTGAAGGGCGAAGTTGAAGAATTCGCGGCCAGCGTCGACGGCATAAAGGTAAACTACGTGCCGCCCCTGCTGGCCCACCGCGAGAATTTGCAGCCCGTAATCAACCTGCTGGGCAAATATATGATCCATGACGGAGCAAACATTGTAGTAACCCACGGCACTAAAGACAACCACCCGGCGGAAAAAGACTACATGCAAACCGCCATGCTTGTTGCCAAAACCTATCCTGGCGCGCGGGCGGCCAGTATTGAAGGCATACCGGCCAAAGACAGGGCCATGGAGTGGCTGGAAAAGCAGCCGGGCAATGACGTGCGCTTTGTGGTGTTTATGTTTGCCGCCGGAGGCCATGTGAATGAGGATATAGCCTCTGATGAGGCCGAAAGCTTTTTCAGCGCCGCCCGCAAGGCGGGAAAAAACCCTTCTCTCCCGTGGCTGGACAAAGAAGCCAACCGTGTGGCGTGCCTTGGAATGGACCCAGACTACCGCCGCCTGCTGCTGGATTATTTTGCAAGCAACGTGCGCTGATAATGTGAGATAAGTCTTTCGGCCTGAACGTGCTGCCAATGCGCGTTCAGGCAATAGCGTTAACAACGCCTGGCCAAGGTATGCCGCTAGTTTATACCTTGGCTGGGCGTTTTGACCCTTACGCGCATAACTCGCGCCAAAATTCATGCATAGCCGCTGCCCTTGCCAGAACGGGCAAAAGTAAATAGTACTGTAGCTCAAGACCCATGTTAATTGTATAAAACCGGTTTTTCATCGCCCAAGGTGAAATGTGAGCAAAAACAGTCTTGTTGCCCCAATTATCAAGTGGGTGGGCGGTAAAAGGCAATTGGCAAACAGCTTTAGCGCCTTGATGCCTTCGCCTGTAAAAAGGTATTGCGAGCCCTTTGCGGGCGGTTGCGCCTTATTGTTTCATCTTCAGCCCGAAGTTGCGCATATAAATGATATTAATGCCGATCTTATCAATGTGTACGAAGTGACGCGAGACGATGTGGAGGCTTTGATACTTGAACTGGCCGCGCACAAAAACGATTCCGCGTATTTCTACACCGTGCGCGACTGGGACAGAGACAAAAATCTGTATGAGCGCCTCACAAGGGTTAAAAAGGCGGCACGGTTCATTTACCTTAATAAAACCTGTTACAATGGCCTGTTTAGGGTAAACAGCGCCGGTGAATTCAACACGCCGTTCGGTAATTATAAAAAGCCAAATATCGTTAACGCCCCAACACTCAGGGCGGTAAGCGCGTACCTTAACTCCGCAAGCATTCGCATAACGAGCCTGGACTACTGCGAATTGCTGGATTTTTTGGGCAAAGACGCCTTCGTTTACCTTGACCCGCCGTATGATCCGGTTTCAACAACGTCAAACTTTACCGGTTACTCCAAAGGCGGCTTCGGCAGGCACGAGCAGATAAGATTACGTGATTTCTGCATGGAGTTGGATAATCGCGGCATCAAGTTCATGCTTTCCAACTCGCCTACCGACTTTATCAAAGCGCTCTACTCCAAATTCAACATCACAACCGTGCGGGCAAAACGCGCCATAAACTCAGTAGCCTCGCGGCGCGGAGATGTAGACGAGGTAGTGGTGAGAAACTATGAGTAATAACACTGCTGAAATGCAGAGCTTTTCAATAAATATTAAATTTTCGGCGTAATAAAAAGTGAATTCCTGATTTGGAATTATTACCTGAAAAATCAACTCCTCAGGGCCTAGCAGCGGCCCAGCGCAACAGCCCGCCGGTGTACCCGGCGGGCTGTTTATAAAAAAGACGCAATACCGTGTTACCTAGCGTATGCGCACAAACCAGGCCGATGCCCCTGCCAGCAGCACAAAAGGTATACAGGCGTAACCGGCGGCACTCCAGCTAAAGCTTTCCGCCATAAAGGCGATGAATACCGGCCCCAAGAACATGCCCGTATTCTGGCCTATGGTAAGAATGGCCAGCGAGGTGGCGGCTTCTTCATGCGGCACCAGCTCAGGAGCTGCGGCAAAGGTAGGGGTAACGGCCAAAGCCGATAACATTGCGAACAGAGTATAGCAGACTATGCCCATTTGCCCCGGCACGAATAAAAAGGCAAGAAAACCCGCTGCCAAAAAATACGGAATAGACATGCAGAGCCTGCGGCTGCCTGTCTTGTCGGAAATTACCCCGCCCAGAACAACCGCGACCATGCAAAGGGCCATAACCACGCTTACTGTTAAAGAGGCTGTTTCCGGCGTGTATTTGGCAACATTTTCAAAAAAGGTGGGCATAAAAGTGTTCAGGCCTATGCTAACCGCGTTGATGGCCCCGAATGAAAGCGCAATAAGCCAGGGATCGCGCTTTTTAAGCGCCCTGCGCATATGCTCCAGCTCTTTTTTGGTATCCACGGCCTCTGCTTTTGCGCCCTCCGGCATTCTGAACAGCACTATATAAAGCGCCAGCAGCAGTACGGAATACCCCGCGCCCATCCACCATACCCAGCGCCAGTGCAGCAGGCTGCTAAGGCGCGGCGCTATAAGATAGGTGGAGATCATGCCGATGGGAACCCACAAAGCCCACAGGCCCATTGGCAGGCCGCGTTTTTCCGCCGGAAACCAGGCCGCGATAATAGCTGGGGCCATAATGGACATAAAACACATGCCAATGCCCTCAAGCACGCGGCTGAACAGCAGCAGCGGCATGGCATCGGTCATTGCGCCCAGCACGCTCCCCAGCGCCAGACAGGCCAGCGCTATAACACCGGAATTTCTCGGCCCGAGCCTGCCCAGCACAAAGCCGGAAGGCAACGCCAAAGCCACGCCCACAATGGAAAATACCGACATAAGCCAACCGGCGCTGGTAAGGCTTATGCCGAAATGCCCCCGTATGGCCGACATAATGGGCGGCACCTTGGCCATATTAAGCGGCGCCGCCACGCTGACAAAAAACACCAGCGCCAGAATTACCCACGCATAGCCCGGCACCTGGGCCGACTTACCGTTGGTTTGCATTGCAAAAACTCCTCATGAAAAACAGGGGGCGGCCCAAGAGGGGCCGATTCTCGTAAAAAATCCTCCAACAAAGTCAAAAAGACTTTTAAAGTCATTCCATGATTGTATTTTTACCTCGCTTGACATCACTCCTGCTCTGGCTGCGTCAGAGAACAAAAATCCTGATTGGCCGGCATAACCGCAACCCTGAATAGTGTAGTCCCGAGGAGGATTTTTGTTCTCTGCCAAGGAAAAAGGTCTTTTTATTGAGTGAGTGTACTCTTACGGTACTCGACCGAAATAAAAAGACTTTTTGACGCAGGCAGAGCAGGCGCGGCCTGTGCGAGGCAAAAAGACCCTCGTGACTACACTATCTAACGCATCTTCATGCGCCAAACCGCCCCTGCGGCCAGCAGCACAAAAGGCATGCAGGCATACATGGCTATTACCCACCCGGCGCTCTCCACCATTACGGCAAAGAACAGAGGCCCCAAAAACATGCCTACGTTCTGACCCAGCGTGAGGACGGCCAGGGAGAAAGGGGCCTCGTCCGGCGGCACTATTTCCGTGGCAGCGGTAAAAATCGGGGTTATGCTCAGGCCGCCAGCAAAGCCCATGCCCCACATGGTGGCAACTACGCCGTAACCCGGCAGATAAAAAACACCCATTATGACCACACAGGACAAAAAGGCGAAAACTATGCACTTTTTGCGCGTGCCCAGTTTGTCGGAAAGCACTCCGCCCCATATAACCGAAACAAAGGTAACGGCCAGCATGCCGCTGACCAGAAGGCTGGCCGTTTCCGGCGAAAAACCGCGCTCCGCCTCCAGATACCTTGGCATATAAGTGCTGAGCGACACGCCCATAACGTTATACGCGCCAAAGGCCAAGGCCAAAAGCCAAGGGTCGCCCCTTTTCATGGTTTGGCGCATTTTACGCAATTCCTCGCGCGTATCCGGCGCACCGGTTGCCGGGCCTTCCGGCATTCTGAAAAACAGCAGGTACAGCGCAAAAATGAGCACGCTGTAAAAAGCGCACAGCCACCATACATGCTGCCAGTGAAAAAGCGCGGCCACACGCGGGGCCAGAATAAACACTATTATGGTTCCGGCAGGCACCCATATGGCCCATATGCCCATGGGCAAACCGCGCTTTTCCGGCGGAAACCATGCCGATATTGCCGCCGGAGCAAGAATGGACATAAAACACATGCCAGCCCCTTCAAGCACCCGGCTGAGCATAAGAATAACAAAAGAATCAGTAGTGGCTCCCAAAAAACTGCCCGCCGCCAGAACGCCCAAGGCCACCAATCCGGTTGTTTTCGCGCCCATGCGGCCCATAAAAAAACCGGAGGGCAGCGCCAAAAACGCGCCTACAATGGCAAAAACAGACATAAGCCAGCCCGCGCCCGTAAGCCCAACCTCATAATGCTTCATAAGCGGGCTCATAAGCGGCGGCACCTTGGCCATGTTAAGCGGGCCGGCCATGCTGGCGAAAAAAATCAAAGCAAGAATTACCCAGGCATAGGGGCTGACCGTGCCCGGAGCTTTGCCGCTTGTCATTGCAACTCCGAATGTGTGTTAAACCGTGGCCCGCACTGCGGGGGAGGATTTTTCGCAACGCCGTCCGTATTGGCGGAGCGCCCGCAATAATCGCGGGCATGGCTTGACGGCGGAACCGGCTGAGAATAACAAAAAGAAATCACCTTTAACAAAACCGAACCGGAGATAAAATGCCAACACCTCAGGCATGTCTGGAAAAATTCGAGCAAAAGCTTACGCAGCTTTACCAATGCGGCCACCTGCCAAGCGAGCTTATATCAGTTATAGATCAGGTAAGCCGCCTGCAAATCGAATATGCCTTTAACATAAAGGCGGATGATTTCAATGCGCCCATGCCGCCATTATGCGAAGCTCAAAAACACGTGCTGGGCATGCCGCTGCTGCCCAAGGCAAATTATATACACGCTTCCGGCATTACGCATGAACTGCTGGATAAAATCATGCAGGTTCTCTCGGCCCTGCCACAGCCCATGCCCATACTGGTGGAAGGCATGCGCGAGCACTTGAAAGTGGACGAATACTGCCGCGACCTTTTTTGCGACCGGGTGGAAACAGCGCCGCCGGCCAAAGAAGGCGGCTTTTCACCCTCTTACTTTTTACGCTTCGCGCTCTTGAGCGCCCTTGCGCCATCAATAAACTACCTTACCCGCGAGGCAGCCAAAAAACACGATGGCGGCATGGCCTGGAATTACGGTCATTGCCCCATCTGCGGCAGCATGCCGCTTATGCACTACGGCCTGCCCGGCGCGCAAAACGTTTTTGCAGCCTGTTCTTTTTGTAACTATGAGTATATGGTGCCGCGCAACCTATGCCCGGTGTGCAACAGCGCAAACATTGAGCAAAACGAGCTTCAGAGCGCCGATAAAACAGCCGGGCCGGAATATTATTTTTCAGTCTGCGCCGACTGCGGCCACTACATAAAAATAGCCGAACACACCAGAATTAAACACACTTTTATAGCCCCGCTGGACGACTTGTGTTCTTTATCACTAGATTTGGCGGCAAGGCAAATGGATTTTTCGCGCATCAGCTATTCCGCATGGTCCTTTTAACCGCGCTATACCTATAGAAACAGCCATGCCAGCCAAATCACAGCAAAATGGTATTATTTCATGCGGCGCTCCGGAAATTTGCGGAGTGGTGCTGGCTGGTGGCCTAAGCAAACGGCTGGGCCGCGACAAAGCCGCCCTGCGCCTAAGCGGTTACGGCGCGGCAGACGCCTCCGCCAACAAGGCCCCTTGCGCCACATGCAAAGCTGCCGATGCCGCCCCAAATGCCTGTAGCGAAGCCGTACACTCCCGTAGCGGCGAAGACGCTAACGCCGCCATTACCGAAACCGTTGGACCTGACCTTTTAAACCGAACAGCCTTGCTGCTGCAAGGCCTTGTGCCGCGCGTGCTCATTGCCGGGCGCGCCCAGGCCGGTTTTGAGCACATTGACGACGAGCGCCCAGGCATTGGCCCGGCCGGGGCCATTGCCACGGCCTTGCGCCACACCGGCCAACCCTGCCTGGTACTATCCTGCGACCTGCCCTTTATGGACGCCCCAACCCTTACCCGCCTGCTGGAGGCCAGAGCCGCCCGCCCGCCGCGCGCCTTGCTTACCGCCTGGCGTTGCGCCCAAACCGGCAACGTGGAGCACCTTGCCGCCATATACGAACCGGCTGCTCTGCCCCTGCTGGACGCCAGCCTTGAGCGCGGGCTGCCCAAAATATCCCTCATCCTGCCCCGCGAGCGCCAGCACTGCCTGGACTATGCCCCGGAAGAAGCCCTGCCCTTTTTCAATATAAACTACCCAGCGGATTTGCTGCTGGCGCGCAAGTATTTGGAGTTGCTGAAGGAGCGTTAAATCAAGATGAAAAGACGGGATAAGGGCGACATTGCGGCGGCTGGCACACGCGCGGCGATTGCATAAAAAACTTGCACGGTTAGGCTGTGTCGGCATTTAGAGTGATTTTGCTCTCTGGTAAGGAAGCAAGGCTTTTAACCGAAAGAGTATACTCTTACGGTATTCGACTGAGTGGCAAAGCCTTGCTGACGCATGCAGAGGGAAAACGCGCCTGAATGTCGACACAGCCTAGCCGCTCCCCAATTGCCGATTATTCAGCCTATAAAAATATCTCACTCATTATTTTCCGTTTCATGCGGAAAGGTTAACTCAAAGGGGAAAAACTCCTCCAACTGATGCTTAACGCCAAGTACAAGTGCAATACCAGCGATGGAATCGAACCGGTAAGCAATGGAATAACCCCTTTTACCAAAAGGAACGGTCATAATACGGTATTCGCCGTCAATAACAGGGTAAAACTCCGGATTTTTTCCCAGTTGTCTTATCGCGTCATCTATAACAATACCGGCGTTTACAGCGGTACCCGGATCAACTTTTTCCAAAAATCTGAAAAGCCTGTCAACATCGTCAATGGCCGCTTCGGACAGGAATATTCTAATCATCGGCGGAGATCTTTCCGGCTGTAGGGCGCAAATCGGAATTACCGCCGGAACGTAACCACACCGAGGCTTCATCAAACGGCACCGCAAGACCCGTTTGCCTGAACCGCTGGTCACTCATGCGCGCAGCCAGGAGCAGCTCATCAATATGCCGCTGTCTGGCTATAAAATGTTTTACAGCCTTCTTCACAAGTTGCGACTTTGAGATGTCCAGCTCCTCCGAAATTTGATCAATCTGCTGGCCCAACTCCACCCCGAACCGAACCGAGAATATACTTGCGTCTTTTGCCATAATCCCCTCCCTGGCCAGGTTACAATGTCACACAGGCTGCGAAAATGTCAAGGCAGCCACACTTTCAATACCTTACAGTATATTCTTACACGCAAAAACAGGGAGCCTTGCGGCCCCCTGTTGCATAGTATGTTTCAAACGTCGGCTTAACGTATCTTGTTCTGCAAATCCCACATGCGCTCGGCCTTGGGTATGACCGGCAGGTAGGTTGTCCATACGTACTTTTGCAGGTTGGCCGGGTCCATTTGCATTTCGCGGCTCCACTCCAGAATGGGCGGCACGATTTGCTTGATGTCGCCTTCCAGCTTGGGCGCTATGCCGTAGTTGGTGGCCTGCATGGCGTAATTAACAGCCTGCTGGCTGTATTCCATGGACTTCATGGCGGTATCCAGCGCCTTGGCGGGGTTGTGGAAGCCCACGCTGTTTTCGGCCGAGAGATAATCCCAGAAGAACTGGCCTTGTCTGACCATTTCCTTGGCTTCGATCATCAAATTGGCGTAAGCGGCGTTTTTGGGGCCAGTCCATTCGTTGGCCAGGCGCACGGCTTCGTGGGCCTTTACCGATGCTTCCTGAGCCGCCAGCAGGTTATTAAAGGTTTTCTGCTGGGTGTAGATTACGCGCTCGCGCAGGTACTCGGCCGTTTTGTCGGTATGGCACTGGCGGCAGGCGTTATCTATGCCTTGCGGGGTTTTAAGCGGCGAAGTCCACTGGTGGTTGGAAACCTTTTTCTTGCCGTCCATGCGGGTGTAGGGCATGTGGCAATCGGCGCAGGTTACGCCGGCGGCGCCGTGCGTGCCGTTAAACCAGGTTTCGTACTCGGGGTGCTGCGCTTTAAGCATGGGAGTTTTTGAGACAGGGTGCAGCCAATCTTGGAACTTGCCTTCAAAGCCCGCCATTTTAACAGCGCCGTGCTCGTTATAGTACATGTAGATCTGGTCCGGATCCATGCCCAAATCCCACGGGAACACGGGCTTCTTGCTAACGCCCTTCACAGTCTGTCCGTCTTTGGTAAACTCGGCTTCTTGGAAGTAGTATTCCACGTGGCACTGGGCGCAAACCAGGGCGCGCATTTCGTTGCGGCTGGCCTTGCGCCAGTCTTTGCCCTGGCGCTTCAAGGCTTCGTCCAGAGGAATACTGGTGATAACCAGCTCCATATTTTCCGGGTTATGGCAGTTGGCGCAGCCTATGGTATGATCGTTCATATCAAGCTTGTCTTTGGTTCTGAACTCGTTCCAGTTCATAGCCCAGAACTTGTCGCCGTATTCCTCAACCCACGAGGGTATTTTGGGGGTTTTGCAGTTCCAGCAGGTGGCGGGCAGGCCAGCCGCCTCGCTGTACTGGTTGATGCGGTCTATGGCGAGTATGTCGTGCACGGCGTAAGTGTGGCCGCGGGCTTCATTATACTCGTACATGAAAGGATAGCCGGCCCAAAGGTTTTTAAGGTACGGCTGGGCGTGTTTAAAGCCCTTGGGCAGCGGGTTTACGTTGTCGTTTTTGCGATACGGCACCGAGCCTTTATATTCGGTCATTATCTCGGTTTCGTTATTGCGCAGATACGTGGCGTACTGCTGCGGAAACTCCTTTTCAAAGGCGGAGTTGCGCAGTTCGTTTTTGGCGATTGAGGTTTTATATACCGGTGTAAGCGGTTCTTCGGCATCGGAACAGCCTATAAGCGCGAAAATCGCGCCCAAGCAGGCCATAATCGATACTATCAAGAGTTTTCTAGACATCAGCGGCCTTCCTCCTGTCTATGGGCAATTTATTCATATGCGGCACCGAGCGGTGGCAATCGGTACAGTACTCTTTCACATCCATATTCACATCCATAACGGTGGAATAGTGGCAGCGCACGCAGTTGGCCTTTATTACCTGCTTCATTTCAGGCGTGGCGGCAATACGGTCGTCAACATCCATAAAGGTGTTCACCACTATATCGTTAACGCCCACCTTTGCCTTGTAGGGCAGCATGGCGGCCACGCTGTTGTGCGGCAGGTGGCAATCGTTACAAGCCTGCTTCGCATGCACGCTTTGCTTGTGGGTCCACACAGCCTCGGACATTACGTGGCAGTTACCGCAGAATTCGGGTTTGTCCGTTGCGCTGATGCTGAATTGAGTACCCGCAAGTACAAAAATGCCCGCAAAAAAGGCCAGAGCGGGCAAAAACCATTTGCCGCCGGAACCTTTGTTTTTAGCCATTTTTTCTCCTGCATCTAAAAAGTTCCAGAACCGGCGGCTTTAACCTAAAACAATATGAGCAACAACGGCCTTTTTTACCTCCTCACGCCGCACAAAAGTTAAGACTGGAAACGCCGGTTCCCAAAGTTTGAAAAAATATACCACATATAATCGAACGTGCGCAAGATTATTGCGGAAAAACAAATATAAATCAATTTATATGAATTAAATTGTATGGATTTATTCTTTCCACACACCGCAACCATAGGTTGCGCGCATGAACTGGTTGCAATAATACCAGACATCATAAAAAAATAAATGGCAGGCGAGCCTTAGGCAAACCAACAAGGAGACCAAACCGAGGCATTGCGCATTTGCCTGTCCAACTCCGGCGCATCGGGGTTAAGGCCTGAAAGCAGCGCCCAATAATCCGGCCCGTGGTTAAGGTGGCGGCTGTGGCAAAGCTCGTGCAAAACAATATAATCGGCCAACTCCGGCGGCAAAAAAATCAGCTTGCTGTTCAGGCTTACGCTGCCGCGCACGGAATAACTGCCCCAGCGGCTCTTTTGCGCCCCCAGGCGCAGGCGGGCGTAAGGCAGGCCATAAATGCGGGCTAGTAAAGCCAACCGCGCGCCAAGGCAGGATCTGGCGTATTCCTTAAGGCACATGGCCAGCCTCTCGCGCAACTGGGCCGGGGCAAGCGGTTTTAGCTCCCATACCGCCACGGCTGGCGCAGGCTTAACCTCACCGGAGAATACGGAAAAACCGGCAGGGTTGAAAAACAAGGCCTTTTCCGCCGCGATACGGGTACAAGCTACAAGCGAAGCCGCATCCGGCGCGCTTTGGCCCGGTGGCAGCAGACGCAAAAGCACTTTCAGCCCGCCGCCATGCAAATGAAAGTATTCCGGCAGAGACGCCGTATTTTCGGCCAAAGCTCGTTCCTGGCCGTGCAGGCTCTGGCGCAGGTCGCGCTGCTCCTCCATTTTTTTAAGGTGGCGCGTAATCCAATTTTTATAACGCTCCAAAAGGCTGGGGATGACGCTTTCCGGCGCGTTTTGCGGCAGCACAAGCTCCAGCCCCGCCTGAGCGTCAACTTTTAAAGATACGCGCCGGGCCTTTTTACTGCGCCGCACGCGATAAGGCGGCGGCCACGCCTGCCCGGAGGAGGACGTTTGCGTTGGCTGGCCCTTTGGCTTTTGATTGATATTTTCCGTCATTCTGTTAAAAAATTGTATCAGATCATTTATATAAAGGTAAATCCATGGCTCTCATCAAATACCGCTCCAGTATGGTGCCCGTTCTGGGCCTTATATTATCAATAATTGGCCTCGTCTATGTGCTTGTAATGTCCGTTAACGCGGGGCGCGAGGCGCTTTGCCTTACCAGCGGCTGCACCGTGGTAAGCGACTTTAAAATTTTCGGCATTTCGCCATGGTGGGCGGCTGCCCTTATATTTGCCGCCATCACCGTCATGTGCGTGTTAAGAATGCGGCTGTTCGCCAAGGTGCTGGCCTCGGCCTTTCTTTTTGGCGACTGCATCTTTCTTATAATCATGTTTTTCATCGCGCCATGCACCAACTGCCTTGGCGCGGCGCTTATAATATTCGCCACCTGGGCCGCCCTGCGCCTTGACCGGGGCACCTTTGTAATGCCGCGCCGCATTTTGGCGGGCACACTTGGCGGGCTGTGGGCCGTGCTTTTCATTCTTAACCTGGGTTACGCCATAAGCGAGTTGCCACCCACCTGGGGCTTGCAGGCGCAAAACGGGGCCGAGAAAAAGATCAGCATATTTTTCTCGCCCTCCTGTCCCGCCTGCCGCGAAGCTGTAAACGCCTTTTCAGACAACGCCGTATTTTACCCGGTGGCGGAAAATGAGGCGGATTACGCCGCCATAGCCGACATGACAAAACACATGCAAGAGGGGCTCTCTCCCAGCGCGGCGCTGGATGCCACCTTGGCCGCGCAGGCCGGTGGCGACTATATTCCGCCGGATTTATCGCTGTGGCAGCATGCCGACATAAAAATGAAAGTAATGCGCAACCAGGCGCAGGTGCTGCGTATGGGCGGCGACGTACTGCCGGTTATAGTATTCAAGGGCCTGCCGCAAAGCTGGGCCAAGCCACAGCCGGATGGCACAGCCGCAAGCGGCTCTGGCAACGGCAATGCCGCCTCAGACCCTGCTGCAACTGCCGGCCCGGCCGCTGCTCCGGCACGTTCCGGCCCGGAAGCGTACCAGCAAAGCCGTACCGGAACGCCCGCCGCTAATCAAAGCGCCGTTACCGGCAGCGAAGCTGAAAACATCGCGCCTGAAGCCACAAGCCCGAGTACTGAAAACGTAGCGAGCGACCGCGCAAGAGCAGTGACGGAAAGCTTGGCGAATGAGGGCGCAAGCCAAGCGGCGGAAAACGCAAGTACGGCAGGGGCAGGTACTGAGCTTACTGCTGAAAGCCCCACTGCGCCGGAGGCGCGCGGCAGGCAATCGGCCGGTGACGCATCCGGCCCGGATCTGCCACTGAATGTTAATGAAACGCTGGAATGCGGGCGCGGCGAGCAAGAGCCTTGCGCCCAATAACCGGCGCTGCCGCCGCTGGAAAAGCTGCCGCGCCTTTATAAAAAAACTCCGGCGCGCACTGCCGGGCCTGGCCTGCCTAAGGCCATGAAAATTGAGAATATACGCTATATTCTCTGTTGACCTTTGTTCAAATAAATTCTAGAAGCCTTTTCAAAATAAACAGTATTGATACGAATTGGATAATTGCCCCATGAGCGTAAAAGAGTTGCTGGCGGAACACCGGACGCGCATTGCCGAAAAGTGGATTGAAGCCGTTAACGGCACGTATCCGTTTGGCACAATTGGTTTTTTACGTACCCAGAGCAACCCGTTTGTAAACCCCGTGGGGCAGCGTAACCGCGAGGCCGCCCAGGCCATGCTGCAAAGCCTTATAGATGAAGAGCCGGATCAAGAGGCTCTTACCGCCGCGCTGGAAGAATTTGTAAAGGTGCGGGCAGTGCAGTCTTTTTCGCCGGAACAGGCCGTGGGCATTGTTTACGCCCTCAAGCCCATAGTATACGAAATACTGGGCGCAAGGCTGGAAGAAGAGGCCAAAACCAAGGGGCTGGACGATATAAAGTGGTTTGAAAGGCACGTGGACGCATTGGCGCTCACGGCCTTTGGCATATACTCCCGCTGCCGCGACACCATGGCGGAAATGCGCATTGACGAGTTTAAGCGCCGCCATTCGCAAATAATACGCCAGGCCGAGCGGGTGTTGAATGAGAAATTTCCCGAGCACAAGCTCAAATAGATACAAATTTAATCCCCCTTGCCCACAAGCATTTTTACCATAATTGCGGGGTCAAGGTGTGGCCCGCTCCGCCAAAGCTAGACAATTTAGCATGGCCAAGCGTAAGAAAGGTACGACTAGGGGCGATGCTATTTACAGGCCCCTTGCGGGTCTGGGCGGAACCCAGATCTGATAAAATCTGGCTTCAACAACTATTGCTTTATAAATTTTGCACCTCGCGCAAAGCGGCCGGACGCCACATCCGGCGGCCTTTTAGCGCGGGCGCCGGGGCCTACCCAAAGGGCCTCGTGAAAAACGGTGTGTTAGGCTGATTTTGTTCAGCTCTGTCAATACAAAGCAGCGAGGTAAGGCATGTTTATTTCATTACTGGCAGTTGTTGCTTTGGGTGCGATCGCCTACTTCGGGTCCGGCATGGGGCTTGAGGTATTTTTTGGCGTTATCCTGCCCTACGCGGCTCTGGTCGTATTCGTGCTTGGGTTTGCCAGGCGCGTGGTGAACTGGGGCAAATCCCCCGTTCCCTTCCGCATCCCCACCGTGGGCGGGCAGCAGCGCTCGCTTGATTGGGTAAAACCCAACCGGCTGGATTCTCCGTACACCCCCCTTGCCACAGTGGGGCGCATGGCGTTGGAAGTGCTCACCTTCCGCTCCCTTTTCCGCAATACTTCCGTTGAAATAACCAAGGAACGCGGGCTGGTGCAGTGGTCTTCCAAATGGCTCTGGCTGGCCGCCATACTTTTTCACTATTGCTTCCTGGTAATATTTATCAGGCACTTTCGCTTTTTCCTCGAGCCGGTGCCCATTTGCATTCAGGCCTTTGAAGCGCTGGACGGCCTTATGCAAATAGGCGTGCCGCGCTTTTATATGACCGAAGCCTTTATTCTGGGCGCTCTGCTCTTTTTGCTGGGCCGCCGCATGGTGGGCAAAGTGCGCTACATTTCGCAGGCCGCCGACTACTTCCCGCTTTTCCTTATAATCGGGCTGGTGTGCAGCGGCATATGGATGCGCTACCTTGGCAAGACCGACATAGCCTCGGTAAAGGTATTCACCATGGGCCTCGCCACCTTCAACCCGGTGGTGCCAGAGGGCCTCAGCCCCGTGCTCTTTATGCATCTGTTCTTCTTGAGCGCGCTGCTTATGTACTTTCCTTTCAGCAAGCTCATGCATATGGGCGGGGTGTTTCTCTCCCCCACCCGCAACCTGCCCAACAACTCGCGTGCCGTACACCACGAAAACCCGTGGAACCCGCCCAAAAAGTTCCACACTTACGCGGAGTATGAGGACGATTTCCGCGATCTGATGGCTGAAGCCGGTCTTCCTCTTGAAAAAGAACCTGAAGAGCACGCGGGTTAAGGAGCAGATATGTCTAAGTTACCAAAAGCAGCGGATATGCTGAACAGCATAAATTACGCCATGCCCGAAAAGGGCTGGATGGATACCAAACCGGTTTTCAAGCAGGGCACCTACCCCTACCCGGCCAAAGAAAACACCATGCGCGGCCTTGGCATGCCCAACCCGCACACATGGAACCCGGAAGAAGAAGACTGGGGCCTGCCCAAAGATTGGGAAAACATTATCTACAACGGCCTTAAAGAACGCTTGGCCAAATACCGCTCCCTCAAGGTGTTTATGGATACCTGCGTGCGTTGCGGGGCCTGCGCCGACAAATGCCACTTTTTCATAGGCAGCGCAGACCCCAAAAACATGCCGGTGCTGCGCGCCGAGCTCCTTCGCTCGGTGTACCGCAAAGACTTCACCACCGCGGGCAGGCTCCTGGGCAAAGTTGCCGGAGCGCGCAAGCTGGATAAAGACGTTATCAAAGAGTGGTTCTACTACTTCTACCAGTGCACCGAGTGCCGCCGCTGTTCCCTGTTCTGCCCCTACGGCATAGATACGGCGGAAATCACCTTTATAGTGCGCGAGCTGTTGCACGAATTGGGCCTTGGCCTGCACTGGATTATGGACCCGGTGAGCAACTGTAACCGCACCGGCAACCATTTGGGCATTCAGCCGCACGCCTTCAAGGAAATCGTGGAATTCCTCTGCGACGACATTGAAGACATCACCGGCATACGCATCAATCCGCCATTCAACGAAAAAGGGCATGAAATACTCTTCATCACCCCCTCGGGCGACGTGTTCGCGGATCCGGGCATCTATACCTTTATGGGCTACCTGATGCTCTTCCACGAACTGGGGCTGGATTACACCCTTTCCACCTATGCTTCGGAAGGCGGCAACTTCGGCTCCTTTACCTCGGCCGATATGATGAAAAAGCTCAACGCCAAAATGTATGCCGAAGCCGAGCGCCTTGGCGTAAAGTGGATTCTGGGCGGCGAGTGCGGCCACATGTGGCGCGTGGTGCATCAGTACATGGAAACCATGAACGGCCCAACCCCCAAAAACATGCAAGTGCCCAAAAGCCCCATTACCGGCACCGTTTTTGACCACGCGGCGTCCACAAAAATGGTGCACATTGCCGAGTTTACGGCCGACCTTATAAAGCACAACAAGCTTAACCTCGACCCCAGCCGTAACGACCATAAAATCGTCACCTTCCACGATTCTTGCAACCCGGCCCGCGGCATGGGCATGCTGGAAGAACCGCGCTACGTGCTTAAAAACGTGTGCAACAACTTTGTGGAAATGCCCGAAAACACCATACGTGAGCAGACCTTCTGCTGCGGCGCTGGTTCCGGCCTGAACACCGACGAAATTATGGATATACGCATGCGCGGCGCTCTGCCGCGCGGCAACGCCCTGCGTTACGTGCAGCAGAAGCACGGCGTTGATACCCTGGCCTGCGTTTGCGCCATAGACCGCGCAACCCTGCCGCCTCTGGCCAACTACTGGGCGCCGGGCGTGGGTGTAACCGGCCTGCACGAGCTGGTGGCCAACGCCTTGGTAATGAAGGGCGAGAAAAAACGCACCGTGGACCTGCGCCAGGAAGATCTGCCCGGCGTGGAGGATGACGACGCGGACGACGCTGCTAACGGAGGAGAAGAATAATGTACAATTCCAAATACATTCTGGCGGGGCTGCTCGCGTTTGTAGTGGTATTCACCTCTCCTTTCTGGGTGAACGCGCTTACGCCAAAATATACGCACCCGGCCCTGGCCCTGCCCGCCGATGCCAAAGAGTGCGTTGAAACGGCCGAATACATGCGCGCCGAGCACATGCAAATACTCAATAGCTGGCGCGACATGGCCCTGCGTGAAGGCCTGCGCACCTACACCGACTCTCGCGGCAAAACCTGGGATATTAACCTGCAGAACACCTGCATGAGCTGCCACTCCAACAAGCCTCAATTCTGCGACACCTGCCACGACAGCAACAGCGTAAGCCCTTACTGCTGGGACTGCCACGTAGAGCCGAGGGGGAACAAGTAATGAACAAGACCAGAAGAGACTTTATGAGAATAGCCGGCATTTCAGCCCTTGGGCTGGCCGGCGCCATGGCTGCCCCCGGCCTTGCTCAGGCTGCCAGCCACGGCACATATAGCGCGCCGGAAAAAGGCCTTACCGCCAAACGTTGGGGCATGGCTATTTTTACGGAAAAATTCGAGACCCTTGCCGACTTTCAAAGAGTAATAAACGCCTGCCACAAACCGCACAATATTCCGGATATCCCCAAAAAGAGCCAGGAAATTAAGTGGCTTTGGCGCGACGGCTACCACGAGACCTTTACGGAAAACGTAAACGCCTTCAATAACGCAGCCTTGGAAGAGCGCAAATACCTTATGCTTTGCAACCACTGTGAAAACCCCGCCTGCGTGCGCGTGTGCCCCACCGGCGCAACCTTTAAGCGCGCCGACGGCATAGTGGTAATGGACTACCACCGTTGCATAGGCTGCCGCTTTTGCATGGCGGGTTGCCCCTTTGGCGCGCGCAGCTTCAACTTTAACAACCCCCGCGAGTATATTGCGGAAACCAACCCCAAATTCCCCACCCGTATGCGCGGCGTGGTGGAAAAATGCACCTTCTGCTCCGAAAGGCTGGCCGAAGGCAAGCTCCCCTACTGTGTGGAAGCCTCTGACGGCGCAATGGTATTCGGCGACCTTACGGACCCCGAATCCGACGTCTCCAAGGCCATTAAAGAAAATTACAGCGTTGTGCGCAAGCCCAGCTTAGGCACCGGGCCCAGCGTATACTACATACTTTAGGGGGATAACATGTTAGAAAGAGTACTCAAAGGTTCCCCAAAGTTCTACATATGGCTGGCCGTACTTGGCGCGGTAATAGGTTTGGGCTTTTTCGCCTACCTGTTCCAGCTTTTCTTCGGTCTTTCCGTAACCGGACTTTCAAGGGACGTGTCTTGGGGCCTTTACATCGCCCAGTTCACCTACTTTGTGGGTGTGGCGGCAGGCGCGGTAATGCTGGTGCTGCCCACTTACTTCCATCATTACAAAGAGTTCAAAAAAATGATTATCCTCGGCGAATTCATGGCAATCGCCGCCGTAATCATGTGCATGCTCTTTATTTTTGTCGACCTGGGCCAGCCCCAGCGCGTGCTTAACGTTATACTGCACCCCACGCCCAACTCCGTAATGTTTTGGGACATGCTCGTGCTCAGCGGCTATCTCTTCCTCAACGTAATCATCGGTTGGGTTACTCTTGAGGCGGAACGGCACGACGTAACCCCGCCCAAGTGGATAAAATACTTCATTTACCTTTCGGTGTTCTGGGCCTTCTCCATTCACACCGTAACAGGCTTTTTGTATGCCGGCATACCAGGCCGCCATTACTGGCTTACCGCCGTTATGGCCCCGCGCTTTCTGGCATCGGCCTTCTGTTCCGGCCCGGCTATCCTCCTGCTGCTCAGCCTGGCGCTTAAAAAGGCCACCAAGTTCGATGTGGGCGACAAGGCCATAAAGGGCCTTACCACCATCATTACTTACGCCATGGGCATCAACATTTTCTTCTATATGATGGAAGTGTTCACCGCTTTTTACAGCGGCATTCCGGGCCACGCCCACCCCATGCAGTTTCTGTTCGCGGGCCACGACGGCCATTACTACTGGATTAACGGCTGGATGTGGGTATGCGCGGTGTTTGCCCTGCTCTCCTTCAGCCTCTTGCTCAACCCCTCTACCCGCCACAATGAAAAGCTCCTGCCTTGGACGCTTGTAATGCTGGTGATAGCAAGCTGGATAGACAAGAGCCTGGGCCTGCTCATAGGCGGCTTTACCCCCAACACTTACGAAACCATTACCGAATACGCCCCCTCGGTGCCAGAAATACTCATCACTTTGGGCGTGTACGGCATAGGTTTGACCGTGCTCTCCGTACTCTGGAAGATAGCGCTGGATGTAAAAAAAGAATCCGGGCACTTCTAGCAGACACATAGCTTGATAATAAATTACCGCCCCGTTTGTATGAACGGGGCGGTAATTTATTACGCGCGCATTTTGAAGGCGCAGCGGATTAGGTTGTGTCGACATTCAGAGTGATTTTGTTCTCTGGGAAGCAAGGCTTTTAACCGAAAGAGTATACTCTTAAGGGTGTAATCCAGCCCCAGTTCGTGGAAGAGCATACGGTATTCGACTGCGGGGCAAAGCCTTGCTGACGAAGCCAGAGGGAAAAAGCGCCTGAATGTCGACACAAACAAGGGGCAGCACCCAGGGCAGAATATTAATAATGTAGTGCCTTAGCAAAAAACAACCGGCTTTAAATATGCATAACCAACGGAGTATACCTGGCAAGTATCCCGTCGCCTGTAATCAGCCGCATAGGTTCTGCCATGGCCTGTGACACAAGCATATGGTCAAAAGGGTCATTATGGTATCTGGGTATTTCAGCCAGCATTTCCGCATGCGAACCCAAAAGCGGCAAATCAATAAAACCGCTTCCCAGCGCTGCCGCGCGAAGCTCCGGCAAACTGGCCTCCAGCTTGCCTATGCGCGTTTTGATAGCTATTTCCAACCAAGATACTGTACTTGCGAATATTTCATTTTCATCAGCAAGCAGCAATTCCCGCACGGGTTGAATGCGAGGCCCGTTTGTAAGCGCCCAAAGCAGAGCGTTGGTATCCAGCAGCAGCCTCATTCGATATCTCCGTCAAAAGCGGAGAGAATTTCCGGCGGCAGCGGTTCGTCAAAATCATCCGGAACAACCAGTTTGCCCTCCAAAAGGCCAAGGCGCTTTTTAGGCTTGGTTGCGGCAACTGAAGTAAGCACTGCTTCGGCCCGGCCATAACTGCCTATAAAAATGGTTTCGCCTCCGGCAGCCCTTTTGACCAGTTGGGAAAGCGAGCTTTTCGCTTTATGCATGGGCACAACGGTTATAGACATGGCAACCTCCTTTTATCTTCATACAAATTTAGCTAGGACTTAGCCCGAAGTCAAGCAGGCTTGCGTGCTCCAAACCAAAACGTACGGTTACCACGCATGGCGTTATCGCTTATTGGGGCTCCACGAAGCCGCTCTCGCTCACAACAGTCAGGCCGTGCCGGGCCAGCAGGGCCGCAGTTACGCCCTGCCCTTTAATAATGCGGCGGCTAAAGCTGCCATCATAAATAAGGCTGCTGCCGCACGAGGGGCTACGCTCTTTTAACACGGCGGTTTTTATGCCTTGTTCTTTTGCCAGTTCCAGCACTTTAGTTGCTCCGGCGGTAAAATTATCCGTCACATCCCGCCCATCGGCCGTAAGCACCCTGCCGTTTCTTATTTCGCAGGGGCTGCGCGGCACTTCAAGGCCGCCCAGCACTTCTGGGCAAACCGGCACAGCCTGGCCAGAGAGCGCCATGTCGCGCAAGGCAGGCACAGTAGCGGTTTTGCCGTCGTAACGGCACGGCTCGCCGCACAAGCACGCGCTTACCAGATAAAGCGGCTTTACAGAGGCGTCAGGCTCCCGCGTGTTCTTTATGTTACCCATCCAAAACTCCTGTATTAATGACGTGAGATATAGGCATACCATGCAAGGTTGGCAACATAAACAGGCACTTCACGCATGCCGCCCAGCCATAAATAATTGACCGTGATCCGAATGCGTTTAATATGCAATTACCCATACATATAAGGCAAATTGGAGAAAACATATGCGAAACAAGCAGTTGGACGACATAGCCGCGTTGGAGAGTGAAATGTCAAAGCTGGAAGCCGAATTGGGCCTGACCTTGGAGCCGGGTGAAGTAGCCAGGCAAATGTGGAGACTGACGGCAATAAAAGACGAAATAAAGCAACTGCGCAATTGCTGCGAGCCGCCATCGCCCAGGCCGGATTACGAAGAGCCGGACAGCGGGCTGCTATAAAACCAATACTGCGGCAATGGCCGGAACCATGCAGGTTCGGGCCATTGCCGCATATTTCAAATCCATTGCCTGTATTATTTAGATAGACAGCAACTCGCGGTATTTGGGAAGCGGCCAGATGGCATCGTCCACCACTGTTTCCAAGGCGTCGCCCTCGGCACGGCAGGCCTCCATAACCGGCAGAATGTGGTCGCGGTAGAAAGCGGCTTCTTCCAGCGGGCCTTTAACGGCGCGGCGTCCGCGCCCTTTTTTGTTAAGCTCTTCTTCCAGGCGGTCCAGGGCAATCATAAAGTCGCCCAGGTGGCGGCTTACGCGCTCCAGCATAAGCTCATGCCCTTCGGTATCGGCATGCTCTTTCATGCAGGCGCGCAGCACCGATATGCTCTCGGCCAGCTTGCGCTGGTATTCTATGGCGGCAGGCAGCAGTATGGTGCGCCCGATTTCCAGCGTAAGCTGTGCCTCCACGCCCATGGTAAGAGCGTAGCCGTGCAGCAGAATATCGCGGCGCGATTCCACCTCGCGGGCGGAAAGCACGGCATAGCGCGAAAGCAGGGCAATATTCTCGGGGTCGGCAAAATGCGAGAGCGCGGTAACACTGTCTTTATAAATGGGCAGCCCGCGTTTTTTGGCCTCGCGCGGCCAGGCGTCGGAATAGTTGTCGCCGTTAAAAAGTATGTTGCGGTGCTTGGAAAATTCCTTTTCCAGCAAAGCCTGGGTGGCCTCGTTTAGGCTTGCGCCTCCGGCCACGGCGGTTTCAAGCTCGGTGGCAAAATGATCCAGAGCTTCGGTTACAGCAGTATTGATCAAAAAGACCATGGGCGAAGTGGAGGCCGATGAGCCCACCATGCGAAACTCGAACTTCTCGCCGGTAAAAGCCACGGGTGAGGTGCGGTTGCGGTCAGTGGCGTCTTTGGGCAGTGGGGGCAAAGAGTTTACGCCTATGCGCATAACTTCGCCCTTGGCCTGCTTGCCGCGTTTTTTGGTAACAATGCCGTCCACCACGTCGGCCAACTGCGCGCCCAGATAAATGGAAAAAATGGCCGGGGGCGCCTCGTGCCCGCCAAGGCGCAGGTCGTTGCTGGCGCTGGTTGTGCCTAACCGCAAGAGGCCGGAATAACGGTGCACGGCGCGCACCACGGCGCATAAAAATACCAGAAACTGCGCGTTTTCATGCGGGGTATCGCCGGGGTCCAGCAGGTTGTTGCCCAATGAATCGGCCAGAGACCAGTTGCAATGTTTGCCGCTGCCGCTCACGCCTTTAAAGGGCTTTTCATGCAGCAGGCACATAAATCCGTGCTTTTGGGCGGTATCGCGCATGGTCTCCATAATCAGCATGTTATGGTCCGTGGCTATGTTGGCCTCTTCAAACAGGGGGGCCAGCTCAAACTGGCCGGGGGCCACCTCGTTGTGCCTGGTTTTGGCCGGAATGCCCAATTTGTAGAGCCTGTGCTCCAAATCTATCATATAGGCCAGCACGCGCTCGCGTATGGAGCCATAGTAATGGTCGCCCATCTCCTGCCCCTTGGCCGGGCGCGCGCCGTAAATGGTGCGCCCGCAGGTGCTCAGATCCGGCCGTTGCAGGAAAAGGCGTTTATCCACCAAAAAGTATTCCTGTTCCGCGCCAAGGGTGGCGAACACGTGCGTGGGCTCTGGCTCGCCCGCCTTGTGAAAAAGCTTGAGCACGCGCATGGCATGCACGGCCAAAGCCTGGCTGGAGCGCAAAAGCGGTGTTTTGCGGTCAAGGCATTCGCCGGTGTAGGAGCAAAAGGCCGTGGGTATGCACAGGGTGTAGCCGTTAAGGCTTTCTTTAAGGAATACGGGAGAGCGCGGGTCCCAGGCGGTGTAGCCTCTGGCCTCGAAGGTAGAGCGGATGCCGCCGGAGGGAAAGGAGGAGGCGTCGGATTCGCCCTTGATAAGCATTTTGCCGGAAAAACGGCTGAGCACGTCGCCTTCCGGCGTAAGGGAGAGGAAAGCGTCGTGTTTTTCGGCCGTGCTGCCGGTCATGGGCTGGAACCAGTGGGTATAGTGGGTCGCGCCTTTTTCTTCCGCCCAATCCTTCATGGCTCCGGCCACTATTTCGGCCATATCGGCATCCAGCGGGTGCCCTTCGCGCACGGTGCGCATAAGGCGCTCGAAAATGTCTTTGGGCAGGCGCGAGCGCATCTCTTTAACGCCAAATACCAGCGAGCCGTAGGAGCTTTGCAGTTTGTCCCTTCCATAATCTATATCAAGCACAAGAGGCCGTGAGGTTCCGGCTTCCATAATCCCTTTCAAACGCATGCTGTTGCGGCTGGTCATAATACTGCTCTTTCGTTTTGATTAAAAAAGAAAACGCCTTTTGGGCGGCACAAAATTGATATAATACAGAGACGTGAAAATTCAAAATGTATAATGACGGTAAAATGAAATTAATGACGCGAGAAAAAGCCCCGAAGGGGCGAATACAAGATGGGCCGGAAGCGGCGTGGCCGCGCCGATAAAATAATGCGGCACTGGTTAAAGAGTATATCCGTTTCCACAACATGGAACGGTTTCGGAAAAAGCTCGGCCAGCTTCCCCCGGTGGAATATCGGGAAAAGCCGGCCGCTTAATCATCGCCTCCGGGCTTTTTTTAACCTGTCTACCTGACAGGGGGCAGACCACGGAGGGGCGTTTTAACATGTCTACCTGACGGTGGCCGCCACTGAAGGGCCTTTTTGACATGTCTACCTGACAGCGTCAGACCACTGAGGGGTCTTTTTAACCTGTCTACTTGGCAGGAGCAGACCACTGAGGGGTCTTTTCTTACCTAAATTTCCAGAAAATTCTGCCGGGCTTCTTCCTGTATAGCCTGGGCCTTGTCCAGGCCAAAAGTCTCCACATACCGCTCCAGGCCGCCGCGCAAAATTGCGGTGGCCGCCGGCACGCCCAGTTCCAGTATAAATACCCGGCGCAAGGCGGCGTAAAGGTGCCCGGTGTGGTATAAAAAGTCTTTTACCGTTCCAGCGGGCAGTTCGGCCTTGCGCCGCATGGCGTCGGCAAAATCATCCTGCCCGCTGAAGGCCGGGCCTTGCCATGCAAAGCTGCAGCACCCGTCGCCGTTGGAAAGACACTTTGGTATCTCAAGCCGCAGCTCCGGGTTAAAGCCATAGGCCAGGGCCGCGTCCACCCAGCGGCAATAAAGGCTGCCCAAACCCGTTACATCGTACTTCTTCCAACTGTCGTTCCAGCCACAAATGGTGCAGTCAAAAACATAGGGGGCCAGAGAGCGCATTTCTACCTTGGACCAACCTTTGGGGTCGGACCATTCGCCATAAACCACGTAATTTTTCACATCCGGCGTGTCGCCGTTTTTCAGGCAGCGCATAGCCATGCGCGCCCCGCGTTCCCTGCCATAAAGGGTTACGACTTTTTCAAGCAAAGGCAGGTACTTGTCTCCCTGCAAACGCTGGGCGCTCTCCGCCATAAAGGCGAACAACAGGGCATGGTCGTCAATATAAAATTGGGTTCTAAGCTCCTCTCTGCTCATATTCACCTCGCTTTTGCCGGGCGGCGGCCCGGCGCTAAACCCGCAATGGGGCCAAACAACGTCAAAAATCCGCGCAGCCGCTTTACCTCATGTTAACAGTAAAAAAAATTAGGAATTATGGCAACAACAGATCAAAAAAACTGTGCCGCCCTGCAAAAAATTTTGCAGGGCCGAACTGCCAATTGCGACATGCCAAGAATAACCACCAGTTTTACAGGTGGTTATTCTTCATAATTCTCGCCCAACGGGCTGAAAAACTGCCGGGCAACCTGCCGCGCGAACGGCTGGCTGCCCGGCACAATAAAAAGCACGGGGGCACGGTACTGGCGCTGGCTGGCGGCCCGCCGGATCAGCCGCCGAATTTGTCGATAAGCTCTTTAACCCGCACGGCCAAATGCGGCAAATCCGGTTTGGATATTTGATCGTCCGCTCCGGCCTTCAAACCGCCCTGCTTCACCACATCGGAAATAAGGGATGAAAACAGCACCACCGGCAGCTTTTGCAGCACTGGGTCAGCTTTTATCCTGCGGGTAAGCTCGTGCCCGTCCATTTCCGGCATCTCGATGTCGGAGATAACCAGGTTGACGTAATCAGTAAGGGGTTTTCCGGCCTGCTCACCCTCTTTATGCCATTTATTAAGCATATCCCAAGCCTCGCGCCCGCAGGTGGCCGACATGACAGTGTAGCCGGAGGCTTGCAGCGTCAGGGTAATAGTCTTGCGTATGGTGGCGGAATCGTCCGCAATAAGCACCTTGCGCCCCTTGCCGACTTGAGGGTCGCCGTGAATGCGCCCGGCGCTGCTTTCAAGACTAAGGGAGGGGTTCATGCTGGAGATAATTTGCTCCATATCCAGCAAAAACACTATGCGCTCGTCAAAGCGCACCACGCCGGTTACGCTGTCGTGGCTGAAGTATTGCAGATATTTGCCAGGCGGCTCCACCTGAGCCCAACTCATGCGATGAATGCGGGTAACGCCGGAAACCACAAAGGCGGTGACAATGCCGCTGAATTCCGAAACTATTACCTTGCGGTTGTCCGAATCCGGCACTTTTTTCTGGAGCCAAAGCCCCAAATCCACCAACGGCATCACCCGGTTGCGCAGGTTGAAGGTGCCCATGGCCGCCTCATGCTGCTTGCCCGGCATGCCGGTTATGTTTTGCGGCAGGCGGATTATTTCCAGCACCTTGGCAACGTTCATGCCGTAATAGCTGCGGTATTGGCTGCCGTCTTGCAAAACCTCGTCCAGGTAGAACTCGATAACTTCCAGCGCCGTGGTACTTTTATCTTTGGTGTAATCTTGAGACATTTATATTCCTCCGTCCGGCCCGGCTGGGCGAAACCGGATTATTGACGCGTATTTTAGAGCATACGCCAAAAATGGCATGATATCAAATACAAGTATAGGCTATTGCAAAACACGCATATTACCAGCGCCCGCCTCTGGCGGCGCGCTCCTCGCGCAGGCGTGACAGCAGGCGCAAATCGGCTTTGAAAGGGTTAACAGGCTTAACGCCGTCGCTTTGCACAGGGCAGCCGAACTGCGCGCAGGCATAGCGGCTTAAAAATTCCAGCGAGAACACATCCTCGGCGTTATAGGCCAGCATGGTCTCCAGGGCGCTTTCGCGGCCTGTAAGCTCGTATTCGCGCCAAAGCTGCACGGCGGTGTAGCCGTCCACCCCGTCCAGCTCGTCGCGGTCAAGCCCCAGGTGCTTTTCCACCTTTTTCAGGCCTCCTGTAAGGCCCAAGCTACGGAAAACCGGCAGCAGATCAAGATGCGCCATTTGCAGCGGCGTTTGCAGCGCGCGGCGTATAAAAGGCACGTCAAAGCCTCGCCCGTTCCAGGTTATAAGCAGCGCGTATTCTTCCATATCGTCCAAAAAGGCTTCAAGATTATGCCCATGGACGTAAACTTTCAAATCTTTGCCGTCATACAGCGCAATGCTGGTAATAGCCGCCTGAGGCCAGGCCAGACCGGTGGTTTCAATATCCACATAGGCCGCGTTGTGGTAAAAATGCGGGTACAGCCGCCACTGCTCGGCATTGCCCAAACGCTGGCTGAACCACAAGGCGTCGCCAGCCTCCAGCCTTTTGCGCGATTCCTCAAGCCCGCGCAAAAACTCGCCGCGCAGGTGGCTTTCCAGCGGCAGATCCTGTCGGCTCAGGGCGTCATCCCAGGTATAAATGCCCGCCGCGTTAAGCCGTTGCGAGGTGGCCCGGCCTATGCCCGGCAAATGGCTGAATGATGTATATAACATCAGTTTCCGCCTTTTTTCGCGGCTGATGCGGCTTTACTGTTTTTTGCCAATGAGCGGGATTTGACGGTAGCGGTTTTGGCTGCCTTGCCGCCCTTAGCCTGCTTTGTGGCGGCCAGGCCGCAACGCGGGCAAAAATCCAGCATGGGGCAAGGCTCGCTTGCGTCGGCCCGCGCGCAACGCGGCCCTCTGGCCATGCAGACGTCGCGCCCGTAAGAGACCAGGCGGTGGTTAAGGTTGCCCCACTCCGCTTGTGGAAACAAAGGCATCAGGTCGCGCTCTATAACCTGCGGGTTTTCAGATTCCGTAAGGCCCAGGCGAAAGCTTATGCGGGCCACGTGCGTATCCACCGCAATGCCCTCGTTAATGCCAAAGGCGCCGTTAAGCACTATGTTGGCCGTTTTGCGGGCAACTCCGTCCAGCGTGAGCAATTCTTTCATGCCGCGCGGCACCTGCCCGCCGAAGTCGCGCATAAGCTTTTGGGCGGCGGATATAAGATGCCTGGCCTTGTTATGGTAAAAACCGGTGGAGCGGATAAGCCCCTCCAACTCATCCTGCCCGGCTGAGGCAAAAGCCAGCGGCGTGGGCAAGCGGCGGAACAGCTCCGGCGTAACCTTATTTACCCTTGCATCGGTACACTGGGCCGAAAGCACCGTTGCCACCAGCAACTGCCAGGCATCGGCATGGGCAAGGTGCGGCCCTGTTTTTTCATACAGGCGCTCCAGCACTTCCAGCGTTCTGCGGGCGGTTTCTTGTTTATTCATGCGGATTAAACCTTTAGGCTGTCTTATTCGCGTCATGTTTAACTTTTAATTTTTGCACGTTGGGCCGTTATTGGCAAGAGGAGCCGCAAGCAAGGCTAAAAAAAATGGCCGCCCCGCATTGCCCTCTGGTCCGGCTTGGGCTAAATTGCGATAGTGTTCTTAAAAAATCATGTTGTGTTATTTTTTTACGGTCAAGCTCATGCAATATATTCTAGTTTATGTAACCACATCCGGCAAAGCCGAGGCGGAAAACATCGCCAGGGCGGTTCTTGACGACTGCCTGGCCGCCTGCGCCAATATTATAGAGCCCATGCGCTCGCTGTACTGGTGGAAGGGTAACCTCGAAAACACGGACGAGGCCGTGTTGCTCTTCAAAACCGAACTTGACAGATTCGAGCGTCTCAAGCAAAAAGTTTGTCTGCTGCACAGCTACGAAACCCCATGTATCGTGGCTTTGCCCATTATAGACGGAAACCGCGACTATCTTGACTGGATAACGTCTTCCTGCAACCGTAATTCCAAATAGGAGCTCAGTTTGTCCATTTATGTTTCAGGCTCCATAGCCTATGACCGTGTTATGACCTTTCCCGGCACTTTCAGCGAGTATATTTTTCCTGATAAAATACATATGCTCAACGTGTGCTTCCCCATAGGGCACATGGATGAAATGCGCGGCGGCACTGCCGGCAACATTGTTTACAACCTGGCCCTCTTGGGCGAGAAAGGCACCGCCCTTACCTCAGTTGGGCGCGACTTTGGCTCTTATAAAGCCTTTATGCAGGACGCGGGCCTACCCCTTGAAGGCGTTAACCAGTTGGATAACGAATTCACCTCCGGCGCGTACATAACCACCGATAAAAAGGCCAACCAGATTACGGGCTTTCACATGGCGGCCATGGGCGTGCCCTGCGGCTATGACTTCCCATGCCTTAACATGGCTGACGACATCGCCATAATAGCCCCGGCCAATACCGATGATATGGAAAACCACGCCCGCTTTTACACCGAAAAAAAACTGCGTTATATTTTCGACCCCGGCCAGCAAATAACCATACTGCGGCCCGACCAGCTTAAAACCGGCATGGCCGGGGCCATGGCTCTGGTAAGCAACGACTATGAGCTGGGCATGATCTGTAACCTTACCGGCCTGGATTTGGCGGGCATTTTAAAGCTTACCCCAGTGGTAATTACCACTCTGGGCGAAAACGGCTCGCGCATACAGTACCGCGACGGCTCCTGCTCCGAAATCGGCGCGGCCCCCATAAACGAGCTGAAAGATCCCACCGGCGCGGGCGATTCATACCGCGCTGGTCTTATCAAAGGCATTATCTCCGGCCTGAGCCTCGAAGATTCCGCCCGTCTGGCCTCGGTATGCGCTTCTTTCTGCGTTGAGTGTTATGGCACGCAGCAGCACTATTATGATCAGGATTCCGTAAACGCTCGCCTGCGCGAGGCTTACGGGCAGCAACTTCCCTTCAGCTTTACTCCGCTTATCGCGGGCGCGTAATAAAGGACTAAAAGAGTGAGTGCCAAACGTACACCCGCTAATACGGGAATGGTAAGAAAAAGTACCCTCATACTGGCTGTGGCCGCCGCCTTTTGCGCGGGGCTGTTCGGCGGGCATCTGGCCGCCACCATAAGTATGGAGGCAGGCCCGGCGGTAACCAAGCAGGTTATCGGCAACTCCGCCCCGGTGGATAATGCCGAGCGCGCCCGCCTTGAGCTGGCCGTTAAAAACAGCCCGCAAAACGTTGAGGCCTGGAATAACCTGGGCCACTGGTACTTTGACAACAACCTGCCCAAAGAAGCCGTTAAAGCCTACGAATCGTCTTTGGTGCTAAAGCCCGGCGACCCCAATATAATGACCGACCTTGGCGTTATGTACCGCGCCCTGCACGAGCACGACAAAGCGCTGGATATGTTCCGCAAGGCCTCGGCCGCCAACCCCAATCATATGCAGTCACGCTTCAACCAGGGCATAGTGCTGTTTTACGACCTTAACCGCCCGGACGAGGCCATTGCCGTATGGACGGAGCTTGTGCGCAAAGACCCCGACTATAAAGCCCCCAACGGGCAAAAACTGGCGGACTGGGTTGCCGAGCATAAGAAGAACCGCTAGTGCCGGTTTAAAATTCAATAAAAGGCACAGTGGACCAAGACAGATTATTAGAGTTGATGCTGCCCAGACCAGCGGCGGGTGTAGCCCGTATTGCAAAAGCGCAACAGTTTCCGGCTGAAAAGTTATATGGAAAGCAGAACTGTAAGGGTGCTGTTTCGAGCCCCGCCCGTGCCCCTGCAACTTTTGTAAAAAGAACGCGGGTTGTCAGTTTAAAGGTTAGATACCTCCAAGGAAAAACATATATGCCCATACCCGCCAGCAATAACAGCGGCAAAATCCGCCGCAACCCCACCGTGCTTATCTTCGCCTTGATGCTGCTTTTTGTGGCGGCCTCTCAAGCGCGTGCCCTGCCAGTGGCCGTGGAGCAGGTAAAAGGCAATTTTCCCCTCGCCAGTTCCGCTTTTTACCTTGCAGACCCGGCAGGCGGGCTGAGTATTCTGGATGTAAGCTCGCCAGCGCGCCAAAACCGCTTTGTGCCGCTAAAAGACGGCATTCCCAAAAGCGCCTGTGGCGCTTTATGGCTGCGTTTTTCGCTCATCAAAAACAATATACCCGGCAATGCGCCGCGCGGCGCAAAAAGCGGCCTGACCCTCGAGTTGGGCTCAACCACTCCGCCAGCCAAGCTGTTTGTGGCCGAAACCATCACCACCGAAGGCGATGTAAGACAATGGCGCGAATACGCCTCATCTCTGGACGGTTCTTTTACGCTGCCGGACCCCGTGCTGCTGCCCCTTACGGTATACGTGCGCATAAACGCCATGCCTCCGCTCTGGTTTGCGCCGCAACTCAGCAGCCAGCAGGCGGATGAAGATTCCGGCGCTTTGCCCTGGCTGCTTATTATGCAAATAATGCTTGGGCTGGCCTTGGCCGTTACCATTGCGCGCGGCATGAGCGAGAATGAGGAATGGCGCTTTTGGGCCGGAGCCGTGCTGGCCTGCGTTACCATTTCCGCCCTTTACAGCGACAACGGGGCGGAAAAATCCGTGGTATACCTTACGGCCATGCCCCAGTTGCTTACCCCCGGCCTGGCTATAATGCTCATGCCGCATCTGGGCCGCTACATGCTGGGCAGCAACAAATCCAAAGCGCTGGATTATACCCTTATCGCCCTCAGCCTGCCGGGCGTGGCCGCCGCTCTTGTTCCACTGGCCCCAGGCCTGGGCTGGACGGCCCGGCTGCTGCCTCTGGCCCCGTTGTTGCTGCTGCCCCTGCCGCTTCTGGCTATATCCGCCATAAAAAGAAAACAGAGCGGCGCGTTGTGTTATCTGCTTTTTACGCTTTTTCCCTGCGCCGGGGCCGGTTTGGCCCTGTATGCGCTGTACGCTCCGCAGGCCGGGCCTTTGCATCAGCTAAGCCTTTACCTGCCCACGTTTGGTTATTTGATCAGCGGCGTGCTTATGGCTACGGTCAAACCGCATACAGTTAAGGAAAAAAACGACTTTTTCCCGCTGGACGGCTACCTGGAGCACAACGGCTTTTTGCATGGCGCGCCAAACCGCCAAGACGCGCCGGGGCAAGACCGCCCGGCCGCCAACCAGGACCACGGCAGGCCGGAAGATTACGCCCCGGATCTGAACCCGGAGTTTAACCCATTCGAGCCATTTGCCGCGAATGAGCCGCAAAGCGAAACCAGCGAGCCTTACCCAGACCAGTTGCAGGATTCCCCCCCGCTGCAAATGGCCGCCCACCCTGGCCATGCCTACGCTTCCGCTGAAAATGCGCAAACGGGCGAGAGCCCGCTGAAAAGCGCCCGGACGCCTGCCGGACAAACGGAAAACGTGGTGGCGGAACCCGCCCCGGATCAGGAGCGGGCAAGCGCGCCCGGCCCGGCGCAAGACGATGACGACATAATAGAACTGGATGCCAGTCTGCAAATAATTGCGCCTGCCCATGGCAAAGCCGAACATTCGCGTAAACCGTCCGAAGCTGTAAATGCCACCCTTGAGAGCATGGCCCAGTTGGCCGAGCTGTTCGGCAACGCCGCGCCGGAAGAAAAACCCGCGCCGGCCCCTTTCAGGCCCATGGAGGCAGCCGCCCCCGCCAAGTTGCGCCGCGCCGACAATGTCATATACATTAAAGATGAAGAGGAGCCCGGCCTGGTTATTTTAAAACCGGCGGACCCAGCGGCTGCCGCGCGGGCTGAGCCGGAGGCCCCTGACCTGCCGCCCCTGCACAACCCGCAATTGGATGTAAAAGCCATTGACAGGGTGGAAAACGCCCTGCGCGCGCCTTATGAGAACCTGCGCGTTCAACTGGCCCAAATGCGCGGCCAGCAAACGGATAGCGCGGATCTGGCAGACCGGCTGGAGGCCAGCGTAAGCTCCCTTGGCCTTATGCTGGATAATCTGGAAAAAGTGGCCCGTGGCGAGCACCCCTCCCCAGCCCCCATGCAGAGCATTTTCAATTTATCCGCCCTGATACGGCACATGCACGAGCAAATGCTGCCCCTGGCCGAGAGCAAGGGCGTTACCTTGTCGTGGTTTGTCGCGCCGGGCCTGCCTACCTTTTTTAAAGGCAATGAGGAAAAAATAGCCGATGCCCTGCGCTTTTTGCTGCAAGGCAGCCTGGAGGCGGCCGACGCGGGCGCGGTGCAGCTTACCGTGCGCGAGGCGCGGGGCTATGCCGGTCAGGTGCAGTTCAGCCTGCTGGAAAGCGGCCTGGGCATAAGCAACCTGCGCCGCCCCTCCGGCTGGCTTAACAAGGCCTGGGAACTTTCCAGCGCCTCCGGCGGCTCGTTCAATATCGATTTTCTGCCCGGCAAAGGCACGGCCATAACCTTTACCTTAGCCCTCACCCCCATGCAAAAACCGGCGGAAGCGCTGTACGATGACCCGCAACCAGCCTTAAGCGGGGCCGACTTCACGCCCGGCGCACCGTTGCAGGGGGAAAACGCCACGCAAAAAAACGCGCCAGCGCCAGATGAAAGCGCCAACCAAGAACACGCGCCCGCGCGGCAAAAAAATTCAGCCGCCCAAGCGCAGAATGCGGAATCCGCGTCAAGCGCCCATAACAAATTGCCGGGCGGCTCTTTTGAGCATAAGCCTGACCAACCCCAATACGAACAGGCGCTGACCGAACCTGGGCAATCTGCCAGCGCCGCATGGCTCCACCAAAATGGCGATGCCCGGCGGCAAGAAGAAGACAGGCGGGCTCAACCCGCATTAAACCAGGCCGGGGACCGGACTGAAAAAGCGGCAAACCTGCCGGAAAACGATATTAAGCCTGAGCTGACCGCGCCCGAAACGCCACGCGAATACATAGTTATAGCCGATATGGCGGCCAGCGGGCGCAGACTTATAGCCAGACGCCTCGACGGCCTGCCGCACAAACTGGTAGAGGCGCGCAACTCCGCCGAAGTAATAGCGGCCTGCGCCGCGCACCCGGTCGGGCTTATCATATTTGACGCCGATCTGCCGGAGGCCGACGTGCGCGCCGCCTTGCAAGGCGTATCCGCCAGCCTGCGTGAGAAAGGCCTGCCGCTTATACCATCGCTAGGCCTTATAGCCCACGCCTCACAGGGCGAGCGCATGACCCGCCTGGGCTGCCGCGAGACCCAAATAAAATCGGCCAGCCGTACCCAGTTCCGCCAAGCCGTGCTGGCCCTGTGCCCGCACCCGGAAACAGACCCCGCCGAGCTTTTGCCTGAAAGCCCCCTGCTGCGCTCAAACCAGGCCGATGCGTCCCCCGCTGGGGAACCGGAGGTTAGCGCCGCGCAATCCGAGGCCAAAGCCCAAACCGGCAGTAGAGAAGCGGAAACCGCGCCAACATCACCCTCCGGAGCACGTCCTGACGCCAGCAAAATGCCCGGCCACGCAGCTATGGCTGAGTACCCCGCTTCAGCGGATGCCGCGATGGATGACACAGCCGCAACAAAGTCTCCGGATGAATATGCCGCCTCAAAAGCTGCTCCGGTTGGCTACGCCGCCTCCATGAGCGCTCCGGCTGGGCATGCCGCCGCCACGGCAGCGCCGGTGGGGCATCCCCATGCCTCCGTGCCGGGTGAAAGCAAAACGGAGCAGACCCGGCAAAAAGACGGGAGAGATTCCGCCAAAACAAGGCAGACTGCCCAAAAGGCCGAGCGCGTGCCCATGCTGGACATGATAGTCGCCAGTCTGGATCAGGATGAGCCGGAAAACGGACGCTCCACCCTGCCGGAGGCCCGCAAGCTCGAAAGCCCGCATAAGCTGGCCCAGTCGGAAAACGACTATATGGACGCCACCATGGTGCCCCTGCTGCCCGGCTTTTTAATTGTGCTGGAAGATACTCTGGAAGATTTGCAAAAAGCCCGAGGCCGGAGCGACACCATGCAGGTGCAGGAGGTTGCGGCCAGAATGGCTGGGCAAGGCGGCACCTATGGCCTTAACCCGCTGGAACGCATGGCCCGCTGCGTCGAAAGAGCAGCCGAAGCCGGTGACAAAGAAGCGGTAAATGATCTTTCTGAAGAACTGTTGAGCCTTGGGAAGCGTTATTTAACGAGTTTGAAGCTTACATATGACGAGTATGTGAGAAATAAAGAATAACGCGCGAAGCGCGGATGGTGAAAGAGCCTTTGGGGCGGATATAAGATAAGATAAGATAAGATAAGATAAATATGGAAATGGAAATGGAAGCGGCGTTCGCCGCGGCAATATAAGAGAGGGGCGCTTGCCCCTCTTTTTGGGCCTAGCTTAGCGGCGCGCGAAAATTAACCCCCGCCGAAGGGGGGGGGGGGGCGCCCCC
>JAVBON010000040.1:0-20977 GCA_031550525.1 Desulfovibrionaceae bacterium
CGGGGAAACTTTTTCAAAAGTTTCCCCGCCCCTCTCTCGCATATTTCAATCGCGGCGCAGCCGCATCATCTATTCTTACCGCATTGCCTCAGGAAAAAGCTCACCGGCCATTTCGCGGAGTTTGTATTTTTGAATTTTTCCGCTGGCGGTGAGGGGGTAGGAGTCGAGAAAGTGGATGTAGCGCGGCACTTTATGCCAGGCGATGCGGCCGCGGCAGTGGTCGCGCACGTCTTCGGGGCGGATGTCGACGCCGGGCTTGGGTATGATGAAGGCGCCCACTTCTTCGCCGTAGCGGCGGCTGGGCACGCCCACTACCTGCACGTCCATAACGCCTTCCATTCCGGCGAGGAATTCTTCAATTTCGCGGGGGTAAACGTTTTCTCCGCCGCGAATGATCATGTCTTTGATGCGCCCGGTTATTACTATGTAGCCTTCCTCATCCATGGTGCCCAGGTCGCCGGAGTGCAGGTAACCGTTGCTGTCTATGGCTTTGGCCGTTTCTTCGGGCATATTGTAGTAGCCTTTCATAACGTTGTAGCCTTTGCAGCATACTTCGCCCACCTGGCCGCGCGGCACTTCCTGGTTGGTTTCGGGGTCGAGTATTTTAACGTCAATTCCCGGCATGGCGCGGCCCACGGTGCTTACGCGACGCTCAAACTCCTCGTCGGCATGGGTCATGCTCATGCCGGGCGAGGTCTCGGTAAGGCCGTAGGTAATGGTAATTTCGCGCATGTTCATCTGCTCTATAACGCGGCGCATGAGCGGGGCGGGGCAGACGGAACCGGCCATAATGCCGGTGCGCAGCGAGGAGAAATCTATTTTTGGAAAAAGCTTGTGCTCAAGAATGGCCAGGAACATGGTGGGCACGCCGTAAAGAGCGGTGCATTTTTCCTGTTCTATGGAGGTCATGACGTGCACAGGGTTGTAGGTCTCCAAAAACACCATGGTCACGCCGTGGTTAACGGAGGCCATAACGGCCAGCACGCAGCCGAAGCAGTGAAAAAGCGGCACGGGCACGCACAGGCGGTCGGCGGAGGTAAAGCGCTGCATGCGCCCAATCCAGTAGCCGTTGTTGCCTATGTTCTTGTGGGTGAGCATAACGCCTTTGGGAAAGCCGGTGGTGCCGGAGGTGTACTGCATGTTCACCACATCGTCGGGTTTGACGGCGGCCTTGCGGGTTTCGTATTCCTCATCGCTAATCATAACGCTCAGGGAGCGCAGCTCGGGTATGGAATACATGCCCCGGTGCTTTTCCATGCCCAAAAAGATCACGCGCTTGAGGTTGGGCAGTTCGGGGGCGGCAAGTCTGCCGCGCTCCTGCGTGCGCAGCTCTGGTATAAGCTTGTAGGTGGTGGCCAGAAAGTCGAAATCCCTGTAGCCGTCTATAACCACAAGGTTTTCCGTTTCCGAGTGCCGGAGCATGTACATAAGCTCGTTTTCGCGGTAGCTGGTGTTCACGGTAAGCAGCACCGCGCCTATACGCGCGCAGGCGAACATCATGCTCACCCAGAAGGGCACGTTTGTGGCCCAAATGGCGATTTTTTCGCCGGGCTGCACCCCAAGGGCCATAAGGCCTTTAGCCAGATCGTCCACCGTTTCGCCAAATTCCTTCCAGGTGGCGCGGTACTCGCGGTCAACGTAAATAACCGCGTCGTTATCCGGCACTTTAGCTATGGTTTCGTCCAAAAGCTGGCCAAGGGTCTTTTCGCGAAGCACAAACGGTTCAAATTGCATAATCTGTGTATCCTTTTTTCAAAGTGCCGGGATAACGGCCAGAGCGTTGATATATTCCGCCAGAGCCACATGAGCGGCGTGCCGCCCGCGCGGCTTACGGGTAGTAGATTACGGCATAAATGGTGCAGGGTCCGCCTTCCGCGCCCACATAGTGCGGCACTATGGAGTTGTAGTACACGGTATCGCCCGCTTCCAGCACGCTTACTTCTTTGCCGTATATGACTTTAAGCTTGCCGCTGGCTACCATGATGAATTCCTCGCCCTGATGGGAGGAAAGCTCTTGATCTTCCGGCGCTTCGGGCTGGATTTCAATAAAAAACGGTTCCATGTTGCGGTCGCTTTTGCCCTTGCCCAGCGAGAAATAGCGGTAGGCCGCCCGCTTGTTGTGCGAGCGCTGCATTATAAGGTCGTCTTCGCTTTCGCTGCGGCGCACGATTATTGGGTCTTTGCAGTGCACGTCGTCCATAAAGGTGCCCAGGCGCACGTTAAGGGCGCGGGCAACTTTTTGCAGCGGCCCCAGCGAGGGGTACATGTTCTTTTCTTCCAGCTCTTCAATTTGAGCCACGGAGAGGCTTGATAGATCCGCCAACTGTGCCCTGGTCATTTCTTGTGCTTCACGGAATTTTTTAATTCTGCTCCCAAGTTTGCCGGCGCTCATATAAAACCTCCATTTTATCAAATCGTGGCGCTATTGTTTATTATAACAAATATCGGAAGTAATTAGCCCAAGATTAACAGGCCCGCAAGCCTTATTTGCGTGATAAACACAAGGCCCCGAAGCGTTACAGCCCGTAGCGGCATTGCCAATAAAGGCAGACAGGTTTTGTCCTGATGCATTTACAATTGAATAAAAACCGCGAGAGGGCGGGCGCGCACCCGCCCTCTCGCGGGGTGAATTTTTTGGGGTGCAGCGAAGCGAAGCCCAAAAAAGAGGGGCGCGCAGCCCTATCCTGTTGTGTCGCGGCGCAAGCCGCTTCCATACTTTCTTTTTACACTCCCAATAAAAGACATGGGGGGGGCAGTACACTGCCCCCCCCATGTCTTTTATTGCCGCGCCTCGCGCAATCTCTCAGCGTACAGCCGCGATTCCATATAAATGGACAACACGGCAATGGCCGTATCACAGGTAGTAAACACTGGTATACCCGCGCTCTTCAGCATCTTCCGCATGGGGGCAAACAGCTCGCCGCCCTCCACCACTGTAACCACGGGCTTTTCGCAGGCGTCAAGCAACTCTTTGAGCCTGCCTACAATGCCTTGCTGGGCCGCCAGATCTTTGGCGGGGTTTTCGGCATCGGGCAAACTCAATATGTTGGGTGAGAGCGGGTCCAACCCTATGGCCAGGGCGTGGATGTTATCGTCAGCCAACACGATGCGGGCGGCTTCGATGTGTGTTTCATCGTCGGCCGAGGGGTTTATGTCCAGCGGGTTCTGCACTGTGACCAGACGGTCGAGTTTTTTACGCGCAAGCAACTGGCGCAGGGCCTCTTTGGTGCTTTCGCCAAACTTGCCCAAGGGCATGCTGTAGTCGTCGGTATGTAGCGAATCGGCCATGCCCACGGCTTCAAAACCGGCTCCACTCACGGCTGCCATGTTCTTGCCGCCTACTTTTTTGCGAGAGAACACCGAGGCCGCGTACAATAGGTTTTGAAACTCCGTAAAGGTGCGGGCCACTATGGCCCCGGCCCGGCGCATGCAGCTTTCGCACACCATGTAGTCTCCGGCCAGCGAGGCAGTGTGCCCGCTGGTGGCGTTTTTACCTTCCGGCGTACGCCCCGCCTTGTAAAAAATCACTTCCTTGCCCGCCAGCACGGCCGCTTCCACCGCTTTGGCAAAGGTCAGGCCGTCCATATCTTTAAAACCCTCGGCGTAAACGGCTATGGCGTCCACTGTATCGGCGCCGGTAAAGTATTGCATCATATCGCCCAAGGTCAGGTCGGTCTGGTTGCCCATGGAGATCATGTAGGCTGGCGCAAGTTCCGGCATCTGGCTGGTGCGGCAGAGCATAAAGGCCCCGCTCTGGCTGATGAGAGCCGTGCGCGTATAGGGGGCATCGGCAGCGCGCGGGTACTTGGTTTTTGGTATGAACCAGGTGTCATAGCCGCCGGGGCGGGAGATAACGCCCATGCAGTTGGCCCCCAAAAACACAGGGCTATCGGGCTTTGCGGCATGCGAGGCTTCGATATGGGCGATCATTTTTGCGGCCATGTCGCGGCTGTCTTCGGTCTCGCCAATGCCGCCGGGTATGAGCATGACGCTTTTGGCGGCGTTAAGGGCGATTATCTCGTCAGTAAGGGCGGGCACCTGCTCCGCGCCTATGGCAACCACAAACAGATCCAGCGGTTGGGGCAAGGCGGCCAGGTTTGGCACGCAACGCACGCCGTCTATGCTGTCTTCGCCCTCGCGGATAACTACAATTTTAGCGGGATCAAACCCGGCGGCCAGCACGTTTTCCAGTATAATGCGGCCAAAGTTGCGGCGGGTGGACGAAACCCCGATGATGCCTATGCTTTGCGGGTGCAAAAGCGGGCCAATCTGCCCCACCGGGCGTGACGCGCAAGCAGTGCCGGAAGCGGAAAAACGGCATACGCCATCCAGCGGCACCATGAGAAAATCGGTAAAGGCAAAGGGGTTTATTTCCAGCTCGTCAATGTAAAAGGGCGCGGCCTGATTATGCTCGGAGTAATAATTACCCATGCTGATGAAAGAGGCGAAGCACTCTATTAATTGATCATCCGTAACTATGCGGCGCTGCCCGCGTGTAAGCCCGGCCAGCTTGCGGTAAGATATGGTGCCCTTGAACAACTCGAAAAAGCCCTGCCCGTCGGTCATGGCTGTGGAGGCCGCCACCACGGCCTGCCCCTTGCGGAAGCGCTCGGCATACACCTCGGTATCGGTGCCGCCAAGGCCCGCGCTTATAACCATGCCGAACTCGCGCGTGCGGCGCAGGCCCACAATAAGCTCGTTGCCAAAGGCATCGGAATCCGGCGGCATGAACTGCACCTGCATAACGCCGCGTATGTCGCGGCTTATGGCCTGAACCAGGTTTTCATCCGGCACGTTTTTATAGGCCTCGGGGGCGTGGGCGCGGTCACGCATGACATGCTCGGCATATTTTTCCGGCACTTCAAACAGCATGCGGCGTATTGTGGAGCGCACGTTATCGGGGTTTTTGGGCACTATGCGCACTCCGCCCAACTCCGTTTTATGCACAATGGTGGGCGAGACTATTTTAAGCACTGCCTTTTCACCGGCAAAAGACATAATAATATCATTGTCCGGCCTGGAGCCTTTGGCTATAAAACTGGTACGCGGCGGTGTTTCCGCCCCCGAAAGGCGCAACAGCGAGTAAACCTCGTTCTCATACAGAAAACCACGGTCTTCGTCCCGCGCGTTGTTAAAAAGATCCGTAATGCCGTCATAGTCTATGTACATATCCATTCGCGTCTCCAATAGGCTTAATGCTTACCACCGCTTATATTACCCGCCCGGCGGCTTTTATGGCAAGTAGCCCAGGCTACACCGCCACAAAAAAGCGCATGTAGCTGCCGCCCCAATGTGAGTATAACCGGCTGTATCAAAAAGGATTGGTATTTTAAATATATTGATGTCCATCAGCAATATCCGCATACGGAATATTGAAAAGCTGGCGGGCATGCTCTACAATGCAAAAAATTTTCCGGAGGCTACATGACCACCGCACACCGAATTATACCATGCGCCGCGCTGGCTGCCTTGCTGCTTGCGCTATACGCTTGCGCCACAGCGCCCATTACGGGACGCCACCAGCTCATAACCATGAGCGAAAGCCAAGAAATGCAGCTTGGCCTTGAAGCCAGCGAAGAAATAATGCACAGCGAAAAGATTGAAACCGGCACCGCCCGCGCCCGCAGGGTGGAAACAATCGGCAAGGCCATAGCCGCCGTGGCTGAAAGGCCGGATTTTGACTGGCAGTTTCACACCATAGTCTCCAGCGAGGTAAACGCCTTTTGCCTGCCCGGCGGGCGCGTATTTGTATACACCGGCATACTTGAGCTGGTGGGTAATAACGACGACGAGCTGGCCGCCATAATGGGGCATGAAATAGCCCACGCCCTTGCCCGGCACGGGGCCGAGCGCACCAGCCAGGCCTCTATTGCCGAAACCGGCCTGGCCGTGGCCGCCGCAGCGGCCGGAGCCTACACCGGCTCCGATACCGTGGCTGCGGTAGCGCAAACAGGCGGAGCGGCGGCGGCGCAGTTGGGCATATTGCTGCCTTACAGCCGCTTGCAGGAATCGGAAGCCGACCATATAGGCATTATACTGGCCGCCAAAGCCGGCTATAACCCCGAAGGCGCCATTAGCCTGTGGGGCAAAATGTCCGCCCTGAGCGAAGGCAAGGAGCCTCTCTCCATACTCTCCACCCACCCGCTTAGTAAAGACAGGCAGGAAAACTTGCGTAAGCTGATGCCTGAGGCAATGAAGTATTATAAGCCGCGTAGCGGCAAGTAAGGTAAAAAAGCGGAGGGAGCCGCCGTTGTAAAACTCCGCCGTGCCTGCCTATGGCAGATCCGGCCATTTTGAGGCAAAACCAAGGGCCAAAGCCATTGCCGCCAGGCGCACAACGTCTTCCGGCCCGCCGGCGGACCCATACTGCTCCATTTTCTGCCGGAAGGTATGAAATTTATCCGTTTGGCCGCAAATGGACGCGGCCATAAGGGCGGCATGGGTCAATTCCATTTCCGCCAGCGTTTGGGCGGGCAATACTCCCCATAAGGCCTGATCCCGCACGTGCAGCAAGGCCGCCAGGGCGCTGACCGCCGCCGGGTCCATGAACACGCATTGGAAATTGGCGCGCAGCAGCGCGGCTTGCTCCGGCAAGATGAAACTTCCGGCCGACCTCAAAAACTCTTCTTCATTAAAACCGAAACGCGCCAGCAAGTGCCCTATGTTGCAGCAAGAGGCAGGCGTAATGTTGTTTTGCCGGGCCAGAGACGAGTATAGGGCGCGTCGCACGGCCAGGCCCAGCATTTCGCCCAGCTTGCTGTGCTTGCCCGCGTTGGTCAGCGGTTTATCTACATTGCCGCCTTTAAGGCCGCTATCTGAAAGTATATCACACTCGTCCTTAATAGCCGCATCCGTCACGGGCTTGCCCGCGCTTGGGCAGGCCACGGCAAGCTGATCCGTGCCGGTGCCTGTGGCAATGCTTGAACTGTACAGAGAAGGGATGGAAAGTTCCTGCAATACGGAGGCCTTGGCCTCTGTAGCCAAAATAGCTGCCTCCAGCATGGCCCCCGGCGTGAGGGAATGGTTTATGAAGCACATTATGTTGATGGTGCCGGGCTTTAAGGCCCGCGCCCGTTCCGCAGGCGCGTCATGCAGCATTTCAATGCCGTTTTCAGTCTCGCGGTAAGCGGCGGCGTCTCCGGCCCGTCCGGCATTGCCCTCAACCCCGGCGGTGCAAAGGGCGTACGCCAGCAGGCCGTTGTCCATTTCCTGCGCCGTGCCCGCGCACTGTATGTTGGCTGCCGTGGTAAGCAGGGCCGTGGCAGTGGGCAGGCTATGCGTTTTGCAGACAAGGGCATGGTAAAAGGCGGGGTCGCTACAGGCTTTGTCCGGCAGATAGGCCTCGTGCCCCACCGGCTCGCAGGCCTGGTGGTTGCACACGCAGGCCATATCGCCGCGCAGGCCGCCATGCGCGCGGCAGGACGAAAGCAACTGATGCGGCGCGTGAAAATGCGCCGCAACGGCAAGGCGGCTGAACACAAGCTCCAGCCCTGGGTAGGGGTAAAAAGAAGCCATAAAATCAGACAGCAATAAATCTTTCCAATCCAGTTGCGGGGCAACAGGCCAACTCCCATGGCGGGCTGCCTCCCCTAAAGCAAAGGAAAAGGGTTAAAAATAAAAATGCAACGTCCGAAAGGCCAGCTAGATGCGGGCTGGCGCTAATGCCCCACAAGAAATGATGCTGACAACGCCCATGGGGGGGCCATATCCACGCTGGCACAGGCCGTAATTAAAGCAAGGCAACCAGGCGGAATAATTTGCTTAATTAGGCATGAATTTATTAAAGGCAGGCGCAACTAGCGAGGCTCGCCAGGCGCGGGCGGTTTGCCTGCCATCTTTGGCTCGTTGGGCGTAACCGCGCCTGTTTGCGCCGGTTGGCCCGCTGGCGTTGACCCGCGCGGCTCACGCAGATCGCGCAGACGCTTGTTAGCCAAACGCAAAGCGCGGCGGTGCTGATAGCGCTGCACCACCCTTTTACCTATAAAATAAGACAAAACAGCGGAAGGAGTAGCCACCACCAAGCCGCCCACCAGCATGGCCACAGCAAGCTTCCAGCCAATATGGAACATCTCGGCCAGACTTAGCTGCGTCGGGCTGAAAGGAGGCACATCAAACGGCACCACGGCGCGGCCCACATAGTAGAACATCATATACACGGGAAGCCAGTTAAGCGGGTTGGACACCCAAGTGCCCAAAGCGGCGGCGAGTTTGCTACCCTTTAAAACGAAAGCCAGGCCTATGGCCAGTATGGTTTGAAAGGGCAGCACCGGCAAAAGCCCCACAAACACCCCGGCCGCCAACCCTATGGATATGTTGTGCGGTGTGGCCTGTATGCGCACAATACGTAAAGACCAATAACGGACAAAACGCCGCAGGCGCGCGCGTATGCCGGAGCGGCCAGTTGCCTTGCTCTTGCTCGGCTCTGTCTGCATATAACCTCACATGTTGCGTATTACCCGGCGGCAGCAGGCACAACCGCCAAGGATAAAAAGCACCTTCGGGCATAAGACAAAAAACGGCAGTACGCCGCCAACACCTTACATGGCGGCGAGGCTGCTCAAAAATTCGGTGGAGAACATTTTTTCAAGGTCCACCAGCAAAACCAGACTTCCCTCAATGTCGCACACGCCAAGCACGTATTGCGATTCTTCCGGCGCAAGCAGTGCCGGAGGCGGCGCTACTTCATCCGCCGGAAAATGGCGCATGCTGCCCATGGAGTCCACAACAAAGCCAAGCATGATATCGCCTATTTCCACATTGACGATGCGGGTGCTCTGGTCCGGCGCTTTATCGGGCATACCCAAGCGGGCGCGCATATTTATTATGGGAACTATAACGCCGCGAAAATTTATGGCTCCCTCAACAAAACGCTCAGCGCAGGGCACTTTGGTAGGCTCGGTATAGCGTATTATCTCGCGCAGTTTAAGGGCGTCCACGGCAAATTCCTTCCGCCCCACGAAAAAAGTGCTTAACTGCATCAGTTGGGAAGACTTTGCTGATTCCATGGCAACCTCTCTATTTTGTGGAAAACGCTTACGGACGCAAGACTTCAAGTATATGTAAGCGCAATTGCCGCATTAAGCAAGCAGATTAAAAACCGCAGGATGCGCTCATACCGTATATAAAGAACGCAACAGGCCTGCATCAACCCCAAGCTGCCGCTCAAGGTAGGCCTCAGGCCCGCCGAAGCGCGAATCCATTTCGTCAAAAGCGGCTTCCAGATAGGGGCGCTCCACCGTAAGGGCGGCGGCGAGGTTTGGGTGTTTACGCGCCAGCGCATTGTATTGACCGCGCACGAACTTTGCGGAGAGCAGGTAATCCTCGTAAATTATCTCACGCTCAACGCCCAAGGCGCACAAAAGCAGGGCCGCGCCCAGGCCGGTTCTGTCCTTGCCGGCCGAGCAGTTGAACAGCAGCGGCATATTGCCTGTGGAGGATAAAAGCCGGAAAAACTCCGCGTACTGCGCCCGCGCCGCATCCACCAACTTACGGTTAATCCGCCGCATAAGCTCGGCGCCGTTTTCCAGCGTAAAATCCGTAAGCGACGCAATGTCACCGGCGCTTATACTAAGCTCATGCACGGCCTTTACCGTATCGGGCAGCCGGTGCGGGGCATGCTCGCGCTCTTGGGCCGAGCGGAAATCCACAATGGTTTTGACGCCAAGTTTTTCCATTACCCGCAAATCGGCGTCCGTAAGGCTGTTAAGCGCGCCGGAACGGTACACAGCCCCCTGCCGTACACGCTTGCCCCCAGCGGCGGGGTAGCCACCCAAATCGCGCACGTTAAACCCGCCCTGCAAAGGCACCAGGCGCTCCACAACAAACTCTGACGACCGCATAAAAACTCCGTTACAACACATAGCCAGATCATTCGAATATAGAAATACACTTACCGCTACATGTGACGTTACTCTTTAACCTGCCTGCATGCGGCGTACCTATGCTCATTAACCGCAGGGCTGGCCAGGCGTTTATCAGCCGCGCGCCAAACCGGCCCCGGCCATAAAATTGACCGGCCCGGCTCCTATGCCGGGGGTAAAGCTGCCCTGCAAGGCCTGCACCAAAAAACTCTGCGCCTTGCTTACGGCAGAGGGCATATCCTCACCCGCGCCCAAAAAAGTGGCTATGGCGGCGGAAAGTGTGCAGCCGGTGCCGTGGTTGTTGGGGGTGCGCACGCGCCGGTGATTAAGGGGCAATAACGCTCCTTTTCCCACGCTCAACCAGTCGGTCATGTTGTCGTCATCGCCAAAGCCTTCAAAATGCCCGCCCTTTATCAGCACGGCTTTGGCCCCCATGTCACGCAGGCTTGCGGCAGCGGCCTCCACGTCTTTAATATTGGCTATGTGCCTGCCCGCCAGCGCTTCGGCCTCGGGCACGTTGGGGGTGATAAGGTCGGCCAGCGGAATAATGCGCTCGCGCAAGGTGGCAAGGGCAGCTTCCTCCACCAGCCGGTGGCCGGACTGACTGACGCAAACAGGGTCAACCACCAGGGGGAAATCACACGCGGCCAGCACCGGAGCCAGAGCCGCCATAATAGCGCTGTTGCAGAGCATGCCGGTTTTGGCGGCATTAATTTTAAACCCGGCGCGCACGGTGTTGTATTGCTCCAGCACAAAATCCGGCGGCACGGCATGAATGCCCGTAACCCCCGCCCCGTTTTGCGCCGTGAGCGACGTAATGACGGACATGCCGAAACCGCCCAGCACGGTCATGGTTTTTATGTCCGCCTGAATACCCGCGCCGCCGCCGGAATCTGAACCGGCAATAGTCAAAATGTTTGGGTAGTTGCGCATGTTTCACCTTTAAATATTTTTATATGTATGAGGCCAGATTTCGTATGTTTCGGAGCGCTCCCCCAAGCCCTGCAAGGGGTTGATTCGGCACATCCTGCGCCTCACCCCTGCCGGGCGCCGTCGCCTCGCTCCGGTGCCCAATTCCGCCTTCCCGCGAAATTGCGAGCCCCTTTGCCAGTAACCGGGTGCGAAATGGCGTATGCCGTTAATCTGCCCTGTTCAAAACAAAAAGCCGATGCCAAAACAATGTTTAACTCGCCTGCATCGCCTTGCGGCACACCGCCACAGCCGCTTTTATATCCGGCTGGGCCACTATGCCGGAAACGATGGAGCACATGCGCGCGCCGGCTTTTACCACCTGCGGCAAATTTTCCGGCTTTATGCCGCCTATGGCGGTAAAGGGTATATCCAGATTGGCGGCGACCCATTGCAGATATTCAAGGCCCACGGGAGCACACACGTCTTTTTTGGTTTTGGTGGCAAAAATGGGCCCCACGCCTATGTAATCGGCCCCGGCTTGCACGGCTGCAACCGCCTGCTCCGGCGCGTGGGTGGAAAGCCCGATTATTTTATCCGGCCCCAAAAGCTCGCGCACGTCCTTAACCGGAAAATCTTCCTGCCCCACGTGCACGCCATCGGCATCCACCAGCAGGGCTATATCCACATGGTCGTTAACTATAAAACAGGCCCCGGCCTTGCGCGTAAGCGCCCTTATGGCCCGGCACTCCTCCAGCATAACGCCGGTTTTGCGCTCCTTTTCGCGGTACTGAATCAGTTTTACGCCTGCCGCCAAAAGCTCTTGCGCCACCTGCACATTGCCGCGCCCCAGCGAAAGGCCGAAATCAGTAATGCAATAAAGATCGGTTTTTGGAAAAACGCGCTTCATAAATACCCCGTAAAAATTCTGTATATTACTAAAACAGATAAAATAGCGCCTGTAATCCCTCTATTTCAACTTTCTACCCAAGAAAAAAACCGCTCAAAGCCAAAACAGGGCCGCATGGATGCGTGTAAACTTAGGAATGGCCTTCGCCAGCAGCAAAAAAGTTGGACTTATAAAACACTGGTAACCATCTTTTATAATTACGTTCCGGATCAAGGGTGTTCAAAATTGGCGCATACACTATCTAGTTCCCCAGCCAAAAACAGTTGCGCTTTCGCTATACGGGCCACACTTGCAGCGCTGTGCAGCAAATACGGCTTCTATTCTCCAGGCGTTACAACCCCGCTTAAAATCAGCTCCAACACGCTGTCGGCCTGCAGGGCGGCGGCTTGCATCACACGCGGGGCCAAGGGCGGGGTTGTTATGTCGCATTCCGTACTGAAATCGCCAACACAAATAAACCGGCCCAGGCGGCGTTTTTGCATGGGCGGGCCGCCTGCCCCGCCGATGCCGGAGGCCCCCACAACAAAGGCGCTGGTCTGCATAAGCCGGTTGCAGAGTATGGCCTTGTATTCGGCCTTATCCAGCGCCTCCACCACTATGGGGCAATCCTTGAAAATTTCCGCCACGCCATCGGCATCCAGCCGTTCATGGGCAAGGGTCAGCGACAGGTTCGGGTTGATGCGGGCCAAATTTTCAGCCAGAGCCTCTACTTTGGGTTTACCTACATCCGCCGGAAAATAAAACTGCCGGTTGAGGTTGGAGGGTTCCACCACGTCAAAATCGGCCAGCACCATGCGGCGCACGCCACTGCGCGCCAGCAGCATGGCGCAGTTGGAGCCAAGCCCGCCAGCCCCGGCCACGCCCACTGTTACGGAGGTGAGCCTGGCAAGCTGCGCTTCGGAAAAATAACGTTTTAACCCTTGTTCCAACATATTTTGGCCTTTATCAGGCAACTTTGAATAAAAATACCCGCCCGCGCGTTATCAAGCCAAATCCAACGCGCCAGCCAGCCGCGGATCACGCTTTATTTGGCTAAAGCCCGCTCCACTCCGCCGGTAAGATTGGACGCGCCCAACCCCGGCAAAAGCCAGTCGGCGAAAACCGGCTGATAACCGGCGCGGCGCAAAGCGGCGGCCATTTCGTCCACCGAGCGGTCGTCGGAAATATCGAATTGCGGCTTTGCCTCCTGCTCCGCCTCAGTAGGAGTTGCGTTTGCAACGTGACCGCCGACGGAAGTTACCACCCCGGCCGAAACGCGAGTTACGCCCAGCGGGATAAGACGATCGCGCAGCCAGGCCGATTCGCGGCTTGACATGGTTATGCCCACTTGCGGCAGCACACAACGCAGGGCCACCAGCGCCTGCACAAAATGCGTATCGTTAACATCCAACGGGTCAAACTTGACCTCGCCGCCCTCGGTATGCGTGCGCATGCGAGGGAGCGATACGCTTATCTCGGCCTCAGGCCAGCGCCTGCCCAGAAAAAACGCATGCAGGGCGGTATAATAAAGATCCAGCCGCCAGTCGTCCAAGCCAAGCAGCGGCCCAAGGTTTACAGCCCGCATGCCGCCCGTGAGCGCCCGTTGGGGAGCATCCAGACGAAACCCGAAATCGCGTTTTGGCCCTGCGGGGTGCAGCGCCGCGTAGCGCTCCTCATTGTAGGTTTCCTGAAACATGGTCATGCTGTCGGCGCCGGCTTCCACTTGCATAGCGTACTCTTCCACGGTCATTGAAGGCACCTCGACGCCCACGGAGCTGAAATGCCTTGCCAATATCCTGAGGCAAGAGGCCAGATAGGCCGGGCCGGTGCGTTTAGGGTCGTCGCCGGTGAGGGCCAGAATTTTCCTGAGGCCGGTGGCGGCTATGCTTTTGGCTTCGGCCTCCACCTCTTCCGGCCCAAGCATGGCGCGGGCTATGCCGCGCTTGGCGCTGAAACCGCAGTAAACACAGCGGTTGGTGCAATAATTTGCCAGATATAGCGGTGTAAACAATTGCACGGACTTGCCGAACACACGCAAGGTCTCGTGATGCGCCCTTTGCGCCATGTGCTCAAGGTAGGGTAAAGCCACAGGCGAAAGCAACACCAGCAAATCCTTGGCTTGCAAGTATTGGCGGTTCAGGCAGGCTTCCACATCGCGACCGGTGGCGTTGTTAAGCGCCGCAAGGGGGGCGGCCTGCCGCGCCTGAGCCAGTTCAGTATAAAATCCGTCTTTCAATGGTGTGTACATAGTTACTCTTTCAAAAATCCCGTCAGGTTGCCTTCAAGGGGCGAAGACGCCTCAGCCCCACGCGGCAGCACGCGGCCAAGCCCGGCCAGGTAGGCCCTGCGCCCGGCCCTTACGGCTTCGCCAAAGGCGGCGCCCATCTCCACGGGGTTTGCGGCCGTGGCTATGGCGGTGTTGACCAAACAGGCGGCAGCGCCCATTTCCATGGCCTCGCAAGCTTGGGAGGGGCGGCCTATTCCGGCGTCCACAATAATGGGCAGGGGAATTTCCTCTATGAGTATGGAAATCATCTCGCGGGTAGCCAGACCACGGTTGCTGCCTATGGGCGCGCCCAATGGCATTACGGCGGCGGCTCCGGCGTTGGCCAGGTCACGGGCCACGTATAAATCCGGGTTCATGTAGGGCAGCACCACAAAACCCTCTTTGGCGAGCACTTCCGTGGCTTTTGCTGTTTCGTAACCGTCTGGCAGCAGGTGGCGGGCGTCGGAAATAACCTCTATTTTTATCCAGTCACCCACCCCGGCGGCGCGGGCCAGACGCGCAAGGCGCACAGCTTCTTGCGCGTTTCTTGCCCCGGAGGTGTTTGGTAAAATCTGCATATGCGCCGGTATGTGCTGCATAACGTTGCCAGATGCGCTGTTAAAATCCACCCGCCGCAAGGCCACCGTTATTACCTCCGACCCCGATGCCGCCGCAATGGCCGCAATGCCGCAATCGTCGCCATATTTGCCCGTGCCGATGAAAAGACGGCTTTTAAGCGCCCTTCCGCCAAGTATAAAATCATCATTCATAATTTTACCATGCTAATTTAGATTTATATGGATGGAAGCCGGATTTATAAGATCCGGGCTGCGCCCAGCCCCGCAAAGGAGATCAGCTCCCTTGACCCCGCATTGTTTAAAAAATCGAACGATCAAACATAACGGCTATCATTCTGATTATCACCTATGCCTGCCAACAAAATAAAACCACACAATTAACTTATGGGGTCAAGGGGCCCACGCCCCTTGCGGGGTACGGTGTGGCTCGTTTTGACAAAGCACAACAATTTAGCACCGATAAACATAAGGCAAGCAGTACTTGTTGGCGATGCTCTTTCGCGCCACGGTTAGTATAATCCGGCTTCATCAACTCCGCCTTTACACTCGCCCGGCACGGCACAACAGCCTTAGCCCCCGCCAACAAAACGTATAAACTCCACGGTATCGCCATCGTTAAGCTCGCGTTGGGCGAAAGCCTCCGGCTTTACTATCTCGCCGTTGTGCTCGGCCACAACCTGCGCGGGGTTTATACCGGATTGCTCAAGCCAGCCAAGCAGGGTTAAACCTTGCGGGCAGTGCTTTGGCTCGCCGTTTATGGCTACGGATATTTCGGTGCTCATGCAAAACTCCAGTGCGAATAAAAAAAGCGGCTCTTGGGGAGAGCCGCCAGTCGCTTTTCAATCGCGCTTAAAAACAGTGACAAGCTTTCCCTACGGCAGTTCAGGCTGCGTCAGGTTCAAGGGGTCTGGCTATGGCCACTCTCATTCCGGGCAGGGGCGTTTTACCGCTCGCGCCGCCGGACTCCCCCAGCTAGTTATGGCATACTCCGGTAATAAAAAATCGTCAACCGGCTTTTAAAAACAAAACGCGGGTCTATTGTGGAATTTGCACACCACAATAGGCCCACCCATTAGGGACTGTTTCTAAAAAGTGTCTTTTGCCCCCAGGACTGCGTCAAGCGCCGATTTTTGTCCAAGGATGTACCATCAGAGTACTATCCCTGGACAAAAATCGGCGCTTTCCTTGCCAGTGAACAAAATCCAGCTTTTTAGAAACAGCCCCTGAGCAGTACAAATTTATTAAATAACAACCAGCCGGGCTAAGGCGGCGGAGCGTTAAAACTGCTCGCGCGCAGCCTGCAGCATTTTACCGGCAATGGCCTTGCTGTCTATTTGGTAGCTTCCATCGGCTATGCTGGCTTTAATGGCGTCTACCTTGCTCTGGCGCACATCGGGGGCGCTTTGGGCCGCATCGGTAACGGCGGCTTTCAAGGTTTGGCTCTTAAAGCTAACGGTATCGCCAGCGGGAGCGGCGCTGCCGGAGGCGTCGGCCGCCGGGCGCTGCGCGCCCTTTTCCGTTTCCGCCCTGTTAATATAAGGGTCCAGCTTGTTTAATGTGTTTTTTATTTCCATAAACTTTCTCCTGCAGCTCAATAGAGCATACAACCTAAAGCATGGTTTCGGCAACAGTCTGCCGTGTTATATCTAATAGTTTACCCATAACGACGTGCTTTTCGTCACCCCGCAACTCTTCAAGACTGCCATCTTTACTGCGGAAGATCTTGAAATCGATCTCGCCCGGCGGGTATTGGAACACAAAGCTTTCGCCTGTTTCAGCGTCTAGCCGCTCCTTCACTTCAAGCACGACAGGATTATCGCTTCCCGCAAAAAGCAGGTTATCCACCACTTCACGAGTAATGCGCTCAACCATCAGCTTTCTTTGGGTATCAGGAGACGGCAAAGCTTGCCGCTCCTCGCTTTTACCCAATAACTGCTGGTAACGCGCGAGCTTTCTGGACGATATGAGCTGCCTGCCATATTGCAGCAACATATGTCGCGTATAGTACGACGTTGTATCCACGTTTTTATCCCCTCGTTTGTGTTATCGGTGGGGATAGAAAGATCTTTAGGGGAAAAAAGAATCTTTTTTAAAAAAACGTAAACTCCGCGTACTGACTATGTTTTCGGACGTTATAAAAATAACTTTAGGTTGAATTGAATCTTAATAAAAAAAACACCATAACGTTGACGCTTGCCACCTATGTAAATTGTTAACGTCTGACAGATGTAAAATGGCTATGAAGTGAATATGCTCTTACGGCATCCAGCAGGTTTATATAAACAAACTGCCCAAGTGAGCGGTACCGCCCCCCCCGTTGAGCCATGCAGGAGGAAGCCAGGCCTCGTAAAAAAAACTTGAAGGCGCGGGCATCCTCATAATTGCGCTATCTGGAACAGATTCTAAAAAATGGGGGAAAACTATTGCCATAAAAGCCCGGCTGGTTTACCCCTTGTTGTTGAACAGACAAGAGAAGCCGTTTCATAATCGTCTTTTTACCTCGCTTGAGCGCGCCCGCTCCGGCTGCGTCAGATTGGCCCGGCCCGAAGCTTATGTATGCCTGTATACGCCGCGCTCCGGCCTGACAATTTTGCGGGATTGCGAAATCGGACACCGAATGGGTGAGCCACAGGACGCGGCGAATCACAATTCCGCAGGAAAGCGGAATTGGACGCCGGAGCGAAGTGAAGGCGCCCCGAAGGGGTGAGCCGCAGGACGTGGCGAATCAACCAGCCTTCCTTGCCAGAGAACGAAAATCCTGATTATGAGACGACATCCAGCGGAGTAAAAATGCTTCAATTCCCACATATTGACCCGGTTATCGTTTCCATAGGGCCTTTATCCATACGCTGGTACGGCTTCATGTATTTTGCCGGCTTTATTTCGGCCATGCTGCTTGGCGGGCACAGGGCCAGAAATCAGAAAAAATACAACAGTCCCTTCAATATGGAGCAATTCAGCGATGTGCTTATTTGGGGTATTTTCGGCGTTATAATAGGCGCGCGGCTGGGGTATGTAATGTTTTACAAGCCGCTTTACTACCTGCACAACCCGCTGGAAATATTCGCCCTGTGGAACGGCGGCATGTCTTTTCACGGCGGCCTTCTTGGCGTTATACTGTGCCAGTGGCTGTCTGGGCGTAAATACGGCAGCAGCTTTTTGCGCACCATGGATTTTATGGCCCCGCTGGTGCCGCCCGGCCTGTTTTTCGGGCGCATGGGCAACTTCATAAATGCCGAGCTTTGGGGCAGACATACCAGCCTGCCGTGGGGCATGGTATTCCCTACCTCAGAGGCCGGACCCTTCCCACGGCACCCTTCGCAGCTATACGAGGCGGGGTTGGAAGGCCTGCTGCTTTTCATGATTTTATGGAAGTTTTCTTCACGCCCGCGCCCCTTGGGCGCTGTAAGCGGTCTGTTCGCCTTGGGTTACGGCTGCTTCCGCTTTATTGTGGAGTTTGCCCGCGAGCCGGACCGGCACCTGGGTTTCATTTTCGGCGGTTTTTTAACCATGGGCATGCTGCTGTGCATACCACTTATAGGTATTGGAACATACCTGTTATGGAAGGCCTATAAAAAGCGCTAGGTGCTGTTTCTAAAATCCGTCTTTTTAGAAACAGCACCTAGGTCATTTTAACTTTTTTAAAGTTAAAATGCCCTGAAAATTCACAGGCATAACCACGGCCCCACCTTGCTTCGCCAGGTTCTTTAACTTTTACTTTGCGCCGTCTGTACTGTATACTGCCACGGCACTAGCTGTAATAGCCACTTATACGGATGTAACGACTGAGCTGCCTCCAATTATGCGCGAATGTTTTCCCCATAAGCCCGTTGTGGCCTTGCTCACGCTCCTGCTATGGGGAGCGTTGTGCCTGCACGCTTGCCCGCTGAAAGCCGCCAGCAGCCTGCGCGTGCTTTCGGAAGACAACCGCGAAATTACTTGGAACTTAAGCGCGGACCGCATGATTACCGTTGCCGGAGGCTCCATACTCGAAGCCTTTGGCAAGGTTGAGCTGCGTATGGGCGGCGATTACCTGCGCGCCGACTTCGCCCGCTATTTTCCGCAGACCAACTGGGTATATCTGTACGGCAACGTCGAGTTGGTCTTCGGGCAAGACCGGCTTAACGCCCGCGAGGCCGAGCTGGATTTGCGCAGTCGCACCGGCTGGCTTACGGACGGCCGCATTTTCATGGCCGAATCCAACAGCTACTTTTGGGGCGAGCGCATTACCAGACACCGCGGCAACGTTTACAGCTTCAAAGAAATAAAATTCACCACCTGTGACGGCGATACCCCTGCCTGGTCCTTTGAGGCCGACAACGCCGTGCTGGAAATTAACGGCTACGCCCAGCTCTGGGGCAGCAGTTTTCAAGTGGCCGATCAGTCCGTGCTTTACAGCCCCTATCTTATAGTACCCGCGAAAACCGAGCGGCAAAGCGGCTTTTTGGTGCCGGATTTTGGCAAAAGCTCCAAAACCGGCTATTTTTACACCCAGCCTTTTTTCTGGGTGATAGACGACAGCCGCGACGCCACTATTTACGAAAGCTACATGAGCAAACGCGGCTTCATGCATGGCATAACCTACCGCTCCCGCGCCTCGGAAGACGAAAACCTCTGGCTGGCCTTTGATTACCTTGACGACCGCCAAACCGTCAGATCCGACGACAACGACGAATATTACGATGGCGACGGCCTGAACAGGCAAAACAGCTCGCGCTACTGGGTGCGCGGCATGTACGACTGGCGCATGCCCGGCGACCCGCTCTGGCGGCTGCGCGCAGATATAGACTATACTTCCGACCAATACTTTCTGCGTGACTTCAAACGCAACGTGCATGGCTACACCAACACCCGCTCCGAGCTGTTCAAAACCTTTTCCAGAGATATCAAAGACGAGGCCGAAAGCCGCAAGAGCGCCCTTATGTTCTTTCGCGACTGGGAGCGCGTTGGCCTGTACCTGTCGGCCAGCTACACGCAAGATCCGTCCCTCGGCTACGGCAACCCCGTGCCGCGCAGCCAAGATACCACGGTGCAGCACCTGCCGGAGCTGAACCTTTACCTGCAACAGGCACGTATTGTGGATTCCCTGCCCTTTGAAGTGCGCGGCAGCGCGCAGGCCGCCTACATGTACCGGCGCGAAGGCACCAGCGGCACCCGCTTTGACCTCAGCCCCCGCCTGGTGCTGCCCTTATCCGGCCGGTACGGCTCCATCATCACCGGGGCACAGCTTCACTCCACCTGGTACAGTACCGAAAGCAAAGACGATACCCAGGCCCAGCCCGGCACTACCACCAAAAGGGCCAGCAATTCCAGCCGTTATATGCCGGAAGTGGATATTAAAGCCTCCACCGAGTTCTCACGCGTGTACGGCCTGAGCCCCGAGCCTTTGAACTCCCCCGGCGACACCCGCTGGACCGGCCTGCGCCACAGCATAGTGCCGCGCCTTGCCTACCGCTACGAGCCGGAAAGAGACCAAAGCCGCAACCCGCAATACACCGACTACGACAACCTCGCGCCCGTGCACGAAATTACCTACTCTCTGGATAACGTGCTCACCCGCAAGCGTGAAAGCCGCCTGGCCCGCACCGTCAAAGACGAGCAAGGCAAAAATCAGACCGAAACGTACAGTAACTATGACTATCAGGATGTAGTGCGCCTGCGCCTTGAACAGAGTTTCGACATTAACGAGGCCCGGCGCGACGATGACCTGGACCTCTACGACCGCGAGCCATGGCGCGACTTTATGGCCGAGCTCACCTTTTACATAGGCGATTACTTCAGTTGGTCCAGCACCAGCTACTGGACCCCCAACCAGCATAAATTCACCCAGCACGTGCAGTCCATAGGCCTTACCGTGCCTACCTGGGGCAACTTTAGCGCCAGCTTCAAAGCCTATGAGCCAATTGAGCAAGACGCCGTGCGTGAAGGCCGCGACGACCGCCTCACCACCCTCGACTTGGCCGCCAATATGCACATTTACGGCCCCTGGTCCGCCTCCGCCTACTACGACTGGGGCATAAAAGGCGACAGTAAGGACGAAAAAGGCCTAACACTCAACTACAAGCACCAGTGCTATTCCCTAAGCGGGCAAGTTATACGCGACGACGATGATACCATCGTCCGCTTCTGGTTCTCACTAACCGGGCTTGGGTTGTAAGGTATATTTTGATGGGCTTATAATGCGCAGGCGCGAATAAGCGCTACAAACAGCGTACAGGTTAAACGCCAACTGCCTTTAACCAGTGTAATTTTAACAGTATTCATTGCGCATTTCCACAAACGTATAAATGCGCAAAAGATAATTTAACCTCAACTCCTGAAACAACTAATTGAAAAGTTTAGGAGGATAGGGGGTGGGAGCTCGAGGGAGGGGGAAAGGAAGCCCGATTCAAAGGGTTCCTTTCCCCCTCCCTCGATATCCAAAGGACCCCAACAAGAAGTACACGTGTGACGGGATGCCCCGGCGCAGGGGTCC
>JAVBON010000035.1:0-19365 GCA_031550525.1 Desulfovibrionaceae bacterium
GGGCTTTGCCCTCTCCCCCGGACCCCCTCTCCCACCAGGGGCTCGCGGCCCCAGGACCCGCGAAGGGTTCATATTGATTGGTTTTGCGGGCGTGGGTATTTTTCTTGTAAGTTTAGTTTTTACGTGTTTACCGTTTGCCAAGTACTGTATGCTGATTATTGGCAACCGACGTGTATAAAAAGTATTGGCCAAGTTGTGCTGAATTAAGTTTTACCTACGTTTCCAGCGTTGTTACGCGGTAACGCATTAAATAAGAGTTAAATTACAGAGCGATAAATTCAAAAGGAAGCGATTCCACGGCGCGAGAAAGTAGATACTTTCTTCTCCTGTAAACCTTAAAACTATACTAGTTAAAAAGGTTTGGAGATAGGGGAGGAGAGAGCTCGAGAGAGGAGGGGGAAGAACCTTTCCGCAAAAGGTTCTTCCCCCTCCTCTCTCGCATTCCGTATCGCGCCGCAGGCGCTTCCACTTAAACGAGGCTCATAGTGTCTGACGAAAAAGAAAGAGAACAGGAACAGATTGGCATTGAGAAAGAGCTGCGCAAGTCATACCTTGAGTATTCCTTGTCGGTTATAATAGGCCGCGCCATACCTGACGCGCGCGACGGGCTAAAGCCTGTGCACCGGCGCATTATGTATGCGCAGAAGGATTTGGGCAACTATTACAATAGGGCGCATAAAAAGTGCGCGCGCATTGTGGGTGACGTTATAGGTAAATACCACCCGCATGGCGACGCGTCGGTTTATGACGCGCTGGTGCGCATGGCGCAGGATTTTTCCATGCGCGAGCCATTGGTGGATGGCCAAGGCAACTTCGGCTCCATAGACGGAGACAGCGCGGCGGCCATGCGTTACACCGAGGCGCGCATGACGCGTCTGGCCGGCGAGTTTTTGGCGGATCTGGATAAAGAGACCGTAGACTGGCGGCCCAACTATGATAACACGCTGCCCGAGCCAGCGGTGCTGCCTACCAAGGTGCCAAACCTGCTTTTGAACGGCTCTTCCGGCATAGCGGTGGGCATGGCCACCAACATACCGCCGCACAACCTTACAGAGCTGTGCGATGGGCTGCTGGTGCTGCTGGATAATCAGGAGTGCACGACAGAAGACCTGATGCAGCATATCAAGGGGCCGGATTTTCCCACCGGCGGCAGTGTGTATGTGGGCAAAGGCCTGTACGACGCCTTTAAAACCGGGCGCGGCTCCGTAAAAATTAGGGGCAAGATAGAGCTTGAAAGCCGCAAGAAAGGCGGGGAGTCTCTTATTGTTCGTGAGATTCCTTTTGGTTTGAATAAGTCCACCCTGGTGGAAAAAATAGCTTTTTTGGTGAACGACCGCAAGATAGACGGCGTTTCCGACTTGCGTGACGAATCCAACCATACCGGCATACGTATAGTCATAGACCTGAAGCGTGGAACTATACCGGACATAGTTATAAACTCGCTGTACAAGTATACCTCGCTGGAAACCTCCTACAGCTACAATCTGCTGGCCGTGGTGAACAACAGGCCGGAGCTGCTCACGCTTAAAAGCTCCCTAAGCTACTTTTTGGATCATAGGCGCGAGGTTGTAATACGCCGCACCCGTTTTGATTTAAAGGCTGCCGAGGCCCGGGCCCATATACTGGAAGGCCTGCGCATCGCCATGGACAACATTGACGAGGTTGTTGCCATCATCCGCGCTTCCGCCACGGGGCAGGAGGCCAAGGAAAGGCTTATGGAACGGTTCAGCCTGAGCGACAGGCAGGCCCAGGCCATACTGGACATGCGCCTGCAACGCCTGACCAGCCTTGAGCATGAGAAACTGGTTGAGGAATATAACGAGCTTATCAAAAGCATTGCCTACTTCAACTCCATTCTTGAAGACGAATCGGTGTTGCGCGGCGTTATCCGCGAAGAACTGGAAGAGCTTAAAAAAACCTACGGCAACCCGCGTAAAAGCGAAATAGTGCAAGACGACCTGGACAGCATTGATCTTGAAGATCTTATCCCCGATGACGATGTGGTTATTACCGTGTCCCGCCGTGGCTATATAAAGCGCACCAGTCTGGATAGCTACCACCAGCAGAAGCGCGGCGGCAAGGGCATTGCGGGGCTGCATACCGGCGAAGACGACTTTGTGCAGGATTTGCTGACCACCAGCAACCACCAGTATCTGCTTATCTTCACCAACCGTGGCCGCATGCATCAGCTTAAGGCGCACCGTGTGCCGGAAGGCAGCCGCACAGCCAAGGGCGTGCATATAGCCAACCTGCTGCCCCTTGAAAAAGACGAAAACGTAGCCACCGTGCTTAGCGTGCGCGAGTTTACTCCGGAAAAATCCTTCCTCTTCGCCACACTCAACGGCATGGTAAAGCGTTCCGACGCCCAGCTTTACGCCCGCGGCCGCAAGGGCGGCATTCAGGCCCTGGGCATGCGTGAGGACGACGAGCTTATAGCCGTGCGTGAGGTTAACGATAGCGACCAGGTTGTGCTTACCACAGAAAACGGCATGGCCATACGCTTTAGTTGCCGTGACGTGCGCTCCATGGGCCGCACCGCCACCGGCGTAAAAGGCATTGCCCTGCGCAAGGGCGACAAGGTAGTTGCCTGCGTAACCGTGCGTGAAGATGACGAAGAAGCCACTATTATGACCGTATCCGCCAACGGCTACGGCAAGCGCACCAAAATAGACCTGTACCGTATTCAGTCGCGCGGCGGCAAAGGCGTTATCAACTTCAAGGTAACCAACAAAACCGGCAACGTCATAGGCGCCATGCCAGTGGTGGATAGCGACGCGCTGCTGCTCCTGACCTCCACCAACAAGATCATCCGCATCTCCGCCCGCGAGATCAGCAGCATAGGCCGTAATACCCAAGGCGTGCGGCTCGTCTCCATGGACGAAGGCGGCTCCCTCGTAAGCTTCGATAAAATCGAAGATGACGGCTCCGGCGGTAATGGCGATACCGACACTATCGAAAAGCTCAACCCCGCCGATACGCACGAACCGGCCGGGGAAGAATAGATAAATGGATGCGGCTTCGCCGCGTCTGAAAGATTCGAGAGAGGGGGAAGGAACCTTTTGAAAAAGGTTTCTTCCCCCTCTTTGATTCGCCGCGTCCTGCGGCTCACCCCTTCGGGGCGGCTGCGCTGCGCCGTCCAATTCCGCTTTCCTGCGGAATTGTCGAGCTCTCACCCCTATCTTCCTAAACTTTTTATAACCGTTATTTATAGGACCATGTTGTTTTTTAACCCATGCATGGCACGTGGCTTGTTATTTACTTCAGGCTAATGCCTACGCCTTTCCAAAGTTGCGGGGTCAGGGGCGAAATTAGCGCTCCAACAGCTATGCATATTATATAACCTTCCACCAACACTGCTGTGATTTTGGGCTACGAGCCAAATCTTGCGGGTCTGGGCGGGCAATTTTGCGGGAAAGAAAAATTAGATACCGTAACGAAGTGAAGGCGCCACTAAGCGGGTGAGGCACAGGAAGCGCCCAATCAGCCCAGCGCTTACAAATTTGGCCTCATCATAAAATATATATTTAACCTATATAGGGCCTTTTTACGGTATCTTTTGACTAGTAGGCGGTTTACGTTTATTTAATCAGGATTGATTATAACCGTAAAAAAAGTGTTCTCCGGCGCGGGCGTCAAGTGTAATGTTGGAGTGTTTTGGTGTGGGGCCGGGCTCATGTGGCCCTGGTTTGCACGTTGCCGGAATTAAAAATGAATAAAAAAAATAAAACCAAGATAATGCGCTTAAAATTACCTATTACAGTTTTATTTTGCCTCTGCCTTGCGGGCTGCCTTGAAGGCGTCAAGAAAACGCCAGACGATTTGTCGGCGGCGCGCGAATATATGCTTAACCGCGACTTTATGGAGGCGGAAAAGTCTTTTGAGCGCTACCTGCGCGGCAACCCCAGCGGCACGGACCGCTGGGAGGTTTGGAACGAGCTGGTGCAACTGGCCCTTAACGTGCGGCACGACCGCAACGCTGCCATAGAGCTTTTGCGCGCCATGCAGCAGGAATACGAATTTCAGCCCGAATACCGGCGCATCGTGCTGGATAAGCTGGCGCACCAATACGAACTTGCCAGATATTTTGACGGATCGGTGGAACTGTGGAGCGCATTGGTTAAAGATCAGGATACCCCGGCGGTGCAAAAGTCCGAAAGCCTGCGTAACCTGGCGCGCATCTACTTGCGCCGTCTGGAATTTGAGTCGGCCAAAGAAGTGCTTACCATGTGCATGGAGCTTAGCATACCGCAGTCGGCCAAGTCTGATTGCCAGTATGATCTGGCGGATCTGTATATGATTATGGAAGATATGGATTCCGGCATTAAAGAGCTGCGCAGCCTCTTGGAGCAAGACGGCGTGGACGATGACAAGCGTGTGCTGGCCATTTTTATGCTGGCCGACGCCTTGGAGCAGCAGGGCAACCGCGACAGCGCGCTGGGGCTGTTTGAAACCATACGCTTCAGCTACCCCAACCCCAGAGTGGTGGAAGCCCGCATAGAATACCTGAGAAAAAGCAGGAAGTAGCTTATGGGCGAAAGCGCGGAGCGGAATCTGGCGGACAATTCCAGTCGCCTGTGTGGCATTGGCGGCGGAATCTTTAACTGTTTGTGGATAGCCTATTTCATCAAGTCCAAAAGAGTGGCTCTTACCTTTACAAGGTAGTTGGCATAATGAATGATGCGCCAAATAGATTGGGCGGCTGGCTGCTGGTTTATCTTGTAATAAGCCTGCTAAGCTGGCTGCTGGTGCTGGCCGGGCTGGTTGTGGGCGAGGCGGATTTTTACGCCTCCTTCAGGTCTGGCGTTCCCCATGGCTTAATCCATGCGCTTATGGCCGTGGATTTTATTTTGAGCATTGCCTGTATCTACCTTATTATCGTCAAAAAACGTATTGCCAGGCAGTTCAACATAGCCGCGCTGGCTTTGAGCATAGTTTTCGCGTTCTTGCTGTATGGCTTTAATGAAATTTTGTTTTCCATAGGTTTTTATGGGCTGTGGATACTGTACTTTGCCACCTCTGGGCGGGTGGCGAGAACACTCGTACGCTAACTGGCTTGGCTATAAAGGTTTTTTCCTCTGTATTGGGCAAAAAGTTTTTATTTCGGCTTGGCGTAAGCGGCACACTCCGCAATCAAAAAAATTTTATTGGCAGAGAGAACAAAGTAATTCGCGTTATCACACAGAACCAATGGCCCGGCCTCTGGCCGCACAGCGCGGCCGTGGCGGACCGCGCAAAACAGATTAAACGGAAGAACCAGCATGAAAAAACGTATAATGGTTGATATGTCGGTCACGTTGCTGCATCACGGGCATATCCGTCTCCTGAAAAAGGCTGCCGAATTGGGCGATGTGGTGGTGGCCCTTACAACCGATGAGGATATAGAAAGAACCAAAGGCTATAAACCTGAGCTTAACTATGCGGAACGTAAGGAAATAATTGAGAGTATAGCCTGCGTTAAAGAGGTGGTGCCCAGCCCTTGGCTGCTGGATGAAGCCTACATGCAAAAGCACAATTGCGATTTGCTGGTGCATGGCTCGGATAACTCCAACCATATTTCTGAAGAAAAGCTGGTTATTTTCCCGCGTACAGAGGGCATAAGCAGTTCGGATTTACGCCAGCGCGTGCTGGATTCGCTCATTTCCTTAAACCTGCGCGGCGCTTCCACCAGCGGGTCGGATAAACTCGCCCGGCTGCTTATTGAAACCATCAAGAAAGAGTTCAAATTGGAGTAAGTGTTCGGTCGCTTATCTTTTTGTTGTTTTGAAGTAACGTAAATAAATCAAGTTGTTGTAAAAGTAAAATCCATGTAACACCGTAAAACGCATTTCGCGCTTGGTTTAAGAGCGGGGGGGCATACAGGTTGATTTGTGCCGCGCTTGCTCCGGCGACGTAAACCACAAATTTTCATCATCAGGCGGGGTTTTGCGGTTGCAATGCGCGTTTCAAGGGCAAAACGCAGCCTTGCGCAGTATTAATGCATATATAAATCATGCCGGGCGGGGCAATTGTCTTATGGCAGCATTTTTTCAGGTAAACGATATCATGAAGAGCTTCGGCCCTTATAAGGCGCTGGAAGGCGTAAGCCTGCACGTGGACCAGGGCGAGATGCTTTGTTTGCTGGGGCCATCCGGTTGCGGCAAAACCACGCTTTTGCGCATAATGGCCGGCCTGGAAATGCCCGATGCGGGCTGCGTAGTGCTGGAAGGCCGCGATATAACCAGTCTGAATCCGGAAAAAAGGCAATTCGGTTTTGTATTTCAAAACTATGCTTTGTTCCCCAACTTGAACGTGGGCGAGAATATAAGTTATGGACTGCGCGGTTATGCCAAAAGCCATCGGCAGGAGAGGGTAAGCGAGCTTTTGGCTTTGGTGGGGCTAAAGCAATACGAGCGGCATTACCCCGCCGAATTGTCCGGCGGCCAGCAGCAACGGGTGGCCTTGGCCCGCGCCCTGGCGCCGGATTGTAAACTTGTTTTTATGGATGAGCCACTTTCGGCACTTGATGCGCGCGTGCGCGCGCAATTGCGTGAAGATTTGCGCGGCATTCAGAGGCGGTTGGGCATTACCGCCATTCTGGTTACGCATGATCAGGAAGAGGCCCTGGCCATGGCCGACCGCATAGTGCTTATGCAAAAAGGCCGCATTGAGCAGGTGGATACGCCCCAGGCCCTTTATGAAAACCCCTCCACCCGTTTTGCCGCAGAGTTTATAGGCTCCATGAACATTTTGTCGCTGGAGCGCTTCAATAATGGCGAGCCTTTCGGGGTGCGCTATGAGGATATTCTGGTAAGTGAGGCCACTGAAGCTAACCTGAGGCAGGAAGGGAGCCTCGTGGCGCGTATTGAGAGCATCCGCCCTTTGGGTTCCTTCCGGCGGGTGGAGTTGCTGCTTAACGACCAGATAACCTCCATTTACGCCGATATTCCTTCGGCTTTGTTCAATTCTTCCAGCCTGGGCAAGGGGCGGCTTGTGGCCGTAACCATGCCCACGGCCTGCTGGCGTAGGTGGAGTTAGCCGTGGGCGGAGCTAAACGCGGCATACCGTACGGGACATCGGGCGGAGCATTTTTGCTTATGCTGATCCTGTTGGCGCTCTTGTGCTATTGGCTGCTTTTTCCGTTATTCATGCTGCTGCAACGCAGTTTGAGCGGAGATGACGGCTCCTTTGCCGGTTTTGGCAATTTTCTCACGGTTTTCACCACCCCAGGCCTTTTTAACTCCATGTGGCATACCTTGCTTGTAGGTTGCATAGTTATGTGCCTTACGGTCGCTCTGGCCTTTACGGTGGCTTACGGGCTTACCAGAGCCCGCATGGCGGGGGGCAAGGCCGCTGCGGTGGTTTGCATGCTGCCTTTGTTCGCGCCTTCGCTTTTTCCGGCTGTAGGGCTTATCTATCTGCTGGGTGGGCAAGGGCTGTGCAAGGGGCTGCTTTTTGGAGCGGATCTGCAAGGACCCATAGGCATAGTGCTGGGCAGCGTCATTTATTGCCTGCCCCATGCCGTGCTGCTATGCCTTACCACCCTGCGCTCCATAGACCGCAACCTGTACGAAGCTGCCCGCACCCTTGGCGTTGGGCCTTGGCGCAGGTTTTGCGACATAACCCTGCCACACGCCCGTTATGGTATTATCAGCGCGGCGCTGGTGGTTTTTGTGCTCACCATTACCGACTTCGGCGTGCCCAAGGTGCTTGGCGGCGACTACTCCATGCTGGCTACTGAAATTTACAAACAGGTGCTGGGCATGCATAACTTCCCGCTGGGCGCTTCCATCAGTCTTGTGCTCATGCTGCCTTCCCTGGCCGCTTTTTTTCTGGATACATGGGCGCGTAAAAAGCAATCCCGCCTGTTTTCCGGCAGCATTTCCGGTCCGGTGGAGGCAAGCAGGGGGCGTGACGCGGCCTTCAGCGTGGCCGTATGGCTGGTGCTGGGCGTGCAAATAGCAGTGTTTGGCATGGTGGTGTGGGGTTCCTTCATCAGTTTTTGGCCTTACGATTTCAGCCTGACGCTGCTTAACTATGACTTTGCGGCCATGGGCGGGAGCCTGGTCCCCTTTGCCAACTCCGTGCTGTTGGCCCTGGGTGTGGCCGTGGTGGGGCCGTGCCTTATGTTTTTGGGCGCGTATTGCGTTGCCCGCTGCCAGTTGCCCGCGCCGCTTACCGGCTTTTATCGCGTCCTCGCCATGGCGCCCATGAGCGTGCCCGGCACCGTGCTCGGGCTGGCCTTCATTTTCGCCTTCAACCGGCAAGGAGCCTGGTACGATTTGCTGTACGGCTCCATGTTTTTGCTGATCATGAACACCGTGGTCCATTTTTACACCGTGGGGCATCTTACCTTTGCCGCATCGCTGCAAAAGCTTAACCCGGCTTACGAAACCGTGGGCTTCACCTCCGGCGTGCCGCGCCAGGTCACTTTTTTCCGCGTGATTATGCCCTTAAGCGCCCAAAGCTTTCTGGAAGTAAGCAACTACATGTTCGTTAACGCGCTCACCACCATTTCAGCGGTGGTCTTTTTGTATACGCCCGCCACCATGCCCGCTTCCGTGTTTATGTTGCAGGTTAATGAAACGGGCAATACCGCGGCGGCGGCGGCGGCAGGCAGCGTTATTATGCTTATGGCTTTCGGGGCGCGGTTTGTTTATATGCTGCTGGGGGTGGCGTTGCGGCGCACGGCGCGCTATTAAAAGACATTTTGCGTGGGGCGATTTTCAATGCAACACATAAGTGCCTGACATGTGTGAAAGGCCTGAATGGAGAGTTGTTATGAAAAAACTTTTATCGGCTATTTTATTTTTGTGGGCCATTCTGCCGGCTGCCGCCTTTGCCAAAACCGAACTGCTGGTTTACACGGCGGTGGAAACCGAGTTGATGCCGCTATACAAAAATGCCTTTGAAAAAGCCCATCAGGATATCGTTATAAAATGGGTGCGTGATTCCACGGGCATTATTACCGCCAGGCTCTTGGCTGAAAAAGACGCCCCCAAGGCGGACGTTGTTTTTGGCGTTAATGTCACCAGCCTTGTAACCCTTGATCAGAGCGGCTTACTGGAAAGTTATGTTCCCAAAGGCGCCGAGGCCTTGCCCGCATTTATGCGCGACAGCCGCCCAAATCCCGTGTGGCATGGCATGAGCGCCTGCCCGGCGGCCATTTGCGTGAATACCGTGGAGCTTAAAAAGGCGGGGCTATCTTTGCCCAAAACTTGGCAGGATTTGACCGACCCCAAGTATAAAGACCGCATCGTCATGTCCAACCCAACCTCCTCAGGCACCGCATATACCATAGTATCCGGCTGGCATCAGGCTTTTGGCGCGGATGCCGCCTGGCAATTCATGACCGGTCTGGACAAGAACATAAAAATGTACACCCAGTCCGGCTCGCGCCCGGCGGAGATGGCCGCGCGCGGCGAAATTACCATAGGCATTTCCGAAGCCGCCTTTGCCCGCACCCTTAAAATGCGCGGCGCCCCGCTTGAAGTGCTGGTGCTTGGCAACCCCGTGCCCATGGATATGGAAGGCAGCTCGCTGGTAAAAGGCGGCAAAAATATGGATGCCGCCAAAAAGCTGATAGATTTTTCCATCTCGCCGGAAATGGCCAAAATTGTGGCCGAGCGTTCCTGCGTGACGGCGCAGCCTGCTGTTACCAGGCCCGAGGCTGTCCAATTTGGGCGGATGATGGGCAATTACGATTTCGCGCTGGCCGGCAAGGAGCGACAAATGCTCATTGAGGCGTGGCGCAAGCGGTTTGATGTGAGATAGCCAACGTTCTTCTTTTCCGGCTTATAGTGTGCTTTACTCATAAGCTGGAGTTTTTAGGGCGCTTGCCGTGCCTCAGGTTTTATCTTTTACTATTCGGCATGCCGCTCGTTCTGTTGCGCCAATCGTAATAGCTGTTAAATGCGCATCACGCGAATAATGCAATATGCATAGCTTGAAATATATCGCGCATGTAAGTAACATTAAGTAACATGGCGCTGGCGGTCAGCGGCATGTTTTGCGAACACTGTTTTTATTACATGGCATACAGCGGGGCAACCAGGCTATGAAAAAGCGTATTCTTGTGGATATGTCGGCAACCTTGCTGCATCACGGCCATATTCGCCTGCTCAGGAAAGCGGCGGAGCTTGGGCATGTGGTTGTCGGCCTGACCACCGACGAAGAGATGCAGAGCAAAAAGGGCTATACTGCGGAGCTTTCTTTTGCCGAACGCAAGGAAATATTGGAAAGCATCAGTTACGTTGATGAGGTGGTGCCCTGCCCATGGCTGGTGGACGAGCCTTTTTTGCAGCGGCATAATATAGATTTGCTGGTGCACGGCGATGATAACATGAACCATGTTGCGCCTGAAAAAATCGTAATTTTTCCCCGCACCGAAGGTGTGAGCAGCTCCGAATTGCGCGAGCGCGTACTGGATACAATTATGGCCCTTAACACAAGCGACCAGAAGTCAGACAAGCTGGCGCGCATGCTTATACAGACCATCAAACAGGAATTTAAGTTGGATTAGTTTGACGTATTGGAAGTCATCTCATGGTAACTTGTTTTTTTAGCAGATACGGTTGGCGCAGGATGTAGCAAAGTGTCTGCAGGCGGATGTAAACTTTGGAACAGTGCCAAAGTTTACGTGGGCCGGAAAAAACAATTCTGAAGTGATTTACAGCGTCAAATGTGCATTAACAGTGTGATATAAATGGAGAATTACCATGAAAAAACTTTTACTGACCATGTTGTTTTTATTGGCGGTGCTGCTTCCGGCATCCGCTTTCGCCAAAACCGAACTGCTGGTATACACCGCTGTCGAAACAGAGTTGATGCCGCTTTACAAAAACGCCTTTGAAAAGGCTTACCCTGATATAACAATAAAATGGGTGCGTGACTCCGCAGGCATTATTACCGCCAGGCTCTTGGCTGAAAAAGACGCCCCCAAAGCCGATGTGGTTTTCGGCCTTAACGTCACCAGCCTTTTGGTGCTTGACCAGAGCGGCATACTTGCAAGCTACTCCCCTAAAGGGGCCGAAGCTCTGCCCGCCTTTATGCGCGACAGCCGCCCAAACCCGGTCTGGCACGGCATGAGCGCCTGCCCCGCGGCCATTTGCGTAAATACCGTGGAGCTTAAAAAGGCGGGGCTGCCTCTGCCCAAAACCTGGCAGGATTTGGCCGACCCCAGATACAAAGGGCACATCATTATGTCCAACCCGGCGTCTTCCGGCACAGCATATTCAATAGTCTCAAGCTGGTACCAGGGCTTTGGCGCGGATGCCGCCTGGGCATTTATGACCGGCCTGGACAAGAATATAAAAATGTATACTCAATCTGGCTCGCGCCCGGCGGAAATGGCCGCCCGTGGCGAAATTACCATAGGCATTTCCGAAGCGGCCTTCGCCCGTACCCTTAAAATGCGCGGCGCTCCACTTGAAGTAGTGGTGCTTGGCAACCCCGTGCCCATGGATATGGAAGGCAGCTCGCTGGTAAAAGGCAGCAAGAATATGGATGCCGCCAAAAAACTGATAGATTTTTCCATCTCGCCAGAAATGGCGAAAATTGTGGCCGAACGCTCCTGTGTAACCGCGCAGCCTTCCGTAACCAAGCCAGAGGCCAACAACGTGGCGAATATAATGGGCAACTACGATTTTGCTCTGGCCGGCAAGGAACGCCAGACGCTTATTGACGCCTGGCGCAAGCGTTTTGATGTGAGATAAGTCAGTTTAAGCTCCGGCCTATGAAGCATATGTTCATAGGCCGGACTTTTCGTGTGTTTTTTTACGGTTTTTTGTCCGGCTTCATAAACTTGTTGGGTGCCATGCCAGTTTTGGCTGGGCATGTAGCGGTTATGTAACAGTTGGTTTCACGAGAAAACAACTCAGCCAGAGTTGTTTTCTGCAAAGCTCCATGGAAAATGGGAGAGGCTTGATGTCCACGTTTTTATTCGCGCTTATAATAGCTCCCTTGCAAGAATGCATGAGCTTTGTCTTATACCATGCTTACGCCCTGGCCGGCTCTTATGGCGCCGCCATAATTTTGCTGAGCCTTTGCGTGAATGCCGCGCTTATTCCGGTGTATCATCTGGCCGAAGGCTGGCAGGAGGATGAACGGGTTTTGCGGCGGCGCATGGCTGGCAAGCTGGATGAAATCAAGGCTGTATACAGCGGCCGCGAGCGCGACTTTTTTACCCGCGCGGTTTACCGCATGCATGGCTACCACCCGCTTATGTCTTTGCGCACCAGCGTGGGCCTGCTTATCCAGATTCCATTTTTTTTCGCCGCGTACAGCTTGCTGCATGCAAATGCGGATCTGCAAGGAATAAGCTTCTTTTTTATTCACGACCTGGGCAGCCCCGACGCTTTGCTGAATTTAGGCGGGCATGCCGTCAACCTCTTGCCTTTTGTAATGACCGGCGTGAATTTGCTTTCAGCCGCCGTATACTCGGCGCGTCTGAGCCGGCGCGATAAAATACAGTTGTATGGGCTGGCGGCTCTGTTTCTGGTGCTGCTCTACACCGCCTCTGCCGGATTACTGCTTTACTGGACCTGCAACAATATTTTTTCTCTTTTCAAAAACATGGCTTACACCCGCTTTGTTTATACCGACACGCGCAAGGCCATGCCCGCATGGCTGACGCATGCCAAAAGCAATGCTCTTGCGTTGCCGGGGCTCATAGGCAGGCATTTGAGCAACTTGCCGGTGTGGGTGGATCTGCCGTTTGTGGCGCTTGGCGTGGCGTGCATGGTGCTGGGGGAGGTAGTGTGGAAGCGCCAGTTCGCGCTGGGCGCAATGCTGCCCTCATTTGCCCTGATCTTTTTTGGGGCGATGTTATGCCAGGCACGGCTGCGCAACAGCAAAGACACGCTGCTGATAAGCCTGCAGTCTTTTAACATAATGTTCGCGGCCATGTTGATTGGCGTCTTACTTTTGATTTTTCCCTCCAACAAATTCAAGACAATACAACATTGTGTCTATACTTGCAGTTATGCGGTATCGCTGGGTATGCTGCTTTTATGGCTGCTCAGCCGCAAGCCGGTTGATGCGTTGGTCAAACGGGTGGCAAGCGCGGCTGCCTCGGCTTTTAACGGCAAAAAGCCGGCGGCGCTTTTCGGCGCTTCGGCCATGCTTATTATTGCGCTGTCTTTTATATATGAGCCAGCCGAATTGTATGCCTCTGATCCGACCTTCTTTTTCGATCCTCTATCTTTGATTTTAGGCAGTCTGCTTTTCAAGGTGTTGCTTGTGGGGGCGGGAGCCTGGCTGCTTTTTCGGAAAATTTCCCTTGAGGCGCGCCCATTGCTGGCGGTATGCGCGGCCTGGTGTGCCGTATGCGCGGTGTTATACGTTTTTGTCGCGGTTGTGGACTATGGCCCCTTGAACAGTGTTATTTTGCAGGATACCGACCCACTGCGCAGCCGCAAAGGGCAGCTTATGGACGCCGGCGTACTGTTGGGCAGCTTCGCATTAATGTTTTTTATGGTGCTTAAACACCGCCTGCACATATTGAATGGGCTTTTTCAAGGGCTGGTCCTTGTGGTTTGCGTTATGTCAGGCTGGTCTTTTTTGGCCGCCCCCCCAAACCCGGAGGCTTTTCGCTCCAAACCGCACGATCTGCCGGATTATAACGACAGGCTGCTCGGCTTCAGCAAGAGCGACAAAAACATAGTGGTGTTCATGCTGGACAGCTTTACCGGCACCCATGCAGGTGAAATTTTAGCGGAAGACCCAGATCTTGCGAAACAATACGACGGGTTTACCTGGTTCAGTGACGTGATAAGCCCCGGCAGCGCCACGCGCATAACCATGCCAAGCATTATGGGCGGTGAGCGTTATGACCCTTATATGGTCAACCAGCGGGCCGATCAGCGGCTGCTGGATACGCTGCAACAGGCCTATGCCGTATTGCCCAACGCCATGCTCGAGCAAAATTATGATGTGTCTCTGGCGGATATTACCGCGCTGGAGCCAAAGCTCATGCGAAATTTTTGCCCGCGCATTGATGATGTGCTGATTGTAGACACCTCCGACTACGATTATACAAACCCATGGCGAAAAGCCCATGGGCTTGATCTGGAGGTTTCCACCGATCAAACTTCCTTTATGATGGTGTTCGGTCTTTTTCAGAGTACGCCTATAAGCTTGCGCAGGCATATTTACAGCAACGCCAAGTGGTTGGGCACAACCAACGTGGCGCGCCACAAGTCGCAGGGGTCTTACGCCATGCTGGACCTTATGAGCAGCGTTTCCAACGTAAAAAGCCGGAACGGAACCTTCAAGGTGATCAGCAATATGTTGCCCCACCCGGTCTGGCAAATAGACAGCGACTGCATGCCCGTAACCACGGTTAGCGAAACCCGCAGGCCGGGGGATGGAGCGGTTATGGAATACTACTGGGCCGAGCGCTGCGCATTGCGCGCCATTGGCAAGTGGCTGGAGTGGCTTAAGCGGAGCGGAATTTACGATAACACCAAAATAATTATCGTGTCCGACCATGGCAATACCGGCAGCGGCAAGGTTTTTTCCAAAGATTTTGATGATATTCGCAGCGATTTTTCTTTTCCGCTGCAGCCAACAGCCCTGCTTATGTTCAAAGATTTCGGAGAGCGCCATGTTTTGGCGACGTCTAAACGCTTGATGGCTTCGGCGGACGTGCCTTCTCTAATATGCCGTGACGGCATTACCTGCCCGGAAGTAGATTATCCGGATCCGTTGGCCGGGCCAGAAGATACGGCCAGAACACGTTACCACACACGTAGCTGGAACACCATGACCCGGCAGAACAAGAATGGTTACATCGGCGTCAGCTACATTATTACCGGCCCCCAATTTGACCGCTCAAGCTGGGAAAGAGCCGCCCGCTGGGAAAAGGAAACTGCCAATGAAAAATAAGCTGCGCTTTTTTTGCTGGCTTTTGCTTCTGGGCTGTATTTGCCCGGCCCCGGCTTACGCCTATCTGGATCCAGGCACCGGCAGCATGCTGGTGTCCGCCCTTATAGGCATATCCGCCACTTTGTTTTTTTTGCTTAAAAATTTTTATTACAAAGCTGTAAATTTGTTTTACTTCGCCACAGGGCGAGCCGTGCCCAAAAGCGAGGGCGCCATTGTTTTTTATGGTGAGGGCAGGCAATACTGGAATACCTTTAAACCTATACTGGAAGAATTTGAGAGCAGAGGAGCGCCGGCAATATATCTGGCGGCCGATGAGGCCGACCCTGCCTTACAGCGGGAGTGGCGGCACATTTCCGTACGCCATATCGGTATGGGCAACAGGGGTTTTTCCGTGCTCAACATGTTGGAAGCCGATATTTGCGTTATGACCACGCCGGGGCTGGATGTGCTGCAAATACGCCGCTCACCGGGTGTAAAGCACTATTGCCATATTGTGCATGCCGTTACCGATATGGCCCTTTACAAGCTCTACAGCTTTGATTACTTCGACAGCGTCATGTGCAGCGGAGCACACCAGATTAAAAGCCTGCGCCATTTGGAATCGGCCCGCTCCATGCCTTCCAAGCTGCTGCTGGAGACCGGCTGCTGCTATATGGATACGCTGGCCGACGCGGTCACCCAGGCCGGAGCGCTGGCGCCGGACCATGAGCCAGAAGCCGGGCCGCGTATTCTTTATGCGCCTACCTGGGGCGCCAACGGCCTGTTGCGCCGTTTTGGCCCGGATTTGCTCCTGCCTCTTGCCAAGGCCGGTTACCGCCTTACACTGCGCCCGCATCCACAAAGTTTCATCTCGGAAACAGAGCTGATTGACTCGTTGCGCAAGGCGCTGGAACCATACCCCAACGTGCAATGGGACAACGCCCCCACAGCCCTTGAGGCCATGCGTAACTCCGATGTGCTTGTTTCTGATCTTTCAGGCATTGTCTTTGACTATGCCTTTGTTTTGGAGCGCCCTGTTATAACCGTAACCTTCACGCCAGATTTGCGCGGTATGGATGGCATGGATCTGCCTTTTCAGGCCTGGGAACTGGAGGTGCTGCCCCAGCTTGGCGCGCGGCTTGACCCGGCTGATATCGGTAAGTTACCGAATATTATAGCCGCTTTGCCGGAACGTGCCGCTTTCGCCGCGCGTATGCGCGCCTTGCGCGATGAAAGCGTTTATAACTTCGGTCAGGGCAGCAAGGCGGCTGCCGTGCAGTTGCTTGAACTGCACAAGAATTTGGCCGGACAAAAGGGCTAGCATATCTGTTTCACATGCTCAGGCGCATACAGGCGCGGTTTCAGATATGACGCGGCCTGGACCACCGGTTGTGGTTGTGGTAACAAATCAGGCGTGGTGTGAACACGCCCTGGGTGCTTTCTCCAAAAAGCGGCTTTTGCCGTGACAAGCTCAGGCGGTTTCAAAGCGCCTTTGGGCGTGACGCAAGTTTGCGCAGCCGATGCTTCAATGTCTTTTATACGCGGGTATTTTACATTGCGGCCCAGCCGCGACCATAATTAATCATGCTGGATTTTTTATACGCCCTTATCATATCCCCCCTCAGGGGCGGTATGCAGGCCGTGCTGGAGCAGGCCTATGCCTTTACCGGCTACTATGGCTGGTCCATAGTGCTTTTGAGCGTTGCCGTTAACATAGCCCTCATCCCCGTGTATCATCTGGCGGAGAGCTGGCAGGAGGATGAGCGCGGCCTGCAAAACGCCATGGCCGCCCGCCTTGTCGACATAAAGGCCGTGTTCAAAGGCCGCGAGCGTTACATGATTACTCGCGGCCTGTACCGCCTGCACGGCTACCACCCCTTGCTGGCCCTGCGCACCAGCCTGGGCCTGCTCATCCAGATTCCGTTTTTCTTTGCCGCCTATAACCTGTTGCACGACAACCCGGCCCTGCAAGGCGTTACTTTCTTTTTCATACGCGACCTGGGCCTGCCCGATGCCCTTGTCCACCTAAGCGGATACTCCATAAACCTGCTGCCCTTTGTCATGACTGCGGTAAACCTGCTCTCCGCCTCGGTATATTCCACACGCCTCGCCCGCCGCGACAAAATACAACTTTACACGCTGGCCGCGCTGTTTCTGGCGCTGCTTTACAACGCTTCGGCAGGGCTTTTGCTTTATTGGACTTGCAACAACATTATCTCCTGCCTCAAAAACATTATCTACAAACGCTATGTGTATGCGGACAGCACCCATAGTACTCCGCAACTCATATTGCTGATTAAGTCATGGCTCGGCGGGCTGCGTATGGCCCTTTACTTTTTATTACGCCGTTTGCCGGATAAGGCCGATTTGTGGCTTATGCTGCTGGCCGTGGCTGCCTTTGCCGTGGCGGAAACAGTGTTTGCCAAAAAAACCATGTTCGCCCTTATGCTGTTTTCCACACTGGCTTCGGCCACGGCGGCCCTGCGCAGGGGCGTTGCCTTGCGGCGCGGGCGTGAAGAGGCCCGGAGAGATATGGTGTATGTCGCCGTCATGTTCGGCCTGCTGGTTTTTGCGGCCCTGTGGGGCATGACCGCCGATAAAAAGCTTGTTACGCCTGCCTGGTGGCGCTACTCGCGCCTGTATGCCCTTAATTTCGGCTTTATCAGCGCCTGGCTGGTCATGCGGCAGCCCTTGCTGCCGCTATTCGGGGCTGTGGCCCGGGCCGGAGCCGCCAGGCTGGGCGCGAAAACCACAGGCGCTTACATGTCTGCCGCCCTGGCCATTGGCGCGCTTATTTTTATTTACACCCCCTGCAACCTTTACGCCTCAGACCCGGAATTTTTCACCCAGACCCTGGGAAGCCTTTTGGGCGGTTTGGGTTTCCGCTTTTTGGCTTTTCTGGGCATTGTCTGGCTGGTGTACCGCTATGCGCCGCTTTTCGGGCGCGGTTTTCTGGCCTTGTTTTTTATCTGGTCCGCTTTTGCCATGCTGCTTTATACCTTTGTATTTACAGGCGACTATGGCGGAATGGATCAGGTGTTTCTGCGCAACCCGCTGGCCTTGCGTACCCGCTTGGCTCCTTTGGTGGATATAGGCGTGTTTTGCCTTAGTGCCGCTTTTGTTTGCATATTATACAAAAAAACCCGTTCCAAAACCCTTGCCGGGGCCATGCAAGGCGTCAGCATAGTTGTAACCGGCCTAGCCGTATTTTTTCTTTTTACCGCCCCCACAGTGCCGCAAAACGCGCAGGAAGGACTGTTGCCCGAATATTCCAACCGCATGTGGAGCTTCAGCCAGACCGGACAAAATATTTTTGTGCTTATGCTGGATGGCTTTACCGGCGGCGATATGCGCTCAATACTACAGTGGGAGCCGGATTTAGCCGAGCGGCTGGACGGTTTTACATGGTACCCCGATACCGTCAGCCCCGGCACCGGCACCATGCTCTCCATACCGGCCATGCTGGGCGGCGAGGAGTTTCGCGCCGGCAAGATCAACCAGCATGTGCGAGAGGCCAACGCGCGACCCGACACGCCAAAAATCGACCTGCTGGACGAAATGCACAGGGCCTACGCCGTTATGCCCAACCTTTTTCAGCCCCTCAATTTTGACATCGCTCTGGGCGATGTGGTGTATTTGCAGCCCGAGCGCCTTGCGCCGCACGTCAAAGATATTGACGACATGGTCATTGCGGGCATTTCGCTTTATTCCGCCTATGCTCCCCTTTGGCGGCAGCTTAAAGGCCTGCCCGAAGTGCAGGCCCCAAGCCGGGCCAGCTTTTTGGCCGCCGTGGGCACGTTTCAGGCCGCGCCTTGGGTTACCCGCGTTAACCTTTATAACGGCGGCTCCTGGATGAAAACCCAGCAAGCCATGCGCAACAGCGATTCCGAAGGCCACGCCGCTCTGCTGGACGTGCTTCCCGTAATCTCCAACACCAATCCGGCCCGGCCTAACACCTTCAAGTTCATATCCGTGCAGGCCAAGCACATGCCGCTTATGGATACCGCTACCGGACTGCCCGCCGACCCCGACAACCCCGAAGCCTATGCCAGAGCTTCCGCGCGGGCACCCTTGCAGACCGCTGAGCATTTCTCCATTCAGGCCGTCGCCCGCATGCTTGATTGGATGAAAACAAACAACGTTTACGACAACACCCTTATGGTAGTAATGTCCGATCACTCCACCGGGCATAACTCCTATTTTTCCAAAGAGCTGAACAACGCTCTGGAGTCGGATACGGAAGGATCCACATGGAAGCCACACGCCCTGCTGCTGGTTAAACCGCCCCAAACACGCGGGCCACTGCGCATAGACGACCGCTACATGGCTGGCTCAGACCTGCCAGCCATAATCTGCGCCACCACAGGTCTGCCCGCCCCAGGCAACGCCGTTAACCCATTAAGCGCTAATCCTGAATGGCTGCAAAATCGCGTGCGCACCTTCGATTCCGGCTGGTCCAGCATCCGCAGGCACGAAAAAGACCACTTCAATATCAAAACCTATGAAGTGCAGGGCAGCATGTTT